>CAVZWR010000001.1:0-19238 GCA_963779025.1 uncultured Actinomycetes bacterium
CGCCGGCTCGTGGTCGAGGAGGGCGGGTTCCTCTACGACTCGGACGACTACGCGGACGAGCTCCCATACTGGGTGGAGGTGGCAGACCGGCACCACCTCGTGATCCCGTACACGCTCGACGTGAACGACATGAAGTTCCTGATCCCGAACGGCTTCGCGACCGGCGACGACTTCTACGCCTACCTGGTCGACACGTTCGAGCAGCTCCACGAGGAAGGTGGCCGGATGATGAACGTCGGCCTGCACTGCCGGATCGTCGGCCGGCCGGGCCGGGCGAGGGCGCTCGACCGGTTCCTCGAGCACGTCCGCTCCCGGGAGGACGTCTGGGTGACGACCCGAGCCGGGATCGCGCGGCACTGGCACGCACATCACGCTCCGCAGGACGTCGATTAGACTCGCGCCTGGAAGTCTGACATTCGAGTCGAGGAG
The DNA here is from genome assembly GCA_963779025.1 of uncultured Actinomycetes bacterium. GTDB lineage: Bacteria > Actinomycetota > Thermoleophilia > Gaiellales > Gaiellaceae > DATBLE01. Next base: position 430 of record CAVZWR010000001.1, read on the forward strand.
GCACCGTGGCCACCCAGACGCAGCCGCTGACCCGCGACCAGCTCGCGGCCCTGCCGGACAGCTACTTCAAGGCGGTCGACGCGAAGGACGTGGACGCGATCGTCTCCCACTTCGCCGACGACGCGACATGACCGTGCAGACGGCGAACGCGTCCTGGCAGGGGCAGACGAGATCCGCCGCATGTTCACCGACTTTGCGACGACTCCGTCTCGATCTTCCACGAGATCAAGAACATCGTCGTCGAGCCCGAGGCGGGGAAGGTCGCGACCGAGCAGAGCTACATCGGCGAGCTCATCGACGGGACGAAGAACGACATGCACAACTGCAACTTCTTCGACGTCGACGCGGACGGGAAGTTCAGCCGCGTGATCATCTGGATGGCGGGGACGAATCCGCTCAAGTAGCGGTGTTAGTCGAGCGCGCGCTCGAAGAACGCGCCCACGATCCGGATCGCGTCCTGCGGGCACTCGACCAGGTCGGCGTGCCCGATGTCGGGGAACTCGACGAGCTCGACGTGCTCGTTCAGCTCCGTCATTCTCCGGGCGCCGAGGCCGCTCGGGGCGAGGTCAGGTGGGCAGAGGACGTCGTGCGTCCCGTTCGTCATCAGCAGCGGCCGCTCGATCTTCGGGACGAGCGCGAGAGGTCCATGTTCTCCATCGCCGGCACGCCTGCCGCACGGTGTACGGGTCGTTCAGCCCGACGATGTCGCGGACGAGCTGGAAGATGTTCTCGCCCTCGGGGCTCTCCATGAACCGGGCGCCGACGGCCTGCGTCGTCACATGGTCGGAGAACTCGTCCCAGGGCATCGTCCTCCGCCATCCGGCGCCAGACGCGGAAGAGCGTCCGCCGGTAGAGGTCGGGCTTCGCGAAGGCGACGTCGGCGCAGGCGGCGATCGTCTGCTCGGGATAGAGCGCCGTGAAGGCGATCGCGATCATCCCGCCCATCGAGGTGCCGTGGACGAGCACCCCCTCGAAGCCGACCCGTTCAGCAGCGCGCGGCATCCGGCGCCCAGCCGTCGATCGTGTACGCCTCGCGCGGGACGAGGACGCCCCGTAGCCGCGCGCGTCGAACGAGAGCAGGCGGAACCGCTCGCGGAAGCCGTCGTTGACGAGGCCGAAGTTGTGGCGGCCGAAAGGCCCCGCCGAGCTGCAGGATCACGGGCGCGTCCTCGGGCCCGGTCAGCTCGTAGTAGAGGCGGACGCCGTCCTCGACCTGTGCGTAGGGCATCGTCGGCGCCTATGTGATCCTGCCTGGGTTGACGACGATGCACCAGGCAGGCGACTACATGGCGGAGCATCTGCCGGTACCCGTGATCAACCCGGGCCCGGTGGCGATCAAGATGGCGGAGACGCTCGTTCAACTCGGGCTGAGCCATTCCAAGGTGTCCTTCCCGCCCCCCTCCGAGATCGTGGATCACGGTATTTCTCACCGGCGGGCGCCTGAGCGGGCGGGCTAGTCCCAGCTGCGGCCGACGCGGTCCCAGGCGACGTCGCTCGGCAGCCACTCGGTGTTGATCCGCGAGAACAGGCGCTCGACCTTCTTCGCCCCGCACTTCGGGCACGGCGGCGCCGGCTTCGTCGAGAGTCGAGAGAACTCCTCGAACCGCTCCTCGCAGGCTCTGGCACCGATACTCGTAAATCGGCATGGACAGCGAATCTAGTCCCTCGGTCCGATCGAGCTGGACGGCTACGGGAAACGGCCGCCGCTCAGCAGGGCGTCCACCCGACCGACGAGGACCTCGAGGGCGTCCTCGACTTCCTCGACCCGGATCCTGCCCGCGCTGGCCGCGATCGAGGAGCGGCTTCCGCCGGAGACGGAGCCGTGACGCTCGACCCGTACAACGCCTTCCTGCACCGGTCGGACGCCGAGGGCGACTGGCGGGTCGGCGTCAAGGACGTGATCGACGTCGCGGGCATGCCGACCACGGCGGCGTCGAAGATCCTCGACCGCGTGCCCGAGCGCGACGCCGAGTGCGTCGCCCGCCTCCGGGCGGCCGGCGCCGCGGTCGTCGGGAAGCTGAACACGCACGAGTTCGCGTTCGGCGCGCTCACGAACAGCCCGCACTTCGGCCCGGCCCGCAACCCGTGGGATCTCGAGCGGACGACGGGAGGATCGAGCGGCGGCAGCGGCGCGGCCGTCGCCGCCGGGCTCGTCGACGTCGCGCTCGGCACGGACACGGCCGGGTCGATCCGGATCCCGGCCGCGCTCTGCGGGGTCACCGGCCACCGGCCGACCGTCGGGGCTCGTCCCGACGAGGGCGTCGTCCCGGTCGCATGGACGCTCGACGCGGTCGGCCCGCTGGCGCGCACGCGCCGAGGAGTGCCGGCGTGCGCTGGAGATCATGGCCGGACGGCCGCTGAGCCGGCAGGCCCAGGCCGGCGGATCGGCGTCGTCACCAGGCTGTTCGAGCGAGGCCGACCCCGACGTCGCCGCCGTCTGCGAGGAGGCCGCCCGATCGCTGCCGGGCGAGGCACGAGCCGGTCGAGCTGCCGCTGCTCGACGAGATCGCGACGATCACGCAGCTGGTCATGCTCCCGGAGGCGGCCGCCGCCCACCTCGGCTGGCTCCGGACGCGCCTGGCCGACTACGGCGCCGACGTCCGCGCCCGCCTGCTCGCCGGGCTGCTCCTGCCGTCGACGGCCTACGTGACCGGCCTCCGCGCCCGGAGCTGGGCGCGGTCGCTGTGGGAGCGCGAGCTCGGCGGCTTCGACCTGCTCGTCGCGCCGGCGATGCCGATCGTCGCGCCGCGCCTGGACGCGATCCCGCCGGACTACCGGCTGCTGATCATGCCGTACAACTCGCCGGCCGCGCTCCTCGGGCTCCCGGTCACGGTCGTGCCCTGCGGCTTCGTCGACGGCCTCCCCGTCGGCCTCTCGCTGATGGGCCGCCTGGGCGAGGACGGCCTCACCCTCGCCGCTGCGCACGCGTTCCAGCGGGCGACCGACTGGCACGAGCGCAGGCCGGTTGACGACGCTCCGGAGAGGTCTTGTATACAACCGACACCGCCGAGTAGAAGGGGGAAGACCGCATGTCCGTGCTGATCAAGGGCGGCCGCATCGTGACCGCGTCCGACGACTACGTCGGCGACATCTACGCCGAGAACGGCACCGTGACGACGATCGGCCAGTCGCTCGACGTCGAGGCCGACAAGGTGATCGACGCCGCCGGCAAGTACGTGATCCCGGGCGCGATCGACCCGCACACGCACATCGAGATGTTCTTCGGCGGCACGACCACGTGCGACGACTTCACGTCGGGCACCGTCGCCGCCGCGTTCGGCGGCACGACCTCGCTCGTCGACTTCTGCATGCAGGCGCCGGGCACGCCGTTCCCGCAGGCGCTCGAGAACTACTTCGAGAAGATCGAGCGCTGCAAGCCGGTGATCGACGTCGGCTTCCACATCGGCGTCACCGACCTGGAGGGCGGCGGCGGGCTCGAGGCGCTCGCCAAGCTGCCGGACGAGGGGATCACCTCCTACAAGCTCTTCATGGCCTACAAGGGCGCCGTCATGGTCGACGACGAGACGCTCTTCAAGACCATGCAGGTCGCGAACGAGACCGGCGGGCTGGTGATGGTGCACGCCGAGAACGGCGACGCGATCGACGTGATCGTCAAGGAGGCGGTCGCCGAGGGGAAGAGCGACCCGATCTGGCACGCCCGCACCCGGCCGATGGAGACGGAGGCCGAGGCGACGAACCGGGCGATCCAGCTGGCGCGGGTCGCGAACGCCGCCCTGTACGTCGTCCACGTCTCCTGCCAGCCGGCGGTGGAGCCGATCCAGCTCGCCCGCGAGAAGGGCTGGGACGTCTGGGGCGAGACCTGCACCCAGTACCTGTTCGTGGACGACTCGGCGCTGGAGAAGCCGAACTGGGAGGGCGCGAAGTACATCTACACGCCCCCGCCGCGGCCGAAGGCGGAGCAGGAGCACCTCTGGAAGGCGCTCCAGAACGACGTCCTCTCCGTCGTCTCGACCGACCACTGCCCGTTCAACTGGCCCGAGCAGAAGGGCATCAACGGCCGCGACTTCCAGGTCGTCCCCAACGGCGGGCCGGGGATCGAGAACCGGCTGCACATGCTGCACGAGTTCGGCGTCCGCACCGGGCGCATCTCGATGAACCGCTTCGTCGAGCTGACCTCCACGAACGTGGCCAAGCGCTTCGGGCTCTACCCGCGCAAGGGCACGATCGCCGTCGGCAGCGACGCCGACCTGGTGGTCTGGGATCCCGAGAAGTCGCTGACGATCTCGGCCGAGAGCCACCACTCGAACGTCAACTACAACCTGTTCGAAGGCACGAAGGTCACCGGCGCCCCGCAGGTCGTGCTCGTCCGCGGCCAGACGATCGTCGAGAACGACGAGCTCGTCGCCGAGCCCGGCGCCGGGCAGTTCGTCAAGCGGGCGCGGGTCGGCGAGCAGCTCGGCTCGGCGGAGAAGGTCCCCGCGTGAGCGACGAGGAGGCACGCGAGGTCTACGCGGCGGCGCGGGCTCGGCCAGGCGGTGACGCTCGGGTCGCGCCCCGCGGTCCTCGTCGTCGACTTCAGCTGCGGGTTCACCGACCCGGAATGCACGCTCGGGGCGGACATGAGCGCCGAGGTCGAGGCGACGAGGCGGCTGCTCGACGCCGGTCGGGCGAAGGGCCTGCCGGTGATCTTCACCACCATCGGCTACGAGCCGAGCCTGAAGGACGGCGGCCTCTGGCTCCAGAAGGTGCCGGCGCTCGGCGACCTGCAGATCGGCGGACGCTGGGTGGAGATCGACCCGCGCCTGGAGCCTCGCGAGGACGAGACGATCGTGCTCAAGAAGGGCGCGTCCGGCCTTCTTCGGGACGAACCTGCCGGCGATCCTGGTCTCCCAGGGCGTGGACTCGGTGATCCTGTGCGGCGCGACGACGAGCGGCTGCATCCGCGCGACCGCGATCGACCTGCTCCAGTACGGCTACCCGACGCTCGTCCCGCGGGAGTGCGTGGCCGACCGGGCGCAGGCGCCGCACGAGGCGAACCTGTTCGACATCAACGCCAAGTACGCCGACGTCGTCCCGCTCGACGACGTCCTCGAGTACGTCGCGGGCGTGCCGGGACGGTCGGCGCCGGCGTGTGACGCACCGGGTCGCGCTCCTCCCCGGCGACGGGGTCGGGCCGGAGGTGGTGGCGGAGGCGCGGCGGGCGGTCGACGCGCTCGGCCTCGAGCTCGACTGGACGGAGCTCCCGTGGGGCTCGGCGCACTGGCACGAGCACGGCCGGATGATGCCGGACGACTGGCGCGAGGCGCTGGACGGGTGCACGCGCGGTGCTGATGGGCGCGGTCGGCGACCCGTCCGTCCCCGACCACGTCTCGCTCTGGGGGCTGATCCTCGAGCTGCGCCAGCGGCTCGACCTGTGGGCGAACCTGCGCCCGGCCCGGCTGCTGGAGGGGATCCCGTGCCCGCTCGCCGGACGCGGGCCCGGCGACGTGGACATGCTCTTCCTGCGCGAGAACACCGAGGGCGAGTACTCGGGCATCGGAGGGCGGGCGCACCAGGGGCTGCCGTCGGAGGTCGGCATCGAGACGAGCGTCTTCACCCGGACGGGCGTCGAGCGCGTGCTCCGCCACGCCTTCCAGCTGGCGGAAGGGCGCCGCGGCGTGGTCACGAGCGCGACCAAGTCGAACGCGTCGCGCTACGGCTACGTGCTCTGGGACGAGGTCGCGGAGGACGTGGCCGCGGAGTTCCCCGGCGTCCGCTACGAGCGGGTGCTCGTCGACGCGCTCGCGGCGCGGATGGTGCGCGACCCCGGCAGCCTCGACGTGGTCGTCGCGTCGAACCTCTTCGGCGACATCCTCACCGACCTGGCGGCTGCGATCCAGGGCGGCATGGGCATGGCGGCGAGCGCGAACGTCGCGCCGGGATCGGAGCAGCCCGGACTGTTCGAGCCCGTGCACGGCTCGGCGCCCGACATCGCCGGGCAGGGGATCGCGAACCCGGCCGGCGCGATCTGGAGCGCGACGCTGCTGCTCGACCACATCGGCGAGCCGGAGGCGTCGCGCGCGCTGATGGCGGCGCTCGAGGACGTCTGCCGGGACGGCCCGCGCACGCGCGACGTCGGCGGCGACGCGTCGACGCGCGAGGTCGGCGAGGCGGTCGCCGCCCGGGCGGCCGAGCTCAGCGCACGATCCCGATGATCGCGCTGCCGGCGACCACGAGCACGCCGGCGGCGACGAGCCGTGGGCCGATCCGCCTCGCTGCGCCTCCCGATCAGGAGGGCGGCGAAGAACACGGCCCACAGCGACTGCGTCGCGTTCAGCGGAGCCACGATCGACACGCGGCCCCGGTCGAAGGCCTCCAAGCAGACTCGAGTAGGCGAGCCCGAGGACGACTCCCGCGAACGCGAAGGCCGGCAGCGCCGCCCGCAGGTGGGTGCGAAGCGACGACCGGCGCCGGATCAGCACCCAGGCGAGGACGACGAGGAAGGAGCCGAGCAGCGCGGCGGTCGTGGCGGCGAGCGGCGGCGGGTGGGTGTCGCGGGCGGCCCAGCGGGCGACGTTGTCGCGAACTGCGAAGAGTGCGGCGCAGATGAGGGCGAGGACGGCGCCGAACGCGCGGTAGTGCTCCGGTCGTGTCCGCTCGCGGGCGAGCGCCGCTCCGCCGGCGACCACGAGCACCGTTCCGAGCACGAGCAGCGGCTGGAACGGCTCGCCGAGGAGCGCGAGCGCGATCGCGACGGACATCAGCGGCGCGGTCCCGATCAGGATCGAGACCCGCGACGGGCCGATGTCGCGGATGGCGACGATGAAGAGGATCTGCGTGGCGCCCGGGACCAGGGCGCCGATCAGCAGGAAGGGCCAGAGGTCGCCGGGGTGCACGTCGCCGGCCGAAACCGACGGGATCGCCAGCAGTGCCGACGTCAGGACGCCGATGCCGGTGACGACCACCGCCCCGACCTCGGGGTCGCCGCCGCGCTGCAGGCCCCTGCGGATGACGACGGCGAAGACCCCGAACAGCATGCCGGCGAGCGCAGCGAAGAGGACGGCCCCCAAGGACTAGTCTCTGCTCGTGGCCGGCGGAGGACGCTCACGGAGAAGATCATCTCCGAGCACCTGGTCGGCAGCTCGGACGAGGAGCTCGACCTCCGCGTCGACCAGATCCTCCTGGAGGACGCGACGGGAACGATGGCCTGCCTCCAGTTCGAGCAGCTCGGCCTCGACCGGGTCGCGGTCACGACCGTCTCCTACGTCGACCACAACGTGCTGCAGTTCGACAACAAGAATCCCGAGGACCACGCGTACCTGCGCAGCTGGGCGGCGCGGTACGGCGCGATCTACTCACGCCCCGGCAACGGGATCGCGCACTATCTCCACCTCGAGCGGTTCGCGCGGCCGGGCTGGGTGCTCGTCGGCGCGGACAGCCACACGACCATGGCCGGCGCTCTCGGCATGCTCGCGATCGGCGCGGGCGCGACCGAGGTGGCGGTCGCGATGGCGGGGCGCCCGTACACGGTCGAGCAGCCCGTCGTGGTCGGGGTCGAGCTGCGCGGGACCCTGCCGGACTGGGTGCAATCGAAGGACGTCGTGCTCGAGCTGCTCCGGCGGCGCGGCGTACGCGGCGGCCGGGGCCGGATCTTCGAGTTCCACGGGGAGGGCGTGGCCACGCTGAGCGCGACCGACCGCGGAACCATCTGCAACATGGTCATGGAAACGGGGGCCACGACCGGGATCTTCCCCAGCGACGAGCGGACCGCGGCGTGGCTGGCCGCCCAGGGGCGGGAGGACGAGTTCGTCGAGTTGTCGGCCGATCCAGGCGCGGTCTACGACGAGCAGGAGACGATCGAGCTCGGCGAGCTGGAGCCGCTGATCGCATTGCCGTCGTCGCCCGGCAACGTGGTGCCGGTGCGCGAGGCCGTCGGGACGGCGACGAAGCAGGTGTGCGTCGGCAGCTCGGTCAACTCGTCGTTCGAGGATCTCGCCACCGTCGCCGCCGTCCTGCGCGGGCGCACGGTGCATCCCGACCTCGACCTCACCGTCACGCCCGGGTCCCGGCAGATCCTCGACACCATCGTCCGCGCCGGCGTGTACTCCGACCTGGTCGGCGCCGGAGCGCGCATGCTCGAGCCCGCGTGCGGCCCGTGCATCGGCATGGGCCAGGCGCCGGCCTCCGGCGCCGTCTCCGTTCGCACCTTCAACCGCAACTTCCCCGGCCGGAGCGGCACCCCGGGCGACCGTGTGTACCTGTGCTCGCCGGCGACCGGGGCGGCGACGGCGCTGCGCGGCGAGATCGCCGACCCGCGTGGGCTCGGCGAGCCGCCGGTGTTGGAGGCGCCGCCCGGAGACCCCGAGCTCGACGACCGGCAGTTCGTCCACCCACCTGCCGACGGACGGGAGATCGAGCTCGTGAAGGGAAAGAACATCGTGCCGCCGCCCGCACCGGCGCCGGTGCCCGAGTCGATCGCGGGACGCGTGCTGATCGTCGTCCCGGACGACGTCTCGACCGGCGACATGGCCCCGGACGGCGTGCTCGGGCTGGCGATCTGGTCGAACATCCCCGCCTGCGCCCGGCACATGTTCCGGCGCTTCGACCCGGAGTTCCCGGCCCGAGCCGAGGAGTGGGGCGGCGGGATCGTCGTCGGCGGCCACAACTACGGTCAGGGCTCCTCTCGCGAGCAGGCCGCGTTCGCGGCGCTCCACCTCGGCGTCCGTGCCGTCGTCGCGCGGAGCTTCGCCCGGATCCACCGCACGAACCTGATCGCGCAGGCGATCCCGCCGCTCGTCCTCGACGGCGACCCGCGGGTCGAGCAGGGAGACGAGTGGCGGATCGACGGTCTGGCCGAAGCGGTGCGCGCGGGCGAGCGCGAGGTGGCCGCCGTCACGCCGCACGGCGACGTCCGGCTCGGGCTGGAGCTGAGCGCGCGCGAGCGGGCGATCCTCCTCGCCGGTGGGCTGATCGCCTACGCGCGTGCGAGCGCCTGAATCGCGTTCAGGATGATCTCGGCGGCGAGCGCCGCGTCGGCCGGGCTTGGCGTCCTCGTCGGGGTGGTGGCTGATTCCGTCCTTGCACGGGACGAAGACCATCGCGGTCGGCACCCGGTCGGCGACGCACATCGTGTCGTGCGCCGCGCCCGAGTGCATGCGCATGTACGGCTCGCCGGTCGCCTTCGCGGCGTCCTCGAGTGCCGCGACGATCCGCTCGTCCATCGGCGTTGCGGGCAGGGTCTGCCGCTCGTGGTACTCGGCACTCATTCCGCGGCGGCGGGCGGCCTCCTCGGCGTAGGCGGCGATCTCGCCGGCCACGCCGCGATACGCGTCGTCGACGGGCCCGCGGATGTCGAGCGAGAAGCGCACCTGGGCGGCGACGGCGTTGATGATGCCCGGGTCGACCTCGATCTCGCCGACCGTGCCCACCGTGCCCTGGCCTGCGTCCCGCGCGAGCCGCTCGAGCTCGACGATCGTCTCGGCGAGCGGGAGGGTCGGGTCGAGCCGGAGGTCCATCGGCGTCGCCCCGGCGTGGTCCCCGCGGCCGTGGACGACCACGTCGGCGTGGACGTAGCCGGCGATCGCGGTGACGAGGCCGATCCGGTTGCCGGTGTCCTGGAGCACGCGCGCCTGCTCGATGTGCATCTCGATCCAGCCGGTGAGGTCGTCGAGCACGTGCGCGCACTCGCGCCAACGCTCGGGCGCGTACCCCGCCTCGGCCGCGTGGTCCCAGAAGCTGCGACCGTCGTCGATCGCGCGGAACCGCTCGCGGAGATCCTCCTCGTCGACCCGCTGCGCGACGATCCTGCTGCCGAGCAGCATCTGGCCGAAGCCGGAACCCTCCTCCTCCAGGAACGAGATCAGCTGCAGCGGCAGGTCGAGGCCGAGCTCAGCGCTCAGCCGGCAGACCTCCAGGGCGGTGACGACGCCCATCGTCCCGTCGTAGCGGCCGCCGTTCCGGTTCGAGTCGCAGTGCGAGCCGATCCCGAACACCGGCTCGCCCTTCGGCCGGTTGCGGGCGTAGAGCGTCCCGACCGGGTCCTCCTCGACCGTGAAGCCGATCGCCTCGAGCTCGCGGGTGAACCAGTCGAGCGTGTTGCGGTACTCCTGGGTGTAGGCGTAGCGCCGGATCGCCTCGGCGCTGAGCGTGTAGTCGGGGCCGGAGAGGGTCTCGATGTCGCGCTCGATCCGTTCCGTGCTCCGTGCCCGGTCCATCGGGGAGACTCTAGAGCGTGGACGAATGCGGAGTGGCCGCGCCCAGTCGGCGACGCGCGTCCGGCTCGGCGATCGGGCAGCAGCGCCCGCCGCCCTCCGTCTCGGCCGCGGAGGCGCGCCTGGTGAAGCTTGTCGAGCGCGCGCTCGATTCGTAGAGTCGGCCCGTGAGCGAAAGCTGGCGGAACCGCAAGACCCTGATCCTCAGCTGGTCGGACATGGTCGGCCTGCTCAACCCCGCCGAGTACGTCGACTGCGTCGAGCACGCCTATCGCATGCACGGGCTCGGCCGCGTCTACATGGAGCCGAAGGGCCACATCGTCCTCGACCGCTACAAGGGCGAGTGGGAGGTGATGCCGTCCTACATCGAGGAGCCGGAGGCGGCCGCCTGCAAGTGGGTGTCGATTCGGGAGGACAACGCGCAGTACGAGCTGCCGGCGGTGTTCTCGATCCTGATCTACACGCACCCGGAGACCGGCTTCCCGCTCGCGATCTGCGACGGCTCGTACCACACGCTCATGCGCACCGGCGCCTCGGCGGCGTGTTCGGCGCGTTGGCTCGCGCGCAAGGACTCGAAGGTGCTCGCGATCCTCGGCAGCGGGCTCGTCGGCCAGGGGTCGCTCGCCACGTGCGACACGGTGTTCGCGTGGGACGACGTGCGGATCTGGAGCCGGACGCAGGCGTCGGTCGACCGCTTCCTCGCCGAGCAGGCGCCGAAGTACCCGCACCTGCGGATCACGGGGACGACCGACGTGCGGACGGCGGTCGAGGACGCCGACGTGATCGTCACGGGTACGCATGCGCGGACGTGGCTCGTCGACGACGCCTGGGTGAAGCCGGGCGCCCACATCGCGGCGCTCGGCGCCGACCTGAAGGGCGAGCAGGAGCTCGACCCGCGCACGCTTCAGCGGGCGCGCGTCTTCGTCGACGACATCCGCCAGTGCCGGGAGGACGGCGAGATCAACGTGCGCGCTCGCCGAGGGGCTGATCGCGGAGGACGACCTCGCGGGCGAGATCGGCAAGGTGGTCTGCGGCGAGCTCGAAGGCCGGCAGTCCGACGAGCAGGTGACGGTCTTCGACTCGACCGGGATCGCGCTCCAGGACTCGGCGACGGTGCCGCTCGAGTACGAGCGGGCGGTCGCAGCCGGGGTCGGCGTCGAGAAGAAGATGATCAGCACTTAGCCGTCGGCACGGCTGGATTCGGCCTGGTTGAGCGGTGCCGGGTCGGCTGAGATCGGCTCAGGTGCGCCCAGATGGGTAGAAGGTTGGGTAGAAGTTCCGCCGAGCAGCCTGTCATCGAGCCGCTCGGCCTCGTCGCGGAACACGGTGCCGGCGAGGTGCAGGTACCGCTTCGTGGTCGCCATGTTCGTGTGGCCGGCCCTGCGTCATCAACGCGACCGGCGACTCGCCCGCCGCCGCGCCGTTCGTCAGGCCGCATGCCTGAGGTCGTGGAAAGGCCGGAGGTCGGTCTTTGACGCTGCGGCGCTCGAGCGCGGCTCTCAGCGCCTCGCGGAACCCTTCGGCGCGGTAGACGCTGCCCCGGTCGGGGTGGCAGAAGACGCGGTCGTCGTCGCCGTTGTACGCGGTGCGCCGGTAGCGGTCGGAGAGCACGTCGCGGAGGGTGGGCGAGAGCGCGATCGACCGCTCACCCGCCTCCGACTTCGACCGCCTGACCCTGAGCACTCCGTCGAGGAGGTCGACGTCGCGCCAGCGGAGCTCCTGGAGTTCGAAGCGGCGGACGCCGGTCAGGATCAGCGTCAGGAACACCGTCCGCGCCTGGTCGTCGGTGAACGCTTTTGCGACGCGGGCGACCTCGGCGGGCTCGAGGATCCGCCAGCGGCGTCGGATCGCCTTCGGCCGCTCGGCCGCCTCCGCCGGGTTGGCGTCGACCAGTTCCTCGCGGAGCGCCGTCTTGAAGATTGCGTGCAGCACCGAGAGATCGCGGTGATCGACGATGCTGCGCCTGCCGTTTTGCGCGATGCGCGAAGGCGGCGACGTGCCTCGGCCGGATCTCGGCGAGCCGCATCGGCCCGAACGCGTCGACGAGCCTCCGGTGGACGGTGCGGTACACGACAACCGTGTTCGGCTTCCACCCGCGGCGCGGCTCGCCAGCAGCGAACCAATCTTCAGCGTAGGTCGTTGAAGGTGAGTGGGGCCGGCTTGCGCCAGCCCCTTCCGCTCGACCTTGACGAGCCGGTCGCGGAGCTCGGCCTCGGCCTGCTTCCGGGTGACGCCGTCGCGTTCGGCGCCGATCGTCTCCATCACTTGCTTGCCGGTCGAGTCGCCGTACTTGATCCGCCACACGCGGCCGCGTTTGCCGTCGTAGGGGATGACGGCTGCGCCTCTAGGCATCGACTGCCTCCTTTCCGCGCTACGGCCCCCCGACGCGGAGATTGCGCCTCCGGCCGGGGGGCTGGCGCAAACGTACAAGCCAGGAAGGACGCTCGGCGCAATCGAGCACGGCGCGATCATAGGACCATCCGCGGACGAATGGAAGGGCGGGCATGCAGGTAACTGACAACTCGGGACCGCCAGGCCGCTTCGAACCTTGTGGCGGGGCCCCCTTGCCAGCTAATCGACGGCTCATCCTGACGATCAGCCTCTCTCAAGACCCCCGCCACCCACAGGCTTTCCCCAGTGTTGCCTGCTCGGAAACCGGTCTTCACGAAGCTCTTACAAGAGCGACAGAGATGCGGGTCCGAAATAGTGGCCGCGGGCGGGTGTGCCGCTGTGCCGTCAGGGCGACCTCTCTCCTTTGCCCGGGCGATCATCCGGGCACCCGCCCAATTGGTTGGTGTCGACGGAACGTCGGCCCGCCGCCCCTCTTCAGCGACTCGACCCAGGCGAGCACCTCGCCGGCGTCGTAACGGACATACCGGCCCAGGGCACATGCGGGATCGCCCTTGACCGGGTGTGCTCCCGAACCCAGCCGACAGGCACCGCGAGGAGCTCCGCGACTTCGTTCGCGTCGAGCAGCCGGTCAGTCACGCGGCAGCCACTTGCGTTCGTCGGCGTCCCACACGACCTCACCGTGCTCCCACGCGAGCTCCAACCCGCGGCCGACCTCCGGACGCTCCTCCAGCAGACAATCGACGCACACCGGATGCGAAGGCTCGTCGCCTGACAGGTCATCCGGCTCCGGCACGTCCTCGAGCACGACCAGATGGCCGGTCTCCCACTGCTCCTCCGGCTCCAGGAAGCTGATCGCCTTCGCCGGCCACCGCTCACCACACACGATCACCGCACGCCCGTGGCTCACCTGCGCCTCCTCCGACGCCTGGACGGGGCCGCCCTGTTGCACGCCGCATGCTCAGGCCCACCCGCCGACTCACCGTCCGCGTGGCCGAGATCCCATTTTTGGCCGGGAAGGATGAAACCGCCCAGCTCGCCCTCCGCGAACCGGCACGCCGCACCCCGAGCACACCGCACTAGGCCGGACGCCACCGCCGCACGCCACCGAGCCCGACCCGCCTGATGATCGCGTCCATACAAAGCCGCCTCGTCCCGCCTCCGAGCGCGATACCGACACGCCTTCGAGCAGAACTTCTGATGCTCGACCGTCGCCACGAACCGGCCACCGCACGCAGCGCAGAAACGAACACCGAACACCACCGCCGGCGCACCAGGCCGCTGCGCAAACCGACACTCGACCCGGCAAAACCGCTGCCGATTCGACCGAGGATAGAACCGCCGACCACACCGCTCACAGCTCTTCACCGGCCACCGCCGATTCCGCAGAGATCCCTCGGCATCTCACGCGATCCGCCCGTCGGGGGGAGATTTCTAAAGTGCGGGGTCAGGAAGGGCCGGATTCTTAAAAAACGCGGGTTCATCGTTCGGCCTCGAGTGCTTCTTCGGTTCGGGCGAGGTCGTCGAGCCAGGCGTCTTCGCCGTCATCTGCTTCGTCCGAGGGTGTGCGAATCCGTAGGGCACTCACATGTGAAGTGCCCTCTTCCTCTTCTTCTATTGAGCGAGAGACGTGAGAGCAGGCTACGTTTTCGTACACCTGCAGCCATTCGCTTTTCAGCTTGTAGTAGCGGGTTGCGGAGGGATCCTCGTCGCGTGGTGGGCCGACGATGTCGAGGAGGCCGATCGCCTCGAGCGCGTCGATTTCCCAGATCGCGGCCCACCTGTTTCCACGTCCGAGACCGCGGTGGATGTCCGCGACGGTTGCGCCGCCTTCGGTGGCGGCGATCGCGTGCAGGGCGCGCATGCGGGCGAGCGGGACGGAGTCGAGGCCGGCGCGGATCGCGAGGGTTACGGCGTCGTGTTCCGAGGACCGAGCGCGATGGCGCTGCGCGCTAGCCGGGCGAGCTGGCCGGTGAGCCGTGTCGGCTCCTCGGGCGTCGGGAGTCCGATCGGGACGCGGTCCTTTGCCCTGGCCTTCGAAGCGGGACGCCGGTGCGAGCGCTTGCGACGAGGGTGGCGGCATTGACGATCCGGTCGCTGTGCTCGTCGGGGAGTCGCTGCTGGGATCCGCTTGCGCGCTTCGACGATCAGGTCGTGCGCGCGCTGCTGCGACTGCTCGCGGAGCGGCGGGACGCTCGCCCGCTCGATGACGAATCTGGCGCGTGCGGCGGGCTCGAGCCGATGTCAGATTCGGGCAGCCGGATGGTGAGCCAGCGCTCGCCGAGCGCGGCTTCGACGCTGGTGTGGGTGTCGAGGGCGGGGGTGGCGCCGGCGATAAGGGTGAGGTGCCCGGCCCATTCGAGCTCGTCGCCTTCGCCGCGAGGTTCGCCGCCGATGCCACGGTAGACGTGGCCGTCGTAGACGACGCGGAGCATCCCGAACATGCGGGCTCGGGCTTCGCGGTCGCCCATCGTGACGACGGTCGAGAAGTCGAGATGGTGACGAGCGCGACGGATGGGATGCGGGTGAGCAGCCCGACGCGCTTCGCCTTCCTGCCGCGGCGACCAGGAGAGCAGCCCGGCGCGGGTGAGTTCGTCGACGCGGCTGGTCGGCGACAAGGTCGAGTAGACGGATCGCCTCGGTCTTGCCGGCGCCGGGGGGCCGACGAGGAAGCACCAGAGCGGCTCTTCGTCGACCAGGGCTTTGGAGACCGCGGTGGCGAGCGCGACCGACGATGAACGTCTCTTCGCCGACGTCGAGGTCGAGATACCTGCGGACGCTGTGCAAGAGGCTGGAGAGGTCGCTCACGCCGCACGACTCGGCCTGCAGCCGCCGCGGAGCTGGTGCGCCTCGCGGAGCCACGGCCGCTCGAACACCTGGCCGCAACCGCACGGGAACGTGCGGCGCAATCCGGCGACGATGTCGCGTTGGAGGTCGACCAGGATCGCCTGCCCGAGATCAACGTCGCCGACCTCGAGCGACTCGCTCGCGGCGATCACGCGGGCGAGGACGCTCACGCCGCTGCCCCGTACAGGTCGGCGAGTTCGACTTCCCACACGTCGGCGCCGAAGATCCGCGAGACGATCGCGTCCGCGGTGTCGAACGCCACCCGGTCCTGCTCGCCGTTGACGATCGAGCGGATCCTCCGTGCGGGGATCTCCGCTTCCTCGGCGAGAGCCTCGACCGTCCAGCGCTCATCGCGCTGATCGAGCCGCTTCCTGAGTAGCGCCGCCAGCGGCGCGGCCGGCACCCGGGCCGGAAGCCGAACTACAGATTCGTCGTCGTCAGGGTCTCGTCGGGGCCCGTCGCGGCTCGAGCTGCTCGCCGTCCGGCGAGACGCACTCGGCCGCGCACCCTCTGGGACTTTCCGCTGCGGCAGAAAGGCTCTGTCAGCGGGCGCGACCGTCCACGAGGCTGCAACGTCAAGAGCGGCCAGCCCGCGATCGCCATGCTCTTCAATCGCTCGCGCGATGTAGTTCGGCGGGATCGGCCTGCCAGCTCGCTGCATCGCTCTGTGCTTCTTGTCCTTGTACTCCTCGAACGTGACGAACTTGCCCGCCCGCAACGCGGCGTCGAACTGCTTGCAGATACGCCGGTACTTCCTCGCAGGGACGGCTACCGGGCCAGAAGGCACGCCGCGCTCGATTCGCTTGGTGAGGCAGTCAACCTCATGAACTCAAGGGTTACACAGAGGGCGGTCGGAAACGGCGAACGCCCCTTTGCAGGGGCGTCCACCGGACTTTTCACCAAGCTCACCTGAACTCGACAAGACCGAGGATAGCCACCGATGCGGTCGGTTCCCCGGTCTACAGCGGAGGCCACGATCGCAGCTCGTCGAGCGTGAAGTTCTCGAGCCACCAGTCCCGCATCGCCGCAAGCAACCTCGGATCCGGCGGTTTTGGCGGATGCCGACAGGGGCCGCATACGAGTGACCTTCCCTGCTTCCTGGCCTTCCTGACGTTCGTCGCCGCCATTGTGAACAGGTCGCCGCATACGGAACACACGACCTCGACCGGCGCCTCGACGGTCAACGCCGGCGGCGCTCCTTGGCGAGCGGGACCGCGGGGCGCCGCTCGCGCAGCTGCCGCTGCGTCTGCTCCAACGGTCACTGGACGTGCTCTTCCGGACGCGGGCTGTGCGGCTGTCGTACCACGCGCGACACCGCGGCGACGATCGCCACATCCGGGTTCGAGCTCGTCTCCCTCAATCGCGGCTTCCACGCATCATCTCCGGTGGCGATCACCGCCGCGCCGTACATCATCGGCTTCGCCCGACGTGCCGAAGCTTGCTCGCGCGCCTCGCAGACCTGACGGGCTTGGACCGTTCATTCCTAGTCGAGAGCAAGCGCGACGGCTGTGCTTGGGATGGTCAATCCTGGTCGTCCGAGCTTCGCCGTGATTTCGATCGACCCGCGAATGGGAGCTTCGCCGGCGGGGTCTCCGTGTCGGTCGCGTTCAGCTCGAACACCGTCGCCTCGAACTCCTCGAGCTGCTTTTCGCAGCGGTTGAGCCACGACTTCGCCTTTGCCCGGTTCGGTGCGCCGAAGAAGTCGCTCCTCGACCCGCTCGAACCATGTGGTGATTTTCTCGAACTCCATCCGTATCTCTTCTGCCTCCTCGTAGGTGAAGTTCTCCCGGAAGCGCTCGAACTCGATCTCCTTGACGAAGTTGACTTCGCAGTTCTCGACGATCTCCTGGTAGTGCTGCGCCGCCTGCTCGACGAAGAGCGCCACGAGCTTCTGCGCCTCCTCGGGCGGGGGCTTCCGGAGCGGGAGCAGGTGGTAGCGCCCGCCGCCCGCGTCGATCCGCTCGAGCACGAGGGCCAGTTCCCGGCGGAGCGGTGCGGTGTCGGGGATGACGCAGACCGAGTCTTGCAGGTAGACCGCCCCGATCTTCTTCAGGTTCCGCCAGACGGCGACCCGGCCGGCGGTCGGCTTGGCCGGCATTCGATATGCCAGCACGAGGAATCGGTGAACAGAGTTGGTCATCTACATAACAGTGTAACGCTGGTTACGGTAGAATTCCGAGTTTGGATGAGCGTTGCGTTTCTCGTCTTTTCCGCATTTCTCTGCGAGCGCAGTCGAGATGGTCGAGGCGCTGACGATCGTGCTCGCGGTCGGCGTCACCCGCGGCTGGCGCTCGGCGCTGGTCGGCGTCGGCGCCGCGACCGTCGCGCTCGCGGCGTCGTCGCCGCGCTCGGGCCGGCGCTGACGCTCGTCCCCGATCGACGCGCTGCGGCTCGTCGTCGGCGCGCTGCTGCTCGTCTTCGGGCTGCAGTGGCTGCGCAAGGCGATCCTGCGCGCGAGCGGCTACAAGGCGCTGCACGACGAGGACGCGATCTTCGCGGACGAGCTCGAGGCGGCGCGGCCGGAGCCGCGCGCGAGCAGCGTGCCGGCATGGACTGGTACGCGTTCACGCTCTCCTTCAAGGGCGTGTTGCTCGAAGGGCTCGAGGTCGCGTTCATCGTGCTCACGTTCGGCGCGACGCAGGGCAGCATCCCGCTGGCCGCCGCTCGGCGCCGCGGCGGCGGTCGTGCTCGTCACGGTCGTCGGCGTCGCGGTGCACGCGCCGCTCGCCGGGTGCCGGAGAACACGATGAAGTTCGCGGTCGGGGTGATGCTGACGACGTTCGGGATGTTCTGGGCGGCCGAGGGCGCCGGCGCGGAGCTGGCCCGGCGATCGGACGCCGCGCTCCCGGCGTCCTCGTCTTCGTCCTCGCTCGTCTCGCTCGCTCGTCGGTGCTCGCGCCGCCGACGCGCGCGGGCTGGCGCCGGTCGGGCGCCGCAGCATGAGCGCGCTCCGCCCTTCGGCCGCTTCTGGTAGGACTTCGTCGTCGGCGACGACTGGCGCGTCGCCGCCGGCGTCGTCGCTCGGCATCGCCGTCGAGACCGCCGCTCGTCGGCGCTCGGGGTCGCCGCGTGGTGGTTCCTGCCGGTCGCAACGGTGCTCTTGCTCTACCTCTCGCTGCGGCGAGCGGCCGCACACTAATGCCGCGCATCGCGGTCACTGGCCCACAGTGCCGGCATGAGCGCGGCAGGGAAGAAGCGCCAGCCAAGCCGGCACGCCCGCGGCTACACCAACGCGCACGTCGCGCGCCGCCGCCAACTCGAACCACCCGTCGCCACCGGCACAGTCAGCTGCTGCCGCTGCGGCCAACTGATCGAACACGGCCAGGCCTGGCATCTCGACCACCGAGACGACCGCCGCGGCTACCTCGGCCCCTCCCACGCAACCTGCAACCTCCGCGCCGCCGCAGAGAAGACGAACGGCAAGAGAAGAGACCATCCGCTGATCTGGTCACGGGTCTGGTA
>CAVZWR010000002.1:0-75278 GCA_963779025.1 uncultured Actinomycetes bacterium
GATCGCCTGGGCAGTGCGACCTGTATGTGGTGTTTACCGTACGGTGTTAGCCGAACACAACAGGAGGGCAAACCCACCCTGCCGATCCCGGAAAGCGCGGATGTGTGCCGACACCCCGGAGGCAAAGGATTGAGACCCGAGCAACGACTCCGGAAGGCGTGAGGGTGTCTGCCACCGCGACAACGGCACGCCCTGGCGGCGGGCGGCCGATCACCAGCAGCACGTCCCGCGAACCGCGCTCGCCAACCGGCTGCGCGCGGTCCGTGACTGCCCGCTCGTCACGCTCGTTGCGCCCGCGGGCTACGGAAAGACGACGCTGCTCTCCCAGTGGGTAGAGCGCGACCCGCGCTCGACCGCGTGGGTCGACGCCGGCCGGGGGCGCCGCACCGCAGGCGCCGCGCGCGAAGGAGTTGCGAGCGCCCTGCGCGAGCTCGGCGCCGGCCCGCTCCTCAGCGGCACGGCGACAGTCGACCGCGTCACGGCCGCCTGGGCTGCTGTCGGAAAACCGACCGTCCTCGTCTTCGACGACGCTCATCTCCTCGACGACAGGACAGCAGCCTTCCTTTCACGGTTGACCGCGGTAACCCCGGCGGGATCGCTCCTAGTGCTCGCCGGCCGCGCGCTCCCGAAGCTCGCCGGCCCTTCGATCTCGCTCCTGCGCGCCACCGGGCGGCTGCACGAGGTCGGTCTCGCCGACCTGGCACTGAGCAGACGCGAAGCGGGCGCGGCCATCAAGGCCGCCGGCGTCTCGATGAGCGACGCCGACCTGACGACCCTGATGGAGGAGACCGAGGGATGGCCGGCAGGGATCCACGAGGCCGTCGCCGTGCTCTCGAGGGGCGGCGCAGGCCGCCGGAGCCTCCGCGCGGGTCACGACGAGCTCCTCGAGTTCGTCCGCGGGGAGTGTCTGGCAACGCTCGAGCCGGGACAGCGGGCGTTCCTGCGGCGGACGTCCATTCTCGACCGAATGTGCGGCGCCCTCTGCGACGCGACGCTCGACTCGACCGGCTCTGCGGCCGTGCTCGACTCACTCACGGCAACAGGCGTCTTCCTCGTCCCGCTCGACCGTCGCAGCGAATGGTTCCGCTACCACCACCTGCTGCGGGAGAGCCTCCGGCAAGAGCTGCTCACGCAGGAGCCGGAACTGGTCGCGGAGCTTCATCACAACGCCGCCGGCTGGCTGGAGCCTCACGGCGACTCGAGCGGTGCGCTGCGTCATGCCCATGAAGCTGGAAACAAGGGAGATTTCGCGCGCATTTTCGGGGCGGCGGCGCTGGCCGAGTACGATCGCGGCCGCTCGTCCACCGTCCAGGAGTGGCTCGCCGACCTCGGCGCCGATGAGCTCGCAGCCGATCGACGGGCCGCGGTGGTTGCTGCCCGCCTGCACGCGCATGCGGGGCGCCTGGCCGAGTCGGAGCGCTGCCTCGCCGTGGCCTCCCGGGGGCGCGGACGCGACGCCGGCACCGGCACCGCGGTCGCGCTCGTGCGCGCGGCACTCTGCGCAGGCGGCGCCGAGGCGATGGTCGCCGACGCGGACCGGGCGCTCGAGAAGCTGCCGGGGAACGATCCCTGGCGGCCGTACGGACTCCTCCTGGCAGGGACAGCGCGTGCCCTGCTCGGCGACGATGACGCAGCGCGGGTCCTCGGCCGTGCGGTCGTCGCCGCCGAGCGCCTGGAGGCACACGATTCGAGGTTGCTGGCGCTCGCGGAGTCCTCCCTCCTCGCAGCGAACCAGGGGTCCTGGGCCACCGCCGACGCCCACCTGCTGCGCGCTTGCGGCACCGCCGAGGAGCACGGGCTCGAGGAACATCCCGGGTTTGCGCTGGCGCTTGCGCTCTGTGCCCGGATTGATCTCCGCAACGGCCGCTGGAACGATGCGCAGGCGGCGATCGCCAGAGCGCAGCGCCTCCTGCCGGTTCTGACCAGCGCCCTGCCCTGGTTGTCGGTCCAGGCGCGGCTCGAGCTGGCGGCGGCATTCGTGATGCTGCGCGACGCCCCATCGGCCGGCACCCTCCTCGTCGAGGCGGACGGAATTCTCACGACATGCGAGCTCGGAGGCCTTCGTCGGCGACGCGACCGCCTCGCCGCGGATGTGGCGGCGATCCCGGCCGGCGAAGACGGGCAGACGATCAGGCTCAGCCGCGCGGAGCTCCGTCTCCTGCCGCTGCTGGGGACACACCTGTCCTTCCGCGAGATCGGTACGCACCTCTTCCTCTCGCGGCACACGGTCAAGACACAGGCGATCTCCGCGTACCGGAAGCTCGGTGCCTCGAGCCGACGCGAGGCGGTCGTCGAAGCGACCCGCCTGGCGCTGATCGAGGCCCCCGTCGATCTGGCGGCCTGAGTGGCCGACATACGGGCAGCGGTTCCGCGGGCGGCGCTGATCGAGACGCTTCGACCGGTCCCTGCACCGACCGTCGTCCTCGTCGCCGCGCCCGCCGGATACGGCAAGACCACGCTGCTCACGCAGGTTGCGGCTGCCACCCACCGCAGGCCGTTCGCCTCGCTGACGATCGGCGCGCGCGACAACGATCACCGGCGTCTCGTCGCCGCGCTCGGCGCCGCGCTCGGGATCGAGGCGACGTCCGCGAAGTCGCTCGCCGGCGCAATCGCGGGCGGCGGCGCGCTCGACCTTTCGATCGACGACGTGCACCTGCTCTCCTCGGAGCGGAGCCTCGACGTGCTCCTCGCGCTGGCCGCGAGTCTCCCGCCGAGGTCGAGGCTGCTGCTCGCCGGCCGGACACGTCCTCCGGACCCTCTGGCCGACGCCCTGAACGGAAGGCGCACGATCGAGCTCGGGCCGGAAGACCTGCGGATGTCGGAGTACGAGGCCGGCGCTCTCCTGCGGAGCGCGGGCGTCGACGTCGCCGACGACGAACTGCCCGGCCTCGTCCAGCGTATGGAGGGCTGGCCGACCGGGCTCTACCTCGCCGCGCTCGTACTCCAGACCGACGGCAATGCGGCTACGACATTCGACGGCTCGGATCGCTTTGTCGTCGAGTACTTCCGCGAGGAATGCCTGTCCGCCCTCGACGGCGAGGACGTGCGCTTTCTCGAGCGGGTCGCGGCGCTCGACCAGCTTTCCGGTGCGTTGTGCGACACAGCGCTGCGCGTCTCCGGCTCGGCGACGCGGCTGAAGCAACTGGCGGGCTCGCTGCTGTTCGTCATCCCGACGGCCAACGGCCGCTCGCGGACGTATCGCCTCCACGCCGCGCTCCGTGATGCGCTGCGCGGCGAGCTCCTGCGCCGCGAGCCCCGGCTCGCCCAGGCGATCGCCGCCCGCGCAGCCGACTGGGCGCTCCGGCAGGGAGACGACGAGCAGGCGGTCGCCTACGCCTGGGGGGCGGGCCGGGAGGAGCAGTTCGTCACCCTGATCGAGCGGTCGGCGACTGCCGTGTACCACAACGGCGGCCTCTCGACGATCGAGCGGTGGCTGAGCTGGCCAAGGGATTCGCTGTTCGCCGACCACCCGGCGCTGTCTCTCTGGCGTGCGCTCGTCCACTTGCTCCGCGGAGACGAGGACGAGGCCCTGCGCTGGCTCGAGCTGGCCGCGCCGGCGCAGATGGGTTCCCGTGCATCGATCGACGGGACGGCGCTGAGTGCGTGGCGCGCCTTGCTCCTGGCCGCGCTCTGCAAGTCCGGACTGGAGGAGATGCGCGTGGACTCCGCTGCCGCGCTCGAGGCGCTCGGGCACGACAGCCCGTGGCGGCCGTCGGCGCTGTTGCTGCTCGGCGTCACCCACATGCTCTCGGGCGAGACCACCGCCGCAGGGGAGGCGTTCTCTGCGGCGGAGGCGGCCGCAGCGATCTCGGGCGCGAAGGACACCTTCTGCGTTGCGCTTGCCCAGCGGGCGCTGCTCGAGGCGGCCGAGGGCCGGTGGACGACGGCGGAGGCGTTCGCGACCAGCGCGCGCGGCGCCGTCCAGGAGTCGCACCTCGACGACTATCCGACGACCGCGCTCACCTTTGCCGCGAGCGCCAGATCGGCGGTGCAGCACAGCGACTGGGTGCGCGCGCGAACGGATCTCGAGCGGGCGACCCGGCTGCTTCCACTGCTGACGGGCGCTCTCCCGTGGCTCGCCGTCCAGGTCCGGGTCGAGCTCGCGCGCACGAGGCTCGGGCTCTCGGAGCACGACGCCGCCTCGGCCGTCCTGGCCGAGGCCGAGGAGCTGCTCGCCGAGGGGCTCGACCTGGGCACGCTTCGAGGCCAGGTCGAGGAGCTGCGCCGTGAGCTGTCGAAGGGCGGGCGGCCCGACGACGGCCGGGAACACCTCACTCCCGCGGAGCTGCGCCTGCTGCCGCTCCTGACCACGCACCTGAGCTTCCGCGAGATCGCGGAGATCCTCCACATCTCGCGGAACACCGTGAAAACGCAGGCGATCTGCGTCTACCGCAAGCTGGGCGTCTCCTCTCGCAGCGCTGCGATCGAGCGGGCGAGCAAGCTCGACCTGGTCGAGAAGCCCGAGGTGCTCGAGCTCTCGAGGGGGAACCGTTGAGCGAAACTCGTACCGATCGGACGACGACCGGCGCCGCCGCCCGGGTCACAGTTCGTGGCCCGATGGGTACTCCGATCCGGATCATCGTCGGTGAGCCCGACTACCTGGCGCGGGAAGGGCTCGTTCGGGCACTGGAGGCTGCCGAGGGGCTGGACGTCGTCTCGATCTGCTCGACCATGACGTCGCTGGAATCCGCGGCCCAGCTCGAGCATCCGGACGTCGTGCTGATGCCGCTGGTCTTCCCGCCGAGCCGTGCGGGTAACGCGATCCACTTCCTCAACGAGCTCCAGGCCGCCGAGCCGGAGACAGGCGTTGTCGTGACCGGCGAGCACTCCGACCTCGTCCATGCACTGCCGCTCTTCGACTCCGGAATCGCCCGCCGGGCGTTCATCGTCCGCTCGCGAATCCGCAACGCCAGCCAGCTCACCCGCGCGATCCGTGAGGTCGCGAGCGGCAACTCGCTCGTCGACCCGGCCGCCGTCGAATCGCTGTTGAACGCCGCCCGGCAGCGGGCCGACTATCCGTTCGGGTCGCTCACGGAGCGCGAGCGGGAGGTGCTGAGCATGATCGCGGACGCCGAGTCGAACAACGCGATCGCCCGGGACCTGCACATCACCACGAGGGCAGTCGAGCGGCACGTCAACTCGATCTTCCGCAAGCTTGGGCTGAGCGGGTCCCGCGACGTCAATCGGCGCGTTCAAGCGGCACTCGCGTTCTCGGCCAGCATGCAGGCCGAGCCGAACGGGAAGGCCGTTCATCCTGTTAGGGCGAGGCACTAGCCGGCGATCGCCCGGATCCTGACCGCGCACTGCGTACCCACTGAAGGTCGTTCATGTTCGTCAACTCTTCACCGTTCTGGGCGCTCGCGATCTTCGCCTGCGACGTCCTCGTGATCTACGCGCTCGCGCGCTACGGAGGCGACACGCACGCCAGTACGCCGAGTAGCGCTCGACCGGTCGGCGCGGCACCCCGGCCGGGGGGTGCCGCGCCGTCCGCATGTCCACCAACGAAAGGGGAGCTCATGAAGCGCACGCCCAGGCCCGCGGCACTCGTCTTCATCGGCGCGATCGTCGCACTACTCGTCGCGTCAGGGGCGACGGGTAACAGCAAGGCGGGCCGGACGAACACGAAGGAGCCGTTCATCGCCAGCCCGTACCTGGTCAAGGTCGGCTCGACCGTCCAGGGCAACAAGGGCAACTGGAACGGCACGAAGCCGATCACCTACACGTACCAGTGGCTGCGGTGCAACGTGGACGCCGAGAACTGCAGGCAGATCGGGGGCGCGACCAGAAACGTCCTACAAGGTCGCGCAGGCAGACGTCGCCCACACGATCAGGTTCCGCGTCACCGCGAAGAACCCGACGGCAAGACGCAGGCTGCGAAATCGAACGCGACCGCGCAGATAGGGGAAGGCGGGAGCGCCGCAGGCGACCGCGCCGCCGGTGATCACCGGCACGCCGACCGTCGGCCAGCAGCTGAACGCGACCAACGGCAGCTGGAACGGGACGAAGCCGATCACCTACGTGATCACGTGGGAGCGGTGTAACACCGCGGTCACGGAGTGCACCGACATCGGCCACAGCGGCCCGAGCTACCGGCTCGTCAACGGCGACGCCGGCCACCGGATGCGGGTCCAGGTGACCGCGACGAACAGCGACGGGAAGTCGTCCGCGACCTCGGTGCCGACCACGCTCGTCCAGCCGCAGAGCAGCGGCGGGGGCGGCGGCGGAGGCGGCAACGCGATCGACGTGAAGGACGTCGGCCCCGCCGGCGAGCGGCTCGTCGTCGACAAGGTGACCTTCAACCCGAACCCGGTGACCTCGAAGAACGTGCCGATCAACGTCACGATCACCGTCAAGGACACGAACGGGAAGCTCGTCAAGGGAGCGCTCGTCTTCTTCCGCTCGACGCCGGTCGTCGCCTCGATCCCGACCGACGCGCCGACGGGAGCCGACGGGATCGTCCGCTACACGATCCACCCCGAGGGGGACTTCCCGATCAAGAACAACTACAGCGTCCAGTTCTTCGTCAAGGCGTACCGCCAGGGCGACCCGAGCCTCGCCGGCATCTCCGGCACCCGGCTCGTGCAGGTCGCAACGCACAAGCCGTAAACGGACACTGCAGGCCCGGCCGCTCAGGCGGCCGGGCCTGCCGAACCCTTCGTCCACTACGGGTGATGCGCTGCGGCGAGACCCTCGGCAGGATCGCAGCGGTTCAGCGCCCCGACCGCGATTAAGGAGCCGCCAGATGAGCACGGCCACCGCGACCGCCCTCGGCGTCCATTCCGAGGTCGGCCCTCTCCGATCCGTGATCGTTCACCGGCCGGACATCGCGCACGAGCGCCTGTCGCCGACGAACTGCCACGAGCTCCTCTTCGACGACGTGATCTGGGTGCGTCGCGCGCGCCAGGAGCACGACGCGTTCGTCGACCTGATGCGCGAGTACGGCGTCGAGGTGCTCCTCTTCCACGAACTGCTCGCCGAGACGCTCGAAGACAAGAAGGGGCGCGAGTGGATCCTCGAGCGGCGCCTGCGGCCCGAGGAGGTGACGGCAGTCTTCTCGAAGCCGCTGACCGAGTGGGCGAGCGGACTTCCCGCGGAGGACCTCGCGACGATCCTGACCGGGGGCCTGACCGAGCAGGAGCTCCCCGACGACGTCCGCAAGACGATCGGCCGCGCGATGAAGCCGACCGACTTCGTCCTCCCGCCCCTCCCCAACCAGCTCTTCATGCGCGACACGAGCGCCTGGCTGTACGGCGGCGTCTCGATCAACCCGATGTTCTGGCCGGCGCGCCAGCACGAGACGCTGAACCTCGAGGCCGTCTACCGCTTCCATCCGCGCTTCGCCGACGCCGAGTTCGAGATCTGGTACGGCGGCTTCGACCACGACTGGGGCACCGCGTCGATCGAGGGCGGCGACATGATGCCGGCCGGCAACGGGGTCGTCCTCGATCGGCATGGGCGAGCGCTCGACCGCCAAGGCCGTGAGCATCCTCGCGCAGAACATGTTCGCCAAGGACGCGGCGCGGCTCGTGGTCGGGGCGCAGATGCCCCGCGAGCGGGCGGCGATGCACCTCGACACGGTCTTCACGTTCTGCAACCGCGACGTGGTCACGATCTACAAGCCGGTCGTCGACCAGATCCTGCCGATCCTGTTCACCCCGGACGGCGACGGCGGCGTCAAGGCCGAGGTCTCCGAGCGGTCGTTCCTCGACGTCGTCAAGGAGGAGCTCGGCATCGGCCGGCTGAACGTCGTCCCGACCGGGGGAGACGAGTTCGAGGCCGAGCGCGAGCAGTGGGACGACGGCAACAACGTCGTCGCCCTCGGCCCGGGCGTCGTCGTCGGCTACGAGCGCAACGAGGCGACGATCCGGAAGATGGAGAAGGCCGGCGTCGAGGTCCGCGCGATCAGCGGCTCGGAGCTCGGCCGCGGGCGCGGCGGCGGCCACTGCATGACCTGCCCGGTGATTCGCGAGCCCTGAAAGGAGCCCATGCATGAGCACAGTCGTCGATCTGCGCGGCCGGCACCTCCTCCGGCTGGCCGACTACTCGCCGGACGAGATCCGCTACCTGATCAACCTGGCGGCGGAGCTGAAGGCGGCCAAGAGAGAGGGCCGCGAGGAGCAGAAGCTCGTCGGCAAGGAGATCGTGTTGATCTTCGAGAAGGACTCGACGCGGACCCGCTGCGCCTTCGAGGTCGCGGCGTACGACCAGGGCGCGCACGTCACCTTCATCGGCCCGTCCGGGTCGCACATGGGCCACAAGGAGACGGCGAAGGACACGGCCCGCGTCCTCGGCCGCATGTACGACGCGATCGAGTTCCGCGGCTTTGCCCAGGACGTCGCCGACGAGCTCGCGCAGTGGTCCGGCGTCCCCGTCTACAACGGTCTCACCGACGAGTGGCACCCGACCCAGATGCTCGCCGACTTCCTCACCTTCACCGAGCACTCGGACAAGCCGTTCGAGGAGATCACCTTCTGCTACCTGGGCGACGCCCGCTTCAACATGGCGGACAGCTACCTCGTCGCCGGGGCGAAGCTCGGCATGGACGTCCGGATCGCGAGCCCGAAGAAGCTCTGGCCGCGGCAGGAGATCGTCGACCTCGCGAACGAGGCCGCTGCAGACAGCGGCGGGAAGATCACGCTCACCGAGGACGTCGAGGAGGCGGTGAAGGGCGCCGACTTCCTGCTCACCGACGTGTGGGTCTCGATGGGCGAGCCGGACGACGTCTGGAAGGAGCGGATCGAGCTCCTGATGCCGTACCAGGTGAACGCAAAGGCGATGGAGCTGACCGGCAATCCGGACTGCAAGTTCATGCACTGCCTGCCGGCCTTCCACAACGCGGACACCCAGGTCGGCAAGGAGATCGAGGAGAAGTTCGGCATCACCGCGATGGAGGTGACCGAGGAGGTCTTCGAGTCGCCGGCGTCGATCGTCTTCGACGAGGCCGAGAACCGCATGCACACGATCAAGGCGGTGATGGTCGCGACGCTGGCCGGGTAGACCCCTCCCGGAGCCGGCGCGGGGTGAAGACTCGAATCGCCCGGACAGGGTGATGCTCTGCGGACGTCGCGCAATGGAGGATCACCGCATGCCCCCGACGCCCCGGAGCTGAGGCGTGAGGGTCGTCGTCGCCCTCGGCGGAAACGCCTTGCTTCGCCGTGGAGAGCCGCTGACCGCCGAGAACCAGCGGGCCAACGCCCGGGCAGCGTGCGAGGCGCTCGCGCCCGTCGCACTCGAGCACGAGCTCGTCGTCTCGCACGGGAACGGGCCGCAGGTCGGTTTGCTCGCGCTCCAGGGCGAGGCGTACAAGGAGGTGCCCGGGTATCCGCTGGACCTGCTCGGCGCGCAGACCGATGGGATGATCGGCTACCTGATCCAGCAGGAGCTCGGCAACGCGTTGCCGTTCGAGAAGCACCTGGCGACGCTCCTCACCCAGATCGAGGTCGACCCGGATGACCCCGCGTTCGGCAATCCGACGAAGCCGATCGGACCGGTCTACACCGCCGAGGAGGCCGACAAGCTCGCGGCGGACAAGGGCTGGGCCTTCAAGCCCGACGGCGACAGCATGCGGCGCGTCGTTCCTTCGCCGCTTCCGAAGCGGATCTTCGGGGTGGAGACGATCGAGGTGCTGCTGCGGGACGGCGCGGTCGTGATCTGCGCCGGCGGAGGCGGAATCCCCGTCATGTACACGGACGAGCCGGTTCCGGCAGGCCGCCGCCTCGTCGGGATCGAAGCCGTGATCGACAAGGACCTGGCGAGCGCGCTGCTCGCCGCCGACCTGAAGGCGGACGCGCTCGCGATCGTCACCGACGTGGACGGCGTCTACGCCGACTGGGGCACGCCCGACCAGCGCAAGATCGACCGCGCCACCCCGGAAGAGCTCTCCGGCTCGGAGTTCGCCGAGGGCTCGATGGGGCCGAAGGTGAAGGCGGCCTGCCAGTTCGTCGAGCAGACCGGCGGGTCGGCCGTGATCGGGTCGATCACGGAGACCCAGGCGATGCTGCGCGGCGAAGCCGGGACAACAGTCACGAGAGGAGGAGCGACATGACCCCACCGGGCGTTACGTCGGACGCGGCACCGGCTGCGACCGAGGAGTCGAATCGTTTCGGACTGGGCGCTGCGATCGCCCTGATCATGGGCTCGATCATCGGCGTCGGCGTCTTCAACCTGCCGACGTCGCTCGCTCCGTACGGGCCGATCACGATCGTGTCGATGGCGCTGACGACGGTCGGGGCGCTCGTCCTCGCGGTCCTCTTCAGCGCGCTCTCGCGCCGGATGCCGGCGGACGGCGGCCCGTACGCATACGCCCGCGTCGGCTTCGGCAACCCGCTCGGCTTCATGAACGCGTGGTCGTACTGGATCACCGCCTGGGCCGGCAACGCGGCGATCGCGGTCGGCTGGGTGCTCTACGTCGAGCACTTCATCAACAAGGACCACGCCAAATGGGGCTCGATCCTCCTCGTCCTCGCCGGGTTGTGGGCGGCCGCCTTCGTCAACCTCTCCGGCGCGAAGAACATGGCGTCGATCCAGATGCTGACGACGGTCCTCAAGTTCGCCGCCCTTCTGTTCATGTCGACGGTCGGGCTCTTCTTCATCGAGGGCTCGAACTACACGCCGTGGAACGTCAGCACCGAGAGCACCATCGCCGCGATCGGGAGCGGGATGGCGATCGCGCTCTTCAGCTACATCGGCGTGGAGACCGCTTCCGTCGCCGCGGGGAAGGTACGCGACCCGGACCGGAACGTCGGCCGCGCGACGATCCTCGGCACGCTCGCGACCGCCGCCGTCTACATGCTCTCGCTGATCGCGATCTTCGGGATCCTCTCCAACACGCAGCTCCAATCGACGAACGAGCCGTTCTCGACAGCCGCGAACGAGATCTTCGGCGGCTCGTGGGCGGGCGACGTGATGGCGATCCTCGTGATCATCTCGGGGCTCGGCGCCCTGAACGGCTGGACGATGATCTGCGCCGAGATGCCGCTCGCCGCGGCCAACGACGGTCTCTTCCCGGAGCAGTTCAAGCGCGTCAACAAGGCGGGCGCGCCCACCTTCGGGATCATCGCCTCGACCGCGCTCGCCTCGGTCGCCATGGCGCTCAACTACATGGGCTCGGGCGGCGCGAACGCCTTCACCACGCTCGTCCTGATGACCGGCATCACCGCGGCGATCCCCTACATCTTCTCGGCGGCGGCGCAGGTGAAGTGGCGCTGGATCGACCGCAAGCAGGGTCAGGGCGCGCGCTTCGTGCGGGACGTGACCGTCGCCGTGCTGGCGATCGTCTTCTCGGTGCTGTTCATCGTCTACTCGCGGAACACGGGAGCGCAGGGCCAGCGGAGCATCGGCCAGATCTTCCACCACGACTGGGGCTCGTGGGCCGAGTGGATGCCGTTCGTGCTCTCCGCGGTCGCGCTCGTGCTCGGCGTCCGGTGTACAGGCGGCAGAAGAGCAAGATGACCGACCCGACCCGGTTCCCCCGTACCCTCGTCGAAGGACTAGGGATGACAGCGGCCTCAACCGCAGCCGCCCCGGCCGAACAGGAGCGCACGCTCTCGCTCCGCGGCGCAACGGTGCTCGGCATCGGCTCGATGGTCGGCGCCGGCATCTTCGCGCTGCTCGGCGAGGCGGGCGCGGTCGCGGGTGCCGCGGTCTGGATCTCCTTCCTGATCGGCGGGGTCGTCGCAGGCCTTCTGGGCTACGTCTGCGCGAAGCTCGGGATGCGCTACCCGAGCTCCGGCGGCCTGATCACCTACCTGACGGAGGGGTATGGCCTCGGCCGGCTGGTCGGCATCACCGCGTGGCTCGGCTACATCTCGGCGGTCGTCGTCGTCACGGCGATGGTGGCAGTCTCGTTCGGCGGCTACGCCGTCTCGCTCTTCCTCGACCAGGGCGCCTGGGACGGGTGGGACAACGTCTTCATCAGCGCGCTGCTGGTCGCCATGTGCGCGCTGAACATGGTCGGCGCGCGAGCCGTCGCCGCCGCTCAGGCGGCGATCGTCATCGGGGTCCTGGCCGTCTTCGGCGTGTTCATCACCGTCACGGTCCCGCGGATCGACCTCGGCCTGCTCTCGTTCGACGGCTACCCCTCTGTGTCGAAGATCATCGCCAGCGTCGCGCTCACCTTTTTCGCCTTCCTCGGCTTCAACGTGCTCACGTTCACAGCGGGCGACCTGAAGAACCCGCGGCGCAATCTGCCCCTCGCCATGGCACTGTCGCTCGGGATCACCACTGTCCTCTACGTGCTGATCGCGATCGGCGTCTTCGGCACGCTGACCGTGCCGGAGGTGATCGGCTACGGCGAGACCGCGATCGCGGAGGCCGCGCGGCCTGCGCTGGGCGACGCGGGGTTCACCGCGATGGCGATCGCCGCCCTGCTCGCGACGGCCGGCTGCACCAACGCCACGCTCTATGCGTCGGGGAACCTGACGGAGCAGCTGGCCGAGGTGCGACTCTTCCCGGCCTTCTTCGGCACGCGGCTCCCGGCTCGGCCGGAACGCCGGCCTGCTGATCACGACCGGGCTCGTCCTGCTGATCGCCAACTTCTTCGAGCTCGGGGCGATCGCCTCGGTCGGCAGCGCCGTCTCGCTCGTCGTCTTCCTGCTCGTCGCCGGAGCAGGCTGGATCCGGCGACACGACACGGGCAGCAACCCCGTGATCATCATCGCCGCGATGGCCGTGATCGGCGTCGTGCTCGGGTTCTTCCTGGCCGACACGATCCGCAACGCACCGGAGACGTTCATCGCGATGATCGGCGTCGGAATCGTCTCGATCGTGCTCGACGTGCTCTGCCGAAAACCCGCACCGCCGACCAACGACCGCCGTCAGCCAAACGTAGAGGAGGAGAAGTCATGGCCACCGTGACAGCCGACCAGCAGACCGAGGTCGAGGCCTGGTACTCCCTCGACGCCACGGAGACCACCGCAAAGCTCGGCGTCGACGCGGCGCAGGGTCTGGGCACGACGGAGGTCGAGAGCCGCTCAGCGAAGTACGGGCCGAACAAGTTCGCGGAGACGAAGCCGGAGCCGCGCTGGCGCGCGTTCGTCCGCCAGTACCGCGACGCGATGCAGGTCGTCCTGCTCGTCGTCGGCATCGGCAGCATCTGGCCGCTGCACGAGTACGGCACCGGCATCGTCGTCCTCCTGCTGACGATCTTCAACGCGGTCCTCGGCCTCCACCAGGAAGGCAAGGCGGCGGAGGCGGTCGCCGCGCTCCAGAAGATGATGTTCATCAAGGCGCGCGTGCGCCGGGACGGGCAGCTCGTCGAGTTGCCGGCCGAGCAGCTCGTGCCCGGAGACGTGGTCGCCGTCGAGGCCGGGGACATCGTCCCGGCCGACGGCCGTCTGCTCGAGGCGGCGACGCTCGAGATCGCCGAGTCGGCGCTGACCGGCGAGAGCCTGCCGGTGGCCAAGTCGGTCGAAACCCTCGCCGCCGGCGACACGCCGCTCGGCGACCGGACCGACATGGTCTACATGAACACGAACGTGACCCGCGGCTCGGGGCTCTTCGTCGTCACCGCGACCGGGATGGCGACCGAGGTCGGCCACATCTCGAACATGCTCCAGCATCAGGACGAGACCGTCACGCCCCTGACGAGGCAGCTCCAGAAGCTGACGATGCAGATCCTGTTCATCTCCGGCGCGGCGGTGGTGATCTCGATCATCATCAACAGCTCCCGCGGCTACGCGTTCAAGACCGTCTTCACCGCCGCGCTGGCGTTCGCGATCGCCGCGATCCCGACCGGCCTGCCGGCGGTCGTGACGACGATCCTCTCGATGGGCACCCAGCTGCTGGCGAAGGCGAACGCGATCGTCAAGCGCCTGCGCTCCACCGAGACGCTCGGCGCGACCTCGGTGATCAACTCCGACAAGACCGGCACGCTGACGCTGAACCAGATGACCGCGGTCGAGATGACGCTGCCCGGGCGTCGCTACACGATCACCGGCAGCGGCTACTCGACCGAGGGCACAGATCACGCGCTCGGCCGGCCTGTCCGACATCCCGCTCGACCAGTTCCTGCTGCCGATGATCCTGGCCTCGGACGCGGTCGTGCGCGACGGCGAGATGATCGGCGACCCGACCGAGGGCGCCCTCGTCGTCCTCGGCGCGAAGGGCGGACTGGACGTCGACGCGACGCGCTCCGACTTCCCGCGCGTCGCCGAGCTGCCGTTCGACTCCGACTACAAGCTGATGGCGACCTTCCACAAGATGAAGGACGACCACGGCGTCGAGGTCGTCCGCTGCTTCGTCAAGGGCGCGCCCGACCAGCTGCTCGACCGCTCGACGACCAGGCTCGACGAAGACCTGAAGCCGGTCGACGTCGACGACGCCTTCAAGCAGCGCTACCTCGCCGAGAACGAGCGTCTCGGCGAGCAGGGTCTCCGCGTGCTCGCGACGGCGCGCCGGGACTTCCTCCCGGACTCCTTCGACCCGAACGCCGACCTGCTCGGCTACATGCAGGAGCTGACCGTGCTGACGCTCGTCGGCATCGTCGACCCGCCGCGACCGACGGCGAAGGACGCGATCGCCAGGGCGAAACAGGCGGGGATCAGGGTGCGGATGATCACCGGCGACCACGCGGTCACCGCCGCCGCGATCGCGAGTCAGCTCGGGATCGAGGGCCGCGCGATCACCGGCGCCGACTTCGACGCGATGAGCGACGAGGAGGCGGGCGATGCAGATCGACGAGATCGGCGTGCTGGCCCGGGTGACCCCGGAGAACAAGGTCCGGCTCGTCGAGACGCTGCGCGGCGAACGGCGCGATCATCGCGATGACCGGCGACGGCGTCAACGACGCGCCCGCGCTGAAGAAGGCCGACATCGGGATCGCGATGGGGATCACCGGCACCGAGGTCTCGAAGGAGGCCGCCGACATGATCCTCACCGACGACAACTTCGCGACGATCGTCAAGGCGGTCGAGCTCGGCCGCGGCCTCTACGACAACCTGACGAAGTACATTCGCTTCCAGATCGGCATCCTCGCCGGGATGGTCCTCTCGTTCCTCGGCGCGGCGATCTTCAACGTCGCCGGCGGCGTGCTCTTCATCCCGCTTCAGACCCTGTGGCTGAACTTCACGACGCAGGTGTTCCAGGCGGTCGGCCTCGGCTACGGCAAGTTCGCGGACAATCTGATGGAGCGCAAGCCACGGAACCCGAACGACGAGATCCTCGACAGGCTCCGCTTCGTCTGGATCGCGATCGCCGGCCTCGTGATGGCAATCGGCACGGTCGGGATCGCCTGGTGGGCCGACGACCACCACGGCGCCGACCTCGCCCGGACGATGGCGCTGACGACGTTCTCGATCGCGAACCTGTTCTTCTCCTTCACAGCGCTGGACGAGAAGCGGAGCGTGTTCAGCATGGAGTCCTTCTCCGACCGCAAGTTCCTCTTCGCCACCGGCCTGTCGGTGGTCGCGATCGTCCTCGGCACCGAGATGGACGTGTTCAACCGCTTCATCGGCACGACGGGGCTCACCCGTGGCCAGTGGGGCGTCTGCCTGATCGTGCCCTTCGGCGTCGTGCTCGCCTCGGAAGCGTGGAAGTGGTACCTGCGTAGGCGCGAGCCGGCGGCGGCCTAGCCGGCGCGCACGCGCTCGACGATCGCGAGGAAGGTCTCGTCGTCGACGAGGCCTTTCCTCACGGTCGACTCCTGCTTGACCGCGGCCAGCACCTCGGCCACCTGCTCGCGCGTGAGCTCGATCCCGTGGCGCTCGAGATGGTGGAGAACCGCAGACGTGCCGCTGCCGGCGCCGAGCAGGAGCTTGATGTCGCTCTGGCCGACGACGGCGGGCACGAACGTCCGCACCGGCTTGATGCCGGCCGCGCGCAGCTTCTCCGTCGAATGGACGGCGACGCCGGTCTCGAGCTGGAACACGCGCTGCCCGACGATCGGCCCGTTCAGCGGTACCGGCACCTTCGAGACCTGCTCGACCAGGCGTGACACCGAAGTCAGCCGCTCGAGGCGGACGCCCGTGTCGACGCCGAGCAGCATCTCCAGCGCGGCGACGACCTGCTCGGTCGGTGCGTTGCCGGTGCGCTCGCCGAGCCCGTTCATCGAGCTGTGCACGACGGTCGCGCCGCCCTTGACCGCGGCGACGACGCTCCCGACCGCCTGGCCGAAGTCGTCGTGGTTGTGGAACTCGAGCGGCAGCTCGCCGAACCGGGCCGAGAACGCATCGAACGCCATCTGCACGGCGGGCGGGGTCGCGACTCCAAAGGTGTCGACGAGGACGAGGCTGTCCGGGTTGCACCGCTCGACGACCTCGCCGAAGACGTCGAGGCAGTAGTCGAGCGTGCAGCGGAAGAAGTCCC
Source organism: uncultured Actinomycetes bacterium (assembly GCA_963779025.1). Taxonomy (GTDB): domain Bacteria; phylum Actinomycetota; class Thermoleophilia; order Gaiellales; family Gaiellaceae; genus DATBLE01. The sequence goes on from CAVZWR010000002.1 coordinate 16,303, forward strand.
ACCCCATGAAGACCGCCCGCAGCCCGGCGTCGCGGGCGGCGGCGAAGCACTCCTCGAGCCGCCTCATCAGCTCCGCGCGGTCGACGTCGTAGACGTACTTGCAGAGGTACGGGTTGACGGTGTGCTCGACGATCACCGTCGGCAGGCCGGTGGCCCTGCACGCCTCGACGTCACCCGGGAGGGCACGGGCGAACCCGACGAGCTCGGCGGACAGGCCGAGCTCGGCCACGGCTGCGCAGCCCGCTGCGACCTCGGGCGAGACGGCGGGCATCCCGACCTCGATGCGTGCGACTCCGAGGTCGGACAGCGCCTGCGCGATCGCCACCCGCTCCTCGCGCCGGAACACGACGCCCGGCGTCTGCTCGCCGTCCCGCAGCGTGACGTCGTGGATCTCGACGCGCTCCGGCAGGCCTTCCTGGATCTCCGCAGCGAAGTTCATCGGCGAGACCCACCAGCGCTCCGGGTCGTACCAGGGCGCTCCTTCGAGCGGGAAGGGGTCGTCGGCCACGCCCCACTTATATACCGGGCGCTCCTAGCCGGCCCCGTCCGCGGCCTGCTCGAGCTCGGCGATATCGAGCTTCCTCATCCCCAGCATCGCCGTCATGGCGCGTTGCGCCCGGGCGGGGTCGGGATCGCCGAGCAGCTCGCCGAGCCGGGTCGGAACGATCTGCCAGGAGAGGCCGAAGCGGTCCTTCAGCCACCCGCACGGGCCGTGCTCCCCGCCGTCACCGAGCTTGCTCCAGAAGTGGTCGACCTCGTCCTGGCCCTCGCACATCACCTGGAACGAGACGGCCTCGCTGAACGTGAACTCCGGCCCGCCGTTCAGCGCGAGGAACTCCTGCCCGTTCAGCTCGAAGCTGACGGTCATCACGGTTCCCGCCGGCCGCGGACCGGCCTCTCCGTAGTGCGCGATGTCGAGGATCTTCGAGTTCGGGAAGACGGACGTGTAGAGCTCGGCGGCGGCCTCGCCCTCGGTGTCGAACCACAGGCACGGAACGATGTTCTTCATGGCTCCTCCTCTCGGTCGGGTCTCGTACGGATAGACCGCGACGCCAATGAAAACTCATCGTTCCCCCGCGGGGCTCGAGAAGCTAGAACCGCTGCCCGCAGTGGCGTAGCGCGTTCAGGCAGCCGTTGACCAGCCGCTCGAGCGCGGCCTGGTTCCACGCGTTGAAGAAGTCCGCGTGGCCCGAGAACTGGCCGCCGGATGCGAGTGCCAGTCCCGCGCCGCCCGTGCTCGGGTAGCGCACGTTGACCTGCACGGCCGGCACCGCGACCGCGTGCCCGGCTGGGCAGACGCCCCTCACCGAGTAGGCCATGTGGCTCTGGTGGTCGGCGCTGTCGAGGTTGACGCCGTCCCAGCAGTCGGGGAACTGGACGTGCAGCGCGAGCCCCTGACGGTCGGCGTCGGGACAGGTCGGAATCGTGGCCTGCGGCCTGATCTCCGCGATCGGCCCGCAGTTCCAGGAGGTGATGCGCAGACCCTGGGCGGCAGTCGCCTTCGAGTTGCCTGCGATCAGCTTGAAGCCCTGCGGGAAGGCCGTGACAGGCGCAAGGGTGCGCCGCCGGTAGTAGACGGTTGCCGCACGCGGCACGATCGCCTGCCCGCTCGAGGTGACGAGCGTCGGCACCCAGTAGGCGGCGGTGTCGCCCGGGCGGCGGCAGGACGACGTCCCGCCCTCGAGCGTGTCGAGCGTCGAGAAGGCGTTAGTCGTCGAGTTTCCGAGGAACGTGTGGTCGTGCGAGAGGCCGGGCCTGCCCGGGAAGACGATCGGGTCGTCGTTGTTGCGGTGGCTGAAGCCGCAGCCGCTGACGAAGTTCACGCCGCGAAGGCGCATCAGGTCGGGCGCGACCCTGCCGGCCGGCGCATTCGGCCGGGCCACACGCGCAAAGGAGCGCGCGCTGGACTGCGTGCCGAAGACGGCCGCGCCCGCGCCGGTGGCGACGACCGCGCCGATCCCGATCAGCGTGGACGCGCCGACGATCCAGTGCTTTCTCATCGAGTCCCCCTTCTTCGAGCCGGTCGGGGGAGTGTCGGCGGCGAGCGAAAAGCCTCCGTCAGGTCTTTGTCACGGCTGTGTAATCCCGCTCCGCCCTGTACACCGGCCCGAGCGGCTCCTCGGCCCACTCCTCGGTCGGCCAGCTCGGCAGTTCCGGGTGGATGATCGAGTCCCGCGGTCTCACGGGGCCGTGGCGCCGGAGACCATTCGCCAGCACCTTCGGGAACCCGTCTGCAACGACCTGGGCGGCCTGCCGCCAGAGGTCGGTGACGCGCTCCTGGACGACCGCGGTGCCTTCCTTGTAGCCCTTGCCGTTACGCGGCAGGTCGAGCTCGAACGGCTCGCCCCAGACGATGCACGAGCGGCGTCGGTTCCGGAGCGACCACCCGAAGGTGTCGAGGCCCGCAGGCACGATCGGCACGCCTTCCTGGATCGCCAGCATCGCCGCGCCCGCGTGCATCGGGCCGGGGTGGCCCACGCGCTGCCTCGTTCCCTCGGTGAAGACGCCGACGAAGTGGCCGTTCTCCAGGGCCCACCGCGCGACTCGCAACGAGTCGCGATCGCCCGCGCCCCGGCGCACCGCGAAGGCGCCGGTCCAGCGGAGGAGCTCGCCGGCGATCGGCGCCCTGAGCAGCTCGATCTTCGCCATGAAGTAGAGCGTGCGCATGGAGTTCAGGCCGACGACTATGGGATCGATCTCGGAGAAATGGTTGACCGCGACGACGGCAGCGCCGTTCGCGGGCATCCGCTCACGCCCGTAGCCGTAGCTCGGGCAGATCAGCCTCGCGAACGGCTTGACCGTGCCCCGCGCGACCGGCCAGGTCCGCTCCGGGTTCTCGCCGAGGAGCTTGTAGAGACCGAGCTGCGTCAGCATCCCGGCGAGTCTACGTCTCAGCCGCGGGCCGGCTCCTTCAGCCCCATTGCGCGCTTGAGCAGCCCCAGCGCCTCGTCCTTGCGGCCGTCGGCCTCGAGGAGCTCGGCCATCTTCGCGTAGAGCTCGCGGGTGAACGCGTGGTCGCGCTCCGCCATGAGCTCGCCGGACAGCTCGTACAGCTCCAGCGCCCTCGCGCCATCGCCGGTCTGGGCATAAACATCAGCTGCGACCGCATAGGCGCGGCCGGCGAGGTCGGGGCGGCTCGCGGAGGCGCCGGCCAGCTGCATCGCGCCGGCGATCGCCTCCTCCTCCCGCCCGAGCTGCGCGAGCGCCTGCGCGCGGACGATCTTGAAGTACCCGTCCGCGTCGGCGCCGCCGGCGCGAACCACGAGCGCCTGTCCGCGGTCGATCAGGTCGAGCGCTCCCTCTGCGTCGCCGCTCTCCAGCTCGACGTGCGCGAGCAGCTGGTGGGCGCGGGCCGCGGACGAGACGTTCTCGGTCAGCTCGATCGCGGCGAGCGCCATCCGCGCGTATCGCGAAGCCGCCTCGGCGTTCGCCTCGGCCGAATGCAGCCGGGACTGCAACCAGTACAGGCGCGCCTGGAGGATCGGGTCGGTCGACTGCTCCGACTTCGCCAGCGAGTGGCCGAGCAACTCCCTCGCCGACGCGAGATTGCCGCTGTCGATCAGCGCGTTGGCGAGCAGGATCGAGAACCGCGCCTCGACGAGGTCGTCGCCGTGGTCGTGCGCGAGCTGGAGCGAGCGCTCGAGCAGCCCGATCGCCTTCTCGAACTCCGAGGCGAGGCCGTAGGCGCGGGCGAGCGCGTCGACGATCCCGGGATAGCCCGCGAGGCCGTCGCCGAGCAGCCGGCGGCTCTCCTCCAGCAGCTCGATCGCCTCGTCGAGCCGGCCGGCGTGCAGGTCGATCTCGCCGAGCCCACCGAGCGCGCGCCCGCGGTTGACGCGGTCGGTCGATGCCTCGAGCGTCTGCGTGTACAGGTGCTCGGCAAGCTCGAGCTGGTCGAGCCGGAGCGCAACGTCGGCCTCGACGAGGCTTTCGGTCTCGTCCACACGGGCGGCGCCGGCGGCCAGGTAGTTCTCGTCCACGCCCAGCCGGCGCGCGAGCTCGCGCAGCAGCTGCAGCGAGGGCACACGGTCGCCCTTCTCGATCCGGCAGATGTACACCGCCGTGCATCCCGGAAAGGAGAGCTCCCGCTGGCTCATGCCGGCGGCGAGCCGCGCCTCCTTCAAACGTTTGCCCACAGCCTCCGGGCTGTCGACGTGCGGCCAACCTCGTTTGGACATCGTCTCACTCCCTGTAGATCTCTGTAAACCCTGGGGCCTGGCACTGTCAAACCGTGAAAGGACGGCCCTGATTTGCGGTTTCTGCCTCTCCTGACCTAACACGAGTCAAGCCGAGCCCCTGGGCTGGAGCAATGACCAATGTGGAGGATCTTCGCTCTGCTACCGTCGTGAGGTGGCCGACGTTCCCGCCCAGGCGACGGTCTATGACGTGGTGTGCCCGCACTGCGGCAAGACCTTCCGTGAAGAGCTCCTGACCGGGCCGGCCGAGCGCTACAACGGCTTCAAGTGCCCGCACTGCAGGCTGTTCGTCCCGTTCGAGCGGGTCGCCGAGCAGGACGCTGTCGACCCGCGGCTTACGCGCCGAGCCGCCAAGGGATTCGCCGCCGCGACCGCATGCGGGCGCGGCACGCGCCAAGTCAGGTGAGCGAGGCGTCTGGTCGAGCTCCGCTCCGCCGGCATGGATCCAGGCGTAGCGTCGTGCCGTTTGAAGGTCGTGGGGCCAGGGTTCCCCCGAAGCGCAGCAGCGTTAAACGCAGTCCTTGAGGCCCTGGGCCTCGGGAAGCGACTCGAGCTTCTTCAGCGTGTTGTTCTCGATCTGACGGATGCGCTCGCGCGTGACACCGAAGGCGCGGCCGACCTCCTCGAGCGTGCACGGCTGGCCGCCGTTGAGCCCGAAGCGGAGCTCGATCACCTTGCGCTCGCGCTCCGGCAGCGAGTCGAGCGCGCGCTCGATGTCCTCGCGCCGCAGCGAGAGTGAGGCCTGCTCGTCGGGCGACTCGGCCTGCTCGTCCTGGACGAAGTCGCCGAGCTCGGACTCCTCCTCTTCGCCGATCGGCTTCTCCAGCGAAACGGGGTGCTGCGCCATGCGCAGGATCTCTCTGACCTCGGCGGTAGTCATCTCGAGCTCCTCGGCGATCTCGTCGGGGCGCGGCTCGCGGCCGAGGCGCTGGACGAGCTGCCGCTCGATGTGCACGACCTTGTTCAGCTTCTCGACCATGTGGACGGGGATGCGGATCGTCCGCGCCTTGTCCGCGATCGCGCGCGTGACGGCCTGGCGGATCCACCAGGTCGCGTACGTCGAGAACTTGTAGCCCTTGCGGTAGTCGAACTTCTCCACCGCGCGGATCAGGCCGAGCGAGCCCTCCTGGATCAGGTCGAGGAAGCTCAGGCCGCGGCCGAGATACGACTTCGCGATCGAGACGACGAGGCGGAGGTTCGCCTCGATCATCTGCGTCTTCGCGGACATGTCGCCGCGCTCGATCCGCTTCGCCAGGTAGACCTCCTGGTCGGCGGTCAGCAGCGGCACCTTGCCGATCTCGCGCAGGTAGAGGCGCAGCGAGTCGAGCGACGGCTCGACGGTCAGGTCGAGCTTCGGGAGCTTCTCCTCCTCCGCGAGCGCCGGCTGCTCGTGCGGCGGGTGCTTGTGCTCCTCGCCCTCCACCAGCTCGACGCCGTGGTCGATCAGGTACGTGTAGAAGTCCTCGACCTGCTCCTTGGTGAGCTCGACCTCCTCGAGGCCCTTGACGATCTCGTCGTAGTTGAGGAAGCCCTTCTCGAGGCCGTCCTGCACAAGCTTCTGAAGCTCTTCGACGTCCGGGAGAGCGATATCGACGGTGAGCACTGTCCCTCGGCTTTCTCGCGCAACTGGCGGGTTGTCGGTGGACCTACCTGCGACGCAAAAGAGCCGGGGAAAGAAACGCAAGCACCCGGCTCACCTGTGGACGGGGATCCTAGTACGCGATCGCCGATTTGGGAAGTGACTCTTTCGAAGGAGCCCGAGAAAGCAAACGGCGGCTCATCGGCCGCCGTCGCTACTCCCGTTTACCGCAGGAAAGTTTGCCGTCAGTCCCTAGGCAACTGAGGAGATTCCTTCCCTTCATCGGCAGTCTTGCCCTGTGCCTACAGTCCCTCGGATGCCCGCGAGCTTCCTCGAGCGCCTTCGGGACGGGCCGCCGATCGTCGCGGACGGCGGCACCGGGACGCTGATCTCCGCGGCCGCGCCGCGCCTGCGCTGCCCGGAGGAGGCGAACGTCCGCGCTCCGGACACGGTCGTCTCCGTCCACGTCAGCTTCATCAACGCCGGCGCCGAGCTGATCGAGACGAACACTTTCGGCGCGAACCGCGCGAAGCTGGCCTCGCGCTACCTGGAGGAAGAGCTCGTCCGGATCAACGAGGCGGCCGTGAAGCTCGCCCGTGACGCGCGCCAGGTCTCGGGGCGGGAGGTCTTCATCGCCGGCTCGATCGGGCCGCTCGGCGAGCACGAGGAGACGTGGCCCGAGGACCGGGCACCACTGTTCGCGGAGCAGGCCCGGCTCCTGGCCGGGCGCGGCGTCGACCTGTTCTCCGTCGAGACGTTCTTCGACCTCGACGAGCTCGTGACCGCGATCGAGGCCGTGCGCTCGGTGTCGGACCTGCCGATCGTGGCGATGATGACCTTCGGCGACGACGCCGAGACGATCGGAGGTGTCTCGGCGACCGAGGCCGCCGAACGCCTGGTCGGCCTCGGAGTTGCCGCGGTCGGGACGAACCACGGCGCAGGCCCCGACGCGGCGCTGACCGCGCTCCAGGCGATGGGCGACTCTCTGCCGCTGGCGGCGATGCCGAACATCGGTCTCGCGAGCATGTCGGGCAGCCGCATCGTGTACCCACACGCGACGCCGGAGTACTTCTCGGAGTTCGCGGCCCAGGCCAGGTCGCTCGGCGCCAAGCTGATCGGGGGTTGCTGCGGCACCACTCCGACGGAGATCGGGGCGATCAGCAGTGCGATCGCCGAGGACCGCGCGCCGCGGGCGCCGCTCGCCGTGCTCGAACGCGAGCTGGCGGTCGAGGTCGCGCGCGAGGAGCGCGAGACCCGCCTCGCAGCCGATCTCCGCGAGGGCCGCTTCGTCACGTCGGTCCAGATCGACCCGCCGCTCGGCGCGAACTACGAGGGCCTGCTCGAGATCGCTGCCGCCGTCCACGCCACGGGGGCGTACGTGGACATCAACGACAATGCGACCGCGCGCGTCGGCATGCACCCCCTGATCGTCGCGGCCGCTCTCGAGCGGCGGGTCGGGATCGAGACGATCCCGCATCTCACCCCGCGCGATTCGACGGTGATGGGCCTCGAGTCGGTCCTCCTCGGCGCTCACGCCGAGGGAGTCCGTAATCTGCTCGCGGTCACGGGCGATCCGCCGGAGATCGGCGACTACCCCGGGTCGGGAGGCGTGTACGAGGTCGACTCGATCGGACTCACTCACCTCGTCTCGCACCTGAATCGCGGCGAGAACTTCAACGGCAAGGCGATCGACGCGCCGACCTCGTTCTTCACCGGCGTCGCGGTGAACCCGATTGCGGACGACCCGGACGAGGAGCTCGACCGCTTCCGGCGGAAGATCGAGGCCGGCGCCCGCTTCGCGATGACCCAGATCGTCTTCGACGTCGGGCAGATCGAGGCGTTCCTCGAGCGGCTCGGCGGTGCATCGCCCGTGCCGGTGATCGCCGGCGTCTTCCCGCTCACGAGCTACCGGCTGGCGCTGCGCCTGCACAACGAGGTGCCGGGGATCGTCGTCCCGGACGCGCTGCAGAAGGCGCTGCGCGACGCCGGGCCGAGCGAGCGCGAGATCGGCTTCGCGCACGCGTGCGAACTGCTGGCCGCGCTCCGGGACGTCGCAGCCGGCGTCTACGTCGTCGCCCCGTACCGGCAGCCGCTAAGCGTCCTGGAACTACTGACCTAGGGGGCGCACTCGCCGGTCGAGACCGGCCCCGTCGCGCCTGCGAGCACCTTCTGGACCACGCTCGTCGGGATCCCGTAACCGCCGTCGCCGCCGACGCGGGCGGCGAACGTCGTCAGCTGAACGCGCCCGTCGGTGTCGATCGCCGGCCCGCCCGAGTTCCCGTGCCGGACACGGCCGCCGATGCTCGTCACCTTCCGGGATACCGGCCCGTGGCCGTACGCGTCCTCGGTCAGGATCGTCGCGGTCCGCCCCACGCGGCCCGGCTCCGAGTCGAGCGGCCCGTTCAGCGGGTAGCCGACGATCGCGACCGACGCGCCGTCTTCCGGCTCGGCCGTCGGCAGCGCCCGCGCGGTCAGGCCGGGCACGCGCAGCACCGCAACGTCGTTCTTCGAGTCGAAGGCGATTGCCTGGGCGATCAGCCGGCGGTCGGACTGCGACTGGACGACGTACGTCCGGTCCTCTCCGGCGACGACGTGCGCGGCGGTGACGACGATGCGGGGCGCCGCAACCCAGCCGCTCCCCGAGATCCCGAGCCCGCAGGCGGTGCCGAGGATTCGCACGACGCTCGGTGCGGCAGCCCGGACGACGGGGTTGTCGACCACGGCCGGCGTTGGCGGCTCGTCGGGGATCGGCGGGCCGGCGATCGACGGAAACGGATCGACGCGCGCGAGCACGTTCAGGAGCCGCTCCGGCGGGACGATGTCGTTGAGACGGCGGAGGACCTCCGAGCGCTGAACGCTCTGGCGCAGCGAGCGCTGGTTCGGGAGCAAGAGCGCGGCCGCGCCGAAGACCCAGACGAGCGCGAGCCCGGCGGCGGCGCCGACCACGAGCCCGCCTGCGCTGTCCAGCGCGCGGAGCGGCGGGAACCGCAGCCCGGAGCGGAAGGTCGAGCCGACCATCGAGCCGAGCGCCTCCAGGACGGCCGCCCCGATCACCGCGCCGGCGAGCGCGACGAGCGGCGTGTACGGCGAGTGCGAGCCGCCCGGAAGCAGGAGCGGCGCGACGCGCGCGCCGAGCACCGCGCCGGCGACGACGCCGACGATGGCCAATCCGCTCGCGACGAGCCCCTTCCTCAGCCCGATCAGGCCGGTCAGCGCGATGAGCCCGAGCGCGATCCAGTCCAAGCCGGACACGCGAGGTCAGGCTAGCGATGCGTATGGACGTTCGACCTGCGAGGATCAGCAGCGATGGCTGCGTCAGGCGGAACGCACTACAAGCTGGGAGGAGCTCCCGCTCGAGGAGCTCAACCCCACGATCGGGCGCCGGCTCGTGACGGGCGAGCGCATGATGATCGCCCACGTCTACCTCCAGGCCGGCGCGATCGTGCCGAAGCACGAGCACGACAACGAGCAGCTGACCTACATCCTCGAAGGCACGCTGCGCCTGTGGCTCGGGCCGGACGACGACGAGGAGATGTTCGACGTCCGTGCCGGCGAGGTGCTGCACATCCCGTCGAACGTCCCGCACCGTGCCGAGGCGCTCGAGAACACGCTCGACGTGGACGTCTTCAGCCCGCCGCGGTCGGACTGGCTCGACGGGTCGGACGCGTACCTACGCGAGCAGCCCAGCTAGCCGCTCGACGCCTTCGTCGATCAGCGACTCGTCCACCTGGCTGAACGAGAGCCGGATGCTGTCGCCGCCCCGCCCGTCGGGGTAGAACAGCGCGCCGGGAACGATGCCCACGCCGTGGTCGGCGGCGGACGCGGCGAGCGCCGTCGTGTCGCGGCCGGGAACGGTCAGCCACGAGAAGAACCCGCCCTCCGCGTGAGTCCAGCTCGCGCCGGCCGGCATCGTCCGCTCCAGCGCCGCGAGCAGCCGCTCGCACTTCCGCTGGTAGAGCGCGCGAGAGAGCGGCAGCTGCTCCTCGATCCAGCCGCGGCGGATGTACTCCTCGAGCATGCGCTGGCCGAGGCCGCCGGAGCACTGGTCGGTGTTCTGCTTGGCGCTGACGAGCTGGCCGGCCACCTCTTCGGGCGCAGCCGCCCACCCCAGCCGGACGCCGGGCATGAACGTCTTCGAGGTGGTGCCGATCTGCGCGACCGTGTCCGGAGCGAGGCTCCAGAGGCTCGGCGGCCACTCGCCCTCGAAGCGAAGCTCCCGGTAGGCCACGTCCTCGACGACGAGGAAGCCGTAGCGCCGCGCCAACTCGACGAGCGCCTCGCGCCGCTCGACCGAGAGGCTCACCCCCGCGGGGTTCTGGTGGTCGGGGATCGTGTACAGCAGCTTCGGGCGCGCGCCGCCGGCGAGGACGCGCTCGAGCTCGTCGACCTGGAGGCCGTCGGCGTCCATCGCCACGGGCACGATCTGCGCCTCGAAACCGCGGAAGGCCTGGAGCGCGCCCAGGTAGGTCGGCGCCTCCACGGCGACCGTGTCGCCGCGGTCGAGGAAGGTCTTGCAGAGCAGCTCCAGGCCCTCGATGCCGCCGCTCGTGATCAGCAGCTCGCCTTCCTCCGGCCGGCGGCCCTGAACCTCCTCGAGTCGCCCGGCAACGGCGTCGAGCGTGCCTGGCAGGCCGCGCGTCGGCGTGTACTGGAACGCCGTCGCCTCGCCCGTCTCCGCGAACTCCGCGAGCAGCGCGGAAGCGCGCTCGCGCGGAAAGGTCTTCGGATCCGGAAAGCCGCCGGCGAACGAGATCAGGTCGGAGCGGCCGAGGAAGCCCAGCACGAACGCGATTCCGTCGCCCACGTCGCTGCGCGTGCGCTGCGCGAACAGCTCCTCCCAGCGGCGAATCTCCGGAGTTATCGCCATGTGCGCATAGTGTCAGACACTCCCCGCGGCAGCAGTCTTGTTGTGCATAGAAGTGTCTGACACTTGACCTACCAGGCCGACTGCCCGCCGTCGACCACGAGCGTCTGCCCGGTGACGTAGTCCGAGGCGGCCGAGGCGAGAAACCCGACGGCGCCCTTGAGGTCGTCCGGCCCGCCGAAGCGGCGGAGCGGGATCGACTCGCGCATCTCCGCCTCGTGCTTCTCCAGCACGACGTTCGACATGTCCGACGGGAACCAGCCCGGCGCGATCGCGTTGACCATGATCCCGTGCTGCGCCCACTTGCAGGCCAGGTCACGGGTGAAGGAGAGGATCCCGCCCTTGGTGGCGTTGTACGCGATCGCGTTCATGATCTCCGGCCGCGTGCCGGTCAGCGCCAGGACGGAGGCGATGTTCACGATCTTGCCGCCGCCCTGCTCGATCATCACCCGGCCGGCAGCCTGCGAGAAGAGGAAGGTGCCGGTCAGGTTGACGTCGACCACCTTCTGCCAGCCTTCGAGCGGCATGTCCTCGGGCGCGGCGCCCCAGACGGTGCCGGAGTTGTTCACGAGCACGTCGATCCGGCCGAGCTCGGCTCGCGTCCGCTCGACCACGGTCTCGACTTCGTGAGGGTCGCGGACGTCGCACCGTAGGCCGAGGGCGCGCACCCCGAGCTTGCGGAGATCGCCGGCCGTCCGCTGACAGCGCTCGAGATGACGGGAGCAGAGCACGAGGTCGGCGCCCAGCTCGGCGAGCCCCTCCGCCATCTGCCGGCCGATCCCGCCGCCGCCGCCGGTGACGATCGCGACCTTGCCGGTCAGGTCGAAGAGCTCGGACGTCTTCAAAGGAGCAACTCCGCCATCGTGCGTAGCGTCTCACGCTCGCGCGTCTGGACGAGCAGCGTCGTCACGCCGGACTCGCGCCACGCGCCGAGGCGATCGGCGATCCGCTCGCGCGGCCCGACGAGACACAGCTCGTCGACGAGCGCGTCCGGGACCGCGGCGGCCGCGTCCCGGTGCTTGCCGGCGAGATACAGCTCCCTGATCACCGCCGCCTCGGCCTCGTAGCCGTAGCGCCCGACCAGGCGGTTGTAGTAGGTGCCCATGCCCCCGACGTAGAGCGCGATCACCGGCCTCACCGCATCGCGGCCGGCCTCGACGTCGTCGGTGACCACGGCGGGCACGGAGAATGCGGCGACGTCGAAGCCCTCGCGCGCAGCCGGCGAGCGACGTGCCGTAGACCTCCTGGAGCCGCTCGGGGGAGAGCCAGATCGGCAGCCAGCCGTCGGCGATCTCGGCGGCGAGCGCGACGTTCTTCGGCCCCACGGCGGCGAGGTAGACCGGAATCTCGGCGCGCACCGGCCGGGCCATCAGCTTCAGCGGGCGGTGGTCGCCGCGCGGTATGTCGTAGTACTCGCCGTGGTGGTCGAGCGGCTCGCGGCGGAGCGCCGCCCGGACGATCTCGACGTACTCCCGCGTGCGCGCGAGCGGGCGGCCGAACTCCTGGCCGTGCCAGCCCTCCGCGACGCCGGGCCCCGATGTCCCGAGCCCGAGCAGGAACCGGCCGCCGGAGATGAGGTCGAGGGTCACCGCCGTCATCGCGGTCATCGCCGGCGTCCGCGCCGGGATCTGCATGATCCCGCTCCCGAGCTTCAGGGTGGACGTCCGCGCGGCCAGGAAGGCGAGCACGGTGACCGCGTCCGTCCCCCACGCCTCGGCCGTCCACGCCGAGTCGTAGCCGAGCGCCTCCGCCTCGACCGCCAGCTCGACGAGCTCCGCCGGGTTCGTCCCGGGCGGGGCGTACCCCAGTGTCAGCCCGAGCCTCAACTGCGCGTTGCGATCATCTTCCGATCGCCGGGCACCGGACGGGCGAGCTTCTTCCCCGGGTTGAGCAGGTTCTTCGGGTCGAAGACGTGCTTGATCTGCTCGTGGAGGTCGAGCGCACGCGGCGACCACTGCCGCGCCAGGCGCCCGCGCTTGAGCAGCCCCAGGCCATGCTCACCGGAGACCGAGCCGCCGAGCTGGATCGCCAGCTCGAACAGCTCCTCGACCGCGACCTCGACGCGAGACAGCTCGTCGGGATCGTTCGGGTCGACGAGGAACGCCGAGTGGAGGTTGCCGTCGCCCGCGTGGCCGAACGAGAGGCCGACCAGGCCGTGGCGGCGGCCGATCTCGATGGTCGCGTCCATCGCCTCCTCGACGCGGTCGAGCGGGACGACGATGTCCTCGGCGACCACGCCGCCGCGGCGCGCGAGCACCGAGAAGGCAAGCCCGGAGCGCCAGCGCCAGAGCGCGTCGACGCCCTCCCGGTCACGAGGCGCGTAGACGCCGAGCGCGCCCTCGCCCGCCGCCTCGACCAGTTCGGCCCGGATCCGCTCGGCCTCGTCGCGCGAGCCGTCGGCCTCCGCGAGCAGCAGGAACCCGGCGCCGTCCGGCACGCCTCCGGGGAAGGAGGCGCGGCCGCAGTCGAGCGTCTCGGCGTCGAGCGCGTCGAGCGCCGCCGCGAGGATCCCGCTGCCGACCACCCGCAGCAGCGCCGCGCAGCCTTCCGCGGTCCCACGGTGGAAGATCGCGACCGGGAGCACGGCCTCGGGCGCGGGCAGCAGCTTCAGCCACGCGGCGGTGACGATCCCGAGGGTTCCCTCGGAGCCGACGAGCAGGCGCTTGAGGTCGTAGCCGGCCACGTCCTTGCGGATTGCGCCGCCGACGGAGACGAGCTCTCCCGGCGGGATCGCCGCCTCGAGCCCCGTCACCCAGTCCGCGACCACGCCGTACTTGAAGGCGTGCGGGCCGCCGGCGTTGGTGGCGACGTTGCCGCCGATCTGCGACTGCTCCGGCGCCCCGGGGTCGGGCGCGAACATCAGCCCGCTCTCGCGGACGAGCTGCTTCAGGCGCCCGGTCGGCACGCCGGCCTCGACGTGGATGCGCCAGAGCTCGGGCTCGAACGAGCGGACACGGTCGAGCCGGTCGAGCGCGAGCACGACGCCGCCGTCGGGCACGGCGCCGGCGGACGCGCCGGTGCCACCGCCGCGCGGGACGATCGGCACGTCGCGCTCGTAGCACCAGGCGAGCACGGCGGCGACCTGCTCCGCGCTCTCGGGCAGGACGACCGCATCCGCGTGCCCGGGCAGCCGGGTGAAGTCGGTCAGGTAGTCGGGCGGCGTGCCTTCCAGCACGGCCGGGCCGAACTGCGCACGTAGCTCACGCTCGAGGCTCACCGACGCATACGCTACGCCGCGTGAATCGCTTCGAGGGAAAGGTCGCGCTCGTCACCGGCGCAGGCCGCGGGATCGGGAAGGCGACGCTGGCTCGGTTCGCCGCCGAGGGCGCCAAGGTGGCGGCCGCCGATCTCGCATTCGACGACGACGTCCCCGGCCTCCAGATCCAGACCGACGTCACCTCGCGCGAGCAGGTGGAGGCCGCCGTCGCCCGCACGGTCGAGGAGCTCGGCGGCCTGGACATCCTGGTCACGAGCGCCGGGATCATCCGCGACAACCTCGTCCACAAGCTCAGCGACGACGACTGGGACGCGGTGATCGCCACCCACCTGCGCGGCACATTCCTCGCCACGCAGGCTGCGCAGGCGCACATGACCCAGCACGGCGGCGGGAAGATGGTGCTGATCTCGTCGGTCTCGGCGCTCGGCAACCGCGGCCAGCTCAACTACTCGGCCGCGAAGGCGGGGATCCAGGCGATGACGAAGACGCTCGCGATCGAGCTCGGCCGGTTCCAGGTCAACGTCAACTGCGTGGCGCCGGGTTTCATCGCGACCGCGATGACGCAGCAGACCGCGGACCGGCTCGGCGTTCCGTTCGAGGACTTCAAGCAGTTCGGCGCCGACCAGACGCCGCTCGGCCGCGTCGGCGAGCCCGAGGACGTCGCCGGGGTGATCGCGTTCCTGTGCTCGGAGGACGCGAGCTACGTCAGCGGCCAGGTGATCTACATCCGGGGTGGGCCCTAGTCGGCCGGAACCGGTGCGGGCGCCATGCTCGTCGCCGTGTCCGCGGGCGCGCCTTCTCGCCGGCTCCTGAGCAGGAACGGCGCCGACGCCAGCTGGATCAACGCGCCGACGACGAGCGAGGTCGAGTAGCTGTAGACGTCCGCGACCTTCCCGAGCACCGGCTGGATCACGACGCCGCCGCTCGATCCCATGAGCGAGTCGAACGAGAGCACAGTCGCGCGCTGGCGCGACGGGATCATGTCGTTGATGTAGGCCTGCCGGATCGGCATCTCGGCGGCGAAGAGCATCGCCCAGAAGGTCAACAGCACGAGCGCGACCCAGAAGGAATTCGTCAGGCCGAGCGCGGCGAGCACGCCCGCGGTGGCGAACGTCGCGAGGATCAGAGCGCTCGTCCGCTTCCGGAACAGCCTGCGGAAGAACGGCGCGAGGTACCCGCCGACGATCTGCGCGCCCGCGACGATGGCCGCCGCGAGCCCGGCGACGCTGTACGCCTTCGGGTTCCCCCACAGCTCGAGCAGATAGGGCTGGAGGGCGTAGAACGTGTAGATCCCGACCCCGGACGCGAACGGCGCGGCGAGCATCATCCAGCGCACGGGCGGGTTCCGCAGGCCGTAGTCGACCGACTCGTGGAAGAGCTTCTTCACGTCCTGTAACGGGTGCGCGGAGGGCTCCGGCGTGAAGCCGAGGTCCTTCATCGTCCGCCCGGCGACGAAGAACATCGCGGCGAGCACGCCGACCCGCATCAGGAACGGCACGCCGAGGTTCGTCGCCTGCGCGATCACGCCGCCGAGCACAGACCCGCCGAGCATCGCCGCGCCGCCGACCATCTGCCCCTTGCCCATCACGGCCTCGAGCGTGCCGTCGTACTGCGCGTAGTGGAGCGCATCGACGAGCCAGGCCTCCACCGCCCCGGAGAAGAAGGTGAACCCGAGCCCGAGCAGCATCGAGACGATCGCCCACGGCACAAACGGCGCGTTCATCACCCAGAGCAGCCAGTAGAGGAAGGTCGAGCCGGCGAGCGTGAGCGTCCCGAGCAGGTACGAGACGCGCCGCCCCCAGACGTCCGCGACCACGCCGGTCGGCACCTCGAAGAGCACCATGCCGGCGGTGAAGAACGCGTTCGCCGTAAACGCCTCGAGGTTGGAGAGGCCGGCGTCGAGGAGGAAGAGCGTGTTGATCCCCCAGATGAACGACGCCGCGAGCGTGTTCCCGAGCGTGAGAGTCAGGTAGACGCGCTGAATGCGGCGGGCAAGGTCGTTCATCGTCGCTCCATTGGTCAACGTCCTCCCTCAAGGAACCTTCCCATCACGGATAATCGGTCCCTCTGCTCACGGTCGTCCGCATCGCCGTCACACTTTCCTGCGCCGCAGGCATCCTCGTCGCGCCGGCAGCCGCCCCTGCAGGCGAGCCCCCGAACCAGAACGACCCCTGCTCGACCGCCGGCCGGAACACCTGCGGCACGACCGGCGTCGGGTTCTACGCCACCTACCGCTACGGCATTCGCTGGTTCGGGGACTACCGGGGCATGGTCGAGGGCGCGCCGCACACCTTCTGCATCGACCTCCGCTACTGGTACCCGTCGCCTGCGTACAACTTCCGCGAGGACACGTCCGGGACGCTGAAGAATCGCGACGGCCAGACGGTCTCAATCGAGAATCGCCGCCGGCTGGCGTATGCGATCTGGACGTTCGGCCGGACGAGCGATCCGATCCGCCAGGCGGCCGTGATGCTCTACGTGCATGCGCGGATGCTCGACGCGCAGCCGGGCGAAGCCGATCCGAACGGGATCGGCCGGGGCGTTCCTCCGCTCTACGAACGGATAGCGCGCGACTCCGCCCGCTACCACGGCCCGTACAGGATCGACGTGCGGATGCCGAGCAGCCTGCAAGTGGGCGAGCAAGGGGCGGCGACGATCCGCGTCCTCGCGGCGAGCGGCGACGCCCTCCCCGGCGTCGCGCTGCAGCTGACGGCAGCCGGCGCGAGCGCCCCCAGGACGGCGACGACCGATTCCCAGGGCGTCGCACACGTGACGCTGCAGGCGACGAGCGCAGGCGACCTCAGGCTCGCCGTCCGCGCCCCCGGGCAGGCCTCTACGCTGCCCGTGATCTACGCGCCGACCACCCCGGCTGCGGCTCGGAACGGTCAGCGGGTCGCGGTGCCGACATCGCAGGTAGTGGTCGGCTCGGGCGGCAGTTCGGCGTCGAAGGCGCAGATCCAGGTCGCGTCGACGGCGACCCCGGCCACGGTCGTCGTCGGGGGCATGAGCCGCGATCGGGTGACTGTCCGGAACGCCGCGTCGACCTTCAAGGTCAGCGCCGAAGCGAACCTGTTCGGGCCCTTCCGGTCACAGGGCGAGATCAGCTGCGACGGGACGCCCTTCTGGACCGGGACGCTGCCGATCGCCGGATCGGGCGACTACACGACCGGCCCGGTGAAGCTCGAGCAGACCGGGTGGTACGTGTACCAGCACAACGTCCCGGACGACGCGAGCCACCTCGGCGTGACGACATCGTGCAAGGACCCGAAGGAGCAGTTCAGGGTCGTCGCCGCTCCGACCGTGTACACGGTCGTCAGCGCGCAGACCGCCGAGCCGGGCGCGCAGATCTTCGACACCGTCAACGTCACTGGGCTCGCGGGTGAGAAGGCGACCGTCCGGGCCGCTCTCTACGGGCCGTTCGCGAGCGCGAAGGCGATCAACTGCGGCGGTAAGCCGCTTTGGAAGGGGACGATCAACGTGACCGCCGACGGCGAGTATCAGACGGCGAAGATCACGCTCGCGGTCGCCGGCTACTACACCTACCACGAGAGCATCGACACGGGCGAGTTCATACGCGGGGCGCAGACACGTTGCGGAGAGACGACCGAGACGACGGTCGTCGGCGGGGTGCATACGCTGGTCTCGGCCGAGGTGGTCTTCCCCGGCGCGTCGATCTTCGACCGGATTCAGGTCCTGGGCCTGGGCGAGTCGGCCCGGATCGAGGTCGAGCTCTTCGGGCCATATTCGGGGCGTGCCGCGATCAACTGCAGCGGCGCTCCATACTGGCGCGGCACGGTGATCGCGCACGGCGACGGCGTCGTTCGCACTCCTCCGGTGCGCCTGGCGAAAGCGGGCTTCTACACCTTCCGTGAGCGCGTCGCGGGCTCGTCGTTGAAGACGGAGTGCGCCGAGGTCGCGGAGACCGCCCTTGCCCGGCCGCTTGTCCTCACAGGCCGCGGCGACCCCGTCTTGCGCGTCCGCACGGCCGCTGCAAATCCACCCGCGCCGACGAGGGTGCGCGTTCCGGCGCTCGACATCGACGCGCCCGTCTTCCCCGTCTCGATCAGCTTGCCCCACGGCGCGCTCGGCGTGCCGCCGCTGATCCACAGGCTGGGCTGGTGGCTGGACGGGATGGCTCCCGGCTCCTCGACCGGATCGACGTTGATCGCCGGCCACGTCGACAGCGCAAAGGGCGGGCCGGGCGCATTCAACCGGCTGCACGAGGCGCGCCGGGGCGACTCGGTGCAGGTGACGACGAAGAACGGTCAGACGCGGACGTACCGCGTCGTCTCGGTGCAGGTGATGCTCAAGAGCAAGCTGCCGACGAGCATCTTCAGCCGCCGCGGCCGGCCGCGGCTGGTGCTGGTCACCTGCGGCGGGCCGTTCGACCCGAGCATCGGCCGCTATCGCGACAACGTCGTCGTGACCGCTGTCCCGGCCTGACCATCGGGCACGGCCCGCCCGGGGCGCGGCTAGACTGTCTCGCCCACGGGGGCGTAGTTCAGTTGGTTAGAACGCCGGCCTGTCACGCCGGAGGTCGCGGGTTCGAGTCCCGTCGCTCCCGTTCCAAAAGCGCTGCTAGTCGGCGCTTTTTGTTTTCTCCAACGAAAACGCCGCGAATGGCCCGGAGCCGTTCGCGCCTTTTTGCGCCTTTTCAACCCCGCGAATCAGGGCGTCCATGCGTTCGCCGGTGTCGCGGCTGCGCGCCATCTTCTTCGCGTACACCTCCAACGCCAGCGTCGGGGGTGGAAATGGAGTGCACCAGATAGCGGCGCGGCCTGGGTGGACGGCGAGCATTTAAGGCGCGGACGCGAACCTGCGCCTTACCGCTCCCTAACGAGCGTCGCGCACGATTCCCGCCATGGGGTTCCGCCTCGTCGTCGCGTCGTCGTTGGCGCTCCTCCTCGTAGGCTGCGGCGGCACTACCGATGCCGTCCGGCTCTCGATCAGAATCGACAGCGGCTTTGGCGCGCAGGTGCGCCATCAGCAGTTCACACTTCGCTGCCACCCGACCGGCGGCGACATTCCTAACCGGGTCACGCTCTGCCGGATGATTGATGCTCATCCACAGGCGATGCTCTTTCCCGACGAGCCACGATCGTTTTGCATCGGGGGCCTCGGCAGGGCGCAGGTGACGGTCAAGGGGACTGCGCGCGGCGGTGATGTCTCGTTCGCCCGTTCGCCGATGTGCGAGTGGCCCGGAGGGGTCAGCGCACTCGCCTATGTGGCCGCCGCCGACGCTCGCGCACTCGGCGACGACGCATGTCACCTTCTTCCGGTCGCGAGCGCCCGTCTTCGCTGCGACGAGGACGCGGCCCTGCTCAGACAGCCCACTCCCTGGTCGCGTGTGCGCGCCTGTCTCTCAGCGCAACCGCGGGCGGAACGTCCTTCGTCGGGATAGGCATTTCGGCGCGGTCGCGAATCCCGCGCCTTAATCCACATGTATCCCGCGTAAACAGGAGGGTCGCGGACGACCGGGGCCGCGCCCCGATGCTGAGCAGAAACTCCTGATTAGCAGAGAGAAAGAGGCGGGACGGGCCTCTTGCCCGCCCCGCCTGTCACGCCGGAGGTCGCGGGTTCGAGTCCCGTCGCTCCCGCTCCGCTCAACGCTTATAACCATGCGGGTTTGCGACCGGTGGCCGTGGTCGAGCCCGATCACCCCGACACCATCTCCACGCCAGAACGCCGGGAGCGCGCTTCCAACCGGGCGAGGATGCCGTCCTCGGAGTCCCGGACGAGGTGCCCATAGGTGCGGTCGATCTCCTTCACCGAGCAGCCCATGAGTCGTGAGAGCTCCACGGCTCTCCCGCGTGTCGCCTGAACCCGACTTAATCGTCGGCGTCGTGCCGGCGACTCCTCTAAACGCGTCCTGCCCAGACGAAGGCGATGCATGCAAGACTCGGGAGGCACTCAACCGATGCCGGACGTCTATCTCACCATCGGCCAAGCCGCACCCGCGGTGATCGAGGAGCTGGCACGCGTCCTCGAGTTGCGAGCCGCCGATCCGCAACAGGGGGCGATTCGCGATGTCTACTTCGCGGATCTCGGCCTTCCGAGCGGCGCTCGTGTCCTGGAGGTCGGTTGCGGAACAGGAGCGGTCTGTCGCGCACTCGCCGAGCTCGCCGAGACCGGGGAGGTCGTGGGCGTGGATCCCTCTCCCGGTTTCTTGGACATCGCGCGGAGCCTCGCCGATGCGCTCCCGAACGTCGAGTTTGTCGAGGGCGACGCAGCGGCGCTTCCGCTCGCGAACGGCTCCTTCGACGCTGTCGTGTTCCACACGACGCTCTGCCACGTGCCCGAGCCGGAGGTCGCCCTTGGCGAGGCCGTGCGGGTGCTCCGCCGCGGCGGCCGTCTCGCGATCTTCGACGGTGACTACGCGACCCTGACGTGTGCAACGGGAGGCTCCGACCCGTTGCAGGCGTGCGCGGCGGCGATGGTGGAGTCGAGCGTCTACGACCGCTGGTTCGCCCGCCGGCTGCCGAAGCTCGTGCTCGACGCCGGCTTCCACGTCGAACACCTTCGGGGCCACAGCTACGTCGAGGCCCCGGTGTCGGCCGGTTACATGCTCGCCATCGTCGATCGCGGCGCTGATGCCCTGGTCGGCTCGGGGCGGATCGGCGAGGAGACGGCCGCAGCGTTGAAAGCGGAGGCGCGCCGCCGGTCGGACGCGGGCGAGTTCTTCGGACACATCGCCTACGTGAGCCTTATCGCGGGCAAGCCAGCCTGAGCCCTCTCTCCGCTTTCCTCCGCCCATACCGTTATGTAGTTCTCGTCGGCCATGCTTCGGGCGAGCGACAGCACGCTCGGACATTGGAGACCCATCCCGATTTTGCGAGAATCGCGTCCGTGCCCGGAGCACAGCTCGAGGACTTCGGATCGGGGCTCACGCCCGTTACCCAGGGCTGGTTCGTCGTCAACGTGCGCGACGCCGAGTGGTGGTTCGCGGACAGCAGAGGCGCGAGGTGCGCCTTCGAGAACGAGTACGGCAACCCGCCGGTCGAATTCGCCCAGCTCGGCATCAACGTCACCGTCCTGGAGTCCGGGCAGATCAGCCTCTACCACGCCGAGACGAACCAGGAAGCGTTCCTTGTGCTGTCGGGGGAATGCAAGCTCATCGTCGAGGGTGAGGAACGACTCCTCCGGCCGTGGGACTTCTTCCACTCGCCCCCGTGGACGGAGCACGCATTCGTGGGCGCGGGCGACGGGCCGTGCGTGATCCTGATGGCGGGGACGCGGTCAGGCCCGGAGGTGCGGTACCCCGTGTCCGAACTCGCGGCGCGGTACGCGGCATGTGTGGCCGAGGAGACGTCCGACCCAGAACAGGCGTATGCGAACGCCGAGTGGTTCCGGCGAGAGCGGCCGCCGAACTGGGCTCATCTGCCCTGGGCGTAGATTCTTTCAGCGGTCAAGTGACCCTCCTGCTCGGTTATGTAGTCGCAGTCAGCCTTACTTCTTCCGCGTGCCGCCAAAAGCATTCCCTGCGGGACGGGAGAGCCTGAGCGAGGGCGCACTCCCCCTAAAGCGGGGTGGAGTGCACCTCTGCGGTTCGGTGTCGCCGTCGCATCAGCGCCGCCTCTTACGAGGCCGAGAGCTCTGACGCGTCCAAGTCCGCCTTTACCGCGATTCGCTCTCGCTCCCTGCCTCTCGGCACGGGACGGGTTTCGCTAGGTCTGGAAGGTGGTGCCCCCGGCCCTTGTTCCTGGCGGTGCCTCGCCGCCGACGCCTACCGATGGAGCC
This sequence comes from uncultured Actinomycetes bacterium, assembly GCA_963779025.1. Classification (GTDB taxonomy): domain Bacteria; phylum Actinomycetota; class Thermoleophilia; order Gaiellales; family Gaiellaceae; genus DATBLE01. The sequence continues at coordinate 37,896 of CAVZWR010000002.1, forward strand.
GCTCGGAGCGGGGACAAACATGACTCCGGGGACGGCTTTGTCAGGAGGGGGGTCGCTCGGCCTACGCGCCCCCCTCCCCGCCGTTCCGCGACACCACCTCGACACCAAAACGTCCCGGCGTCGCCGGTTCGGCAACCGGCTTGGCTGTGGGGGGTGGGGCGACAGGAAGCCAGTAGCCATGCGGGTTTGCGGCCCTTCGCTCGGCAAGACAGGACACGGCCGCCTTCGCCCCGAGCGGCCTGTCACGCCGGAGGTCGCGGGTTCGAGTCCCGTCGCTCCCGTTAGCCCTCTTGTCAGTCCCCGCGCTGGATCGGCCCGAGGCCGCGCCGGCGGCGGAGGTGGTCCAGGAAGGCGCCCTTGCGGCGGAAACGGACGACGTTGTAGAAGGCGTACGGGGAGACGCCGAGCGCCGCCGTGAGGCGCTTGGCCGTGTCGCGCGCGGCCGAGTCGAGATGGTCGCGGATCCCATCCGGGCGCCCCTCGCGACCGGCGTGGTCGAGCGCGAGCAGGGTCAGCTCCTGCTCCCGGAAGCTGGGCTCGTCCCGGACCAGGGGCCAGAAGTGCTCGTTCTCGGATGCGTCCCGCGTCGCGTAGATGCCCGGCCGGTCGGCCGAGGTGACCTTCAGGACCGTCACGACGGGGACGAGGCGCATCTCGACGCGGAGCCGGTGGATCCGCGTGAGGAAGTCCTCCTGCGGCGACGCGTGCAGCTCGACGGCCGGGCGCCATGGCCCAACCCGCTCGAGCAGCTCACGGCGGAGGACCCAGGTCGAGGGCACCGTGCGCAGCCACGGCTCGAACCGGCCGGTCGGCGTGGCGCCGATGAGCGTGCGGCCGCCGTCGGGCCTGATCTCGTCCGCCAGCGTGAAGACGAAGTCAACCTCGGCGTCGGCCAGCGCCTCCACGCAGCGCTCGAGATGATCGGGGAACCAGAGGTCGTCCTGGCCGAGGTAGGCGATCAGGCTCCCCCGGGACCGCCGGAACCCCTCGCTGTTCGGTCCCGACTGTTCGCCGACGTTCCGCTCGAGGTTGAAGAAGTGGATCCGCGCGTCAGCGAAGGAGGCGACGACCTGCTCGGTGTCGTCCGTGCACGCGTCCCCGACGACCCACAGCTCCCAGTCGGCCAGGGACTGGTGAAGCACCGACTCGATCGTGAACCGGAGCGTGTTGCTCCGGTTGTAGGCCGCAACGACGACCGAGACGAGCGGCCCGGCTACCAGCCGATCCGGTCCTCGAAGCGATACGGGATCAGATCGGTGTCGAGCGGAAGGCGGTAGACATCCGGGTCGGCGTGGTCGTACGCCCGGGTCGGCATGCTGACGAGCAGCGCGTCCGTCTCGCCGACGTTCAGATGCGCGTGGAAAACGCCGCTCGGGATCACCATCAGGTCCCGGCGGAGCTCGGAGCGGTGGATCTCGTTCACGAGCCCCTTGGTGGGCGAGTTGTCGCGGTCGTCGTAGAGCACGACCTTCACCTCGCCGCGACTGACGAATATGCGGTCGTCGTGGAGGCGGTGGAGGTGCCAGCCCTTCGCCCGGCCCGGACGGATCGTGAACTGGTAGACGGAGACGATCGGGTCGTCGGTCACGTCCCAGCGCAGGTCGAGGATCTCGCAGAGCGTGCCCCGCCCATCGGTCTGCGTGGGCTGCGGTCGAAGCACGACGCCGTGGATCAGGGGCGTCACGCTCTGCCCCTCGGACGTGACCGACTGCACGTCCTTGCGAAGCTCCTCTTCGATCACCCCGGAAGGGTAATCGACCGCTCCACCCGGTCGGTCTCGATCACTAACAACACATCGAGCACGAGCTGTTCTTCGGGGCGCCTTCGGGCCGTCCCCGGTCGTGGGACGGTGGAGCGCGAGAAGCCCGTGACCACGCTCTGGTCGACGGTCTCTGCGATGAGGCGGCGTCCGGTCTCATTCACGGCGCCTCGGAGGCGTGCCACGGTGGTGCCACAAACGCGCACCGTTACGAATCATGTTTCCTGGGGAAGCGTCTTCTGAAGACAGGGGTCTCGACACCGCCTACGCCGTGGTCAATGGTCGGCGAGGTTCGAGGAGGCCTGGCTCGCCAAGCGGCGAAGGGGAAGTGTTCCGAGTCAACTAAGAATGGGGGGACAAAGTGGAACGGTTTACTTGGTATCCGCGGTTGCGGCACGCCGTGGTCGCGAGACCGCTGGTGGTCGCATCCGTCACAGTGCTTGCGCTCGCCGCCGTGGCCGCGGTGGGCATGGCCGCGACGTCGGCCTCACCGAACGGCTGTCCGGTCGACAAGAGCACGAAGCCCGCCCCGATCGCTCAGTTCTCACCGCCGGCGCGGCTGCAGATCAACGCGTTCGACGTGCTGTCCGGACCGATCAACAAGGGGACGCAGAGCTTCACGATGAAGGTACGCATCGGGAGCACCTGCAGCCGCGACGTCATCGGCGCGAGCGTCTACGTGACCGCAGTGCCGTATAACCAGTTCAACATCCCAGCGGAAGAGCTGACCGGGAACGACGGCAACGCGACCCTGGTCTTCCACCGCGATGCGAACTTCCCCGCGAGCAGCCAGCAGCAGCAGCTGACGCTCTTCATCCGCGCGACCAAGCCGGGCGAGGACCCCCTCGCCGGTATCTCGACAAGGCGGCTCGTCGCGGTCGATTTCTCGACCTAACGCCCATTTCTTGCGGCGGCGGCCGGGCGTCCGCCCGGCCGCCGTCACGTCCTGTACGCCGCCCCGACTAGGGAACTATCGGCCGGCCGGGACAGCCGCCGCGGAAGTTCACGAACGTGTCTCCGTGCGCCTTGTGCGCGGGAAGCGCGGTGTTCGAGACACTGATGATCACCCACGGGTTCTTGGCCGACTCCGTCCGGTGGCAGATCGTCACCTTGTACTGATACTGCGCGGCGGACGGGCTCTTTGCCGCTTTCGCAAACCCGACCAGCGACGCGAGGGCCAGCACGGCGATCGCCACGAGCACGAAGGCGGCCGCTCGTGGGGACCCAAACCGAACCAACTTGCGCATCCTGCATCCCCCCTTCCTGGACCGCGACTCTAACAAGCCGATTGCCGCGTGTAAATACGTCGTCTCGCGCCTGTTGTCAGTAAAAAATCGCGACAGCGAGCACTGCGATAGCGAGAGCCGCGATCGAGAACGCCGTCATCGCGCGCACCCGCGGCGAGACCGGGACGAGGGCCCGATTCTGGCGCTGTGCGACGAGGAGGGCCGCCGCACAGCCGAGCGCGGCCACCGTCACGGCCGGCATCTCCCAGTCCCAGTCGATGCCTGCATGGACGAGAAAGGCGATGTAGGCGGCGCCTGCCACGGTGGCGGCACCGCCCCGCCGGATCGCAAGCAGAGGTAGCGCGAGCGCGCCGACGAGCAACGCCAGTCCGACGGGGCCGAGCTCTGCCAGCGTCTCGAGGTAGAGGTTGTGAGCGTCGAGCGCGATACGCCCGGTAGGGGACTGCGTGCCACGCCAAAAGCGGACATACGTCCCCGCTCCGGACCCAAGTGCCGGATTGTCCCTGTACTCGCGCCAGCCGACCCGCCAGTAGGAGGGGCGCTCGCCCCAGAAGCCGCTGCCCCCCGACCAGATCACGAGAGTGCCGGCAATCGCGAGTGCGGCCACGAGCAGAGCCAGGTGTGCCCGGCGGAGCCGGAAGCGGACAGCGATGAGAACGACCAGCGCGACTGCCAGCGCAGCCCACGAACCCTTGCTGTCCGTCAGCGCCAGCGTCGGGACGAGAACGACGAGCGGCAGCGCCCGAGCGAGGCCATCCCGGAACGAGGTCGAGTACAGCACCAGGCCGACGGAGATCGCGATTCCGATGGCGGCCAGGATGCCGGCCGCATTGGCGTAGCCCAACGGCTCGAATAGCAGCGTGCCCTCGACTGGATCGGTCGGCGGCCTCGCCGCGAGGTACTGGATCAACCCGTAGAGCGAGACGAACGTCGCCGCGAGCAGCACACCGAAGACGAGCATCCAGGAATCGCCGCGCCGGGTTGCGAGCAGCATCGCCAGCAGAGCGACGAGATAAAGCAACGACCTCTCGGCCTCGCGTAGGGAGGCGGTCGGATCATCGGACCAACCAGCCGACAACGCGGACCAGGCGACGAATGCCCCGAGCAACAGCAACACCGCGATCTCCAGCCGGCTCAGCTCCACGCTCGAGTAGACGAGCAGCGCAACCTCGACGGCAGCGGCGAACGCAACGATCGCCGGAGCCCAGGATCGCTCGAAGAAGCCGCCGTCGGCGATCCCGAGCGCGATCGCGCCAAACGCAGCTATCGAAGCAGGCCCGACCCGGTCAAGGCCCGGCAGCGCCTCGCCCACGAGAGGAGCTTACGCAGTCCGCAATCGGCGCACGTCCCGGGCGGTTCCTTCTATTGTCCCCGGGTTCGACGCGGCGGTCGCCAACCGCCGCCAAACAAGCAAGGGGGGAAAGAAATGAGGAAGCGATTTCTTCGGCTCGCGTTGGCCGGAATGGTCAGCGCGGTCACGGTGGTCTGGTTGACGGCCGCCGGGCCCGCGGGCGCCGCCCGCGCGGCCACCCAGGTCCCGCTGGGAGGAACGGGCTCTCCGCACACCGGTGACTTCACGCCGACAGAGGGGGGCGTGACCCAGGACGAGTTCCCGAACGGCGAGGGAGCGAGGAGGGGCCTGACCCGTACAACGGGACGATCAGCCTCTCGGGCAGCGGCGGCGGCGGCGGACCGTCGGTGAACAGCGGGCAGAAGGCGAAGTCGAACCCGACGTTCAACTCCGGCTTCGAGGGACTGAACCACTACCAGCAGCGCTACTCGCGTGGTGGGAACCAGTTCTCGGTCGAGCCGCCCGACCAGGGCATGTGCGTCGGCAACGGCTACGTGGTCGAAGCGGTCAACGACGTCCTGAACGTCTTCGACGCCGCGAGCGGAGCCTCCGCGCTCCCGGACAACACGGCCGCGAACATCGTCGGCGGCTTTCCGCGGGACGTGAACCACGCGGTCGACCTGAACTCTTTCTACGGCTATGCCCCCGCGATCAACCGGACGACGGGGATCCGGGCCGAGTTCGTCACCGACCCGACGTGCCTGTACGACGCCGCGACCCAGCGGTTCTTCTTCGTCGTGCTGACGCTCGAGGTCGTCCCGACGACGGGTGCGTTCACGACCGTGAACCACCTGGATCTCGCGGTCAGCCAGACGTCGAACCCGACGGGTTTGTGGAACATCTACAAGATCGACGTCACGAACGACGGAACGAACACGGGCGGCGCGAACCCCGGCCCGTACCTCGGCGACTATCCGCACATCGGTGCGGACGCCAACGGCATCTATCTGACCACGAACGCCTACCCGTGGTGCTGCAACGGCTTCAGCGGCGCCCAGATCTACGCGCTTTCGAAGGCGCAGTTGGCCGCGGGAGCCTCGAGCGTGACGGTGCAGCACATCGACACCTCGGGGATGGTGAATGCGCCGAGTGAGGCAGGTTCGACGCAGCCCGGCTTCACGCTCTGGCCGGCTCAGTCCCCCGGGACGCAGTTCAACGGTCGACAACCTCGGGACCGAGTACTTCCTGAGCTCGAACGCGGGCGACGAGGCGCAGAAGCCCGTCTCCGGCACCGCCGGCACCCGGACGTCGAACCAGCTGATCGTCTGGACGCTGACCAACACGGCCTCGCTGAACACGTCGAGCCCGTCGGTCAATCTGAGCAACCAGATCCTGGAAGTCGGTCCGTACGGCGTCCCGCCGCGGCAACACCAGCCGGGCGCGGGCGCGGCACCGACCACCGACGTGCCACAGGGCTTCTGCCTGAACGATGAGACCACGTCGACGATCGCCGGAATCGGCTGCTACCGGCTGCTCGTCAGCACGGCCGTCCACAATGCGACGAAGCCCGAGGTCGTTCAGAGCCCCGACTCGAACGACACGCGGATGCAGCAGGTCATGTGGGCGAACGGCAAGCTGTGGGGAGCGCTCGACACGGCGCTGAACCCCGGCGGTGGGCCGCAGCGGGCCGGAATCGCCTGGTACATCGTCAACCCGAACGCGGGGAAGATCGTGAAGCAGGGCTATCTCGGCGCAGCCGGGCACGACTTCACGTATCCAGCGATCGGCGTCACGACCAGCGGTCGCGGCGTGATGGCGTTCACGGCCACGGGCGACTCGCTCAACCCGAGCGCCGCCTACGCGCCGATCGACGCTCAGGTGGGCGTCGGGCCCTGGAACGTCGTCCCGGGCGGCGAGGGTGCCGCGGCTGACGACGGCTTCTCCGGGTACAAAGCGCAGCGGTTCCCGAACCCGATCCGCTCGCGCTGGGGCGACTACGGAGCCGCAGCGGTGGACGGGAACTCGGTCTGGATCGCCAGCGAGTACATCGCCCATGACTGCGCCTACATCGACTGGGGCGGCCCGTTCTTCACGGGCGGCACCGGCGACAACCTGCTAGGCACGTGCGGTGGCGCAGGCCACGGCCCGGGCCCGCGCACGGCGCTCGCCAACTGGTCGACGAGGATCAGCAAGCTGACACCGTAGGGTCGGCCCGATCCGAAATGCGAGTGGGGCCGCCGGGAGGCGGCCCCACTCGTTTGCTAGCCGGGATTGAGGCTCGGGCAGGCGAGCGGATGCACACGCAGGGACGCGCGGGACCCCCTCGTCCCACGCGCCACCGCCGAGTACCCGTCGCACCTCGAGATCGAGATTCCTCGGAAGATCACCGTGAAGCCTCCGGCAGCACCGGCACTGACGTGCTTCACCAACATGCGGTCTACCGTCACCGTCACCCGCTCGAAGGCTTTGAACCGTTCGCCCTGGATCGTGAGCGGCCGGGACGCCGTCACGCGAAGCGCCGGCGGCGCAGCGGCCGCCGAGGAGGCGGCGAGGGCCAGCGCGATGCACAGTACTCCCAGGGACAGGCCCCTGGTCATGAATGTGACTTCACCGCTTCGCGGCGAATCCAAACGGCCGGCTGCGACGCAGCCCGACTAGCGCAACCTCTTCAACGCCTGTCCGAGGGCCTGGCCGCCCGCGAGGACGGGCTCGAACAGGTCACCGTGCTGTTCGACCCGCTCGAGCGCCTCGCGCATCCCGAAGCGGCGCGGCGTCAGGTCCTCTGTCAGCTCGTCCCAGCGCAGCGGCGTCGAGACGGGCGCGCCCGGCTTTGGCCGCACCGAGTAGACCGAGGCGATCGTCTTCCCCCGCCCGTTCTGGCGATGGTCGACGAGCACGCCCTCGCGCTTGCGCTTCAGCCATTCGGTCGTGACCAACCCCGGGTGCCGCTCCTCGAGCCTGCGCGCCACGCGCTCCGCGAACGCGTAGGTCCGGTCGAAGGTCGCTCTGCGCGCGATCGGGACGAGCACGTGAATCCCGTCGGCGCCGCTCGTCTTGACGTAGGACTCGAGCTCGAGCCGCTCGAGCTCCTCGCGGATCAGGTGAGCGACGCGGATCGCGAGCGCGAAGCCGCCTTCGGGCGGGTCGAGGTCGAAGAGCACGAAGTCCGGGCGGTCCGGCTTGTCGACGCGCGAGTACCAGGCGTTCATGTCGATGCAGTTCATCTGCACCATCCAGAGCAACGCCTCCGGCGAGTTGACGAGCGGAAAGTCCACGAGCCGCGACCCGCCCTCGCGCGGGTAGGTGCGGAAGGTGCGCGTCGGGATCCAGGAAGGCATCCCCTTCGGCGCCTGCTTCTGGAAGTACGCGTCCCCGCCCACGCCGTAGGGCATTCGCTTCATCGTGAACGGCCGGTTGCGCAGGTGCGGGACGAGCACCGGCGCGATCGCGCGGTAGTACTCGAACAGGTCCTGCTTCGTGATCCCCTCGTCGGGGAACAGAACGCGTTCCGCGCTGGAGAGGCGAACCGACCGTGGCGCCACGCAGCGGGTTGTACCAAGCGCCCGCTCAGCGGGCTTATCGCTCAGGCCGCGGCGACCAGGCGGCGCCGGTCGATCGAGGTGCGCTGGTAGGCGAACGGGTGGTGGAACGCCTCCATCGCGTCCGCGGGGGCGACGTCGAGCTGCGCGACGCGATCCGTGGCGAGATGGGTGACGGTCACCTTCACGCGGCCGTCGGTGTCGTTCCAGTAGAGCCTGACCTCGAGGCCGTCGCCCGCCCGGTCGGCGAGCTCGACCCAGTTGCTGGTGGTGATGGTGGTGGCGGACATCGGTTCCTCCTTCGTGGTCTTGACCCGACCACGATCGCAGCCGCGCCACCGCCGGAGAATGGGGCCAACAGGTGTCTTGGGGTGTGGCTGGCCGTACCCCCGGCGCCCGGGTACGACCGGGTGCGCATACTGGGAGAGATGGGCCTGACCGAGAGGCTCGCGCGCTCGTCGAGCCGCCATCCGTGGCGTGTCTTCGGCGCCTGGATCGGTGCGATCGTGGTCGCACTGGCCGCGGCTGCCGTGTTCCTTCCCGGGAACCTGACCACCAACGGGCACGTGACCGGGACGCCGGAGTCGAAGCGGGCGGAAGACCTGTTCGGCACGCGGTTCCCGCCCGACAGCAACGGCGTCGACGAGCTGATCGTCGTCCGCTCGGAGGCCCAGACCGTCGACAGCCCCGCGTTCAAGGCCTTCGTCGACGACCTCGTCGCGAAGGGCGAGGCGACGGGCGTCGTCTACCGCGCCTCGGTGTACTACTCGACCCGCGATCCGAGGCTGGTCTCCCAGGACCGCCACGCCACGCTGATCACCGTCCAGCGCCAGGCCGACGTCGACCGGCTCCTGACCGTGGTCCAGCAGGACGACGGACGCCAGGGCTTCCACGTCGCGATGACAGGCGAGGGCACGCTCGACCACGACTTCAACAACCTCTCCCAGCACGACCTCAAGTCCGGAGAGCTCGGGGTCGGGCTGCCCGCCGCACTCGTGGTGCTGATCCTGGTCTTCGGGGCGCTCGTCGCCGGGCTCGTGCCGCTGCTGATGGCGATCGTCTCGATCATGGTCGCGCTCGGGCTCTGCGCGCTCGTCGCGGAAGCGTTCAGCCTCTCGGTCTTCGTGGTGAACATGCTGACCGCGATGGGGCTCGCGCTCGGGATCGACTACTCGCTGTTCGTGGTCTCGCGCTACCGGGAGGAGCGCAGCGGCCGGCGATCCGAGCTCGACGCGATCGCCGTCGCCGGGGCGACCGCGAACCGCGCGGTCTTGTTCAGCGGCTCGATGTTCGTGATCGCGCTGACCGGGATGCTGCTCGTGCCCTCGAACGTGATGAAGAGCCTCGCCGTCGGAGCGATCGCCGTCGGCATCGTCTCCGTGCTGGTCGCGCTGACCTTGCTCCCCGCAGTGCTCGGAAAGGTCGGAGACAGGGTGAACCGGCTGCGCGTGCCGTGGGTCGGGCGGAACATCGGCGAAAGCTCCGCGCAGGAAGGGCGTTTCTGGGGAGCGATCGTGCGGGCCGTGCTCCGGCGGCCCGTGCTCTACCTCGTCACCTTCGGAGCGCTGCTGATCGCCGCCGCAGTGCCGACGCTCGGCCTGAGCCTCGGCGCGAGCGGGGTCAGCACCCTGCCCGATCGGCTCGAGTCCAAGCAGGGCTTCGAGGCGCTCGTGCGCGACTTCCCGCAGGCGAGCGCCGCACCCGCGCTGATCGCCGTGGTCGGAGACGTGCGCACGCCGCCGGTTCGCGCGGGGATCGCCCGCCTCCGCCGGGCGCTCGCCGCCGATCCGGCCTTCGGCCGCAGCGACCTGCGCATCGCAGCGAGCGGCGACGTGGCTGCGATCGGCGTCGAGGTCGGCGGCGACAAGACGGGGCCGCAGGCGCTGGCCGCGGTGCGGCACCTCCGCTCCCAGGACATCCCGCGGGCGTTCGCGGGCACCGGTGCGCGTGTGTACGTCGGCGGCGACACCGCCGACAACGTCGACTTCATCGACTCGATGAACTCGTGGCTCCCGATCGTGTTCGCGTTCGTGCTCGGCCTGAGCTTCGCCCTGCTGACCGTCGTCTTCCGCTCGATCGTGATCGCCGCGACCTCGATCGCGCTCAACCTGCTCTCGGTCGGCGCCGCCTACGGGCTCGTGATCCTGGTCTTCCACCACGGGATCGGCAACGGCCTGCTCGGCTTCCAGCGCGTCCAAGCGATCGAGGCGTGGGTCCCGCTGTTCCTCTTCTCGGTCCTGTTCGGCCTCTCGATGGACTACCAGGTCTTCCTGCTCAGCCGGATCAAGGAGCGCTACGACCGGACCGGCTCGACGACGGACGCCCTCACGTACGGCGTCTCGTCGACCGCGCGGCTGATCACGGGCGCGGCCCTGATCATCGTCGCCGTCTTCATCGGGTTCGCGATGGGCGACCTCGTCATGTTCCAGCAGATGGGCTTCGGGGTCGCGGTCGCCCTCCTGATCGACGCGACGATCATCCGCTCGGTGCTCCTGCCTGCCGCGATGCGCCTCCTCGGGAAGTGGAACTGGTACCTGCCCGGCTGGCTGGAGTGGCTGCCGCGGGTCGAGGCCGAGACGGCGGAACGGCCCGCCACCAGCCCGGTCTAGGCGTCCAGCCCGAGCCAGGAGGCGAGCTCCTCGAGCTCGGCCTGCACCGCGCGCGAGATCGTCTTCGTGAACTTCACGTCCTCGTGGATCGCGTGCACCTGGAGGGCTCCGGCCTTGCGGTCCGCAGTCGCGTCGACCTTCCCGACCAGGCGGTCGCCGTGGAGGATCGGCAGCGCGTAGTAGCCCCAGCGGCGCTGGACCGCCGGCTTGTACATCTCGAGCGTGTACTCGAAGTCGAACAGCTCCTCGGTGCGGCCGCGGTCGTGGACCAGGCGGTCGAACGGCGACAGGAGCGCCGTGCGCCCCTCGAAGCCACCCTCGACCAGCGACGGGTCGACGCGCCACTCGCCCTTCACACCCTCGACGACCGCCGGCTCGCCCACCTCGCCGACGTCCCAGGGCTCCACCGGGACCTTCGTCGACTTCGCCCGCGCGATGCCGAGCGCCGCGAGCCGCCGCTCGTTCTTCGTCCGCTCGGCCGCCTCGACGGCCGGAACGACGACGTCGGACGGGTAGACGCGCTCCGGCAGGTCCCAGACGCGCTCCCGCCCGACGCGTCCGGCGATCGCGACCTCCCCGCGCATCATCAGGTACTCGAGCATCTGCGTGACGTTGCGGTTGTTCGTCCAACCGGTCGACGCCCAGGGGACGCGGCACGTGTCGGGAATGTCGCGCGAGGTCAGCGGCCCAGACTTCCGCAGCAGCTCGAGGATGTCGCGCCGGAAGGCGTCGTTGTCCCGGAGCCACACGCGCTGCTTCTCGTAGGTCGGCCAGTCGGTTGCCCCGGCGAGGTAGAGCCCGACGTCGCTCATCGGCCGGATGAGCGCGTTCTGCTCGAACAGGGTGCGGTCCATCCTCGAGCGCCTGCTTCAGGTCGTCGGGCCGGTAGGAGGAGCCGAGCCGGCTCCAGGCGACGAGGTCGGCGCTCGGCGCGACCGCCGCGGTCGGGTCGAGCTGGAGCAGCGTCAGCCGACGCACGACCTCGAGCAGATCAGTCGGCCGCGGCGAGTCGAGCAGCTGCGCGCGCACCGCGATCCGGCGGGCCTGCTCCCTGGTCAGCCGGTGCACCGGCCCGAGGCTAGTCGATCGGCTTCTCCATCGACACGCAGGTGAGCCGGGCGCCGTCCACGAGGACGGTATCGACTTCCTCGAGCGGCTCGAAGCCGCACGCCTGGTAGAGCGGCACACCGGGCAAGGTGGCGCTCAGCGCCATTCGGCTGAACCCTTCACGCCGCGCAGCCTCCTCACAGGCGTCGATGATCCGCCGCCCGAGGCCGCGCCGCGTCCAGTCGTCGCGCACGAACATCGCCCGCACGCGCGCCGGCTCGGTCGCGGGGTCGAGCAGTCGCGCATCGTCGGCCCCGTCGCCGCTGCCGGTGTAGAGCCGGTCGCGCCGGCTCCAGCCACCGCACGCGACGACCTCACCGCCCGCCTCGAGCACGAAGTACGTCCCGTCCTCGAGGAGCATCCGGTCGACGACCGCGACGTGCTCGACCGCGCTCGCGGCCTCGCGCTCGCCGTACCAGCGCGGGAAGATCGCCGCGGCCGACTCCTTCATCAGCGCCTCGATCCGGTCAGCATCCTCGAGCGTCGCGACCCTCAGCACGGCAATCTGCGTCATCTGTTGTAGCTTCGCACGCGATGCGCTCTGCAGACGAGTACCTGGCCGGCCTGCGGGACGGCCGCGAGGTCTACTACCGCGGCGAGCGGGTCGAGGACGTCGTCGCGCACGCGGAGCTCGGGCTCGCCGCGCGGCACGGCACACTCGACTTCCACGGCCCCAGCCCCGAGCCCTCGCCCTACTACACCCTCCCCCGGTCGCCGGAGGATCTCCGCGCCCGCTCGGCGCTGATCGAGGAGTCGACGCGCCGCGGTCGCACGCTCGTCGTCCTGATCAAGGAGATCGGCACCGACGCGCTCTTCGCGCTGCACCGCGTCACGCACGGCACCGACGCGTACGACCGCGTCGCCGCCTACTACGGGCACTGCCGCGACGGCGACCTCGCGCTCGCGGTCGCCCAGACCGACGTCAAGGGGGACCGCGCGAAGACGCCGTCGGCGCAGGACGACCCGGACCTGTACGTCCGGATCGTCGATCGGAACGACGAGGGGATCGTCGTCCGCGGCGCCAAGGTGCACACCTCGTACGCCGCGAACGCCGACGAGCTGATCGTCATCCCGACGCGGTCGCTGGCGCCGGGCGAGGAGGACTGGGCGGTTGCGTTCGCCCTCCCGGTCGCGACGCCCGGGCTGAAGCTCTTCTGCTCGGACTTCCTGCACGGCACGGACGACGCGTTCACGCACCCGATCTCCTCGGGCCGGAAGATGATCGAGACGCTGACCGTCTTCGACGACGTCTTCGTCCCGTGGGAGCGCGTCTTCCTCGCCGGCGACGTCGAGGCGGCCGGCCGGATCGCGCTCGGCTTCGTCGAGTACCACCGGATGACCGCGGTGTCGTACAAGCTCCCGCTCCTCGACGCGCTCGTCGGGCTCGGCTTCGCGCTCGCCGAGGCAAACGGGATCGCCCGCGCCTCGCACGTCCGCGAGAAGCTGACCTGGCTGATCGCCTACGCGGAGTCGGTGCGCGCGCTGATCCACGCGGCCTGCGACCGCGCCGGGATCGACCAGGCGAGCGGCCTCGCGTACCCCGACCCACTGACTGACGAACATCGCCAAGTGGACGTTCGCGCGGGACTACTACCCCGCCCTGGAGCGCGCGATCGACCTCGGCGGCGGCCTGCTCGTCACGGGCCTCGGGGGCGCCGACTGGGCCTCCGAGCAGGTTCGCCCGTACATGGAGAAGTACTTCGCCGCGGCGGTGCCCGCCGAGGAGCGGCTCGCGCTGATCAACCTCGCCAGCGACCTCCTGGCCCGCGGCTACGCCGGCTACCAGGGCGTGCTCGCCGTCCATGCCGAGGGCTCGCTCGAGGCGGAGAAGATGATGGTCTTCCGCTCGTACGACAGCGGCCCTGCCGCGGCGTACGCGCGCGAGCTCGCCGGCCTCGATTAGCGCTCGCGGCGCAGATCAGGCGGCGACGCCGACCACGATCCGGCCGACGTAGCCGCGCAGGCCACCAGGCCGCTTCGTCAGCCTGACGACGGCGCGCGCGCCGCCCGCCTGCGCGTAGATCATGTCCCGAGCGTGCGGCGTGTCGTACTGGCCGTGGCTCGAGTACGGCGCCTGCTTGTACACGGCCGCGGTGACGGCCTCGTTGAAGAAGAGCTGGCCGGTGTGGACCACGCGGTCCTGGCCGATGTGCGCCTTCAGGTGGATGTGCGGCGTGCGGCCCGGGTACCAGCCGGGGAAAACCGTCAGGAAGGTCGCGACCCCGGCCGCATTCGAGGGCTGGTGGCCCCGCAGGTAGCGCGTGCTCGTCGCCGGCCCGCCTCCGCCGCCGGGACCGGGCCCGCCTCCGCCGGAGCCCGAGTCGAAGCCGGAGTAGTTGCCGCTCGCGTCGCAGTGCCAGATCTCGACGTCCGCGCCCTTGATCGGCTTGCACGTCCTGGCGTTCACGACCGTGACGGCGAGGACGAGCGGCAGGCCGGGCTTGCCCTCGCGGACATCGCGGCGGGTGAGCTTCTGGTCGATCCAGTACGGCCCCTCGGTCACCTCTGGCTGGAGGACGCACGTCGCGGTGGTTTCGGCGTCCGCGCCGAGCGCGTCGAGCGCCCGCGCGCCGAAGGCGACGGCGAGGCCGGCGCCGCCGGCGGCCTTGATCAGGGCGCCGCGGCTGAGTGCTCTGTCGTTCGATTCGGTGGTCATGGCGGGCACCGTACAAAGGCCACCTGAAACCTGCGATGAGAGAGTTCCCAGCTTGTTGCCCCTGCTTCGCGTGTAAGCTAGTCCGATCCGGACTAAGACGGCCCAGACTATCGAGCAGATCACGCTGACCGAGTGCGCCGTGCTCGGCATGCTCACGCGCGGCGAGCGCTCCGGCTACGACCTGCTGAAGGCGATCGAAGGCGGCGTGGGGATCTTCTGGACTCCCGCGAAGAGCCAGCTCTACGCCCTGCTGCCGAAGCTCGTCGAGCGCGGCCTCCTCAAAGCGCGGCGGGTCGAGCAGGAGAAGCGGCCCGACAAGACCCTGTACCGGATCACGCCCGCGGGCCGGCGTGCGCTTCGGGACGGGCTCATGCAGGCCTCACCGGCGGTCGATCGCAACGCGTTCGAGCTGCGCGTCTTCTTCGGTGAGCACCTGCGGCCGGGCGCGTTGCGGAAGATGATCGAGGCTCGGCGCGACTCACAGCGGGCGCACCTCGCGAAGCTCGAAGAGATCGAGCCGACGGTCGACCCCAGGGCCGAGCTCTACCCCTACCTGACGCTGCTGGCCGGCAAGGAGAACGCGAAGGCGGCGATCCGCTGGGCCGAGCAAGCGCTCGAGTTGCTGGACGAGCAGTGAAGCTCGCCGCGGGATTCGCCGTCGCGCTCGCCGCGGCGTCCACGGCCGCCGCCGCCTACAAGCCGAGCCCGCTGCTCCCGCTCGACGGGGCCTACCGGATGGGCGACGGACGCATCGTCAGCCTCGCCGTCACGCCCGACGGCCTCCTCTACACCGACACGAGCACCGGCGACCTCCGCCAGCTCCAGGCGGCAGGCGCCGGCCGGTTCCGCTTCGGCCCCGCCTATCTCGTCCAGCGGCCGCTGCGGGGGACGATCGTCGTCCGCGGCGCGAAGCTGACGCTCGCGACCGGCGGGCGGACGAGCACCGGCACGAAGGTGCGGGTGACGCGCCAGCGCGTGTCCTTCCGGGGCCAGGGCGGTCAGGATCGTCGGCAAGGTGACGAGCCCCGCCACGCCGGGCCGCCACCCCGCGCTCGCGATCGTCCACGGCTCCGAGCCCGGCGACCGCGACGGCTACGACCTGATGGTCAACTTCTACTCCGCGCTCGGCTTCGTCGTCCTCAGCTACGACAAGCGCGGCGTCGGCGACTCGACGGGCTTCTACGCCGAGCGCGCGACGGCGGCGAACCTCGACAACCTCGCCGGGGACGCGGCCGGAGCGCTCCGCGTCCTCGGCGCGCGGCGGGACGTCGACCCGGCCCGCCTCGGCCTCGCCGGCGGGAGCCAGGCCGGCTGGATCATCCCGCGCGCCGCGGCCAAGTCGCCGCTCGTCCGGTTTGCGGTGATCACCTCCGGCCCGGCGGTGTCGGTCGGCGAGCAGGAGGCGTACTCGGGCATGACCGCCCAGGGTGCCCTCGCGCCTCCGCCGACCGATGCCGAGATCCGCTCGGGGCTCGAGGGCGTCGCCCCGAGCGGCTTCGACCCGCGCCCCGACCTCCAGAAGCTCTCGATCCCGACCCTCTGGCTCTACGGGCGCGAGGACAAGACGATCTACGCGCCGCAGAGCGCCGAGGTGCTCGAGACGCTGCCGTCGAAGCCGACGGTCCGGATCTTCCCCGCCGCCGGCCACTTCGTCCTCGACACGCCGCACGGCCTCAGCGACGAGCTCCCGCGCGCGCATCGGTTCGCGGCGGGTTTCTTCGGCACGATCGCCGACTGGCTGGCGTCGCTGCCGGCGAGCTAGTCTCCACGGTGCAGGTGAAGAGTCGAGCGCTGTTGGCGGGTCTGTTCGCGGTCGCCGTCGGCTTCGCGGCCGCCGGGTCGGCGACGTCCGCCCCCGCTCCGTGCCGGCCGAGCGTCTCCGCCGGCGGCGGGCCGTTCGAGACGAATGCCGCTCCGCCACCGCGGCGATCGCGAATCGGACACGGCCACGTGCTCACCGGCCGCGTGCTGCAGTTTCCGGGGTGCACAGCCATCC
The DNA here is from genome assembly GCA_963779025.1 of uncultured Actinomycetes bacterium. Taxonomy (GTDB): domain Bacteria; phylum Actinomycetota; class Thermoleophilia; order Gaiellales; family Gaiellaceae; genus DATBLE01. Next base: position 54,100 of record CAVZWR010000002.1, read on the forward strand.
GTGGGGCGCTCGTCGAGTTCTGGCAGGAGAGCCCGAACGGGCGCTACGACCGGCGCGGCCACGGGAGCGTGATCACCGGCCGCGACGGCACGTTCCGCTTCGAAGGCCCAATCCCGCCCAGCGAGTTCCGCGGGCCGCATATCCACATCCACGTCAGCGCTGCCGGCTACCCGGACTTCGTCACAACGTACTTCCTCGCCCGCGGCGCGCGGCAAGGCCGCATCACGATCGTCCTCGTCTCGGACGTCTAGTTCTCCGCAGGGCGGTAGGTGAGTACGACGACGCCGTCCGGGCCGACCGGCTTCGACTCGACGAGGCTGAGCGACGCGGCCGCGCCGTCCTCGAAGAGCTTCCGCCCCGCGCCGAGGAGGATCGGGAAGACCATCAGCCGGAGCTCGTCGACGAGGCCCTCGTCCACGAGCAGGCGGACGAGCTGCCCGCTGCCGTTGACCAGGACGTCGCCGTCGTGGCGCGCTCTTCAGCTCGGCCACGCGGGCGGCGATGTCCTCGCCGATCACGGTCGAGTTGTTCCACTCCGGATCGCCCAGCGTCGTCGAGACGACGTACTTCGGCATCCCGTTGAACTTGTCGGCGAAGTCGCCCTCGCGCGACGGCCACGCGGCCGCAAAGCCCTCGTAGGTCACGCGCCCGAGCAGCAGCGCGTCGCTCGCCATCACCTCGTCGAGCTTGAACTGGTCGCCGTCGGCGCCGCGCTCGAACTCGAACGCCCAGCCGCCGCGCTCGAACTGCTCCGACCCGCCCGGATCCTCGAAGACCCCGTCGAGGGTGATGAACTGCGAAACGACGATCCTGCCCATGTCAGCCTCCTTGGTTCGCTGTCGTCAGGTACGACGGCGCGGCCGGGCGGAACTCATCGCTGCGCAGGCGCCCCGCACCGGGGCACGGTCGACCGTTCAGCCGACCACGAAGAGACAGAGCATCGCGAGGAGCGCGAGCGCTCCGCGGCACCGCCGGACGATCCCCGCGAGCAGCATGGCCACGATTCGATTGTACGGTCGCGCGTAGGATCGCCACGTGCGCGAGCTGCTGGCGAACAAGCCGATCCTCGGGATATGCAAGATCGATGGGCAGCTACGGCCAAACGCCGTCGCCGGGCGTCTGATCGAGCGGCCCGTTCTCGCGACAGTCCGCCGACCAGAAGGGTGACCCGGCCCAGCGGGCGTAGATGCTCGCGTCGGCGTACTGCGCGATCGACTGCGCGTCGTCGGCGGTGGCGCCGAAGCGCTGGGCGATGAGCGGGATCTTCTGCAGCCCGGCGCACGTGCTGTGCGGCTCGAACACGCCCGGATCGTCCGGTACCCCCTGCCTCAGGTCGCCCATCAGTGCGGCGTCGCGGCCCAACTCGAAAAGCGCCCGTACATCGTCGAAGTACTCCGCAGGAGCGCCCGGCTTGAGGATGCCATCCTCGAAGCATGGTGCGGGCGGGACCGTCGACCTCGGTGGTCACGCGCCTGGTCACCTTCCTCGGAACGCTCACTGTGCGGATGACGTACTTCCATTTGCCGGCGACCTTCACGCGGACGCGAACACGCTTCGCGACCCGGATCGTGGTCACGACCGTTTTCGTCTGCTCGACCGTCGTCGGGCACTTCGTGGGCTTCAGCGCTGCCTTCCCGTACGTCCAGAGCGAGCGGCAGATACGAGGCGGCATATGGGCGATGTCGGCGTCCTCGTAGACGGTGTTGTCGTCGGGGTCGTAGTAGTAGACGACCCAGCTCCGAGAACTGCTCCGGATCGAAGCCCTCATTGGCAGCAAGCGTTGCCCAGTCATTGTCGCCGTCGCAGTAGACACGCACTGCTCGGCCGGCGATCGTCGTGGCGATGCCGTTCGCCAGCTGCTCGAGCGGCGAGAGGTGGTCTGGGTCGGTCCACGGCAGCGCTTCCGTGTCCGGAAGAACCCCTGTGTCGGCGCGGGCGAAACCCGCGACCGCCGCGACCGCGACGGCGCACACCACGAGCCACCCAGTCAGCGCCCACCCTCGCATTCATGCGGGCATATCACAGCTGAGCGCCGATGCCAATGCCGTAGGATCGCCACGTGCGCGAGCTGCTGGCGAACAAGCCGATCCTCGGGATGATCCACATGCCCGCCCTTCCCGGCGCGCCCCAGCACGACAGGACGATGGAGGAGCTCATCGCCTTCGCACTCTCGGAGGCGCGGGAAGCTCGAGGCGGCGGGACTCGACGCCTGCATCGTCGAGAACGTCGGCGACGTCCCGCTCTTCCGCGACCACGTGCCGCCGGCGACCGTGGCCGCGATGGCAGTGCTCGTCACCGAGGTGCGCCGGGCGACGAAGATGAAGGTCGGCGTCAACATCCTGCGCAACGCCTGCGCCGAGGCGCTCTCGATCGCCGAGGTCTGCGGGGCCGACTTCATCCGCTGCAACGTCGTGATCGGCGCCTACGTCACCGACCAGGGGATCATCCAGGGCTGCGCGGCGGAGCTCGCCAGGCTCCGGCGCTCGCTCGGGTCAGAGGTACTGATCTTCGGCGACGTCCACGTCAAGCACGCGCACCCGCTCTTCGACGTCCCGATCGAGTACGCGGCGCAGGACCTCGCCGAGCGCGGCGGCGTCGACGCCGTGATCGTCTCCGGCCCGCGCAGCCCGATCCCACCGACGTGGGAGCGGCTCGACACGGTGAAGCAGGCGGTCGAGCTACCGGTGCTGATCGGCAGCGGGATCGGGCTCGCGAACGTGAAGGAGTTCTACGACCAGGCCGACGGCGTGCTGATCGGCGAGCCCGACTTCAAGGTCGGCGGCGTCTGGGGCGGCGAGACCGATCAGGCGGCCTACGCCGAGGCCGTCCGGCTCTGCCGCGGCTAGCGGAACGACCGCTGATCGACGAAGACGTCGAGTTCGACCCGGACGTGGTCGTCGCGCTCGTGCGGGTGCTCGGGCGCGACCGGCAGCTCGCGCCTGGCGGTAGCGCCTCATTCTGCGCGCGGCCGGTATTACCAGCCGGGTGTGCCGTAGTCGGGGCCGGGCACGGAGAGTGGTAGGACTGCCTGCAACTGAGAGTCCGGAAGCAGCAATGGCGAAGCAGCCGGTGCGTCCGATCGGAAGCTCGGTCTGCACGATCCGCCAGCCGGGACCGGGCCTGATGGTCAGGGCGAGTCGCGAAATCGAGCGGCCGTGATCCGCAGGAGACTTCCGGTGGCTTGACGGTGCAGGCGGTGGCGCCGCTGGTCGAGAAGCCCGAGTGCGGCTCGACGGGTGGCCTTGCCGAGCCGGTGGCCGGTGAGGGTGAGGGGAGCCCGGTAGCTGGGCGCGACGGCGATCAGTGCTCGGTGCAGGTAGTACCCGGAACTGTCGGTTGCGTCGCCGTCGCGTGAGATGGCGGTCTTGCTCGATAGGGCGACCAGATAGATCGGACCGGATTGAAGGGCCTTCGCTGCTGGGCGCACCCAGGGGAAAAAACGCAAGGCGGCGTTCCTGAGCGGGAGCTGGTGCCTGTCGCTCGGCAGGCATCGAGACGCAATGGAGGTGCCAGGGATCGGCAGCCGATGCCGTCGAGCAGCCAAGCAGAAGCACAGCGGCGGTGAGTGCAGCCCGGCTTGAGGCTTCATCGTCCGCACAGCATCAGAACACGAGTCGGTCGTCGAGGTAGCTCGAGACCGGCCAAGTTCCGTGAGATGTGTTCGAGATCACGGTGCGGGTGACGCTCGATTGCGGCTCGTGCATCGAGCTGAAAGAGACTCCTGCATCCTTGCCCGTGAGCAGCACGGCGTCGGCGGACGCGTGCAACCAGAACCCGAGGCCGTACCGCCTCGACTTCGACGAGACATCGCTGCGAGGGCGAACCATCTCCGCGACCCAGTCGTGCGACACGATCCTTCCATCGAAGAACGCTGTCCAGAGTGACCTGATGTCAGCGGCGGTCGAGTAGATGCCTCCGTCGCCCGATCCTCGGACGGGCAGATGGAAGACGTTCGTCCTCCACGTGTCGTTGCCCTCGAGGTAGCCACGAGCCGTTCGAGCCGGGAGCTCGTCCGAGCGCAGGAACGCGGTGTCGGGCATCCCAGCGCGCTCGCAGACGCGGCACTGCACGAGCTCGTGGAAGGGAGTGCCGGTCGCGCGCTCGGCGATGAGCGCGAGCACGACGTAGCCGCTGTTGCAGTATGCAAAGCGCTCGCCGGGCGCGAACTTCGGTGGGTGGCCGTCGAGAACCGCGAGGTAATCCTCTGTCGTTGCGAGCTCGTGCACGGGGACAGGCATCAGATACTGATCGAGATCGAGGCCGACCTCCTCGTCGAGGTAATCCCCGATCCCCGAGCGATGTGCGAGTAGGTGCTCGACGGTTACTCCGTTGCCCACGAGCGGGATGTCCTTCCCGAGAACCGAACGCGCCGTCGTCGTGAGCTGGAGCGTGCCATCTTCTACGAGGCTGACCACGGTGAGGGCTGTCAGGCCCTTCGTTCCGCTCGCCAGCGCAAAGCGTGTGTCGACCTCGTTCGGGATGTCATAGCTGCGGTGCGCCAGCCCGTACGCCTTCACGATCTCGACCCTGTCGCCACGATCAACACGAACGACACCCGAGAACCCCGTCTCCGAGGCAATCACGTCGAGTTCAAGCTCCCCAATGGACATCGACCGGAAGTTACCCGAGCATCCCTCCGTCACACCAAGCCAGAGACCTCCCGGGTGCCCGAGTGTGCGGGAATGTTCCTTCAGCGAGGGCTGATCAGTAGTTCCTGCAAGGCCGGCTCCGCGGCTCCCCGGATGCCCTGACCCGCAGGCATGGCCGAGACTCCGTACGACGTGGCGACCGAAGCCTTGAAGGACCTGCCTTCTCGCGCCAACGCGGTCATGGCCTCGCAGAGGGCGACCGCCCGAGTCGTGGGGATTCTGTTCATCGTGGCCACGGCCGCCTCGATCATCGGTGGGTCGCTGGTGCATGCTGCCTCTGGACGATCCGGACTACCTCGTCGAGGTGGCGGCCCACGAGGGTCAGATCGTCCTGGGAGTCCTGCTGGAGTTCATCCTGGCCCTGTCGGTCATCGGGATCGCCGCGCTGCTGCTGCCGGTGCTTCGCCCGCATGGCGAGGGACTGGCGGTCGGCTACGTGGCCTTGCGCACGGTGGAGGCCGTGTTCATCCTGATGGCCTCGACCAGCGCCTTGCTGGTGTTGGCGTTGAGCGAGGACTGGGGCAGTGCAGGTGGCGTCGGTGTGGAACCGGTGGGCAGCGCGTTGCTGTCGGCACGGGAGTGGACCTACTTCGTCGGGACGATGCTCGCCTTCGGCGTGAGCGCGGTGCTGCTCAACGCCCTGCTGTACCGGTCCCGGCTCGTGCCCGCCTGGTTGTCGGTGTTGGGCCTGGTTGGGGGGCTGCTGCTCCTGATGAGCGCAGTCGTTGAGATGTTCGCGTACGGCGTCGAGGCTCCGGTTGCGCTGCAGCTGCTCGGGGCTGCTCCGATCGCCCTGCAGGAGATGATCCTGGCGGTCCTGCTGATCTGGAAGGGGTTCGCTGCGCCGTCGGTGACGGCGGCCGACGGCGAGCCGAGGCATGGGTCTGGCTGAGTTCTCCCGCTCCAAGGGCGCGTGACTGACGTGCGCGAGCGTGTTGTTACTTAGGTAAGCACCTAGATGGTTGTCTAGGTTGGCCGGTGCCTGTTTCGCCACGACGCCGAGGTAACTCTACGGGTCACCGCGAGGCCTCGTCATTTCGTTACCATAGGTAACGAAATGTCCGTAGTCGCTGTCGATTCCGTGGAGCTGGCAAATCGGCTGCGACCCGTGCTCCTCCACCTGAATCGTTACCTGCGCCGCGAGGCGCATGCGGAGGGCATTACCGGCGGCCAGGCGTCCTTCCTCGCGCAGATCCGCGCGAACCCCGAGCTCGGCGTGCGCGACCTGGCGGCGCGCGAGGGCGTCTCCGCGCCCTTCGATGACTCGCTACCTCGACCGGATGGAGAAGGCGGGGCTGATCGTGAGGACGCGCTCCACCGAGGACGCGCGCCGGATCAAGCTGGTGCTGACGCCGAAGGGCGTGCGGGCCCTGCGCTCCGTGCGGCGCCGGCGGACCGCGTGGCTGGCCGAGCGACTGGAGAGGCTCTTCGGTCTCCGAGCTTGCCGCGATCGACCGCGCGGTCGAGGCGCTGTCGCGGCTGATGGAGGACGAGGCGTGACCGCGGCGCTGCTCGCACTCAACTCCCGGACGTTCTCGAGCCTGCGCAAGCACCGGAACTACCGCCTCTACTTCATCGGGCAGATCGTCTCGGTCAGCGGGACGTGGATGCAGGACACCGCGCTGCCCTGGCTGATCCTCGGCCTCACCCACTCGCCGGTGTACGTCGGCCTGCTGGTGTTCGCGCGTTATGCGCCGTTCATGCTCTTCGGACTGCACTCGGGCGTGCTCGCCGACCGGTTGGACAACCGGCGGACGGTGATCGTCACCCAGAGCGGGTCGCTGCTCGTCGCCGCCGGGCTGGCCGTGCTGGCCTTCTCCGGCGTCAGCGAGTTATGGCCGTACTTCGTGCTCGCCTTCCTCGGCGGCTCGGCGCTGGTCTTCGACGCGCCGAACCGCCACGCGCTCACCTTCCAGCTCGTCGGGCGCGAGGAGCTGCCGAACGCGGTCGCGCTCAACTCGTCTCTGTTCAACGCCGGCCGGATCGTCGGGCCGGCGATCGGCGGCGTGCTGATCGCGGCTGTCGGCGTCGGCTGGTGCTTCGCGATCAACGCCGCGACGTTCCTGGCGGTGCTCGCCGGGCTGCTGCTGATGCGGCCGTCCGAGCTGTACAAGCTGGAGGCGCGGAGCGAGGCCAGGGCCGGGGCCGCGATTCGGGAGGGTATTCGCTACGCACGGCGGACGCCCGAGGTCTGGCTCGTCCTCGCGATCACAGCCGTCGTGGCGACCACCGGGTTCAACTTCCGCGTGCTGCTGCCCGTGCTGGCGTCGAAGACGTTGCACTCGAGCGCGGCCGTCTTCGGCGTGCTGTTCGCGTCGTTCGGGGCCGGCGCGCTGCTCGGTGCGCTCGCCGCGGCTGCGATGTCGCGTGCTTCATGGCGCGCCGTCGTGCTCGGCGCCGCGGGGTTCAGCAGCGCCATGCTCCTGCTCGCTCCCGTCCGCAACTGGGGCCTCGCGGCCGCGCTGCTGCTCGTCGTCGGGTTCTGCTTCTCGACCTGGACGGCGAACAGCCAGTCGATCCTCCAGCTGACCGCGCCCGACCGTCTCCGCGGGCGCGTGCTCTCGCTGTACCTCTTCGTCTTCGCCGGCTTCTCGCCGATCGGCGGCCTGCTCGCCGGGTGGCTCGCGGACGTCGGCGGCACCGAGCTCGCCTTCGCCGTCGCCGGCCTGTCCGGGCTCGTCGCCTCCGGCCTCGCGGCCGCGCGCCTGCGCGAGATCCGTCAGACGCGCAGGCGCGGGCCGGTGTTTGCGGTCGCGGAAGAGGAGCCGGAACTCTAGGAGCCACCGGCCTCGATCTCCGCCATTCGCAGACCGACAAGGTCACGAACCACGTCGGCAGGAAGATCCGTTTCGGCTGTAAAGCGGATCGTCCCCTTCGACAGCGCAAAGCCCGGCAGGCGGTCGCGGACCGCATCGACGACCGCGGCGCTGAACGGGAAGATGCTGAGATGCTCCTTGGCGACGCGGAAGCCGAGCAGCGGCCGACCCGCATACTTCAGTGCGGGCATGCCGTAGCTCATCCCCTGCTTGGCGTCGGGCGCAGCCTCGAACGCGAGGAACCGGATGCGCTCGAACGCCGCACGCGTGGACTCGTCGAGGCCGTCGAAGTACTCGTCGAGAGCAGGCATCTCGTTCTCGATTTGGATCGTAGTCCGTGCCTTCATGTGATATGAGCCACATGTGGCGGGCGAGCTGTACGACGCGATCGTAGTCGGGGCTCGCTGCGCCGGATCGCCGACGGCGATGCTCCTCGCCCGCGCCGGCCGCCGCGTACTGCTGATCGACCGTGCGACGTTCCCGAGCGACACAGTCTCAACCCACGCGATCCATCCTCCCGGCGTGGCCGCGCTCCGCCGGTGGGGACTGCTGGAGCGGCTCGGCAGTACCGGCTGTCCGCCGTGGTCGCGGTACTCGTACGACTTCGGGCCGTTCACGATCTCGGGGACGCCGCGGCCTGCCGACGGCGACGTCGCACGGGCGTACTGCCCACGACGGACCGTCCTCGACAAGCTCCTCCTGGATGCAGCAGCCGAGGCCGGCGCTGAGGTACGCGAGGGCTTCGCGGTCGAGGAGCTCGTCTTCGACGACGGCGTCAGTAACCGGTCTCCGCGGTCACGGTCGGGGCGGCAGCACCGTCGCGGAGTCCGCCCGGGTCGTGATCGGCGCGGATGGCCGGAACTCGATGGTCGCGAAGGCGGTCGAGGCGGAGCGATACGACGAAGTGCCGGCCGCCGCGGTCTGGTACTACACGTACTGGAGCGGCCTCCCGACCGAGGACGCCGAGATCTACATCCGTCCGGACCGTGGCTGGGTCGTCGCCGGAACGCACGACGGGTTGACGCTCGTCGGCTTGGGTTGGCCGATCGCGGAACTCGGGACCAACCGGAAGGACATCGAGGGCGCATACATGCGAACGCTCGAGCTCGTCCCAGCCTTCGCCGAGCGGGTGCGCGCGGCGACGCGGGAGGCACGGTTCGCCGGCACGAGCGTGCCGAACTTCTTCCGCAAGCCGTACGGGCGTGGCTGGGCCCTCGTCGGTGATGCCGGCTATACGAAGGATCCGGTGACCGCGTACGGCATCATGGACGCCTTCCTCGGCGCCGAGCGCCTGAGCGAGGCGCTGGAGGAGTGGTTCTCTGGGTCTCGCTCGTTCGATGAGGCGCTGGCCGAGTACCAGAGCGAGCGCGACGAGCACGCGCGCCCGGATACCACCTCACATGCGACCTCGCCACGCTCCAGCCGCCGCCCCCCGACCTGCAGCGACTCTTCCATGCCGTATCAGCGAGCCAGGACACGATGGACGACTTCGTCAGCATGATGACCGGCACGTTGCCCGTGCCCGAGTTCTTCGAACCGACGAATGTCGAGCGGATCATCGGCGCCGCCGCGTGACCGATCACGCCGAAGGCCAACGCGACGAAACTAAGGTGACCGCGTGGAACAGGACGAACGGCTGCTTCACGGCTCGTCGTTCGGCGTAGCGGCGACCGCATACGCCGAGCACCGCCCGGATTACGCGCAGGCCGCGGTGCGTTGGGCGCTCGAGCCCGCGCCGGGCCTGCGAGTGCTCGACCTCGGCGCCGGAACGGGCAAGCTAACCGCCACGCTGGTCGCGCTGGGCGCCGAAGTCATCGCGGTCGAGCCTGACCCGGCGATGCTGACCGAGCTGCGCCGCGCGCTGCCGACTGTCCGTGCTCTGCCGGGTAGTGCGGAGGCGATCCCGCTGCCGGAGGCGTCCGTCGATGCCGTGGTGGCCGGCAATGCCATGCACTGGTTCGACATGGACGTCGCGGGACCTGAGATAGCCAGGGTCCTCGTACCCGGCGGCATCCTGGCTGGCCTGTGGAACGTCATCGACGACCGGGTCGACTGGGTTGCCGGACTCGAACGAGTCAGCGGGAGCGCGGCCATCGGCCCGCGTGACACGCTCAGCAGCTGGCGCGCCGAGACGGCAGACGCGCACCTTCCGAAGCACTGGCCTGGTCGCCCAGTTCGGCTCGCCGGAGCAGGCCGAGTTCCCGCACGGGCAGCGCCGCACCGCCGACTCCCTCGTCGCGACACTCGCGACGAGGGCGGGGATGCTGGTCATGCCAGAACAGGGACAAGAGGCCACGCTCGGTCGGATCCGCGCTTTCCTCGCGAGCAGACCGGAGACCGCCCGCGGCGAGTTCACCCTCCCGATGCGGACCGGCGTGCTCCGCGTCCGGCGACTGTGAAAGCTCATCGACCGCCCGGTCTCCGCTCTTCGATCGGACGACCGCGGCCCCGCGAGGTAGCACGGGGCCGCCTGGATCGTGCGGTTAGGTCTGCCCAGCAGCCAACTCAGCTGCGGAGTGCAGCTCGTCCGGCCCATCTTCTCGAAGTACTGCTGGTGGTAGTCCTCGGCCGCGAAGAACGTCTCGGCGGGGACGACCTCGGTGACGACCGGCACGGGCAGGGCCGCCTGGATCGCCGCCTTCGTCTTCAGCGCCGCCTCCTCCTGCTCGGGCGAGTGGAAGAAGATCGCCGAGCGGTACTGGCTGCCGACGTCGGGCCCCTGCCGGTTCGGCGTCGTCGGGTCGTGGTTCGCCCAGAAGACGGCGAGCAGCTCCTCGTAGGAGACCTGCTCCGGGTCGAACTCGACCTCGACCGCCTCGGCGTGGCCGGTCGTGTCGGAGCAGACGTCGTAGTAGGAGGGATCCTCGGTGTGCCCGCCCGTGTAGCCGACGCGGGTGCCGGTGACGCCGGGGATGCGGCGGAACGCCGACTCGACGCCCCAGAAGCACCCGGCTGCGAATGTCGCTCTCTGTGTCATGCCTATTAGTCTCGCAAGTTCGGCGCGCGTTACGGCGCCACGTTCTCGTAACCACCCGCAGGCCACATTTCTACATGTTGGCGAGTGCCGCGCTGCGCTGCCGGCGCTGCGGGAACGCGATCCGGCTGAGCGACGAGTTCGGTCTGAGCGAGCGGGTCTGCACGAGCTGCGCCGTCGACGACCGGACTGCCGCCCCGCCGCTCCGCCGCGTCGCCTGAACCGTTAGCCTCCCGCGCCATGGCGGTGCCGGAGGCGAAGCTCGAGCCGTCGGACGCAGGGCTCGTCGCCGCGAGCGAGGGGTGGTTCGTCGTCAACGTGCGCGACGCAGCCTGGGTGACCAACCCCGTTCTCGGGGACGCGTGCATCTTCGAGGGCGACCGTGCCGTTCCCGGAGCTCGGGTTCACGATCGCGGTGCTCAGCCCGGCCAGTCGGGCGGCCGGTATCACTGGGAGGACGACCAGGAGGACTTCCTCGTCCTCCAGGGCGAGTGCATCGCGGTCATCGACGGGCGAGGAGCGGCTGCTGAAGGCGTGGGACTTCGTCCACTGCCCGGGCGGGACCGAGCACGGCTTCGTCGGCGCGGGCGACGGGCCGTGCGTGATCTTCATGTCGGGGTCGCGGTTCCATCCGCGCTCGCGGCGTCTACACGCGCAACGAGCTCGCGATCCGGCACGGAGTGGGCGTCGAGCAGGAGACCGACGGAGCCGCGAGAGGCGTACGCGCCTTTCCGGCGTGGCAGCCGGGGCGGCCGGCGAGCTTCGAGCGGGCTGCCGCTGGGGCGCTGTGACTAGCTGATCGTCCAGGTGTCGCCGGCGTGGAGGAGCTCGCGGAGGTCGCCCTCGCCGCGCTTCTCCTTCGCCGTCGCGATCTGCTCGGCCATCAGCTCGTCGTAGACCTGGCGCTCGATGTCGCGGAAGACGCCGAACGGAGCCGGGCCTTCGGGCGTGTGCGCAATGCGCGAGAGCGCGAACGCGAGGCTGGACGTCTCGTGGTGCTCGTCGTGGACGAGCAGCGCGTCCTCTCCCACCTCGGCGACGTCGACCAGCTCGCACGAGCCGTCGGAGCGCTGGCGCACGCCGCGCTCGCCCTCCTCGCCGAAGCGGATCGGCTTGCCGTGCTCGAGTCGGATCTGGTTTTCCGTGTGCTCCTTGACCGCGTCGAACGCGCCGTCGTTGAAGATGTTGCAGTTCTGGTAGATCTCGACGAAGGCGGTGCCCTTGTGGGCGGCCGCGCGGCGGAGCACCTCGGTCAGGTGCTTGCGGTCGGTGTCGATCGAGCGCGCGACGAACGTCGCCTCGGCGCCGATCGCGAGCGACACCGGGTTGAACGGGTAGTCGAGCGAGCCCATCGGCGTCGACTTCGTCACCTTCCCGAGCTCGCTCGTCGGCGAGTACTGGCCCTTCGTCAGACCGTAGATCTGGTTGTTGAAGAGCAGGATCTTCAGGTTCACGTTGCGCCGCAGCGCGTGGATCAGGTGGTTGCCGCCGATCGAGAGCGCGTCGCCGTCGCCGGTCACGACCCACACCGAGAGATCGGGGCGCGACGCGGCGAGGCCGGTCGCGATCGCCGGCGCGCGGCCGTGGATCGAGTGCATCCCGTAGGTCTGCATGTAGTACGGGAAGCGCGCGGCGCAGCCGATCCCGGAGACGAAGACGAGGTTCTCGCGCTCGATCCCGAGCTCCGGCATGAAGCTCTGCACCGCGGCGAGGATCGCGTAGTCGCCGCAGCCCGGGCACCAGCGGACCTCCTGGTCGGTCTTGAAGTCCTTCGCGGTGAGCGTCAGCTTCCCGTTCCCGCCGTTCCCGCGCCGTCTCGGTCACAACATCGCCTCCATCGCCTCCGCCAGCTCCGCCGAGGAGAACGGCAGGCCGCGGACGCGGTTGTAGCCCGCCGCGTCGACGAGGAACTCCGCGCGCACGAGCTTCAGCAGCTGGCCGAGGTTCATCTCGGGGATCAGCACGCGGTCGTACGAGCGCAACACGTCACCGAGGTTGCGCGGGAACGGGTTCAGGTGCCGCAGGTGCGCCTGCGAGACCTTTCCGCCCGCCTTCCGGACGCGCCGCACGCCCGCGGTGATCGGGCCGTACGTCCCGCCCCAGCCGAGCACGAGCAGGTTCGCCCCCTCGTCGTGGTCGACCGCGAGCTCCGGGATGTCGGCCGCGATCCCGGCGACCTTCTGCGCGCGGATCCGGACCATGTAGTCGTGGTTGTCGGGGTCGTAGGAGACGTTCCCCGTCACGTCCGCCTTCTCGAGCCCGCCGATCCGGTGCTCGAGCCCCGGCGTCCCCGGCACCGCCCACGGGCGCGCCAGCGTCTCCGGGTCGCGGAGGTAGGGCATGAACGCGCCGTCCTGGTTCGGGGCAGTTGCGAACTCCACTCCCAGCTCCGGGATCGAGTCCGGGTCCGGGATCAGCCACGGCTCGGAGCCGTGCGCGAGATAGGCGTCCGAGAGCATGAAGACCGGCGTCCGGAACTTGAGGGCGATCCGGCAGGCCTCGATCGTCGCGTCGAAGCAGTCCCCCGGCGTCGAGGCGGCCACGACCGGCACCGGCGACTCCGAGTTGCGGCCGAACATCACGTTCAGCAGGTCGCCCTGCTCGGGCTTCGTCGGCATGCCCGTCGAAGGGCCGGCGCGCTGAATGTCGAGGATCACGAGCGGCAGCTCGAGCGTGACCGCGAGGCCGATCGCCTCCTGCTTCAGCACGATGCCCGGGCCGCTCGAGGTCGAGACGGCGAGCGCGCCGCCGAACGAGGCACCCAGCGCCGCGCCCACGGCGGCGATCTCGTCCTCGGCCTGGAACGTACGGATGCCGAAATGCTTGTAGCCGGCGAGCTCCTCGAGGATCCCCGAGGCGGGCGTGATCGGGTAGGCACCCAGGAACAGCGGCAGCTTGCTCTTCACACTCGCGGCGACGAGCCCGAGCGCGAGCGTCTGGTTGCCGGTGACGTTCCGGTAGACGCCGGGCTCCATCTTCGCCGGCGCGACCTCGTACTGGACGGCGAAGGACTCGGTCGTCTCGCCGAACGCGTAGCCGGCCTGGAGCGCGCGGATGTTCGCCTCGGCGACCTCCGGCTTCTTCGCGAACTTCTCGCGCAGCTCGGCGATGCTCGGCTCGAGCGGGCGCGTGTAGAGCCACGACATCAGACCGAGCGCGAACATGTTCTTCGAGCGGTCGGCCTCCCGGCTCGAGAGGCCGGTGTCCTTGACCGCCTCCTGGGTCATCGAGCTCAGCGGGATCGCGTGCAGCTGGAAGTCGGCAAGCGAGCCGTCCTCGAGCGGGTTCGACGCGTAGCCGGCCTTGTCGAGGTTCTTCTCGCTGAACGCATCGGAGTTGACGATCAGCGTCCCGCCCTTCGGCAGGTCCTTGATGTTCGTCTTCAGCGCCGCCGGGTTCATCGCGACCAGGACGTTCGGCCGGTCGCCCGGGGTGAGGATCTCGTGGTCGGCGAAGTGGATCTGGAACCCGGAGACCCCGGGCAGCGAGCCGGCGGGCGCGCGGATCTCCGCGGGGAAGTCGGGCAGCGTCGCCAGGTCGTTCCCGAGGATGGCCGTCTCGCTCGTGAACCGAGCTCCGGTCAGCTGCATGCCGTCGCCGGAATCCCCGGCGAAACGAATGGTGACCTGGTCGACCCGCTCTACTGCCTTCGCCATCTACTGACAGATATAGCGCACAGCGCAAAGAGCGGTTTTCCTAGGTGGCTTCGGCAAGCAGTCCGTGCAGATCGAGCGGCGCCGTGTACATCTCCTCGGGCCACTGGTCACGCGGACGGTCGGCGTAGAGCTCGACGCCGTTCCCGTCCGGGTCCGGAGATAGATCGCCTCGCTGACGCCGTGGTCGGAAGCGCCGGTCGAGCGGAATGCCCGCCTCGAGCACGCGCTTGACCGCGCCTGCGAGCGTCTCCCGGTCCGGGTAGCGGATCGCGACGTGGTAGAGGCCGGTCGATTCCGCGGGGGCGGCGGCGAGCCGCCCTTCGACTCCCACGTGTTCAGCCCGATGTGGTGGTGGTAGCCGCCCGCCGAGAGGAAGACCGCCTCGTCGCCGTAGCGATGCATGACGTCGAAGCCGAGCACGTCGTGCCAGAACGCGAGCGCGCGCGGGATGTCAGCGACCTTCAGGTGCACATGGCCGATGTCGACTCGCGGATCGATCGAGGAGGCCACGCCGCGAGCTTAGCTCTGCGACCGAAGGGGCAGTCTCAGTCGCGCTACGGCCGGGCGAGCTGCCGCCACAGGTTTCCCATCAGCCTGCGCACGACCGGATCGCCCAGGACGGCGCTCGCGAACCTGAACGCTCCGGCTGCGAACACCTTCGCGCCGGCCGCCGTCTCGTAGTACGTCATCTGGGCCGTGAAGCCGGGCCCGAAAAGGTCCGGGATCTCGGCAAGCACGTCCACGCCGGCGGGGGAGTCCGGGCCGGTCTTGTCGATCTCGATCCCGCCGCTCCCGAACGACGAGCCGTCGCGAAGGCCGGTGCCGGCGAAGAACCAGGAGGCGGCTCCGGCGTCGCGCACGATCCAGGCGCCGTGGTGACTCCCGCGGTCGTTGCCGCGGTACTGGACGCCGATCAGCGCTGCCTCGGGCCGCCCCAGGTCTCGCCACTGCTCCGTCTTCTCGATCACGTTGCCGTGCCTGACGACCTGCCAGAAGAAGTTGTTCGCCGACAGGAACGCGAGGTTGCCGCCGAGGTCGCGGTATCCGTCGACAAGCGCGTACTCGCGCGACGTGACGTACTCGTGATGGCCGGGGAAGACGATCAGGTCGTAGGCCGAGGCAAGACTTTCGGCGCTCTCGGCGGATGCGAGATCGGCGTCCGAGAGGACGTCGACGGCGTGCCCGCTCCGCGCCAGCCAGTGCAGGAACGGAAGGTCGTAGCGGCGGAAGTTGTACGGCACGCCCCGGTTCAGGAACGGGCGGCCGAGGCGGACGGTGTGCACGTTCCAGTGCGCGTACCAGCTGTCGCCCTTGCCGTCCCCGTTGTCGTCGCGGAGGTTGTACGCCTGCCAGGTCAGGGTCGGCAGGACGACGGCGACGCGGTGTTCGCCGAGGTCTGCAGGGCGAACGACGAACGGCGCAAAGCCGACACGCCCGTCGGCCGCCGCCAGCCTGGCGAAGTAGAGACCGCTCGGCCAGTCGCCGATGGGGATCGCGACGGTGGAACCCGCGTGAACGCTCCCGATCGACTCGCTCGCCGTGACCGGGACGCCCTGGAGCTCGCTGTAGCCGAAGGTCCGGATGTGCTCCGGGCCGACGTGGAAGACCCGCACGGTGACACGCGGTGCCCGGTTGAAGAGGACGAGCGTGGCAGTCGCCCCCGGCGCGTAGCTCTCGTGCGGGAAGGCTGCCTCGACCGACGGGCGCAACTCTTCCGCCGTCGGCGCGCGGCCCTCCAGGTCCTCGTCCTGCTGCTGCGGGTGCCTCGTGCCGAGCCCGAGCAGAACGACTGCGAGGAGCGCGCCGGCGACGAGGAGAGAGGCGTTGCGAGCGCCTCCGCGGTTGATATGTGCTGCGACGGTAGCCATGCGGCCACCGTCGGGCGGAGCTCAAACCGGCCCCCCACGCCTCCGCCAACGGCGTCGCTAACGGCGTCTGGCCGGCACTTGCGGCAGGTGCTACAACCAGCCCGTGCTGGAGTTCCGGATCCTCGGTCCGGTCGAGGTCGTCGACGAGACCGGACCCATCTCGCTCGGAGGCCCGAAGCAGCGGGCTCTCCTCGGGCTGCTCCTGCTCAACGCGGGCGCGGTCGTCTCGACCGACCGGCTCGTCGACCAGCTCTGGGGCGAGCAGCCGCCGAAGACGGCGATCGACGTCGCTCCAGAACTTCGTCTCGCAGCTCCGCAAGCTGCTCGGCGCCGACGCGCTTGATCACGAAGCCGCCCGGCTACGTGCTCCGCGTCGAGCCCGAGCAGCTCGACCTCGCGCGCTTCGAGCGCCTCGTCACCGAGGCGCGCGCAGCCGGCGCGGACGAGCGGGCGCAGCTGCTCCGGGAGGCGCTCGCCCTGTGGCGCGGCCCACCGCTCGCCGACCTCGCCTTCGAGACCTTCGTCCAGACCGAGATCCGCCGGCTCGAGGAGCTGCGCCTGGAGGCGCTCGAGGAGCGGATCGACGCCGACCTCGAGCTCGGCGGCCGGCGGAGAGCTCGTCGGCGAGCTCGAGGCGCTGGTCGCGGAGCACCCGATGCGGGAGCGGCTCCGGCGGACAGCTGATGCTCGCGCTCTACCGAGCGGGGCGTCAGGCGGAGGCGCTCGCAGGCATACCACGATGCGCGCCAGGCGCTCGTCGAGGAGCTCGGGATCGAGCCGAGCCCGGCTCTCCAGCAGCTCTACCGGTCGATCCTCCGCCAGGAGGCGCGCGCTGGAGCGAGCTCCGCCGCGAACCGGTGGCCGAAGACCACTTCGGCGACGTCGCCGAGGCGATGCTCGCGGGCCGGCTCGTGCTCGTCCTCGGCGCCGGCGTGATCGACGGCCGCGAAGGCGACCGGCGCCGGCCTGCCGAGTCCCGACGGAGGTGCTCGCGCACCTCGTCAAGTGCTTCGACTGCCCGCCGGCGTATGCGCGCGACCTCCCGCAGGCCGCCGAGTACATCGGCCTGACGAAGGGCGTCGGACCGCTGCACGACGAGCTGCACGCGCTGTTCGACGGCGACTACGCGCCCGGACCGATCGCACCACCTGCTGGCCGAGCTCGCCGGGCTGCTGCGGGCGCGCGGCGTGGCGCATCCGCTGATCGTCACGACCAGCTTCGACCAGATGCTCGAGCGCGCGTTTGCAGCGGCCGGCGAGGAGGTCGACGTCGTGTCCCACCTGGCGCTCGGCCGGTACCGCGGGAAGTTCGTGCACGTCACCCCCGACGGGGCAGCGACGCTGATCGAGGTCCCGAACGCCTACGGCGACCTGTCGCTCGACCACCGGACAGTGATCCTCAAGATCCTCGGCGGCATCGACCAGCGGCCCGAGCGCGCGTGGGAAAGCTTCGTGGTCAGCGAGGACGACCACATCGACTACCTCGCGCAGGCGGAGATCGCCGGCGTCTTGCCGGTGACCCTGGCGGCGAGGCTGCGCCGCAGCCACTTCCTCTTCCTCGGCTACCCGCTCCACGAGTGGAGCCTGCGGGTGTTCCTCCACCGGGTCTGGGGCCGGGAGAAGGTGGCCTACCGCTCCTGGGCGATCGGCCCGGCGCCGGACGCGATCGAGCAGGAGCACTGGCGCCAGCGGGGCATCGACTTGCTTCGACATGCCCCTCGAGGACGTACCTCTCGCGACTGAGCGGGCGCGGCTCGAAGTGGAGGCGCTCGTGTGAGCGGCACGCCCGCCTCCCCCTACAAGGGGCTGACGCCGTTCGAGGACTCGGAGCTCGACGTGCTGCTTCTTCTTCGGCCGGGAGCGCGAGCGCGAGCTGATCGAGGCGAACCTGATGGCGTCCCGGCTCACCGTCCTCTACGGCGAGACCGGGGTCGGGAAGAGCTCCGTTCTCCGGGCCGGCGTGGCGCATCACCTTCGCCGCCTCGCCGAGACGAACCTCGCCGAGCGTGGTGAGCCTGGCCTCGCAGTCGTCGTGTTCGACGCAGTGGCGCGGCGACCCCCTGCCGGCGCTCCGGCGCGCCGTGGCGGACGCGGTGACGAGTTGCGCTCGGCGCGTCGCTCCGGTCACCCGAAGAGCGGGGCTCGCTCGCGGACGCCTTCCGGATGTGGCAGCAGATCCTGGACGGCGACCTCTACGTGATCCTCGACCAGGCCGAGGAGTACTTCATCTACCACGGCGGCGAGGACGGCGGCGGTACCTTCGCGGCCGACTTCCCCGCGGTCGTCGGCAGCCCCGACCTGCGGGTGAACTTCCTCCTCGCCATCCGCGAGGACGCCGCTTGCCAAGCTCGACGCCTTCAAGGGCAGGATCCCGGGCGTTCTGGGCAACTACCTGCGCCTGGAGCACCTCGACGTACAGGCCGCCCGCGCGGCGATCGTCGAGCCGATCTCCGAGTACAACCGCCTCGCCGGTGACGAAGATCGGGTCGAGATCGAGCCGGAGCTCGTCGACGTCGTGCTGGAGCAGGTGCTGGCCGGCAAGGTCAGCGTCGGCCAGTCGGGCCGCGGAGCCGTCGAGGGCGGCAACGGCGTCGTCCGCATCGAGGCGCCGTATCTCCAGCTCGTGATGCAGCGGCTCTGGGACGAGGAACGGGCGACAGGATCGACGAGGCTCCGCGTCGAGACGCTCCGCCGGCTCGGCGGGGCCGAGCAGATCGTCAACGACCACGTCGACGGCGCTCTCGCGAAGCTGACCCGGCCTGAGCAGGACATCGCGGCTCGAGATGCTCGACCAGCTCGTGACGCCGTCCGGCACCAAGATCGCCCACCGCGTCGGCGATCTCGCGAAGTACGCGGCCGCGCCCGAGGCGGAGCTCCTGCCGGTGCTCACGAAGCTGGGCGACGAGCGGATTCTCCGCTCGGTCGCCGCCGACGGCGAGCGCGACTCCCGTTACGAGATCTTCCACGACACCCTCGCCGAGCCCGTCCTCGCGTGGAAGGCGGCGCACGAGGCGCAGAGGGAGCTCGACCGGGAGCGGGCGGAGTCGGAACGGCGCCACCGCCGCCTGCTCAGGGTCCTGGCGGGAGCCGCGGTCGCGCTGCTGGTCATGGCCGGGGTCACGGTGTTCGCCCTGACCCAGCGGAGCGAGGCCAGGTCGCAGGCGACGCTGGCGCGCGCCCGGGAGCTCGCGGCGACGGCGGTCTCGCAGCTTTCGGTCGACCCTCAGCTCAGCCTTGCGCCTCGGAATCGAGTCTGCGCGACCTGAAGCGCACGACCAGGGCGGAAGACGTCCTCCGGCAGGCGCTGATCAGCTCGAAGGAACGCGCGATCCTCCCGAGCAAGGGCGCTGTGCGAAGCGTCTCGTTCAGCCGCGACGGCTCACTGCTGGCGACGGCGAGCGACGACGGGACGGCCCGGATCTGGCGGGCGAACGGGGCACTCCTGCACACTCTGCGGCACCGAGGGCCGGTGGTTTCGGCCGTCTTCAACCCCGACGGCTCGCAGGTGCTCACGGCAAGCGCGGACGGGACGGCGCGGATCTGGCGCGCGGGCGACGGCGACCCGATCGCGACGCTCCGACACCGTGGCCCCGTGACGAGCGGGTCGTTCAGCCGGGACGGAAAGCTCGTCCTGACCACGAGCCGTGACGGCACGGCGCGCCTGTGGAGGGCGAGGACGGGCGCGCCCGTCCTGGTCGTCGAGCACGGCCGTCCGGTGCTGAGCGGGTCGCTGAGCGACGACGGACGGCTCCTCGTCACGATCAGCAGCGATCGGGAGGGACAGAGCCTGCGTGTTCGCCTGTTCGCGCTGCCAAGCGGGCGGCTCGTCCGGCAGTTGCCGGCCAAGGGCGTGACCACCGCCTCCTTCAACCCGGCCGGCACGCTCTTGGTCACCGGCGCCGAGGACCACACCGCGGCGGTCTGGCGCATCGGCGACGGGCGCCGGCTGCACGTGTTCGCCGATCACCAGGGCGGCGTCACCGACGCCGTCTTCAGCCCCGACGGGAAGCTGATCGTGACGACGAGCTCCGACGGGGCGACACGTGTCTGGGACACCCGGACGGGACAACGTATCGTGACGATCCTCGGACACGTCAACGCCGTCAACAGCGCTTCCTTCAGCAAGGACGGCAAGTTCATCGTCACCGCGAGCACGGACGGAACGGCTCGTGTCTGGGAGGCGGCGACCGGCCGGTCCGAGGCCGTCCTTCGCGGGCACTCCGATTCCGTCACCGAAGGGACCTTCAGGCCCGACGGGAGGGCGATCGCCACCGCCAGCGCAGACGGAACCGCCCGCATCTGGGATCCGGGGACGGCCCCGGAGCTTCGGGTGCTCG
This sequence comes from uncultured Actinomycetes bacterium, assembly GCA_963779025.1. Classification (GTDB taxonomy): domain Bacteria; phylum Actinomycetota; class Thermoleophilia; order Gaiellales; family Gaiellaceae; genus DATBLE01. Next base: position 74,399 of record CAVZWR010000002.1, read on the forward strand.
CGGTCGACCACGGGCCTGTCTCGGGCCGCATCCTTCAGCCCCGACGACCGTCTGGTGCTCACCGCGGGCGATGACCGCACGGCACGGATCCTCACGAGCGGCGGCGCGGGTCCTGCAGGTTCTGCGCCACCCCACGCCGGTGACGAGCGCGACCTTCAGCCCAGACGGCAAGCTCGTGTTCACTGCGGGCGCAGACCGGATCTTGCGCGTCTGGAGGACCGCCGGCGGGCGCTCGTCAAGACTGTTCGAAACGTCTCGTCCGGTCCGCTCGCACTGAGCCCTGACGGTCGGCTACTGGCTGCTCCGGACGCACGCGGCGGGGTCGAGATCCGCGCCACCGACGACTTCCGCCCGCTGGTCAGGTTGAAGCGCTGGGGAGCGACTGACCGCCGCGTCCTTCAGCCCCGACGGACGGCTGGTCGCGACCGCCGGCGAGCCGATGAGCGCACTACGTCGGAAGTCCAGCCGGGTCGACGTGGCACGGATCTGGGACACGCGGACGGGCACGCTCGTCCAGACCTTCACGGGTCACCGGGACGCCCTCACGAGCGTGCGCTTCAGCCCGGACGGGAAGCTCTTGCTGACCACGAGCCGGGATCACGACGCCCGCATCTGGTACGTCGAGACGGGCAAGCCGACCGCCCTCCTGCGCGGACACGTCGGACCCGTCTTCGGCGCGTCGTTCAGCCCCGACCAGCGCTGGGTCGTGACTGCCGGCGCGAGCACGGCAGGCCTCTGGCAGGCATCCAGCGGTAGGCTGCTCTTCTTCCTGCGCGGCCACACGGAACCTTTGACCAGCGCGTCCTTCAGCCCGGACGGCCGCCGGATCCTCACCTCCAGCCGAGACGGGACAGTTCGGACCTACAGCTGCGAACTGTGT
>CAVZWR010000003.1:0-567740 GCA_963779025.1 uncultured Actinomycetes bacterium
AGCCCAGAGGGTGACGGTACCTTCAGAAGAAGCCCCGGCTAACTACGTGCCAGCAGCCGCGGTAATACGTAGGGGGCAAGCGTTGTCCGGATTTATTGGGCGTAAAGAGCGTGTAGGCGGCTAGGCAGGTCCGCTGTGAAAACTCGAGGCTCAACCTCGAGATGTCGGCGGAAACCATTTGGCTAGAGTCCGGAAGAGGAGAGTGGAATTCCTGGTGTAGCGGTGAAATGCGCAGATATCAGGAAGAACACCTATGGCGAAGGCAGCTCTCTGGGACGGTACTGACGCTGAGACGCGAAAGCGTGGGGAGCGAACAGGATTAGATACCCTGGTAGTCCACGCCGTAAACGATGGGTGCTAGGTGTGGGCGGTGTCGACTCCGTCCGTGCCGAAGCTAACGCATTAAGCACCCCGCCTGGGGAGTACGGCCGCAAGGCTAAAACTCAAAGGAATTGACGGGGGCCCGCACAAGCAGCGGAGCATGTGGTTTAATTCGACGCGACGCGAAGAACCTTACCAAGGCTTGACATGCCCAGGAATGTCGTAGAAATACGGCAGCCCTTCGGGGCCTAGTGCACAGGTGGTGCATGGCTGTCGTCAGCTCGTGTCGTGAGATGTTGGGTTAAGTCCCGCAACGAGCGCAACCCCTGTCCCATGTTGCCAGCGAGTAATGTCGGGGACTCATGGGAGACTGCCGGTGACAAATCGGAGGAAGGTGGGGATGACGTCAAGTCATCATGCCCCTTATGTCTTGGGCTACACACGTGCTACATTGGCCGGTACAAAGGGCTGCAAACCCGCGAGGGGGAGCGAATCCCAAAAAGCCGGTCCCGGTTCGGATTGGAGGCTGAAACTCGCCTCCATGAAGGCGGAGTTGCTAGTAATCGCGGATCAGCAATGCCGCGGTGAATACGTTCTCGGGCCTTGTACACACCGCCCGTCACACCACGGAAGCCGGCAACACCCGAAGTCGGTGTGCTAACCCGCAAGGGAGGCAGCCGCCGAAGGTGGGGTTGGTGACTGGGGTGAAGTCGTAACAAGGTAGCCGTAGCGGAAGCTGCGGCTGGATCACCTCCTTTCTAGGGATACCGGGGCTCTTACCTCGGTAGGCGCTCCTGGCGCCTGTTGATGGCGTCGCATGTTCTGCCGTCCGGATACCGAGCTCGCCTAGAAATTACGTCGACCTCGACGTGAAGCAAGCGCACGCTGCTGAGTTTTGAAGGACCGTGTTGGTCGCGTGCGCGGCTGTGAACTGCCGGCGCGGCGCGGTTCTACGCGCACCTTGAAAACTCCATAGCGGCAAATTACGGTGTTCTTCACGATCAAGAGATGAAGGGCACACGGTGGATGCCTTGGCGCCAAGAGCCGATGAAGGACGTGGGCGGCTGCGATAAGCCCGGGGGAGGTGCTGACCAACCTTTGATCCCGGGATTTCCGAATGGGGAAACCCACACGTGGTAATGCGCGTGTGTCCCTGCCTGAATACATAGGGCAGGAGACGGCAAGCCGGTGAACTGAAACATCTTAGTAACCGGAGGAAAGGAAAGAAACCTCGACTCCCTGAGTAGTGGCGAGCGAAAGGGGAAGAGCCCAAACCTGTACGACGTGATAGACGGCAGTCGTTGTCGTAGGGGGGTTGTAGGGCCTGACTTGATCCGTCTGCCGGCGGGTCGGGAAGTTACAAATCCGTGCGTTAGTCGAAGCGAATGGAAAGTCGCACCACAGCGGGTAACAGTCCCGTAGGCGAAAGCGTGCGGACTTCCTTGTCAGGTTCCTGAGTACGGCCGGGCACGGGAAACCCGGTCGGAACCCGCGGGGACCACCCCGCAAGGCTAAGTACTCCTTGGCGACCGATAGTGAACTAGTACCGTGAGGGAAAGGTGAAAAGTACCCCGGAAGGGGAGTGAAATAGTACCTGAAACCGTGTGCTTACAAGCGGTCGGAGCAGACTTGTTCTGTGACGGCGTGCCTTTTGCATAATGAGCCAGCGAGTTACTCTTCGACGGCAAGGTTAAGGAAACGGAGCCGAAGCGAAAGCGAGTCCGAATAGGGCGATCTAGTCGTCGGAGGTAGACCCGAAACTGAGTGATCTACCCATGGGCAGGTTGAAGCGGGGGTAAGACCCCGTGGAGGACCGAACCCACGTCGGTTGAAAACGGCGGGGATGACCTGTGGGTCGGAGTGAAAGGCTAATCAAACTCAGAGATATCTGGTTCTCCCCGAAATATATTTAGGTATAGCGTCGTGCGTTCATTACCGGTTGTAGAGCACTGTTTGGGCTAGGGGGCCTACCAGCTTACCGAACTCAGGCAAACTCCGAATGCCGTTAGTCCAGAGCACGGCAGTCAGAGTGCGGGGGATAAGCTTCGTGCTCAAAAGGGAAACAGCCCAGACCGTCGGCTAAGGTCCCTAATTCCATGCTAAGTGGGAAACGATGTCCGATTGCAAAGACAACCAGGATGTTGGCTTAGAAGCAGCCACCATTCAAAGAGTGCGTAACAGCTCACTGGTCAAGTGGTCGGGCGCGGACAATGTAACGGGGCTCAAGCAAGGAACCGAAGCCACGGACTCGAGCTTTGGCTCGAGTGGTAGGGGAGCGTTCCCATGCCGGCGAAGCGGCGGCGTAAGCCAGCCGTGGAGGCATGGGAAGTGAGAATGCTGGCACGAGTAACGAAAGAGGAGTGAGAAACTCCTCCGCCGAATGCCCAAGGGTTCCTGAGTAAAGCTAATCTGCTCAGGGTTAGTCGGGACCTAAGCCGAGGCCGACAGGCGTAGGCGATGGACAACAGGTTGATATTCCTGTACCACGTAGCCACCGTTATCACCGATGGCGGGACGGGGTAGGCTATGGGATCCCTGGCGATGGTCGTCCAGGGGTAACCGCGTAGGGCGGGTGATAGGCAAATCCGTCACCCGTCAAGCCTGAGACGGGATGCCGAGCGCTGTGAGGCGCGAAGTCCCAAAAGCCATGCCTCCTAGAAAAGCGTCTAGGGAGGTGGCGCGTGCCCGTACCAAAACCGACACAGGTGGGCAGGTAGAGAATACCAAGGCGATCGGAAGAACCCTCGAAAAGGAACTCGGCAAAATGGCCCCGTAACTTCGGGAGAAGGGGCGCCCCGGTAGAGTGAAAACCCTTCGCGGGTTTAGCTCGAGGGGGCCGCAGTGAAACGGCCCAAGCGACTGTTTACCAAAAACACAGGTCTCTGCGAAGTCGAAAGACGACGTATAGGGGCTGACGCCTGCCCGGTGCCGGAAGGTCAAGCGGAGAGGTTAGTCTTCGGACGAAGCTTTGAAGCCAAGCCCCGGTAAACGGCGGCGGTAACTATAACCGTCCTAAGGTAGCGAAATTCCTTGTCGGGTAAGTTCCGACCTGCACGAATGGCGCAACGACTTGGGCGCTGTCTCTTCGAGGGATCCGGTGAAACTGTAGTCTCGGTGAAGATGCCGAGTACCCGTGGTTGGACGGAAAGACCCCGTGAACCTTTACTGCAGCTTGACATTGGAGTCTGGGATACGTTGTCCAGGATAGGTGGGAGGCTGTGAAGCGGGAGCGCTAGCTCTCGTGGAGCCACCCTTGGGATACCACCCTTCGTGTTCTGGGCTTCTAACCCGCTTCCCTGATCGGGGGCGGGAACAGTGTCAGGTGGGCAGTTTGACTGGGGCGGTCGCCTCCTAAAATGTAACGGAGGCGCGCAAAGGTTCCCTCAGCACGGTTGGAAATCGTGCGTAGAGCGCAAAGGCATAAGGGAGCTTGACTGCGAGACAGACATGTCGAGCAGGGACGAAAGTCGGCCTTAGTGATCCGGCGGTAACGAGTGGAAGTGCCGTCGCTCAACGGATAAAAGGTACTCCGGGGATAACAGGCTTATCCTTCCCAAGAGTCCACATCGACGGAAGGGTTTGGCACCTCGATGTCGGCTCGTCGCATCCTGGGGCTGGAGTAGGTCCCAAGGGTTGGGCTGTTCGCCCATTAAAGCGGTACGCGAGCTGGGTTCAGAACGTCGTGAGACAGTTCGGTCCCTATCCACCATGGGCGCTGGAAGCTTGAGAGGAGTCGTCTCTAGTACGAGAGGACCGAGACGAACGGACCTCTGGTGTATCAGTCGTCGTGCCAACGGCGCTGCTGATTAGCCACGTCCGGATGGGATAACCGCTGAAAGCATCTAAGCGGGAAGCCCACCTCGAGATGAGGCTTCCCATCCTCTAGAAGGAGTAAGGGCCGTGGGAGACCACCACGTTGATAGGCGGGACGTGCAAGCACAGCAATGTGTTCAGCGGACCCGTACTAATTGCCCGAGGTCTTGATTTTGAACACCGAAATGTCGCTATGGAGTTTTGAGGGTGCGGCTAGATTGCCCGCATTCCTTCACAATTTCCGGTGGTCATAGCGGCGGGGGTACACCTCTTCCCATTCCGAACAGAGCAGTTAAGCCCGCCAGCGCCGATGGTACTCGGAGGGCAACCTCCCGGGAGAGTAGGACGCCGCCGGATTATCTTTCGAAAGGCCGCCTTGCGGCGGCCTTTCGTCGTTTCTAGGCCGCGCGCAGCTTCTCGCGCCAGTCCGGGTCGAGGTCGCGCAGCCGGCGCACGCGCTCGCCGACCGGCGGGTGCGTCACGAACAGCTTCGCCAGCCCCTCCTCGGCGAACGGGTTGATCGTGTACAGCGGCTCGGTCGCCGGGCTCGCCTGGAACGCGACGAGCTCGCTCGCCTGCTCGAGGCGGACGAGCGCGTCCGCCAGCCCGTGCGGCGACTCGCAGAGCTCCGCCGCCAGCCGGTCGGCCTCGAACTCGCGCCGCGGCGAGAGCAGCAGGTGCACGAACGAGGCCGCGATCGGGCCCGAGCACGTACAGCAGCGCGCGCGAGAGCCAGCCGCCGATGCGCGAGAACTCGACGAGCGAGGCCGCGAGCACGACCGCCGTCGTCTGGACAGGACGTCGCGGTTGCGGACGTGCGCGATCTCGTGCGCGACGCAGCCCGTCGACCTCGGCGGGCGCCGGCCAGCCGAGCAGCGCCCGTGCTGACCGCGAGCGCCGAGCTGCATCGCGCCGCGTCCGGCGGACAGCGCGCGCGGGAACCCGTCCGGGATCACGTACAGCCGCGGCTTGACCACGCCGCGCCCGCAGCCGCCAGCCGCTCGACCGACGAATGCAGCAGCGGCGCCTCGCCGGGCAGGAGCTCGCGCGCGCCGACCATCCCCATCGCGACGCGGTCGGCGACCAGTACGCCGCCGACGCCGAGCAGCAGGCCGCAGAAGACGAAGATCGAGCGCGACGCGGTAGCCCGCCGATCCACCAGCCGAGCGCGCCCGAGCACCGCACAGAGCCCGAGCAGCAGCAGCCAGGCCTTGCAGACGTTGCGAATCGCCGGCCAGGCGGCGCCGCAACGCGCTAGCTCTCGTCGTCGCGCTCGTCCTCGGCGAGCCCGCGCGGCGGCCAGTCGGGCTCCGGCGCGTCGCAGCGGCTCGAGCAGTGGAGGGAGGCCACGTTCTGCAGCGGGATCAGGATGTGGCCGTTCAGCTCGACGTGCGCGACGTCGTCGATCGCGCAGTAGGAGGTGAGCACGCCGTCCTGGTAGTCGCCGTTCATCAGCGCGACCTCGACCTGCTCGCCCTTGTACTTGCTGGTGTAGTCCTCCACCGCGGCTCAGTCTATCCCGACGAGTCGGCCGTCCCGGAGGCGCACCTCGTACGAGCGCGCAGTTCCCGATCGGCCCGTCGCCGTCGCGAGCCCGCACTCGATCGAGCAGCGTCCGCACGGGCCCGCCGTGCGTAGACGACGAGGACGCGGCCGTCGGGGTGCGCCGCGGCGATCTGGTCGCAGCGCCGCGAGCGACGCGCGTCGCGCATCTCCTCCTGCGTCTCGCCGTCGCCCCACCACGCGTGCGACTTCGCCGTCGGGGAACCGCTCGATAGATCTCCGTGTCGGTCAGGCCCTCCCACGTGCCGAAGTGGCGCTCGCGGAGGCTCCGGCATGAGCGTGCACCTCGAGCCCCGTCGCGGTCCGCGACGATCCGCGCGGTGTCGCGCGCGCGCAGCAGATCGCTCGAGTAGACGGCGTCGAGCTCCGCGTCGTCGAGCGTCTCGGCGAGCGCGCGCGCCTGCGTCGCGCCCGTTGTCGTTCAGCGGGGTGTCCGAGTGGCCCTGCACGCGCCGCTGCAGGTTCCAGTCGGTCTCGCCGTGCCTGGCGAGGAGGATCGTGGTCACGGCGGATACGCTAGCGAGCCGTGGATCTCGGCCTTCGCGACGCGTGCCTGCCTCGTCACCGGCTCGACCGACGGCATCGGCCTCGCGACCGCCCGGCTCCTCCTCGACGAGGGCGCGCGCGTCGTCACCTGCGGTCGCAGCGAGGCGCCGGGTATCGGCGAGGCGCGCGCACGTCCAGGCCGATCTCGGCGCGGCCGGGCGAGCCCGAGCGCGTGGTCGAGGAGGCGGCGGCAGGCGCTCGGCGGCCTCGACGTCCTCGTCAACAACGTCGGCGTCGCGCGGCAGGCGAAGTTCGAGGAGGTTCCCGACGACGAGTGGGACGCGTACTGGCAGCTGAACGTGATGAGCCACGTGCGCGCGATCCGCGCCGCGCTGCCGCACCTGCGTGAATCGCAGCACGCCGCGATCGTCAACGTCTCGTCGACCGCGGCGAAGCGCCCGTCGACCGGGATGCCGCACTACTCGGTGACGAAGGCGGCGGTGCTGTCGCTGTCCCGCCTCGTCGCCGACCTGTACGCGAAGGACGGGATCCGCTGCAACGCGGTCACGCCCGGCCCGACCGCGACCGACGCGTGGCTCGGCGAGGGCGGCCTCGCCGACCAGCAGGGGCGAGCGCGACGAGGTGCTCGCGAAGGTCGGCGCCGGCCGGCCGCTCGGCCGGCTCGCCGAGCCGGAGGAGATCGCCGCCGTGATCGCTTTCTCTGCTCCGACCGCGCGTCGTACGTGACGGGCGCAGCCTGGAGCGCGGACGGCGGCACCGTCCCGATCATCATCTGAGCGCAGCCCGCGGAAGTCGACCGCAATCGGCGCGCTCCGGCCGTCACGGACTCGCGATCCGTTCACCGGTATCGTCGCCCCCGAGGGTGGCGGGATGGCTCCCCACCCTGGGTGGGGGCTGAGCGCTCACCGCCGCGCCAGATCCCGCTTTGCGCGAGGTCGACTCCGCCGCTCCAGCGACTACTCTGGAATCGATGCCCGAGCTGGCCGGGAGAGTTGCCGACGCCTTCGAGGCCCGCATGCGCGAGCACGAGGAGACCTGGCTCTCGCCGCTCGCCGTGCGCTCGTACGAGACCCGCGGACGCGAGCGGGAGGAGGACGAGTGCGGCGTCCGGACGCCGTTCCAGCGCGACCGCGACCGGATCGTCCACTCGAAGCCGTTTCGCCGGCTGAAGGGGAAGACGCAGGTCTTCATCGACCCGCAGGGCGACCACTACCGGACGCGGATGACGCACACGCTCGAGACGACGGCGATCTCCCGGGTCGTCGCCAGAGCGCTCCGTCTGAACGAGGACTTGACCGAGGCGGTCGGCCTCGGGCACGACCTGGGGCACACGCCGTTCGGACACGCCGGCGAGGACGCGCTCGACCAGGCGCTCCGCGACCACTTCGGGCTCGGGTTCCGCCACCACGAGCAGTCCCACCGGATCGCGCGCGACCTGAACCTGACCCACGAGGTCTGCGACGGCATCCTCACGCACACGGGGCCGGTCGAGCCGGAGACGCTCGAGGCGAAGATCGTCCGCATCGTCGACCGCGTCGCGTACATCAACCACGACATCGACGACGCCGTCCGCTACGGGATGCTCACCGACGACGATCTCCCGCGCGAGGAGATCGAGCTGCTCGGGCCGACGGGCTCCGACCGCATCGACCGGCTCGTCCACGATCTCGTCGAGACCAGCGCTGCCGCGGGCGACATCCGCCAGAGCGACGACGTCGGCGCGGCGATGCACGGCCTGCGCGACTTCATGTTCGAGCGCGTTTACCTCGCCGAGCACGCGCGCGCCGAGCACAGACGCGCGCACGAGACTGTCCGGAAGATCGTCGACCACCTCGTCGCGCGCGGCGACTCGCCCGAGGAGGTCGTCGAGTACGTCGCGGGGATGACCGACCGCTTCGCCCTCGCGTACGCTGCTGATCTCTGATGGCGCGGATCAAGGACGCATCGGTCGAGGCGGTCAAGGCCGCGACCGACATCGTCGCGCTCGTCGAGGGCTATACGCGCCTGCGGAAGTCCGGGAGCCGCTACGTCGGCCTGTGCCCGTTTCACCAGGAGAAGACGCCGAGCTTCGGCGTCTCGCCCGACCGCGGGACGTTCAAGTGCTTCGGCTGCGGCGAGGGCGGGGACGCGATCACGTTCGTCGAGAAGCACGAGAACCTCGACTTCGTCGGCGCGATCGAGTGGCTCGCCGACCGGTTCGGCGTCCAGCTCGAGTACGAGGAGACCTCGCCGGAGCAGGACCGCCTGCGCAAGCGGCGCGAGCGCCTCTTCCAGCTGCTCGACCGCGCGGCCGCGTTCTACGAGCGCCACCTCTGGGAGTCCGAGAGCGGCGCCTTCGCGCGCGACTACCTCGCCTCCCGCGGCCTGGAGGAAGAGGTGTGCCGCGAGTTCCGCCTCGGCCTCGCGCCCGGCGGGGCGGCGCTCGCGCGCGCCGCCGCGAGCCAGGGCTTCACCAGCGACGAGCTCACCGGCGCCGGCCTCGTCAACCGCCGCGGCAACGACTACTTCTCGCGCCGCCTGATGTTCCCGCTCGCAGACGCGCGCGGGCGCGTGCGGGGCTTCCAGGCGCGGCAGCTGTACGAGGACGACCCGCTCCGCGCGAAGTACGTCAACTCGCCCGAGGGCGACCTCTTCCGGAAGGGCGACCTGCTCTACGGGCTCGACCTCGCGCGCGCGGCGATCGCGAAGCAGGACCGCGCCGTGATCGTCGAGGGCAACCCCGATGCGATCGCGCTGCGCCAGGCCGGGTTCGAGCCGGTGGTCGCCGCGATGGGCACGGCCCTCACCGAAGCGCACCTCCGGGAGCTCCACCGGCTGACGAAGAACCTCGCGCTCTGCTTCGACGCCGACGCAGCCGGCCAGGAGGCGACGCTGCGCGGGATGGAGCTCGCCGCCGGCCAGGGCTTCGACATCAAGGTCGTCTCGCTGGAGGCGGGCACCGACCCGGCCGACGACCCGGCCGCGTTCGAAGAGCGCCTGACGACCGCCGAGGACTACCTGCCCTACCGCGTGCGCGTGGAGATCGAGCGGATCCCGGACCGGAACCGCGCGTTCGAGCGCGTGCGCGAGGTGCTCGCGCCCTACCGCGACTCGCCCGAGCGGCAGGACGCCGTCCGCCTTGCCGCGGATCGGCTCGGGCTGCCCGTGAGCCTGCAGGCGGGCCTCGCGCCCGCGGCGCGCACTGGCGGAGCCGCGGTCTCCCCGAAGGTGCTCGAGGCCGGTGTCCGCCAGGAACGGGACGCTCTCGCGGGTGTCGTCGCCCACCCGACCCTCACCTCGTTGCTCGCCGAGCTGACGCCGGAGCACTTCGACCTCGATCTCCACCGCCGGGTTCGGGAGCAGCTGCTTCATCCCGTCGAGGCCGATCGCGAGCTCGTCTCCGTCGTTGCGGAGCTCGACGCGCTCGCGGCCGAGGAGTCGATCGACGAGGCGACCGGCACGGAGCTGCTGCTGCGGCTGCGTGAGCGCGGCATCAGGCGTGAGCTCGAGCGCTCGGACGACCTCGAACGAACGAGAGAGCTCCAGCTCGCGCTCGCGAAGATCCGCGAGGCCGTCGGCAGCCTGAGCTGAGCTACCCTGCGACCGTGAACGACCCGCTCGTCATCGGCGGCCGCGAGCTTCGCTCGCGCCTGATCACCGGGACCGGCAAGTACTCCTCGCCCGAGGCGATGCGCGACGCCGTGATCGCGTCCGGGTGCGAGCTGGTGACGGTCGCCGTCGGCCGGATCGACCTCGACAGCGTCGGCGAGGCGATCACCGACTACCTGCCGGAGGGAGTCACGCTGCTGCCGAACACCGCGGGCTCCGCTACTCCGGAAGAGGCAGTTCGGATCGCGCGCCTTGCGCGTGCCGGCGGCCTGCCGGACTGGATCAAGCTCGAGGTGATTCCGGACCCGCGCTACCTGCTGCCCGATCCGATCGGGACGCTCCAGGCGGCCGAGCAGCTCGTCGACGAGGGGTTCACCGTGCTCCCGTACGTGCTCCCCGACCCGGTGCTCCAGAAGCGGCTGGAGTCGGTCGGCTGTGCGGCGGTCATGCCGCTCGCCGCGCCGATCGGCAGCGGCCGCGGCCTGAAGCTCCGGCACGCGATCGAGATCATGATCGAGCAGGCCGAAGTGCCGGTCGTCGTCGACGCGGGTCTCGGCGCGCCGTCGCAGGCGGCCGAGTGCCTGGAAATGGGCGCCGACGCGGTGCTCGTCAACACCGCGATCGCGCAGGCGGACGACCCCGCCGCAATGGCAAATGCCTTCCGGCTGGCGGTCGAGGCCGGCCGCGCCGGCCGCCTCGCCGGGCTGATCGAGGAGCGCGAGACGGCCGAGCCGTCGAGCCCGCTCGGCGGCCTCGCCGCGCGCGTCGTGACGGTCACGGTCAACGGTCGCGCGCAGCCGGTCGCGCCGGGCGAGACCGTCGAGTCGTTGCTCGAGAGCCTCGGGCTCGGCGCGAAGTACGCGCTCGTCGAGCGGAACGGCGAGCCGGTCGAGCGCGAGCGCTACGGCGACACTGCGCTCGCGGACGGCGACGCGCTGGTCGTCGCCCGCCCCGTTGCGGGTGGATAGCCGTCTGTACCTGATCACCGACGCCCGGCCGGACCTCGCCGAGCTCGTGGAGGCGGCGATCAGCGGCGGGGTCGACATCGTCCAGATCCGCGAGAAGGAGCTACCCGACGGCGAGCTCCTCCGCGTGCTCCAGGAGGTGCGAGCACTGACGCGACGACTCGAGGTCCCGCTCGTCGTCAACGACCGCCCCGACCTCGCCGTCCTCGTCGAGGCCGACTTCGTCCACGTCGGCCAGGACGATCTCCCGGTCGAGGCGGCGCGGCGCTTCGATCTTCGCGTCGGCCAGTCAACGCATGCCCCGGCGGAGCTCGACGCGACCGTGGCGGACTACGCCGGCGTCGGTCCCGTCTACGAGACGCCGACGAAGGCGGGACGGCCGGCCGCCGGGTTGGAGTACGTGCGCTACGCGGCCGGCCACGCGCGCCTGCCGTGGTTCGCGATCGGGGGGATCGACGAGACGAACGTCGCCGATGTCGTCGCCGCCGGGGCCGAGCGCATCGCCGTCGTCCGGGCGATCACGGATGCGCCGGACCCCGAGCGCGCAGCCGCCTCGCTGCGCGCAGCCTTGCGGAACTGATCGCTACGATGGGTCGGCCGTTTGGCGGTCCCCGGTAGCTCAATTGGCAGAGCATCCGGCTGTTAACCGGAGGGTTGTTGGTTCGAGTCCAACCCGGGGAGTAAGAAAGGGCCCGCATACACGGGCCGCCATCACCGTCGGCTCAGGAGCGCGCGGGTCCCGGTCGCACGGCTAGTGCCGCAGCTTCACGAAGGCACGTTTGAGAGGGCCGCCGGCAGCGCGCGCTTCGCGCGCTGTGCGGTCGGCGAGTGCATCCGACGTCATGCAGACGTGCTGCTTGTGGGTAACAGTGTCGGCCGGGTACCAGTCGAACCCGTTCCAGCGCCACTCGGCGGCATCGCACCAGGGACAAGCGGGACTCGTGGGTTTGGCGGGAGCTTCCATACGTGTCAATTCGCGCAAGCGGTGCGATTTCCTGCCGGGCGTGTAAGGGCTGACCGCCCCTGGACCGAGGCAGGCGAGGCGGGAACCCCGCTAGGCCGGTGTGCCGCCCGCGCTTCTATCGCGTCTGCCCCTCCACCACCAGGCGACGCCGCCAACGAGCAGGGCGAACGCGAGGGCGCCGAACGCGACCCACCCCCAGTCGGTTCCGTTGCTCTCCGTCGGTTGATTGGCGTTCGCAGCGGCGGCCCCGGCGGCGGCCGCCGCCCCCGGGGAGGCGCCGCTCGACGCCTCGACGGTCGACACCACTGTCTCGGCCGGTGGGGCCGGAGCAGTGACGGTGGTCGTCTCAGCAGGTGCGGTCACCGTCACCGCCGATGCCGTCACCGTCTCGGCCGGTGCCGTCACTGCCGCCGCCGGGGTTGTCACCGTCACCGTCTGAGCAGGTGGCGTGGTCACCGTGACCGACGGTGACGTCGGCGACGTCGTCACGGTCACTGTCTGGGCGGGAGGAGCGGGCGTCGTAACCGTGACAGTCCGTGGCGGCGCCACCACCGTGGTGATCAGACCCTCCGAGGCGGCCGACTCGCTGCCCGATGCAGGCGGCTCGGTGATCGTGGACGCGGCCGTGGTCGAGACCGATTCGGTCGCGAGCGTCTCCGCTGCCGCCGTCGCCGACGTGGCTGTCCTCGAGACTGTCGGGGTCGCGCGCGTCACTGTTCCCTGAGCGGAACCACCGCCGCATCCAGCCAGGGCAAGGCCACCACCGGCGAGCATCAGGCGAAACAAAAGGCGGACGAACAGCACGTGAGGGCGGAGCACGGCGGCCAGAGTACGAGGCACGCAAGAGCCGCGGGTGCTCCAAAAGGGATGAAGCGCGCGGGCGTGCCCGCGCTTAGGGTCAGGGTCCCGTCGTGCAAGACCTCGTCATGGAGGCAGACATGGTTCTCGCTGTGAACGGTTGGTGGGTCGGCTCGATCATTCTGTTCATCATCTGGATCCTGATCGCGTTCTGGCCGGCGCGGGTTGCCTCGCGGAAAGGCCACAGCTTCATCCTGTTCTTCCTGTTCAGTCTCTTCTTCTTCCCGGCGGCTCTGATCGTGGCGTACCTGGTCCGCGATCGACGAAGGTAGGAAGTAGAAGCTCGAGCAGAATTTTCTACCGATTTCTGATCTCCGTCCGGGCAGTTCTCGCGGAGGGGAGGAAGGAACGCGCGCAGGCGTTCCGTACCGGGAATCGATGAGCCTTCGGTCCTGTGTCAGCTGCGGCGCCACCCTCACCGACATGTTCCGGTTCTGTCCCGCCTGCGGCCTCTCGAACGACGATTCGGGCTGGGGGGCCGAGCCGAAGGCTCCGCTCTCGTTCCCGATCGTCGAACGGGGTAGCCGGTCGCCGAGAGCGCCTCGACAGACGTGGTGGACCCGCGTCGTGCGCAGCGCTGCCGGCGTGCGGCTCCCCCCAGCCTCGCCGGCGCCTCGCCGGCTCTTGCGTCGCATCGCGGTCTTCCCGCGCAGGCTCGCGACCCGGGCGGGCCGGGTGCTCGCCGCGCTGGGCGAAGCGGCCGGGCTCATCAGCGAGGTCGTCGTCCTCGGCGCCGGCTCCGTGCGCGACGCGCTGCGCTCGATGGTGCTCGTCCGCAAGCTCCACGCACAGCGAGCCGCCGTGATCTACAGCACGGGTTGCGCGGCGCTGAGCGGTGACGACCGCCGTGTCCGGCACGCACGAGCGGAACTGCAGATGCTCGACGAGTTGATCAGCGCAGCCGCGACGGGCGCGCTCACCGACGTGCCGGCGCAAGAGCCCGCGCGGCGGTAGCCACACCCTGCGTCCACGGTTAGGATCGGCGGTCGTGCGCAGGCGGCAGCGTCTCCGAGCACTGACCGAGGCCGAGGCCTACGCGCGCTGCCACGGCACGCGCGAGACCGAAGTGCGGATCGTCAAGCTCGAGCCGCGGCGGCCGCGCTACGACCTGCCGGTCTCGGGCGAGGATCTGCGGCGATCGTTCGAGGAGAAGCTCGAGCGCCGCGAGCTCGAGGACGAGGCGGTCAGCGGGACGGCCTAGCCGCCGCAGGCGCAGATGCGGTCGCCGAGGCGGTCGCGCTCGAGCATCAGGCCGCAGCGGGAGCACGTGGGCGCCAGCACCCGGGCTCGCACGAGCAGCGCCCGCATCAGCACGAGCCAGAGCATCGCGTAGGGCGCCAGCATCGTCACGCTCACACGTGCGGTATCGGCCGCGTGGAGGCGCGGCTTAACGGACCGTGACGATCTGCGTCATCGTCGTCGGGTGCAGCGAGCAGAACAGGCGGTAGACGCCCGGCTTCGTGAAGCGGAACGAGAACGAGCCGCTCGACACCGACGGCGACGAGAACCCGATCGGGCCGTTTGCGAGCGTGACGTCGTGGCGTGACGGCCCGGCAAAGCGCCAGCGGAACCTCGCGCCGCGCTTGACCACGATCCGCTGTGCGGAGTACTGGAAGTCGCCGACCCACGAGCTCAGGATGCTGCGCACCGGTCCGGCTGGGACGCGCGCGAGGGGGAGCCGGAAGCGCGGCGGCGCGGACGGGTGGCTCAGAGGGTCCGCCGGCAGCGGCGGCACCGCCTCGCACTTCGAGACCGGCCCCGGCGCCAGGTACGCGACCATCACGCCCATCACCCGCGTGTGCGGGAGGCTGTTGTCGTAGACCGCGGTCAGCCGCAGGCGATCTCCGGCCGCGACCGGGATCCCGTTCGCAGAGGTCAGCGTCGTCATGTGTTTTGGTCCGGGCTCGTGGATGATCGGGTGGACGACCGGCAGCCCCCAGGTCGGCTCGGAGGTGAAGAGCTTCGTGTTGCAGGTGCGGTCGGTCAGGTCGAGCCGCACACCGCCGCCGTGCAGGTGGCCGAGGATCGCGACCATCCGACCGCTCTCCGGCATCGTGTAGTCCACGCTCTTCGAGAACGTCGAGAACATCCGCCCGTTCCCGGGAACGTCGAAGATCGGGTCGGCGGAGCAGTTGTGCTCGTCGAACCAGTACGGCCGCACTGGAGTCAGCGTCTGACCGCTCGCGTAGTGGACCGTGTACTGGACGTAGACCGTCCTCGTGGCCGGTTTGTGGTTCATCAGCATGAAGACCAGGCCCCAGCGGTCGCTGCCGCGGTTCGGATAGCCGAAGCCGGCCGGGAGGTCGAGGACGGCGCGCTCCTCGCCTTCCTCGTAGAAGCGGTCGACCGGGATGGGCGACCGGTTGCCGTCGTAGTCCGTGAACTGCGTGCAGGTGGCGTCATGGCCGCCGGCCTTGACGAACACGACGTGGTGGAGCATCACGTTCGTGACGGGCACCGAGTTGCCGTTCGCGTCGACGACGTCAGCGCTCATCCCCGTCACGTAGCCGTCGACCGACGGCGACTGGACGATCTGCGTGCCCTGGTTGACGCCGTACCCCGCGACCGTGATCGGCGCGGAGCGGAAGACGAGGGCCTGGTCGGTCGCTCGGGCGGCGCCGGCAGGATGGGTGGCGCCGGCAAGCGTCACGAGCGCTACGAGGACGGCGATTCGCACGCGATTACGGTAGCCGACCCCGTTCGCAACGGCCTTTGCGCGGCTGACTAGAATGACGGACGTGAGCTGGCTCTTCATCGCCTTGCTCGCGGCGGCGGTCGTCGTCCTGATTGCTGCGGAGTGGCCGCGCCTCGCCGGCCGGGCAGGCTCCCGGGCCCGGCAGTCACGCGCGCGCGCGCGTCAGAAGGCGCAGCTCCGGCTGCTGAAGACCGAGAGCGACGAGTTCGCCGCCAGCGTGCAGCGCGACCTCGAGCGGCTGCCGACGATCGAAGAGCACGACCCCTCGCGCTGAGCCGACGCGGAACGCGGCCCTGAACGTGCGCGTGTTCGGGAGGATCTGCGGCACGTTCTCCATGTTCTTGAGCTCCTGGTAGTCGGCCGCGGTGAAGACGAGCGAGTGCCGTCCGGGGCCGGCGGTGCGGAGGCTGACGACCGCACGGCCCCGCGCGTAGGTGACGTCCGCGGGCTTGCCGTCGATCTTCGCGGTCAGGGACTGCGGATCGACGCCTGCCCCGGCGTCGGTCACGGTCAGCGCCAGGTTCCCGCCGCGCCTGGCGCTCGCGGACACCAGCCGCACGGTCGGGGGCGTGACGTCGTCGATCCAGAAGCGGAACGTGAAGGCAGCCGCGGGCGGCCCCTGCGGTGTCGAAGACGATGTCGTAGCTGCCTCGACCGGGCCGGATCGCGCCTGCCACCGGCCGCGCGTGCGCCGTAGGAATCGATGTACGGGTTGATCACGAGCGGCAGGCCCGGGACGCTGGTGACGCGGTTCTCGTCGCCGGCGACGACGACCCGCGGTGAGGCGCGGCTGCCCGAGAGCACCATGACGCCGAAGTTCGCGACCGGCTTCGTCACGGTCACCCTGAACACGCGCTCCGGCCCGGCGAGCGGCCCGTGGGGGACGTCGGGGTAACGGTAGGTGGTGACGAGCGAGGCGCCGCCGGCGGTCGTGCCCTTGTAGGTGCCGGTCGCGCTCAGCGTGCCGTGGGGCTCACGCCCGAGCTTCGGGTCGACGACGCGGAACCAGTACGGGATGCGCCGCGTGACCGTCCCGAGCTTGAGGACGACGAAGCCCATCGCCTCGCCCTCGGCTGCGCCGGCGCTGACCGCCAGGTCGAGTCGCCCGGGCACGCTCACCGTGGCCGGGACGGTGATCGTCGCCTTGCCGACGCCGGTCTGGGGTGCGAGCGAGACCGTCCACTGGCCCGCGCCGCCGCCCGCGTCGGTCAGCGTCACCGACTGCGTCGCGCTCTTGCCCGTGTGCAGGAGGCCGAACGAGACGTCGGTGGGCGCGGCGAAGATCAGCGGCGCGTTCGCGGCGACGAGGTCGATCAGCCCGCCGCCTTCACGCGTCACGGGAGCCTCGCCGGAGAGGATCGTCGGCTTGCCGGTCAGGACGAGGGCCGACTTCAGCTGCGCGACCGTCCAGTCGGGATGGCGCTGCTTCAGGAGCGCGGCCCCGCCGGCGACGTGCGGCGCAGCCATGCTCGTCCCGCTGAACGACGTCCCACGTGCCCTCGCGGGCCGGCACGGACGAAGTGATGTCCACGCCCGGTGCGCTCACGTCGGGCTTCAGCTCGAGCGAGATCGGGGTCGGGCCGCCGCTCGAGAACGACGCGACCGCGAGCTGGTTGCTGACCGCCGCGACCGTGATCGCCTTGGCGGCACTGCCCGGGGAGGAGATGCTCCCGTATCCGAAGTCGTCGAACTCGTTCCCGGCCGCGACCGCCGGGACGACGCCGGCGTCGGCGGCGGCATTGATCGCCGTGACGACGAGGTCGCGGGACGGCTCGATCTCCGGCTCGCCGAGCGACAGGTTGATGACGTCCATGCCGTCGCGGACGGCCGCCTCGATCCCGGCGGCGATCTCGGGCGCGTTCCCGTTCAGCCCGAAGTTCTCGGTCGGGACGGTCAGCACCTTGTAGTTGCCGAGATATGCGTTCGGCGCGACGCCCGAGAGCGGGCCGCGGTTGGGGATCGCGCCCGGCGTGTAGTCGCCGGCGGCGATCCCGGCGACATGGGTCCCGTGCTCGGAGTCACTCCGGGTCGAAGGGGACGCGCGCGTACCTCCACGTGTTCGTCGGCGGCGAGAAGGCCCGCGCGACGATCACCTTCGCGGTCGTGTAGGTCGTATTCCCCTTCGGGAAGCCGGGCGGCATCGTGTAGCCGCTCGGGTTGAAGAACGGGTGCTTCTGGTCGATGCCGTCGTCGATGATCCCGATCTTGATCCCGTTGCCCGCCGTGTCGAACAGCGGCGCGTCCCAGAGCTGGTCGGCGCCGATCAGCTTCGGGCTGCGGTCGAGCAGCGGCCGGTAGGTGACGCTCGGCCAGACCTCCGCGACGCCCGGGACGGAGGAGAGCCGCCCGAGCTCCGCGCGCGGGACGACGACGGCGAGGCCGTCGAGCACGACCTGGTAGCGCCAGGTGACGCGGGCGCCGGGGACGGTCGTGGTGATGCGCGTGGCGAGCGCGCGCTGCGCGGTCGCGAGCGAGCGGAGGTAGGCGACGCTCGTCGGCGCGCGGAGGTTCAGCCGCTGGGCCTTGAAGCGCGCGCTCAGCACCCGGCTGCGCTGGATCGCCTGGGCGAGGGGCGGCGCCTCGAGCGTCACGACGACCTCGACGCTGTCCGCCGTCGTGGCGTTCGCAGCCGCCGGGAAGAAAACGGCGGCCACCACCGCCGCCGCGAGGAGAAGGCTTCTCGTCAAGTCGAAAACGTTAGACGAGCGCTGTAAGGACTTGTTGTACGTGCTCCTCGGGCTTGACGCGCCGGAACACCTTGGCGACGTTGCCCTCGGAGTCGATCACGACCGTCGAGCGCTCGACCCCCATGTACTTCTTCCCGTAGTTGTTCTTCTCGACCCAGAAGCCGTACTGCTCGGTCAGCTCGTGGTCCGGGTCGGCGAGCAGCGTGAAGGGGAGCCCGTACTTCTGCCTGAACTTCGCGTGCGACTCCTCGCTGTCCGGGCTGACACCGAGCACGACCGCGCCCGCCTTTTCGAACGCGCTCCAGTCGTCGCGGATGCCGCAGGCCTGCGTCGTACACCCGGGCGTGTCGTCCTTGGGATAGAAGTAGAGGACCACCGGCTTGCCCCGCAGATCGGAGAGCCGAACGGTCTCGCCGCTGTCGCTCTGGAGCTCGAACCCGGGTGCCGGCTTGCCTTCCTCGACCACGTCCGGAGCCTACCGATGAGTTCCGGGAGCGCGGCGCGTCCGTACAGTGACCGCTTCGACAAGGAGGCATCGATGGGGAAGGTGAGGTTCGGACTGACGATGTCGCTGGACGGCTTCGTGGCGGGGCCGAATCCGAGCGTCGAGAACCCGCTCGGCGAGGGCGGGATGCAGTTGCACGACTGGGCGTTCGGGCTGGAGGCGTGGCGCCGGTCGCACGGCCTGGCGGGCGGCGAGGTGAACGAGAGCACGGCTGTCATCGAGGCGTCGCTCGCGGACGTCGGCGCCTACGTGATGGGCCGGAACATGTTCGGCGGCGGGCCGGGAGACTGGGGAGACGAATCCTGGCGGGGCTGGTGGGGCGACGACCCGCCGTTCCACGTGCCGGTGTTCGTGCTCACGCACCACGCCCGCGAGCGGCTGGTAATGGACGGCGGGACGACGTTCACGTTCGTGACCGACGGCATCGAGCCGGCGCTCGCGTCGGCGCGGGAGGCCGCGGGGGAGAAGGATGTGGTGATCGCCGGCGGCGCGAGCGTCGTCCAGCAGTACCTCGGGGCGGGTCTCGTGGACGAGTTCACCGTGTCGGTCGCGCCACTTCTGCTCGGCTCGGGAACGCGGCTGCTGGAGGGCCTAGGCGGGATCGAACTCGAGCAGATCGACGCGGTCGGAGCGCCCGGCGTGACGCATCTGCGCTACCGGGTCGTTCCTCAGGCCGACGCTACACTGTCGACCTCCTAGCAAGCGCGGATGTGGCGGAATTGGTAGACGCGCACGGTTCAGGGCCGTGTGGGGGAAACCCCGTGGAGGTTCAAGTCCTCTCATCCGCATAGCCAAAAGCCCTGCGAATCGACGATTTTGGCCGAAATCGCAGTCGGCTCGGACCAAATCGGGACCAAAACGCAAGCCGGATCGCGGCGCCGGTTCCACGAGAAGCCGACGCCGCTCAAGCGGCCTTCTCTCAGCCCTGAACCCACACCTCGAGACCCTCGATCAGGATCACGCGGCGCGTCGCCGGGAGCTCGACCGCGGCCGAGACTGCGTCGTCGAGGTAGTCGGGCAGGAGCGGGGGACGGCGGCCGAAGATCGCCTCCCGCGGCAGGCCGCCCGGCACATGCACCTCGTCGGCCGGCGCGTACTCGCCGACGAGCGCTGGGACGACCTCGATTCCGCGCGCGAGCAGCGCGACTGCGCGGTGAGTGCCGTCCCTGAGCAGGTAGCGGTCACCGAAGCGATAGACCTTCAGGAACGACCCGCCGAAGCGGAACTCGAGGCCGAAGGCGAGGCCGTCCTCCTCCACGTCCGCACGGTGCGCGCGTGCGATTCGGAAGTCCGAGCTCGGCGGGTGGATGACCCACAGATTCCGGCGCGGGTCGAACTGGGTCTCCACCTCCATCGGGCCCGGCGGCGCAAGCGTAACCGCGGCGATCGCCGTCGGATCCGCGGGGTCGAGCCCGGGAGGTCGGTGTCGGTGAAGACGTGCGGCTGCACCGCGACCACCCGCCGGAGGTCGACGAGCGCCGGTCG
Organism: uncultured Actinomycetes bacterium; assembly: GCA_963779025.1. Classification (GTDB taxonomy): domain Bacteria; phylum Actinomycetota; class Thermoleophilia; order Gaiellales; family Gaiellaceae; genus DATBLE01. Next base: position 19,952 of record CAVZWR010000003.1, read on the forward strand.
CCGCCCACGCTCGGAAAGCCGCCTCCCGATGGGGGTCTCGGTGATCGCCGCCCAGTGCTCGTGCACCGCCTGGGGCGCCTCGGTGACGACGCCGCGGACATCGAAGTCCGGCCGCCGGGCAGCGGCGACCGTTCGAGCGTGCCGGGCGCGCTCCTGGTACTCGGGCCGTTCGGCCTCGCTCGGTCGGAGGCCTGCCAGGAAACGGCCTGCCTCGAGGGGGGCAGCCAGCCGATCAGCGCCCTCGCGGGTCTGAGGCGGGGTTCCTCGCTCATGGACCGCAGACTAGTCGGGCAGAAAGAGGGGCGGCGGTGCCGCCCCTCTTCGATCCAGCAGGGTGCTTCGGGTCTAGCGGACGTACATCTCGACGAAGAACGCGACCTCGTCCGTGAAATCTTCCTCATCCGGAATGCGCGTGACGATCTCGAAGGCAGTCGAGCCGCAGTCCGGGGAGGTGCGGTCCCACGAGACGGTCGGCGTGAAGGTGCCGAGGTCCGACCAGTCGGTGTTGTGGTCGTCGATCGTCACCTTGGCGATAGTGCTGCTCGGTCTCGCCGTGACGCCGAAGACGCAGTAGATGCCCGTGGACGGGTGCGTGACCATCTTGACCTGGTCGCGCGACGACGTAAAGGGCGAGCCTCCCGTCTCGTCGAAGGCCAGGACGTCGGCCACGGACGACTTGCCTGTCGGCGCGATCAGGTCCTTGATCCGCTTGAGGGCGGCCGAGCTCAGGGAGCTGAACGCCAAGACGGCGACGACCCCGGCAAGCACGAACACGCCGAGCGTGCGGAGTGCTTTTCTGTGCATTGTCATTCCTCTCTCCTCGGAGGGGTACCTGGCCGCCTGCCTGGCACCCGCTTGTAGCACGGTCCCCGGCTATCGGTCAAGAGGTTCAGGGCTCAGAGGCTGATCGAGGGCGCGCGCCGGCGGCGCGCGCCCCGGGGAAGTCGATCGTCAGGCCGTTCGTGTGAACAGCCCGATCAGCGGATGGTCGGGGACGACTAGGTGGCGCGACCTGCCCAATCAGCTGCCCAAACGATTCCCGAATGGGTCTGCGCGAATCTGCGCGAAGTTGCCGCAAACCCGCACGGCAGCAGGGAAAACCGCGCGATCTGCACCGACCTGCTTCTGGCTGCATCGGTGCTCCGGAACCCCGTGGAGGTTCAAGTCCTCTCATCGGCATCACGCCTGGCGGGATCGTCCGAGTCCGAACCGACGAGGCCGCGCCGCAGCACGTCCGCACCGAGCGACCGTCCTATAGCCGGGCAGCTCCTCGAGCCGGGGGCGCGACGAGTGGCGCGATGATCCCGGCGTGGGCGCGCCGGGATCGGAGGCGTTGCCTGTCGAGGCCCTACGCCGACGCGATGAACGCGAGCGCGCAGCGCACCGCCCAACGCCCCGCTATGAAGCGGCCGGAGCTACAGATCGAAGAAGTCGGTGTCGTTGTCCGTGCCCGTCGTCCTGTTGTAGGCGTCCAGGAAGTACGTAGCGCCGATGGTCGGCAACGTGAATGAGCCGCTCTTGCTGCCGTTGCCGCTGGCGTCCACCTTGAACTTTCCGAAGTCGCCGAGCGGAACGCAGGAAAGGAGGACGGGAACCCAGAGCTGGAGTTGATACTCGCCCGGCTCCGCCCCGTGGAGCGTCGCCGTCACCGTGATCTTGTTCCCGTTCTCGGTGAGCTTCGCCGTGCCGATGAACTTGTGGTCGCTCGGGGCCGCGCATTCGGCCCGGTTCTTTCTGAATTGCGCAGTCGCCGAGTCGCCGTCGCCCGCAAAGCTTCCGCCGACGCCGAACGCGAGCCCGGCAAGGACGCCCGCGGCCAGAGCAGCCAGGAGCATCCTGTTCCTGTCTCGAACCAAACGCTTCATCCGAACCCCTTTCGTCGCGTGTGGGACCAATACAAGTGTGAACCAGACCCCGGCGAACCTGCAAGCCACTTTCAATGCCGTTGCGATCCCGATCAGCTCGGCGTCGCAGGGTCACCGGCTGCCTGACCCGCTACTTTGAGCGACGTGAGCCGCATCAATCCGTTCGTGCGCGGGCTGCTGATCGTCGCCGGGATCTCGGCGGTGATCGTCGTCCTCAAGCTCCAGGCGACCTTGACGGCGCTCTTCCTGATCGCGCGGATCGCGTTCCTGCTCGCAATCGCGTTCTTCATCTACCTGCTCTGGCGCGAGCACCGGCAGGAGATCTCGGCGTGGCCACCCGCGCCCGCTGGGTCTTCTACAGCGCCGCCGTCCTCGCCGTGGCGGACATCGCTGCGATCTCGTTCCTGAACGAGACCGGCCCGGACGCGGTCGCGTTCGTCCTCGTGCTCGCGATCTCCGCGTTCGCCATGTGGCGGACGTGGAAGGACCAGACGACCTACGTCTGAGCTTCCACCCGCGCTGCCGCCCAAGCCTTTAGCGCGTGGCCGGGCTTTGCTCGGCCACGCTGCGGATAGCACCGTCCAGGGCATCGAGCGCTGCGCGGACCGGCGTCAGCTGCCCGACGAAGATCGGCGTGTCGCGCTCGGTGTAGCGGCTCGCCTCGCTGTCGCGCAGGCGCAGCATCAGGTGCATGAAGTCGGCCGGCTCGTCGCACTCGAACGCGGTCATGAACTCCTGGTCGTCGATCCCGAACGAGTACGTGGTGTGGTTGTGGATCCCGGGAAACTCCTCCCGGCCGATCCGGATGTGCTCGTCCATCGCACGCTGCCGGTCTTCCTCCGGGAGCGCGTACCAGGGCCGCACCTTCACGAACGGGTAGACGACGAGGTAGGGCTGGTTGTGCGGCGTGATCTTCCGCGCGCGCCGCGCCTGGGTGTACTGCGAGGGCATCGTCGTCGCGAGATAGGAGTACGGCGTCTCGAGCCAGCCGGCGAGCGGCGTCCCGTTCAGCTCCGCGCCGAGCTCGCCGAGGTCGGCATAGCGCTCGGTGATCTTCCAGAGGAAGAAGTCGCAGTCCGGGCGGACGCCGGTGCACGTGTACGCACGCAGGCCCTCCATGCGCTGCGCCCAGGACTCGACGACCTCGGCGAACGCGTCCTTGCCCGCGGCGCGCTCGTCGACCGGCCGGCGCCGCCACTCGGGCGAGACGCGGTAGAAGGTGTAGGCGACGTACTGGCCCTCGGCCATGTCCGAAACGCTAGCGGGTCAGCAGCAGCGGGGCGCTCGCGGCGGTCTGCGGTGGGCCGGGGTTCACGGGTGCGGTCAGGCGGATCGTGAAGCGATATTGCCCGGGGGCGATGCGGCGCTGTGGGAACGGCACGAGCGTGCGCACGCCGGCCAGCGCGATCGCCCGCTTGGCGAGCGTGGTCGTGTGCGTCGTCGCCTTCTCGAGGCGGGCATAGACGATGCAGTCGATGTCGCAGGTGACCGCGACCGCGGCCGTGCCCAGCGCGATCGCCCTGGATTCGCGGGTACGCGATCGCGCGCGTTCGGGGTCAGCTGGAGGCCCGGCGCACTTGGCGATCACGCCGCCGTGCACCTTGCGGGCAGCGTCCTTGACCGCCGGCAGGCTCGTCTTCGGCGTCGCGTCCGTGTAGTAGAGGCCGGACTGGAACCGGTCGAGGTCGGACTCGTCGAAGGCGTGGAAGATGAAGAGACCGATCACGTTCGGCTGGCAAAACGCGATCTGCATCGCCTGGCTGTAGTACGAGGCCTGGGTCGCCTCCGGCACCGGCTTGATCGTGGCCGGCTCGGTGCCCGTGTAGAGCGCGGCCTTCTCGGGACGGGATCTGCGTCTCGACCCCGTACTCCGCGTAGAGGATCGGGAGCGTCGAGCCGGGCTGCGCGGTGCCGTCGAAGGCGGTCGTGAGCAGCGCGACCAGCTTCGAGTAGTCCGCGATTCCGATCGGCGTCGTCAACGGATGCGCGAAAGTGGGCGGGATCGTCGAGTTCTCCGGGTAGGGGTGGATCGCGAGCGCATCCATGATCGGCGTCGTCCGCCCGGAGGCGCGGTACGCCGTGCCCATGTCCTGGATGAAGACGGTCGGCGAGTGGGTGTCGCGCCCCGACCCCGGCCGGTCGATCCCGCGCGGCGAGATCGCGCCGCCGAACACCCTCACGGCCGGGTTCGCGGCCTTCAGCGCGTCATAGGTCTTCGCGAGCAGCGAGGTGTAGGCGGGCGCGGCGAGGTCCTCGCCGTTCGGTCCGAACTGCGGCAGCCAGAAACGGTTCAGGTTCGGCTCGTTACCGATGATGAAGTTCGTCAGGCCGGTGACGTTGCGGGCGAGGTACGCGGCGTGCCCGGCGAAGCTCGCCTGGTCGGCGTCGCTGAGCGGCGTCGTCCGGCTGCCGAAGTTGTAGACCGAGACGAAGACCCGCATGTTGTCGAGGGCGGCCGCCCGCACGAGGTTGCGGAGCTGGAGGACCGCGTCAGGCCCGGGGGTCGGGTTCGCCGGGTCCCAGATCGAGGTCACGCGGACGGTGTCGAGGCCCGCGAGCTTGAGCAGATCGAGCCGCGCCTTCGCCTCGGCGAACGTGTTCGACTTGACCGCGTCCTCGGCGGCGCCGACCATCATCGTCGGCCCACCGGCCCTCGCAGCCGGGGCGGCGAAAACGATTGTGATCGAAATCACTGCCAGGAGCAGGCGTTTCATGGTGCAAGGGTAGCCTGAGGTTGTTATGAGAAAGCAACACCTCGAGGCTCAGTTGAAGGCGTTACCGGCCAAGCCGGGGGTGTACGTCTTTCGCGCGCGAGGACGGCCGAGTCCTCTACATCGGCAAGGCGAAGTCGCTCCGGCAGCGCGTGCGCTCCTACTTCCAGGCGACGCCGGACACCCGCGCACAGATCGTGCAGCTGCCCGGCCGAGTCGCAGACATCGAGGTGATCGTCACCGGAACGGAGGCCGAGGCGCTCCACGTGGAGCAGAACCTGGTCAAGCGCCACCGGCCGCCGTTCAACATCCGCTTGCGCGACGACAAGTCGTTCCCATACATCGCGGTCACGATCGAGGACGAGTACCCGCGCGTCATGTTCACGCGCGAGCGGCACCGCCGCGGCGTTCTCTACTTCGGGCCTTACGCCAACGCGAAGAAGGTGCGCGAGACCCTCGACGTGCTCAACCGGGTCTTCCAGTTCCGGCCCTGCGAGGGGCCGAAGCCCGGGCGGCACTCGGGGATCCCGTGCCTCGATTACCACATCGAGCGCTGCAAGGCGCCCTGCGTCGGCTACGTCTCGAAGGAGGAGTACGGCGAGCTGATCGACCGCGTGATCGAGTTCCTCTCGGGCGAGACGAGGCCGGTCCTGCGCGAGCTCGAACGGCAGATGCAAGCGGGCAGCCGGCGAAGAGCGCTTCGAGGACGCCGCCCGCTACCGCAACCGTCTCTATGCGATCCGCCACCTCGCCGAGCGTCAGGCGGCCGACCGTCGCTCGGTCGGCTCGGTGGACGTGATCGGGATCGCAGTCGAGGGCGACCGCGCGGCGGTGCAGGTCTTCCCGCTCCGCGACGGCAAGCTCGTCGACCGCCACGGGTTCCACCTCGAGAACGTCGAGGGACAGGACACGGCTGCCGTGCTGGAGGCGTTCGCGCTCGAGTACTACGGCACCTCGCCGAGCATCCCGCCGCAGCTCGTCGTCCCTCCGGACGCGGGCGACACCGAGGCGCTCGAGCAGTTCCTCTCCGAGCGTCGCGGCTCCCGCGTCGAGGTGCGCACCCCGGAGCGCGGCGAGAAGAAGCGGCTTCAGCAGCTCGCCGCGCAGAACGCGCGCGTTGCTCTCGAGTCGGACGCGATCCAGGCGGAGCAGAAGCGGCTGCGGCGCGTCGAGGCGCTCGAGGAGCTGCGCGAGACGCTGAACCTCGAGAGCCTCCCGCTGCGGATCGAGTGCTACGACATCTCGAACATCCAGGCCGAGTCGCCGGTCGGCTCGATGGTCGTCTTCCAGGACGCCGTTCCGAAGAAGGCGCACTACCGGAAGTTCGGCGTACGGCATCTGGAGGCGGGCCCGGACGACTTCGCGGCGATCGAGGAGGTCGTGTCGCGGCGGTTCGCGCGTCTGGGCGACGTTGCCGGCGCGGACTACGACGAGTCGTTCGCGGGTATGCCGAACCTGGTCGTGATCGACGGCGGCAAGGGCCAGCTTTCGGCGGCGTTGTCTGCAATGCAGGCCTACGATCTCCCGCGCGTGGCGGTGATCTCCCTTGCGAAGCGCGCCGAGGAGGTGTTCGTTCCCGGTCGGCCCGATCCGATCGTGCTGCCGCGCGAGTCGCCGGGGCTCCAGCTGCTCCAGCGGGTCCGCGACGAGGCCCACCGCTTCGCGCTCGGCTTCCACCGCCAGCGCCGCGAGACGCGCGCCCGCGGGTCGATCTTCGACGACCTCCAGGGCGTGGGCCCGGCCCGCCGCCGAGCGCTGCTCCGGCACTTCGGCTCCGCCGAGCGGCTGCTGGAGGCGAGCCGGGAAGAGCTCGAAGGCGTCCCGGGCGTCCCGGCGAAGACCGCGCGCTCGATCTACTCGCAGCTGCACAAGACGGGTCGCGGGTGAGGCGCCTCGCGCTGTTCGGGCTCTCGGCGCTCCTGCTCGCGGGCTGCGGGGGGAAGAGCGCCACGACGACGACGAACGACTTCCCGCCGCGGCCGCTGACCCAGACGACCGCGCCGCCCGACCCGGGGAAGGACGCGATCGACTCGTTCGTGGCGGCGGCCCGGCACGGCGACGTCGACGCGCTCTGGGGAGCGCTCTCGACCAAATCGAAGCACCGCCTCGGGCCGACGATCACCCTTTTCCGGCAACGAGCCGCGAAGCGGCTCTCGGAGGAAGTCGGGTCCTTCGGCAACTACAAGGTGATCGTCTCGGAGCGGATCACTCCCGAGTTCGGCGTGGTCGCGATCGACGGGTCGCACGTGGTCGACGGGAAGCGCCTCCGCGACGTCTATGCCGCTGCGTTGCGGCTCGAGGGCTCGAAGTGGAAGCTCGAGCTCGGCGGGCCCGTCCGCGTTCGGCCGATCGGGCCCGATCCGGGCGCGCACGAGCAGATCGTCGCGCAGGTCGCGGCGGCGGTGTCGGGCGAGGGCGGGACCGGCTCAGCGGTCTTCTACGTGGACGGCCTGACCGAGAACCCGAAGATCTACGGCACGCAGCGGAACTCGACGCTGGTCGTCAACTACGACCCGGCGCTCGATCCAGGCCGCCACACGGTGGTCGTGTTCGGGAACGTCGGTAACGACGCCTCCGCCACCGGCTGGTGGTTCACGGCGGCGAAGAAGAAGCCCGGCTAGAAACCCTTGACGGGCAGGACGAGTACGAGGATCGTCAGCCACCCGGCTGCAACGGCGAGCAAGCGCATGTCCTGCACGCTATGGACCCCGCGTGAGAGGTCGATGAGCACCGCGTAAGGGCTTGGTTAGGGCGCGCTAGACGTGGCGTCCGCTTCTCAGCGGAAGGAAGACCTGGCGCAGCTGCCACCAGGCGGCGGCGAAGCGGGTGCCGAGCGTCTTCTGCGAATCGACCGTGAAGTGCACGCCGTCGGACTGCGTCTTCAGGTCGAGCGTCGTGATCATCGTCAGGCCGGCGCTCTGCACCTGCCGCCTTCGTCTGCTGGTCACGCACCGTCTTCTGGTACGGGAAGTCGGAGGAGTTGATCTTCCCGATCTGGGCCATCACCATCGGGACGTCGGCGCCGAGGTCGGTTCGGAAGGCGGTGAGCACGACCTTGAACCGCTTGGCCCAGTTTCCCCGCGTCGTCCTTGTTCGTGGCGTCGCTCTCGCCCTGGAGGAAGAGGATCCCGTCGATGTGCCCGCCGGCGGCGTGAACCTGGCTGATGCAGTTCGAGTACGCCGAGTGCGGCGGCTGCCACTTCGAGATCGTCGTTCCCGAGATCGCGCACTGGACGAGCCCGACCGTCTGCGGATTCAGTTTCTGAATCGCGCCGATGCCGAAGGTCATCCCCGGGCCGACGCCGTTGGTCTTGTCCTTCGGATCGCCGAGCGGGTCGACCGCCACCTGCCAGCCCCCGTCCTTCCGCCACACGAGCAGGCGAGGGTCGCTCTTCGCGCCCTGGCTGACCGGGACGGCCCGGCCGAGCATGTTCGACTGGCCGGCCAGGACGAAGACCTGCTGTGGGCGTGGCCAGGCTGGACTTCGACGAGCACGCACCGGCGCCGACCAAGGCGACACAGGCAAGGAGGAGGGGGAATCGGAGATCGCGCAGATGGCGCAGCTTTCGGACGCAGGAGTGCCTTACAAAGATTCGCAAAGGCCACGTCGTCGTCGGGCATGAACGGATAGCGATAGTCGCCGGGCGGGACGAAGGTCTCCTTGATCGTCCGCGGCGAGACCCAGCGGATCAGGTTCCACATCGAGCCGGCCTTGTCGTTGGTGCCGGAGGCGCGTGCGCCGCCGAAGGGCTGCTGGCCGACGACCGCGCCCGTCGGCTTGTCGTTGACATAGAAGTTGCCGGCCGCGTACTCGAGCTTGTCCGAGGCGAGCTCGATCGCCGACCGGTCGCGCGCGAAGACGGCGCCGGTGAGGCCGTAGGGGGCGGTGCGGTCGACGAGGTCGAGGGTCTCCTCGTACTCCTTCTCCGGGTAGACGTAGGCGGTGACGACGGGGCCGAAGAGCTCGTCGCGGAGCAGGCGGAAGTTCGGGTCGCGGGTCTCGATCACCGTGGGCTGGACGAAGTAACCCTGGCTGTCGTCGTATCCGCCGCCGACCAGCACCTCGGAGTTCCCGTCGGCGCGCGCCTCCTCGATCGCCTCCTTCTGCGTCGCGAACGAGCCCGAGTCGATCACGGCGCCCATGAAGTTCCCGAAATCGCCGACGTCGCCGACCTTCAGCTCGGCAACCTGCTCGGCGAGGCGCTCACGGAGCTGCGGCCAGAGGTTGGAGGGCGCGTACACGCGCGATGCGGCGGAGCACTTCTGACCCTGGTACTCGAACGAGCCCCGGACGATCGCCGTTGCGACCGCATCGAGGTCGGCGGAGGGGTGCGCGACGATGAAGTCCTTGCCGCCCGTCTCGCCGACGATCCGCGGGTAGTTGCGGTACTGCTCGATGTTCTTCCCGACCGTCTTCCACATGTTCTGGAAGACCGCCGTCGAGCCGGTGAAATGGATGCCGGCGAGGTCGGGGCTCGCGAGCGCGGGGTCGCCGACCGCCGAGCCGCGGCCGTAGACGAGGTTGACCACCCCGGGCGGCAGGCCGGCCTCCTCGAACAGCTTCATCGTGTAATAGGCGGAGAGTGCCGCCGTGGAGGCGGGCTTCCAGAGGATCGTGTTCCCCATCAGCGCCGGCGAGCTCGTCAGGTTCCCGCCGATCGCCGTGAAGTTGAACGGGCTGACCGCGAAGACGAACCCCTCGAGCGGGCGGTACTCCAGCCGGTTCCAGACTCCGGCCGAGGAGACCGGCTGCTCCGCGTAGACGCGGGTCATGAACTCGACGTTGAAGCGGAAGAAGTCGATCAGCTCGCAGGCGGCGTCGATCTCGGCCTGGTGCGCGGTCTTCGACTGGTTCAGCATCGTCGACGCGACCATCGTCGTCCGCCACGGGCCGGCGAGCAGCTCGGCAGCGCGGAGCAGGACGGCAGCGCGCTCCTCCCACGACGTGCGCGACCAGTCGTGCCAGGCCTCTGCGGCGGCCTTGACGGCGCGATCGACCTCGGCCGCCCCGCCCTGGTGGACATCCGCGAGCACATGGTCCTTGCGGTGGGGCATCACCGCCTGGACCGTGTCGCCGGTGCGCACCTCCTCACCGCCGATCACGCACGGGACGTCGAGCCGCTCGCGCTCCATCTCGGCGAGCCGGACGCGGATCTCCTCGCGCTCGGGCGTTCCCGGCGCATAGCTCTTGATCGGCTCGTTCACCGGCGGCGGCGGCCGGAAGATCCCGTGGCTGCTCACGGAGGCGATTGTATGGTGAGCCAGGTCGGCCATGCCGCTGTCTGAAGACGTCCGCCGCGAGCTCGCCGGAGTGGAGCCGCTGAAGCACTGCGACCGGCTCGCGGAGCTCTCGGGGCTCTTCCACACCGCCGGCAGCCTCCACCTCCGGGGGCACGGCGAGTTCGCCGTCCACCTCGACCTGGCCGAGTCCGCGGTCGCCCGCCGGGCGGTCGGGCTCGTGCGCTCGTTCGGCGTCGAGGCCGAGATCCGCACCTACACGCGCCACGCGTTCGAGCGCGGCACGCGCTACCAGCTCCACGTGCCGGGGGACAGCCGCGCGCTCGAGGTGCTGCACGAGGCGGGCGTGCTCTCCTCGGCGCACGCGCCGCTGGAGGCGCCGCCGAAGCGAGTCGTCGGGCGGTCGTGCTGCCGTCGCGCCTACCTGCGCGGCGCGTTGCTCGGCGGTGGGTCGGTCAGCGGGCCACGCGCGGCGCATCTGGAGATCCGGACTGCGAGTCGTGCCGGTGCGGAGCTGCTGGCGTGGGTCGCCGCCCAGGAAGAGGTGCAACTCCGCGTCCACGACCGGGGCCGGCATGCGATCGCCTACGCGAAGGGCGCGGAGCCGATCGCCGACGTCCTCGCCCTGGCCGGCGCGGGGGACGCGGCGCTGGCGATCGACGAGCACGCCGTCGTCGCGGAGGCGCGCGCCCGCGCGAACCGGGTCGCGAACGCCGACCATGCGAACCTCGTCCGAGCCAGCCGCGCTGCCTATGCACAGGTCCAGGCGATCCGCCGGCTCGAGGAGAACGGCGCGCTCGGGCGGCTGTCGCCGAGCCTTCGCGAGATCGCCGAGCTCCGCCTGCGCCATCCCTCGCTCTCGCTGCGCGAGTTGGCGGCGAAATGCCGGCCGCCTGCAACGAAAGCCGCTGCACATCGCCGGTTGAGCAAGCTCGTCAGACTGGCAGAACATGATTTGCAACGCATGTAGCTTTACGCAGTCCGATGCTTCATAATTCGTCCGAGGTGGGTCCGCGCTCGTCCGCCGGTGGATTCAGACCCCGTCTGCCGGCTCGGTCCTGAGCGCGGTGCAACCGGAGGGGAGGGTCGTCCTCGGAGCTTCCCCTCCGGCCCGCCTCTACGGCTGCGGATCACTACTGAGGGCCGCCAAGGATCACTACTGAGTGCTGCCGGCGGGCGGGTGACTAGACTCGCGGCAGGACATCGATTTAGGGGGCCACCATGGCGAAGATCCGCGTAGGCATCAACGGTTTCGGGCGCATCGGGCGCAACTTCTTCCGTTCCCATCTGAAGCGGGGCGGCGACTTCGAGATCGTCGCGGCGAACGACCTCGGCGACCCGAAGACGATGGCGCACCTGCTTCGCTACGACTCGACCCTCGGCCCGCTCGGCGAGGAGGTCTCGCTCGGCGCCGACACGCTGCGCGCGGGCGACTTCGAGCTCAAGCTGCTCTCCGAGCGCGATCCGGCGGCGCTGCCGTGGGGTGACCTCGGCGTCGACGTCGTCCTCGAGTCGACGGGCTTCTTCACCGACCGCGAAGGCGCGCAGAAGCACATCGACGCCGGCGCGAAGAAGGTCGTGATCTCGGCGCCCGCAACGGAGCCGGACGTGACGCTCGTGCTCGGCGTCAACGACGACATGTACGACCCGACCTCGCACCATGTGATCTCGAACGCGTCCTGCACGACGAATTGCGTCGCGCCGCTGGCGAAGGTGCTGAACGACGCCTTCGGCGATCGAGCAGGGCTTCATGACGACGATCCACGCGTACACGCAGGACCAGGGGCTCCAGGACATGCCGCACAAGGACCTGCGGCGCGCGCGGGCGGCGGCGATCAACCTGATCCCGACGTCGACCGGCGCCGCGAAGGCGATCGGGCTCGTGCTGCCCGACCTGAAGGGCAAGTTCGACGGCATCTCGGTGCGCGCGCCCGCTCCCGACGGGCTCGGTCAGCGACCTCGTCGCGCTGCTGTCGCGGGAGGTGACCCGGGACGAGGTGAACGACGCCTACCGCGAGGCCGCGGGCGGAACGCTAGGGCAAGTACATGCAGTTCAGCGAGGATCCGCTCGTCTCGACCGACATCGTCCACTCGCCGTACTCCTGCATCTACGACAGCGAGCTGACGATGGCGAACGGGTCGCTCGTGAAGGTCTTCGGCTGGTACGACAACGAGTGGGGCTACAGCTGCCGTCTCGTCGACCTGATCGAGATGATCGGGGCGACGATGCCGGCCGAAGTCGCCACGGCGTGAAGCTCCCGCGCTCGGTTCGCGACGCCGACGTCGCCGGCAAGCGCGTGCTGGTCCGGGCCGACCTGAACGTGCCGCTCGAGGACGGCCGCGTCGCCGACGACACGCGGATCCGGGCGGCGTTGCCGACGCTCCGGCTGCTGCTCGAGCGCGATGCGTCCGAGGTGATCGTCTGCTCGCATCTCGGGCGGCCGAAGGGGCCCGATCCGGCGTTCTCGATGGCGCCCGTCGAGGAAAGGCTGCGCGAGCTGCTCGGCGCGAACGGCAGCGTGCGCGTCCTGGAGAACACACGCTTCGACCCGCGGGAGACCGCGAACGACCCGGAGCTCGCGAAGGAGCTCGCCGCGCAGGCCGATCTCTACGTCGACGACGCGTTCGGCTCGGCCCATCGCGCGCACGCGTCCACGGAGGGCGTGGCGCACCTGCTGCCCGCGTTCGCCGGCCTGCTGCTCGAGCGCGAGCTCCAGGAGCTCGGGCGGCTGCTGGAGTCGCCGGAGCATCCCTTCGTCGCGATCGTGGGCGGCGCCAAGGTCGAGGACAAGATCGGCGTGCTTCGCTCGCTCGCGCGAGCGGGCCGACGTCGTCCTCGTCGGCGGGAAGATGGCGGAGGAGATCCGCTTGCACCCGATCGACGTGGAGGTGGAGCTCCCACAGGACGTCGTCGCCGCTGTCGCGTTTGAGCCCGACGCGGAGTCGAAGGTCGTCGCCGGCCGACGGGGTGCCGGAGGGCTGGCTCGGCCTGGACATCGGCCCGGCAACGCGCGAGGCGTACGCGCAGCGGATCGCGACGGCGAAGACGGTCTTCTGGAACGGCCCCATGGGCGTGTTCGAATGGCCGCGCTTCGCGGAGGGAACGCTCGCGGTCGCCCGCGCGGTTGCCGAGGCGGACGCGCACACCGTCGTCGGCGGCGGTGACTCGGTGCGGGCGATCGAAGAGGCCGGCCTGGCGGACAGGATCGGCTGGGTTTCGACCGGCGGCGGCGCCTCCCTCGAGCTGCTCGAGGGCAGGGAATTACCTGGAGTCGCCGCCATTCCGGCCGCATAACTAACATCGCGCCGTGCTGATCGCCGGGAACTGGAAGATGTACAAGGGCGCCGAGGAGACGGCCGCCTTCTGCCGCGAACTGCGCGACCAGCTCGAGTGGGTGGACGGCGTCGACGTCGCCGTCTGCCCGCCGTACCTCTCACTGCACGCGGCGGTACAGGCGCTCGCGGGCACGGACATCGCCGTCGCCGCGCAGAATGTGCACTGGGAGCTGGAGGGCGCATTCACGGGCGAGGTCTCGGCGCCGATGCTGTTCGAGCTCGGGGTCTACGGAGCGATCGTCGGCCACTCGGAACGGCGGCAGCTGTTCGGCGAAACCGACGAGTGCGTCGGCAAGCGCGCCCGCGCGGGGCTCGAGGCGGGCCTGTCGATCATCGCCTGCGTCGGCGAATCCGAGGCCCAGCGCGACGCGGGGGAGACCGAGGACGTGCTCCGCCGGCAACTCGCCGTGCTCGAGCAGCACGAGCATCTCGTGGTCGCTTACGAGCCCGTCTGGGCGATCGGCACCGGTAAGACCGCGACCCCCGAGCAGGCACGGGAGGCGCACGCCTTCATCAAGAGCCTGATCGACGTCCCGATCCTCTACGGCGGGTCGGTCAAGCCCGACAACGCGGCCGAACTCCTCGCGCAGCCGGACGTCGACGGCGCGCTCGTCGGCGGCGCCTCGCTCGAGGTCGCCTCGTTCGCAGCGATTTGCAAGGCCGCGCGCCCGGATGGTTGACGCCAGGAACTCGTCCGCTCCGGGCGCGGGCTGGGCGCTTGCCGAGCGCCCCACACTTTGTGCGCCCCGCCGCGCCCTGGGGCCCCCCCCGCTCAGACCGCGCATCCGGACGCGCGAGGGCGTGGCATCAGCCATCTAGTAGCGCTCGTCATCCTCGACGGGTGGGGCTGCGCGCCGCCCGGTCCTGGCAACGCCGTCGACCTGGCCGAGACGCCGGTCTTCGACCGGATCTGGGCCGAGTACCCGCACACGCAGCTGAAGGCCTCCGGCGAGGCGGTCGGCCTACCGCCCGGCCAGATGGGGAACTCCGAGGTCGGCCATCTGACGATCGGGTCGGGCCGGATCCTCTACCAGGACCTGATGCGCGTGAACCGCGCGATCGAGGACGGCTCGTTCTTCGAGAACGAAGTCCTCCGCGGCGCCTTCGAGCGCGGCAGGAACGTCCACCTGCTCGGCCTCGTCTCCTACGGCGGCGTCCACTCGCACATCGACCACCTGCGCGCGCTCCTGCGCTTTGCGCCCGAGAAGACGTGGATCCACGCGTTCACCGACGGCCGCGACGTCTCGCCACACACTGCCGTCCGCGACCTCGCCGAGCTCCCGCCCGAGCGGATCGCGAGCGTCGCCGGCCGCTACTACGCGATGGACCGCGACCAGCGCTGGGAGCGCACGCAGCGCGCCTATGACGCGATCGTGGCCGGCGAGCCCAGCACGCCGATGGAGCCCGTCGACTACGTGCAGGCGCAGTACGAGGCCGGCGTCACGGACGAGTTCGTCGAGCCCGCACATTTCGCCGGCCGCCCCGGGATCGAGCCCGGTGACGCGGTGATCTTCTTCAACTTCCGGCCCGACCGGGCGCGCCAGCTCTCGCAGCGCCTGCTCGAGGCCGGCTTCGACCTGACGACAATGACGCGTTACCGCGACGACCTGGACTGCCCGGTCGTCTTCGAGGAGCGGGAGGTGCCACAGACGCTGGCCGAGGTGCTGGCCGAGCACGACCTCCGTCAGCTGCACTGCGCCGAGACGGAGAAGTACGCGCACGTCACCTACTTCCTGAACGGCGGCCGCGAGGAGGAGTGGCCGGGAGAGAGCCGCGTCCTCGTCCCGAGCCCCCGCGAGGTCGGTACCTACGACAAGAAACCTGAGATGTCCGCGCCCGAGGTGGCGGCAAGAGTCGCAGCCGAGGCGGCGGACAACGACTTCGTGATCGTCAACTTCGCGAACCCGGACATGGTCGGCCACACGGGCTCGATCACGGCCGCGATCGCGGCCGTCGAGACGACCGACCGCGCGCTCGGCGTCGTCCTCGACGCTGTCCGGCGCGCCGGCGGCACGGCGCTCGTCACCGCCGACCACGGGAACGCGGAGACGATGCTCGAGGCGGACGGCGTGAGCCCGCACACGGCCCACACGACGAACCTCGTCCCGCTCGTCGTCACCGATACGAAACTCACGCTGCGCGACGGCGGTGAGCTGTCCGACCTCGCCCCGACGATCCTGGCGATGGTTGGCATTCCGCAGCCCCGGGAAATGACCGGGCGCAGCCTTGTAAACCTGACGTAAAAAGGGGAGTCACTAATTTGCAACCGGGGCTATACTCCGCCGGCCTTGTCACTCCAGCAACCTGATCTCGGGGTTCTGCGCAAAGCGCAACGGGGTGACGAGCGCGCGTTCTCGCTGATCGTCCGCGCGTACGAGACGCCCGTCTACAACTACGTCCTGCGGCTCGTGGGCGGCGACCGCGCCCTCGCCGAGGACCTGACGCAGGAGGTCTTCCTCCGCGTCTACCAGGGCCTGCCCAAGTTCTCGCTGCGCTGCAAGTTCACGACCTGGCTCTTCCAGGTGACGAAGAACCGCGTGCTCGACGAGCTCCGCGCAAGCGAGCGCCGGCCGCGGCACCTGGTGGCGCTCGACGACATCCCGCCGCTCGAGGTGCTCGACGCGCCGATCGAGCGCGGCGAGACGGTCGACGCGCTGTGGCGGGCGATCGAGAAGCTTTCGGTCGACCTGAAGATGGCGCTCCTGCTCCGCGACGTGACGGGCCTCTCCTACACCGAGATCGCCGACTCGCTCGAGATCACGCTCGCCACGGTCAAGTGGCGGATCTACAAGGCGCGGGAAGAGGTCGCACTCGCGCTCGCCCGCGAGGGCATCACCTTCGGCGACGAAGACCAGCTGGTCACGGCCGAAAAGGTCTAGGGAACCGGCACCGGTTCGCCTCCGAGACCAGCGTCTCCTGGAGCGACGGCGGCACCTCGTGGCGGTTGACCGCGGCGATCGTCTCGCGGATCAGCGTCGCACACTGATGGTTCGCGGCGAGTCGGTCGAGCCGCACTGCGGTGTTGACCGGCAGCCGCTCGCCTCCGCCGCACCCGGCGAGGAAGAGCGCGGCGGCCCCGCTACACGCCGTGAGCGAGACGCTCCGCCAGCGCATCCGGTAGTCCGTGATCACGGATCTCCGCCTGGGTCCGCTCGACGTCGTACTCCGCCCGCAGGAACGACGCCCGCCCTTCGTCGAGATCGAGCAGCAGCCAGGCCGCTGCGGGGTCACCGTCGCGCGGCTGGCCGACCGAGCCGGGATTGAGCAGCCACCGCGCGCCGTCGAGCTCGGTCACCGTGCCGCCCGGGGCGTGCCCAAAGGGTAAGCGGGGGTCGTCCGGGATCGCGAGCGGCACGTGGCTGTGCCCGACAAGCGTGATCGCGAACCCTGAGTCCTGGATCGCGGCCTCCGCCGCCTCCCGGGTCAGCACGTACTCCCACACCGGGTCGCGTGGGCTCGCGTGGAAGAGGCCGACCTCCTCGCGCTCGCCGCTCGACGGCAGCTCGGCGAGATATGTCCGGGCGGTCTCGCTCAGCACGCCGCGCGTCCAGATCGCCGCGGCGGCTGCGTCGTCAGTGAAGTCCGCGATGTCGAGTGTGCCGAGCACGCCGAGGTCGTGGTTCCCGGCCAGGCAGACCGCCGTGTGCCCGGCCGACCACTCACAACACGCGTCCGGTTGCGGGCCGTAGCCGACGAGGTCACCGAGACACCAGATCTCGTCGAGCGCCTCCTGGTCGATCGCTTCCCGTACCGCCTCGAGCGCGTGCAAGTTAGCGTGGATGTCGGAGATGACGGCGACGCGCATGGGGTCGGGGCGGCTGCGGCTCGCAACCTTAGCTGTGCTCGCCGGGGTCTGGGCCGCCGCCGCCTATTTCCTCTGGACGACGACGCGCGTGCCCGACGGCCTGCACCTGTCGGGCCTTCCAGAGGGGAAGTTCTTCGCCGCGAGCCTGATTCACCGGGCCGAGCACTACGAGTCGTTCTTCTACTGGCTCGTGCTCGGTCAGACCGTCGCGACGGTCGTCGTCTTCGCGCTCTACGCGTGGCGCGGAGCGCGCTTCACCCGCGAGTCCGCGGCCGGCCCGATCGGCACCGGGATGATGCTCGCGATGCTCGGGTTCGGCCTGGCCTGGCTGGTCACGGTGCCGTTCGAGGTGCTCGCGCTCTGGTGGGAGCGGCGCTACGACCAGTCCGACCAGAGCTACGGCGCCGTGATCTTCGGCGGCTGGCTCTCCCTGGCCTTCATCTTCCTGCTGCTGAGCGCTGCGGTGCTGGTCGCGATGGGGCTCGCCAAGTGGCTGCCGCGCCTCTGGTGGATCCCGGCGGCGGCGTTTTTCATCGGCCTCCAGATCCTGCTCCTGTACGCGAGCCCGTATCTCATCCCGAATACCCACCCGCTTCGCGACCCCCAGCTGAAAGCGGCGGCGGCGCGGATCGCCGGGCAGGAGGGCGTGAAGAAGATCCCGATCCGCGAGGTGGAGGTGGACACGAAGGATCCGAACGCCTTCGCCACCGGGCTCGGGCCCTCGCGAAAGGTGTTCATCCTCAGCTCGATGCTCGACGGGCGCTTCACCGAGCCGCAGCTCGAGGCCGTCGTTGCGCACGAGTACGGGCATCAGGCCAGACACCACCTGCGGAAGGGGATCGCCTGGTACGCGCTCTTCACGATCCCGCTCGCCTACCTGATCGCTGTGGTCGCGCGGAGGCGCGGCGGCATGCAGCGGCCCGAGGCAATCCCGCTCGTCCTGCTCGTGTTCGTCGTCTTCGGGCTGCTGAAGACGCCGGCCGAGGCCGCGATCACCCGGCACATGGAGGCGGAGGCCGACTGGATGGCGCTCGAGACGACGCGCGATCCGGCGGCGGTGCAGTCGCTCTTCCAGCGGTTCGCGACGACGGGCCTCAGCGATCCGAGCCCGCCGACGGCGGCCTACCTGGTCTTCTACGACCACCCGACCTTCGTGCAGCGGATTGCTATGGCTCGGGCGTGGGCTCGTCGGGAGGGGTTGCCGGAGCCTCCGGCAAATTCCTGATCCCCTCGCGCGCCGACCACTTCGACCAGGAGTCCTGCATCGCTTCGAGCAGCTCCTTCATGAACCGGTTGGACATGTTCACGCGGGAGACGACCACGCCCGGGATGTCGCCGTCCTCGACCTCGTGGTCGATCCGCGCGAAGGTGATCGTGAACTCGTAGTCCGAGAAGCTGACGTTCGCGAAGTTGGCGTAGACGCCGCCGAGGTACTGCGCGTCGACGTGGATGTTGAGCTGGCGCTCTTGGCCCTCGGACTCCACGGCCACGGATACTACTCGCGTGAACACGCCCTACACCCTGCGGCACTTCATCCGCGCGATCGCGGCCTTCACGATCGCGCTGCTCGCCGGCACGGCGGCGTTCGCCGCCTTGCTGGACGAGAGCGGCCTCCAGGCGTTCTACCGCTCGACGATCACGCTCTCTCTGACCGGCATCGACACGAAGCCGCAGGGAAACGGCGGGATCATCGCGACGATTCTGCTCGTCCTCGCGGGAATGGCAATCTACGGCTACCTCGCGAGCGCGATCGTGGAGCTGATCGCCCACGGTGTGCTCACGGGCACCATGGCGGAGCGAAGGAGGCGCCGCGTGATCGAGCGGATGAACGACCACTACATCGTCTGCGGCTTCGGCCGCGTGGGCCGCGAGGTCGCCGTCGAGCTGCGCGCAGCGGGTGTCCCCTACGTCGTCCTCGACTTCAATCCTGACGTGCTCGAGATTGCGCGCGAGCAGAACGTGCCCTTCATCGAGGGCAGCGGCACAAAGGACGAGGACCTCGAGGCCGCCGGGCTGGAGCGGGCGCGGGGGCTCGTCGCGGCCTCCGACTCGGACGTGGACAACCTGTACATCGTCGTCTCCGCGCGCTCCGAGTGTCCCGACATGACGATCGTCGCCCGGGCATCGACCGAGGACGCGGCGCAGAAGATGCGGCGCGCCGGGGCGGACCGGGTCGTGCAGCCGTACGCGAGCGCGGGCCAGGAGATCGCCAAGCTGATGCTGAAGCCGCAGGTCTCCGCGTTCCTCGACATCGTCTCGCGGCACGGCGGCCCCGATCTCCGCTTCGAGGAGATCGAGATCACGACCGCGTGCCCGCAGGCCGGCCGGACGATCCGCGAGACCCGGGTCCGGCACGAGACCGGCGCGCTGATCGTCGCGCTCCGCAAGGCCGACGGCACGTTCGACACCACGCCCGATCCCGACGCGGAGCTGAACCCGGGCGACGTGTTGATCGCGGTCGGGACGCAGCAGGAGCTGAACGCGCTCGAAGAGCTGTTCGCGCCGCGAGAGACAGTTGCCGGCTAGGGAGCTCGCGGCACGCCTCGCGGAGGCGGCCGGCGCGGAGGTCCAGCTCGAGCGGCCGAGCGATCCCGCTCACGGCGACTACGCGACGAACGTCGCGCTTCGCCTCGCCCCCTCGCGCAAGCGCGCGCCGCGCGAGCTCGCCGAGGAGCTGGCCGCCGCCGCCGCGGCGATCCCCGACGTGGAACGCGCCGAGGTCGCGGGACCCGGCTTCGTCAACCTCTTCCTTGCCGACAGCTGGTTTGCCGGTGCGCTCGGCGAGATCCTCGCCGCGGGCGCCGACTACGGCGCCGGCTTCGCGGGGACGAAGGAGCGCGTCCAGGTCGAGATGGTCTCCGCGAACCCGACCGGCCCGATCACCGTCGCCTCGGCGCGGAACGGCGCGATCGGCGACGCGGTCGCGCGTCTGCTCGAGCTCGGCGGGAACGAGGTCGAGCGCGAGTACTACTACAACGACGCGGGCGCGCAGACGGAGCTCTTCCGCGCGTCGGTCGAGGCAGTGCGGCGCGGGGAGGATCTGCCGGAGAACGGCTACCAGGGCGACTACATCCGCGAGCTCGCCACCCTCGAGGGCGACCCGATCCCGCCGATGCTGGCGCGGATCGAGGCGACGCTCGAGCGGTTCCGCATCCATTTCGACTCGTGGGTGCTCCAGAGCGAGCTCGCGCAGCGGCTCCCGGAGTTGATGCCGCGGGTGGACAGCTACGAGAAGGACGGGGCCGTTTGGGCCCGGTCCTCCGCCTACGGAGACGAGGAGGATCGTGTGATCCTTCGCTCCGAGACCGGGGAGCCGACCTACCGCGCGGCCGACATCGTCTACCTCGTCGACAAGCTCGAGCGCGGCTTCGACCGGGCGATCTACGTGCTCGGCGCCGACCACCACGGCACACGCAACTGGTACGGGGCGATCGCCCGGATGCTCGGCTACGACCCCGAGCGCGTCGAGGTCCTCCTGTACCAGCTCGTCCACCTGACCTCCGGCGGCGAGCAGAAGAAGATGTCGAAGCGTCGCGGCGACGTCGTCTTCGTCGACGAGTTCATGGACGAGATCGGCGTCGATGCCGCGCGCTGGTACCTCTCGAACCGGAGCCCTGACCAGACGATCGACATCGACGTCGACCTGGCCGCCGAGCGCTCGGAGAAGAACCCGGTCTACTACGTCCAGTACGCCCACGCCCGGATCGCGGGGATCCTGCGGAACGCCGGCGGCGCGAAAGTGTCGCCCGAGCCGGCCGGGGCGCTGGCGGCCGAGGAGCGCGACCTCGTCAAGCGGCTCGCGGAGTTCCCGGAGATTGCCGCGGAGGCGGCGGAGCGCCGCGGCCCGCACGCGATCCCGACCTACGCGATCCGGGTCGCCGACGAGTTCCACCGCTTCTACCACCACCACCGGGTGCTCGAGAGCGACCAGCAGGGGTTCCGCCTCGGCCTCTGCCGTGCGACACAGGCGGTGATCGCGCGCTGTCTCGACCTCGTCGGGGTCGAGGCGCCCGAGCGGATGTAAGCCGGGACTAGCCTGCGGCGCGCAGCGCGCGCACGAGCCAGGCCCCGCGGAGCGCTGTTCCTTCGTACGATTCCGCTCGTGAGCGGGCAGCCTCCGGACAGAAACCTGGCGCTGGAGCTCGTGCGCGTGACCGAGGCGGCGGCGATGGCGGCCGGCCGCTGGGTCGGACGTGGCGACAAGAACGCCGCCGACCAGGCTGCGGTGGACGCGATGCGGCTGATGCTCGACACCGTCGAGATGGACGGCGTCGTCGTGATCGGCGAGGGGGAGAAGGACGAAGCGCCGATGCTCTACAACGGTGAAAAGATCGGCAGCGGTCATGGGCCGGCGGTGGACGTCGCGGTCGACCCGCTCGAGGGCACACGTCTGACGGCGCTCGGGATGCCGAACGCGATCGCCGTGATCGCCGTCGCCGAGCGTGGGACGATGTTCTTTCCCGGGGCGGCGGTCTACATGGACAAGATCGCGGTCGGGCCGGAGGCCGCGGGAGTGATCGACATCACCGCGCCGCCGGCTGAGAACGTCCGCCGCGTTGCGAAGGCGAAGGGCATGCACGCTGAGGATGTCAGCGTGGTCGTCCTCGACCGCGACCGCCACGAAGGGCTGATCAAGGAGCTCCGTGAGGCAGGCGCGAAGGTAAGGCTGATCACCGACGGCGACGTCGCCCCGTCGATCGCAGCCGCCCGTCCGGGAACCGGCGTCGACCTGCTGATGGGCGTGGGCGGGACCCCGGAGGGGGTGATCTCCGCCGCCGCCATCAAGTGCCTCGGCGGCGCGATCCAGGGGAAGCTCTGGCCGCGGACCGACGAGGAGAGGCAGCAGCTCGTCGCCGACGGCTACGACCTGGACCGCGTGCTGACGACCGACGACCTCGTCGCCGGCGATGACGTCTTCGTCGCAGCGACCGGCGTGACGGACGGTGCGCTCCTCCATGGTGTGCGCTACACGGGCATCGGGGCGGACACCGCTTCGATCGTCATGCGCTCGCGCTCGGGCACGACGCGGCGGGTCGAGGCGACGCACCGCTGGGGCAAGCTCGAGGAGATCGCGGGCGAGCGCTACAGGAAGTAGGCTCGCTCCATGGCTGATTCGTTCATCCGGGTCACGTTGAAGGACGGCTCGACCCACACGGTCATCTCCGACGGCGACCCTGCGGCGATCGTCAACGCGGCGGCCCAGGGCCAGCGTTGGGGCGACGAGCGCGGCTGGATCGAGGTCGAGGGCGGCGGCGCGGTGACGCGCCGGCTCGTCGCGGCCGAGCAGGTCGTGACGATCGAGCTCTTCGAGAGATAGGGACAGGCCCCGCGGGGCCTGTCCCTGGTGTTCCTAGGCCGCGACCTTCTGCTCCTTGTCGGGCGAGTACGAGCCTGACCTGGCGAGGCCGTTCATCTTCGCGCGGTGCAGGTACGCGGCCTGGCCGGCGGGCACGTTCTCCGCTGCGCCTCCCCAGGCCTTCAGCGCGGGCGCCTGGAGCGCACGCCCGTATGAGAACGAGAGCTCCCACGGGTGCGGCCCCATCGCGTTGATCGCGTTCAGGTGCGCGGTCGCGTCCTCGTCGGTCTGCCCGCCCGAGAGAAAGACGATCCCGGGCACCGCCGCCGGCACGTGACGCTTGAAGCACTTGACCGTCTGCTCGGCGACCTCCTGGATCCCGGCGCGGTCGGACCCGTCGTAGCCGGAGAGCACCATGTTCGGCTTCAGCAGCATCCCCTCGAACCAGACCTTCTGGTCGCGCAGCTCGGTGAAGACCGCGTGCAGAGTCCGCGAGGTGACGTCGAACGACCGCTCGATCGAGTGGTCGCCGTCCATCAGCACCTCGGGCTCGATGATCGGGACGAGACCGGCCTCCTGGGACAGGGCGCCGTACCGGGCGAGCGCATGCGCGTTCGTCCAGAGGCAGTACTCGCTCGGGATTTCCTGCCCGATCGTGATCACCGCGCGCCACTTCGTGAATTTGGCGCCGAGCTCGCGGTACTCGTTGAGGCGCTCGCGCAGGCCGTCGAGGCCCTCGGTGATCTTCTCGCCGGGTGCGCTCGCGAGGTCCTTGGCGCCCAGGTCGACCTTGATCCCGGGGATGACTCCCTGGCTCTCGAGCAGCTTCGGGAACGGAGTGCCGTCCAGTGCGCTCTGGCGGATCGTCTCGTCGTAGAGGATCACGCCGCTGATGTGGTCGGCCGCGCCCTCCGTCGTGAACAGCAGGTCGCGGTACGCGCGGCGGCTGTCCTCCGTCGACTCGACGTTGATCGAGTCGAAGCGCTTCTTGATCGTGCCGCTGCTCTCGTCGGCGGCGAGGATGCCCTTGCCCGGCGCGACGAGTGCGCGGGCGATGTCCTCGAGCTTGTTGCCCATCTCTCCTCCTAGGTCTCTGGCGTCGTCTGGATTATCCCGATTGAAGAATGCGGTAAGCATTTTGTTTGGCGGCCGCTGGATCTGCTCGTAGGTGGGAATACTCCCGGCATGTCCAGGCGCGTGGCGCTGGTGGTCGGAGCGGGGCTACTTCTCCTCGGAGGAGCCGCGCAGGGCGCGCACCGGACCGCTCCTGCCAACACGGCGGCGCCGACGATCTCCGGCAGCACGTCGGTCGGGGGGACGCTGACGGCGTCCAGCGGGTCATGGTCGGGCTCGTCGCCGATGAGCTTCAGTTTCCGCTGGCAGCGCTGCAATTCGGGCGGCGCCAAGTGCTCGAACATCGGCGGCGCGACCGCACAGAGCTACGGACCCACGAGGACCGACGTCGGACACACGCTGCGCGTCTCCGTGACCGCCTCCAACTCGGACGGGTCGGCAAACGCCGTCTCCGGTCCCAGCGCCGTCGTCAGCGACGGCGCGCCGGTGAACACCTCGCCGCCGACGATCACCGGGACGATCCAGCAGGGCCAGACGATCAGCGCGACGTCCGGGACGTGGAGCGGCTCCGGTCCGATCACCTTCACCTACCAATGGCGTCGCTGCGACACCGGCGGCGGCAGTTGCAAGGACATCAACGGCGGCCAGACACACCAGCTCGGCACCGAGGACGTGGGCCACACGCTCCGCGTGGACGTCCGCGCGCGCAACTCGTTCGGGTCGACGACGGCGACCTCCGCGCAGACCGCCGTCGTCCCGTCGAAAGGGCCGCTGCCGGCCGCGTCCTCGCCGCCCGTGATCACCGGGCTCGCGCGCGAAGGCCAGGTCCTGACGGCTGCGGTCGGCACCTGGACGAACGTGACGACCTTCGCCTACACGTGGCGACGCTGCGACGTGAACGGGAACAACTGCGACGGCTTCGCCACGGGCCCGTCGGTGAAGCTGACCGCCAACGACGTCGGCCACCGGATCCGCGTCGTCGTCGCGGGCACGAGTCAGTACGGGACGACGAAGTCGACCTCGGTGCCGACCGCGGTCGTCACCGCGGCGGTGCCCGTCGGCCCGGCCGGGGCGATCAAGCTCCCGACGGGGGAGACCTCGCTGCCGGTGACGTCGATCCTGCCGCCGCAGCGCCTCGTGATCTCACGCGTGCAGTTCATCCCCGCGAGGGTGCATGGGCGCCAGGCCTTCACGGGGCGGTTTCGGGTGACCGACACCCGCGGCTTCGTCGTCCGCGGCGCCCTCGTCTACGCGATCGGGCTGCCCTACGGCTGGATCCGCCAGGCGCCCGAGACCCTGACCGGCACGGACGGTTGGGCGACGCTCACCTTCGTCCCGACCGTGCTGATGCCGACCCGCCACACCTCGGTCGTTTTCTTCCTGCGGGCTCGCAAGCCGGGCGACACGCTCCTCGCCGGGGTGTCCACCCGCCGGCTCGTGCAGGTTCGGAGCGGCTGAGCGCTCGCTATCCTTCGTGTGCTCGCGGGGATAGCTCAGTTGGTAGAGCATCAGCTTCCCAAGTAGCTGCGAGCGGTTCCCGCGGGTACATCACGGTACGAAGTTGGCTCCGGGAGCCAAACTCGCTGATTCGACGTTCCTGCCCGCGGCGGATCAGACTGCCAAGTCGGACACGCAAGTCGGACACGGCTCAGGGCGCGTAGCTCAGCGGGAGAGCGCCTGCTCGACAGGCAGGAGGCCGCTGGTTCGATCCCAGCCGCGCCCATTAGCAGCCCAGCGGCCATGCGGATTCCGCATGGTTACGTGGGTCAGGTGTGCCAGGGGTGCCGGAAATGATCATCCCGTGCGTACCCCGGTGGTACCTCGGGAGATTGCCGAACATGGCAACAGCCGAACAATCTCCCACCGTGTGGTAGTCGCCTCCAAGCGTCAAGCCCTGAGCGCGAACCGGGCTTTGTAAGACTGATCGCCGTGCTCCCGAACCTCATCGTCATCGGCGCCGAGAAATGCGGAACGAGGAGCCTGTACCGGTACCTCGGGGCCCATCCGGAGATCTTCATGGCGAAGACCAAGGAGCTCGACTTCTTCGTGACCGAGCTCAGCTGGCGCAAGGGCCGCGGCTGGTACGAGAAGCAGTTCAGGAACGGCAGCCGCGTGCGGGGCGAGGCGAGCCCGTCATACACGGCCTACCCCGTCCACGAAGGCGTCGCCGAACGGATGGCGGCGCTCGTGCCGGACGCGAAGCTGATCTACCTCGTACGCGATCCGATCGACCGCACGCTGTCCGGCTATCACCACCAGCGCGCGCAAGCGATGGAGCGCAGGCCGCTCGCGGACGCCCTCTCGGACGTGAGCGAGAGCCCACACATCTGGCGCAGCCGGTACGCAGCACAGCTCGAGCTCTTCCTCGACCACTTCCCGCCGGAGCAGATACTGGTCGTCGACAGCCATGAGCTCCGGGCGAGACGGCGCGAGGCGCTGGCTCGAATCTTTCGATTCCTCGGCGTCGACGAGCGTTTCTGGGCGGAAGGGTTCGCCCTCGAGCACAACACGCGGCGTTCGCGGCAGCTCACTTTGCTCGGGGCCGGCGTCTGGGTCGGTAGCGTGAAATTGCTCGGCAAGGAGAGGACGCGCGCCGTCGCACAGCGCCTGCCGGCCTTGATGCCGTTCAGCAGGCCGCTGGAGCCCCCGGTGGCGGACGAGGAGCTCCGTCGCACACTGGAAGGCATCTTCCGCGACGACGTGGCGCGGCTCCGCGAGTACTCAGGGCTGGAGTTCGCTGCCTGGAGCATCTGAGGCGGAAGGCGCAAAAGGCTTCGTTCGCCTAGACAATCGGCTTTCACGAATCAGGGTGACTGCGCTCCTCCTACGCCGGCCCGGGGCGGCAAGCTCTTACCGAAGTCGAAGTCACAGCTGGAGTGCGCAGAAATCTGCCTTGGCGGCACATTCTCAACCGATCCGGCAACCGATCACATGGGGGTCACCGGAACCGCCGTCGTTTCCTGTCGTGCAACAACGCCTCTCGCGCGGCCCTTGGTGCAGTTGGCGCCCGGTCGCAGGCGACCGCGATCAGTCCCGAGTTCATCACGAAGGCCGACAGGTTGTGCGCGAAGCTCAACGTGCGTTTTGGTCACGCGCTGGGCAAGTTTCCGTTCCAGAACTTCGACGCGATCCACCCTGATTTGAAGACGTTGCCGCTGGTCGGAAAGCATTTCGCGAATGCGCTGCCGATCCGCCGGGCGATTCCCGCCGAGCTGCGTGGCCTGGGTGAGCCGACGACGGGTAAGCAGGCGTGGGACGCGATCAGGTCTCTCGCGCTGCAAGCCAACGCCGCTGGGATCAAGCAGGTGTCGGTGGCGCTTGCGTCCAACGCGAAGGGGTTTGTCGCGACTGTTAACCAGATCCACAGGTTGCATAACGCCGACCGGCGGCAAGGCAACCGCAGCTGGCTTCTCGAAGACTTCGGCCTGCGGCCAGCCCTCTCTAACGCCCACCAAGGGCTTGGAAGACCAGTCGGTCGTGTTCTAGACGAAGACAGCCGCCTTCGTAACCAGCATCCCGTGAAGGGCGGGCGGTTCGGTGACGCGCCGCCCCCACCACCTCACCAGCCGAGTAGGAGAATCCCCTTGCCGATCGGGATCAGCTCTGACCGTCAGTTCCCCGGGAACGGGGGGATGTGGCAGGTGACGTTAGTCACTGTCCCGTTGGGAATGGTCGTATTGCACAACCTGGCGTAGCTCAGCAGGACGTTGTACGCGATGGCGTGCGACAGGTTGGCGTGGGATAGGTCCGCGCGGAATACGTTGGCGTCGCTGAAGGTCGCGTAGGTCAGATTGACGTGCGACAGACCCGCGCGGAACAGGGAGGCATTGGACGCCTTGGCGTGGGACAGATTGGCCCCGGACAGGTTGGCTCGGTACAGGTTAGAGCCGGTTAGTTTGGCGCCGGAAAGATCGGCACCGGACAGGTCGGCGCGGTACAGGTCCTTGTAGGACAGGTCGGCGCCGGACAGGTTGAGCCCAGGACAGGCCGTGTGATGCTCGGGCGTGGGGTTAGCCACGATCGTGCAACCGTTGACGGACCGGTCCGCTGTGGCGGTGGCGAGCGCCGACCCGTTAGCGCCCACCGCCGCCAACAGCGAGACGCCGGACACCCCGAGCACGGCAAACCCACGACGGCGAATCAACTCAAACATGAAGCCCCTCCCTCAATCAGTCCGCGCATCAATGCGCCCGACGAACTGCAAACCGACATCGTAGCGGCGCCCCTCTCGAACCCAGGCTCGCGCCGGCGGGGACAACAACTGCTCGATCCTCTCCGCCTGCCCGACTGTCAGCAGCCGCACCTTCCCGGCGAGGAGCTGTTCGACCGAGGAGGAGGGGAGGCGCAGCGCCCGTGCGATCTTCAGCGTGCTCAGCTCGGAGGATCGGAACACGCGCCGGTAGCGGCGGGCTTCCGTCATCGAGCGTTGGTGGCTTCTGCTCGACCGGGGGAGAGGCCGGGGCCGAGCTGGAGCAGCGACCGCCACGCCGGAAATGATGATGGTCGGGTCAGGCGTCTGGACGTAAACTTCCCTGCATACAGACGTCGATCTGAGGGAGCGAGATGGCTGAGCAGAGGGTCTTCGGCTACAAGAATCAGGCCGAGTTCTAGAAGGCGATCAACCGCGAGTTCCAGAAGATGGAATACCACGACCGCGGCGGACGCGACCCGAAGCCGCAGCCGAAGGCCGAGCCGGAGTTCAAGCTGCGCGGTGCGCCGGGGTCACCGGAGCGGGTGCAGCAGGTGATGGAGCACGTCCAGGATCCCACCCTGATCGCGGAGCTGGCCTGGACGTCGGTCGGCACCCATCTCCAGAACACCCTGCACCAGATCCGCCAGTACGAGGCCTCCGAGTACTTCGACGGCACCTACCCCCAGGAGATCGCGGACGCCTTCGCCTCCTCGGCCCGGATGATCGCGGCAAGCGGCGACCCTCAGCTCTACGGGGCGTTCGCCAACGAGCTGGAGCAGGGCGGCTCAGACCTGACCGAGTACCTGCCGGCGGCGGTCGAGTTCGCCGAGACGGAGGGCCGGATCGAGAACTACGGGATCGCCGCCGCCCAGGAGCAGTCCAGGCTGGAGGCCCGAGAGCAGATGTTGAAGAACGAGTACGCCGACATTCAGCGCCGCACCGGGCCTGCCGGCCTCGCCGGCGCTGACCAGCTCGCCCAGAACCTCGACGCTGAGGGCCTGCTCTACCACCCGGCTGCGACAGAGGACTACTTGCGCGCCGACCTGCGTGTCACCGCCGAGCAGGCGAAGGCGCACGATCGCGGGCTAAGGCAGGCCGCGTTTCTGACCGCGATGGACGACGAGATCGCCCGCAATCACGGCCCTGGGTCGAGCTGGTCGGACGACGAACGAGAAAAATGGGAGTCGGAGCTGCGGATGGGCACGCTCGAAACCATCAACCGCGCCTTCGGCCAGCCCGAGGATCACGCCGACCGCGCGATCGACGGGATGATCCAGGACGACCGCCGGCGCGCGACCGGAAAGGGCGCGCTGGAGCGGGGGATCGACGCCGAGGTCGAGCGGATGAATCAGCACACCCGGCAAGGCTCCCCGCACCTTCAGGAAATGGCCGAGTCGAACGCGCGGGAGTGGCGCGAGACCCACGACGAGTCCGGCCACCCGACGACCGACTACGACGCCCTTGGCCGCGAGCACCGCCGGCGCGGATGAACCGGCCAGGGGATGCCTCGAAGCTGACCGCGGAGGAGCGCGCCGCCTGGGTCGCGAGGGTGAGGGCGTAGTACGCGGCCAAGCGGGCGGCGGGTGAGATCGAAGCTCCCCCGACCTCCCCCGCGGACGCCCTCGCCGAACTGGAGGACGACCACCGGGCGGGGCGCATCCTGAAGTGGGACACGCGCCTGAGCGCCGAGGAGAAAGAGCGGATGTACCGGGCGGCGAACGCTCTCGGCCTGACCGCCTCGGAGTTCGTGCGCGACGTCGTGGCGAAGGCGTGCGACGAAATCCTCGCCGCCGACGATCCGCTCAGCGACGAGAGCCTGCTGAAGGCCATCGGCGTCAGCTAGAGATCCACTCCTTGTTACTAGGGGACGCCGGCGGCTCTGCGCTCCTCGATCCGCGCGAGCAGGGTGGCGAGCAGCCGTTCTTCCTTCAGGACGGCCTCACGGACGTCCTCGGGCAGCTCGAAGCGCAGCACTTCGACGCGCTCGTCCACAGCGTCACGGAGGAGGGCCTCGTCACGGTCGAGCCTGGTGCATGTGGGGCAGGGCATGGCCGTATTGTCGCCAGCGAAGACGACGTGAGCAGCGGTTTTCGGCCAGGTCGGACACGGAGGTCGGACACACAGCCTCTCGGGGCACCTCTGGCAGGGGCGGAATCGGCTAACCTGAGCCATCTCGCGGGGATAGCTCAGTTGGTAGAGCATCAGCTTCCCAAGCTGAGGGTCGCGGGTTCGAGCCCCGTTCCCCGCTCACAGAAAAGCCCTGGAAAACCGGGGCTTTTCTTTTGCCCGCTTGAACGGGGGCGGCGCTACCGCCGCCCCCACCACCTCACCAGCCGAGTTAGCGTCCTGTTGCCGCACGATGAAGGGCGACCCGACAGCCGAAGCGCCGCTCGTCGGCGCCGAGTGCGGCCGGAAGCCGCGCGACGACGAGAACGCTGCTGACGAGTGGCGCCATACGCGGGCGTCGACGATCAGCTGCATGTGTTCTGCCCGGAGTGCGCCGAGCGGGAGTTCGCCGGCGGTCCGTTCTCGGCCGACAAGCTGAGGGGCCCGGCTTGGGCGGGCCCCTCAGCTTGTGGTCAGGTGACTCGGCTAGCTGTCGTGCGCTTGATGGTTGCCGTTGTTCAGCTTCCCGGTGACCGTGAGGACGACGTTGCTGCTTGCGTCCCGGATCGTCAGCGTGGCGCTGTCGGTCCCACCACCGGGCTCGCCGGCGTCGGTGAACGTCCACTCGGCAGTCGCGCCGGGGACGCCGTTGTACGTGCCGGTGCCGGACCCGCGGTAGGTGTCAAAGCCGGCATCCGGCGGGGCCGGGGAGATCGCCGGGTCGTCGGAGCATGACGCCGCCGTGAGCTCGGTGAGGTGGAACTTGTTGCCCTTGCCCCAGTTGACCTCGAGGTTGTTCGGCGTGACGCTCTTCGAGCAGTGGAGCTCGAACCCGTGCGTGACCCGGACGCCGACGCTCGTGAACACGCTGCCACCGCCGGTCATGAACCGGGTGTCCTCACCGCCGCCGCCGAATGAGCACGTGCCGGCGGGAATCTCCCAGGCGTTGAGGATGTTGTCGTACGCGTCGATCGACCAGATCGCGCCGAGGCCCGGGAACGTGACGTTGTCGCACTCCATGTCCTCGAGACGCCGTGGGAACGTCGCGAAGAGCGCAGGCGCGGCAGAGAACGCCTTGTCGCTCGTGTAGATCTCCGAGCAGCCGTCGTTGGCGAGGTACAGCAACGGTCCGCCGACCGCGATGCCCGAGTTGCCGCAGCCGCCGAGCGTGACAGGGTTGCTGCTCAGCTGCGTCCCCGTGATCGTGAAGTGCTCGACCGACGGGGAGACGTCTTCGCTCGCCCAGATCGTGTCGTCGGAGGCGTCGTAGGCAAGGCCGTCGAAGCAGCCGACGGTCGTGAACACCGGCGTGTAGAGGTTGGTGCTCAGGTCGATCGTGCCGGCTGTGTTGAAGCCGCTGCACGCCCAGAGCAGCCCGCGCCCGTTGTCCCAGGCGAGTGCCCCGAGCGAGGAAGCGCCAACAATGTTGTGGACCGCGATTTGGCTCCCGTCGGCAGGGTTGATCGCGGTGACGGTGTTGTCGCTGTAGCACGAGATCAGCAGGTTCGTGCCGTCGAAGGCGATCCCGACGCCCACGCTGGCATGGTCGCCGGCCGCGTCAAAGGACGCGCAATCCGTCCCGGTGCGGTCGGCGATGATCGTCCTCAGGTTGTCGCCGTTCGCCGCTCCAGCTGTGCCGGGCACGCCAATCAGCACTGCCGCGATCGCGAACAGCAAGATGAACTTACGCATGTGCACTCCCCCCGTTAGATGCTCACGCCAAGTCTGGGTGAACAGGAAGAAGCTAACTCGCTTACTGAAGTGAAGTCAAGGAGGGCGGAGTCCCCGCCCGGCGGCGCAGCATTCTCTCGGGATCCTCGAGTTCCCCGGCGCTACCGCCCGCCCTGGATGGTCAGGTCGTAGACGGTTGCGCGGGCTTCCGGGTTGGAGAGCAGGCTGCCGTCGGCCTTCACCAGCGCGAAGGTGAGGTCACGTCGCCCGCTGAGGCGTTTGTCAGCGGGTAGGTATGCGAGCCCGGGTTCGTTGCCGGCTTGGAGATCGACGCTGATGCGGTCCGCGAGGCTGCCGACGAAGGCGACGATGTGTGCGTCTCCCTGGCCCAGTGTGTACCCGGTGACTGCGTAGCGGACGGCGGTCGGTGGAGTGACGGTTTCGCCGTCCTTTGGCGAGAGGACCTGGAGTGTTGGCACGATCGCGGATGTGATTTGCCCGCGAATCTCGCCTCGAAGGTTCTTGCGCGTGTGGATGTCGACGTAGGCCGCTTGGTTGGTGACGGCTTGGGCCGCCGCGGCGGCAAGAGTCGCCGTACCGTGCGCTCCTGACCGGCAAGGCGCGCACAGCCTGAGGGCGAGTGGGCCCGGCTGACCTTTGGCGCCGAGATGGAGGTCGGCTCGCAAGGCAGCGCCGGAAAGGCCGTGGTAGGTGAGCTGCCAAGTGAGCGTCCTGACGGTGAGCGACGCGGTGAACAGCCCGTGGGCGCGTGGTGCCTTGACAGCCGGGAGCGGCACTTGCTTGGCCGTGCTCATCGTCGCGTGGAACTGGATCGCGGAGTGAACATGTCGCGCAGCACCGGACGCTCCAACCGCCACGACCGCACATGTTGCGCCGATCGCGAACACGCCCCCAAGAACTCTGTTTGTCATCTCGACCTGGCCGATCGATTAACCCAAGAGTTGGTGCCGATTCTAGCAAAGGTCCGATGGCCGGAAGATCTCGGTCTTACAGGGTCGAGGTCGTTGGTCCGGGGACGCTGAGCTTGACTTTCTCGGCGAGCAGCGGGATGCTCCATGTGCTGCGGCGCACATAAGGACGAGGGGGGTATTCGCATGAGATTCAGGAGATTTCTCCTGGGTTCGGCGCTGGCGGCGATCAGTCTCGCGTTGCTGGCAGGCTCCGGTTCGGCGGCGCTCAACCCTACTGTCGGGCCCAACGTGAACGTGACGAAGGCGTCGGGTAATCAGGCGGAAGGAACGATTGCCGTCGACCCTACGAACCCGAACCAACTGTTCGTCGCGTCGAATCCGGGCGCGACTTCCCGCCGTAGCACCAACGGCGGTGCCACATGGGTGGCGGCAGGCGCGGGGATTCCGGCTTCGTGCTGCGACAACGTCGCGGCCTGGGACTCGTTCGGCAACCTGTTCCTGGTCAACATCAACGCCGCCCTGAACGCGGTCGTGCTCCTCCTGAGCACCGACGGGGGCGCCAACTTCTCGACCCTGCAGACGATCGATACGGGTTCGATCGATCAGCCGTCGGTGAAGGCGGGCGCCGGAAGCGTCTGGGTGACGTGGAACGACGGCACGATCAAGGCACGCGGAGCGGCCGTGACAGGTCTCGGCGCGGGCAACGTCGGTGCCTTCACAGCCGAGCAGGCAGCTCCGGGCGCGGGCGGCGTCGGCGGACAGTTCGGCGACATCGCGATCGGTCCGAGCGGCCAGGTCACGGTCACCTACCAGAGCGATACCGACATCTATGTGAACACCGACGCCGACGGCCTCGGCGCGGGCGGGTTCGGCGCGCAGGTGCACGTCTCGAGCACGAACGTCGACAAGTTCGACTCGATCACGCCGCAGGATGCGCGGACGATCGATGCAGAGGCCAACCTCGCCTGGGACCGCAGCGGCGGCGCACACGACGGGCGGCTCTACCTCTCCTACACCGACGAGTCGCCCGACGAGAGCAACAACACCGATGTCTACGTCCGCCACTCCGACGACAACGGGGCGACGTGGAGCTCGGCCCTGAAGGTCAACGATGACGCGACCACCAGAGCCCAGTTCCTCCCGATCATCTCGATTGACCAGACGACCGGGAACGTCGCTATGGCCTGGCACGACGCCCGCAACGATCCGGGTAACAACCTCACGCAATTCTGGGGCGCCGTCAGCGACACCGGTGGCGCCTCCTTCGGCGCCAACTTCCAGATCAGCACCGGGACGTCGAACGACGACACGGCGCTAAGCGGCGTCGATTATGGCGACTACACCTGGGGAGATTCCTTCGGCAACACTTTCCACCCGGTCTGGTCGGACAACTCGAACAGCACCGGGGACAACCCGGATGGCGCTAACTCGCGGTTCGACATCTACACGTCGGCCGTGACGATCAACAACACGCCGCCGGTGTTGACCGTGCCAGGACCCCAGACGGTCGACTTCCACGACTCACTGAGCTTCAACGTTTCCGCGACCGACGCGGACCCGGGCGACACGCTCTCGTTCAGCGCCGCCGGCTTGCCGGCCGGACTGTCGTTGACGGACCACGGCAACGGGACAGCGACAGTGTCTGGCACCGTCACGGACACTCCTGGCGTGTACGTGGCGACCATTTCGGTCGACGACGGTCACAACCCGCCCGTCTCCGACACCGTGATGATCACGGTCACGAGAGAGGAGACCACTACTCACTACACCGGGCCATTCGCGATCGCGAACGGATTCCCCGCCACGCTCAACGGGCAATTGCTCGAGGACGGCGTCACTCCGATCGCGGGACGAACGCTCACCCTGAGCGTAGACGGCAACAGCTGCGTCACAGGCCCGACCGACGCGAGCGGGAACGCCAGCTGCACGATCCCCGTCGTCACCGCACCACTCGGCCCGCAGAGCGTCAAGGCCGAGTTCGCGGGCGACACGTTCTACCTGCCATCGTCCGAGACCAACACGGCAATCGTGTTCGCCTTCCCGGCAGGCGGGACCTTCGTACTTGGCGACTCGACCGTCGCGGCGGCTGGACCATCGACGACCCTCACCTTCTGGGGATCCAACTGGTCGAGCCTGAACACACTCAGTGGAAGCGGGCCCGTACCGTCGTTCAAGGGCTTCGCTAACACCACGACCAGTCCGCCGGCCTGCGGCGGAACCTGGACGACTAGGCCAGGCAACAGCTCATCCCCGCCGGCGAGCCTCCCGGCCTTCATGGGCGTCCTGGTAGCCAGTAACACGACGAAATCCGGAAGCACGATCTCCGGCGACATCCTTCACATCGTCGTCGTTGCCCCCGACCCAGGCTACGCCCCTAACCCGGGCCACCCGGGGACAGGCAAGCTCGTCACAACGGTCTGTTAGGACAGAAGACCTGGAGGGTGCGGCACGAACCGCACCCTCCAGGTTCCAACTGGCTCTCGTTCTGGGAACGTTTCCTTCTGTGCCAACTGGTTAACAGCACGGGCAACAAAATGGGCCTCTGCTGCGGGCCAGTTTTGGGCCAGTGACCACCCGGCTGGAGCGGGTTCCAGCGGGTTCCAGCGGGTTGGTTTTCGCATGGTTGAGCGCAATCCCTTTATCCATGCGGACCTGGGTCGGCTTCCCAAGCTGAGGGTCGCGGGTTCGAGCCCCGTTCCCCGCTTCGCATAGCCAAGCCGTTCCATAGACGCCGAGGGCCTCTTGCGGGCCCTCGTTGCGAGTCCCACCGTGGCCGCCGCCGGCGCGGCCCGCATGCGCCGGCGTTCGGGAATGTCACCCGAGGCATTGTCGACGTTAGTGTGGCCGCGGTGAGGACGTGGAAGCTCATCGCCCTCGTTGCAGCTGACCTCGTTCTCATCGCGGCGGTCCTCTTCGGGATCGTTGTGGCGACAGCGGCAGACCGACCGACGGAGACACAGGGCGCAACAGCGTGGAGCCTCCTAGCCGTAGCGCTCCTCCTGATCGCCGCCCTCGTGGTGCTGCTGATCTTCGGTCTCCGACGCGTAATTCGTCGAGCGCTCGGCGGACTAGACGCGCCGTAGGGTCGGAAGACGCTGAGCCTCCAAAGACGCAGCTGGTGGCAGGGCCGGGGCCCACCACCCCCGGGGGCTTCCTTCCGCGGGCCGGCCGGCTCTGGTCGGCACGCCCGCCACTATGCTTCCCGGCTCGGTGCTGAGCTTCGGCGTCACGATCCTTCCTGACCCGCCGTGGCAGCGACTGGTCGAGCTGATGCAGCTCGCCGAGCAGAACGGGTTCGAGTTCGGCTGGACGTACGACTCACACGTGTTCCGGCAAGAGCCGTACCCGCTGCTGACGCTCGCGGCGATCGACACCGAGCGGATTACGCTCGGCTTGAATGTGACCAACCCCGGCACGCGGGAGCCGACTGTGACCGCGAGCGCGTTCGCGACCCTTCAGGACGTCTCCGGCGGGCGGATGGTGATGGGGATCGGCCGGGGCGATTCGGCGCGGCGCGATATCGGCCAGAAGCCCGTGAGCGTTGCCGAGTTCGAGGCGGCATGCCGGATGATGCGCGACCTGATGAACGGCCGGTCGGTCGAGTGGAATGACACCGAGATCGAGCTCCAGTGGGCGGCAGGCCGGGCCGAGATTCCGCTCTACGTGGCAGGCTACGGTCCGAAAGTGCTGGCGATCGCGGGACGTGTCGCAGACGGCGTCATCGTCCAGGTCGCCGATCCGGACATCGTCGAGTGGATCGTCGGGCAGGTGCGCCGGTCGGCCGAGGAGGCAGGTCGCGACCCGTCCGAGGTAAAGGTGATGTGCTGCGCCCCCGCGCTTGTCAGCGACGACCTCGTCGACAGCTGCGAACAGGTGCGCTGGTTTCCGGCGATGGTCTCGAACCACCTTTTCCCCGTGCTTTCCATGCATGACCCGGCCGGGCTGCCTCCTGCACTCACCGACTTCGTCTCACGGATGGCGAACGGCGGCTCCTACGCGGAACACAGCCGCGCGGGCGCCGGCCACGGCGAGCAGATCACCGACGAGGCATGCGGACGCTTCTGCATCCTCGGCCCACCCGAGGCCCACATCGAGAAGCTGCGCATCCTCGAAGCCGCCGGCGTCGACCAGTGGAACATCTGCCTGATGGGCTCCGGCCAGGACGAGACGATCGAGGCGTACGGTCGAAATGTGGTCCCAGCCTTTACTGGTTGACGCCGGCCTGCGGCTGCCCGCTCGACCGAGCCCCAGCATCAACTCGTGTGCAGCGCGTCGGCTTGCGAGACGACTATCCCGGACGAGCCTGGGCTGGGCGAGTGTTCAGGAATGTCGCTTGAGACGAGGGCGCCCTTACTGGCGCGGAACAATCGAGGCGTGTCGGGTCGCGAGCGCCCAGTCGGAATCGTCCCGCACCCACACGTCGGTGTAGCGGAACGTCAACGAGAACGGTTTACCATCGTGCGTCCCCTCCTGCGCAGACTCGGCGATGGCGACGGCAACGTCCCCGAACTGCTGCGTCGCGAGCACGCGCAGATCGAACGAGTCGAGTGTCATGCGCCCCGTCAATGCATCGAGCCACGCCTTCTTTCCGACCGGCTCAGCGATCCAGCCTGCCGTCGTGATCAAGAAGTCGTCGTGGAGAAGCGACCCAGCAGCGTCTAGGTCGCCCCGGCTTAGCGATTCGAGCAGCTTGTTTTCGGATCGCTCCAGCTCGTCCACGTCCCGATCGTAGGCCATGCTTCGAGACCATCAGGGGGAACCTGGACTTGTCCGCCGCGGCGAGGCGGAGGCTGCGAGCCTTGAATACCTCAATGAAGTCGAGCGGATCGCGGCTCGGGCCTGACGCAATCGAGGCAGACCAATACGACCTGCGCGAGTGTTCAGGAATGTCCCCTGACCGTGTTGCCGCACTGGGCACTCTGGTCGGACCGGCCGACCCTCGGCTGCGCGAGCCGGTGGGACACTCCATGTCGGACGCGACGTGCTACTCGCCCGGCAGCAACGACCACACCGCCTTGTCGACCCGGCTGCCGTTCGCCGCCGGCATCGAGCGGCTGATGCCCTCGCGAGTAAATCCCGCGCGTTCGAGCACACGTTCGGATGCGCTATTGCCGACCTTGACGTGGGCGACGACACGCTGGACGCCGAGGTCGAAGGCGTGCTCGGCTAACGCCCGCGCGGTCTTGGTCGCGACGCCGTGTCCCCGGGCATGCGGGTATAGCCAGTAACCAATCTCAATGATCGCCCGCTTGGAGTCGAGGTGGTGGAGCGTGCCGCCGCCGAGGATCTCGCCCGTTTCGACGTCGGCGATGATGAGCGGCGCGATCTGTCCGCTCGCGACGAACCCTTTCAGGTGGGGGATGAATTCGGCGAGATCGGCGCGTGTAAACGCATCGGGATCGGCGAAGGCCTGAGGCAGCTGGTCGATGTCAGCGGTCGTCGGGAGTCGCAAGACAAGCCCGCCGAAGACGATGCCGTCCTTCGGGATCGACAGCTTCACCGACGATTCGACCATCGGGTCGCGTAGCCCGGCTTGTGCATCGCCGGAGTGTCGCAGATGACCAATCTGGCTCAACGGGGCGGCTCCGGCCTCCTCGTCCTGGGCTCAACGCTGGCTGTCGAACAAGAAACTGGGGATCTTCCGCTTCTCCCGCACCTCGCGTTGACAGGCCCGTCGGCTGCGAGTGCTGACTACGTAGGATCGGCGCAGTGAAGCTCGGCGTCGTCTTCCCGCAGACCGAGATCGGCGCTGACCCGGGTGGCGTCCGCGAGTTTGCGCAGGCGGCGCAGGAGCTCGGCTACGACCACCTGCTCGCCTACGACCACGTGCTCGGTGCCGACGTCTCGGGCCGCGCCGACTGGCCAGGGCCGTACACCTCCGAGCATCAGTTCCACGAGATCTTCGTCCTCTTCGGCTACCTCGCAGCGATCGTGCCCGGGTTTGGGCTCGTCGCCGGCGTGCTCGTGCTGCCGCAGCGGCAGACCGCGCTCGTCGCGAAGCAGGCGGCCGAGATCGACATCCTCACGGGCGGGAACTTCCGGCTCGGCGTCGGGCTCGGCTGGAACTTCGTCGAGTTCGAGGCGCTCGGCGAGAACTTCCACGACCGCGGCAAGCGGTCGGAGGAGCAGATCGAGGTCATGCGCCGGCTCTGGACCGAGCCGGTCGTCGACTTCGACGGCCGCTGGCACCGCATCCCGCGTGCCGGAATCAACCCGCTCCCCGTCCAGCGGCCGATCCCGATCTGGATCGGCGGCTCCGCCGAGCCGGCGCTCAAGCGCACGGCTCGACTGGCGGACGGGTTCTTCCCGCAGCGGCCCATCGACGGCGACTGGCCGAAGACGTTCGATCTCTTCCGCGGCTGGGTCGAGGAGGCCGGCCGCGACCCGGAGCGGATCGGGATCGAGTGGCGGATCGACGTCTCGAGCGGCGTGCCGGACGACTGGCGCGCCGAGGCCGAAGAGCGCAAGCAGCTCGGCGCCACGCACTTCTCGCTCGCGACGATGCGCGGCGGCCTCGATATCGCCGGTCACATCCGGCGGGTCGGCGAGGCGTTCGAGGCGTTGCAGGGTCTCTAGTGGGCTACCGGGTCGTGCGGCCGAACGAGCTCGAGTGGATCACCCGGCCTCACGAGCAGCGCGAGCCGGCGCGCCACGTTGTCGAGCTGAGCGAGGCCGCCGGCTTCGCGCACACGCGAGCGAACGTCTGGCGGTACGAGCCAGGGGCGAAGGGCCGGCGCCACCGCCACTCGATCCAGGAGGAGACATTCGTCGTCCTCGCCGGCACGCTGACGATGTATCTCGGCAACCCGCCGGAGCCGGTGACCGTGCAGGTGGGCGAGCTCGTGCACGTCGAGCCCGGCACGCCGCTCCAGGCGGTCAACGACGGCGACGTCGATCTCGTCGTCTACGCGTACGGCACACCGCCCGAGACGGAGAGCGCCGAGATCCTCGATTCGGCGCTCGAGGCATAGACTCGCCCGGTGCCGAAGACGAAGGCGCCCACAGGCGATTTTGGCTCGACGATCGCGGCCGCCTACGCGACGCACGGCGACGCGCTCGAGCTCGGCCGCGGGGTCCTCGACGGGAAGGTCTTCCCCGAGGCGCTCGTTCAGATCCCGCTCCGGATGATGAACCGCCACGGCCTGATCGCGGGGGCGACGGGCACGGGCAAGACCAAGGGGCTCCAGGGGATCGCCGAGCAGCTCTCCGACGCCGGCGTCCCGGTCTTCGCCGCGGACATGAAGGGCGACCTTTCCGGCCTTTCAGAGCCGCTCAAATAGGCCAGGCGGCCGCGAGCTTCTCGCGTGTCGCCGCGAGGTGCTCCGGCATCACCTTCACGTCGGCGAGCACCGGCATGAAGTTCGTGTCGCCGGCCCAGCGCGGGACGACGTGCAGGTGAACGTGGTCGAGCACTCCCGCGCCGGCGATCCGTCCGAGGTTCCAGCCGAGGTTGTAGCCCTGCGGCGCGTAGGTCTCCGCGAGAGCGGCGATCGCCCGCTCGGCGAGCCGGTGGATCTCCAGCGCCTCCTCGTCGGCCAACTCGCCGAACTCGCCGACGTGCCGGTTCGGCGCGACCATCACGTGGCCGGACGAGTACGGGAACTTGTTCAGGAGCACGAAGGCGCGGTTGCCGCGGTGCACGACGAGCGTCTCCTCGTCCTCGCCCTCGAGCGCGCGGCAGAAGACGCAGCCCTCCTGCTCGTCGGCCTGCTGGATGTACTCGAGGCGCCACGGCGCCCACAGCGGCTTGGTCACGGGGGTGCTTCTAGCAGACCTTGACGGGACCCCGGGGAACTGTTCGCAGACCCGGCCGGGGACGCGGGCAACGCGCCCGACCTGACGAGCGTCGTCGTCGACAACGACGCCGGCGGGAAGATCCCCCCGTGATCTCGTGGGCCAACGCGGCGTACCTGAACGAGGACTCGTACATCTGGTCTACTTCAACTCCGACCGGAACGCCGCTACCGGCAATGCCGGCTCGGACTACCTGCTGCGCATACGTGGCAGCGACTACACCTTCGAGTACCTGCGCTGGAACGGCTCGGACTGGGTCGATCCTCCATCGCCGATAACGGTGACCGTCGACCAGA
Source organism: uncultured Actinomycetes bacterium (assembly GCA_963779025.1). Taxonomy (GTDB): domain Bacteria; phylum Actinomycetota; class Thermoleophilia; order Gaiellales; family Gaiellaceae; genus DATBLE01. The sequence goes on from CAVZWR010000003.1 coordinate 60,268, forward strand.
ACGCCCTGTAGACCTTCGAGGTCGCGATGAACCGGCCCGATCTCGGCGGCACAACGGCGTTCGACTTTTATCTGGTCGGCGAGCAGCGCGGGGGGAGCGTCGTCCTCGCGCGCGACAACGCGCCCGACTCCGGTGTCTGGACCTACAGGCTCGCGGGCTTCGCTCCTGCACCGACCCCGACTCCGACGCCGGCTCCGACTCCGACGCCGGCTCCGAAACCGGTGCCGAAGGTGCCGGCGACGGTCGGACTCGGAGCGGTGACGATCAATACCGTCGGCGGCATCCACGCCGGCCGCATCTTCACGATCTCGAGTCGCGTCTTCACGACGGCCCGGGCAGTAAAGGTCACTTGCGTGATCAAGGTGTCGGGCCGCGCCGTACCGGCGCTGGCCCACTACGCGGCGCACGTGGCGACGTGTCAGGGCATCGCGCCGCCCGGATCGGCCGGGAAGCGGCTTGCCGGGGTGCTGACCGTGACGATCAGCGGCGACCGCGACGCACGTGCCTTCACGTTCGTCATCCGCCCGTGACGCCTCAGAACGAGCGCAGTAGCTCGACCATCGTCTCGCCGACCGCGTCGATGCTCCGCATCGAGACGGCCGAGAGGTCGTCGCACGTCCTGTGCCAGCAGGGGAAGTCGAAGTCGATCAGGTCGATCGAGGGCACGCCTGCCTCGCTGAACGGGTAGTGGTCGTCCTCGATCGGGCCGCTCGTCTCGTCCGGGAAGACGGAACCGACGCCGACGCGGGCGGCCGCCCGGCGCAGGCGCTCCCAGAGCGCCTTGTCCGAGAACCCCTCGCGCGGCGATGACCAGGTTCTTGTTCGCGACGAAGTCGAGCAGGATCATCGCCTTCGCCTTCTTGTAGACCGGCGCCGCGACCTTCGCGCCGCGGATGCCCTTCTGGAGGAACTCCTGGTCGGGAACGCCGGCCGGCGTCTCCTCGCCGTCGAGCGCGAGGAAAACGACGGAAGGCCCGATCGTGCGCGGCTTGATCGTCCGTGCGAGCTGGACGAGCACCGCCGTGCCTCCGGCGCCGTCGTTCGCGCCGACGAAGCCGGGGAGGTCCTTCGTGTCGTAGTGGGCCGCGACGACGACGTACCGGCTCGGGTCGCGGCCGCGGACGAAGCCGACGACGTTGCGGAGCCCGCCCGGGACGAGCTGGTACGAGCCGCGCGGCAGCGCCGCCTTCAGCCGGGCGGCGAGCTTGCGCGAGGCGGGCGACCCGGCCGGCCGGGGGCCGAGCTTCACCTGGGCGACGAGCCGCGCCCAGGCGGCGTGCTCGTCGAAGCGGTCGACGTTCGGGCGCGGGACGGTGGCGGCGACTGCGAGCGTGGTGACCGCCAGGGGAAGGAGCAGCCTCGTCACCTCGCCAGGCTACCCCTCTGCCGGGCGCCTTCCGTCGGGTCGCCCGGTCATTAGGAACAAGAAGAAGCCCGGCGCACCCGCTCGTCGCGGTGTGCACCGGGCGTTTGCGACCTGCGATGGCGCTCAGGGAAGCGTCAGGAGCGTCGACCCCGCTGTGTGGCCGGTGTCGACGTTGTGGGCTGCGACGAAGAGCTTGGGGATGCCGGACACCTGGAAGGGCGTCTGGTCACCACCGCTGCCGTTCTGATCGACCTTGAACTGGCCGACGGAGCTCATGATCGATTGGCAGCTTTCGTTGTACAGATCGATGGAGGTAACGAAGGCGCATCGACGAGGGCGCGATACTCCCATAGAGCTACCTCCATTAGCAATCGTGCATGTGATCGCCATGCGTAGCCGCGCATCGGTGGACACCGGCTGTGCCACGGCCCGAGTCATGACTCTGCTATTTGCAGGGAATCTCGCCTTTCCGGCCCATCTGAGAAAGCCAGGCACAGCGCGGGTCCCTCTGAGCCCTGCACATTCCCGCGAGGGCGCCGGGCCCGGCCGGTCGCGCGGCCGGGCCCGGCAAGTGCGCTACGGCTTGTGCGTCTTGACCTGGACGAGCCTGGTGCCGGCGATACCGGCCAGGGTCGGGTCTCCGGAGCGATACGCCTTGACGAAGAACTGAACGCTGTAGCTGTTCTTGATCGGGAAGTCCCCCTCGGGCTGGATCGTGTAAGAGACTGTCCCGTCCGAGCCCGTCGGCGCGTCGGTCGGGATCGAGGCAACGACCGGCGTCGAGCGCAAGAAGACCAGCGCTCCCTTGACCAGCTTTCCCTTCGTGTCCTTGACCGTGATGTTGACGTGGATCGGCACGTTCCTCGACGTCACGGGGTTCGGGTTGAACGTGACCTTGTCGACGACGAGGCGCTCGCCGGCGGGGCCGACGTCCTTCACGTCGACAACGCTGCCGCCGCCGCCGCCGCCACCGCCCTGCTGGACGATCGCGGTCGGATTCGAGTTCGCGGTTGTCTTGCCGTCCTTGTTCTTCGCCGTGACCTGGAACCTGATCGTGTGTCCGACATCCGCCTGCACGACCGTATACGTCGTCTTGGTCGCGCCCGAGATCTCCTTGCATTCCCCGCCGTTTTCGTTGCATCGCAGCCACTGGTAGGTGTACGAGATATCTTTCGTCGACTTCCACTGGCCCGGGTCGCCGGAGAGCGTGCTTCCTACCTGCACCAGGGTCTGGCTGGCGATGACAGGCGCCTTCTTGAGCTCCGGAGGCGACTTGGAGAGCCCCGCCGCGCCTGATGCGACGAGCAATGCGACAACCGACCCGAGGACGACGAGAGCCGCGGGTCCGATGATCCTCCGCGTGTACTTCATATGATCCCCCCTTACGTTCTTCGGCTTTGTTCGAGGCGTCAATTCGGCGTGCTCCCCAGGTTTCCCCCGCCGTGGGTCGCGAGCGCGAACACACGTTCGAGACGCGTTCATCCAGTCCCTCCTCCTCGAATGTCCGCAACGCAGTTCACGCTAAGTTGAGCAGTGATGAACGAGTTGCCTTGCAGGTCGACAGTCACCTGGTAGACGCCGCTTGCGACCATCGTGAAAGCGTGCCCAGTACGCAGACGATGATGTCCGCCGCGGTGACAACCGTGTCAAAGGAAACGGGGTCTCCCGGGAAAACCGCCTGAATCCCTGAGGAGTAGGCGTCCAGGTATGCGCTGCTGAGGGTGCCCGTCGCCCCGTGGGGCCGGTGAGGCAGGTCGTTACGTTAGCCCGTAGGAAGGTGGCCGGTCGGGCCGGTCGGGCCGGTCTGGCTCCAGTCCAGCGGCTTCTCACCTGCATTGCACTGCTGGAAATCTTTCGATTTCCCGAAGACCCGCAGCGCACCGTTGTCCGAGTTGTAACAGCCGTGGATCACTCCGTTCGCGTCCGGGATCGACGCGTAGGCGATTCCGGCGGCGGCGATCGCGACCACGACCACGAAGGCAACCGCCACACGCCTGCCTGGCAACCGAGCGTGTCCGCTCCGATACACACTGGCGGGCCCGGCCGCTGAATCGGCTTCGGGCGGATCGAGACGTCCGTAAATTGGTAGAAGCGCCCGTCGAATGACGCGGGATCCTCCGCCCAGAGCGTCCGGACGGCCTGCACCGCCTCTACCAGGCGCTCGCCGCGCTAGACGCGCGGGATGCGAAGGCTTTCCAGTTCGACCGCGCGGTAGCCACGGCCGACGCCGAAGAGGAGCTTGCCGCCGCACATCACGTCGAGAAACGCTGTCGCCTCCGCTGCGATCACGGGATGGGTGTACGGAAGCAGGTAGACGGAGGTGCCCAGATAGGCCTCAGGGCACTCCGCTGACAGCCGCGAGAGCAGGAGCAATGGGTGAAACATCGTGTGTGACGGGCCCGTCGAGTAGTGATGGGCAGCGAAGATCCCGTCGAAGCCGCTCTCGTGTGCAGTACGGGCTATCGCCAGCGCGAGTTCAAACGCCTCGGCTGGATCCATCTCGCCGGGATAAATCGGCCCGGCAAAGACGCCGAACTTCATCTCACCATCCTCGTGACGAGAGAGCCTCGACTCTAGTGGGCCGTGCGTCTATGTGTCAAACGCTGCAAGCAACGTGTCGCGCTTTGCGGGAACTGCGACAGCCCAACTTTGTTGTCAGTGAACAGACACCGGGGTTAGCGAACACAACGGGCCTTTACGGGGGCCTTCTTCGTCACCCTGGTGTGGTCCCGGTGTGGTCTCACCGGCCACATCGGGGCCGCAAACCCGCATGGATGCTAGATCCAGCGCTTGTAGCGGAAAAACCCGACCATTCCGAGGAGGGTCGCGATCATGACGCCGACGATCACCCAGAAGGCCTCGTGTGTGCCGAAGCCCGGGAAGTTCACGTTCATCCCGAAGATGCCGGTGATGAACGTGAGCGGAAGGATGATCACGCTGAAGATCGTCAGGACGCGCAGTACGTCGTTCTGGCGGTGCGAGATCACGGACTCGTTCGTCTGTTCGAGCGCCTCGACCACCTCCTTGTAGTTGTCGAGCAGGTCCCAGATGCGCTCGGCGGCGTCGACGACGTCGTCGTAGTACACCTCGAGGTCCTGCGGGAGGAAGCGCTGCGTTCGTCCCTCGAGCACCCTGAGCGTGGAGCGCTCGGGCTTGATGATCTTGCGGTAGGAGATGATCTCCTGCTTCACGTTCGAGATGTCGCGGACGACGTCCTCGGCATGGCCCTCGAACATGTCGTCCTCGATCGAGTCGAGCTTGTGGCCGATCTTGTCGAGGATCGGGAAGCAGTAGTCGAAGAGGTCGTCGAGCACGTGGTAGAGCAGGTAGCCCGAGCCCTTCGAGAACAGCGTCTGGCGCAGGTCTTCGTCGTCCTCGCAGCGGCGGAACAGCCGCGTCACCGGGTGCAGTTCCACGTTCGGGAGGGTGATCAGGAAGTCGGGCCCGAGGAAGACGTCGAGCTCGGCGGCGTTGAGCCGCTGGATCACCTTGTCGTATGCGGGGAAGTGGAGGACGAGGAACAGGTACTCGGGGTACTCGTCGACCTTCGGCCGCTGGCGCTTCGAGAGGACGTCCTCGAGGTCGAGCGCGTGCCAGCCGAACCGCTCGGCGAGCTCACTGGCCTCGACCGCGTCCGGCGACGTCAGGTGGACCCAGGTGAGGCTGCCGGCAGTGAGCTCAGCGAGCCGCGGCTCGGCCGGTGCGACGACCTCGACGCCCGCGCGCGTGCGCGTCCGCTTGATGCGGGGCAGGCTGGGCATCGGTACTGAGGGGCTCGTCGGTCGCGAACATGGCAACCCGATTCTACCCTGGACGCTGCGACAGTACGCCTGTGCGCCTGAGAGACCAGTTCCTGCTCGATCCGGACATCGTCTTCCTCAACCACGGCTCGTTCGGCGCATGCCCGCGGCCGGTGCTCGACGAATACCAGCGGTGGCAGCGCGAGCTGGAGCGCGAGCCGGTCGAGTTTCTGGCGCGCCGCTGCGACGGACTGATCGCCGAGGCGCGCGGGGCGCTGGGCGACTACCTCGGGGCGCGCGGGGACGACCTCGTGTTCGTCCCGAACGCGACCACCGGGATGAACGTCGTCGCGCGCTCGCTCCGGCTCGGGCCGGAGGACGAGGTGCTGACGACCGACCTCGAGTACGGCGCCGTCGACTTCACCTGGGACGCGACCGGTGCGCGGATCGTGCGGGCGCCGTTCGAGTCGCTGTTGGGCCACGTCACGGAGGCGACGCGCGTGCTCTCGGTCAGTCACATCACCTCGCCGACGGGCGCGATCCTGCCGGTCGCCGAGTTGTGCGCGCAGGCGCGCGAGCTCGGGCTGCTGGCGGTGGTGGACGGCGCGCACGCGCCGGGTCATGTCCCGGTCGACCTGGCGGCGATCGGCGCTGATGCCTACGCAGGCAACTGTCACAAGTGGTTGTGCGCGCCCAAAGGCGCAGGGTTCCTCTGGGCCCGGCCGGAGCTGCAGGAGCTGCTCGACCCACTCGTGGTCAGCTGGGGCTGGCCGGAAACGGAGTTTGCGAAACGCCATGAGTGGCAGGGGACGCGCGACCCGGCCGCGTTCCTCTCGGTGCCGGCCGCCATCGACTTCCAGCGGGAGTGGGGCTGGGACGAGGTGCGGGCGCGGTGCCACGCGCTCGTGGAGCGGTTCGTCGGGGAGTCCGGTCTTCCGGCGGCGGCGACCGAGTTCGGCCAGATGGTCGCGGTCGAGCTCCCGCCCTGCGACCCGGACGTGGTGCAGCGCCGGCTCTTCGACGAGCACCGCATCGAGGTGCCGTGCTTCGAGCACGGGGGGCGGCCACTGCTCCGGATCTCGGTGCAGGGCTACAACGACGAGGGGGACATCGAGAAGCTGGTCGAGGCGATGCGCCTGGCAGGAATCGAACCTGCGACCTCGCGCTCCGGAGGCGCGCGCTCTATCCCCTGAGCTACAGGCGCGTGCGGCGTAGTGTACCCGCGTGCAGCTGAGCGCCCGGATCGCCTCCCTGGAGCTCGCCGAGACGTTCACGATCGCGCGCGGGTCGCAGGACACTGCGGACGTGGTCGAGGTCGAGCTCCGGCACGAGGGCATGTCCGGGTTCGGCGAGGCGGCGCCCATCGACACCTACGACGAGTCGGCCGCGTCGGCGCTCGCGTACATCGAGGCGGTCGGGGAGGAGCTCGGCGACGACCCGTTCGCGCTCGAGGAGGTGATGCAGCGGCTGCCGGCCGAGCAGTTCGCGGCGCGGTCGGCGATCGACGCCGCGCTTCACGATCTCTGCGGGAAGCTGGTCGGCGAACCGGTCTGGCGGCTGCTCGGGCTCGAGCGCTCCGGTCCGCCCACCTCGTGGACGATCGGGCTCGCGGATCCCGACGAGATGGCGCGGAAGGCCGAGCGCGCGGTCGCGAGCGGGCGGTTCAAGCGGCTGAAGCTGAAGATCGGCGGCCGCGACGGGCTCGACGTCGAGCGCGTGCGCGCGGTCGAGGCGGTCAGCGACGTGCCGCTCCAGGTCGACGTCAACGAGTACTGGACGCTCGACGAGGCGCTCGACGCGCTGCCGCAGCTGCACGACCTCGGCGTCGAGTACTGCGAGCAGCCGTTGCGCCGCGGCGACGAGGACGGGGTGAAGCTGGTCGGCGCCTCGCCGATCCCGATCTACGTGGACGAGGACTGCCACACCCTCGGCGACGTCGCTGCGTGCGCGCGGGTCGCGCACGGGATCAACATCAAGCTCGCGAAGTCGGGCGGGATCCGCGAGGCGGTGAAGATGGCGCACGCCGCCCGGGCGTTCGGCCTCAGCGTGATGCTCGGCTGCATGGTCGAGAGCGGCCTCGGGATCGCCGCCGGCGCCGCGATCGCGAGCCTGTGCGACTTCGTCGACCTCGACGGCAACCTGCTGATCGCGCACGATCCGTGGCCCGGCGTCGAGCTCGTCGACGGCATCCAGATCCCCTCGGAGGAGCCAGGGCTTGGCGTCCGGCAAGCGGTATCTAGTACTCGCTGAGGGCAAGAGCGGCGATCCGCACTACGGCAAGACGATGCGGGGCGTGGTGCGCTACGGCGCCGACCCGGTCGTCGTCGTGCTCGACTCGGAGCGCGCCGGGGAGAGCTACGAAGGGCTGCCGATCGTCGGCACCGTCGAGGAGGCGCTCGCGTACGAGCCGACGACGGCGATCGTCGGCGTCGCCACGGCCGGGGGCCGGTTCCCGCCGGCGTGGAAGGAGCTCCTGCGCGAGTGCGTCGAGGCCGGGCCTCGACCTCGAGAACGGGCTGCACGAGTTCCTGACGAACGACCCGGAGCTGGTCGCGCTCGCGGCGGAGCACGGGGTCGAGCTGCGCGACCTGCGCAAGCCGCCCGCCGGACTGAACGTCCCGACCGGCGAGAACCTGGAGGTGCCGGCGACGATCGTGCTCACGGTCGGCTCCGACTGCGCGATCGGGAAGATGACCATGGCGCTCGAGCTCGACCGCGAGGCGCAGCGGCGCGGGATCAGATCGGTCTTCGTTCCCACCGGGCAGACCGGGATCGCGATCGCCGGGCTGGGGGATCGCGGTCGACGCGGTCGTCGCCGACTTCATCGCCGGCGCGACCGAACGGCTCGTCGTCGAGGGGCGCGCGCGCGGGGGAGAGCTGCTCTGGGTCGAGGGCCAGGGGTCGCTCTCGCATCCCGCGTACTCGGGAGTGACCATGGGGCTGATCCACGGGGCCGCGCCGCACCTGTTCGTGTTGTGCCACCAGGCCGGGTCGACCGAGATCGAGGGGTTTCCGGGCCACCCGCTGCTGCCGCTTCCGGAGCTGGTCGCGCTGCACGAGGCGATCTCGCTCCCGGCGCGGAAGGCGAAGGTCGTCGCGATCGCGCTGAACACGCGCACGCTCGACGAGGAGGCCGCGCGGCAGGCAATCGCCGACGCGGAGGCGGAGACCGGGCTCGTCGCAGACGATCCGGTGCGATTCGGCGCCGAGAGGCTCGTCGACGCGGTGCTGGGACACATCCCTTGACACCGAACATGTGTTCGTCTACTATACGAACACATGTTCGCACGAGTCGCAGTCGTCGTCGGGCTTCTCGCACTTGCCGTCGCGTACAGCGCGCGCAGCTCGATCAGCGCCGGGCACGAGCAGACCTATGTCGTTCGCTTCGGTGACACGGTCTGGTCGATCGCCGCGTCGCACTACGGAGGGGACACGCGCGAGGCGGTCTGGCGCCTCCAGGACCGCAACCACATCGGCACGCTCGTGCGTCCCGGCGAGCGGTTAGTTCTGCCGTAGCGCCCCTAGACTTGCCGGAGAACCGGCATGGACATGGACGTCGTCTTCTTCGGCACGTCGGGCTCGATGCCCACGGCCGACCGTGCGCCGACCGCGCTGATGATCCGGCGCGGGGGAGAGCGCCTGCTCTTCGACTGCGCCGAGGGCACCCAGCGCCAGATGCTCCGCTCGAACGTCGGCCTCGTCGATCTGCGCGAGGTCTTTCTCACCCACTACCACGCGGACCACTACCTCGGCCTGCCGGGGATGCTGAAGACGTTCGCGCTCCGCGGCCGCGAGGTGCCGATCACGATCTACGGGCCGCCCGGGCTGTCCGAGCTGTTCAACTCGCTGCGGCGGATCTTCGGGAAGCTCACCTACCCGTACGAGCTGGTCGAGCTGAGCCCGGGCGACTCGATCGCGCGCGGGGACTACCGCCTCGTCACGTTCCCGGTCGCGCACGGCGTCTCATCGGTCGGCTACGCGCTGATCGAGGATGACCGGCCGGGCCGCTTCGACGTCGAGACGGCCGATGCACTCGGCGTCCCGAACGGTCCCGAGCGCGGTGCGCTCCAGCGCGGCGAGCCCGTCACGCTCGCGGAGGGACGCGTCGTCACGCCCGACCAGGTGCTCGGGCAAGCCCGGCCGAGCCGCACCGTCGTGATTGCCGGTGACACGGCGCCGGCACCGAGCGTCGCTCGAGGCGGCCCGGGGCGCAGACCTGCTCGTCCACGAGGCGACGTTCCTCGAGGACGAGCGCGAGCGCGCGCACGAGACCGCGCACTCGACCGCGCAGGAGGCGGCCGGGCTCGCGCGCGACGCGGGGGTGACGATGCTCGCCCTCACGCACCTCTCCAACCGCTACTTCGGCCCGGAGGCGGCGCGCGAGGCGCGCGCGGTCTTTCCCGAGACGGTCGTCCCGCGGGACTTCGACGTCATCGAGATCCCCTTCCAGGAGCGCGGCGCGCCCCAGCTGCACAAAGGGGGCGCGCTCCCGGCCGAGCCGATACCCTCCCTGCGATGACGAGGATGGTGCAGGTGGCCCTCGCCGAGGACGTGACCGAGGCGGAGGAGATCCAGTCGATCCTCGAGGCTGCCGGGATCAGCTCGGAGCTCGAGACGGCGGTCGAGCACCATCCCCGCGAGACGGAGGACGCCCCGCAGAAGGTTCTCGTCCCGGAGTCGCACCTCGAGGCCGCGCAACACGCGATCGAGTCGATGACCGGCCCGGACGAGATCGTCTCCGACTCCGGTCCGTGAAGAGAGTCGGGTTCCTCGCCCTGGCGGTGCTCGCGCTGGGGGCGGCCGCGGCTCAGGCTGCGACCGGGGAGTACTCGACCGGAAACGTCGAACGTTCGGATCGGTGCGCACCTCGACGAGTCGCTGAACGTCAAGGACGCCGGACCGGTTTCGTTCGTCCGCGTCTCGTTCCGGATCAGCGTGCCGGACACCTCCGCGCTCGCGATCTCGCTCGTCAGCCCGAAGGGGACGGTCGTCCCGCTGGTCACCCACCGCGGCAGCGCCGCGGACTTCGGCGCCGACGAGAAGGGCTGCGGCGGCACGGTCACCGTGCTCGAGTCCGACTGGCCGGACAACCCGATCGCGTCCGGAAAATCACCGTTCCAGGACAACCCGTACAGGGCGGAAGGCAACCTGAAGACGCTCTACGGCCAGGAGGCAAAGGGCCGCTGGACGTTGCGGATCGACAACAGCGGCGCGCCCGCGACGCTGCATTGCCTGACGCTCGACATCTCGCGCGCGGTGCCCGAGACGATGTCCGCTCGCCAGCGGCGCGGTGCAGGCCAGCGTGACCTTCACCGAGCGGAACTTCTTCTACGAGCACGCCAGCCTGAAGATCACGCGCTCGGGACGGACGATGCTCGACTCCCCGCTTGCCAGGCTCTGCCGCGATTGCGACACGTTCCGCCCGGTCAGGGTCGTCGTCCGCGACCTCGACGGCGGCGAGCCGGAGGTGCTGCTCGAGCTGTACACCCAGGGGGCGCACTGCTGCACGACCGTGCTCGCCCTGCGGTACGACCCGGAGACCAGGGCCTACCGGCGGACACTGCTCGACTTCGGCAACTACGGCTACAAGCTCGCCGACCTCGACCACGACGGGCTGCCGGAGATCGAGGCGTTCGACGAGCGGTTCGTCTACGCGTACGGCGCGTACGTCTTCTCGTCGGCGCCGCCGCTGATCTCGCAGTACCGGCAGGGGCGGCTCGTCGACGTGACGCGGCGCTTCCCGGCGCTGATCCGGCGCAGCGCGGCGATGGTCGGCAAGGAGTTCCTGACGATGAAGCGTCCCTCGAACGACGTCGACCTGCGCACGTACGTCGCGGTCTACGTCGCCGACCAGTACCTGCTCGGGCGGCCCGCGGAGGCGAAGCGCGCGCTCGATTACGCGCTCGACCACGGCCTGCTCTACAAGGGCAAGCAGTACCTGGGCACGCCGGCCGGGTCGGCGTTGGTCGCCGTGCTCTTCCGCGACCTCGCCAGGTGGGGCTACATCCGCTCGAAATGACGCGCAGCCTCGAGTCCCTGCTCGAGGAAGCCCGTGGCTCGATCGTGCGGGTGACCCCGCGGGAGGCGCAGGCCGCCGTGGAGCACGGCGCCCTCCTGGTCGACACGCGCTCGGCCGACGAGCAGCGTGAGCAGGGCGTGCTGATCCCGGGCGCCCTTCTGCATCCGCTTTCGGTCGTCCTGTGGCGACTCGAGGCCCTCCCGCGCGAGACGCGCGTGATCCTCGTCTGCCGGCACGGCTACTCGTCGAGCCTCGCGGCCGCGGAGCTCGCCCGCCTGGGCTTCCGCGAGCCCGGCGACGTGATCGGGGGCGTCGAGGCGTGGCAGGCGGCCGGCCTGCCCGTCGAGCCGCTCCGCTGAGCCCTCTTTACTGGGGCAGCTGCCAGAACGGACCGGTGAGGCCGAGCCCGTCGAGGATCGCCTGGTTCTGGTCGCGCGTGTGCGGCCGCCAGTCCGGCGCGAGGCGGTCGCTCCACCAGGCCTCGGGCGAGCTCGGCGAGCTTCGTCACCGGGATCGTTGCGCCAGGCTCCCGCCCGTTCAGCCACCGTTCGACGTGCTCTTCCGACCGGAAGAGGTTCATCCCGCTTCAGGTGTAGACGATGTCGTCCCACCACTGGGCGGCGGGTACGAGGCAGTGGAAGACGAGACTCTCGTCGTCCGGCCGTCCGTCGCGTACGTCGAAGGCGAGTTCCTCGCCGCAGTCCGCGCAGCTCGTCTCGATGCGGCCGTCGGCGCCGAGCGCGGCGGAGATCCCGAAGGCGTCCCAGGCGCAGTTGCCGTACCACCAACGGCCACGCGCCTGGACGCGGTAGGGAGTCGGCACCGCCGAGAACGGGTTCGCCATCCGGATCTCGCCGGCGCCGTCGAGGACGAGGGCGTGCGCGTCGTGCAGCCGCTGCCAGCCCTTGCCCACGTCCACTCCGGCGGCGAGCCCCGGTCTCCTCGGCTGTCGGCGCTCGGCCGAGCTCGACGAAGAGCTCGTACGTCAGGTTGCGGAGGCGGAGGTCGTCGGCGTCCACGCGGAGCCGACCCTACCCGGCGTCCTGCCCGGTCGCTACGCTGCCGCCGACACCGTTCCTTTAACCCCGTTCCGAGAGGCGGGAAAGGAGTGAGATTGACTGCTGCACACGCGCCCGCCGGCGAGCGGGTTCTCCTAGACGCAGAGGCGCTGCAGCGCACCCTTCACCGGATCGCCCACGAGATCATCGAGGCGAACGCCGATCTCGACCGCGTGGCGCTCGTCGGCATCCACACGCGCGGCGTCTCCCTCGCACACCGGTTGCGCCGGCTGATCGAGGAGTTCAGCGGCGTCGAGGTCGACGCTCGGCACCGTCGACATCACCTTCTACCGCGACGACGTCCGGGTGCGCGGCGGCGAGGCGCCGATCCACCCGCAGCCCCTCGTGCGCGCGACGAAGCTCGACTTCCCGCTCGAGGGACGCACCTGCATCCTCGTCGACGACGTCCTCTACACCGGCCGCACGATCCGCGCCGCGATCGAGGCGCTCTTCGATTACGGCCGCCCCGACCGAGTCCAGCTCGCCGTCGTCGCCGACCGCGGCCACCGCGAGCTGCCGATCCGCCCCGACTACGTCGGCAAGAACCTGCCGACCTCGCGGGGCGAGCGCATCCAGGTCCAGCTGGTCGAGGTCGACGAGGTCGACCGCGTCCTGCTCATCCCCGAGGAGGGCCAATGACAGTGCAACTTGTCGGTGACGAGCTTCTCCCCCCGGCTCCGTCGCCACCGCGGCGCCATCTGATCTCGATCGCCGACCTGGCCCGGGAGGACGTTCAGCGGCTGCTCGCGACCGCCCGGAGCTTCGAGCAGTCCCTCGACCGCGAGGTGAAGAAGCTGCCGACGCTCCGCGGGCGCACGGTCGTCAACCTCTTCTTCGAGTCCTCGACGCGCACCTCGTCGAGCTTCGAGCTCGCGGCGAAGCGCCTCTCCGCCGACGTGATGTCGGTCAAGTCGGCCGGGTCGTCGGTGGACAAGGGCGAGTCGCTGAAGGACACGGCGCTGACGCTCGCCGCCTACGACCCGGACGTGATCGTCATCCGTCACCCGCAGATCGGCGCCCCGAACCTCGTCGCCCGGGTCACGGGCGCGCACGTGGTCAACGCCGGCGACGGCAAGCACCAGCACCCGACACAGGCGCTGCTCGACCTGTACACGATCGAGCGGCACGTCGGCCCGGTCGAAGGGCTGCACGTCGCGATCGTCGGCGACGTGCTGCACTCCCGCGTCGCCCGCTCGAACATCCAGGCGCTGACGCTGATGGGCGCGCACGTGATGCTCGTCGGCCCACCGGCTCTGATCCCGCGCGGGATCGAGGCGATGGGCTGCTCGGTCTCGACCGACATCGGCTCCATCGCGCACGCCGACGTCGTCTACGTCCTGCGCATGCAGCGCGAACGCATGGAGGCGGGCGCGAACTACGTGCCGAGCCTGCGCGAGTACACCGCGCGCTGGGGCGTCACCCCGGAGCGGCTGCGCCCAGGCCAGAAGGTGATGCATCCCGGTCCGATGAACCGCGGCGTCGAGATCGACCCGCGCGTCGCCGACTCGGTCGACGCGCTGATCGAGACCCAGGTGCGCGCCGGGCTCGTCGTCCGGATGGCGGTGCTCTACGACCTGCTCACGCGCGGCCCCGTCGAGGTCGTCGCCCAGGTCGCCGAGGAGGTGGCGTGATGCTGTTCGGCAAGAGCGGCCAGGACGACCTCGTCGTCCGCAGCGCCCGGGTGATCGACCCGGCGCTGGGAATCGACGAGCTGCTGGACGTCCGCGTGGACGGGGGCGTGATCTCCCAGATCGGGCTGAACGTGGACGCGAACGGCCATCGTGTCGTCGAGGGGCGCGGTCTCGTGCTCGCGCCCGCATTCGTCGACCCTCACGTCCACCTGCGCACTCCCGGCCGCGAGGACGAGGAGACGATCGCGAGCGGGACGGCTGCCGCCGCCGCGGGCGGCTACTGCGCGATCCTTGCGATGCCGAACACCGAGCCGGTCGTCGACTCGGCCGCAGTGCTCGGCTCGTTGATCGAGACGGCCCGAGAGGAGGCCGAGGTTCCCGTCGGGTTCCTCGCCGCGATCACGAAGGGCCAGCTGGGCGAGGAGCTCACCGAGATGGCCGAGCTCGCCGACGCCGGCGCGGCCGGGTTCTCGGACGACGGCCGGCCCGTCGTCGCGCCGGGGCTGATGCGGCGCGCTCTTCAGTACCACGGGATCACCGGACGGCGGATCGCCGTCCACTGCGAGGAGCCGACGCTCTCCCGCGGCGGCCAGATGCACGAGGGCGAGGTCTCGGCTGCACTCGGGTTCGCCGGTTACCCGTCGGTGGCCGAGAGCGTGATGGTCGGACGCGACCTCGCGCTCGCCGGGTACGAGCGGCAGGCGATTCACCTGCTCCACCTGTCGGCGCGCGAGTCGGTCGACGAGCTGCGGCAGGCGCTCGCGGCGGGCGTGCAGGCGACCGGCGAGGCGACGCCGCACCACCTCGTCCTGACCGACGAGGCGGTCGCGTCGCTCGACCCGAACCTGAAGATGAACCCGCCGCTCCGGGCCGCGGAGGACCGGAAGTCCCTGCTGGATGCAGTGCGGGACGGCACAATCTCGACCATCGCGACCGATCACGCACCCCACGCACGGCACGAGAAGGACGTTCCGTTCGAGGAGGCGCCGTTCGGCGTCACCGGGCTCGAGACCGCCTTCGCGTCGCTCAACACACACCTCGTCGAGCCGGGGCTCCTGCCGCTGCCCGTGCTGCTCGCGCGGATGTCCGCCGGTCCTGCCCGCGCGTACGGGCTCGAGCCGCCGCGGATCGAGGTGGGCGCCCGCGCGAACCTCGTCCTGCTCGACACCGAGACGACCTGGCGGGTGGGGGAGGCCGGCTTCCGCTCCCGATCCGACAACTCGTGGCTGCTGGGCCAGACGCTGCGCGGGAAGGTGCGGCTGACCGTCGCCGACGGCCGGGTGGCCTATTCGACGTGAGCGGTTTTCTCGCGCTCGAGGACGGGACGGTCTTCCGCGGCGAGTCGGTCGGCGCCGAGGGAGTGTCCTTCGGCGAGGCCGTCTTCGCGACGGCGATGACCGGCTACCAGGAGCTCGTCACGGACCCGAGCTACGCGGAGCAGATCCTGTGCTTCACGGCTCCGATGGTCGGCAACTACGGGGTCTGCAAGGGCCGCTCGGAGTCGGGTGGCCCGCACGTGAAGGGTGTCGTCATGCGCGAGGCGCAGGGTCCCGCGTGGACGGACTGGCTGCGCGAGAACGGCGTCGTCGCGGTCGACGGGATCGACACGCGCTCGCTCGTCCTGCACCTGCGCGACCGGGGCGCGATGTGGGCGGCGATCGGGACCGGCGACGAGATTCCCGCGGTGGAGGGCGCGATGGAGGGCCAGGCGCTGGTCGCGCAGGTCTCCACGCCCGAGCCGTACGTCTACGCCGAGCACGGCCGGTTGCGGGTCGCGGTCGTCGACTACGGGACGAAGCGCTCGATCCTGCGGCGGCTCGCCGGCGCGGGCGTCGCCGTGACGGTCTATCCGCACACCGTCGACGCGGACGAGCTCGCCGGCTACGACGGCGTCGTCCTCTCGAACGGGCCGGGCGACCCGGATCCGCTCGAGGACGAGGCGGCCGTCGTGCGCGACCTCCTCGGCCGCGTTCCCGTCTTCGGCATCTGTCTCGGGCACCAGCTGCTCGGCGTCGCCACGGGCCACGAGACCTTCAAGCTCCCGTTCGGCCATCGCGGGGCGAACCATCCCGTGCTCGAGCGCGAGTCGGGCCGCGTGCTCGTCACCTCGCCAGAACCACGGGTTCGCGGTCAAGCCGACCGAGGACTCCGAGGCGACCGCGATCTCGCTCTACGACGGCACGGTCGAGGGCTTCGACTTCCCGGAGCTGAACGCGCGCTCGGTGCAGTTCCACCCGGAGGCGGGCCCGGGGCCGCACGACGGCTGGCCGCTCCTCGAGACGTGGGTGGAGGACGTTGCCCATGCGCAGAGCTGACCTCGAGTCGATCTGCCTGATCGGCTCCGGGCCGATCGTGATCGGGCAGGCCTGCGAGTTCGACTACTCGGGCTGCCAGGCGCTGAAGGTGTTGCGCGAGGACGGCTTCCGCACGATCGTCGTCAACTCGAACCCGGCGACGATCATGACCGACCCGGGCTTCGCCGACCGCACCTACCTGGAGCCGCTCGACCTCGAGGGCGTCGCGGACGTGCTCGAGCGCGAGCGGCCGGACGCGCTGCTGCCGACGATGGGCGGGCAGACCGCGCTCAACCTGGCGATGCAACTCGCCGAGGCGGGCGTGCTGGACGCGCTCGGCGTCGAGCTGATCGGTGCGGGGATCGACGCGATCAAGCGCGCGGAGGACCGCGAGCTCTTCAAGGAGGCCGTCCGCAGCGTGGGGCTGCGCGTGCCTTCGTCGAAGATCGTCACCTCGCTCTCGGAGCTCGGCGGCGTCTCGCTGCCGGCGGTCGTCCGGCCCGCGTTCACGCTCGGCGGGCACGGCGGCGGCTTCGTCGGCACGAGCGAAGAGCTCGAGCGCCAGGTCGAGCGCGGGCTCCAGGAGAGCCCGATCGGCCAGGTGCTGGTCGAGGAGTCGGTCCGGAACTGGGACGAGTTCGAGCTCGAGGTCGTGCGGGACAAGCGCGACAACGTGGTCGTCGTCTGCTCGATCGAGAACCTCGACCCGATGGGCGTCCACACCGGCGACTCGGTCACGGTCGCGCCGCAGATGACGCTCTCCGACGAGGCCTACCAGGAGCTTCGCGACGCCTCCGCGGCGGTGATCCGCGCGGTCGGGGTCGAGACCGGCGGGTCGAACATCCAGTTCGCGCGCGAGCGTGAGACCGGCGAGTTGCGCGTGATCGAGATGAACCCGCGCGTCTCGCGGTCGTCGGCGCTCGCGTCGAAGGCGACCGGCTACCCGATCGCGAAGGTCGCCGCGAAGCTGGCGGTCGGCTACACGCTCGACGAGATCCCCAACGACCTGACGAAGACGACCCCGGCGAGCTTCGAGCCGACGCTCGACTACGTCGTCGTCAAGTTCCCGCGCTTCGCCTTCGAGAAGTTCCCCGGCGCCGACCGCACGCTCGGCACGCAGATGAAGTCGGTCGGCGAGGCGATGGGCATCGGCCGCACCTTCCGGGAGGCGTTCTGGAAGGCGATGCGCTCGCGCGAGCTCGACGCCGGCGCCGTCACGCCGTGGGCGGACCTGGACGACCTGCCGGAGGCGATCCACCCGTGGTTCCGCCGAGAGCTCGAGCGGCTGCGCGACGAAGGCCCCCCGAGCGGGAAGCGCGTCTACCGCCGCGTCGACTCCTGCGCGGGCGAGGTGGCGGCCGAGTCGAACTACTACTACTCGACCTTCGGCGAGGCGGACGAGGCGCCGCCGGCATCGGACAAGCCGCGCGTCGTGATCATCGGCTCCGGTCCGAACCGGATCGGCCAGGGAATCGAGTTCGACTATTGCTGCGTGCACGCCGCGCAGAGCTTCCGTGCGCAGGGCTACGAGGCAGTGATGGTCAACTGCAACCCGGAGACGGTCTCGACCGACTACGACACCTCCGACCGGCTCTACTTCGAGCCGCTCGCCGCGGAGGAGGTGCTCGCGATCTGCGAGCGCGAGCAGCCGGAGGGCGTCGTGATCCAGTTCGGCGGCCAGACGCCGCTGAAGCTCGCGCGCGCGATCGAGGGCGGCGGGTTCCGGATCCTCGGGACGCCCTACGACGCGATCGACCTCGCCGAGGACCGGGAGCGCTTCGCCGAGCTGCTCTCGCAGCTCGGGATCCGCTGCCCGGACTGGGGGATCGCGGAGAGCGGCCGCGAGGCGGCGGAGCTCGCGCACAGGATCGGCTATCCGGTGCTGGTGCGCCCGTCGTACGTGCTCGGCGGGCGGGCGATGCGCGTCTGCTACCGCGGGGCCGAGGTGGTGGAGGCGTTCCGGGCGGACTTCAGCGGCAAGGTGCTCGTCGACCGCTTCGTCGAGAACGCGATCGAGATCGACGTCGACGCGCTCTGCGACGGCGAGGAGACGTACGTCGCCGCGGTGATGCAGCACGTCGAGGAGGCGGGCGTGCACTCCGGCGACTCGGCCTGCGTGCTGCCGGCGCCGTCCTTGACCTCCGCGGCCGCGCGGGAGGTCGAGGACACGGTTCGACGGCTCGCGCCGGCGCTCGGGACGGTCGGGCTGATCAACGTGCAGCTCGCCGTCGCCGAGGACGGGGTGTACGTCCTCGAGGCGAACCCGCGCGCGTCGCGGACGGTGCCCTTCGCGTCGAAGGCGACCGGGCTGAACCTGGTCGAGGCCGCGTGCACGCTCGCAGCCGGCGCGAAGCTCCGCGATCTCGCGCTTCCGCCGGAGCGCCCGCCGACCCAGGTGAGCGTGAAGGCGGCGGTGCTGCCGTTCGCGCGCTTCCCCGGCAGTGACCCCGTGCTCGGCCCCGAGATGCGCGCGACCGGCGAGGTAATGGCCTCGGCCTCCGATCTGCCGACCGCGTTCGCGAAGGCCGAGCGCGCAGCGGGCCGGCCGCTGCCGACCTCGGGCACGGCCTTCCTCTCGGTGCGCGACGCCGACAAGCCGGCGGTCGTGCCGGTCGCAGCCGCGCTCGCCGGGCTCGGCTTCAAGCTCGTCGCCACCGGTGGCACGGCGCGGACGCTCGAGGCGGCCGGGCTCGAGGTCGAGCGCGTGGCAAAGGTCGCCGAGGGCGGCGACGCGACCGTGGTCGACCTCGTCCGGCGGGGCAAGTGCGATCTCGTGATCAACACTCCCTTCGGCGGCTCGCTCCAGCGCACCGACGGATACCGGATCCGCGAGGCGGCGCTGATCGCCCGGATCCCCTGCATCACGACGATCTCCGGCGCCGCCGCCGCCGTCCACGCGATCGCGAACGCGCGCACGGAGCTCGCGCTGTCGCTCCAGGAACGCATCGACGTTGAGACGCGAACAGCGAACGGTCACTAAGAAATGGGGGAACCCATGGTTCCCCCATTGGCCCCCTCCTTCGCCGCAGCGTCTGTACGCATGGCGTGAGGGCTCCCGCCGGGCAAAGCCCGGCTCCGCCCGCGACTGTGTGCGACTCCCGAAGGAGAGAACCCATGCCACGGCGTAAGCTGCTTGGTGTCAAGAGCCGGCGGGGGCCTACACGCTGCTGCGGGTCGACCGCGGCGGTCTGGACCCGGGCGCGCCCGGACAGTTCTTCATGCTCGAGGCACCGGGACGGCTGCTGCCGAGGCCGATGAGCCTCTGCCTCGCGCTCCCGGGAGAGCTCGCGTTCCTGATCGACCCGATCGGACCCGGGACGCAGGCGCTGTGCTCCCTCGAATCGGGCGATTCGCTCCATGTCCTGGGCCCGCTCGGGAACGGCTTCCGCCTCGACGTCGAGCGGCCCCTGCTCGTCGGGGGCGGGATCGGGATCGCACCGCTGCCGTACCTGTCGGCGAAGCTCGACCGGCCGCCGGCGATCCTTGGCTTCCGCTCGGAATGGCATGCGGAGGCCGCTGCGCTCGTCCCGAACGCCGAGGTGGTCATCGACCCGGTCCTGGTCACGCACGCGCTCAGGGACAGGCTTCAGCCTGTTCCTGACGTGCTGGCGTGCGGGCCGGAGCCGATGCTGGAAGCGGTGCGGGAGCTGTTCCCGACCGCGCAGCTCGCGTGGGAAGCCCCGATGGCCTGCGGCTACGGGGCGTGTTACGGCTGCGCAGTCGAGATCGGCGGCGAGTGGAAGCGCCTCTGCGTTGAAGGGCCGGTCCTGATTGCTGCTTAACGCCAGCGGCTGCCTCGACGCGCTGACTGCGCCCGAGACCGCACGGCAACTCGACGCCTTCGTGACGAAGACGGTGACGCCGCTGCCGCGCGGCGGGAATGCGCCCGTCCGGATCGCCGAAACCGATGTCGGGATGCTGAATTCGATCGGGCTCGCCAACCCGGGACGAGACCGCTTCCTCGCCGAAGACGCTGCCACGGCTGCGCGAGCTGGGGCTGCCGCTCTGGGTCTCCGTCGGCGGCTTCGCGGCCCACGAGTACGCCGAGACGTGCGCTCTGCTCGAGGACGTCACGATCGAGCTCAACCTCTCCTGCCCGAACGTCGACGAGGCGCCTGA
This sequence comes from uncultured Actinomycetes bacterium, assembly GCA_963779025.1. Lineage (GTDB taxonomy): Bacteria > Actinomycetota > Thermoleophilia > Gaiellales > Gaiellaceae > DATBLE01. Next base: position 80,495 of record CAVZWR010000003.1, read on the forward strand.
ATCGGCGGCCGAAATCGTCGCCGCGTGCCGCGCCGCGACCACGCTCCCGCTGTACGCGAAGCTCTCGCCCGCGAACTGGGACATCGGTGCGCTCGCCCTCGCGGTCGCCGATGCCGGCGCCGACGGACTTTCGCTCGTGAACACGATTCGCGGCCTCGCGCTCGACGGCGCGCTGCGGCCCAGGCTCGGCACGGCGACCGGCGGCCTCTCCGGCCCGGCGCTCAAGCCGATCGCCCTCGCCGCCGTCCATGTTGCCTATCGAGTAACCAAACTGCCGATCGTGGGCATGGGCGGGGTGCGGACCGGGCGGGATGCGCTCGAGCTCTTCGCGGCCGGCGCGAGTGCCGTCGCGGTCGGCACCACGCTCTTCTCGGACCCGTCCGCGCCGGCCCGAATCAGGGACGAGTTGGCCGCCGAACTGGCCGCGCTCGGGCTCTCTTCACCCGAGCAAGCGCGCGGGATCGCCCATCAACAAGCGTTGCCAAAAAGAAAACACCTCGATCTGGGGTCGAGAGTTTGAGGAAAACCCCTGCAAATACCGTGAAACGACCCCGTTTGACGGTCCCCACCAAGCTGTTAGACTCGCTCGCGCGATGCCGACCAAGACACAGGCGACGGCGCCGGTTCGTTCTCTCGATCAGCGCATGGAAGCCCTCGCACGGGCCAATGACATCCGCGTCCGCCGGGCGCAACTGAAGAAGGACCTGAAGCTGGGCAAGGTCCAGATCGAGGACATCCTCAACGCCCCGCCCGAGTACGTGTCCACCGCCAAGGTGTTCGACATGCTGATGGCCGTGCCGAAGTTCGGCCGCGTAAAGGCGGCCCGCTTCCTGAACCAGTGCCGCATCAGCCAGTCGAAGACCGTTGGCGGCCTGTCGGATCGCCAGCGCGCAGAGCTGATTGGGCTCTTCAACCGGTAAGCCCGTTTTCGTCGTGACCGGCCCTTCGGGCGCCGGGAAAGGCACGCTGATCCACGCTCTGCTCGACCGCGTCCCCGAGCTCGAGGTCGCCGTTTCCGCGACTACACGCCTGCGCCGCCGCGGCGAGGAGGACGGCCGCGAATACTGGTTCCTGAGCGACGCCGAGTTCGTTCGCCGGGTCGCCGAGGGCGACTTCCTCGAGCACGTCACCTACGTCTCCGGCAAGCGCTACGGCACGCTGCGCTCGGAGGTCGACAGGATCAAGGACAGGGGGAAAGTTCCCGTCCTCGAGCTCGAGACCGAAGGGGCGCTGAACGTGAAGGAGGACGTCCCGGGAGCGGTGACGATCTTCATCACCGCGCCGATCCCCGAGCTCGAGCGCCGGCTGCGCGAGCGCGCCAGCGAGAGCGAGGGCGAGATCGGCGAGCGCATCGGCCTCGCCCGCAAGCAGCTCGCCCAGGCGGACGAGTTCGATCACGTCGTGCTCAACGACGACGTTTCGCGCGCCACAAAGGAGCTGGAGGAAATCGTCGAGCGGGAGGTAGCAGCGGCCGGTACCATGAGCCGGCCGTGATCAATCCGAGAATCGACGAACTGCTGGAGAACGTGGACTCGCGCTACGCGCTCGTCATCGTCGCCGCGAAGCGCGCCCGGCAGATCAACAACTACCACCACCAGCTCGGCGAGGGGACGTTCGACGAGTTCCCGCCGCTCGTCGAGTCGCGCTCGAAGAACTACTTGACCATGGCCCTCGAGGAAGTCGCCGAGGGCAAGATCAAGACCACGATCAAGAACTAGGAGTCTCGACGTGGCCCGGGTCGTCCTCGGGGTGACTGGTGGAATCGCCTCCTACAAGGCGTGCGAGCTGACGCGCCTGCTCGTCAAAGCGGGCCATGAGGTCACGCCCGTTCTGACCGCAGAGGCAGAGGGGTTCGTCGCCGCGCGCACCTTCGAGGCGCTCGCCCGCCGCGAGCAGCCGCACGAGCTCTATCCGCACCTGGTCGAGGCCGACCTGCTCGTGATTGCGCCGCTCTCGGCGAACACGCTCGCGAAGCTCGCCACCGGGCTCGCGGACAACGTGCTGACCCAGCTCGCGCTCGCGTTCCGGGGGCCGTTCCTTGTCGCGCCGGCGATGAACGTGCGGATGTGGGAGCACCCGGCCACCCGGGCCAACGTGGAGACGTTGCGCGCCCGCGGCGTCGAGCTGATCGGGCCCGAGGCGGGCGAGCTCGCCGAGGGCGAGGAGGGGATGGGGCGGATGAGCGAGCCGGAGGCGATCTTCGCGCGCGTGCGCGAGCTCCTCGGCGAGTCGGACACGCTCGCCGGGAAGAGCGTGCTCGTCACCGCGGGCGGGACTCGGGAGCCGCTCGACTCGGTGCGCTTCGTCGGAAACCGCTCCTCGGGGCGGATGGGCGTCGCGCTGGCCGAGGAGGCGCGGAAACGCGGGGCGGAGGTGACGCTGCTCGCGGCGAACCTCGCCGTTCCGGCTCCCGCAGGCGTCGAGGTCGTCGAGACGCCGACCGCCGCCGACCTCGCGCGCGAGGCGAAGGCGCGCGCCGGCGCCGACGTCGTGCTGATGGCCGCCGCGGTCGCGGACTACGCGCCCGAGCCGGTCGCCGGCAAACGGCCGAAGTCCGGCGAGGACTGGCAGCTCACGCTGCACCCGACCGAGGACGTCCTCCAGGCGCTGGGCGAGTCGAAGAACGGCTCCGTGCTGGTCGGCTTCGGCGCCGAGGAGGGCGACGAGCCGGCCTCGAGCGCAAGCGCCGCATGCTCGCCGACAAGCAGCTCGACCTCGTCGTCTTCAACGACGTCTCGCGTGACGACATCGGCTTCGACGCCGCCGACAACGAGGTCGTCCTGATCGGCGCCGGCGGCGAGCGGAAGATCGGGAAGGCGCCGAAGGGCGAGATCGCCGCGGCGATCCTCGACGAGGTCGAGCGACTCCTCTAGGCCGGCGGCAGCTTGAACCCGCCCGCTTCCTCGAGCGCGGCGATCCGAGCGGTGAGGGGTGGGTGCGTGTCGAACAGCGACCGCATCGTCCCGCGCATGCCCGAGGCCTGGTTCAGCGGGTTCTCGATGTAGAGGTGCGCCACCGCGCGGCTCGCGTGCCTCGTCTCGGTCGTGTCGAGCTCGAGCTTGCGCAGCGCGAGCGCAAGCCCTTCGCCGTCGCCGGTGATCTCGGCCGCCGGACGCGTCCGCGAGGTACTCCCGGCGCCGCGAGACGGCGAGCTGGATCAGCACGGCGGCGATCGGCGCGAGGGCGAGCGCGGCCAGGCCGAGCGCGAAAGCGATCAGGCCCGCCGTGCCGCCGCTCTTCCGGCCGCCGCCGAAGATCGAGATGCGGAAGAGGAAGTCGGAGAGGAGCGCGACGACGCCGACGAGGACTGCGACGAGCGACATCAGGCGGACGTCGCGGTTGCGGATGTGCGAGAGCTCGTGCGCGATCACGCCTTCGAGCTCGCGCTCGTCCATCAGGTCGAGCAGGCCGGTCGTCACGCAGACGTAGGCGGTGTCGAGGCTCCGGCCGGCCGCGAACGCGTTCGGCGCCGCGTCGTCGACGATGTAGATCGGCGGCGGCTGCGTCAGCCCTGCAGCGAGCGCCACGGTCTCGACGACGTGGTAGAGCCGCGGATATTGCGCCCGGTCGGCCGGCTGCGCGCCGGTGGCGCTCGCGACGATCTTCCCGGCCGAGATCCAGCTGAAGATCCCGTAGACGATCCCGACGATGCCGACGACGATCAGCAGCGAAGGCCGGAAGGCGTAGGCGAGGATCACCCCGATCACGCCGACGAGCACTGCGAAGAGAAAGAGCAGCCAGAGCGTGCGCCAGCGGTTGGCGCGGATCTGCTCCTTGAGCGTCACGCTGCGGCGAAGCTGACGTCGACGGGGTCGCGCTGGTCGGTCTCGAAGAACTGGCGCTCGTGGAAGCCGAACGGCCGCGCGACGAGCACCGACGGGAAGGTCTGCTGGACGCTGTTGAACCGGTAGACGGTCTGGTTGTAGTAGCGCCGCGCCGCAGCGAGCTTGTCCTCGATGTCGGCGAGCTCCTGCTGGAGCTTCAGGAAGTTCTCCGAGGCGCGGAGCTGCGGGTAGGCCTCCGACACCGCGATCAGCCGGTTCAGCGGGCCGGAAAGCGCGGCGTCGGCCTGCGCGGCCTGCGCCGGGCCACTGGCCTGCTGCGCCGCCGCGCGCGCCTTCGTCACCGAGTCGAAGGTCTCCGCCTCGTGCGCGGCGTACGCGCGCACGGCCTCGACCAGGTTCGGGACGAGATCGGCCCGCCGCTTCAGCTGGACGTCGATGTTCGCCCAGCCGGTCTCCGCCTCGTTCCGCAGGCGGACGAGGTGGTTGTAGGTGAGCGATCGCGAAGAGGAACAGCGCGACCACCACCGCGGCCACGACGATCCAGACGACCACGCCGGTGATACTAGGTCGGGTGGAAGCCGTGGTGATGGCCGCAGGCGAGGGCCGGCGGCTCCGGCCGCTGACCGAGCGCTACGCGAAGCCCGTGTTGCCGATCGACGGCCGGCCGGTAATCGTCACGCTGCTGCACGAGCTCCGCGCGGCCGGGATCGAGCGGATCACGGTCGTCACAGGCCATCTCGCGGAGCAGGTCGAGGCGCTGCTCGACGGCTTCGGCGTGCGCTTCGTGCGGCAGCCCGAACCGCACGGCTCGGCGGACGCGGTCCGGCGCGGCCTCGACGGCCTGCCGGCCCTCGTTCTCGGTGCGGACACCGTGTTCACCCCCGGGGACATTGCGCGTTTCGCCGCGACGCCGGGCCACGCGATCGCCGGCCGCCGCGACCCCCCGCCGTCACCGCCGCATCGCTACGCGCTCCGGATCGAGGACGGGCGGATCACGAAGGTGCTCGACGACGACCCGGCGAACCGGCTCGCCGCGGCGCCGCTCTGGCGGCTCGGCGAGGAGTTCGACCGGGTGCTCCTCGACGATCTCGGCGGTCCCCCGTACGAGCTGGCGGAGGCGTTTCAGTCGTCTGATCGACGCGGGAGAGATCGTCTACGGCGTCGAGATCGGCCCGACCCGCGACTTGACGGATCCGCTTGACTTGGTGGAGGAGAATTTTCGGTATCTGAGGGCGTTATGAGCGAGGTCTACGACTACTTCCAGCAGGGCAGGCGGCATCTCCGCAAGGGGATGGCCGCCCAGGCGACCGTGCCGCTCGAGAAGGCGAAGCGCCGGGAGCCGAACAAGGCCTCGATCCGCGAATCGCTCGGGATCGCGTACTTCCGCATCGGCCGCTACGACGAGGCGGCGGCGGAGTTCCGGGCGGTGCTGGAGCTCTCGCCCGCGGACGACTACGCGCACTATGCGCTCGGGCGCTGCCTGGAGAAGCAGGGCCACACGGCGGAGGCGAACGGGCACTACAAGCTCGCCCGCTCCCTGCGGCCGGGCAGCGAGACGTACGCCTCGCGGGTCATGGACATCGAGAGCTGAGAGCGGTCGTCCAGCGGGTCTCGCGGGCGTCCGTCTCGCCCGGCGGTGAGATCGGAGCAGGGCTGTGCGTGCTGCTCGGCGTCGCGCGCGGAGACACCACCGCGGACGCCGAGCGGCTCGCCGGCAAGGTCGCGAACCTGCGGATCTTCGAGAACGACGAGGGGAAGTTCGATCGCTCGCTGCTCGACACGGGCGGCGGCGGCGCTCGTCGTCTCGAACTTCACGCTGGTCGCCGACACTGCGAAGGGCAACCGGCCGAGCTTCTCGGAGGCGGCGCCGCCGGAGCGAGGCGGAGCCGCTCTACGAGGCGTTCTGCGCGGCGCTCCGCGGGCTCGGGGCAGAGGTCGCGGCCGGCGTCTTCGGCGCGCGTATGGCGGTCGAGTTGGTCAACGACGGACCGGTGACGATCGTCCTGTGAGGCCGGCGCCTGGAAATTCCAAGCTTGCAGTCCACCCCTGCTATCCTGCAAACACCACATTTCACCGGCTTCACGAAATGGGCGCGCGGCGCCCATTTGTTTTGTAGGGGGCAAGGATGGCGCAGGTTCACGAGAAGGAGCGACAGCTGACGAGAGAGGTAGCGCAGACAGTGGAGCAGGGGCTTCCGGGCGTCGAGGTGCTCGCAGTCGAGCTCTCCGGACCGGAGCGGTTCACGGTCTACATCGACCACCCGACGGGTGTCGACCACGCGCTCTGCGAGCGCGTCACCGGCCTGCTTCGCGGGTATCTCGACCGCTACACCGTGGACGTCTCGTCTCCGGGGATCGAGCGGCCGCTGCGCACGCCTGCGCACTTCCGGAACGCGGTCGGTCGCAAGGTCGCGATCCGCACCGAGACACGACATCGACGGCCGGAAGAAGTTCCGCGGCACGGTCGCAGACGCCGAGCAGAACGCAGTCGCGCTCGAGGTCGCCGACCACGAGCGCGTGACCATCCCGTACGACGCGATCGTCCGGGGCAACCTCGTCGACGAAGGGCACTGAGAGAGATGAGCAGAGAGATCATCGAGGCAGTGAAGACGATCGAGCGCGAGAAGGGGATCGAGGAGGACACCCTGATCAACGCGCTCGAGGACGCACTTCTCGCCGCGTACAAGAAGACGCCCGGATCCTCGCGTCACGCGACCGTGGAGCTCGACACCGACTCGGGCGATTTCCGCGTGTTCTCGATCGAGCTGCCGGCCGACATCGAGGAGCGGCTGATCGAGGAGGCGCGCGAGCGCGCGATCGAGGAACTGGAGGCGCAGGAGGTCGAGACGGGCGAGCACTCGCACGTCCTGATCTCCGACGACGACCTCCAGATCGACTGGTCCGACATCGACCCCGCAGTCGTCAAGCGCGCCGACGTCACTCCCGAGAACTTCGGCCGCATCGCCGCGCAGACCGCGAAGCAGGTGATCCTCCAGCGGATCCGCGAGGCGGAGCGGGAGATGATGTACGAGGAGTACATCGACCGCGTCGGCGAGGTCGTCACCGGCATCGTCCAGCAGGCCGGCGACCGCAACAACGTGCTCGTCGATCTCGGCAAGGTCGAGTCGCTGCTGCCCCGCTCGGAGCAGGTCGACGGCGAGCGCTACGAGCAGGGCTCGCGGATCAAGGCCGTGATCACCGAGGTGCGGGTCGGGCACCAAGGGCCCGCAGGTGATCCTCTCCCGGCGCGACCCGGAGCTGATCCGGACGCTGTTCGAGCTCGAGGTGCCGGAGATCGCCGACGGACTCGTCGAGATCCGCGGCGTCGCCCGCGAGCCGGGCTACCGCTCGAAGATCGCGGTCGAGTCGCACGCCCAGGGCGTCGACCCGGTCGGCGCCTGCGTCGGCCCGCGCGGCTCGCGAGTGCGCATGGTCGTCTCCGAGCTCCGCGGCGAGAAGATCGACATCATCCCGTGGAACAACGAGCCGGCCCGCTTCGTCGCGAAGGCGCTCTCGCCGGCCCGCGTCCGCGAGGTCTACATCGACGACGAGACCAAGGAGGCGACCGTCGTCGTCCCCGACGACCAGCTTGCGCTGGCGATCGGCAAGGAGGGCCTGAACGCCCGCCTCGCCGCGCGCCTGACCGGCTGGAAGGTCGACATCCAGTCGGACACGGAGTTCGCGCAGGCCGAGGCGGAGGCTGCCTTCGCCGGCGCCGACGGCGACGACTTCACCGGCCGCTGCGTCGCGATCCTCTCGAACCGGCAAGCGCTGCCCGAACGCCGCGCTGCCCGGCTCGCGCTTCTGCGGGATCGCCGGCGCACCAGGAGCTCGCCCAGCGCGAGGCCGCCGGCGAGGACCTCGGCGACCAGATCGTCCAGCCCGGCGCCGCTGAGGACGAGGAGCCGGAGGGCGAGGAGACGGCGAACGGCGAGGAGCAGGTCTCGACCGAGGAGCCGTCGGGCGACGTCGTGCGCGGGCCGAGTCTCAGCACTCCCCGAGCCGGCTGACGAAGCGGCCAGGTCGACATCGGAAGGGCGAAGAGGTCGCCGGCTGCGTGAGCGTGCCCATCCGGACGTGCGCCGGCTGCGGGCGGAAAGCGCCGCAGGCGGAGCTCGTGCGCTTCGTTGCCCCGGACGGCGTGCTGACGCCAGGCGTGAAGCAGCCCGGCCGGGGCGTGTACACCTGCCGGCGGCTGCCGTGCTTCGAGCGCGCGGCCGCAATCGGGCATTCGCGCGGGTACTTGCGACGACCCGTGAGCGTCGATCCTGCGCTGGAGCGCGCTCTACACTAAAAGCCATGGCTGAAGGCCCGAAGAGACCAATCCGACCCCGTCAGGGAGGCGCCTCAGGGCGCCGCCGCCGCGTCGTCATCGACAGCGGCGCCGCGCGTCCGCGCCCCGATGACCGGCGCGCGCGCGAGCAGCGCCCGGTAGGTCCGAAGCAGGCGCGTGAGGTCGCGCCGCCGACCGGGCCGGTCACCGTCCCGTCGGGCGTCACCGTTCGCGAGTTCTCGCAGGCGCTCGGCGTCACGATGCAGGACCTCATCAAGATCCTGATGAACCTCGGCGCCCTGAAAACGGCGACGCAGTCGCTGACCGACGACGAGGTCGAGCTGCTCGGGTCCGAGCTCAAGCGCGAAGTGACGATCAAGCACGCCGACGAGGAGGACGAGGAGCCGCCGCCGACCGAGGACGACCCCGAAAGCCTCGTGCCGCGCCCGCCGGTGGTGACGATCATGGGCCACGTCGACCACGGCAAGACCACGCTGCTGGACGCGATCCGCAACGCGAAGGTCGTCGAGACCGAGGCGGGCGGGATCACGCAGCACATCGGCGCGTACCAGGTCGGCGTCGACGGCCGCAAGGTCACCTTCCTGGACACGCCGGGCCACGAGGCCTTCACCGCCATGCGCGCCCGCGGCGCGAAGGTGACGGACATCGCCGTGCTCGTCGTCGCCGCCGACGACGGCGTGATGCCGCAGACGAAGGAGTCGATCTCGCATGCGCGCGCCGCCGAGGTGCCGATCGTCGTCGCCGTCAACAAGATCGATCTTCCGGCTGCGAACCCCGACAAGGTGCTCGCCGAGCTCGCCGCCGAGGGCCTTCAGCCCGAGGAGTGGGGCGGTGACATCCAGGTCGCGCGAGTCTCGGCGAAGCAGCAGACCGGCCTCGACGAGCTGCTCGAGAAGGTGCTGCTGGTCGCCGACGCCGAGCTCGATCTCCAGGCGAACCCGACCGCGGAGGCATCCGGCCCGATCATCGAGTCGCGCCTCGACGTCGGCCGCGGCCCCGTTGCGACGATGCTCGTCCAGCGCGGGACGCTGAAGGTCGGCGACGCGATCGTCGCCGGCGACGCGTGGGGCCGCGTGCGCGCGCTCCACAACTACAAGGCCGAGAAGCTCGATGCGGCCGGCCCGGGCGACCCCGTCGAGATCCTCGGCTTCGACCGCCCGCCGCCGGCCGGCGAGCTCGGGCGCGTGGTCGAGAACGAGCGCCAGGCCCGCGACGCGGCGCAGAAGCGCGCGGAGCGCCTGCGCCGCGAGCAGCTCGCGACGCGGCCGACCTCGGGCGTCTCGCTGGAGCACCTGTTCGACCAGATGCAGGCGGGGGAGGTCAAGGACCTGAACCTGGTCGTCAAGGGCGACGTCCAGGGCTCCGTCGAGGCGATCGTCGGCGAGCTGGGGAAGATCGACCACACCGAGGTGCGGGTGAACGTGATCCACTCCGGCGTCGGCGGGATCACCGAGAACGACGTCATGCTCGCGTCCGCCTCAGGCGGGATGGTCGTCGGCTTCAACGTCCGCCCGAACGCCGAGACGCGCGGGGTCGCCGAGCGCGAGGGCGTCGAGATCCGCACCTACAACGTCATCTACAAGCTCACCGAGGACATCGAGCAGGCGCTGGTCGGGATGCTCACCGCGGTCACGACCGAGGAGACGATCGGCGAGGCCGAGGTGCGCGAGACGTTCCGCGCCTCGCGCGTCGGCACGATCGCGGGCTGCATGGTCACGAACGGCGTCATCCGCCGCGCGGCGAACGTCCGGATCGTCCGCGACGGCACCGTCGTCTACACGACGACGATCGACTCGCTGAAGCGCTTCCAGGACGACGCTCGCGAGGTCCAGGAAGGCTTCGAGTGCGGCCTCCACCTCGCGAACTTCGACGACGTGAAGGTCGGCGACGTGCTCGAGGTCTTCGAGACACGCGAGGTCGAGCGCACCTCGCTCGACGAGCCCGCTCCGGCTCCGGCAGCCACTTCGTAACGCGTTAGGGTCTTCTCCGGGCTGGAGAAGACGATGGGGTCAGACCGGCTCTCTAGAGTGACGACCGCCAAGATGCGAATCGGAGAGGCATCGTTCTCGCGCCGCTCGAGCGGCGTCCTGCTCCACGTCACGTCGCTGCCCAGCGGCCGGCTCGGCGCGGACGCGTACGAGTTCGTCGACTGGCTCGAGGCCGCGGGGCAGAGCTGGTGGCAGGTCCTGCCGCTCAACCCGCCGGACGCCTTCGGCTCGCCGTACACGTCGGCGTCGGCGTTCGCGGCCTGGCGCGGGCTGCTCGCCGAGCCGGACGCGCCCGTGACGCGGGAAGAGCTGCGCGGCTTCCGTCGCCGGCACGCGTACTGGATCGAGGACTGGGAGACCTACGCCGGCCCGGCGGCGACCGCCGATCAGGTGCGCTTCGAGCGAGAGTGGAATGAGCTCCGCCGTTACGCCTCGGAGCGCGGCGTGCGGCTGATCGGCGACATCCCGATCTACGTCGCCGAGCACAGCGCCGATGTCCGGGCGCATCCTGAGCTGTTCGCCGAGAACCTCGTCGCAGGAGCGGCACCCGACGTCTCGCATCCCGAGGGGCAGCTCTGGGGCCAGCCGGTCTACGACTGGCGGCAGATGCGGCGCCAGGGCTACCGCTGGTGGATCGAGCGGTTCCGGCGCACGCTGGAGCTCACGGACGTCGCGCGCGTCGACCACTTCCGCGGCTTCGTCGCGTACTGGGCGATCCCCGCCGGCCAGACGGATCCCCGCAAGGGCAGCTGGCACCGCGGGCCGGGGAAGGCGCTCTTCCAGGCGGTCGAGGACGAGCTCGGGCACCTGCCGCTGATCGCAGAGGACCTCGGGCTGATCACTCCGGCCGTCGACCGGCTGCGCCGGGAGTTCGGCCTGCTCGGGATGAGGATCGTCGGCCGAGGGTTCGTGCGGCGTCACCGCCATCGGCACGCGGTCTCGTCGCATCCGGAAGACGCCGTCGTCTACACGGGCACGCACGACCATCCGACGCTCGCCGAGTGGCTCGCGGACGCGTCCGAGCACGACCTCACCCTCGTGCACGCCGACCTCGAGCGGGCGAGGATCGAGGAAGACTCCGGCCTCGTCTGGGCGCTCGTGCAGCTCGCGCTCTCATCGCGCGCACGGCTCTCGATCCTGCCGATGCAGGACGTGCTCGAGCTCGGAGGGGAGGCCCGGATGAACCGCCCGGGCACCTTCGGCGGCGGCAACTGGAAGTGGCGGCTCGCGCCCGGGCAGGCGAGCGCGGAGGCCGCCGAGCGGCTCCGCGAGGCGACGACCGTGAGCCGGCGACTCGCACCGGTGGCGCGGCGCGCCCTGGTCGCCACCGGCTAGACCATGGCCGCCGGCTACGTCGGCATCCTCTCGGTCGAGCTCCACTTCCCTGACGTCGGGTCGCTGAAGGGCAAGCGTAAGTACGTCAAGTCGGCGAAGGCACAGCTCCAGCAGCGCTTCGGTGCCTCGGTGGCCGAGGTCGACCACCACGATCTCTGGCAGCGCTCGCGGCTCGTGCTCACGTGCGCGGCCCGCGAGATGGGCGAGTTGCACGCGCTCCTCGATGCCGCCGACCGCTGGCTGTACGGCCAGGACTGGGTCGTCACACGGGTCGAGCGGCGGATCGTCTCGCTCGAGGATTGATCGCCGCCATCCGGCCGGTAGGCTCAAACGATGAACGACCGGATGCGCAGGGTGAACGAGTCCGTGCGCCAGGTCCTGTCGGAGGCGCTCCCGGAGCTGAAGGACCCGCGCATCGGGTTCGTGACGGTGACCGGAGTCGAGACCTCCGCCGACCTTCAGCACGCGCGCGTCTTTGTCAGCGTGCTCGGCTCGGAGAAGAAGCGGAAAAAGTCGCTCGAGGGGCTCGCGGCCGCGCACGGCGTGCTCCAGTCTCACCTGGCCCACGAGCTGAGAATGAAGCGGACCCCGACGCTTGCCTTCGAATACGATCCGACCGTCGAGGAGGGGGTGCGCATGAGCAAGCTGATCGACGAGCTCGTGCATGACGAGCATGACGAGTGAGCTGGCCGCGGTCGCGGACGCGATCCGGGCGGGGGAGCGGTTCCTCCTGGTGACGCACGAGAACCCGGACGGCGACGCGCTCGGGTCGATCATGGCGATGAAGCTCGCGCTCGACGCGCTCGGGAAGGAGAGCGTGATGTACGTCGGCGGCGAGATGGCGCTGCCGCCCGACTACGACTTCATGGCGCTCGACGACCTGCGCCGCGAGCTGCCGGAGGACGCAGCGACGCGCGTCGTGCTCGCGCTCGACAGCGCGACCGCGCCGCGGACGCGGGTCCCGCCGGAGGTGCTGGAGGCCGCGCCGCTCGTGATCGACGTCGACCACCACCACGACAACACGCGCTACGGCGCGATCAACCTCGTCGTCGCGGAGGCCTCCTCGACGGGCGAGATCGTCCGCGATCTCCTCCGCGAGCTCGGCGTCGAGCTGACGCCGGAGATCGCCGAGGCGATTTACATCGCGCTCGACACCGACACCGGGCGCTTCCAGTACGCGAACACGACGCCGAAGGCGCACGAGCTCGCGGGCGAGCTGATGCAGTACGGCGTCGAGCCGCAGGAGATCTTCCGCCGGATCTACGAGGCGGTGCCGTTCGCGCGCCAGAAGCTGAAGGGGAGGGCACTCGACCGTGCGCGCCTGTACGAGGACGGGCGGATGATCGCCACCTATCTCCTACGGGAGGACTTCGAGGAGCTGGGCGTGGGGGAGGAGTACGCGGAGGGCGTGATCGACGAGCTGCGCTCGGTCAACGGGGTCGAGCTCGCGATGACTGTCCGGGAACCGCCCATTCCCGACGGCCTGCCGCGGCGCGTGTCGATGCGCTCGGCGAGCGATTCGTTCGACGTCTCGGCAATCGCGCGGATGCGAAACGGCGGCGGCCACAAGCGCGCCGCGGGGTTCTCGAGCGCCGAAACGATCGAGGAGATCATCGAGTTCGTGCGCGCGGAGTTCGCCGATGCCGCCGCGCGGGCTTGACCCGCGGGGCCTGATCCTGGTGGACAAGCCTGCCGGGCCGACGTCGTTCGACGTGATCGCCCGGATCCGCCGGCTGACCGGCGCCCGGACCGGCCATGCGGGCACGCTGGACCCATTCGCCACGGGACTCTTGCTCGTGTTGTCCGGAGCGGCAACCAGGCTTGCGCCGTGGTTCGTCGGCCTGGACAAGCGGTACCTGACGGAGGTCGACCTGACCGCGAGGACGTCCACCGGAGACACGGAGGGAGAGGTCGTCGAGGAACGCGCAGCGCCGGACGCCGAGGAGCTGGAGCGGCGGCTCGACGCCCTCCGGGGCGACGTCGAGCTGCCGATCCCGGCCGCGTCCGCGGTCAAGATCGGCGGCGAGCGCGCCTACCGTCTGCACCGGCGCGGAGAGGCGCCCGAGATGCCGCTCCGGCGCTCGCGGGTCGACACGCTCGATGCCATCGGTTACGACGGCGGCGTCGTCCGGCTCGATGCCCGGGTCTCGAGCGGGACGTACATCCGGGCGATCGCCGACGTGCTCGGCGGTCACTGCCGGACGCTCCGGCGGACCGAGGTCGGCCCGTTCTCGGTCGAGGACGCCGACGACGAGCGGGTGATTCCGCCTGCCGACGCGCTTGGGTGGCTTCCCGAAGTCGAGGTCTCCGTGGACGAGGCGGCGGCTATCCGCGCCGGCCGGCTGCACGCCGCCGGAGACACGCGGACGCTCTGCGACGGTGAGCTCGTCGCGGTCGGGCGGGTGGTGATGCCGTGAGGGTCGCGCGCTCGGTCGAGGACCTCGAGCGGCGCGAGCGCACGGTCGCGCTCGGGACGTTCGACGGCGTCCACCTCGGGCACCGGCGGGTGATCGAGGAGACGCTTGCAGCCGGCGGCATGCCGACCGTCGTCACCTTCGATCCGCATCCGCGCCGGGTGATGGGGTACGGAGTCGAGCTGCTGACCACGCTCGAGCGGCGCCTCGAGCTGCTCGCCGAGCTCGGGATCGAGGAGACGCTCGTGATCGAGTTCTCCCTCGAGCTCCAGCGCATCGAGCCGGAGGAGTTCGCGCGGCGCTACCTGGAGGGGATCGGGGCGCGGACGGTCGTGGCGGGGGAGGACTTCCGCTTCGGGCACAGGCGGGAGGGCGACCTCGACGTGCTCCGTCGGCTCGGCCTCGAGGTACGCGGCGTGCCTCTGCTCGAAGGAGTCTCGTCGTCGGAGATCCGCCGGCTGCTCCACGCGGGCGAGGTGGGCGGGGCCGCCCCGCTACTCGGCCGTCCGCCCGAGGTCGAGGGGATCGTCGTCGAGGGCGACGCGCGGGGCGGCACGCTCGGCTTCCCGACCGCGAACCTCTCGGTCGACCCGGAGCTGCTCGTGCCCCTACACGGGATCTATGCGGGCTTCGCAGGCGGCCACCGCGCCGCGATCTCGATCGGGACGAACCCGCATTACGGTGGGGACGAGCTGCGGGTCGAGGCCTTCCTGCTCGGGTTCGCGGGCGACCTCTACGGACGGCGGCTGGTCGTCGAGCTCTGGCGGCGCCTACGCGACGAGCGCGCCTTCGCGAGCGAGCAGGACCTGATCGACCAGATCGCGCTCGACGTCGAGGAGACCGAGCGCGCCGACCGACCCGTGTAGCCGAAGGTTGCCCCCGTGGTGCGGCTACGTCGGCTGGATCGCAGCGCCGCTCCGTCTCGTGTCGGCCGCCGCCCCGGCCGCGGCGACGAGGCTGACGCCGCCGAAATAGTGGTGGCGCGTCGCCCAGCGCCGCACGGTCAATCCACGTGATTCGAGCGCGGCGAGTGCGGACTCGTCGATCCCCGGCTCGGCGTTCACCACGTCGCCGGCGCGGTGGATGCGCGGCCGGTCGACGGCGGCCTGGGGATGGAGGTTCTCGTCGAGGATCGCCGACGCGGCCGTGATCAAGGCGGTCCGGAGGCGCGTCCCGCCTGCGGCGCCGATCGCGAGGACGGGCCGGCCGCCGTCCAGGGCGATGCTCGGCGACATCATGCTCTCCATCCGCGCCAACGGCTCGAGCGGCGCGACGACGAGATCGATCTCGCCGAGCATGCTGTTCAGGTGCAGATCGAGGCCGGGGAGCCAGTCGCCCGACCCGAGCCCGAGGCTGGTGGTGAGCACGCACGCGCTGCCCTCGCCGTCGACGGCGACGAGGTTCGTCGTGTGTGAGGAGGCATCGGGTGCGCCGTCGACCGCGTCGAAGAGCGCGAGCGTCCGCTCGGGCTCGCCGAGACCGCGCAGTGCCGGCAGGCGCTCGAGCGCGGCGCCGACAGGGGCCAGGCCGGCGCGGGTCAGGAACCGGGTGCCCGCGTAGGGAACCTCGGCCGGCTCGCTCCAGACTGCCTGGTACGAGGTGAGGTCGGCGCGGGTCACGACCCCGGCGCGCTCCGCCATCAGCTCGAGCAGGGTCTCCGCGATCGAGCCCTCGTACGCGCTGCGTGCGCCCTCCTCGGCGACGAGCTCGAGCGCGCGAACGAGGCCGGGCTGGTCGAGCTTCTCGCCCGGCTCGAGCAGCCGGCCGGCGGGCGCGTATATCCGCGCGCCCTCGCGCATCGTCATCACGGCCTCGAGCATCCCGAGGCACGCAACGTGCGCCTCCGGCATCGGCACGCCCTCGCGCGCGAGCCGCAGGGCCGGCGCGCAGACCTCCGCCCACGGCAGGCGACCGTGCTCGCGCCAGAGCGCGTCGAGCCCCGCCGGGACGCCGGGCACGGCGCAGGACGCCGGCCCCACGGCGTAGTGGACGAGCTCATCGCCGAACGGCACGTCCAGCTCGAGGAGATCGCCGCCGCTGCCGCTCGGCACGGCGCAGAAGCAGTCCAGATTTCGCGCCCGGCGGCTCCCGGCGTCCCAGTAGATCGCGTGCCCGCCTCCGAGGAAGCCCGTCATCACGGTTTCCGCGACACAGCAGGAGAGACAGGCGCCGACGGCGGCGTCGGCAGCCGATCCGCCGGCCGCGAGGAGCTCGGCCCCGGCGGCAGCCGTTGCGGGGTGGCCGGCGGCGACGGTGGGGTTCACGGGCTCGAGCCTAGACGCTTGGCGTCGGGCCCAGTGCCGGGCTCGGCCGGCGTGCTGCTACCCTTTTTCGCGACCGCGTTCTCGGCTGCTCGTGGCGCTTCCCACGGCGTGCGGGGATCGCGGAGACATCTACACGGAGGTGGCATGACTCTTACCAAGGAAGCGAAGCTGGACATCGTCGGCAAGCACGGCCGGCACGAGGGCGACACAGGCTCTCCGGAGGTGCAGATCGCCCTCCTCACGACGCGGATCAACGAGCTCACCGAGCATCTCCGCACGCACGCGAAGGATCACTACTCGCGCCGCGGCCTGCTCAAGCTCGTCGGTCGCAGGCGCCGGCTGCTGAACTACCTCCAGCGCGAGAATCTCGAGGGCTATCGTGCCCTCATCAAGGAGCTCGGCCTCAGGCGATAACGGGGCCAAGTACACATCGGAGAGTGGAAGTTTGAGCGAGCGGCCCCGATCAGACGACGGAGCGAGGCGCTGACTCAAACTCCCACTCTCCACTAAGCAGAGTGGAGGAATAGATATGAGTGTTGCCTTGGGCAACGAGTCCGTCTCCGTCACGATCGGTGACCAGGAGATCTCCTTCGAGACGGGCAAGCTCGCCAAGCAGGCGGACGGCGCAGTCGTCGTTCGCTCCGGCGAGACGATCGTGCTCGCGACGGCGCAGGGGCGGATGGAGGCGCGCGAAGGCGCGGACTTCTTCCCGCTCACGGTCGACGTCGAGGAGCGGATGTACGCCGCCGGGAAGATCCCGGGCGGCTTCTTCAAGCGCGAGGGGCGCCCCACCGAGCGGGCGATCCTGACCGCGCGGATGATCGACCGCCCGATCCGGCCGCTGTGGCCGAAGGGCTTCCGGAACGAGGTGCAGGTGATCTGCACGATCCTCTCGGCCGACCTCGTCACCCCGCACGACATCCTGTGCATCAACGGCGCTTCCGCGGCGCTGATGATCTCGCCGCTTCCGTTCTCCGGCCCGGTCGGCGCGGTGCGGATCGGGCTGATCGACGGCGAGCTCGTGGTCAACCCGTCCCTCCAGGACTCGGAGGGCGAGAGCAGCACGCTCGACCTGATCGTCGTCGGCACGAAGGAGGGGCTGACGATGGTCGAGGCCGGCGCCGTCGAGATCCCGGAGGACAAGCTGCTCGAGGCGCTCGCGCAGGCGCACGAGGAGATCAAGAAGATCTGCGAGGTCCAGGAGGAGCTCGCACGGCGTGTCGGCAAGTCGAAGTGGCTCGACTCGAACCTGACCAGGGAGATCGACGGCTCGCACGGCAACCGGATCCGCGAGCGGATCCAGGCCGAAGGGCTGCGCGAGGCGTCGGCCGCCGTCGAAGCGGTGTTCGCCGAGCTCTGCCCCGAGCTGACGATGGAGTCCACCGAGGCCGACATCCAGCGCCAGGTGCAGGTTCGCCAGAGCCTGTCCATGCTGGTCGAGTCGATCCGGCTCGAGGCTGTCGAAGGCCCCGTGCGCCAGCAGTTCGAGAACGAGCTGCGCGCGCTCACCGACGCGGAACAGGACTCGAAGGAGCTCAAGTCCGCGAAGCGGAACCTGCTCTTCGAGCGGATGGTCGAGACCGTCGAGCTGCCGTTCCCCGTCGGGCCCGCCGCCGCGGAGGGTGAGTCGGTCGTCAAGGACACGCTGACGAAGCAGTTCGTCAAGCGCGCCGGCGAGGCGATCTACAAGGACCTCGTCCGCAAGAAGATCGCGGTCGAGAAGCGGCGCCCGGACGGCCGCGGCACCGAAGAGATCCGCCCGATCGACACCGAGGTCGGTGTCTCGCCGCGCACGCACGGCTCGGCGCTCTTCACCCGCGGGCAGACGCAGATCATGACGCTGCTCACGCTCGGCACTGCGAAGGAGGGTCAGCGGATCGACGACCTCTCCCTCGAGACCGACCGCCGCTACATGCACCACTACAACTTCCCGCCGTATTCGGTCGGGGAGACCGGCTTCATGCGCGGCCCTAAGCGCCGCGACATCGGCCACGGTGCACTGGCGCAGCGGGCGCTCGAGCCGATGATTCCGACCCCGGAGGAGTTCCCGTACACGATCCGCCTCGTCTCCGAGACGCTCGAGTCGAACGGCTCCTCGTCGATGGGCTCGGTCTGCGGCTCGACCCTGGCGCTGATGGACGCCGGCGTGCCGATCAAGGCGCCCGTCTCCGGCATCGCCATGGGCCTCGTCAAGGAGGGCGACGACTACGTGATCCTGACGGACATCCAGGGTGCGGAGGACCACCTCGGCGACATGGACTTCAAGGTCGCCGGCACGCGTGAGGGCGTGACCGCGCTCCAGATGGACATCAAGATCACCGGCGTCACGCAGGAGATCATGCGCCAGGCCCTCGCTCAGGCGAAGCAGGCGCGCGAGTTCATCCTCGACAAGATGGGCGAGACGATCTCGGAGGCTCGCACCGAGCTCTCCGATAACGCGCCGCGCATCTCGACGGTGAAGATCGACCCCGAGAAGATCGGGATGGTGATCGGCAAGGGTGGCGAGACGATCCGCGCGCTCGAGTCCGAGAACGACGTCCAGATCGACATCGAGGAAGACGGGACGATCCTGATCTACGCGACCGACGGCACGAAGGCGCAGTCGGCGATCGAGGCGGTCCAGGCGATCACCAAGGAGCCCGAGGTCGGCGACACGTACACCGGCAAGGTCGTGAAGACGACCCAGTTCGGGGCGTTCGTCGAGCTGAAGAAGGGCACCGACGGCCTGCTCCACGTCTCCAACGTGGGCCCGGGCCGGGTCGGCCACATCGAGGACGTGATCGAGCGCGGCGACGTGCTCGACGTGATCGTCCAGGAGGTGGACAAGGCCCGCGGGCGCATCGGCCTGAAGCTGGTCGCCAAGCACGAGAACGGCTCGCTCGTCCAGCCCGAGGTGCTGATCGAGCGCGCCAAGGACGCGCCTCCTCGGCCGCCCGAGGAGCCCCGCGGTGACCGCGGCCGAGGCGGCCGCGGCGGCCCGCGCCGCGACAGCTCGCGCGCCTAGGCGCTACCGCACGACGATCCGCGCCGGCAGCCCACGGTTGCCGGCGCGGTCGACTGCCTGGATCGTCCAACTGGCCCCGAGGCGCACACCTACGCCTCCGCCGAAACCATGGTGAGCTCTTCCCGGCGGATCATCAGCAGCGTCGCCAGGACGGCTGCGACGCCGAAGCCGACCGCGACCCAGAAGGCGAGGCTGAACCCGCTCGTCAGCGCCTGCGCCTGGCTCTCGCCCTGTTTGAGGAGATGCTCCGTGCGGTTCGTCAAGACCGTCGAGAGCAAGGCGACGCCGAGCGCCCCGCCGATCTGCTGCGAGGTGTTGATCAGCCCCGACGCGAGGCCGGCCTCGTGCGGCGCGACGCCGGCGAGCGCGGCGATCGACATCGGCACGAACGAGAAGCCCAACCCGATCCCGATCGCGAAGAACCCGGGGAGGAGGTCGACCGCATAGGAGCCGTCGGGGGAGACCTGGGTGAACCAGACGTTCCCGAGCGTCATCAACACGAGCCCGAATGTCATCGCCGGCTTGATCCCGATCTTCGTCACCATCGCCTGTGCTGCGCCCGCGGAGACGATCGCGGTCAGCGCGACCGCGAGGTACCCGGCACCGGCCTGGAGGGCCGACATCCCGAGCACCTGCTGCATGTAGAGCGAGAGCATGAAGAACATCGCGAAGGTGAGGCCACCGAGCAGAAAGCCGACGACGTTCGCGCCGGTGAGCGTCCGGAGGCGCGCGAAGATCCCGAGCGGCACGAGCGGCGCCTTCGAGTGCCGCTCGACGACGACGAACGCGATGTGCAGGACCGCGGATACGGCCAGCACGCCGAGCGTCTTGGCCGAGCCCCAGCCGTTCACGTTCGCGCGGGTGAGGGCGTAGACGAGCAGGACGAGCGCGCTCGTGATCAGCACCGCGCCGAGCGCGTCGTACTGGCGAACCGCCTGCTCGGCCCGGCTCTCGCGGACGACGGAGCGGACGAGCAGGAGGACGGTGATGCCGACCGGGATGTTGACGAAGAAGATCCACTCCCACCCGAGCCACTTCGTCAGCACTCCGCCCATCAGCACGCCGACGGCGGCGCCACTGCCTCCCATCGCGCCCCAGATCCCGAGCGCCTTGTTCCGCTCGGAGCCCTCCTTGAACGTCGTCGAGATGATCGAGAGCGCCGCCGGGGAGAGAATCGCGGCGCCGAGGCCCTGTACCGCGCGGGACGCGATCAGCATTCCCTCGGAGCTGGAGAGACCGCAGGCGAGCGAGGCGGCCGTGAACAGGGCGACGCCGGCCATGAACACGCGCCGGCGTCCGAGCAGGTCGGCCGCGCGTCCGCCGAGGAGCAGGAAGCCGCCGAAGGTCAGCGCGTATGCGGAGAGGACCCACTGCAGGTCGCCCTGTGAGAAATGGAGGTCCTGCTGGATCGACGGCAGAGCGACGTTGACGATCGAGACGTCGAGGATGACCATGAAGTACGCCGAGCAGAGGAGAGCGAGCGCCCACCAGCGCTTCGGGTCAGCCTCGGTGCGACCGACGGCGACGGCTTCCGTCATCGCTGGAAAGCTATCCACGAGGAGTACCCTTGCGCGGTGCAGGAGTACGTCCTCTCCGAGCTCGACTCGGGCGAGCGGCTGATCACCGAGCGCCTGACGAGCGTCCGCTCGGTCTCGCTCGGCTTCTGGATCGGCGCCGGCGCGCGCGACGAGCCCGACGCGAAGGCGGGTGTCTCGCACTTCATCGAGCACCTGCTCTTCAAGGGCACGCGCTCGTACGATGCGCAGAAGATCGCCGAGGTCTTCGACGAGATGGGTGGGGAGCTGAACGCGGCGACCTCGCGCGAGCACACGGTGGTCTACGCGCGTGTCCCCGACCGCCATCTCGAGGACGCGCTCGACGTGATGGCGGACATGGTCTTCTCGCCGACCTTCGCGGACATCGACTCCGAGCGCGAGGTGGTGCTGGAGGAGATCGCGATGGTCGAGGACGCGCCGCAGGAGCTCGTCCACGACCTGTTCTCGGAGGCTGTGTTTCACGAGCACCCGCTCGGACGGCCGGTGATCGGCCGGGCCGGGGTGATCTCCTCGATCACCCGGCGCTCGGTCGCCGCGTATCACCGCGGCTCGTACGTGGCCGGGAACATCGTCCTCGCCGCCGCGGGGAACCTCGAGCACGACACCGTCGTGAACCTGCTGGAGCGGTCCGCCCGGCAACGGGTCGAGCCGCCGGCAAAGCGAACGAAGGTGCGCACGCCGCTCGTCCGCGAGCCCGCGCCCAGCATGCGCTTCCAGCGCAAGGACACCGAGCAGTTCCACGTCTGCGTCGGCGCTCCCGGGATCGCGCGCAGCGACCGCCGCAGGTTCGCCGCCTCGCTGCTCGATGCGATCCTCGGCGGGTCGGCGTCCTCGCGCCTCTTCCAGGAGATCCGCGAGAAGCGGGGGATGGCGTACTCGGTCTACAGCTTCGCCTCCCAGTACACAGATACGGGCGTCGTCGGGATCTACGTCGGGACGCGCGAGGAGAACCTCGCGTCCTGTCTGGAGATCGTCGCCGCCGAGATCGCCGACATCGCGGCCGGCAACCTGCGCGAGCGCGAGCTGGAGCGGGCGAAGGAGAACCTGAAGGGGCGGATCACGCTCTCGATGGAGTCGACGTCGAACCGGATGAGCCGGCTCGGCCGCTCGCTGATCACCGACACCGAGCTGCTCTCGCTCGACCGGGTCATCGCCGAGATCGATGCGGTCGAACCCGTGGCGCTCTCCGAGTTGGCCGCCGTACTGCTCGACCCGGCGCGGATCTCCGCCGCGGGGATCGGTCCGGACGAGGACCGGTTCGTCGAGGCGATCGAGCGGATCCACCCGGGGCTCGCGGTCGCGGCGTGAGGGTCGTCGTCTTCGGCTACGAGGGGAAGGTCGGCAAGGTCGTCGCCGAGGGGCTCGAGAAGGCCGCCCACGAGGTGCTGGGCGTCGAGATCGGGGACCCGATCCCCGACGGCGGCGAGGCTGCGGTCGACTTCACCCAGCCGGACGCGGTGGTGGGGAACATCGAGGCGGCGCTCGAGCGCGGATTGCCGGTGGTCGTCGGAACGACCGGCTGGGAGACCGAGCGGGAGCGCGTCGACGCGCTCGCGAAGGAACGCGGCGTGCCCGTCTTCGTCGCACCGAACTTCTCGATCGGCGCGGTGCTGATGATGCGCTTCGCCGCCGAGGCGGCCCGGCACCTGCCCCGGGCCGAGATCATCGAGCTCCACAACGAGGCGAAGAAGGACGCGCCGTCCGGCACGGCGCGGGCGACCGCTGAGGGCATGGGCGGCGACCCGTCGATCCATTCCGTACGTCTCCCCGGCCTGATCGCGCACCAGGAGGTGCTGCTCGCGGGAGAGGGGCAGCTGCTGACGATCCGCCACGACACGCTCGCGCGAGAGTCCTTCGTGCCCGGCGTGCTGCTTGCCCTGGAGAAGCTTCCCGGGCTCCCGCCGGGCCTGACGGTTGGCCTCGATGCGATCCTCTGATTACCATCACGGGATGCTGGGCGAAGTCCTGACGGCGATCTGCACGCCGTTCAAGGAGGACGGCTCGGTCGACTACGACCGGTTCCGCGACCTGGCGCAGCATCTGGTCGACAACGGCTCCGACGGCCTGGTCGTCTCCGGGACGACGGGAGAGTCGCCGACGCTGAGCGACGACGAGAAGTTCGAGCTCTTCTCCGCCGCCGTCGACGCCGTCGGCGACCGCGCAACGGTGATCGCCGGCACCGGCACGTACTCGACGGCGCACTCCGTCCACCTGACGGCGCGCGCGCACGAGCTCGGCGTGCACGGGTTCCTCGTCGTCACGCCGTACTACAACAGGCCTCCGGCGAGGGCGATCGTCGCGCACTTTCGCGCGATCGCGGAGGTCAGCGACCGGCCGATCGTCGTCTACAACATCCCCAGCCGCGTCGTGATCAACATCGAGCCGGAGACGATCGCAGAGCTGGCCGAGATCCCGACGGTCATGGCGGTCAAGCAGGCACAACGACGATCTCGACCAGGCGCGGCGGATCGTCGAAACCGGCCTCGACCTGTACGCGGGCGACGACAGCCTGGTCTTCCCGTTCCTGCGTCTCGGCGGCATCGGCGGCGTCTGCGTTCACACGCACGTCGTCGGGCCACAGGTGAAGCAGATGGTGCGGGCCTACAAGGACGGGGACGAGGAGGCGGCGCGCCGGATCGACCACGAGCTCGAGCCGGCGTACGACCTGCTGAAGATCACCACGAATCCGATCCCGATCAAGGCCGCGCTGAACCTGCTGGGCCACGAGGTGGGCGGCTACCGCCTGCCGATGGTTCCGCCGACCGACGAGGAGCTCGCGCGCGTGCGCGACTGCCTCGAGCGCGCGGGGCTCCGCGTTCCGGCCGCAGCGTAAGCCGCGGACCAGGGGGTCCGGCGGCCGGGGATACACTCCTCGGGTGCCAGGTCCAATCCTTCGCGTCATTCCGCTCGGCGGACTAGGCGAGATCGGCAAGAACATGACCGTGTTCGAGCACGAGCACGGGAGCCTCGTGGTCGATGCCGGGCTCGCGTTCCCGCGCGACGAGCATCTCGGCGTCGATCTCGTGCTGCCCGACCTCACGTATCTGAGGGAGCGGCCGGGCCAGGTTCGCGCAGTCGTCCTCACCCACGCGCACGAGGACCACGTCGGCGGGCTGCCGTACCTCCTGCGCGAGGTGCAGGTGCCCGAGGTCTGGGCGACGCGGCTGACGCTCGGCCTGGTCAAGTCGAAGCTCGACGAGCACGGATTGCTGCGCGCAGCGGAGCTGCGCGAGATCGAGCCGGAGGCCGGGCCGATCGAGATCGGGCCGTTTCGCCTGGAGTTCGTGCGGATGGCCCACTCGGTGCCGGACAACGTCGGGATCGCGATCGAGACCGATGCCGGGCGGGTGTTCCACACGAGCGACTGGAAGCTCGACCACACGCCGGTCGACGGCTTCCGTACGGACGTCGGCAAGCTCGCCGAGCTCGGCAACCGGGGCATCGACCTCTTGCTCTGCGACTCGACGAACGCGGAGCGGAGCGGCTTCACCGGCTCGGAGCGGTTGGTGGGCGAGGAGTTCCGCCAGATCTTCCCTCAACGGCAGGGGCGCATCCTCGTCGCTTCGTTCGCGTCGAACGTCCACCGGATGCAGCAGGCGATCGACGTCGCCGTCTCAATGCGGCCGGAAGGTCGCCGTCGTCGGCCGCTCGATGCGCAAGAACCTGAACATCGCCGCGAATCTCGGCTACCTGGAGATTCCCGAGGGCACGCTGATCCAGCCGAACGAGCTCGAGGAGCGCCGGCCCGAGGAGGTGGTGATCCTCTGCACCGGCAGCCAGGGCGAGCCGATGTCGGCGCTGACGCGAATCGCCTACCACGACCACAAGACCGTCACCGTGGAGCGCGGCGACACGGTGATCCTGTCCGCGCGACCGGTGCCGGGGAACGAGCTGCGCGTGCACGACACGATCAACCAGCTCTCCAAGGCGGGCGCCGAGGTGCTGCACGAGGAGAACGCGGCGGTGCACGTCTCCGGGCACGCGATGCAGGAGGAGATCCGCACGCTGTACGGCCTCGTGCGGCCGCGGGCGGTGATGCCGATCCACGGCGAGTACCGCATGCAGGCCGCGAATGCCAGGATGGCCCAGGAGTCTGGCGTCCCGGCCGTCCTCGATCATCCTCGCCGAGAACGGCTCGGTGGTGGAGCTGGGCCCCGAGGGCGTTCGGATCGTCGACCACGTCGAGGCCGGAATCACGTTCGTGGACGGGCTCGGGGTGGGGGACATCGGCGACGTCGCCCTGCGCGACCGGCGCCACATGGCCGAGGACGGCGTCCTGATCATCATCGCCACTCTCGGGTCGCAGAACGGCTCGCGGACGGCCACCGCCGAGCTCGTCGCGCGCGGCTTCGCCGATAGCGAGCCGCTGCTGGACGAGATGCGGATCGAGGCGGAGACCGTACTGCGCGACTGCCTGACGGACGGCGTGGTCGAGATCAAGCTGCTCCAGGAGCACCTCCACGACGGCGTCGGCCAGCTCGTCTACGACCGGACGAAGCGACGTCCGATGATCCTGCCCGTGGTCGTCGAGGTCTAGTGCCCTGACCGCGATCGCGGACGGCTGGGCGGGAGTGCTCGCGGAGAACGCCGCGGAGCCCTCGACCGCGCGTCGCCTGATCGAACAGCTTTCCGCCTGCGAGGTCGCCGCGCCTGGCGTTTTGCCGGCTACTGGAGCGGTGGGCGCGAGGAGAGGCCGATCCCTCCACGCCAGGGCAGCGGCAGGCGGCGCTGCGCCGGGCGGCGGAGCGCGCGGAAACCGCGCTTTCCGGGCTGGAGCATCCGCTGGGGCGGTACCTGCTGGAGCTCGAGCCAGAGCGCGCCGAGGGCCGTTCCTGGTACGGCGAACCGGGCGCCGGTGAGCTGCGCGACTGGCACGACGTCCTGGAGCGCGCGGGCGTGAGCGTCTCGCCGGTACGCGTCGCGCAGGCGTACCTCGAGCTGGCGGTGCTGGTGCGCGCGCTGGAGGGACTGCGGGCGGCGGCGGACATCGGGTCGGAGCCGGATCGCTCGTCGCTCTGGGCCGGCCTGTTCGACCTGCGCGAGAACCTGCTCGGGCGGACGCTCGAGGACCTCCGCGCACTTGCCGCCTAGCCCAGCGATCGCCGTCGTCGGGTCGATCAACCTCGACCTCGTCGCGCGCGCCGAGCGGCTGCCGCGGCCGGGGGAGACGCTGACCGACGCGACCTTCGAGCGGATCCCGGGCGGCAAGGGCGCGAACCAGGCGCTGGCGGCGGCCCGCCTGGGCGCGTCGGTGCGGCTCGTCGGCGCCGTCGGCGACGATCCCTTCGCGGACGAGGCGCTCGTCCTCCTCCGTGAGGGCGGGGTCGATCTCGAGGGCGTCCGTCGGGTCCCCGACACGACCGGCGTTGCGTTGATCCTCGTCGGCGGTGACGGCGAGAACGAGATCGTGGTCGCGCCGGGGGCGAATCGCTCCGCCGAGGCCGGGGACGTCTCCGGGGCCGACGCGGTGCTCTGCCAGCTCGAGATCCCCGTCGAGACCGTTGCCGAGGCAGCGCGGCAGGCGCGGTTCTTCTGCCTGAACGCCGCGCCTGCCCGCGAGCTCCCGCCCGACGTGCTCGGCGAGGTCGACCTGCTGGTCGTCAACCGGTACGAGCTCGAGGCCGTCGGCCGTCACGACGGCCTGACCGCGCTCACGCTCGGGCCCGAGGGCGCGGTGCTGCTCGAGAGCGGCGAGGAGATCGCGCGCGCGGTACCGCCCGCCGTGAATGCGGTCGACGGCACCG
This sequence comes from uncultured Actinomycetes bacterium, assembly GCA_963779025.1. GTDB lineage: Bacteria > Actinomycetota > Thermoleophilia > Gaiellales > Gaiellaceae > DATBLE01. The sequence goes on from CAVZWR010000003.1 coordinate 106,878, forward strand.
CCGCCGGCGATGCGTTCACGGCGTGCCTCCTCGTCTCGCTGCTGGAGGAAAGACCGCGCGACGAGGCTCTCCGCCGGGCCTGCGCAGCCGGCGCGCTCGCCGCCTCGCGGCCCGGCGCCCAACCCTCGCTCCCCGCCGCGCAGGAGATAGACGCGATACTCGCGACATGAAGATCATCCTCGACTGCGACCCGGGCCACGACGACGCGATCGCGCTCCTGCTCGCGCTCGCGAGCCCGGAGGTCGAGCTCCTCGGCGTCACGACCGTCCACGGCAACCAGACGCTCGAGAAGACGACGATCAACGCGCTGAAGCTGCTCGAGTTCGCCGACCGGACCGGACATCCCGGTCGCCGCCGGCGCGCCCGTGCCGTTCTCCCGCGAGCCCCATATCGCGGAGTACGTCCACGGCAAGAGCGGCATGGACGGGCCGACGCTGCCGGAGCCGAAGACAAAGCCCGTCGCCCAGCATGCGGTCGATTTCATCGCCGAGACCCTCCTGGCCTCGGACGAGCCCGTCACCCTCGTCCCGACCGGGCCGCTGACGAACATCGCCCTCTTGCTCGCAATGCACCCGGACGCGGCGCAGAAGGTCGACCGGATCGTGCTGATGGGCGGCGCCTACGGCGAGGGGAACGTCACGCCGGCGGCCGAGTTCAACATCTGGGTCGACCCGGAGGCCGCGGCGCGCGTCTTCCAGAGCGGGCTGGACGTGACGATGATCGGCCTCGACGTCTCGCACCAGGCGATCTTCGGCCCCGAGCCGACCGCCCAGATCAAGGCCGCCGGGCGGGTGGGCGCGATGGTCGCGGAGCTGCTCGAGTTCTACGGGCGCTTCCACAAGCAGTCCTACGGCTGGGACGGCTCGCCGATCCACGATGCGGTCGCGATGGCGCACGCCTTCAAGCCCGGGATCGTCGAGACGGTCCACGTCGGGGTGAAGGTCGACTGCGGCGAGGAGCTCGGCCGCGGCCGCACGAACTGCGACCTCCGCGGGCGGGTCGGCTGGGAGCCGAACGCGCACGTCGGGGTCGGGATCGACGCGGACGCGTTCATCTCGCTGCTGGTCGAGCGCATTTCCTCGCTCGGTTGAAGCTGGGCGTCATCACGCTCCAGGATGCGCCCTGGCCGGAGCTCGTCGAGCGCTGGCACCGGCTGGACGAGCTCGGCGTCGAGACGATCTGGGTGGCCGACCACCTCGGCGGGAACTGGATCGAGCACGAGCAGCCCTGGTTCGAGGCCTGGAGCTGCGTGACGGCGCTCGCCTACGAAACAGGACGAGCACGAATCGGCACGCTCGTCAGCCCGATGACGTACCGCAATCCGGCGGTGCTGGCGCGGACGGCCCTCACCGTCGCGGAGCTCTCGGGCGGTCGGCTCGAGCTCGGCGTCGGCTCCGGCGGGTCCGTCTTCGACCACGAGCTGACCCAGGTTCCGCAGTGGGAGCCAAAGGAGCGCGCCGCCGCCTTCACGGTCTGGGTGGAGCGGCTGCTCGAGGTGCTGGCTCACGACAACCTCCATCCGAAGCGCGAGATCCCGCTCACGATCGCCGGGCGCGGCAAGACGATCCTGGGGCTCTCGGCCCGATACGCGGATCGCTGGAACACGTTCGGCGGGTTTGGGAAGACGCTCGACGAGGCGCTGCCGCAGGCACGGGCGGACAACGCGCGGCTGGACGAGCTCTGCGCCGAGACCGGCCGCACCGTCGTCCGCTCGGTCCTGCTCGGCTACCCCTTCATCGCCCAGAAGCTCTGGGAGTCGGACGAGGGGTGGGCCGAGGCCGTCGGCGTCTGGGCCGAGGCCGGCTTCGACGAGCTGATCGTCTACTACCCGCCGGAGTGGGGAATGCCGGCCGGCTCGGTCGACGCAGGGGGTGTTCGAGCGGGCGTTCGCAGCGCCGTAGGCTCGACGGAGGCGCACAGAGAGCGGAGGTGCCGGCTGGGCCGGCGCCGGAGCGGGAAGCGCCGTAGGCTCGACGGAGGCGCCGGAGCGGGAGAGGGGTAGCGAAGCCGCGCGTCGAAGTCGCGACGCATGGCGCGCAAGAAGCGTCCCAGCAAGGTACGCCCGAAGATCGCCTTCCCGTGTCCGGAAGAGGACGACGCGGCGGAAGACCCGGTCGCATCATCATCCCGAGCTGATCGGCCTGGGCCTGCTCCTCTTCGGCCTGTTCATGTTCGCCGTCCTCTACGTCGGCTGGAACGGCGGCTACGTCGGCAAGGCGATCGGCGACGGCCTCGTCTCGCTCGTCGGCGGCACCGCGTACACGTTGCCGATCGCGTGCATCGCCGTCGGGGGGCTGATGGTCGCGCACAGCGACCTGCCGCGCTTCGCGCCGTTCCGGACGGGGCTGATCCTGATCGCCTTCGCGCTCGCGCTCGTCCTCGGGGCCGCACACGGCGGATACCTGGGCGAGGGGCTGGAATCGCTGTTCGGCAGGCTGATCGGGACGACCGGGACGCGGCTGCTCGGCGCGTTCGTCCTGATCGCCGGGGTGCTGCTCGTCAGCGGCGCGTCCGCCGGCGCGATCCTGCGCCGCTCCGGCCACGCGATGCGGCAGTGCGGCGCGCGCGCGTCCGGTCCGCCGCGCCGCGGCCGTGGCGCCGCCGCCGCTGCCGGTCGAGGCCGACAACGTCGTTCCGCTGTCGGTCGCGCCGCCGATCGACGGGGTCGAGGAGTTCCCCGACGTGGTCTCGCCTGCGCCGCTGCTCGTCTTCGACGAGGAACCGCAGGAGCCCGAGTATGCCGAGCAGCAGAGCCTGTTCGACGTCGTCGAGGGAGACGAGGACGCCGCCGTCTACTCGCTCCCCGACGCGGGTGTCCTGCGCCGGTCGAAGGGCGTCTCCGGCGACAGCGCCCAGCGCACCGCGCACATCGCCGAGACGCTGGTCGCGGCGCTCGGCAACTTCGGCGTGGACGCGACCGTGGTCGGCGAGATCGCCGGCCCGCGCGTGACGCGCTACGAGCTCCAGCTCGCGCCCGGAACCAAGGTCTCCAAGGTCGCGGGGCTGAAGGACGACCTCTCGTACGCGCTCGCGACGACCGAGATCCGCATCCTCGCGCCGATCCCGGGCAAGTCGGCCGTCGGCGTCGAGGTGCCGAACCACTCGCCGAACATCGTCACGCTCGGCGACATCTTCGACGACCTGCCGGCGACGGCGAGCCCGCTCTCGGTCTGGCTCGGCAAGGACATCTCCGGGAACGCCGTCTGGACCGACCTCGCGCGGATGCCGCACCTGCTGATCGCCGGCACGACCGGCTCGGGCAAGTCCGGCTGCATCAACACGATCCTCAGCTCGATCCTGCTGCGCGCGACGCCCGACGACGTGCGGATGATCCTGATCGACCCGAAGCGGATCGAGCTCAACTTCTACGAGTCGATTCCGCATCTCCTGACGCCGGTCGTCTCCTCGCCGAAGACCGCCGCGGCGGCGCTGCTGAACGTCGTCGGCGAGATGGAGCGCCGCTACGAGCGGATGAGCCAGGTCCGCGCACGCGGCCTGCCGGAGATGAACCGGGCGCTGCGCAGCCGCGGCGAGAAGCCGCTGCCGTACCTGCTCGTCGTGATCGACGAGCTCGCCGACCTGATGATGATCTCGCCCCAGGACGTGGAGGACGCGATCATCCGCCTCGCCCAGAAGTCCCGCGCGGTCGGGATCCACCTCGTGCTCGCGACGCAGCGCCCGTCGGTGGACGTGATCACCGGGATGATCAAGGCCAACGTCCCGTCCCGGATTGCGTTCGCGGTCTCCAGCCAGACCGACTCGCGCGTGATCCTCGACCAGTCGGGTGCCGAGAGCCTGCTCGGCCAGGGCGACATGCTGTTCAAGCCGCTCGGGACCTCGCGGCTCCAGCGGCTGCAGGGCGCCTACGTCAGCGAGGAGGAGGTCGCGCTGCTCGTCGAGCAGTGCCGCGCGCAGCGCGAGCAGGAGCTCGACGAGTCGATGCTCGAGGCCCCGGAGCCGGAGGGTGGGGCGGGCGACGACGACGATTTCGACGGCGAGTTCGACCCGGACGAGGATCCGCTGCTGGAGAAGGCGATCGAGATCGTCGTCCAGGCGCAGACCGCCTCGGTGTCGCTGCTCCAGCGGCGCCTGCGCGTCGGCTACACGCGCGCCGGCCGCCTGATCGACATGCTCGAGCGGCGCGGGATCATCTCGCCGTACGAGGGCTCGAAGCCGCGCCGGGTGCTCGTCGGCGAGGGCGACCTCGCCAGACCGGCAGCTAGACGCAGCGCCTCGCAGCGCGTCGTATGGACGCGGTCGCTGATCGCCTGAGATAGACTCAGCGCGTGCCACGGGTGGCGGTGGTCGGCAGCTACGGCGTCGGGTTGACGTTCGGCTCCGCGCGCGCGCCCGAGCGCGGGGAGACCGTGATCGGGACGCTCTTTCGCACCGACGACGGCGGCAAGGGGTCGAACCAGGCGGTCGGAGCCGCGCGGCTCGGGGCCGAGGTCTCGTTCCTCACGGCGGTCGGGGAGGACACGTTCGGCGACCGGGCCTACGAGCTGTGGGAGACGGAGGGCGTGGACGCGTCCGCAGTGCTGCGCTCGGCAGAGCCGACGATGACCGCGGCGATCCTCGTCGAGGAGAGCGGCGACAACCGGATCGTGATCGTCCCCGGCGCGCTCGCCACGCTCACACCCGCCGACGTGGACGGCTTCTCGCCGCAGATCGAGGCCGCCGACATCCTGCTCGTCCAGCTGGAGATCCCGGTCGGGACAGCGCTGCATGCGCTCGCGGTCGGTCGCGCCGCCGGCGTCCGCACCGTGTTGAACCCGGCCCCGGCGCCCACGGAGCCGATCACGCCGGTCGCCGACTACGTCGTGCCGAACGAGACCGAGGCGCGGGCGATCCTGCGCTCGACCGCGACTCTGGTCGTCACGCTCGGCGAGCAGGGTGCGCGGATCGGCGAGGACGTCGTCCCGGCCTTCCCGGCGCGCGCGTCGACAGCACGGGGGCCGGGGACGCGTTCTGCGCCGCCTTCGCCGTCGCGCTCGCCGAGGGCGCCTCCGACCTCGACGCCGTCCGCTGGGGCTGCGCCGCCGGCGCGCACATGGTGGAGCACCCCGGCGTCATTCCCGGCCTACCGAGCCGCGCGCGCTCGAGGAACGCCTTAAGGTCACAGCCGTAGGCTCGACGGAGGCGACCAAATGAGCGCAGGTGCCGGCTTTGCCGGCGCCGGAGCGGAGACTGTATGACGCGCTTGATCATCGATACCGACACCGCCGGCGACGACGTCTTCTCGCTGCTGATCGCGCTGCTCCACCCGCGCGCGCGGCTGGAGGCGATCACCGTCTGCTGCGGGAACGTCCGCTTCGAGCAGGAGATCGAGAACGCGCTGTACACGATCGAGATGGCGGGCAGGTCGGGCGAGGTTCCGGTCTATCCCGGCTGCCGGCGAGCCGCTGATCGGGGAGTGGGTGGGGGCCGAGTACGTCCACGGCAACGACGGGATGGGCGACTCCGATATTCCCGCAGGCGAAGCAGCGCCCCGAGGCGGAGCACGCGGTCGACGAGCTCGTCCGCCGCATCAACGAGAGCCCGGGCGAGCTGACGATCCTCTGTCAGGCGCCGCTGACGAACCTCGCCACCGCCGTCTCGCGCGATCCCTCGATCGCCGGCAAGGTGCGGGCGCTGTACCTGATGGGCGGCGGGGTCGGGAACATCACGCCGGCCGCTGAGTACAACTTCTTCGTCGATCCCGAGGCGGCGAAGATCGTCGTCAACGCGGGGTTCCCGCTGACGCTCTTCACCTGGTCGCTGACGCGTACGCACGGGGTTTTCAACGACGACCAGCTCGCCCGCGATCGATGCCCTGGGCACGCCGCTGGCGCGGTTCTTCGGACAGGTCAACCGCCTGGCACGCGAGTTCGACGACAAGGTCAACCACCTGGGCGGCTCCACGCATCCCGACTCGATGGCGTGCGCTGCGATCCTCGAGCCCTCGCTCGTGCTCGCCACGGAGGAGGCGGTCGTCGACGTCGAGACGCGCGGCGAGCTGACGCGCGGCTGGAGCCTGATCGACACGCAGAACCGCACCGGCCGCGAGCCGAACGCCCGCGTCGTCACCGACTACGACACGGAGGCGTTCTTCGAGCTGCTCTACGGCCTGCTCTCGTGAGGCACCTGCCGCCGACCCGCGACCTGCGGGTGCGCCTCGACACCGCCCAGGCGCTCACGCGCCTCTTCTACCGCGAGCACGCGGTCGTGCTCGCCTGCGGCCGGTGGATCGTCCGGACGGCGCCGCTGGAGCTGAAGGCCGAGCTCGGCCGGACGGCGTGGGAGTCCGCGCTGGCCGGTGACGCCCTGCGCGAGCGCGTCTTCGAGCTCCGCTACCCGACCCGTTTTCTCGACGAGCAGGCCGAAGAGCTGCCGCTGGAGTCGGCAGACGACCTGCGTTCGCTGCTCGCGGAGCTGCGCGACGACTACGCCGAGTACCTCGACCACGTGGACGAGCTGGCCGACGGGCCCTCGCGGCGCCTGGTCGAGGCCGCGCTGCGCGACAAGGAGCGGCAGCGCGAGGCGCTCGCCGGTCTCGAGCTGAGCGACGACGATCCTGCGCGCGACGCGCGCTACTTCGCCTCCCCGGTCTACTGGCCGGATGTCCTCGACCCGAGCTACCCGTACGGCGAGGGCGTCGCGCTCCAGCTCCGCTCGGCGGTCAGCCACCTGAACGAGGTCTGGGCGGTCGAGACCGCCGGCCGGATCCTCGACGAGCTCTCGCCCGAGCTCGGGTGGGAGTTCACGCGGGAGGGCGCGCGCTGGCTCTACGACGAGACGCGCCACATGCTGATGGGCAAGCAGAGGCTCGAGGGATGGGGTCTGCCGCCCGAGGCGATACCGCTCGGGGGCTACATCTACGAGGCCTGGCAGCACCAGGACCCGCTCTACGGCCTCGGGATGCTCGGCTACTTCGAGACGAAGAACATCGGCCGGAAGCGCGAGCGCGCCGCCGCGTTCCACGAGATGGGCGACACGACGAGCGAGATCGACATGGAGTTCGACTGGGCCGACGAGACGCTCCACGCCGAGTACGGCCGCCGCTGGCTGCGGCGCCTGCTGGAGGCGCGCGGCGAGGACCCCGAGTCGTGGCCGGCAGTGCTGGAGCGCTGCGAGGAGCTCGTCCAGGAGCGCGTTGCGCACGCGACGCCCGACGATCTGGCGCGAATCCGCGCCTGCGCGGACGCGCTCGTCGAGGAAGCCGAGCGGCGTGCGGCTTGACTCTCGCGGGCCGGCGCTCGACCAGGTCGGCGAACCTCGACGGTCCGTCATGAGCAGGCCCGCCGGTGCAGACACCCGCATGGTTGAGCCATCTGGAGGCGTTTCGGAACGGCGACTGGCCGGCCGCCGCGGCCGCGGCGTGGTCCAAATGCGCTAATCCCGCCGCCTGACCGCTAACCGAGCGCAAAGGGCCGCGTCTTACGCTGTGAGGACGGGGTCGAACGGAGTAGGATCATGCGGCTCCGACAACGAGTGGATACCCGCACGAGGGAGGAATTACGTGAGTAAGAGACGATTCATGCCGGTTGCGCTTGCCGTGCCGGTGATCGCGCTGGTCGCACTGCTGCTGGCCGGGATGGGCGGCGCTGCGAACAGGGCGACCTTCAAGGCAGCCCTGGTCAGCGACGTCGGCCGGTTCAACGACAAGGGCTTCAACCAGAACCAGCTGACCGGGCTGAAGATGGCCCAGGCGAAGCTGCACGTGCAGACCCGGGCGATCGAGTCGCACTCTGCAGGCGACTACATCCCGAACCTCGCGTCGGTTGCGCGGCTCGGGTATGACGCAGTCGTCGCGGCGGGCTTCCTGCTCGCAGACGCGGAGGCGACGGTCGCGAAGAAGTTCCCGAACACCCAGTTCGCGATCACGGACTACCCGGTCGAGATCCCGCCGTTCTCGGACAAGACCGGGAAACTGATCGTCAAGAACATCACCGGGATCACGTTCAAGTCCGAGCAGCAGAGCTACCTGGTCGGCTGCCTCTCCGCGCTGATGGCGAAGCGCGCGGGCGGCAACACGATCAGCGCGACGGGCGGCGTGAAGATCCCGCCGGTCGACTCGTTCATCGCCGGCTACAAGGCCGGCGCTGCGAAGTGCGCCCCCGGGACGAAGGTCCTGGTCGGCTACTCGCAGGACTTCATCGCGCAGGACAAGTGCAAGGCGGTCGCGCAGAACCAGATCGCGGCCGGTGCGAAGGTCGTCTTCGCGGTCGCCGGCCCGTGCGGCTTCGGCGCGCTCGCGGCGGCGAAGGAGGCCGGTGTCTGGGGCGACGGCGTCGACGTCGACCAGTCGTACCTCGGCCCGCACATCCTGACGAGCGCGGTGAAGCGCGTCGATCTCGGCGTCTTCCGGTTCGTCCAGGCGGTCCAGGCCGGCACGCTGGTGCCCGGCCACGACTTCGTGTTCGATCTCAAGAACGGCGGCGTCGCGCTCGGCAAGATCAGCCCGAAGGTCCCCGCGGCCTACAAGGCGAGGCTCGCGCAGCTGCAGAATCAGATCGAGACCGGCAAGATCAAGGTGCCGAACAAGTTCTAGAAGCGGCATCGCTCGACGACACAGCGGAGAGGCGGGCCACGTGCCCGCCTCTTCCTTTTCCGTGAGAGAATCCCGCCTCATGTCCGGCACCTCCCGTCCTCGAGCTCCGCGGGATCACGAAGCAGTTCCCGGGCGTGCTCGCCAACGACCACGTCGATTTCGAGCTGCTCGAGGGCGAGGTGCACGCGCTGCTGGGGGAGAACGGCGCCGGCAAGTCGACGCTGATGAACATCCTCTACGGGCTCTACCACCCGGACGAGGGCGACATCCTGCTGAAGGGGAAGAAGGTCTCCTTCTCGTCGGCGAAGGACGCGATCGAGGCGGGCATCGGCATGGTGCACCAGCACTTCATGCTGATCCCGGTGATGACGGTCGCCGAGAACATCGTCCTCGCCGAGGAGCCCACGTACGCCGGGGTGATGCTCGACTTCCGCGAGGCGAAGAAGAAGGTGCGCGAGCTGTCCGAGCGCTTCGGCCTCGCCGTCGACCCGGACGCGCGCATCCAGGACATCACCGTCGCGCAGCAGCAGCGGGTGGAGATCCTGAAGGCGCTCTTCCGCGGCGCGGAGATCCTCGTCCTCGACGAGCCGACCGCCGTGCTGACGCCGCAGGAGGCGAAGGAGCTGTTCGCGATCCTCGACGAGCTGCGGGCGCAGGGGAAGTCGATCATCTTCATCAGCCACAAGCTCCACGAGGTGCTCGAGGTCGCCGACCGGATCACGGTGCTGCGGCGCGGCAAGATGATCGAGACCGTCCCGAAGGAGGGGGCGACCGAGGAGAGCCTCGCCCGGGCGATGGTCGGCCGCGAAGTGCTGCTCCGCGTGGAGAAGCCGCCCTCGACGCCCGGCGAGCCGCTGCTCCGGGTCGATGGACCTCCACGTCTTCGACGACCGGGGCCTGGAGAAGGTGCGCGGCGTCTCGTTCGAGGTTCGGGCCGGCGAGATCGTCGGCATCGCCGGCGTCGACGGCAACGGCCAGACCGAGCTGATCGACGCGATCACCGGGCTGATGACGTTCGCCGACCGGGCAAGATCAGCGTCGCGGAGCAAGGAGATCGACGTGCCATGCGACGCCCGTGAGCTGCTCGACTTCGGCATCGGCCACATCCCCGAGGACCGCCAGCGGCGCGGCCTCGTGCTCGAGTTCTCGATCGCGGAGAACATCGCGCTGCACGACTACTGCTATCGCGCCGGACTCGAAGGCGCGGCTGGCTCTACCCGAGCCGCCTGGTCGAGCGGGCGCGGCAGCTGATCAAGGACTTCGACGTCCGCGGCGGCGGCCCGCAGACGCCCGCCGGCGCGCTCTCCGGCGGCAACCAGCAGAAGGTCGTCGTCGCGCGCGAGGTCGCGCGGAACCCGAAGGTGCTGATCGCCGCACAGCCGACCCGCGGCCTCGACGTCGGCGCGATCGAATACGTCCACCGGCGCCTCGTCGCCGAGCGCGGCGCAGGGACGGGCCGTCCTGCTCGTGTCGCTCGAGCTCGACGAGGTGATGTCGCTCTCCGACCGGATCCTCGTCATGTTCGAGGGCGAGATCGTCGGCGAGTACGAGCCCGGCGTGAGCGAGGAGGAGCTCGGGATCGCGATGACCGGCGGACGGCGAAAGGAGGTGACTGCGGCGTGACCGAGGGCCCGCTCGACCCGCAGGAAGAAAAGCTCGCCGCGGCGCAGGAGCAGCTGCTCGAGACGCCGGAGCCGCGCCGAGCCCGGCGGCTACGCGCCGAGCGTCGCCGCGCGGATGGCGCTGATGCAGCGCGCCGGCGGGATCGTGATGCCGCTCGTGACGACGGTCTTCGCCTTCGCGATGGCGATGATCGTGGTCGCCGTCACCGGCCACAACCCGTTCAAGGCGTTCAAGGGGATCTTCGACGGCACCGGCCTGAACTGGTTCTTCCCGTGGGTGACTGGGCGCCGACACGGACCGAGGCGGCGTTCAACCTCCAGCAGACGCTGATCCTGACGACCGGCACTGATCCTGGTCGGCTTCGCGGTCTCGTTCGCGTTCAAGTGCGGTCTGTTCAACATCGGCGGCCAGGGCCAGTACATCGTCGGCGCGTTCATCTCGGCCTGGGTCGGCGCCTCCTGGGCGAACATGAACTCGGGGCTGCACATCGTGATCACGATCGTGCTCGCGGGCGCTGGCGGGGGCGGCCTGGGCGGCGATCGCCGGCTTCCTGAAAGCGACCGTCGGGGTGCACGAGGTGATCTCGACGATCATGCTGAACTGGATAGCGATCTGGATAACGCAGGCCCTGGTCGGCCAGGGCGGCCAGCTCCAGAACAGCGTCGACAAGTCCGTCCCGGTGTCCAGCGACATCGTGCAGAAGGCCCACCTGCCGGTCTTCTGGGGCGACCCGGTCCTCCAGGGGCTGCACATCGGGTTCTTCATCGCCCTGGCCGCGCCGGTCGTCTACTGGATCATCCTCAACCGCACGACGCTCGGCTACGAGGTGCGCGCGACCGGGTTCAACCCGGAGGCGGCGCGCTACGGCGGGGTCAGCGTCAAGCGCAGCTACGTGATGGCGATGGCGATCTCGGGCACGTTCGCCGGGCTCGCCGGCGCGATCGACATCCTCGGCTGGCAGTTCCGGCTCGGCGTGCTCGACATCCAGGTCTCCCAGATCGGCTTCATCGGCATCGCGGTGGCCCTGCTCGGCCGGAACTCGGCGATCGGCGTCCCGCTCGCGGCGCTGCTCTTCGGCGCCCTGCTCCAGGGGACCTCGACGAGGAACCCGGCGATCCAGGACGTGATCAAGCCCGAGCTCGCCGGCAACCTGACGCTGATCATCCAGGGGCTGGTGCTGCTGTTCGTCGGGGCCGACCTGATGTTCCTCTGGCTCTGGAACCTCCGCAAGAAGATCAAGGGCAAGCCGGCGGCGCCCGCGGCAGCGGCAACAGCAGGAGGGGACCTCGTCGTGAGCGCGCTCTCGCCGACCGTCCAGCAGGCGATCCGCTCCGAGTCCGCCGTGCGCTGGACGTGCTGGGCCGGGATCGCCCTGTCTGCCCTCGGGCTCTGGCTCGTCCTGCCGCCGGTCACGCTCCGCTCGCCGGTGACGTCGTTCATCCTGGTCGCGGTCGGCGCGGCCTGCGGCGCGTGGGCCGCCGCCCGCGGCGAGACCAAGCTCGGTTGGGGCGGCGTTGCGGTCGCGGGGATCTGCGCCCTGCTCGCCTACGGCGCGACGCAGTCGAGCCTCGCGCACCTCGACGGCGAGCTGACGACGTCCTCGGGCGCCGGCGTCGTCGACTGGGGCCAGATGACCTACAACATGTTCGTCTTCGCGACGCCGCTCGCGTTCGCCGCGATCGGCGGCATGTTCTCCGAGCGCAGCGGCGTGGTGAACATCGGCCTGGAGGGGATGATGCTCTCCGGCTGCTTCTTCGGGATCCTCGGCGCGGACAAGTTCAACTCGTGGGAGCTCGGGATCCTGACCGCGGCGATCTCCGGCGCGGTGCTCGGCCTGATCCACGCGTTCTTCTCGGTGCACATGCGCTCCGACCAGATCGTCGGCGGCACGGCGATCAACTTCCTCGCCGTCGGCGATCACCGGCTACTTCTTCATCCAGGTCTACGGGCTGAACGGCACGCCGGGCACGGGCGTCCCGTACATCCCGGACGTCAACCTCCACTTCCTCGAACCACATTCCGCCGAAGGACGCCGGCCGGCCGAGCTTCTGGTACCAGGCGTTCGGCCACCTGAACCTGATGATCTGGGTGCTGTTCGCCGTCGTCGTCCTCGCGTACTTCGTGATGTTCCGGACGTCGATCGGCCTCCGGCTGCGCTCGGTCGGCGAGCATCCGCGCGCCGCCGACACCGTCGGGATCGACGTCTACAAGACGCGCTACGGCGCGGTCATCCTCTCCGGCGTGATCGCCTCGCTCGGCGGCGCGTACCTGGCGATCGGCTACGTCCACTCGTTCACCGAGAACATGACGGCGGGCCGCGGGTTCATCGGCCTCGCTGCGCTGATCGCCGGGAACTGGCGGCCTCGAGGCGCCTTCGCCTTCGCGCTCCTGTTCGGTTTCTTCGGCGGCCTCGCGACGCGCGTGCAGGGGTACGGCTACGAGTACAACGTCCTCGTGCAATCCGTTCCCTACGTGATCACGCTGATCGCCGTGATCGGAGTGATCGGAAGGTCGGTTCCGCCCGCAGCTGTTGGACGGCCCTACGTCAAGCAGTAGGGCGAACCCGCGCGCGGGGTGGTCTCTCGCGTGCGGGAGTTCTGTCCCTGATCGCGATGCCGGCGGGCGTCGTCCTCGCGCGCGAGAGCGCCCGGGTGACGCTGCGGCTCGCGACGATCTCGGTCGCCGTGGCGCTGCTGCTGGGCTGGTTCGCGATCATCCTCGCGCGCCGCGCCCGCGAGCGGATCGACCTGACGCTCGGCCGCGCCGGCGGCGCGAGCACGGCCCGGGTCGGCCGCCTGCTCGGGATCGTCGGCGTTCTTTTCGCAACTACCGCAGCTCTTGCAGTCGGATTCTGGGGGCTCTTGACCCTATTCGCCGGTTGACGGCTTACAATGAGCCGCCTTGTTCGAGATTGGTAACAGCCTGCGCGATGCGCGTGTCCGGAAGGAGCTCGACTTCCCCGAGCTCGAGCAGGGCACCAAGATCCGCGCGAAATACCTGAGGGCGCTCGAGGACGAGGCGTTCGACCAGCTTCCCGGGCCGACCTACGTCAAGGGCTTTCTGCGCACGTACGCGGACTACCTCGGCCTCGACGGCCAGCTGTACGTGGACGAGTACAACGTCCGCTACGGCAGCGGCGACGAGGTGCTCGAGCGGCGCGTGCGCAGCACGCCGGCTCCCCGGCCGCGTACGCGGCAGCGACGCCGGCGGCGCAAGCTCGAGTCGAACGTCGTCTGGTTCACGGTGATCGGGATCGCCGCCGTCACCGCGCTCGTGATCGCCGCGTGGCGCTTCGGGGGCGGCAGCCAAACAAAGCTTCCGCTGAGCACGCCCGCGAGGGTGCCGGCGCACGCAGGCGGGCTGCTCGTGCGGGCCGTCAAGGGCGACACCCTGCTGATCGTCCGGATGGGCTCCGACGGCGGCAAGCAGGTGTACCAGGGGACTCTGACCAAGGGGAATGCGCAGCGCTTCGGGACGGGGAAGGGCCTCTGGGTCTATCTCGGTTCGCCGGAGAACGTGCGGATGAGGCTGAACGGGAGCGACGTGCCGGTCGGCGGCGGCCAGCCGCGCAGCCTGATCGTCCCCGCGAGCAGCCGGTAGTTGCGGCCTCGGGCCGCGATCGTCGTCACCGGCAGCGAGCTCGTCCGGGGCGAGCGCACGGACCGAAACGGTCCGTTTCTCGCCGGCCGGCTGCTGCTGCTCGGGGTCGAGCCGGCGCGGATCTCGATCGTCGGCGACGATCCGCGCGAGCTCGAGGCCGCGCTCGGGATCGCGCTCGACGCCGACCTGTGCGTCGTCTCCGGCGGGCTCGGCCCGACGCACGACGACCGCACCGTCGAGGTCGTCGCGAAGGCCGCCGGCCGGGCGCTCCTACTGGACGAGGGGCTGCGCGAGGAGATCGGCGCTGTGTCGCGCCGGATCGCGGAGCGGCTGCGGCGGCCGTACACGGATTTCGAGCCGGGTGTGCTGAAGCAGGCGACCCTGCCGGAGGGTGCGGTGTCCCTCGGTCTCGTCGGGACGGCGCCGGGGTTCGTCCTGGAGACGGAGCGCGCGCCGGTGGTCGTCCTGCCCGGGCCGCCCGCGGAGCTCCAGCAGCTGTGGCCCCGGGCGCTCGACACCGCGCCGCTCCGGCGGGTGCTCGAGCGGGCGCGGCAGCCTGCCCGTCGAGTGCTCCGGTTCTACGGCGCCAGCGAGTCGGCGGTCGCCAAGGCGCTCGCGGACGCCGGGGGCGAGGGGGACGGCGTCGTCGCGACGATCTGCGCGCGCGACTTCGAGATCCACGTCGACCTGCTCGTCGACCCGGGGGCAGACGCGCGCGGGGACGAGGTGGAGCGCGGCCTCGCCGAGCCGCTCGCGGAGTACCTGTTCACGCGGGACGAGCAGCGGGTCGAGGAGATCGTGCTCGAGGCGTGCCGCGAGCGCGGCTGGTCGCTCGCCACGGCGGAGTCGTGCACGGGCGGTCTCGTCGCTGCGCGGCTGACGTCGGTGGCCGGGTCGAGCGATGTATTCCTCGGGTCGGTCGTCGCGTACTCGAACGCGGTCAAGGAGGCGGAGCTGGGCGTCTCGCCGGCGCTGCTGGAGGTGCACGGCGCGGTCTCGGCGGAGGCCGCAGCAGCGATGGCGGCGGGGGCGCGCGCGCGGCTGGGTGCGAACGTGGCCGTCGCGGTCACGGGCATTGCCGGCCCGGGGGGCGGGACCGCGGAGAAGCCGGTCGGGCTCGTCTTTCTGCATGCGGAGACGCCCGAGGGCGGGCATGGGATCGAGTTCACGCTGCCCGGGGACCGGGAGACGATCCGGTCGCGCGCGACGGTCGCCGCACTGCATCTCGTACGGCGCTCTTTGACACGGAGCCGTCACAGAGACGTATGACCGACGCTGCTAGCGTCGAAGGCGATGTCCGCATCCGTCTCTTCTGCGCTCTCAGGCTCCCCGACGAGACCATCGACGCGCTGGTCGAGTGGCAGGCCCTGTTGCAGGAAAGGCGGTCGCTGCCGGACGGGCGGTTCCGCCCCGTCGCGCCCGACAACCTGCATGTCACGCTCGCGTTCCTCGGGCACCGTCCGCGGCGCGACGTCGAGCCGATCGCCTCGGAGCTCGAGGCGGCCTCCCGGGCCGCCAGGCCGGTCCGGCTCTCGGCACACGGCTACCGCGAGACGCGCAGCGTGGGGATGCTCGTGCTGGACGACGCGGAGGGTGCTGCGGCCGCGCTCGCGGTCGATCTGCACGCGCGACTCGAGCGGCTCGGCGTCTACGAGCCGGAGCGTCGTCCCTGGCTTCCGCACGTCACCGTGGTGCGATTCCGGGAGCGGCCACGGCTCCGTCCTCGAATTCCGGAGCTCGGGCAGGTCGTTCCGTCCGGAGCCGCTGTCTACCATTCCGTGCTCCGCCCGACAGGGGCGCAGTACGTGGCACTTCAGGAATTTGGCGTAGGAGGAGGGCCCGAAGTGAAAGAGAGGACAGAGCGTGGATCGTGAGCAAGCTCTAGACGCGGCGCTCGGACAGATCGAGCGGGCGTTCGGCAAGGGGTCGGTCATGAAGATGAGCGACCGTCCACAGGTTTCCATCGGCGCCGTCTCGACCGGCTCGCTCGCGCTCGATCTCGCGCTCGGGATCGGCGGGCTGCCGCGCGGCCGGGTCGTCGAGATCTTCGGCCCGGAGTCCTCGGGCAAGACGACGCTCGTCTATCACGTGATCGCCGAGGCGCAGCGCCGCGGCGGGATCTGCGCGTTCATCGACGCCGAGCACGCAATGGATCCGAGCTACGCAAAACGGATCGGGGTCAATATCGACGATCTGCTCGTCTCCCAGCCCGACACGGGCGAGCAGGCGCTCGAGATCACCGAGCTGCTGATCCGCAGCGGCGCGCTCGACGTCGTCGCGATCGACTCGGTCGCGGCGCTGACGCCGAAGGCCGAGCTCGAGGGCGAGATGGGCGACAGCCACGTCGGCCTTCAGGCCCGAATGATGAGTCAGGCGATGCGGAAGCTCGCGGGCACGCTCAACCGCACCGACACGATCTGCATCTTCACGAACCAGCTGCGCGAAAAGATCGGCGTCATGTTCGGCAACCCCGAGACCACCCCGGGCGGCCGCGCGCTGAAGTTCTACTCCTCGGTGCGCCTCGACATCCGCCGGATCGAGACGCTGAAGGAAGGCGTCGAGGCGATCGGCAACAGGGTGCGAGTGAAGGTGGCGAAGAACAAGGTCGCGCCGCCGTTCAAACTGGCCGAGTTCGACATCCTCTACGGGTACGGGATCTCCTGGGAGGGCTCGGTCCTCGACGCGGGGCTCGAGCGGAAGGTCGTCCAGAAGTCGGGCTCCTACTTCAGCTTCGAGGACGAACGCCTTGGCCAGGGCCGCCAGAACGCGACCGCGTTCCTGCGCGAGCACCCCGACGTCACCCAGTCGATCCTCCAGCGGATCCAGGCACAGCTGGGCGACGACCAGATCGCCTCCGCCCGGCTGCTGCCGGTCGCCGAGCCGGCCGACCAGGAGAAGGCCGCGAAGAAGAAGGCGGCGGCCGCGGCTGCCGCGGGCGAGGAGGCTGAAGCCGAGGGCGAGGTCGAGGAGGCTGTTGTCGAGGAGGCTGTCAGCGTCGAGTAGCGAGGCTCCGTCGCCTGAAGAGCGGGTGCTCGACCGCGCCGTCCGCGCGCTCGCCCGGCGCGATCACTCCGCGGAATCCCTGCGGGCCAAGCTCGCGCGCGCAGGCGTGTGCGAGGACGCGCAGAACGACGCGCTCGAGACGCTGGAGCGTGCGGGGTATGTCGACGACGCGCGGTTCGCGTGCGCGCGGGCCGAGCAGCTGGCCGCCCGGGGCTACGGTGACGAGTGGATCCGTGCCGACCTCGACGCTCAGGGCGTGGCCGCCGAGGTGGCCGCCGAGGCGATCGCGGGACTCGATCCCGAGCGCGAGCGCGCTCCGCGAGAGTGGGCGAAGCTCCACGGCGGTCTCGCCGCTGCTCGAACGCTGGCCCGCCGGGGCTTCGCCGAGGAGACGCTGGAAGCGCTCCTTGCGCAGGACCCGTCGGCAGGAGTAGGATAGAAAAGCATCATTCGACGTTTTGCCTGCATACGACGCATTTCCGAATCGAACCAAGACTTCTGGAACGCTGAAACCCATGTTCAATCCGGCAAGCGACGGCCTCAGGAGGCGACCGACCGGGTGACGTAGGTCAACCCGAGCGGCCCCAGCGGGGTCGCCGTCTGCTTTTTTCGATTCGTGGTATGCGTCCGCGCCGGCTCGGCGGCGGATGGGCCCGCGGCGTCCGCCGCGGACAACCGAGTCCGAGCAAGGGGACGCAATTTGGGAATCGTGATCGGCATCGTCATCGGCCTCGTCGCCGGTGGAGCGCTGGTGATCGCGTGGCTCGCCTTCACAGGAAGCTCCAGGCTCGCTGCGGCCCGCCGGACCAGGCAGCTGCTGATCCAGGAGGCTCGGCGCGAGGCAGACGCCCTCAAGCGTGAGGCGCAGCTGGAGTCGAAGGAGGAGGCCGTCAAGCTCCGCGAGGAGGCCGAGCGGGAGCTGAACGAGCGCCAGTCCGAGGCGCTGCGGACCCAGGAACGCCTCGCCGTGCGCGAATCCGAGCTCGAACGCCGGCTGGACGAGGTCGAGCGGCGCGAGCAGGGCGTCGCCGACCGGGAAGTGCACGCGCGCGCGCTCCAGGAGGAGCTGAAGGCGGCGAAGGAGCGGGAGCTCGAGGAGCTCGAGCGCGTCTCCGGGATGACCGTCAACGATGCGAAGGCGGAGGTGCTGACGCGCTCCGAGGAGCTCGTCCGCCACGAGCTCGCGCGGCGTGTCCGGCAGCTCGAGGAGGAGGCGCAGTCGGAGGCGCGGCGGCGCGCGCGCAACCTCGTCGCCGACGCGCTCCAGCGGGTGGCCGCGAGCCACGCGGCCGAGACGACGGTCTCGCTCGTCGAGCTTCCCTCCGACGACATGAAGGGCCGGATCATCGGTCGAGAGGGCCGGAACATCCGCACGCTCGAGCACCTGACGGGCGTGGACATCATCATCGACGACACGCCCGGAGCGGTCGTCCTCTCCTCGTTCGACGGGATCCGCCGCGAGGTCGCCAAGATCACCCTCACGAAGCTGATCGAGGACGGCCGGATCCACCCCGCCCGGATCGAGGAGATGTACTACCAGTCGAAGGCGGAGCTCGACGAGCACATTCGCCAGGCGGGCGAGCAGGCGGTCTTCGAGGCGAACTGCGGCGAGTTCCACGAGGAGATCGTCAAGATCCTCGGGCGCCTGCGGTACCGGACGAGCTACGGCCAGAACGTCCTCAAGCACACGCTCGAGGTCGTCCAGCTCGCGGGGATCATGGCCGCCGAGCTCGACGCGAGCGTGAAGACGGCGAAGCGCGCTGCGCTCCTGCACGACCTCGGCAAGGCGCTCACGCACGAGGTCGAGGGCTCGCATGCGCTGATCTCCGCGCAGTACGCGCGGCGGTACGGCGAGACGCCAGGGGGTCGTCCACGCGATCGAGGCTCATCACTACGAGGTGCAGCCGCAGACCGTCGAGGCTGTCCTGCTGATCTCGGCCGACGCGATCTCCGCCTCGCGTCCGGGCGCGCGCGGGGAGAGCCTGGAGAACTACATCAAGCGGCTCGAGTCGCTCGAGGAGCTCGCCTCCCAGAGGGATGGGGTGGAGAAGGTCTACGCGCTCCAGGCCGGCCGCGAGATCCGCGTGATCGTCAAGCCGGAGGAGATCGACGACGACCAGGCGGTGCTGCTCTCGCACGAGATCGCCCGCGAGATCGAGGGGCACCTCGAGTACCCGGGCCAGATCAAGGTGACGGTGATCCGCGAGTCCGCGCGCAATCGAGTACGCGAAGTAGCGCGGCCGGATCAGCCGCCGCTCGGCCCGAGGCCGGTGCGTCCGCGAGCGTCTCCTCTGTCGCCGTCCGCCGAGAACAGCGAACGCAGCCCGGTCCCGGCGACGACGGTTCCCCTAGCGGCACTCGACAGCTCTCGTCCGCGAAGGCACGCAGCGCGTACTCGGCCCGGCTCCGGAAGGGTGCGAGGCGAGACGCGCCCGCCGCGTAGAGCGGCGATCATCTCGGCGTCGCCGGCCTCCCAGCCCGTGTCCAGCCGGCGACCGGCGCTTGCGGCAGCTGCACCGTCCACGGCCGGATGGTACGGCAGGCCCGTCGAGCTTGCACGCCTGTCTCCGGACGGCGAGCGCCCGGAAGTGCGCTCGACGCGACGGCCGGTACGTGCCGACCTACTTCCAGGTCGCCGGCCATCGGCCTCGCGGCCGTCGACCATCGCGGTTCAGGCGCCGTCGGCACGAACGACTACGGCTGTCGCGATGCTGATCCGGCACGATGCTGCGGTGCTGAAGCCGCCGCCGATGGCTTTCTTGCCGGCCGGGCAGGCCACGGTCGCGATGTGGTTGCCCGCTCCGCCCACCACTGAGCCGCCGACGAGCGTGAGGCCGCTGATCCCCGGATCTCCGTTGTTGCCCTTAGTCGCCCTTCGGCCCGACGGCTCCCGCGGGCCCGGCAGGCCCAGCCGGCCCGGCCGGCCCGGCCGGAAGCTGGCCCGCGGCAAAGTCGAGCTTGGTCAAGGTGCCGTTCTTGACCTTGCCGGTGGTGACGGCGCTTGCCTTCAACTAGGGTGCCGACCGAGTAGCTCTTGAGCGGAGCGTGCCGACGCTGTGCGTGCGACTGCGCTCACAGCCGCCATGCTCGTGCCTCCGAGTGCAACAAGAAGCGCAAGCGACGCGACGACCATCGCGGGGGACAACCTACGACGCAACCGTTCCATCCGAGTCTCCCTTCGCCTGACGGCGCACGAAGCGCCTGGGATCTCTCGCGCCTTATCTCCGCGCGAGAATGCGGCGGATGCTACTACTCGGCCGGGCGACCAGTTCGGGGGCGGCTGGCGTACCCTACGCACGCATGCGCAGGTACTTCGTCACCACGTTCGGTTGCCAGATGAACGCGCACGACTCCGAGCGGATCAAGGGCATGCTCGAGTCGATCGGGCTCGGCGAGGCGGTCGCGCAGGAGGAGGCGGACGTCGTCGTCTTCAACACCTGCACGATCCGCGAGAAGCCCGACCAGCGCCTCGCCGCGCACCTGGCCCAGGCGAAGGCGCTCAAGGATCGCGACCCGGAGCGGGTGATCGCGGTCGGCGGCTGCTACGCCGAGGCGCAGCGGGAGCGGATCTTCGAGCTGTACCCGTTCGTCGACGTCGCGTTCGGCCCGGGGTCGATCTCGCATCTCGGCGAGTGGCTCGGCGCCGGCGGCGACGCGCCGCGCGAGCGCGTTCGGCACCGCCGACGAGCGACGCTTCTCCGCCACGCTGCCGCTCCACCGCGAGCGCAGCTTCCAGGCCTGGGTGCAGATCTCGATGGGCTGCAACTCGACGTGCGCCTACTGCATCGTGCCGTCCGTCCGCGGCCGCGAGGCGAGCCGGCGGCCGGGGGAGATCCTGGCCGAGATCGAGCAGCTCGCCCAGGACGGCGTCCGCGAGGTCACGCTCCTCGGGCAGAACGTCAACTCCTACGGGCGCGACCTCCCTCTGGACACGCGGGTCGGTTTCGCCGAGCTCCTGCGCGCGGTGGACGCGGTCGAGGGGATCGAGCGGATCCGCTTCACGAGCCCGCACCCGAAGGATTTCCGCCCTGACGTGATCGCGGCGATGGCCGAGTGCGCCGCGGTCTGCGAGCACGCGCACCTGCCGCTCCAGTCCGGCTCGACTCCCGTGCTCAAGCGCATGCGCCGGACCTACTCGCGGGAGCGGTACCTGAAGCTCGTTGCGGAGTTGCGGGCGGCGATCCCCGACCTGGCGCTCACCACCGACCTGATCGTCGGCTTCCCGGGCGAGACCGAGGACGACTTCCTCCAGACGATCTCGGCTGTCGAGGAGGTCGGCTACGACAGCGCGTTCACCTTCGTGTTCTCGCCGCGCAACGGGACCGAGGCGGCGACGATGCCCGACCAGGTTCCGGACGAGGTCAAGCACGACCGCATAGAGCGGCTGATCGAGGTCGTCCAGCAGATCCGCGGCCGGCCGCAATGCAGAGCGCGTCGGCCGCGTCGAGGAGGTGCTGGTCGAGGGCCCGAGTCGGACCGATCCGGCTCTCCGCAGGGGCCGCACCCGGCGGAACACGACCGTCAACTTCACCGGGACGGCAAACCCGGGGGAGCTCGTGCCGGTTGAGATCGGCGCCGCCACCTCGACGACGCTCAGCGGTGCCCAGCTCGTCGCAGCCGCCGCCTGAGCCTCCCGTCGTCGGGCTGTTCGGGCCGACGGCGAGCGGCAAGAGCGCCGTCGCCGAGGCGATCGCGCGCAGGATCCCTGCAGAGGTCGTCTCGGCCGACTCCGCTCAGCTCTACCGCGGCCTGCCGATCCTGACCAACCAGTCTCCGGCCGCGCTCGTCGCGGTCTGGGAGCTCGACCACGAGGCATCGGTCGCCGAGTACCAGGTGCTCGCCCACGCGGCGATCGACTCCGCGCTCGCATCCGGTCGAACACCCGTGGTCGTCGGCGGCACCGGCCTGTACTTCCGCGCTGCCCTGGGCGGTCTGGACGTGCCGCCGGCGCCGGCGCCCGGCGCGCGCGAGCGGTGGGAGCGCCTCTACGACCAGGGTGCCGAGGCTGCCCACGCGCTGCTCGCCGAGCGCGACCCCGCTGCCGCCGCGGCCGTGCACCCGAACGACCGCCGCCGAGTCGTGCGCGCGCTCGAGCTCGCCGAGACCGGCCACTCGCTCGCCGGCGACCGGCTGTGGGAGGAGGAGTTGCGTCATCCGACCCTGGTGGTCGGGCTCGACGTCCCGTCGGAGCAGAGCTCGACCGGCGCATCGAGGAGCGGACGCGGGCGATGTTCGACGCCGGGGTGGAGGAGGAGGTGCGAGCGGCGCTTGCCGGGTCGCTGTCGGCGACCGCCCGGAAGATCATGGGCCTGCGCGAGGTCGCGGACTTGCCCCGTGAGGAGGCGATCACGGAGCTGTCCGCAAGGACACGCCGCTTCGCCGCCTATCAGCGCAAGTGGATGCGCCGGATCCCCGGCCTCGTTAGCGTGCGGGCCGACCGGTCTCCCGGACGAGGTGGCGGATGAGATTCTCGCGCTGGCGCGCGGCGGGCAACGAGTACCTGCTGGCCGAACGGGCTGAGCTCGGCGAGCCGCTGACCCCCGAGCGCGTCGCGCGCCGACGTCGGCGGGTCGGACGGGATCCTCGAGGTCGTCTCCGTCGACGGCGCGCAGGCCGAGATCGTGATCTGGAACCCCGACGGCTCGACCGCCGAGCTGTCCGGCAACGGCACGCGGATCGCGGCCTGCTGGCTCGCCGGGCAGAGCGGCGCGGAGGAGGTGACGATCCGGGTCGGTCCCCGCGAGGTCGTCGCCCGAATGCTCCCGGGAGGAGAGATCGAGCAGGATCTCGGCCCGGTCGAGGTCTACGAGCGCGAGCGTGTCGCGGGCCTCGAGGTCGTGGCGGTCTCGGTCGGAAACCCGCACGCTGTCGTCGTCGGCGACCCGGACGACCTTCCGCTTGATCGGGCCGCTGCTCGAGACACACCCGCGCTACCCGGAGCGCACGAATGTGCAGGTCGCCCGCGTCGACGGCCCGGGGCGGGTAACGGCGAGGGTCTGGGAGCGCGGTGTGGGGGAGACGCGGTCCTCCGGGACGAGCGCGGTCGCGGTCGCCGCCGCGACCCACGGCGAGGGCGAGGTCGTCGTGTCCTTTCCGGGCGGCGACCTGCGCGTGCGGATCGACGACGGCCGCGCGCACCTGACCGGCCCCGTCGAGCGCGTCGAATAGGCGCAGAACCGGCACGGACACGTGACACGGCCGGAGCTAGGCTGGAAGTCCCGCCGCGAATTCTTCCCCGGGTGGGTGGGGGTTAGGGAGGGACCTCGCTGTGGCTCTAGCCCGCAGCAGATGCCGTACTCGCGGAGCGCGTCGTTCAGCGATACGCGCAGATCCGTCGACTCGCTCCGCAGGCCGATGATCAGCGCACACCCGAGCTGAAACGTCCCGGCAGGAAACTCCTTCGGCCGCGTGCCGGGGACGACGACCGACCGCGGCGGCACGTAGCCTCGGTGCTCGACGGGCTCGGGCCCGGTGACGTCGATGATCGGCACGGTTGCCGTCAGCGCGACCAACGGTCCCAGCACCGCGCCCTCGCCGACACGCACGCCCTCCGTGACGATGCAGCGGGACCCGATGAAGGCGCCGTCCTCGATCACGACGGGTCGCGCGTTCACGGGCTCGAGCACTCCGCCGATCCCGACGCCGCCGGCCAGGTGGACGTCGGCGCCGATCTGCGCGCACGAGCCGACCGTCGCCCACGTGTCGATCATCGTCCGCGGGCCGACCCAGGCGCCGATGTTCACGTAGCTCGGCATCATCACGACGTCCTCCGACAGGAACGACCCGTAGCGCGCGACCGCCGGCGGCACGACGCGCACGCCCTGCGACGCGTAGTCGTGCTTGAGCGGGATCTTGTCCCGGTACTCGAACGGCCCGACCTCGATCGGCTCCATCTGCCGAAGCGCGGAAGTAGTCGAGGATCGCCTGCTTCGCCTCCTCGTTCACGATCCAGTCATCCCCGACGCGCTCGGCGACCCGGATCTCGCCCCGGTCGAGCGCCGCGATCGTCGCCTCGACGTCGCTCACAGGATCTCCTCGAGGATGCCGGCGGCGCGCTCACACTCGGCGAGCGTCGGTACCAGGGCGAGCCGCACGTAGCCCTCGCCCGCGACGCCGAGGTACGCGCCCGGGGCGACGACGACGCCGTGTGCCAGCAGCCGCTCGGCAGCGGATTCGGAGCTCTCGCCGCCGGGCACCTCGACCCAGAGGTACATCGTCGCCTCGCTCGCCGCGACTCGCCAACCCTTCCGCTCGAGCACCGGCAGGAAGACCTCGCGCTTCCGCCGGTACGCCTCGCGCGTCCGCGAGACGTGCTGCCTCGTCGTTCCAGGCGACGATCGAAGCCCGCTGCACGAACTCCTGCGGCGCCGCTCCGGTGGAGGGCCGATACGTCTTCAACGCCGAGACCAGCTCCGGCGAGGCCGCGACGAACCCGGATCGGTAGCCGGTCATCGAGGACCGCTTCGACAGCGTCTGGAAGACGACGACGTTCGCGCGATCGGCGATCTGGAGCGCGGAGCACGGCGGCTCCGTGAACCAGAGCTCGCTGTAGGCCTCGTCGGAGCAGAGCAGGAAGTCGTGCTCGCGCGCGAGCTCGCTCAGCTGCTCGAAGAACGAGAGCGTGGCGGTCGCGCCGGTCGGGTTGTTCGGGTAGTTGACCCAGAAGAGCGCGATCCGCTCCCAGTCCTCGACGGCCTCCAGGTCGGGGAGGAAGCCGTTCTCCTCGAGCAGCGGCAGCGACTCCACGCGCGCTCCCGCGAACGCCGCGCCCCTGGCCGGCACCGGGTAGCCCGGATCCGTCACGACGACCGTGTCCTTCGAGCTGGACGGGTCGACGGCCACCTGCGCGAAGCTGAAGATCGCCTCCTTGCTCCCGTAGGTGGGGATCACCTCCGTGTCGGGATCGAGCGCGACCCCGAACCGGCGCTCGAACCAGCCGGCGATCGCCGCGCGGAGCTCCGGCAAGCCCTCCGCCTTCGGGTAGCCCATCTGCTCCCTGAGGCCGTCGACGAGCGCCTGGCGGATCGCCGGGTCGGTCGGCTCGCGCGGGTCGCCCTGGCCGAAGTCGAGGATCTCGAGCCCGGCCTCGGCCGCTTCGCGCTTGGCGCGCTCGATCCGGACGAATGGATACGTCCCCTGGGCGGATAAGACGGGCGAGAGCGGCACGGCCGAACGCTAGCCGCTCACAAACGCGCGCAGCGCCTCGTAGCAGCCTTCGAGCGCCGCGATCTCGACCCGCTCGTCGCGACGGTGCGCGTAGCGGGTCGCGCCGGGGCCGAAGTTGACCGCGTCGAGACCCTGCGCCGCAAACTCGGCGACGGGCGTCCACGCCTGCTTCGGCGCGACCGCGAGGCCGCCCGCGTCGCGGAGGCCGCGAACGAGCGTCGACTCGGCGGCGACGTGCGCGGGCGGGGAGTTGCCGGTGATCTCGACATCGGCGCCGACGAGCTCGCGCAACCGGGCGGCCGCTTCCTCCTGCGTGCGGTTCGGCGCATAGCGGTAGTTCAGATGCACCTCGACTCTGTCCGGGATGACATTGTCGGCGACCCGCCGTGGATCTGCGTCGCACTCAGCACCTCCACGAAGGTGAGGCCGCCGACCTCGACCTCGAGCGGCGGCACCGTCACCGCCGAGGCGAGCCCTTCGACCGCGAGCGCGATCGCGTTCACGCCCTGCCACGGGCGGGCCGAGTGGGCGCTCTCGCCGCGAAAGACGAGCGTCGCGTTCAGGTTCCCGAGACAGCCGGAATGGATCTCGCCGTCGGTCGGCTCGAGCATGACGACGAGATCCGATTCGAGCACGAGCGGCGCTTCGGCGAAGACGCGGGGCAAGGCGCTCTCGTCGGCGGGCAGCTCCTCGCGAACGAAGAAGAGAAAGCCGAGATCGAGCTCCAGGGCGGGCATTCCGCCGCCCAGTTCGCGAGCTCGACCATCACCGCCACGCCGCCCTTCATGTCGCTGGCGCCCAGGCCGGCGACCCAGCCGTTCTCGATCCGGCCGGGGAGATTTCCCTGCTCCGGCACCGTGTCCAGGTGCCCGGCCAGCAGAACGAGTGGGCGCCCCGACCGCGGCGTCGCGAACAGCAGCGCCTCGTCCGTCGCATAGGTGAGCGGAAGCGACACCGCGTCGTGCACGTGGCCGAGAGCTTCTGCTC
Source organism: uncultured Actinomycetes bacterium (assembly GCA_963779025.1). Taxonomy (GTDB): domain Bacteria; phylum Actinomycetota; class Thermoleophilia; order Gaiellales; family Gaiellaceae; genus DATBLE01. Next base: position 132,787 of record CAVZWR010000003.1, read on the forward strand.
GGCACGGCTCGGAGACGGGATGTTCACCAGTTCCAGCGTGCGGCGTGCGAGATCGGTGGCCACGAAGTTGGAGGTTAGCCCGCCGTTCGCCGCTTGTAAGCGTTCTTGGAAATCTGTTTTTCCGCTCCCGAGCGGGGCATCGAAGAAACAATCGCAGTACGAAGAAGGGAGTTCTTGCAATGAAGTCCACACCGAAGAAGAAGGGGTTGCTGTTCGTCGGGGGCGTCTTCGGCGCGGGCATCGCGACAGTCGTCGTGTCCGCGTTCACGCTCTTCGCAGGCGCCGGCGTCGCCGCGAGCAAAGAGAAGCCCCACGTCGTCAATCCGCCGACTATCACCGGTACGCCGCAGGAGGGCCACACGCTCACCGGCGACCGCGGTGACTGGTCGAACAGCCCGACGAGCTACGACTTCCGTTGGCTCCGCTGCGGCCCGAACGGCGGCAACTGCGCGGTGATCGAGGGTCAGGTTGCCCGCACGTACACGCTGCGTCCGGTCGACGTCGGCAACACGATCCGCTTCCGCACGATCGCGAGGAACGCCGACGGCAACAACCAGGCCACCTCGGTGCCGACGGCAGTGATCCAGAAGGCGACGACGCCGACGCCGACGCCGCCGGCCTCGAACGGTTGCCCCACCGGCAACCCGAAGCAGATCGCGCAGATGTCGCTGCCGACGAAGCTCGTCATCGACAAGTTCGAGTCGAACCCCCGGGTTCTGACGTCGGGCACGCAGAACTTCCAGCTCCGCGTGCACATCACCTCGACCTCGCCGTGCGGCGGCGACGTCCAGGGTGCGCTGGTGTACGGCACGGGCACGCCGTTCAACCAGTTCACGATCGAGGAGCAGCCGACCGACTCGACCGGCTGGGCGTCGCTGAACTTCCAGCGGCTGAGCAACTTCCCGGTCAACAGCAAGCAGGGCATCCTCGCCATGTTCCTCAGGGCGCGGAAGTCCGGTGAGAACGTTCTCGGCGGCGTCACGGGCTACCGGCTCGTGTCGGTGGACGTCAACCTCCACCAGTAAGCCCGCCGAACGAGTCCGATGGGGGGTCCCCCGCCCGGGGGCGGCCCCCCATCGGCATTAGACTCCTCCCGTGACCCATCGCCAGCCCGATCCCGCCCCCGGGGCGGATCCGGAGCGTGGGTTCGTCGTCGCCGTGGTGGGCAAGCGGGCCGATCCCGCGGAGGAGCTCGCGGAGCTCCGGGAGCTTGCGCGTACGGCCGGCGTCGATCCCGTCTCCGAGCTCGTCCAGAGCCGAGCCCGCCCGGACCCGCGCACCTACGTCGGCAAGGGCAAGCTCGAGGAGCTGAAGCACGCCTTCGCCGAGTCCGGTGCCGAGTCGCTGCTCGTCGACGACGAGCTCGCGCCCTCCCAGCAGCGCCAGCTCGAGAATCTCCTCCAGGCGCGCGTCGTCGACCGCACCCAGCTGATCCTCGACATCTTCGCCCAGCATGCGCGTAGCGCCGAGGGCAAGCTCCAGGTCGAGCTCGCCCAGCTCGAGTACAACCTCCCGCGCATGCGAGGCATGTGGCAGCACCTCGAGCGGCTCGGCGGCGGCGTCGGAACCCGCGGCCCCGGCGAATCGCAGCTCGAGACCGACCGCCGGCTCGCCCGGCGTCGCGTCTCGCTGCTGAAGGAGCGGTTGGAGGAGCTCGGCAAGCAGCGCGAGACGCGCCGGAAGCAACGACGCCGCTCACAGACGCCGACGATCGCGCTCGCCGGCTACACCAACGTCGGCAAGTCGACGCTTCTGAACGCGCTGACCGGGGCGGACGCGTCGGTCGACAACCGCCTCTTCGAGACGCTCGATCCGACCACGCGCGGCTTCGAGCACGAGGGCCGGCGCTATCTCGTGACCGACACAGTGGGCTTCATCCGCCGCCTGCCGACGCAGCTCGTCGAGGGGTTCGCGGCTACGCTCGAAGAGACGCTCGTCGCCGACCTCGTTCTCCACGTCGCCGACGCGTCCGCGCCCGAGGAACGGCTGGAGGAGCAGCTGGCCGCGGTCAACGCAGTGCTCGACGAGATCGGCGCGACCGAGCTCCCGGTCGAGCTGGTCCTGAACAAGATCGACTCCGTCGACTCGTTGCACCGCCGCCGGCTCGGCAACCGCTTCCCCGAGTCGCTGCAGGTGTCGGCACGGACAGGGGAAGGCTTGGACGCCCTGCGGGGGCGGATCGCGCAGCGGTTCGAGGACCGCTACGAGCTCGTCGAGCTGCTCGTTCCGTACGAGGAGGGCGGGAAGCTCGCGGAGCTGTACGCGCTCGGGCCGCCGATCGAGTCGCGCGAGGACCGCGAGGACGGGGTGCTGATCCGAGCGCGTCTGCCGGAGCGCGACATCAAGCGCTTCGCGCGCTTCCTCGTTGCGGCGTGATCGAGATTCCGGTCACACGGCTGCGGGATGACGCCGTTCTGCCGGGCCGCGCCTACGCCGGCGACGCCGGGCTGGATCTCGTCGCGTGCGAGCGTCACGAGTTGGGGCCGGGGGAGCGCGCACTCGTCGGCACGGGGATCGCCGTCGCGATCCCGGCGGGTCATGCCGGCCTCGTCACGCCGCGGTCGGGCCTCGCGGCCGAGCACGGGATCACGATCGTCAACACGCCTGGGCTGGTCGACGCCGGTTACCGAGGCGAGCTTCGTGTCATTCTCCACAATACGGACGGGAGGCCGCTTTCGTCGTCGAGCCGGGGATGAGAATCGCCCAGCTCGTCGTGGTCGCGGTCCCGAGTCGGAGCTGCGCGAGGTCGACGAGCTGCCGCCGAGCGAGCGCGGCACGGGCGGCTTCGGCTCGTCGGGGACAGGGCCGTAGGCTTGACGGAGGCCCGCAGAGAGCGCAGGTGCCGGCTTTGCCGGCACCGGAGCGGGGCGTAGCGTGAGCGAACCGCGGATCCGGGTCTCGGCGCTGCTGGCGTGGCGCGACCGCATCCTGCTCTGCCGGCACGAGAAACCGGGGAAGGAGTACTGGCTGCTGCCCGGCGGGGGCGTGAACGCGGGCGAGTCGCTCGTCGACGCGCTGCGCCGCGAGCTCGCCGAGGAGGTCGGGATCCACGACGTGCCGTTCGAGGGGCCGATCGCGCTCGTCGACTCGATCGCGCCGGCGCGGTTCGCCTCCACCAAGCACGTCGTCCACATCATCTTCTCCGGCGACCTCGGCGGGCGGTCTCTGGAGGCCGTCACCTCCGCCGACGCGGCCGTTCGCGGCCACCGGCTCTTCGGGCTGAACGAGCTGGACGAGATCGTGCTGCACCCGCCGATCCAGCGCTTTTTGGGCCGCTGGCGGCCCGGCGACCCGATTGTGTACCTCGGGCCGCTCTGGGCGCCCTAGAAGCGTCCGCCGCGCGACTTCGCGCGCGCAGCCGAAACCGCGTGAGCGGCAGCCTCGAGCTCGTCGTCGAGCGGCTCGAAGACCGGCGGCTCGCCGCCCGTCTGATGCGCCGCTGCCTGCGCCAGCAGCCAATCCGCGAGCCAGGGGTTGCGCGGAAGCAGCGGCCCGTGCAGGTACGTGCCGACCACGCGGCCGACGCGACAGCCCTCGTAGCCGCTCTGGCCGTCGTTCCCGAACCCGGCGATCACGCGCCCAAGCGGCTCGGCGCCCTTGTCGAGGATCGTGCGCCCGGCGTGGTTCTCGAACCCGGCGACCGTCCGCTGCTCGCCCGTGAAGGAGCACTCGAGCAGGACGTCGCCGATCATCCGCCGCTCGCCCGCGTAGGTCTCCAGCGGGAACACGCCGGCGCCCGGGAGGTCCCCGCCGTAGCGGTCGCGGTAGAAGCGGCCGAAAAGCTGGTAGCCGCCGCAGACGGCGAGCGCCGCGGCGCCGCCGGCGACCGCCTCGCGAAGGCCGTCGCCCTTGGCGGCCAGGTCGCCCGCGATCAGGGCCTGCTCGCGATCCTGGCCTCCCCCGATGTAGTAGAGGTCGTGTTCCCCGGGCCTGACCGGCTCCCCGAGCCCGATCGCGCTGACCTCGAACTCGAGGCCGCGTGCCGCGGCGCGGCGTGCGAAGACCGCCATGTTCCCGCGATCGGCGTAGATGTTCAGGTAATCGGGATAGAGGTGGCCGACCCGGACGACGCGGCTCACGCGGCGCGCTCCCAGTACTGCGGCACGCTGCCGCGGCGCGCGAGCACGCGCCGGAGCCCGAGCATCGCCGTGTAGGTGGGGAGGACGGTCAACTCGCCGCCGGGCGGTGTGAGCTCCAGCCCGCGGTCGAGCGCGCGCTCGAGGTCGGGGACGACGTCGATCGCAGAGGCGGCGAGCCCGCCGTACTTGCACCGGACGGCCAGCTCGGCCGCCCGCTCGCCGGTGATCACGAGGTGCTCCAGGCTGTCCAGAAGCGGCTCGAAGTCGACGTCCCAGATCCAGGACACATCGCGCCCGTCGGCGATCGCGTCGTTCAGCGCGATCACCGCGAGTGACGGCGCGCCGCCCGCGACCAGCGTCCGCACGGCCTCGTTCGCACCGGCAGGGTTCTTGATCAGGAGCAGCAGGACGGTCCTGTCGCCGACCGGAATCCGTTCGAAGCGACCGAACGCCGGTCGCGCGCCGGCGAGCCCCGCCCCGATCTCGTCCAGGCTCGCTCCCAGCTCGCGCGCGAGGGCGGCGGCGGCAACGGCGTTGTAGACGTTGTAGAGCCCGGGCAGGGCGAGGCTGACGCGCCGCGTCCCCTCCGGCGTGACCAGGTCGAACGAGGCGGCCTCGAGCCCGGAGAGCTCGATCGCGCGGGCCGAGACGACGAGGGGCGGACGCCCGTGACCGCACTTCGGGCACCGGTAGTCCCCGAGATGACCGACGTAGGCAGCTGCGTATGCGTAGGGCGTCCCGCAGCGCAGGCAGTACTTCGAGTCGGCCGCGTGCTGGAGAGAGGGCCTTGCCTGCGCGGGATCGTCGACGCCGAACGTCGTCGTCTCCGGCCGCTCGGTCGCGAGATCGCCCACCTGCGGGTCGTCTGCGTTGACGACGAGCTTCGAACCGGCCGGCAGCGCGCGGACAGCCTCCCGCCAGCGCTCCGCGATCCGCTCGAGCTCGCCGTAGCGGTCGAGCTGGTCGCGGAAGAGGTTGCCGAGGCAGACCGCCCGCGGCCGGACGCGCGCGGCGATGTCCGGGAACGCGCCCTCGTCCACCTCGAAGAGCCCGAGCTCCGCGCCGTCTGCCGCCAGCAGCGTGGAGGCGACCCCGGAAACGAGGTTCGCTCCGGAGCTGTTGTGCGCCAGCCGGACTCGCGGGGAGAGGATTGCGGCGACCAGCGAAGCGGTCGTCGTCTTGCCGTTCGTGGCCGAGACCACCGCCGTCCCGAGCGGGAGCCGGGCCGCCAGCGTCGACACCGCGCCCGGGTCGATCGTGGCGAGCACCTTGCCCGGAATGGTGGTGCCGCCGCCCCGACCGGCCAGGCGCGAAAGGCGCCCGGCAAGCCTGGCAACCACCATTTCGACGGCAAGTCGCATTCGGCTCAGTCTAGAGGGCGCCTTCTCGGTAGCTCGTTCGAGTGATTCGAGGCCGTAGCCGGCTCACCTAACCCTTTAGGGGGAGGAACAGCCAGCTCGTCGTCCCTTAGGTGCGCCTAGGTGGCTTACATCGGCAAGCGGGAGAATTGGGCTGCGGCGAGTGCGGGAGAGCGTCAACGACACCCTCTTGCGTGATCGTCCTCGGCAGGGGCGCTCGCGCGCCTCGACAGCGCTTCGCTCGACGGCTCCGGCGGCGGATAACCCGTGACCACGGTCCCGAGCGAGGTTCGCCTCGACGGCGCCGAGCGCAGGCGTCGAGGACTCCCGTTCGGCGCGCGGCTCTACTTCATCGCGGTCGTCGCGGCGACGCTCGCGGCGCTCGGCATCGGCGTCGCTGCCTTCTGGGACGTGAACGTGCGCTGATCCCGTTCGCGCTCGCGCCGCTCTTCCTGATCCACCGCGCCCTCCACGTGCCGCGGCTCCAGGAGCAGGCGCGCGTCGACCCGAAGACCGGGCTCTTCAACTCCCGGCACTTCGCGTCGGTGCTGACGGAGGAGCTCGCGCGCGCCGTCCGCTTCGAGCGGCCGGCGTCGCTGATCATGGCCGACCTCGACCTCCTGCGCGAGGTGAACAACCGCTACGGCCACCTGGTCGGCGACGAGGTGCTCGCCGGCGTCGCCGACATCTTCCGCGAAGAGCTCCGCCACTACGACGTGCCGGCGCGCTTCGGCGGCGAGGAGTTCGCGATCCTGCTTCCCGAGACGGGGCACGACAAGGCGCTCGAGATCGCCGAGCGGATCCGCCGCGCGGTCGCCGCAAAGCGGTTCGACTTCGACGACGCCAGCCAGCCGGTGCGCGTGACGATCTCGATGGGCGTCGCGACGTTCCCGGACCACGGCAAGGACGCGAACGACCTCGTTCACCGCGCCGATCTCGCCGTCTACCGGGCCAAGCTCCAGGGCCGGAACCGCGTCGTCGGCGTCAGCGAGGAGAACGTGCTGGTGCGTGCCGACCGCGCGCCGCGGCTCGTCGCGCTCCCGCCAGGAGGAAGTCGTCGCCGGTCCGAGCGCCGGCGCCGCCAGGTTGCGGTCGCCCGCGACCGCCGCCGCGAGCGCGCAGCCGCGCGCTGGGCACGCCTCTCGAGGCTCTGCGGCCGTCGGCCCGGTCGCCGGCGCCCGCCGGAGGCTCCACGCGACCGCCCGGCGTCACACCGGCGACCACGGCAGGCAGCTGCGCGAGGCGGCCGAGACGATCCACACGCAGAACATCTCGCTCGAGAAGGCGAACCGGCTGCTCCGCGAGCGCTCGACCGCCGCGATGGAGAGCCTCTCGGCGGCGATCGACGCGCGCGACGCGTACACGGCGGGCCACTCACGGCGCGTGCAGCGGCTCGCGCTCGCGATCGGCCGGGAGCTGCGAGCTCTCGCAGCCGGAGCTCGACCTCCTCGGTCACGCCGCGCTCTTCCACGACATCGGCAAGCTGGCGATCCCCGACGCGATCCTGATGAAGCCGGCGCGCCTGGACACCGACGAGTGGCGGCTGATGCGGCGGCCACGCGGACGAGGGCGCACGGATCATCGACCGCCTCGGCTTCCTCTCCGACGCCGTTCCGGCGATCCGCCACCACCACGAGCGCTACGACGGCTCGGGCTACCCCGACGGCCTGCGCGGCGAGGAGATCCCGCTCGGCGCGCGGATCATCCACGTCGCCGACGCGCTCGACTCGATGCTGACGTCGCGCATCTACCGCCCCGCGCTCACCGAGGACGAGGCGGTCGAGGAGCTCCGCCGCGGGGCGGGGACGCAGTTCTGCCCGCGCTGCGTCGAGGCGCTCGAGACAGGCGCTCGGGCGTCGAGAGCGGCGCGCGGGACGCGCTGCTCGCCGGTCTGGCAGCCGTTTCAGCTAGGCCGGTCTGTTTGCAGAGCGTTCAGGACGCTCTGATTCAGTCGTCGGCAGGTCTTTGCAAAGCGGCTAAGACGCTCTATCCTGTTTGCCTCCATGCCCCGAAAGCGCCCATACCGCGCGATCACGAGCATCGATCCCGCCGAGCTCGCCGCGTTCCAGTCCGGGATGCGGCGCCGCTACTCGGACGAGGAGATCCTCGAGGAGCTGCGCGCGTGCGCGGCGCGGCTGGGGCGCTCGCCGACGATGAAGGAGTTCGCGCGAGACCCGGAGACGCGGGTGCATCCGCAGACGGTGATCGAGCATTTCGGCAGCTGGAACAAGGCAAAGCGGCAGGCGGGCCTCGTGCCGCGGCGGAACGCGACGCGCGAGGAGCTGATCGGCCTGCTTCAGGAGCTCGGGAGGCGGCTCGGCCGCGTGCCGACCGCGAAGGACGTGGATGCGAACCGCGGCTGGATGCCGTCGAAGTCGCTCTACTGGCACACGTTCGGCTCGCTGACGAACGCGCTCCGCGAGGCCGGGCTTCGACGTGCCGGTGGGGGAGGAGCGGCTCGAGCGGGCGATCGAGCAGGGCGCGGCGATGGCGCGGCGGCTCGGGCGCCTGCCGAAGTTCAACGACTGGGCCGATGCGCGCCGGAGCGACCCGTCGCTGCTGACCGAGTGGCAGGTCTACCGCATGTTCGACGCCCGGCGGGGGGCGTGGTCGACGTTCCAGTTCCTCGTCCGGCAGCGGCTGCGCGAGGAGGGAGTCGAGGTCGAGCCGCGACGGCGGCCTAGGCGCCGGCTAGAGCTGCGCCGCGGCGATTAGGCCGCGGCAATGATCGCGCCAGCCGCTGGAGGCAGAACGCGCCTTCCTGCGGCGCGCGCACCGCCGGCAGCGGGTCGGGCTCGTACGTCGGATCGGGCGACGAAGTCTCGAGCGCGCACGACGCGGGCGCCGTTGAGCGCGACGAGCTTGCCCTCGTGAACCTGCCGCTTGCGGAGCCGCAGGCCCGCGTAGTGCTCGGCGATCTCGAGCGCGCTCACGGGTCGAGGCGAAGAAGAGCTCACGGCGGGTGGTGCCGACCCAGAGCGGCCGGCCGACGCCGCGCGCGAGGTAGAGCAGCTCGGGCTCCCGCTCGTCGAGCCACGCCGGTCGCGAGGGAGCCGCGGAACTCCTCGAAGTCGCGAGCGGTGCCGCCGTTCGCCTCGGCGACCGCGAAGATCACCTCGGAGTCGACGCTCATCTCCGGCTCGGCGCGCTCGAATCCGTAGCGCGCCATCAGCTCGTCGTCGTTGTCGATGTGGCCGTTGTGGATCCCGACGACGGCGCCGTGACGGACCGGATGGTTGTTGGCCTCGATCCGCGGGTGGCCCTTCGTGTAGTCGCGGACGTGGAGCAGCACCTGGCGGGCGTCGGCCGGAATCGCGATGCGCTCGAGCACGGCGCTCGCGCCGCTGCGCTGCTTGTGCACGACGATCGGGGCGCCGGGCGAGCGGTGCGCGTACCCGACTGCGTCGGCGCCGCGCTCGGCGATCGCGGCCAGGAGCGCCTGGGCGGCGAGCGTCCGGTCGATCGAGCTCGACGGTCCGAGGCTGTATCCGGCGATGCCGCACATGTCTTTTGATCGTAGACCGGCCTCCGGAGGTTCCGGTGTCGTCTGCGTACACCTCGGACTTGGACGCGGCTGCTGAACGCCGCGCCGAGTGGCCGGAGGACTGTCTGTGCATCACTCGAACGAGGGGTGGCAGGAGGTCGGGCAGGTGCCGATACCATGCGTGGATGGAGCAGACGCCTGCGAACGACGCTGCGCGCGAGGAAGAGCAGCCGAAGCTCGAGCTCGTCCCGGCTCTCGATGAGCCGGAGACCGTGGCAGCGGAGCCGTGCCGACGCGCTCGACGATCCGGCGCCCGTCCAGGACCCGCTCAAGCTCTACGTCCGCCAGATCGGCGACGGCCGTCTGCTGACGGCGGCGGAGGAGCGCGAGCTCGCCCAGCGCAAGGACGAGGGCGACGAGGAGGCCAAGCGCAAGCTCGTCGAGGGGAACCTCCGGCTCGTGATGTCGATCACGCGCAACTACACGAAGGCCGGCGTCCCGCTCCTCGACCTGATCCAGGAAGGGAATCTCGGCCTGATCCGCGCGGTCGAGAAGTTCGACTGGCGGATGGGCTACAAGCTCTCGACCTACGCGACCTGGTGGATCCGGCAGGCCGTGACCCGGGCGCTGGCCGACCAGGGCCGCACGATCCGCCTCCCCGTCCACGTCGCCGACCAGGTCCGCCGCGTGATGCGCGCCCGCCGCATCCTCTCCCAGAAGCTGAACCGCGAGCCGGTCCTGCGTGAGATCGCCAAGGAGAGCGGCTTCACCGAGGCGAAGGTGCGTGACCTGCTCGAGCTGATCGAGGACCCGATCTCGCTCGAGACGCCGGTCGGCGACGGCGAGAGCGTCTACAGCGACCTGATCGAGGACGAGAACGCCGATCTGCCGGAGGACACGACCGCCGAGTCGATGCGCTCGACGGAGCTCGCGAGGGCCCTGGCGTCGCTGAACCCGCGGATGCGGCTCGTCATCTCCAGGCGCTTCGGGCTGGACGGCCAGACGCCGCAGACGCTGGAGCAGGTGGGCGCCGAGCTCGGGATCACCCGCGAGCGGGTCCGCCAGCTCGAGTCGCGCGCGCTGCGCGAGCTGCGCTCCCAGGCGCCCGAGCTCTTCCTGTATCTCAGAACGGCTTAGCCTGCGCAGCGTCGCCGGGCAAAGCCCGCCGACGCGCGGGAGACGATTCTAGTGCGCGACGGCTTCGATCTCGCGTAGCGACGCGAGCCGGCGGAGCGCCTCGACCTCGATCTGCCGGACGCGCTCACGCGTCAGGCCGAGGCGGCGGCCGATCTCCTCGAGCGTCTTCGGCTCGAAGTCGGCGAGGCCGTAGCGGAGGACGAGCACCTGCCGCTCGCGGTCGCCGAGCGCGGCGAGCGCGGCGGCGAGCGCCTGGCTGCGGAGCGAGAGCTCGACCTGCTCCTCGGGGAGCATCCCCTCGCCGGCGACGAAGTCGCCGAGCACTGCATCGTCCTGGTCGCCGACCGGCTGGTCGAGGCTCGTCGCGGCGCGCGCGGCGGCGCGTACTTCCTTTGCCTGGTGGATCGGCAGCGTCGCCTCCTCCGCGATCTCCTCGAGCGTCGGCTCGCGGCCGAGCTGCGTCCAGAGGTGCCGCTCGGCGCGGTTCATCTTCTGAAGCCGCTCGACGATGTGGACGGGCATGCGGATCGTCCGCGCCTTGTCCGCGAGCGCCCGCGCTACCGCCTGGCGGATCCACCAGGTCGCGTAGGTCGAGAACTTGTACCCGCGGCGCCAGTCGAACTTCTCGACCGCGCGGATCAGGCCGAGCGTCCCCTCCTGGATCAGGTCGAGGAACGGCAGACCCTGGTTGCGGTAGTTCTTCGCGATCGAGACGACCAGCCGCAGGTTCGACTGGATCATCTGCGGCTTCGCCTGCATGTCGCCGCGCTCGATCTTCTTGGCGAGCTCGACCTCCTGGGCGGCGGTCAGCAGCGGGTGGCGGCCGGTCTCGCGCAGGAAGAGCTGGAGCGCGTCGGTGGTCGTCTCGAGCGGCGCCGTCGGCAGAGGCGGGGGAGGGGCAACGGCCTCCTCGCGCTCGCCGTCGTAGACGAGCTCGATCCCCCGCTCCTCGAACATCCGGTAGACGGCGTCGACCTCGAGCGGCTCGAGCGCATGCGGCTCGAGGATCTCGGCGAGCTCGGAGGTCCGCACGGAGCCGGCCAGCTCTGCGGCCTCGAAGAGCTGCTGCAGCTCTTCCGTCTGGACGACGCTGTCGATCGCGGCGATCGGTGCTTCCATCATCATCGGGTACGTCGGTCTACCCGCCCCCGCGATCGATTCAAACACGTTCGCCGCAAGAAAGTCGAGTTTGTCGCCCCCGTCGCAACCCCGCGGCGACCACACGAACCTCGACTCTCGATAATCAACGTTCTGTCAAGTCGAGACAGATCCGAAAGAGCGCCTCGCAAATTGCGCCCTTTTCGTTTGTCCCCCCTCTTGCCGGACGGAGGGAGACCGGATAGCTTGCTGCTTGCGCCGAGCACGGAGCGCGAGTAGGTCGAAGTCGAGTCGGGCGGCAGTAGGCGGAAGCCAAAGGTCAGTCGGCTCGACGGACGAAAGCGTCACCGGCTCGGCGAATTTTTTTGGTCCGATGACGATCGAGACCGCTACCTCCCCGGAAGACCTTGCGGCGATCGCACTCGTCGTCGAGCGGCTCCACGGCCAGCGCATCCACCGCGCCGAGCTCGAGCACGATCTCGCCGCCGATCCGGACACGCGCTTCTTCCTGGCGCGCCACGAGGGCGAGGTCGTCGGCAGCGGCGTCGGCAAGCGCTCGTCCCTGCAGGGCACGCTCTACGCGGTCGCGCGCGTGCTTCCCGATGCTCGCCGTCAGGGAGCCGGCTCGGGGCTCTACGAGGCTCTCTCCGCCCACGCGCGGGCGCTCGGGCTCCAGCGCCTCTGGGGCCGCGCCTTCGACGCTGAGGGCCTCCGGTTCGCTCTCAGGCGTGGTTTCGAGGAGTTCGGGCGCGAGATCGAGTCCGTCCTGACGATCGCAACGCCGCGGCCGGCTGTGCCCCCGCCTCCCGGGGTCGAGATAACGAACCTCGGCGACCGGCCCGACCTCGCGCCGGCCGCCCATGCGATCGATGCCGAGGCCGTGCCGGACATCCCCACCGGGGCCGAGCTCACCGCCGGGCCGTACGAGACCTGGCGGGCGACCAATCTCGAAGGCCCGAGCGCCCTGCCCCACGCCTGCACGGTCGCGCTCGCCGGCGGCGAGGTCGTCGGCTACGCGGCGCTGCTCGCCCGCACGGCCGAGCCCGGCACGGCCGAGCACCAGCTCACGGCCGTCAGGCGCGCATGGCGCGGCCGCGGAGTCGCCACCGCCCTGAAGAGCGCCCAGATCGCCTGGGCGGCGGAGAACGGCTTCCGGCGGCTCGTCACCTACAACGACGAGGCGAACCGTGCCATGCGCGGCATGAACGCCAGGCTGGGCTACGAGCCGCAGCCGCCGGTCGTGCTCGTCCGCGGCCCGCTCGCCCGCTAGGATCGCGCGCGATGCACCTGCGCGCCGCCCAGCGTCGACCACGGGATCATGTCCTTCGTCTGGGCGTTCCTCCTCGGCGTCCTGCTCTGGGCCTTCATGCTCGGGATCGGGATCTCGAAGGCGACGTCCTTCATCGTCGCCGCCCTGGTCGCCTGCGGGATCTTCCTGTACGTGCGCCTCTACGGCGAGGACGAGCCGCGCCGGCGGTCGTCGCGCTGATCGCGCGACAGCGCCGCCAGCAGCCGCTCGCTCAGCTCGCAGCCGAGCTCGGCGCGTAGGCGCTCGAGAGACTCGAGCGAAGCTAGACCGCGGGCTCTCGTTCGCGCTCGGCCTCGACCGGCGGCTGCGATCACGGGCGGCGGCTCCGAAACGGGCTCTGCCGGCGGCGCTTCTACCGCCTCGACGGTCTCCGGCGCCGGCTGCGGTGCCGCGGTTCCGCGCGGGACCGGTGGTGTCGAAGGTGAACCCGAAGACGAGGCCGATGCCCGAACGCGATCACGGCCAGCTGCGCGCGCAGGTCGTTGACCAGGCCGTCGATCCCCGCATGGCCGGACCAGGAGACGAGTGGCGCTGGAACCAATTCGCGTCGGGCTGGCCGGCGAGCAGCACCCAGCCGCCGACGACCAGGACCGGCAGGAAGCCGATCAGGAGCACGCCGACGGAGATCCGCGGCCAGCCCCACTTCGTCCAGCCGCCGAACAGCTGCGACAGGGCCATCGTCAGGCCCGCGGCCGCGAAGAGCCCGTAGCACCTCCCAGTACCCGCCGGTCGTGCCGGTGCCGATCTGCGTCGTCAGCCAGATCAGCAGGCCGGCGATGCCGGCTCCGACGAGCGTGAAGACTCCGCGTACGGTTCCGATCATCTGCACCACTCCTTCCTGAATCGGGTTACGAACTACCCGATCGGCGCGAGCTTAAGCCATTTCGTCGAGCAGCAGCCGCCGCGCGTCGAAGCTCGCGGAGTAGAGCTCCGCCCGGAACTCCTCGACGGTCAGGAGTGCGTCGCCCGGCGAAGACGTGCTCGACGACGCCGATCTCGAGATCGTTGTGGAACGGCAGGTCGACGTGCTCGTGCGAGACGAGGTTCAGCGACATCCGCTCGCAGGCCGGGCAGCGAACGGCGAGTCCCGATGCGCGTCTCACGGCCCCCGGGAGCGAGCAGGAAGAACGACGACGGGAACACGGGCCGCGGCCGTCCCTCGGGGTAGCAGAAGAAGCTCCAGGGCCACTCCCCCGCCTCGATCCGCCGGCAGGACGCATCGCCGAGCTCGGCGCCGACCTCTTCGATCCGCGCGGTCATCAGGTTCAGGAACCGGCCCGCGTGGAAGCCGAGCGGCGCCCAGTCGAGCTCGTCGTGCGAGACGAGCCCGGGATGCTCCTCTCCGCAGGGGCAGTCGAACCGCACGCGGTAGACGGCCGGGTGTCCGGTCCCCTCGAGGCGCTCCAGGCGCCGGAAGGTCGAAAGCGGCACGGACGTCTCTCCGCGTGACGGACACGCGAACGTGTACCGGGTCGTCAGCGCGTCGTACATCGCTCCCGTTCTTAGCCGCATCGGCAAGACGGAGAAGCGAGCGTTCAATATTTGATCAGGGAGTACACGTCGTACCCGTCGAGCTTCTCGCGTCCGTTCAGGAACTCCAGCTCGATGATGAACGGCAGGCCGACGACCTCGCCGCCGAGCTGCTCGACGAGCTCGACCGTCGCCTTCGCGGTGCCGCCCGTCGCGAGGACGTCGTCGTGGATCAGCACCTGCTGCCCCGCGACGATCGCGTCCGCGTGCACCTCGAGCGAGTCGAAGCCGTACTCGAGCGCGTACTTCGCCGCCACCGTCCGCCACGGGAGCTTTCCGGGCTTGCGCGCGGCGACGAAGCCGCAGCCGAGCCGGCAGGCGAGCGCGCCGCCGGTGATGTAGCCGCGAGCCTCCGCGCCGAGGACGAGATCGGGCTTCCGCGGGGCCGCCCACTCCGCGATCTGGTCGACCGCCTCGCGCAGCGCCTCCGGGTCGGCGAGCAGCGGCATGATGTCCTTGAAGACGATCCCCGGCTTCGGAAAGTCCGGGACGTCCCGGATCTTGGCCGCGAGGTCGGTCACGTCAGTATGTCCGACCCGGTGCCGCAGGCCCGCCAGAAGAGCAGCTGCGAGAGCTCCTGCGTCAGCTCGGCGAGCCCGTGGAGGTCCTCGAGCGCGCCCTGGCGCGCCTCCGGGTTCCGCGAGCGCAGCTTCGGGACGAGCGCCTCGAGCAGGTCTGCCTGGTTGCCGGCAGCGGTGACGAACTTGCGCAGATGGCGCGCGTCGAGCCCGGCGGTGATCAGGCGGGCGCAGACGGCGGCCGTGTCCGCGTCTGCCTCGGTGAACGGCGCCTCGAGCAGCCCGTACTCCACGAGCTCGCGCCCTTGCTGTGCGGAGATGCCGGCACGCTCGCAGAGCTCGGCGAGGTCGATCGACTCCTGCGTGGCGGCGAGCCCCGCGCGGCGCCGGCGGCGGTCCTTGCCGACCGGCGAGGCGAGCTCCTGGCGGATCACGCGCAGCGGCAGGAACTCGTCGCGCTGGAGCCGCAGGATCGTCTCCAGCCGGTCGACGTCGTCCTCGCTGAACAGCCGGTATCCCCCGCGCGTCCGCTTCGGCGGGAGGAGGCCCTGGTCCTCGAGGTAGCGGATCTTCGAGATCGAGATGTCCGGGAACTCGGCCTGGAGCCGCCGGCAGACCGCGCCGATCGTGTGCAGCCGCGGAGTCGTGGTTGCCTGTGCGGTGGTCGTCATCGGTCGAGGAAGATGAGGCGGTACTTGCCGATCTGAACCTCGTCCCCGTTCTCGAGATCGGCCTTCTCGATCCGGTGTCGGTTCAGGAACGTCCCGTTCAGGCTGCCGAGGTCCTCGAGCGTGAACCCGGCCGCCCCGCGCGCGACGATCGCATGGCGGCGGGAGACGGTCACGTCGTCGAGGAAGATGTCGCAGTCGGGCGTGCGGCCGATCGTCGTCTGGGTGCGCTCGAGCGGGAACTGCTCGCCCGCGCGTCCGCCGCCCGAGCGGACGACGAGCGCCGGGCCCTCGATCCCGAGCGCCTCGATCTCGTCGTGGGCGGCCTCCTCGAGCTCCTCGAGGGAGATCGTCTCCGTGGGGTTGTCGACCCCCTCGGTGACGAGCAGCGCGCCGCAGCGCGAGCAGTAATTTGCGGACTCCAGGTTCTGGAACCCGCACTCGGGACAGTAGACGTGGCTCAACGGCTACTCCTGGTCGGGCGGAGCTGCCTTTCCGGCGAGGATCTCGGTCAGCCGGTCGATGTCGACCTGGCCCAGCTCGCTCTCTCCCTTCTTCTGGAGCCGCGCGACGAGCTCCGCGCGCAGGATGTCGAGCTTGCCGTGCAGGAGCCGGCGTTGGTACGAGATCTCGTTCTCCTCCGCCTCGAGCTCGTGGATCAGGCTCTTCAGCTCGGCGTCGGAGAGACCGGCAAGGTCCGGAAGCGCTTCCATCGAATCCCTTTCTGTTTGAGCAGCCGACGCATTGAAGCAGGCGCCGCCAAAAGGTTCAACCTCAGCTTGAGATTTGCGCCGGAACGGCAGATTCCTGCCCCTGCATCGCCTCCTCGACGAGCCCGTGCAGCTCGGCCTCGAGCTCGGCGGAGAGCTCCTCGGTGCGCGCCCTCGGCGTAGATGTGGACGAGCGGCTCGTCGGGGTCCGGGAGCACCTCCGCCCAGCCGCGCTCGTCGATCACCTTGATCCCGTCGGTCAGGTCGAGCTCCCTGCCCTTCAGCCGCTCGGTCAGCACGCGCATGACGAGGCCCTTCATCGCCCACGGGCAGGCGAGCTGGCGGTGCACGACGGTGGAGCGCGGCAGGTCGGCGACGAGCTCCGAGAGCGGCCGGTCGACCGTCGCGAGCAGCTCCAGCAGCTTGCAGAGGCTCGTGACCGCGTCGTAGGCGGGCAGGAACTCCGGGAAGACGTAGACGCCCCCGATCGCGCCCGCGAAGACGACGCCGTCCTCGGAGGCCGCGCGCGTCAGCTCGGCCGGCGCCGCTGGCGTCCGGACGACCTCGAGGCCGGCCTCGCCGGCGAGCTCCTCGACGCGGCTCGTGACCGTGACCGGGACGGCGACCGTGCCGCGCTTGCCCGCCGCGCCGAGCAGGCGCAGGAACAGGAGCAGCGTCTTCTCGACCGGCGAGCTCGTGGCCCTGCTCGTCGACGAGGAACAGCCGCTCTCCCGCCCGGTCGAAGACGGCGCCGAGGTCCGCGCCGATCGCCGAGACGAGCCGCTTCGTGTGGCCGATCGACTCGCGCAGCGACGCCGCGGTGGCGGCCTGGTCGGTCGTGAACCCGTGCGCCGAGTCACCGCTTCGATCCCGAGCGGGCCGAGCAGCAGCGGGAGGACGAACGACGAGCTCGCCGAGTAGCCGTAGTCGACGACGAGCCGGAAGCCGCGCGCGCGGATCGCGTCGGCATCGAGCTCGGAGAGGAGGTCCTGCGCGTAGCTCTCGCGCACGCGGGCCGGGTAGGTCACCTGGCCGATGTCGCCGAAGGGCACGCGCCGGAGCTCACGGCGGTTGAAGTGCTTCTCGACCTCCTTCTCCAGCGCGGAGGTCATCTGGATCCCGGGCTGCTCGAAGAACTGGATCTGGATCATCTCCGGGTCGCTCTGGCTGACGCCCACGTGGATACCCGGCGTCGTAGCCGTGCGTCTTCATCAGGTGCCGGCTGACCGCGGCGGGCAGCACGCGCAGGTCGGCGACGTCGACGCCGGCGGAGTTGAGGCCGGTGATCATCGCGCGCTTGATCGTCCGGCACGCACGCGGGGACTCGCGGCTCGCGACCACGCGCGCGCCACGCTTCAGCGCCGTCCCGAGCGCGGCGGCGAGGCGGACGGCCGTCTCCGGCGTCAGGTCGACGTTGATCAGGCCGGAGACGCCGTCCTTGCCGAACAGCGCCGAGGTCGCACGGGACTCCCAGATCAGGCTCTCGTGGATGTGCGCGCCGGACTCGACCTCCTTGTACGGGTAGATCCGCACGCCGGGAAGCACGATGCTCTGCGCGCCGAGGACGACCTCGTCGCCGATCGCCGCGCCCTCCTGGATGCGCACGTGCGAGCGCACGTCGCAGCCGCGTGCCGAGGATCGCGCCCTCGACGAGGGCGCTGCGGCCGATGTGCGTGTTGGCATCGATCACGGAGCGCACGGTGCGGGCACGCTCGCGCAGCGTGACGCTCGCGCCGCGAGCACCGAGTACGGGCCGATCGACGCCTGCGGCGAGATCCGGCAGTAGTTGCCGATGAACGCCGGCCCCTCGACGTCCTCGAGATCGTCGATCTCGACGCCCTCGCCGATCCAGATGTTCCCGCGCAGCCGGATCCCGGGGATCTCGAGCTCGACCTCGCCGTCGAGCGCGTCGAAGTTCGCCTGCTGGAACTGGTCGAGGTTGCCGATGTCCTGCCAGTAGCCCTCGCAGACCATCCCGTACAGGGGGCGGCCCATCTCGAGCAGCAGCGGGAAGAGCTCCTTGGAGAAGTCGTACGGCCGGTCGGTCGGCACGTGCTTCAGCACCTCCGGCTCGAGCACGTAGATGCCGGTGTTGATCGTGTCCGAGAAGACCTGTCCCCACGAAGGCTTCTCGAGGAAGCGCTCGACCTTGCCGTCCTCGTCGGTGACGACGATCCCGAACTCGAGCGGGTTCTCGACCGCCTTCAGCCCGATCGTCACGGCGGCCTTGCGGTCGCGGTGGAACTGGAGCAGCGCGCCGAGGTCGATGTCGCAGAGCGCGTCGCCGGAGATGACGAGCACCGTGTCGTCGAGCTTGCGCGACGCGAGCCGGACCGAGCCGGCCGTCCCCAGCGGCGACTCCTCGACCGAGTACTCGATGTTCAGCCCGAGCGACTCGCCGTCGCCGAAGTAGCTGCGGATCTGCCTGCGGCAGGAACGCGAGCGTGACGATCACGTCGTCGAAGCCGTGGCGCTTGAGCAGCTCGAGGATGTGCTCCATGCACGGCTTGCCGACGACCGGCACCATCGGCTTCGGCTGGTTCGAGGTCAGCGGGCGAAGGCGCGTGCCCTCGCCCCCCGCCATGACGACGGCCTTCACGTCTCGGTCACTTCCACCCGGCGGCCGCCGCGAATCGTCCGCCAGGCCGAGGCGGCATAGAGCACGCCGGCGCCGACGGCCATCCCCAGGCCGATCCAGAAGATCCAGAGCGGCCAGGCCGTGCCCTCCGGGGTGACGAGCACGAAGGCGATCCCCGCGTAGAGCACCCAGGTCGCGGCCTTGCCGAGGAAGCTGACCGAGAACTCGTAGCCGCTGCGGCAAGCACGAACTTCGTGCCGACGACGAGGAGGACGTCGCGGGCGACGATCACGACGAGCGCGGCCCACGGCAGCCGGTCGGCGATGAAGAGCATGATCACCGCCGTGTCGATCATCAGCCGGTCGGCGAGCGGGTCGGCGTACTTGCCGAAGTCCGACTCGACGTGCCAGCGGCGCGCGAGCCAGCCGTCGACCTGGTCGGTGATCGCGGCGACGCCGAAGACGATTCCCGCCGCCCAGCTGTGCCCTCCTTCGGCCTGCGCGAGCAGGACGATGAAGACCGGAATCAGCGCGAACCGCGCGATCGTCAGCGCATTCGGCAGCTTCGCGAGGATCGGCGGCGGTGCCGTGTGCGGCCGCCATGGTCACCCTAGGATAGTCCCCAGGTGAAGGCTGCCGAGACCCGCCGCCTGGCGCTGCCGGGGTTCGTCAACGCCCACTCGCACGGGTTCCAGCGCCGTCTGCGCGGGCGCGCCGAGGGCGGCGACTTCTGGGCGTGGCGCGAGGTGATGCTCGCCGAGGCGGAACGGCAGACGCCGGAGACCGTGCGCGCCGAGTACGCCGCGACCTATGCCGAGATGCGCGCCGCCGGCTACACGGCGGTCGGGGAGTTCCACTACCTCGGGCTCGACGAGGCGTTCGCCGCCGCGGAGGCCGCGGACGAGGCCGGCGTCGTGCTGGTCCTGCTCCTGTCCGCCTACGCGCGCGGAGGTCTCGCCCGCTTCCGCCAGGAGTCCCCGGCCGCGTACCTGCGAGCAGGTCGAGGAGCTCCGCGAGCGCGGGATCCGGGTCGGCGTCGCCCCCCACTCCGTGCGGGCGTGCCCGTCCGAGTGGCTCGAGGAGATCGGGCGCTACGCGAGTGCCGAAGGACTGCCGCTCCACGTCCACGCCGACGAGCAGCCCCGCGAGATCGAGGAGTGCGTCGCCGAGCACGGCATCCGGCCCATCGAGCTGCTCGATCGCACCGGCTGCCTCGGGCCGCACACGACGGTCGTCCACGCGACGCACGCGAGCGATGCCGAGCTCGACCTGCTCGCCGAGGCCGGCGCGCGGGTCTGCGTGTGCCCGACGACCGAGGCGAACCTCGGGGACGGCTTCGTCCCGGTCGCCGCGCTCCGCGAGCGCGGGATCGGGATCTGCATCGGCTCCGACTCGAACGTCCGCATCGACCCGCTCGAGGAGCTGCGGGAGCTGGAAGGCATCGCCCGTCGTGCCGCCGGGAAGCGGAACGTGATCTCCGCTCGGCTCGCTGCTTTGCTTCGGCTCCGGCGAGGGGGCGGCCGCGCTCGGCCTCGAGGAGTGGCCGGAAGCGGCCGTCGATCTCGGCCACCGTCGCTCCGCGGCGTCGACGAAGGCGACGTGCTCGACGCGCTCGTCTTCGGCTGCGGCGCCGACGTCTTCGTCGAGAGCTAGACCAGGCTCTTCGGGGCGCTCGGACCGCGCCGCACGACTGCACCCAGAAGCGCGTCCGGTCGAGGTACGCGCGCTCCGCCGCCTTGCCGTGCAGGCCGTAGGCGCCCTCGTAGCTCTCGTACGACGAGCTTGGCCGCGTTCCCGGGCGCCGTGGCGCGGGCCGGCTCGATCTGCGTCCCCTCGTGCCACTCGTTGTAGCTCGTGATCGTCACGCCGTCCGGCTTCGAGTGGATCGCCGCCTTCCACATCGAGTCGTACGTCTTGCCGTCGCGGCGCGGCTTGATTCGCTTGTCGCCGGTCGCGCGCGTCGCGTCGTAGCCCGGGCCGACCGACGGCAGGCACGAGCAGCTCGAGCTTGTGCGCCGCCTTGCACAACCGGTCGAAGGTGCCCGCGCCGCGGTTGACGATGTCGTACGTGTAGACGCCGTCGAAATGGGCCGCGGCCGCGTGTCCGATCAGGGTCGTCTCGGCGAAGAGCTGGACGCCGTGGACGCTGTCGCGGAGCGCCGCCCAGTCGGCGTCGGAGATGTCGAACGGGTGGTAGACGAAGAACCGCCTGATCCCGAGCGCCTGCAGGTGCTCGAGGTCCGACCGCACCGTGAGGACGTTGCGGCCGGGGTACGGCTCGAGATGGGCGGCGACGCTGACGTGCGCCAGCGCGGGCCGCCGAGATCACGAGCGGGAGCCGCCGGTCCTCGGGGGAGCCCCAGCCCCACCACGAGGAGACGACTTCCTGGATCCCGGCGGCCGCGATCTCGCGCATCTGGGCCAGGACGACGCGCGCGTCCGAGCTCGAGTAGAGCCCCCGGGCCGGGTAGTAGTTCGACGCGTACGAGGTCGTATCCGGGACGCGTCCAGTGCACCCAGCCCCCGTCTCGGGCCGGCGTTCCGTACCAGGGGTAGTAGAAGACCGAGACGTCCGGGACCGCGGCCGGCGCAGCGCCGGACGACGCCTGTGCGGACGCGAAAACGGCACATAGCGCCAATAGCAGGGGAAAAGCACGCACAACTCTCACCGGGGCACAAATTGTCGCACCGATTTCCGTCGACGGTGTAGCTCGGACAGGGGACGCCTCTCCGAGGGAAAGCGGTCGGCTAGTCGGGGAAGGGGTCCTGGCAGCGCGGCCGGCGGACGGGCGCTGCCCTTCGGCTGCCAGTGCGGATCGGAGAGCGGGAAGGGCACGACCTCCATCATCCCCGTCCAGCCCGGCTCGTCGCGCGAGCACCGCGCGCAGAGCTCGTTCGGCCTGCTCGCGCGAGCGGTAGAACTCGATCACCTCATCGACGAAACGGTCTGCCAGTGCCCACAGCATGGTTTCCCCCTCAGGTACCCCTCTCACAGCGTACGAACCGAACGCCTGGTGAAGAGCCCTCGTTCGAGGGATTTGGCGGTTTCGGCGTCTTTCGTTTTCAGGCCGCCCAGGCGAAGCTGGAGTTCGAGAGTCCCGTCTTTCCCTCGTATTCGATGCCGAAGGCGTTGATCCTCGAGCGGGTCGCCTCCGCTGCGGTGAGCTCCGACCCGCCCGGATGGAAGAGGCCGACGAGCCGCGCGGGCTGGCCGTTCTCGACGCCGAACGGGACGATGTCCTTGACCTCGAAGTCGATCGCGTCGCCGATCTTGACGCTGTGCAGGAGCCCGTCCTCGACGACGTCGAACGACGCGCGCTCCACGCCGAGCACCTCGCCGACCAGCGGCCCGAGCGCTTCCATCGGCCCGCCCTTCTGGCCGGTGAAGACGGCGACCAGCTTCTCCATCTGCTCGTCGCTCGACTTGTCGTCCACGAACACCCCGAGCCGCCAGTTGCCCTCGGTCATCACCTTCGGGGTGTCGATGATCGCGCAGACGCTGAGCCCGCCGACGTCCGTGCCCTCGATCTCGCCATTCTTGATGTTGAAGACGAGCGTCGCGCGGCAGTAGTCGTACGTCGCGCCGTGGTCGAAGGACAGGTTGCACGGGCACATCAGGTCGCAGGAACAGGTCTCGAAGTAGGTCCCCTCCACGTTCCAGGCCATCGTCGGCTCCTTTCCACAGCGCTGGCTGCCTGCGGCAGGAGCATATGCGACGTCATACGCTCCTGCAGTGAATCTGACCCTGCAGGTGATCCTGACGGGTCTTGCGGCCGGCAGCGTCTACGGGTTGCTCGCGGTCGGGCATACGCTCGTCTACCGGCTGACAGGGATCGTCTACTTCGCACTCGGCGACCTCGTCGGCCTCGGCGTGTTCGTCGCGCTTCTTCGTGACCGCCGGCCGCGGGCCGGTGACGGCCGTCCTCTGCCTCGAGCTGGCGGTTCCTGGCGGGGCTCGCCGTCGCGCTGGTCGCGGTGGCGGCGGTCGGGTCGGGCAGCTACTTCGCCGTCATCCACCAGTACCTCGTGCGCGGGTCCACGCTCGGCTGGGTGGCGGCGACGGTGGCGATCGCGTTCGCGATCGAGAACATCCTCGCGGTCGCCTTCCCGCGCTCGGCGTACGTCTTCCCCGACCCGATCCCGTTCGACCGAGCCGGGAACGAGGGGATCGTCTCGGTCGCGGGGGCGACCTTCCAGCTGCGCTCCCTCTTCGTGATCGCGCTCGGCCTTGCGCTCGTCGTGGCCCTCACCTACGTGATCCAGCGCACGCAGTTCGGCCGCGGGCTCCAGGCGATCGCCGAGGACCCCGACGGCGCCCGCATCGTCGGCGTCCCGCACGACCGGTACGTGGGGCTCGCGTTCGGCCTGGTCGGGGCGCTCGCCGTGGTGATCGCGGTCGCCGCGGCGCCCAGCGGGCCGTTCTCCGTCACGACCGGGGCGCTGCTCGGCGTGAAGGGGCTCGTCGCCGCCGTCGTCGTCGGCTTCGGCTCGCCGCTGCGCGCGTTCGTCGCCGGCCTCGTACTCGGCGTCCTCGAGTCGGGAATCGCGAGCGGCGAGCTGTTCGGGCACGGCTTCGGGCCGTCCTACCGCGAGGTGCTGCCGATCGCGATCGCGCTCGTGGTGCTCGCCTTCAAGGCGCGGGCCCGGCCGGTGGAGGCCGATTGAGCACCGTCGCCGACGCGTTCGGCGGCGCTGGCGCGCGATGCGCGCGCCGCGTGGCACGCCGAGCAGACCGCGCTCGCCGTCCTGGTGGCCCTTGCTGCCGCGCTGCCGTGGTTCGGGCCGGGCTGGGTCCACACCGACGTGCTCGCGGCGTGGCTCTACCTCGCGCTCTCGGCCACCGGGCTCGCCCTGACCGCCGGGCTGGCGGGCCTGCCGTCGCTCGCCCAGGGCGCGTTCATGAGCGTCGGCTCATTCGCGACCGCGCTCCTGGTGGCCCGGGCGGGCTGGTCGGCCTCGGCGACGATCCCGGTGGCCGTCGCCGTGGCGCTCCTGCTCGCCCTCGCCTGCGGCGTCGTGCTCGTCCGCCTGCCGCCCCTCTACCTCGCGGTCAGCACCTGGCTCGTCGCCTGGCTCGTCCTGCTCGTCGCGACCGAGTTCCCGGGCGTGGCCGGCGGCTCCCAGGGCTACACCGTCCCCTCCGATCTGAGCGCGACCGGCCACTACGAGCTGGCGCTCGCCCTGACCGTGCTTGCCGTCGCGGGCCTCTCGGTGCTGAGGCGGACGAGGATCGGCATCAGCCTGCGCGCGATCCGCGACCGTCCGGCCGCAGCCAGCACGCTCGGCGTTCGCAGCGGCCGGCTGCTGCTCGGGGCGTTCGTCGCCTCGGCCGCCGTCGGCGGGCTCGCCGGCTCGCTCGCCGTGCAGCTCGCCGGCGTCTCCGATCCGAACTGCGTTCGGCCCGTTCACGTCCTTCGAGCTCCTGGTCGCGATCCTGCTCGGCGGCGCGTCGTACGCGAGCGCGGGCGTGGTCGGCGTCGGCGTCCTCGGCGCGATCGCGCTGCTCGGCCACGCGTGGGCCGGGCTCCAGAACGGCGCACCGGCGCAGCTTCAGCCGATGCTGGCGAGCACGATCCTGCTCGCGATTCTCGCGCTCGGCGGCGACGGGGTGATCCCGCTCGTCCTCCGCTACCGCCCGGGCAGGGAACGCGGCCTCCCCGCCCCCGCCCCGGCCACGACGCCGGTCCGGCCCGCCGCCGCCGTCCTCACCGCCCGCGGGCTCTGGAAGTCGTACGGCGGCGTGCACGCGTTGGCCGGGTTCGACCTCGACGTTGCGCCGGGCGAAACGGTTGCGCTCGTCGGCGCGAACGGCTCCGGGAAGACCACGGCGCTGCGGGCGCTTGCCGGTGCGCTGGCGGTGGACAAGGGCGAGATCACGCTCGACGGAAGGCCGCTCGCGGGGCTGGAGCCGGCGGTGCTCGCCGAGGCCGGCGTCGTCCGCACCCTCCAGCAGACGTCCACGTTCTCGACCTTGACGGCGCTCGAGAGCGCGCTCGTCGGCGCCGGGCTGCACGCCCGGTCGAGCGGCGCGCTGCGTACCGTCGCCTCGACACCCAGTGCGCGTGCCGAGTCCAGAGCCCTACGCGCAGCCGCGCTCGAGGCATTGAGCTTCGTGGGGCTCGCGGAGCAGGCCTGGCGGCCCGCCGCGCTGCTGGACGGCTTCCAGCAGCGGCTGCTGATGCTGGCAGCGGCACTCGCGACCCGGCCACGCGTGTTGTTGCTCGACGAGCCGTCCGCCGGGGCGGCCGCCCCGGAACGGGCGCGGCTCGCCGAGATCCTCCGTGAGCTTCACGCCCAGGGGATCTCGCTCCTCGTCGTCGAGCACAACCTGCCGCTCGTGCGTGCGGTGGCCGACCGTATTGTCGTGATGGCCGACGGGAAAACGGCTGCATAGAGTGGAGACCGTGCGCCGAGCGATCCTCCTCGCGGCCCTCGCGACGGCGCTGGCCGGTTGCGGCGGCGGCAAGCCGCAGCCGGAGGGCCAGACCCCGAAGTCGAAGACCGCGACGATCGCCGTGATCGCGCCGTTCAGCCGCGAGTCGTACCTCGGGACGACGATCGCGAGACGGCACCGAGCTCGGGGTGCGGCGGCTGATCGTTCCGGTCGGGCGGGACTACTTCGGCTTCAAGGTCAAGCGCTACGACAACGGCGCATCCGCGAGCAGGGCCGTCGCCGCAACCCGTCGCGCGATCGCCGATCACGTGCTGGCGATCGTCACCGACGGCACGGGCGTGGACGCGTCGTGGAAGCTCGCGAAGGACGCGGGGATCCCGATCGGGATCGTCTACGACGGCGCGACCGGCCTGGTCGACCCGGTCGAAGCGGCCGAACGTGTTCCGGATCGCGCCGACGAACCACGGCCTTGCGTTCCGGCTCGCCGAGTACCTGGTACCGAAAGGCCTGAAGCTCGCGCTGCTCACCGACGATACGGGCTACGGTCGTGCGGGCCGGAAGGATCTCGACCACGCGTTCTCGCAGAACCCGGAGTCGGTGGTCGCCCGGATCCAGATCCCCTCGACCGCGACCGACCTCGCTCCGCAGATCCTCCAGGCGCGGCGCGCGCATGCGACCGGGCTGATCGTCTGGGCGCAGCCCACGGCGATCGCCGAGGCGCTGATCGCGGCTCGGAGCGCGGGCTGGAAGGTTCCGGTCTACACCCCTCCGGCCGGCGAGGACCCGCTCGTCCGCCAGGAGCTGGCCGGTCATCCCTCGTGGGTAGACGGCCTGACGTTCGCGTCGGGCCGGATGACCGCCGAGAAGGGGCCCGTGCCCTTCCTCTCCTTCCAGGCCGCGCTCACACAGCAGTTCGGCGCCCAGCAGGTCGGCGTCAAGACCTCGACCGGCCGTCCGGTCACGCAGCCGCCGGACTATGCGATGTACCCCTACGACTTCGCCCGGCTCGTCGCGACTGCGCTGAGGGCGGCGGGGTCGTCGGACCCGGACGCCGTCACGTCCGCCCTCGACCAGGTCTCGATCGAAGGCGCCAACGGCGACCACCGCGGCTTCAACGAGAGGAACCACGAGGGTGTCGTCGACGACGACGTCTACTTCGGTCGTTTCGAGGACATGACCTATGCGCCGGTCAAGGACGACGCGCTATCGGCGACCCTGCCGACGATTCCGCAGGTGGGCTAGATCCGCGGCGCGGCGGTGAGCGGTCTGCTGGTGCTGGCCGCGGCGTGCCTGGCGGTCGGCGCGGCCGCGGCCGCGCCGATCGTCCTCCCTTCGCCGATCGCGCTCGTTCAGCCTCCTCCTCCGCTCGCGCCGGGCGTGGTGGCGCCGATCGAGAATGAGAACGAGCTCCGGTTCCCGGGGCGGATCGGTAACACGGAGCGCGTCGTCGTCGGGCTCCATGGCGACGGCTCGGCGGGGACAGTGGACGTCACGCAGCGGCTGACGCTGGCGAAGGTCGGCGACTACTCGTTCGTCATCCCCGCTCCGGTGCTGAGCGTCGTGGGTGCCGAAGGAACGCAGTCTGAGCCGGGACAGCGCAATACGGGAATCGTCTGGCAGGGGTTCTCGCCGGGCCGCCGCGTGCTCGCTGCGCGCGCCTCCCTGGAACCGCTGGCGGCGGAGCGAGGGCTACCGCTCCGAGTGAAGATCGAGCGGCACCGCGACAGCAACATGGTCCAGCTGACGGATATCGCCCGCCGCAAGGTTCAGGTCACGCGGGGTTCCGCGCCGGTGGGAGCGCTTCAAAGGCTCGTCCGGGAGCTCGACCGCGCGCTCAGAGGCGATCGGCTCCTGCTCTCCCGCACGCTCCAGGTCAACGGCTCGCCCGACGGAGCAGGCTCGGTCGTCACCGATCTGCCACTGCGCGTGCGGGGGACGATCACCCCCCAGGGCAGGGCGCCGATGCCCGTCTCGTTCGTGCTCGGCAACGGGCAGCCGCTGACGAGGACGTTGACCGTCCCCGGCAGCGGAACGCCGAAGATCTCGCTCGAGGTCGAGCCGCTCGCGCCGCGGCGACTACTGCCGAGTGCGGCCGAGCTCGCAGCTGCGAAGGATCCGCTGCGCCTCACTCAGCTCTCCCTCGCCCGGATCGGGCTGGCCAACCAGTACGCGCAGTACCTCGCCTCGCCCGACCAGCTCGGCACCAATCGCACGAGCTACGCCTACCGCTCCGCCGTGCCGCGCCGGGAGCGCCCAAGGCTTCAGCCGGCCGAGGGTGGCGAGAGCGACACGGTCGCGATCGTGATCGCCGTGGTGCTGGGCGCGGCAGCCCTCGGCGGGCTCGCGGTGCTCTGGGCTCACTCCTAGGCAGCGCCCCTCGGGTCCAGGTCAGGCTCATACTGCGGGCATGGCGTCGACCGACATCGAGACCGGTCTCGGCACTCACCCGGAGGACGAGCTCGTCCAGGCGGAGCTCGAGGGAGCGAAGAAGAAGAAGAAGAGCGGCAAGGGGCGAATCATCGCGATCGTCGTCTCGGTCGTCGTGGTCGGCGGCGTGTTCGCCTTCGCGCTGCCGAAGATCGCGGATTACGGCGCCGTCTGGGACGAGATCCAGCAGATTTCGTGGCAATGGATGGTCGCGCTGGTGCTCTCGGTGCTGCTGAACACGGCGACGTACGGGCCCCCGTGGATGGCGGCCCTGCCGGGCCTCTCGTACTGGCACGCGACGCGAATGTCGCTCGCCTCCACTGCGATGTCCGCCGTCGCGCCCGGCGGAGCAGCGGTCGGGATGGCGTCGTCGTTCGCGATGCTCAAGGCCTGGGGTTTTCGTGGCCGGCCGGTCGGGCTGGCCGTCGTCGTCACCGGGGTCTGGAACCAGCTGCTCATCCTCGGCTTCCCGATCCTCGCGCTCGCTGCGGTGGCGGCCGAAGGTGGGAGCAACCGCACGCTCGAGCTCGTAGCCGTGATCGCGCTGGTCGTGTTCATCCTGATCGTCGTCGGCTTCGCGGTCGGCCTCTCCAGCGCGCGGCTCGCGCGGCGCATCGGCGACCGCGCCGCCCGCCTGGCCACCTGGGCGAAGGGCATCATCGGCAAGGCGCCGGTGAAGTGGAAGGGCGAGTCGTTTGTCCGCTTCCGCGAGGAATCGATCGAGCTGATCCGCCGGCGCTGGTGGCAGCTGACGCTGGCGACGCTCGCCGGCCACCTGACGGTCTTCATCGTGTTGCTGACCTCGGTCCGTGCGGTCGGCATCCCGCACACGCACGTGACGATCGTCGAGGCGTTCGCGGCCTGGACGCTCGCGCGCGTGCTCGGCTCGATTCCGATCACCCCCGGCGGCATCGGGTTCGTCGAGCTCGGGCTCACGGGCGCGCTGGTCGCCTTCGGGGCGACGAACGACGAGGCGGTCGCGGCGACGCTGATCTACCGCTTCCTGACGATCGTGCCGACACTGGTCTTCGGGCTGATCGCGGCCGCGACCTGGAAGGTCGGCCACCGGCCGCAGCAGGAAGCGGCCGAGCCGGCCTAGGCCTCTTCGCCTTCGCGCCGCTCCTTCTCCGCCTGCTTCGCCTCCTTCTTGCGGCGGCGCTCCTCCTTCGTATCCGCCACCTTCGTCTTCGCGTCCGTGTAGGAGGCGCCGACGAGCTGCTTGCCGCCGCTCCAGCCGAAGACCCAGAGCAGCATCACGATCGCGAGCAACTGGTTCCACGCCGTCGTGATCAGCTGCTGCGCGGTCGAGTAGTCGATCGCAACGGAGTTCGCGACGTCGCAGCACGTGCTCAGCGCGAGGGCATTCGTCGCCTGGGTCACTCCGACCGCGCCCGGGGTGAACGAGGCGACGTTCGCGAGCGAGCCGGAGCCGACGACCCACATGATCGACTCGAAGGTGACCGGGATCGCGAACGCGCCGAGGAAGATCGCGACCACGCCGAGCTTGCACAGGTACGACAGGAACGACGGCAGGAAGACGTGCGACATGTACCGCTTCGGCGTCGAGAGGATGACGCCGCCCTCCTTGGCGTTCTCCCACATGCCCGGCGAGCCGTTTCTTCAGCGCCCGGACGCAGGGCGACGAGCCCGAGGCCGATCGCACCGATGATGATCGCCGTCAGCACCCAGTGCGAGGTGAGGTTCCCGAAGCTCTCGGTGAACGAGCCCGGCACGCTGAGGAAGAGGTAGAGGTAGACGAACGTCCCGGCGATCGTGAAGAAGATCTTCTGCACCATGTACGCCGCGAGCGCCCCGGCGAGGGTGCAGGACGGGATGATCGCGACGAACATGAACAGCGTCACGAACGTGCCGATGTTCGCCGGCAGCCAGCCGTTCATCGCCACCCCGACGGCGTAGCTCGTCACGACCGCCCAGAACCGGACTTCATCGCGGTACGCCGCCTTGAGGATGAAGTAGTACGAGAGGCCGGCGAAGATCGTCTGGCCGCTCTGGAGGACCAGCGCCCCGATGAAGTACGCGGGGTTCGCGTGCCAGATGGCGCTGATCTGGTCCCAGAGGTCGGAGATCCAGCCCTTCAGATCGACGCCGAGGAAGCCGAGGATCAGCCAGATCACGGCGATGATCACGATCCAGCGGGCGACCTTGACGAAGCGCTTGGTGCGCGAGTCCGTCGGCTCTCCGAGCGGCGTGGTGATGAGGCTGCTCACGCCGGCGGCCTCCGCCACTGGGCGGCTCCGAACACCACGAGCGCGACCCCGATCCCGAGCGCCGCGCCCGCGACGACGTCCGAGAGCCAGTGCACCTGGAGATACGTCCGGCTCCACGCCATGACTGCGATCCCGAGGCCGGCGGCGATCCACCAGGGCCGGCGGCCCGGTCCCGCGGCGGTGAAGAGAAGCACGAGGGCGACCGCAGTCGTCCCTGCGTCCGTCGCGTGCCCGGAGGGGTACGACGAGCCGACGGGGTGAACGAGGCCCCCGGGGGGCCGTGGACGGTCGACTGAGCGCCTTCAGCAAGGTCGAGAGTAACGGGGCGAGCACCTCCGCGACGGCGAACGTGACGAGGGCCAGCAATCGCCGCGTGGCGAGCAAGACGCAGGCGACCGCCCCCAGGCCCACCGCGCGCCAGGGCCAGATCCCGAGCGAGTTGAAGACGAGCGCGACTCCTTTCAGGAACTCGGAGTGCACGTCCTTCATCGCATCGGCCCAGTGCTGGTCGATCCCGAGCGGTCCGGCCGGGATCAGGATTGCGCCGAGCCCGACCACGGCGAGCAGGCCGACGCCGGCCCAGACCGCCTCGGGGGGTCTCGTGAAGAAACGCTCGGCCCTCACGCGAGCTCCAGCTGCTCGCCCGATGCCAGCACGCGGATACGTCACCTCGGGCGCGAGCCGGGCGGCGGCCGCCGCGAACGCCTCGGGTGGCTCGCGCAGGTAGCGCGCCTTGGCGCTCTTGTAGAACGGGCGAAGCGTCCCCCAGTGGATCGGGACCGCGGTCTTCGGACGCAGGAGCGTGAGCGCCTCGGCCGCCCGCTCGGGGTCGAGGTGGCCGATGCCCATCGTCGGCCCCCAGCCCCAGATCGGGAGGAGCGCGACGTCGAGGTCGTCCACCAGCCCGTCCATCTCGGGGAAGAGGTCGGTGTCGCCGGCGAAGAAGACCCGGTGCGAGCCGAGCACGGCGAAGCCGACCGCCAGTGCGGTGCGCCCCGGTGCCGCCCTGCCCGGATGATCCGCGTGCGTCGCCCGGACGACGACGTCTCCGACCGGGACCTCGTCTCCCGCCTCGACCTCGACCACGTTGCCGAACCCGCGCGCCTCGACCGAGCCTCCCCAGCCCGCGCGGAAGGATGACGGGGACGT
This sequence comes from uncultured Actinomycetes bacterium, assembly GCA_963779025.1. Taxonomy (GTDB): domain Bacteria; phylum Actinomycetota; class Thermoleophilia; order Gaiellales; family Gaiellaceae; genus DATBLE01. The sequence goes on from CAVZWR010000003.1 coordinate 163,453, forward strand.
CGCGCGGCAACCGCTCGAGCGAGGCGAGGTCGAGGTGGTCGTAGTGTCCGTGCGAGACGAGCACGGCATCGACGTCGCCAGGCTTGGGCGCCGGGCCCGGTCCGGAGCAGGTGCGCAGTGCGCCAGCGCAGAACCGGATCGGTGAGCACGCGCACGCCGTCGATCTCGATCACGGTCGTCGCGTGCCCCAGATACGTGATGTGGTTGGCTCTACCCTCGATTCCGATGACCTCGATCGTGTACGGCGAGAATACGATGCTCTGGGAGCCCGCCAGGCCGCGCTTCCGGCCCGGTCGGCTGCTCCTCTCCTGGCTGCTGGCGGCGGCCGCGCTGCTGATCGCGGCGAAGCTCGTGCCGGCGGTCGAGGTGGGCAACTTCGGCGGCGCCGCCGTCGCGACACTCGCGATTGCGGTCCTGAACGCGATCATCCCGCCGATCGTCGCCGCCGTGCGGATCCCGTTCATGGCGCTGGCCGGGTTCGGCGTGATCCTGCTCCTCGACGCGGCGATGCTCAAGGCGGTCTCGGCGATCGCCCCCAACGCGATCCAGGTCGACAGCTTCTGGTGGGCGCTCGTCGCCGCGCTCGTCGCGTCGGCCGTCGGCGTCGTCCTGGACATCGTCTTCGGGACGAACGACGACGACACGTACACCCTGCGCGTCACCCGGCGCCTCGCCAGGCGTACGGGCGGCGGCAAGCGGACGGACGCACCCGGCCTGATCTTCCTGGAGATCGACGGTCTCGCACTCCCCGTGCTCCGGCGGGCGATGCGCGACGGGAACGCCCCGAACATGGCGTTGTGGCTGGCCGAGGGCACGCACCGCCTGCTCGAGTGGGAGACCGATCTGTCCTCGCAGACCGGCGCCAGCCAGGCCGGGATCCTGCTCGGCAAGAACGACGACATCCCGGCGTTCCGCTGGGTGGACAAGCCGACCGGCAAGGTGATCGCCTGCTCCGGGCCCGGACGACTGCGAGGCGATCGAGCGGGCCTGCTCGACCGGGATCGGGCTGCTCGCGAACGGCGGGGCGAGCCGCGGCAACCTGCTCTCCGGGGAGGCGGACGAGGTGATCCTCACCGTCAGCCGCGTGTCCGCCGAGAAGAAGGCGAACCCCGGCTACCGCGCGTTCTTCGCAAACGGGTTCAACGTCACGCGCTCGCTCGTCCTGTTCTTCTGGGAGGTCGTGCTCGAGCTCAGCGCGTCGCTCCGCTCGGCCCGGCGGAACGTGCTGCCGCGAGGGCATCGCGGCGGGATGTATCCCTTCCTGCGCGCGGCCGTCTGCGTCGTCGTCCGGGACCTGATCATCTACAGCGTCCTCGCGGACATGATGTTCGGGCGGCCCGTCGTGTACGCGACGCTCTCGAGCTACGACGAGGTCGCCCACCACTCCGGGCTCGAGCGGCCCGACACGCTCGAGGCTCTGCGCAAGCTCGACCAGCAGATCGGCCGGGTCTTCGCAGCCCGCCGCTACGCGCCGCGCCCGTACCACGTGATCGTCCTGTCCGACCACGGCCAGACGCAGGGGGCGACGTTCAAGCAGCGCAACGGCTACACGCTCGAGGATCTCGTCGGCCGCTCGCTCGAAGGCGGCCGCACGACCGGGATCGGCGGCGGCGACGAGCAGGACGCGATCGCGAAGATCGCCGTGCAGGAGGCGACCGGGACCGGCGCAAGCGCCGCGGGAAGGACGGGAAGAAGGACGTCTCCGACCGCCACGCCGTCGTCCTCGGCTCGGGCAACCTCGGCCTCGTGTACCTGATGGAGGAGGAGCGGCGGCTGACACTCGAGGAGATCGACGAGCGCCATCCGCGCCTCGTCCCGGCGCTCCGCGAGCATCCGCACATCGGCTGGCTGCTCGTCCATTCGGAGCGACACGGCCCGCTCGCGCTGGGCGCGCGCGGGGTGCGCTACCTCGCCGACGGCCGGGTCGAGGGCGAGGACCCGCTCGCCCACTTCTCGGCGAACGCGCCTGCCCACCTGCGCCGCACGGACGGCTTCCCGCACGTCGCCGACATCATGGTCGGGAGCTTCTACGACCCCGACCTGGACGAGGCCTGCGCCTTCGAGGAGCTGATCTCGTTTCACGGCGGTCTCGGCGGCCCCCAGACGCGGCCGTTCGTCCTGCACCCGGTCGAGCTGCCCTCCCCCACCGAGCCGGTCGTCGGCGCCGTCGCCGTGCACACGCTGCTCACCGGCTGGCGCCGCCACTGCCAGCCCGTCTAGGGGCCGGGGCCGGAAGGGAGCGGCGCGGCGGGCGGCGGCGCGGCTGCTGCAGCGGCGCGCGCCCGGGTGATCTCCTTCGCGACGTGCGTCCCCGCCGAGAGCAGCGGCGCGGCGACGATCATCCCGATCATCCCGAACAGCGCGCCGGCGCCGATCGTGACGATCAGGACGGCGAGCGGGTTGAGCTGGAGCGCCGCCCCGTAGGCCAGCGGCTGGAAGAGGTTCTGGAGCAGGCCGTTCGCCAGGATCACGATCACGAGCATGATCAGCGCCGTGTCCGTGCCCTGAGAGCCGAGGGCGAGCAGCACGGCGAAGGCGCCCGAGATGAACGCGCCGATGTACGGGATGTACGCGGTCACGAACGTGACGAGCGCGATCGTGCCCGCGAGCGGGACGTCGAGGATCAGCGCCCCGATCCCGACCACCGCGGCGTTGAAGGCGGCGACCATCGTCACGCCGAGGAAGTACTTGCGCATCGCGATCATCACGTTGGCGGTGATCAGGCTCGCGAGCTCGACCGGTAAGCCCATGTGCCGGTCGACCCACCGGCGGATCCCCGGCCCGCCCGTGAGCAGGAAGAAGAGCGCAAAGACCATGAAGGTGATGAAGAAGATCAGCGACGTCAGGCTCTTGATCCCCTCCGCGAGGCCCTGGAGGAGCGTCGTCCCGCCGGACGAGACCGCGTGGTCGATGTCCTGTCTCGTCGGCCCGGTGCGGTTCGCGTCCGCGTCGCGGAACCAGCCCTCGATGTGGTCGCCGCCCTTGTTGATCGTCGACTTGATCTCGCCCGAGTGGTCGTTGATCCCGCCGATCACCAGACCGACGACCACGACGACGAGCGCGATCAGCGAGAGCACGACGATCGCCGCTCCCAGCCCGCGCTTGACGTGATGGCGCTGGAGCCAGTCGACGAGGGGCGCCGCGACGATCGCGACGATTCCGCCGACCGCCACCGGCTCGACGATCGTCGCCGTGATGCTCGAAATCCACGTGAGGGCGACGATCAGCGCGAGGATCCCGACGAGGAACCAGGACATCAGGCCGAGGTCGCGCAGCCACTGAGGCGGGCGGAAGACGCGGATCAGGTTGTTCGGATCGAGCGGGTCGGGCTGGGGCTCGACGGCCGGGGCCGCCTCGGCCGGCGCCGGGTGCGGTTTCCGGTGGAACAGCCTCACACGCGGACGCTAACGCCCCACGCGGATGTCTGCCGGGACTACGCAGGGAACGTCAGGTGCGGTCTTTACGCTCAAGGCGACCGGGGGTTCCCGAGCAACATGTCCAGAGAGGAGCGGGCGGATGGCCGCTGTGGCTTACGAGGAAGAGATCTACGACCCGGATTTCGGGAAGTGGTGGTGGTTGTTACTCATCACCGGGACCGCCTGGCTGTTCCTGGCGATGATCATGTTCCGATTCGACCTGTCGTCCGTGAAGTCGATCGGGATCATGGCCGGCATCGTCTTCATCTGCGCGGCGGTGTTCGAGTTCATCATGGTCGCCACCGTTCGCAGCGGCTGGTGGAAGGCGTTGAACGCGTTCCTCGGCGTGCTCCTGCTCGTCGGCGGGATCAACGCGTTCGTCCGGCCGGGTGACGCGTTCATCGCGGTCGCCTCGATCACGGGCTTCATGTTTCTGCTCGTCGGGATCAAGGACCTGATCTTCGCGTTCTCCGACCGCACCGGGCTGTGGTGGCTCACGATGATTTCCGGCTTCATCTGCATCGGGCTCGCGTTCTGGTGCTCGGGCGAGTTCGGCAACAAGGCCACCCTGCTGATCGTCTGGGTCGGGCTCTTCGCGCTCTTCCGCGGGATCGCGAGCTTCATCTCCGCTTTCCAGCTCCGGCGTCTCCACAAACAGCTCCACCGGTTGACGTTGCGCCGACCGGGAGAGGCCTTCGGGCTTCTCCCGGTTCCTCCGGGCCGGGCTCGAGGCAGATGCTCCGGTCGGCCCATGGCGGGCTCCGGCGGGCCCGGGCACACTCCCGGTATGCGGTTCGCCATGTCTGTCCTGGCCGCGGCCATTGCGGCGGCGGCGCTCTTCGGCGCGCCGGTTGCCTCCTCGTCTGCCCCGGCGAGGGTCAGGTCCGTGTACGACGGCGACACGCTGACGCTGACGGACGGCCAGAGGGTCCGGCTGCTCCAGGTGGACACGCCGGAGCTCGGTTCGGGCGAGTGCTACTCACGCGCTGCCCACCGCGTGCTGCTCTCGCTCGTGCCGCCCGGCACCGCGGTCACCCTCGAGACCGATCCGGCCCTCGACCGGGTCGACCGCTACGGCCGTCTGCTGCGGTATATCCTCCGTGGAGGGCTGAACGTCAATCTCGAGCTCGTGCGCCGCGGCGCGGCCGCTCCGTACTTCTACAGGGGCGACCGCGGCCGATATGCCGGGGCCCTGATGCGTGCCGCGCAGTCGGCGAAGGCGGCCAGGCGAGGGCCTGTGGGGCGCGTGTCCACGCACGCTGCTCGATCCTGACCGCGCGGTGGACACCGGCGTCAGCGGCCCGCCGAAAAGGTCGCACACGGTCGCGCCCGTAGCTTCGCGCGGGTCGAAGTGCGCGCCCAGCTACCCCACCGTCTGCATCCCGCCGCCGCCGCCCGACCTGGACTGCAAGAACGTCACCTATCGTCACTTCACCGTCCGCTGGGACGTGCCCGACCCGGATCCCCACCACTTCGACGGGAATCACGACGGGGTCGGCTGCGAGAGCTAGCGCCGCCGCGAGCGAATCTCCTAGCATCTCGGCACCCGACGAAAGGAGCCGACGATGGCGATTGCGTACCTTCAGGAGTTCGAGATCCGCGACGGCGACACGAGCACGACCAACTACGACGCCGTGGTCGAGCCGCGCTGAACCTGACCGAACGCCCGACGGCCTGCTCATCCACACGGCCGGCTTCGACCACGACGGCGGTGTCTTCCGGATCTTCGACGTCTGGGAGAGTCAAGGAGCAGGGCGAGCGTTTCCTGAGCGAGCGGCTCGGTGCCGATCATCGAGCGCCTCGGCGGCGGAGGCTGCTGGCACGCAGTGACGACGTTCGCGCCTCCGGAGCGCGAGGGCTGGTACGAGCTGCACGACGTCGATGCCGGGCTAGGCCAGTTCGAAGACCATCCCCTCCCGTGCGGCAACGGGTGGGACTTCGTCGGGGCCCGCGAGCTCTCGCGCGCGGGCCTCGACCGACTCGAGCGCGCGGTCCGACCGCTGCGGCTCGTGATGGAAGAGCACCAGGCGGCCCGCACCGACCGCGCGGCCAGAAGGCGACAGCGTCACCGACGCTCGAGTGCCCCCACCCGATCTTCGCCTCGTACTCCTCGTCGAGGTACTGCGCGTCGTGCAGGACGACGTCGGCGCCCGCGGCCAGCGCCCCACCCGAGATCCAATCCGCCGACCGGTCGGTGATCCCGGCCAGGACGGGCTCGTGGTCGGGCAGGTAGGCGAGGCTGGACGCGCCGGTCTCGATCCGATAGCCGAGCGTCGGCCCGGGGTGCAGGACGAGGTCGGCGCTGAGCGAGATCCCGTGCGATTCCCAGCGCTCGCCCGGCAGGTCATGGAACCTGATCTCGGCCGGGACGTCGCGGAAGTCGAGCGGGAAGAGCGGCGGCGAGAACGCCCGCAGGATCCGCTCGCGCAGGCTGACCACCGGCGAGCAAGGCCCCCAGACGTCGAGGGTCACCTCGGGGTTGAAGATCGGCGCGAAGAACCGGAGACCCTCGAGGTGGTCGAGATGGAGGTGGGTCAGGAACAGATGGATCCGGCGCGTCCCCCGCCGGACGAGGTCGAAGCCGAGCTCGCGGATTCCGGTGCCTGCATCCAGGACGAGGGCCGCGTCGTCGCCGAGCGCGATCTCGACACAGGACGTGTTGCCGCCGTACTCGACGGTCTCCGGCCCGGGCGTCGCCACCGAGCCGCGGCATCCCCAGATCTTCACTTGCGTCGGCATCCGGCTAGGTGCGCCAGAAGATGACGACGACGCCGACGAACTCCTCCGTGTGCGCGAAGAGCGGGAACGCGGTCACCTCGAGTTCGCGGTCGACTCCGTCCGCGCTCGTGACGATGTAGCGGAGGTGTGAGGCACGGCGTTGGTCGAGCGCGACCCGTGCCGGGCGGTCTTCCGGCGGAACGGGCTCGCCCGTGAGGGTCTTCGCGTCGAACGCGCCGAGCCAGTCGTCGAGCGGCATCTCGCCGACCTCGCCGAAGCGTCTGCCGATCACGTCCTCGGCCGCCTCGTTGTAGAAGACCAGGTACCCCCGCTCGTCAGCGATCAGCGTCGGCGTGGACAGGTTCGAAGCGAACTCGCGCGCGAGGATCAGGACGAGATGCTTCTGCCGCTGGGCGTCCACGCGCTATCCGCGGAGGGCGATGATCGTGACGCCGACGCCCAGAACGGCGAGCACGAGCCCGACCAGCCAGGGCCCGACGAAGAGCAGGACGATCCCCGCGACGATCGCGATCACGCCTGCGATGAGTGCACCGCGGTCCCTCATGGTTCGTGAGGCTGGCGTTCCTCCGCAGGAAAGTCAAGTCGGTGGTGGCAGGCGACGCTCTCAGGCATTTCTCATCCGCGTCGGCGATGCTTCGGTGCGATGCCATCGCTTCGCCGCTTGCTGGTCCTCCCGGCGCTGCTGCTCGTGCTCGCGGGACCGCAGGCTGCGCGAGCGGCCGAGCCCACCCGCGGCGTCGTGGTGATCGAGACTGCGCTCGGCTACCAGCAGACATCAGCGGCCGGCACGGGCGTCGTCCTCACTTCGAACGGCAAGGTGCTGACGAACAACCACGTGATACGCGGTGCGACGCAGATCCGCGTGCTCGTGCCTGGAACCGGCCGCCGCTACGCGGCCAGCGTGCGCGGTTACTCAGTGACCGGGGACGTCGCCGTGCTCCAGCTGCAGCAGGCGTCGGGAGTCCCGACGGCCCGCCTAGGCAGCTCCGCCGGCCTTCAGCGCGGCCACGCGGTGACCGCAGTCGGGAACGCGGGCGGTGCACGTCGGCTCGTCACGACCCGCGGCACGATCACCGCGCTCCGGCAGGCGATAACCGTCCGGGACGACCAGGGCGACGCGCACCGGCTGACCGGCCTGATCCAGGTGAACGCCGAGCTCCAGCCGGGCGATTCGGGCGGCCCGCTGCTCGACGGCACCGGCCGCGTGATCGGGATCGACACGGCCGCCTCGGTCGGCTTCGCCTTTCGCGCCGGCGACAACGAGGGCTACGCGATCCCGATCGACCGCGCGCTTGCGGTCAGCCGGCAGATCGACAGCGGTCGCGGCACCGCGGAGATCCATGTCGGGCCGACGGCATTCCTGGGCATCGCGGTGCACCCGTTCGGCTACTACCGCAACGGCTACACCCCGGGGGCGCTCGTCGACAACGTCGTCGCCGGAGGCCCCGCCGATCGTGCCGGGCTCCGCGCCGGCCACATCATCGTCGCGATCGACGGGACGCGCGTGAGCACGCCCGCCTCGATCGCGCGCCTGATCGTGCAGAAGAAGCCGGGCGACACGGTCCGGATCACGTGGATCGAGCCGGGAGGAGGGCGCAAGAGCGCCACCGCCCGCCTGGTCACCGGTCCCCCGCAGTAGCGGCGTACCGTGTTTCTCAGCTAACACTCAGGAAACCCTGCTTTCGTAGGGCGCCCAGTCGCCCACTCGTGACCAAGGAGGCTCCGTGCCCGCGTCCACCGACGACCGTTCCCCGTCGGCCCCCGCCGAGGTGAAGGAGCGCCTGAAGCAGGCGCTGTACGAGATCAGGCGGGTGATTGCCGGCCAGGACGCGATGCTCGAGCGCGTCCTCGTCTGCCTGCTCGCCCAGGGTCATCTGCTGATCGAGGGTGTCCCGGGACTCGCCAAGACGCTGACGATCAAGACCACCGCCGCCGTGCTCGGCGGGACGTTCAAACGTGTTCAGTTCACGCCGGATCTCGTGCCCTCCGATCTCGTCGGCACGCGGATCTACCGGGCGAACGAGGGCGAGTTCGAGACCGAGTTCGGGCCGGTGTTCTGCAACTTCCTGCTCGCGGACGAGATCAACCGGGCGCCGGCGAAGGTGCAGTCGGCGCTGCTGGAGGTGATGCAGGAGCGCCAGGTCACGATCGGGCACGACACGACGCCGGTCCCGGACCCGTTTCTCGTCATGGCGACCCAAAACCCGATCGAGTCGGAAGGGACGTATCAGCTTCCGGAGGCACAGATCGACCGCTTCATGCTCAAGATCCTGATCGGGTATCCGACGCGCGACGAGGAGCTGACGATCGTGCAGCGCCAGCTCGACTACCCGCCGGAGCTGCGAGAGATGATCACGCTCGAGGAGCTGCGCGGGCTCCAGGAGGACGTCCATACCGTCTACGCCGACCCCGCTCTGATCGGGTACGCGATCAGCCTCGCCGACGCGACGCGAAACCCGGCCCAGTACGGGCTCGAGGAGCTGGCGCCGTACATCTCCTACGGCGCGAGCCCGCGTGGGCCGATCAGCCTGATCGTCGCCGCGAGAGCGCTTGCGCTGATTCACGGCCGCGACTTCGTCACCGTCGACGATGTCAACGCACTCGCGGCCGACGCGCTCCGGCACCGGCTCGTCCTCTCCTATCAGGCCCTCGCGGAGGAGGTGACTCCGGACTCGATCCTCGAGCGCGTCCAGGCCGTCGTGCCCGTTCCCCAACTCGACCTCCCGGAGACGAGCGCGGCGTGAGCGCGCTGCACGTCGCAGAGGCGCCACGCACTCCGGCGCGTCCCGGGCCGGGGCCGATCCCGGATCGCTTCCTGAGCGCCCTCGACCTCACGATCGGGCGACGGGTGCAAGGCCTGCTCGCGGGCGACTACCGGTCGTCGCTGCTCGGGCCCGGCACCGAGCTCGCGATGATCAGGCGGTACGTTCCCGGGGACGACGTCCGGATGATCGACTGGGCCGTGACCGCCCGGACGGGCGAGCCGCACGTTCGCGTGCAGCTCGCCGAGCGCGTCCTCGTCACCTGGCTCGTCCTCGACACGTCGCCCTCGATGAGCTTCGGCACCGCCGACCGGACGAAGGCGGATCTGGCCGAGGGAGTCGCAATCGCGCTCGGGCACCTCTCGACGAGACGCGGGAACAGGCTCGGGGTGCTCACGTTCGGCGGCGCTGCGGAGCGCTGGCTGCCGGTGCGCCAGGGGCGCCTCGGCCTGCTCGGCCTTCTGGCGACGCTCCGCGAGGAGCAGGGCGGCGCGCCGCGTGGCCGCGTCGGCGCGACCTCTCTCGGCGCTGCCGCCCACCGTACGTCCGCGGTCGCACGCCAGCGCTCGCTCGTCGTTGTCGTCTCCGACTTTCGTGGCCCGCGCGACTGGCGGACGCCGATGCTCCAGCTGGCCGCGCGGCACGAGGTGATCGCGGTCGAGATCCGCGACCCCCGCGAGCAGGAGCTCGCCAACGCCGGCGAGCTCTGGCTGATCGACGCCGAAACCGGGCGACACGTCCGGGTCGACACGCGGAGTGCCCGTCTCCGGGCGCGCTTCGCCGAGGCGGCCGAGGCCGAGCGGCGCGACCTCGCTTTCGCGCTCTCGTCAGTCGGCGTGCGCCACACCGTCCTGACCACCTCCGGCGACTGGCTGCGCAGCCTCGCCGCTTTCCTGCGGAGGGGCGGTTGAGCTTCGGGTCTCCCTGGATGCTGCTCCTGCTGCTGGCGGTGCCCGCGCTCGTCGCCGCCTACGTCCTGCGCGAGCGCAAACGCGACCGCTTCGCGGCGCGGTGGACGACGCCGGCTCTGCTCCCGAACCTGGTCGACCGCGCGCCTGGACGGCTGCGGCACCTGCCGGCCGCGATCCTGCTCGCTGCGCTCGCTGCGCTGATCGTCGGGGTCGCGCGGCCGCACGCGACCATCAGCGTCCCGCGCGAGGAGGCGACCGTCCTCCTCGCCGATGGACACCTCGCGCTCGATGGGAGCGACCGACATCACGCCGACACGGCTCGTCGCGGCGCAGGCCGCCGCGAGTCACTTCGTCGACCTGGTGCCGAAGAAGTTCCGGATCGGCGTGATCTCGTTCTCGACGAGAGCTCAGGTCGCGGTGGCGCCGACCGACGACCGTCAACTCGTCCAGCGTGCGCTCGGGACGCTCAAGCCCGGTGAGGGAACGGCGATCGGAGATGCGGTGGTGTTGGCCGCGCGGCTCGGGCTCCGGCAGAAGGACAAGGACGGCCACCCGCCCCCGACGTCCGTACTGCTGATCTCGGACGGCGCGCCCGACGGGGGTCGCACCCGGCCGGCGGCGGCCGCGCAACGCGCCCGCGGCTTGCACGTGCCCGTCTACACCATCTCGCTCGGCACGCCGGGCGGCACGGTCGAGCACCGCCTGCCGGGAGGCTATGTCGAGACGATTCGCGTGCCGCCGAGCCCCGAGACGCTGCAGTTGATCGCCCGCACGACAGGCGGCCAGTTCTTCACGGCCGCGACCGACAAGCAGCTCGAGTCGGTGTATGCAGGGCTCGGCTCGCGACTGGGCCACACCCGGAAGTCGCGCGAGATCACCGACATCGTCGCCGGCGGCGGAGGCGCGCTGCTGGTCGTCGGCGTCCTCCTGTCGGTGTTCTGGTTCCGGAGGGTGGCATGAAGCTGGTCGCCGTGATGGTCGTCCTGGGCACGGTCACGCTGACGCTCGTCTCTCCGGCAGGCGCGACCAACGAGTGCCGGGGGCTCAACCCGTGCGTCGCGGTCGCCGGACCATGGGTGGTGGTGCCTCCCTCCGGTGAGCAGGCGCAGTACCAGCTGATGTGCCCGCGCGGCTACGCGGTCGGCGGCACCGACGCCGAGCTGACCGACCGCGCGATCGACCTCGCCTTTCTCGCCACCTCGGGTGCGCCCGTCTCACCGGGGATCACGACCTCGCGCACGCTCGTCTTCCTGGCCGCCTATACCGGCAGGGCGACCCGTCCGCCGAGCTTCCGCCCTCACATCGGCTGCATCCCCGCCACCGGCGGTGGGCGGCGGACGCCCACTGCGGCTGCCGCGCTCGTCCCCCCGGGCGCGCCGACCGTGCGCCGGGTCGTGACGGCGCGCGTCACCGGGACGAGGCGGATCGTCGCGTCGTGCCGGGCGAACGAGCGGCTGGTCGACTGGTACGTGACCCGCGCCTTCGCGACGCCGGCCCCGCCTGACGCCGCGCTCGTCGCCTCGCTGTCGGCCCGCGCCCGCGCCGTCGAGGACACGGTGGTCGCCGACGCGGTCGCCCGGCGAGGCCAGGGCATCGTCCAGGTCGCGGCCGTTTGCGCAGGTGGACGATGACGTTCGGCCACCCCCTGCTGCTGCTCGTGCTGCTGGCGCTGCCGGTGCTGGCGGCCGTCTACCTCTACCTCGAGCGCCGGCCGCCCCGATACGCGATGACCTACCCGAACGTCGACCTGTTGATCGAGGTCACGCGGGGGCGCCAGGTCCGGCGGTACGTTCCTCCGCTGCTCGCGTTGCTCGCCGTCGCCGGGCTCTGCGTCGCGCTGGCGAGACCGCACAGGAGCACGCTCGTCCCGTCGAACGACGCGACCGTCCTCCTCGTGATCGACGTTTCGGGGTCGATGCAGGCGAGGGACGTCAAGCCGACGCGGCTTGCGGCTGCGCAGGCCGCGGTGCGGAAGTTCCTCGACCGCGTGCCGAAGCAGGTGAAGGTCGGATTGATCGCCTTCGCCGGGGAGCCCCAGGTTGCCGCCCCGCCGACCACCGACCGCAACGTCGTCCGGGAGGGGCTCGACACCCTCGACTACTTCGGCGGGTACGGGGGCACCGCGATCGGCGACGCGCTCGCCGCGGCCGTCGAGCTGGTCAAGCCCCCGCCGCCCCCGGGCGTGCAGACGATCGCCTACACCGCCGCGGCGGCTCCGCAGAAGAAGAGCCCGGTCACGATCCTCTTCCTCTCCGACGGTCACCAGACCCGCGGCCTGCTGCAGCCCCTCGAAGGCGCCGCCAAGGCCCGCGCGGCTCACATCCCGGTGTTCACGATCGCGCTCGGTACTCCGAACGGCGTCCTCGATCGCGGCCGTGGCGGCGGCGGATTCCGCGGGGGCCCCGGCGGCGGCTTCGGCGGCCCGCCCGGCGGGTTCGGCTTCGGCCGGCGAATCCCGGTGCCTCCGGATCCCGTCACGCTGCGGGCGATCGCCCAGACCACCGGCGGGAAGTTCTTCGAGGCGCGCTCGGCGAAGGCGGTCTCGTCTGCCTACGAGAACCTGGGCTCGGTCGTCGCCCGCGAGCCGGGGAAGCGCGAGGTGACGTGGTGGTTCGCGGGCCTGGCGGCGATCCTGCTCGTCGCTGCGGTGGTGTTCTCGGCGTTCATCGCGCCGCGCCTGCCGTAAATCTTTGTCCGGTCGCGCTCGGTGGCTTCTGCAGACCCGCATAAAGGGCAAGCCATTGGAGCACCGGTCGCTGCTGGTCCACCGACCAGAGAGGGCATCATCAACCTCGCACGCGTCCCTACGGCACGCCGAACGAGTCGAACCGGACCCACGGCAACTCATAGGGCGACTGGGTGCCCCGGTACTGGCCGAGCGGAACGAGAACGTAGCGGACGCGAACCGGCAGCGAATAGTCAAGTCCCTTGGGCCAGAACGCTCCCACGCAGAAGAACCTCCGATAGGCGGATTCACGTTCTTCGCCACGCCCGGTGCAGGTGTTCGTTTTGAGCGGATATCCGCGGACGGACCGGATTGATTCGGCCTGGGACTTGGTCCAGTAGCCGGAAGGATGACTGGACGTGCCACAGGCACCGCAGAGGATGCCGATGACCACTGGGAAGACCAGTCGAGGCAGATTCCTCATATTCTCCGATTCTTGTTTTATTTCGCCTGAGAACGAGCGAACGCAACCTCTCCGCGTCACCGATCCCGGCGTCTGGCCTAGACGATCTACTTAGCTAGGGCATAAAGGGCAACACGTGCCGGTCGCCCAGCTCGGCCCGCAGCTTGACACCTCACCAAGATCTTGTATTAGATCGCACTTGCTACCGACCGAGGAGGCCGCAGATGGCTGAGGACGCAGTAAAGGTCGCACCGGACGTCTACAAGGTGGTGTTCGAGAACGAAAAGGTTCGGGTACTCGAGGTGAAGATGGAGGAGGGAAGCGGAACAGAGATGCACTCGCATCCCGACACTCTCATCTACATCCTCTCCGGCGGCAAAGTGAACTTCACCGACCCTTCAGGCGAAGTCGTCGACCTCGAAACGGCTGAGGGCGAAACGGTCTGGATGGAGGCCACGGAGCATGCAACCCAACACGTTGCAGGCGCCATCCACGCTCTCTTGATCGAGCCGAAGTAGACGATAAGAGGGCAAGACCCTTCATAGGTAGGCGGGGCGGCGCTACGGCCGCCCCTGTTCTGGTGGTCCACGGCGGAAGCGGATCACGGGCCGCCCCGCGTGTGACCCGAGCTCCAATGTGAACAACTCGGCGACGCCTGGTCTGGGCGGTGCCGTACGTTCTCGTGTGGGCGGCGTCAGGTCGGCAGCCAACCTCTCCCTCTATCGGGCTATCGAAGAAGAATTGGCGCCGCCCCCCCTACTCCACGGCGGGCAGCCCGTCCCCCGAACACCAAGACGCAGGTAGAAGGTTGCGCTGGGGGAAACGCCAGACTGCGCGTTAGGCTCTCGCTTCGGGCGGTTCGTTTCGTCCGTCACCCTCGGAAAGGATGGCCGATGCTCTTTCACGTCACCTGGGAGTTCATCGACACGAGCGAGGCCGGTATTCGTCGGTCGCTTGGAGTGTTCGCGAAGTGGCAACCGCCGGCGGGGGCGGAGTTCAAGGGCTTTTACGGCTTCGCGGATGGTGGCGGAGGTGTGGCGCTGATCGAGGCCGACAGTGCCGCAACGCTTTCCCGCACCACTGCACCCTGGTCGCCGTGGCTGCGTTTCACGACGACGCCGATCATCCCGATCGAAGAGTCTTCTGCCATCGCCGGAGAAGCGGTCGCCTTCCGCGACTCAGTCAGCTAGGCACCAAACACGCGGGTAGCAGAGCGCGATCACCGCGTACAAGAAGTTCGTCCAGCTCGCGCCGGATGACCCGAACACGGCCTACGCGAAGCAGCAGATCAAGGCGCTCGGCTCCCCCTCACAGGGTTAGCAGGAGCGTGCGCCTCTCCACCCTTGTCGCGTTGGTGATGACCGTGACCGGCGTTGCCGGCTTGATGCCGGCGACGGTGTCGGCGCAGGTGAATGACCCGCCGCGAATCGTCGGGTGGCGTCTGATCGGAAACGCCGGGCTTGGCATGTCGCGGGAACGCGTTGAGTACGTCTACGGGCACAGGGTCCCGGACCGGCGCACCTACCCATACGACTTGAGTACCTATCAGGTGCATGGCGGCAAGCTGCTCATCAACTACACGCGCGGCCTTGTCGACGGCGTCTCGACGGACTCGCTGTATTACCGAACGAAGGATGGCATCGGCGTGGGCACCCGCATTCCGCTCGGCCCGTGCCACCGAACGAAGAGCAGACCCTGCGAACGTCGTTGGAAGGGCTTCGTCCTCGAAAACGGCGGACGAACGTGGTTCCGCACTCTGCCATACGGGCGACGCACGATTCAGGCGTGGCTGTGGGTCGAGCGGGGCGCGATAACGCAAATCGACCTCAAGTTCTTCGACCGCTACTCACCCAACTGGAACGCAGGGTGACAAGAGCGGTCTCAGGCCGCAGGAGGCGCGCCAAACTCGCGCACAGCGCCATTCGGAGCAGAGCACGTGGGATCACCAACGCCATCCGAATACGCGCAGCCGACTAGTGCTCGTCGTCCGGGTCGAGCACGATTGCCCCACCGACGCTGACGGAACCGCTGGCCCGGCGTCGTTCGGGAACGCTCGCCCAGGCGAGCGCTACGACGGCGAACTCGCGGGTCTAGATCCGGCCCGATTCGCGCTGAATAGGTCGGATAGAGGCGTAGACCGTTAGGTGTTGTTCATGGGCGGCTGATGAAGCAGAAGCAGTACTCGTCGAGGCCGCCGGAGCCGTCGCCGGGGGCGAGGAAGTGCAGCTTGTCGACCATGTGGTTGTGGCCGCCTACGAAGGGCTTATAGATCCCTGTCCCCTCCAGGATCGTCAGCTCGAAGGTTCCTTCCAGGAACCTCCCGCCCTGTCCGTCGTCAACAAAAACAAAGTCTTGTCGGTGAATCGCATCGAAAACGAGCCTCCGGGGATGTGATACGCACACAAGTCCGCCTCGAGCTGCGTGTAGAAGTCGCCGACAGGCTTGTTGGGGTTCTTGCTACCCGGAGTTCCCTGAACAGGATAGATCCGCGTTGTTGAGTACGACCCGTCGTTCAGGTCGACCGTTGAGAGGCCGAGGTTAGGCCCGTGAGTCACGGGCTGGTAGAGCCCCTTCAGGAGGACGACGAAAGAATCGTCGGGCTGTTTCTTCGCTTGTGCTCGCACCTGCCCGGGCAACACCAGGGCAGCCAGGGCGGCCAGTCCCCCGCCGATTGCGGTTTTTCGGTTGACCTTGGTTTGGTCGGTGAACGACGCGTGCTCCACGACAGTCTCCCTCCGGATCCGATTCCCCGCTTCGGTTGGAGCGAGGGCTGCCTGCCACTTAACCCGCTGAGCACGGACCCTACTGTGTTCGTTTCAGATGTGTCAAGCGTAGTGGGCGGGCCCCCAACCCCCCGGTGCGGTGGCAGAGGCTCCGGCCTTCGTGCTGCTGACGGGGGAGGCCCCGGTAGGGGTAGGCCGTTCTTCGCTCCGGGGGACAGACGCGGTACGTACGCATGCCCCTCCTCGCCCATGTCACGGCTTGTGCGTGTGTGTCCACGGTTGACCCGTCGGCCCCGGCGGGGACAGAGCGGGGCTTTGAAGGGCTCGGGGCTAGTGCGCTGCGTGTACCCCGAGGGAACAACCAGGGCGCTGCCCTTAAGAGCGCATTGAGGGCTGTGGTCGCGGGACATGCTGGTCCCCGAAGCACAGAGGCGGCATCGGTGTTCCCAGGCGGGATCGCGGGACGCCGGCCGGGGCGCGGTTACACAGGCGGGTACAAACAGCCCTTACGAGCCCTACCCGTCTGTGACGCTTGTGACGGCTTGTCACACTTGTGTGACACTTGCAAATGCCTGTTTCCTAATAAAAACCCCGCGTTTGCGGGGCTTTTATCGGGGCGCCGAGATTCGAACTCGGGACCTCTAGTCCCCCAGACTAGCGCGCTAACCAGGCTGCGCCACGCCCCGTGGCCGGCTCACCGTAGCAGCCCGTGTGTGGGCGGTCACTCGCGCTGCATGCGATCGAAGATCAGGCCGAGACTGAAGTTCACGAACCAGACCACGATCGTCGCGCCGACGTACGTCCAGAAGCCGTCGATCGCGAACCTCGGCGCCACCCACTCGGCGAGAGCGAGCATCGCGACGTTGATCGCGAAGTACGCGAGCCCAAAGGTGAAGATGATCAGCGGCAGCGTCAGCAGCGCGAGGATCGGCTTGAGGATCGCGTTTCCGATCGTCAGGGCGAGCGCGCCGAGGAAGATACGACCAGAAGCCTTCGATCCCGATGCTGTCGAACATCCAGTTGATCAGGAGGAGCGCGAGGACGTTGATCCCCGCGGTCAGCAGCAGCCAGATGACGACGCTCTCGCTGGACTGGCGGTTGTGTCTCCCGGCCACCCTCAGCGCCCCTTGAGCTGCTTGTAGAGCCGGTCGATCATCGCCGGCACCTTCTCGAGCCGCTCCGTGATCACGCGCAGACGGTACTCCCGAAAATGCTCGGCTTCAACGCCGAGCGCGCCCGCGAGCCGCTCGATCACCTCATTCGAAGGAACCGGCCTGTTGCCGTGGACAAGGTGGTTGAGATAGCCCGGCAGACAGGTTGGTCTTCGCAGCGAGCGCGCGATACGTCACGCCCGTCTCGTCCATCAGCTTCTCGATCGTCGTTCCGAACGGCTCGTCGCTGAATCGACGCTTCCGTGGCATCAGATCGTCACCTCCTCGGCGGGTACTCGCTGCTCTTCACCGGTCGCGCGGTCCCGCACGTCCACCGCGCCATCCTCGAGCGTCTTCTTCCCGACGGTGACCCGGACCGGAATCCCGATCAGGTCGGCGTCGGCGAACTTCTCGCCTGCCCGCAAGTCTCGGTCGTCCAGGAGCACCTCGGCTCCCCCCTGCTCCAGCGTCGCGGCCACGGCCTCGGCTCGCTCCTCGAGCCCGGGCAGGACGACGACGTGCGCGTGGTACGGCGCGATCGATCTCGGCCAGGCGGAAATCCCGTGCAAGTCGTGGTTCTGCTCGATTACGGCCGCGATTATGCGCCCCGGGCCGATGCCGTAGCTGCCGCCGATCAGCAGCTTCTCCTTCCCGTCCTCGTCGAGGAAGGTCGCGTCGAGGCCCGAGCTGTACTTGTCGCCGAAGTTGAAGATGTGCCCGACCTCGATCGCGGTCTGGAAGGTGAGCGCGCCGCCGCAGTTCGGGCAGCGGTCGCCCTCCTTCGGCTCGCGGATGTCGGCGAAGCGCGGCTCGAAGTCGCGTCCGGCCTCGACGCCGCGCAGGTGCCAGCCGTCCCGGTTGGCGCCGGCGACGAACTGCCCCTCGCGGAGGGTCTCGTCGGCGACCACCTCGCCCTTGAAGCCGACCGGCCCCAGCGAGCCGCCGCTCGCGCCGAACGCGGTGCGGATCTCGTCATCGGTCGCAGGCCGCGAGCCCGTCTTCAGGACGGAGAGCAGCTTCGACTCGGAGAGGCGGTCGTCGCCGCGGACGAGGGCGAGCACGACACCGCCTTCATCGGTCGTCACCGGCATCGCCTTCGAGGTCGCTGCGAGGTCGATGCCGAGGAACTCGGCGAGCGCCTCGCAGGTCGTCACGCCAGGCGTCTCGACCTCCTCGGGCTTGTCGAGACGAGGCGGGAACTCGACAGCACGCGGAACGCCGCGCGCGATCTCGGCGTCGGCGGCGTAGTCGCCGCGCTCGCAGCGGACGAGCATGTTCTCGCCGGAGCCCGAGGGAGCCAGGTAGTCGATCGTCAGCTCGCCGCCCATGATCCCGCTCTCCGCCTGCACGGCGACCGCCTCAACCCCGCAGCGGTCGAAGATCCGGTGATACGCCTCCCGGTTCTTCTCGAAGCTGACCTCCGAGCTCTCCTGGTCGCGGTCGAAGGAGTAGGCGTCCTTCATGATGAACTCGCGGACCCGCAGGAGGCCGCCCCGAGGCCGCGGCTCGTCGCGGTCCTTGATCTGGAAGTGGTACCAGAGCTGCGGCAGCTCCTTGTACGAGCGGATCTCGCGCGCGTGGAAGGTGAACGTCTCCTCGTGCGTCAGCGGGAGGATGTAGTGCCGGCCGCCCCGGTCGGTGATGTGGAAGATCTCCGGGATCTTGTCGCGACCCGTCGCCTGCCACAGCTCGACCGGAGTCAGGACGGGTGCGAGGAACTCCTGGCCGCCGATCGCGTCCATCTCCTCGCGAATGATCTGCTCGACCTTGCGGTGGATCTTCCAGCCGAGCGGCAGGTAGCTCCACAGGCCCGCGCTCACCTGACGGACGAAGCCGCCGCGGACGAGCAGCTTGTGGCTGACCGCCTCGGCATCGGCCGGATCCTCGCGCAGGGTCGGAAGGAACAGCTGTGATGCCCGAGCAGCCAACGCTCGCAGCCTAGTCGTTCAGCGGGATCAGCGAGGCTTCAGCCATGGCGAGCGCGGCAGGCTTCGCCATCTTCAGGCGCTTCGGGCGGTGCATCCCCTCGGCGATCCACTTGTCGATCTCGTGGAAGAGCTCGTCGATCAGGATGTCGGAGGAGACCTTCTTCAGCACGCGCCCGTGGGCGTAGACGAAGCCGACGTCACGGCCGCCGGCGATCCCGAAGTCGGCGTCGCCCGCCTCCCCCGGCCCGTTGACCGCGCACCCGAGCACCGCGACCTCGAAGTGCTGCGGATAGTCGCGCAGCCGCTCCTCGACCTTGACCGCGAGCTTCTCGACGCCGACGTTGTCGCGGCCGCAGCTCGGACAGGCGATCATGATCGGCCCCCGCTCGCGCAGGCCGAGGGCCTTCAGGATCTCGAAGGCGGTCTTGATCTCCTCGGTCGGGTCGGCGGTGAGCGAGACCCTCAGCGTGTCGCCGATCCCGTCCACGAGGAGCGCTCCCATTCCGACGGCGCTCTTGATCGACCCCGAGAACGGCGTGCCGGCCTCGGTGACGCCGAGATGGAGCGGGTACGGCACCTTCGCGGAGAGCATCCGGTAGGCCCGGATCATCGTCGGCACGTGGCTCGACTTCACCGAGATCTTGAAGTCGTGGTAGTCGAGCTGCTCGAGCAGGCGAACCTCCTCGAGCGCGGCCTCGACGAGCGCCTCGGCCTGGTCCGCGTGGGCGAGCGCCTCGAGGTGCTTCGGAAGCGAGCCCGAGTTGGCGCCGATCCGCATCGGGATCCCCGCCTTCTTCGCCGCCTGGACGACCATCGCGACCTTGTCCGGGCCGCCGATGTTGCCGGGGTTGATCCGGACGGCGGCGACGCCGCCCTCGATCGCCTTCAGCGCGAGCGAAGCGTTGAAGTGGATGTCCGCGATCACCGGAAGCGGCGAGAGACGGACGATCCGGGGAAGTGCCTCGGCGTCCTCGGTCTTCGGGACGGCGACGCGCACGACCTCGCAGCCTGCCGACGCGAGCGCAGCGATCTGCGCCGTCGTCGCCTCGACGTCGTGCGTCTTGGTCAGCGTCATCGACTGGACGACGACAGGCGCGCCGCCGCCGATCGTGACACCGCCGACCGAGATCTGCCTCTCGCTCGCCATAAGGCGGTTCTAGCTTAGCTTCCGCTCAGCCGATTCAGGTCGTTCGAGAGCCCGATGAAGAACAGGAATAGGACGAGCGCGATGCCGATCACGGAGACCCGCTCGTAGATCTCGCGACCGACGGCGCGCCCGCGCAGTCCCTCGATGATCGAGAACGCGATGTGGCCGCCGTCGAGCGGCAGCAGCGGCAGCAGGTTCATCAGCGCGAGCGAGAGGCTGATCAGGCCGAGCACCCAGAGATAGGTCTCTGCCCCCTGTTTCTGCGCCGTGTTCAGCGTCTGGCTGATGCCGACCGGGCTGGAGATGTCCTTGCGGCCCTGACCATGGACGAGGCGGCCGATCGATTTCCCGATCTCTCGCGTGACGGTGCCGGTCAGCTTGGTCGACTGCCAGAGCGATTCGCCGATCCCGAGCTTCTCGCCGCGCAGGACGAACCCGAGCCGCAGGGCCCCGTCGATCTGTTGCGGCCGAACGGGGCCCAGCGCGACCAGGCGCCCGTTCCGCTGTACCGCGACGATCAGCGGCTTCCCCCGAGACGTGGAGATCTGATCCGGGATGTCCTGCGGCCCCACGGGAACGCCGTTGATCGCCAGGATCCGGTCGCCGGGCCTGAGGCCAATCGCGGCGGCCGGCCGCTTCGGCAGCACCTGGTCGACCGTCGAGGTCGCCTTCCCGCCGCCCACGTAGAAGAGCCCGGCGAAGAGGATCACCGCGAAGACGAGGTTCGTCATCGGGCCGGCCAGGATGACCGCGATCCGCTTGAAGGTGTGCTGGCGCCAGTACGCCTGCGGCGACAGCCCGTCCTCGATCTCCTGGAGCCCGCGCTCGAGGCCTTCCGGCGGCTCGTCGCCGGCGAGGCGCCTGAGCTCCTCGAGCGCCGCCCGCGCGGCATCGTCGTCCTCGGCGGCGAGCGCACGCTTCAGCCGCTGAACCGGGCCGGCGAGCTCGGGGTGCTCGCGCAGCACACGCCCGAAGTACGTGTCGGCGTCGCCCGCCGCCGGGCGGTGCATGCCCGGAATCTTCACGTAGCCGCCGAGCGGGATCGCGCCGATGCCGTACTCGATCCCGTTCCGCTTCTTCTTGACGACCGCCGGCGGGAAGCCGACGTAGAAGCGCCGCGGGCGCATGCCGACGAGGATCGCGGTGAAGAAGTGGCCGGCCTCGTGGACGAGGATCAGGAAGGCGAGGCCGAGGATGGCGATGAGCACGCTCATGCGACTGCAGCCCTCTTCTCCGTGAGGCGGCGAGCTTCCTCGTCGGCGGCGATGAGGTCGTCCAGGTCGCGTGCGGCGCGTCCCCTCGACGGCGGCGAGCGTCTCTTCGACCGCGGCGGCGATTTCGAGGAACGGGAGCCTGCCCTCCAGGAAGGCGGCGACGACGATCTCGTTCGCGGCGTTGTAGGCGCACGGGTAGGTGCCGCCTCGCTCGCCCGCCGTGCGCGCGAGCGCGAGCATCGGGAACGTCTCCAGGTCGGGCGCGTGGAACTCGAGGGTGAGGCCCGAGGCGAGGTCGAGCGGCGCGACCGGAGTCGCGGCGCGTTCCGGGTAGGTGAGCGCGTAGGAGATCGGCACGCGCATGTCCGGGTAGCCGAGATGGGCGAGCGTCGCGCCGTCGCGGAACCGCACGAGCGCGTGGACGATCGACGTCGGGTGGACGACGACCTCGATCCGGTCGTACGGGAGCCCGAACAGAAAGTGGGCCTCGATCAGCTCGAGGCCCTTGTTCGCGAGCGTCGCGCTGTCGATCGTGATCTTCGGCCCCATGCTCCACGTCGGGTGGGCGAGCGCCTCCTGCGGCGTGACGTCGTCGAGGTCGTCTGTGGTGCGGCCGCGGAACGGGCCGCCCGAGGCGGTGAGCACGAGCGAGTCCACCTGCTCTTCGGTGCGGCCCTCCATGCACTGGAAGGCCGCGGAGTGCTCGCTGTCCACGGGGAGCAGCCGGCCTCCTCCCCGCTCCTGCGCTGCGAGCGCCAGGTCGCCGGCAGCGACGAGGCTCTCCTTGTTGGCGAGCGCGAGGTCGACGCCGCGCTCGAGCGCCCAGAGCGTGACCGGCAGGCCGGCGAAGCCGACGACGGCGTTCAGGACGACATCCGGTTCGGCCCGCTCGAGCAACTCGGTCAGGTCGCCGCCCGTCTGGGTCAGCGGCGCGAGCCCGTCGATCGGCGTCGAGCCGGATGCGGCGGCGACGAGCTCCAGCTCGGGGTGCGCCTCGACGATCTCGACCGCCTGACGGCCGATCGAGCCGGTGGCGCCGATCAGGGCGACACGCTTCACGGGGACAGTATTACCGGGCGTTTCAGCGTTCCTCTCTTTTCACATTCGGATTCCAGACAGGTACGGATTGCGGCGATACGATCGCCGCGGGGAGGAGGCTGGGTTCACCGGAGCGCGCCAAACAAGACAGGTCCAAAGCGGCCTAGACCTTGTCGAAGGCGAGGATGACGTAGAACGCCGCGATCGAGGCGAACAGCTGGGCGTCGATCCGGTCGAGGATGCCGCCGTGGCCGCCGAGCACGTTCCCGCTGTCCTTCACGCCCATGTCTCTTTTGACCAGAGACTCGAACAGGTCGCCGAGCGGCGCAGCTACGGCGATCGCCAGCCCGAGCAGCACCGCCTGGCCGATCGAGAGGTACGTATGGCGCGTGTCGTAGAAGGCCACGAACGTGACGAAAACGGTTGCGATCGTTCCGGCGACCAGCCCCTCCCACGTCTTGCCCGGTGAGATCCTCGGCGCGAGCTTGTGGCGGCCGATCAGCCGTCCGGCGAGGAAGGCGAGCGTGTCCCCGGCCCAGACTGCGAGCAGCACGGCGAACGAGCACAGCCGTCCGTGCTCCGGGATGTCGCGCAGCGCCAGGAGGAAGACGAGCCCGAGCCCGATCCAGGCGACGCCGAGCATCGTCCCTCCGACCGACACCGTCGCCGACTGCCTGCTGTCCGTGACCCCCTTGAGCAGGAACGCCAGCGCGAACGTCGTGAACAGCCCGCCACCGACCCACGCGAGGCCGCCGAGCTGCTCCGCAAGCAGCGTCAGCAGCAGCCCCAGGTAGCCGGCGATCACGATCGGCCGCAGCGGCCTCGTCATCTCGTAGTACTCGTGGAGCGCGCCGACCCCGATCACGACCGCGAGCAGGAAGAGCCACCAGCCGCCCAGCCAGACGATGCCGAGCACGAGCGGCAATCCGACCGCCACGACGATCAGGCGTGACCCGATGCCGGACACCGGGCTCAGCGGCCGCCGAAGCGGCGCCGCCTCCGCGCGTAGTCGGCGAGCGCCTGGCGGAGCTGGGCGGCGCCGAAGTCGGGCCAGAGCGTGTCGACGAAGACGAGCTCCGAGTACGCGAGCTGCCAGAGCAGGAAGTTCGAGATGCGCAGCTCCCCGGAGGTGCGGATCAGCAGGTCCGGGTCGGGGAGGTCAGGCGCATAGAGCTGGGCAGAGAGGGCGTTCTCGTCGACCTCGCGCGGGTCGATGCCCGACTCGACGAGACGGCGCGCCGCCTGGACGAGCTCGTCGCGACCGCCGTAGTCGAACGCGATCCAGAGGTTGAGGCGCTCGTTGTGCCTGGTCTCCTCCTCGAGCGCTTCCATCCGCTCGCGGAGGTCGTCGGGCGCGCGGTCACGCCGGCCGATGAACCGCACGCGAACTCCCTGCGCCACCAGGTCGGGCAGCTCGCGCTCGATCGTCTCGGTGAAGATCTCCATCAGGAGCTCCACCTCCTCCGGCGGCCGCGACCAGTTCTCGGTGGAGAAGGCGAAGACGGAGAGCGTCTCGACGCCGAGGTCGATCGCCGCCTCGACGGTCCGGCGCAGCGCGCGAGTTCCCGCGCGGTGCCCCGCGGCGGTCGGGAGGCGCCGTCGCCGGGCCCAGCGCGAGTTCCCGTCCATGATGATCGCGACCGAGCCGGCGACCTCCGGGAGCTCCGGCTCGTGCACAGGGCGAAGCGACAGGCTGCGCAGCCGCGTCAGCAGGTTCACAGCACCCGCTCCGCCGCCGGCAAAGCCGGCGCCTCCGCTCCTGGTGAGCCTCCGTCGAGCCTACGGCGCGCCCGCTCCGCCGCCGGCAAAGCCGGCGCCTCCGCTCCTGGTGAGCCTCCGTCGAGCCTACGGCTCATTTAGACCTCGAGGATCTCGGCTTCCTTGCGCTTCAGCAGCTCGTCGATCTTGTGCACGTGGTCGTCCGTCAGCTTCTGCGCCCGCTCCTCCGCGCGCCGCTCCTCGTCGTCGCCGACGTCGCCCTTGCGGACGAGCTCCTCGAGGTGCTTCATCAGGTCGCGACGCACGTTGCGTACCGCCACACGGCCGTCCTCCGCTCGCTGGCGCACGACCTTGACGAGATCCTTGCGGCGTTCCTCGGTCAGCTGCGGGATCGGCAGCCGGATGATCTTCCCGTCATTCGACGGCGTCAGGCCGAGATCGGACTCCATGATCGCCTTCTCGATCGACTTCAGCGAGCTCGGGTCGAAAGGCTGCACGGTCAGCATCCGGGGCTCGGGGACGTTGATCGTCGAGAGCTGGTTCAGCGGCGTCGGCGTGCCGTAGTAGTCGACCGAGACGTGATCGAGCAGAGCGGCCGACGCGCGGCCCGTGCGGATGCTGTTGAACTCGTGCTGTGTCGTTTCGACCGACTTGTCCATGCGGCGAATGGCGTCGGTGATCAGGTCGTCGATCCCGTTCATCGTGCTCCCCCTGGGGGTTTGGGCTGGGCGCCGCCGGCTTTGCCGGCGGCGCTTCCAGCATTGCTTGTGGAGATGAGCGTGCCGACGCGCTCGCCGGCGACGATCCGCTTGATGTTGCCCTTCGCGAGCTCGAACACATGGATCGGCAGGCCGTTGTCCATGCAGAGCGAGAGGGCGGTCGTGTCCATCACCCGAAGGCCGCGCTCGATCGCCTCCAGGTGCGTCAGCTCGGGGAGAAACACAGCGTCCTTGTCCACGCGCGGGTCCCCGTCGTAGACCCCCGCGACGCCGTTCTTCGCCATCAGGATCGCCTCCGCGCCGATCTCGAGCGCGCGTAGCGCGGCGGCGGTGTCGGTGGTGAAGAACGGGTTGCCTGTGCCCGCCGCGAAGATCACGATCCGGCCCTTCTCTAGATGCCGGATCGCCCGGCGGCGAATGTACGGCTCGGCGACCTCCGCGACCGTGATCGCCGAGAGCACCCGGGTCTGGGCGTCGTGCCGTTCGAGCGCGTCCTGCACGGTCAGCGAGTTCAGCACGGTCGCGAGCATCCCTGCGTAGTCGGCGGTCGCCCGGTCCATTCCGGACTCCGCCGCCTCCATGCCGCGGACGATGTTGCCGGCGCCGATCACGAGTGCGATCTCGAGCCCGCCCTTCTGGGCGTCGACGATCTCCTGCGCGAGGCCGTCGATCGTCTCCGGGTCGATCCCGTGGTCGCGGTCGCCCATCAGCGCCTCACCCGAGAGCTTCAGAAGGACGCGCTCGAACGGCGCCGTCCTCGGGAGCGGGGTCGCAGCGCTCGTCACGTGCTTACTCTGCCAGGGCGAAGCGGCGGAACTCAATCACCTCGAACCCCGCCTCCTGGAGCGCCGCGCCGACCTTCTTGCCGGATTCGTGGATCCACTCCTGGTCCTCGAGCACGAGGTCGGAGAGCCACTTCTGGATCCGTCCCTCGACGATCTTGCCGCGGACCTCCTCCGGCTTCGACTCGACGTCGGGCTGCTTCGCCAGGATCTCGCGCTCGGCGTTGATCTCGGCCTCGGGCACCTCCGCCCGCGTCCTGTAGAGCGGCGCGGCGAACGAGATGTGCATGGCCAGCGGCCGCGCGATCTCCGGGGCGCCCTTGCCGTGGATCAGGACGCCGATCTTGTGGGCCGGCGGGTGCACGTAGCCGGAGAGGATCTCGCCCTCCCCCGCCTCGAACCTGACCGCGTCCCGGACGACGACGTTCTCGCCGAGCTTCGCGGACAGCTCGACGCGCTCGTCCTCGAGCTCGTCGGCTGCCTGCGGGCCGTCCTTCTCGACCTCGTTCAGCACGCGCTGGACGAAGATCAGGAACTCCTCGTTGTTGGAGACCGGCTCGGTCTCGCAACCGACTCCGACCATCGCCGCGACCGCCTCGTCGATGTCGAGCGCGATCTTGCCCTCGGTCGTCTCACGGCCGGAGCGCTTCGCGGCCTGTGCGATGCCCTTCTCGCGCAGGAGCTTCGCCGCCTCCTCGACGTCGCCTTTCGTCTCCTCGAGCGCGCGCTTGCAGTCCATCATCCCCGCGCCGGTGCGCTCACGGAGCTCCTTGACCTGGTTGGCGCTGATCGTGGCAGCCACTATTCCCCCACCTTCGCCGGCTCGGTCGCCGGCTCTGGGGCGCCGGCCTCCTCGGTTGCGACAGGCTCCTCGATCGGCTGGTCGGCCGGCGCGGCGTCTTCTGCCGGTGCGGCCTCGGCCGGCACCGGCGTTTCCGCGGGTTGTGCGGCCTCGGCCGGCGCGGGCTCTTCCGCCGGCTGGGCGGCCATCTCTGTCGGGCTGACCTTCTGCTTGCCCTCTGAGATGCCGTCTGCGACCACGCGCGCGATCAGGTCGCACGAGCGGATCGCGTCGTCGTTGCCCGGGACCACGTAGTCGGCCTCGTCGGGGTCGCAGTTCGTGTCGACCAGCGCGATGATCGGCATCCCGAGGCGGCGCGCCTCGCGGACGGCGAGCTGCTCCTTGCGCAGGTCGAGGACGAACATCGCCTCAGGCTGGCGCTTCATGTCGGCTACGCCGCCGAGGTTGGCTCGAGCTTCTCCAGCTCGCCGAGCATGGCGATGCGCTCCTTCGGCGGGAGAAGCTCGAGCTGCCCGTCGTCGCGGAGCCGGCGCAGGTCGTGCAGGCGGTCGATCCGGTCGGAGATCGTGCGCCAGTTCGTCAGCAGCCCGCCGAGCCAGCGGTGGTTGACGTACGGCATCCCGACGCGCTTCGCCTGGGACTCGACCGCGTCCTGGGCCTGCTTCTTCGTGCCGACGAACAGAACCGATCCGCCGCGGCCGGCGAGGTTCTTCGCGAACTCGTGCGCCTCCTCGAGCAGCTGCTGCGTCTGCTGGAGGTCGATGATGTAGATCCCGCCGCGCTCCGCGAAGATGAACCGGCGCATCTTCGGGTTCCAGCGGCGGGTCTGGTGACCGAAGTGAACCCCGGCCTCCAGGAGCTCTCGCATGGAGACGACAGCCATTTGTGTGCTTCCCCTTTCGGTTTGAGTTGCGCTGCAAACCGGCGGGCCTGGACGGAACCGCTCATACCGAGAGGCACCGCCGCCCTGGCGTTTCCGCCGGGTCGGTGGGATAGATCGGACTACATGGTAGCGGCGTCTTCACCGGACCCGCTCGAGGGCCGCCGCGATGTCCTCCGGCAGCGGCGACTCCGTCTCCACTCTGGCCCCGGTGACGGGATGCGGGAAGGAGAGCCGTGCCGCGTGCAGGAACTGGCGGCGCAGGCCCGGCTCGGAGACGCCGTACACCGGGTCGCCCGCCACGGGCAGCCCGATCGCGGCGAGATGCACGCGGATCTGGTGCGTGCGCCCGGTCTCGAGCCGCACGCGCAGGAGGGCATGGTCACGGAACAGCTCGACGACCTCGAAATGCGTGACCGCGTGCTTCGGCGTGTCCGTGTCGAGCGACATGCGCGTCGGGCTCACGGCGGTCGCGGCCGATCGGCGCCTCGATCCTGCCGCTGCGCGAGCGCGGCCTGCCGCGTACGAGCGCCACGTACTCGCGCTCCAGCTTGCGGCCCTCGACCAGCGACCTCAGCCCTTCGTATGCCTCCTCCGTGCGCGCGACGACGAGCAGGCCGCTCGTGTCCCGGTCGAGTCGGTGCACGATCCCGGGCCGCTCGGGGTCGCCGCCGGTGATGCCGCGGTCGAGCAGGCCCTGGACGAGGGTGCCCGACGGCGTGTCCGGCGCCCGGGTGGACGACCAGGCCGGCCGGCTTGTCGACGACGAGGAGGTGCTCGTCCTCGTAGGCGATCCGGAGGTCGAGCGGCTCGTGCACGAGCTCGGGCTCGGCGATCGCGGCCGGATCGAGCTCGAGATCCTCCCCGCCGCTCAGCCGGTGGCTCTTCGGCCGCGTGGCGCCGTCGACCTTGACCGCGCCGGCGCTCGAGTAGGCGCTCGGCCGCTGCACGCGAGCCGACCTCGGGCAGCTCGGCCAGGAACCGGTCGAGCCGCGTGCCCGCTGCCGAGTCAGGAACGCGCAGCTGCGTTGGAGACGCGCCGGCGCCGGGGCGGCCGGTCGGCCGCAACCAGCGCGCCGAGCAGGACCGCGACCCCGATCACGATGAAGCTGTCGGCGAGGTTGAAGGCGGGCCAGTAGCGGAAGTCGAGGAAGTCGGTCACGTGTCCGAGCCGGACGCGGTCGGAGAGGTTGGAGACGCTCCCCCCGATCAGCAGCCCGACTGCGACCGGCAGCAGCGGGTGGCGCGCCCCGGAGCGTGCGAAGTACGCGACCATCCAGCCGATCGCGATCAGGGTCAGCACGATCACCGCTGCGGTCGCGCTCGAGAACAGGCCGAAGGCGATTCCCGAGTTCTGGACGTGGTGGATCGTGAACGGGCCGAGCACCCTGACCTCGTCGTCGAGGGTGACTTCGCTCGCGACGACGTGCTTCGTCAACTGGTCGGCGACGACGGCCGCGACCGCGACCGCAGCGAGACCCGCCCAGTGCACCGGCTGCGCGGCCAGCGAGCGCGCGGCGACGGAGATCGGCGCGATCCCGTCCGTGCGGGAGCCGGGCCTGAACTCGTTCTTGCGGGCCGGCTCGGTCAGCCTCGTTCCTGTTTCCGCTTGTCCTCGATGCAGAGCGTCGCCCACGGCAGCGCCTCGAGCCGCTCGGCGTCGATCGGCTGCCCGCACCGCGTGCAAACTCCGAACGTCCCCTCGTCGATTCGCTTCAGCGCGGCGTCGATCTCCGCCAGGACGTGCGTCGAGTTGTCCTCCAGCGTGCTCGCCATCTCGCGGTCGAAGGTGGCCGTTGCGATGTCGCCGAGATGGTTGTCCTGGAAGGTCGTCTCCTCCGTCTCGTCGCCGATCGAGCCCGGGTTCTCGGCATGGATGTTGTCGATCGCGTCGACGACGCGCCGGCGCTCTTCGAGCATGCGCTGCCGGAGCTGCTCGGTGTCGATCGCCGTGCTCATGAGCCGCGGGCCAGTTTCAGCTCGACCTCTGCCCGGCCGAGGCCGCGTAGCTCGACCACCTTGTCCCGCGCCGCGTGCCCCGAGACGAGCGAGATGTCGCTCCGGTCGAGGCCGAGCCGCCGCGCCAGGAGGCCGACGACGGCCTGGTTCGCACGACCACGTTCGGGCGCGGCGCTGACACGCACCTTCCAGCCGCCGGCGTAGCGGCCGGCGAGCTCCGTGCGCCGTGCGCCCGGAGAAACGCGGAGCCGCAGACGTGTGGTCGGCGCGGCCATCTCGGCTCAAGTATAGGTACGGCTCAGGCGGCCTTCGTCTCGCGGACCTCCGGCTCGGAGAGCTCGCCTCTTGTCCTCGTCGGCCTCGTCGAGCGCGTCGAGGGCGGCGTGGAGCAGCAACCGCATGCGCCGGGCTTCGACGGAAAGCGTCTCGTACTCGGTGCGCGCCTTGCGTGTGATCGTCCGCGCCTCGGCCTGGGCCTCGGAGACGATCGTCGCCGCCTCGCGCTTGGCCTGGTCCTTCAGCTCGTGCCCGGCCCGCTCCGCGGAGACGAGGGTCGTGCGCAGCAGGTTCTCGAGGTCGCGATAGCGCTTCAGCTCGTCCTCGAGCAGCTCGACGCGGTCACCGAAGTCCGCGCGCTCGCGCCAGACGGTCTCGAAGCTCTCGGTGATCTCCTCGAGGAGCCTGTCGACCTGCGACCGGCGGTAACCGCCGAAGAAGCCGCGTTTCAGGTTCACATGGCGGATTTCGACAGGTGTGTACGACATGGTGGTGCCTCCCTTCGTTGCTGCTAGTCGAGTGTTCCGATCAGCCGGACGGCGAGCTGCTGCACGCCGACCAGCACGAGGACGCCGACGATCGGCGACACGTCGAGCGGCCCAAGCGCCGGCAGGATCCGGCGGAAGAGCCGCAGGTACGGCTCGCAGACGTCGTCCAGAAAGCGCTGGAGCCAGCTCAGCGAGGACGGCAGCCTGATCCACGACGTCAGGACGTAGACGAAGATCAGGAGGATGCATACGTAGAAGAAGACGGCAACGAAGTCCTGCGCCGTCGAAACGCCGTCCGCGAGTAGGCCGAATGTGGCGATAGCTACGCCCACGAGACGTCATTCGGCCCTGCGGGCCGTCATTCCTTCACGGGGTCTAACCCCTGAGCACTGAGCCGCGCGCTGGAGCGGCTTAGGGCGCTTCAGGCCTGGTTGAAGAAGCCGCCGCGCTCCAGCAGGCGCGCACGCTCTTCCGCGGACACCTCGACGTTCCGGGGCGTCAGCAGGAAGACCTTGTCGGCGACGCGCTGCATGCCGCCGTTCAGCGCGTAGGTGAGGCCGCTGGCGAAGTCGATCAGGCGCTTGGAGAGCTCCTGGTCGGTCGTCTGGAGGTTGAGGATCACCGGGGTGGCGTCCTTGAACTTGTCCGCGATCTGCTGGGCGTCGTTGAAGCTTCGCGGGACGACGAGGTGCACGCGGATGCTCGGGTTCGGGACGGCGTCGAGGCGGCGCGGCCGCGACGGGGACAGGCTCGGGACGTCGCGGGACCGGGTCGTACTGCTCCGGACGGCGGCCGGCCGAGCGGCGGTCTCGGCGGTGTCGCTCCACTCCTCGTGCTCCTGGCTTCGCCGCGGCAGCCTGCGCACGTTCGGGCGGTCGCTGTGGGTCCGCTCGAGCTCCCCGGTCGCGTACCCGTCCTCGTCCCAGTACTCGTCCTCCTCGGCGATGCCGAAGTACACGAGCGTACGATTCCAGAGGTCGGCAAAGCCCATGCCGCCAGAAATGGTAACGCGACGGCCGGAACGAAGCCGTTACGCGCCCCAGAGCACGGAGCCGACGCGCACGTAGGTCGCCCCCTCCTCGGCGGCGACGCGGTAGTCCTGGCTCGTGCCCATCGACAGCTCCGGCAGCCCGTGCGCCTCGGCGAGCTCGCGCAGCTGCCGAAAATACGGGCGCGAGGCCTCCGGATCGTCTGCGAGCGGCGGCATCGTCATCAGCCCGCGCACGTCGCGGGAGAGCTCGAGGAACGCCGGCAGGGCGTCCGGCGCGACGCCGGATTTCGTCAACTCGCCCGAGAGATTGACCTCGACGAGCGCCGGGATCTCCAGGCGCTGCGCCGCCGACTCCGAGTCGAGCGAGTGGACGAGCTCACAGATCCGGTTGACGACCTTCGCCTTCCGGCTCTGGAGGTGGCCGATGAAGTGCCAGCGGAAGGCGTCTCCATAGACCGCGTGCTTCGCCTCCAGGTCTTGCGCCCGGTTCTCCCCCGCCACCTCGACGCCCGCTTCCGCGAGCGCGGCCATGGCGTCGACCGAGACGTACTTCGTCGCGGCGACAACGGTCACGCCCGGCCCGACCTCCTCGCGGATCCGCGCATAACGCGCGCGGATCTCGTCAGGTGACATAGGCGATCAGGCCCTGGCGGCCCGTCTGTCCGCCGTCGCGCCGATGTGAGAAGAAGAGCTCGGGGTTGCAGGACGTGCAGAGGTCGACCCGCGAGACGGACTCGACGCCGGCCGCGTGCAGCGCCTGCTCGGTCGCGCTCCAGAGGTCGAGTTTGCCGTCGCGCACGATCTCCTCGCCGAACCGGGCACGGAACGGTGTGCCGACGTCCTCGCCGACCTCGTAGCAGCAGGGCCCGATCCCCGGGCCGATCACGGCTGCGAGCGTGCCGCCGCCGAGCTCGAGGACCGCCGTCTGGACGATGCCGGCGAGCAGGCCGCGCCAGCCGACGTGCAGGGCGGCGATCGCCGGCGCGTCGCCGTTGTCGCGTGCGACCGCGACCGGGAGGCAGTCGGCTGTGAACACCAGCAGCGGCTTCCCGCGGTCCTCGGTCCAGAGCCCGTCGCCCGGCTCGCCTTGGCCGTGCGCCCGCCGGACGAGCGGCCCGTGCACCTGCCGGCCAAAGCACAGGAGCTCTGGCTCGGTCCCTGCCTCGGCGCAGAGCCGCGCGCGGTTCTCCGCAACGTGCCCCGGGTCGTCCGCCGTCAGCTTGCCGAGGTTGAGCGTGTCGAAGGGCGCCCCGCTGACGCCGCCGACGCGGGTCGAAAACGCAGCCAGGTACGGGCCGGGCGCGTCCCAGCGCATCAGCGGCAGCTCAGCCACCGATCAGCTCCCGCGCCGCGGCCAGCTCCGACTCCCGGCCGTCGAGCTCCCCGCGCAGCTTGCGGCGCCGCAGCTCCTCCAGCACCTCCCCCACGCGCGGCGACTCCGGCAGGCCGAGCTCCGCGAGATCGGCACCGCTGATGTCGAGCCGGATGTTCCGCAGGCGGGTGAACCAGTCGCGAAGCTCAGTGGAGTCGTGCTCCGCAAGGGCGAGCAGGGCAGCTTCCGGTGAGCGGCCCGCGAGCCGGGCGATCTCGACGGGATCGGTCGCCCCGACCAGCTGCGGCGCGAGAGCGACTGCCTCCTCGACTGCGCGCTGGTCCTCGCGGCGCAGCGCGAGCCGCTCGACCAGCCGCGGATGCTCCCTCACGATCGCGGCGAGGCGAAGCCGCCAGAGAGGCGCGCCGGGATCGAGCTCGTCGCGCAGTGCGTCGACTCGCTCGACGAGCGCGGTATCGGCGCTCGTGCCCGCGAACTCGGCGAGCCTGTCGAGCGTATGCGCGACGCTGTCCTCTGACAACAGGGCGACGATCTCCTCGCGGACGCGTTCGTTCGAGAGCCGCGCCACGCCGGCCATGCCCTCCCGTGCGAGGCGCTCGGTCTCGGGATCCATGCGGAAGCCGAGCCGGTTCTCGTAGCGAATCGCGCGGAAGATGCGAGTCGGGTCGTCCTCGAACGATCGGCCGTGGAGGATGCGGATCGTCCTCGCGGCGAGGTCGGCGCGGCCGTGGTGCGGGTCGACCAGGCGCCCGAAGTCGTCGCGGCAGAGCGATGCGGCGATCGCGTTGATCGTGAAGTCGCGCCGGGCAAGGTCATCCTCCAGCGTCGCGGCGCGCACCTCCGGCAGCGCCGCGGGCTCCGGGTAGGTCTCCGTGCGTGCGGTGGCGACGTCGATCTCGCCGCCCTCGTAGAGCACCTCGGCGGTGCCGAAGGCCGGGTGGGTCTGCACGCGGCCGCCCAGCCGCCCGGCGAGCCGCTGAGCGAACGCGGGCACGTCGCCCTCGACGACGAGGTCGAGGTCGTAGCTCGGATGGCCGAGCAGCGCGTCGCGGACCGCCCCGCCGACGACGTAGACCGGCTCGTCCGGATTGTCCGCTTCCGTGATCGCCTCGAGCACGTGCGCGAAGCGCGGCTCCGCGCGCAGCTCCTCGGCGATGGATTCCTTCGAGGTCGGCACACCGCGTAGTGTGCCGCGGCGTCAGGCGAGCGCGATCGCCTCGATCTCGACGAGCGAGCCCGCGGGCAGCTTCGACACCTCGATCGTCGCGCGCGCAGGCGGCAGCTCGCCGACGTATTGCTTGTAGACGTCGTTCATGGCCTGGAAGTCGCCGAGGTCGGTCAGATAGACGGTGGTCTTCACGATCCGGTCGAGGCTGCTGCCCGCGGCCTCGAGGATCGCCCGCAGGTTCGCGAAGACCTGCTCGGTCTGCTCTCCGATCGTGTCGGAGACCGGCTCCGACGCCCCCGGCTGGAGCGCGACCTGGCCGGAGACGAACAGGAGCCCGCCGGCCTTGATCGCCTGCGAGTACGGGGCGCCCTGGAAGGGCGCGGGCGCCGCTTCCGTGCGGATCGCTTCCTTGTCCATCGCTACTCCTTTCGCGGGACGACAGGCCCGTGCGAGTGCAACCCCGAGTGCCTTGAACATCGCCTCGAGGACGTGCTGGGCGTCGTCGCCGGCGATCAGGCGCACGTGCAGGGTGATCCCCGCACCTTCGGCGAAGCGACGAAGGAAGTCGGTGACGAGATCGCTGCCGAGACCGCCGACGCGCGCGTGCGGAGAGATCCACGTTGGAGGCGAGCACCGGCCGCTCGGAGACCTCCAGGACGACCTGTGCGAGTGCTTCGTCGACCGGGAGGACGGCGGAGCCGTAGCCGTCCACATTCGGGGCGCGGAGCTCCGGCGCCAACGCCTCCCCGAGCGCACGGGCGGCGGCGACCGCGTCGCGTGCCGTGTTGCCGGGCGCGAGGCCGACGACAACGTCGAATCCGGAGTACTCGGCCAGCAGCATCAGCAGACGGTCGAGCACGGGCAGCCCGGTGTCGATGTTCGAGCGGCCCTGACCTGCGACCTGGACTCGCACCCGGATCTGCTCGGTTTGCCCGTGGAGCTCATCCCTCAAACCAGGGTATCGCAGCCCACTGCGGGGGCCGATTCGCCGGCGACTAGACGCTGCGCCCGGCTCTGAGCCGATCTCTGGCGGTGACCGTCACGTAAGCTGCTGCCATGGACGACTCGCAGATCCACGGGACGATCGAGCAGCTCGTCGCCGAGGAGCACGAGCTCTGGGAGCGAGAAGCCGCCGGGAACGCCTCGGATGACGACCGGCGCAAGCTCCAGGCGCTGAAGGTCTCGCTCGACCAGTGCTCGGGACCTGCTTCGCCAGCGGCGCGCGTTACGCGACGCGGGACGTGATCCGGACGACGCCGGCGCGCGGCAGGCCGAGGTCGTCGAGCACTACCAGCAGTAACGGCGCGTGAGCCCGGTTCGCCCGCGGGTCAAGGTCGTCGGGCGGCGGCTCGATCCCGAGCACTGGCGTGTCCGCGATTTTCTGACCCGGACCGCGCAGCCGCACCAGTGGATCGAGGCCGGTACGCCCGAGGCCGACGCTCTCCTCGCCGAGCTGGGCCTGCCGTCGTCGGCGACCCCGGTCCTCGTCGAGCAGGACGGCACGGTCCACACGCAGGTGACGATCGAGTCGCTCGTGCACGCGTGGCAGCACGACGCCCTCCCGAAGCGCTCGAGCTACGACGTCGTGATCATCGGCGGCGGGCCGGCAGGGCTGGCCGCGGCGGTCTACGCCGCCTCGGACGGGCTCGAGACGATCGTGCTCGAACGCGACGTCCCGGGCGGGCAGGCTTCCCATACCTCGATGATCGAGAACTTCTTCGGCTTCCCGGAGGGGGTCGGGGGCGCCGAACTGGCGCGGAAGGCAGGGCGCCAGGCGGAGAAGTTCGGCGCCGAGATCATGGTCCTGCGCGGCGTGATCGGCAGCCGCCTGAACGACCCGCGGGAGCCGGTCGATCTCCAGGTCGACGGCGGTATCGAGCTCAAAGCCTCGGTCGTGCTCGCAGCGACGGGGATGGACTGGCGCCGGCTGGACCTGCCGCGGCTGGACGACCTCGTCGGCCGTGGCGTGTACTACGGAGCGGGCCGAAGCGAGGCCGCCCAGTGCGGCGGCGATTCGGTGGTCGTGGTCGGCGCCGGGAACTCGGCCGGGCAGGCGGTGCTGAACCTCGCCGGCGCAGGAGCGCGCGTGACGATGCTCGTCCGCGGCGACCACCTCGGGAAGACGATGTCGGCCTACCTCGTGCGCCGGATCGAGCACAACCCGCTGGTCGACGTACGCCTGGATACGGAGCTGACGGCGGTGCACAGCGACGGCGACCGGCTGATCGCGATCAGCTTCGGCGACGTCGAATGGCACCCCGCGGCGGCGCTCTTCATCTGCATCGGCGGCGTGCCGCACACCGACTGGTGCGAGCGCGAAGGAGTAAGTCTCGATCCGGGCGGCTTCATCCTTACGGGAGCCGACCTGGCCGGGAGACCGGAGGGCTGGCCGCTCGACCGCGACCCACTCCCGCTGGAAACGAGCCGCCCAGGCCTCTTCGCCGCCGGGGACGTTCGGCACGGCTCGACCAAGCGTGTCGGCGCGGCGGTCGGTGAGGGCGCCATGGCGGCGGCGCTGTTCTTCCAGCGCCTGAACGAGCTGGGTGTGGCCGACTAGGCCTCGACGCGCTCGATGTGCGCGCCGAGCGAGCGCAGTCGCTCGTCGATCCGCTCGTAGCCCTTGTCGATCTGGTGCGCGGCGCCGATCGTCGACTGCCCCTCGGCGCAGAGGCCGGCGAGGAGCATCGCCATCCCGGCGCGGATGTCGGGGCTCTCCATCCGCTGGCCGACGAGCTGCGCCGGGCCCGGCGACGACCGCGCGATGCGGGTCGCAGAGGATGATCCGCGCGCCCATCATCACGAGCTTGTCGACGAAGAACAGGCGGCTCTCGAACATCTTCTCGAAGATCAGCACCGTCCCGAATGCCTGCGTCGCCACCGTCAGGGCGATGGAGGTCAGGTCGGCGGGGAACGCCGGCCAGGGGCCGTCCTCGATCTTCGGGATGTGACCGCCGAGGTCGTCCTCGACGATCAGCTGCTGCTGCGGCGGAACGCGCACGGTGGTGCCGTCGATCTCCACCCTCACGCCGAGCCGCGCGAACGCCGGCAGGATCGGGACGAGGTCCTTCGGGTTCGTGTCCTCGATCGTGATGTCGCTGGAGGTCATGGCCGCGAGGCCGATCAGGCTGCCGACCTCGATGTGGTCGGGCGCGATCCGCCACTCGCCGCCGCCGAGCGAGTCGACGCCGTGGATGCGGAGGACGTTGGACTCGATCCCCTCGATCTGCGCACCGAGCGAGACGAGGAAGCGGCAGAGATCCTGGACGTGCGGCTCGCAGGCCGCGTTCCCGATCACCGTCTCGCCGGGAGTGAGGACGGCGGCCATGATCGTGTTCTCGGTCGCCATCACGCTCGCCTCGTCGAGGAAGATGTGCTCCCCCCGCAGGCCGCCGGGCGCCTGCAGCTCGTGATGCATCTCCCGGAACTCGATCTCTGCGCCGAGCCGCGCGAACGCGTGGATGTGCGGATCGAGACGGCGCCGCCCGATCACGTCGCCGCCCGGGGGCGGGACGGACGCGCGCCCGAGCCGTGAGAGCAGCGGGCCGGCGAGCAGGAAGGACGCGCGCATGCGTGCGCACAGCATCGGGTCGAGCTCGTGCCTGGACACGTCGGCCGCATGGACGCGCACCTCGTTCGAGCCGGTCCACGAGACCTCGGCGCCGAGCTCGTCGAGCAGGTCGAGCATCGTCTGCACGTCGCGGATGCGCGGCACGTTCGTGAGCGTCACCGGCTCCTGCGTCAGCAGCGTCGCGGCCAGGATCGGCAGCGCGCCGTTCTTGTTTCCGGCCGCCTTGACGGTCCCGCCGAGGCGACGTCCTCCCTCGATGACGAAGGCCTCCATCAGCTCGTGGCGTGAGGACCGAGGCAGCGATCGCAGTAGGCTAGCGGACATGTCAGAGACCACCCGGGCCCGGGCCTGGGAGACCCTCACTCGTTATACGAAGAGCGAGTCGCTCCTGCGTCACGCGCTCGCCGTCGAAGCCTCCGTTGCGTGGTACGCGCGGCACTACGGCGAGGACGAGGAGCTCTGGCGCGTGACCGCGCTGCTGCACGATTTCGACTACGAGCTGCACCCCACGCTCGACAAGCACCCGCAGGACGGGGCGCCGATCCTCCGTGAGGAGGGCTATCCGGAGATCGTGATCGAGGGTGTCCTCTCCCACGCCGAGCACCTCGCGATCCCGCGCGACACACCGTTGAAGAAGACGCTGTTCGCCTGCGACGAGCTCTCCGGGTTCGTGCACGCGTGCGCGCTCGTGCGGCCGGAGGGGCTCTCGACGCTCGAGCCGAAGTCGGTGGTGAAGAAGCTGAAGCAGCCGTCGTTCGCGGCCGGCGTGCACCGCGACGAGGTCTACGCGGGCGCCGAGCTGCTCGGCCTCGAGCTGAACGAGCACATCGCGAACGTGATCGGGGCGATGCGCCCGATCGCGTCCGAGCTGGGCCTGCCGGCGTAGCGGGGCTCAGCGCAGGGTGACCTGCGTGACCTTCGACGTGCTTTTCGTGCCCGCCGAGACCATCCAGCGCACCGTATAGGCCCCGCCACGCTCGATCGTCTCGGGGAGCCGGAGCTGGACGATCCACGCGCCGCCTTCGAGGATGAAGCGCCAGCGCCCGGGCGCCTTCAGGCCCGGGCCGGTCATGACCGCGAGGACGTGCGCCCGCCGTGTCGAGCTGACGCGGGCCTGGAGGTAGCGAGCAGCCGGCCCGACGCTGAGCCGGGCCGGAGCGCCAAAGACCAGCCGGTCGGCGAGCGAGCGCACCGTGAGCGAGAGCGGGCTGCTCGCGTTGCCGGCCTTGTCGAAGGCGCGCACGGTCAGGTGGGTCACGGGACTGGACCACGAACGGCGAGGTGTACTCGAACCCGCCGTCCTTCGTCGGAACGGTCCCGTTCGTCGTGAATCGGATCAGGTCCAGCCCGGAGCCAGGCTTGTCGACCCCGGTAAACGTCACCGTCACCGGGCCCAGGTAGCTCTTCGCCAGGCACGGTGCGCCGTTGCAGCGGACGGCCAGCCGTCGGCGGCGTGGGGTCGGGTGCGACCGTGAACGAGGCGGCCGGGGAGGCGAACGCCCTCGGGGTTCGTGGCGGTCACGATCAGTGGGCCGACCGGCGGGCTGACCGGCGAGGTGTAGTTGTACGTCCTGCTCGCGCCCGTGCCGACCTGGGCGAAGCCGGGGATGGTCGGGAAGGAGTACCTCATCACGCCGGACTCTGGATCGGACGCCACGGCGTTGACCGTGAAGCTGCCCGCCGCCGACGGCTGGTAGTAGACGACGTTGCCGTCGACGCCCGCGTTCAGCAGGCCGGTGAAAAGGAGGTTCGGGGCCATCGGCGGAGTCGTGTCGACCTTCGCATCGGTGCTGGCCGCGGAGGCGGTCGACACGTTGCCGACGTAGTCGGTCACCTTCAGCTGCCAGCGGTAGCAGCTCCCCGTCGTGACGCTGTTGTCCGCTCCGCCGACGAGCGTGACGGCAGTGAACGGCCCGAAGGTCCCGCAGACGCCGTTCCGGAGCGGTGCCGTGGCGCGCTCGACGAAGTCGCCGGCCGGGTCGACCCCGGCGCCGGCATCCGTTCCGCGCGAGATCGTCAACGGCACGGAGTTGGTGGAGAAGAACGGGCCGCCGTTGACCGTGATCGTCTGGCCCGTCGGCGCGGTGGGGTCGGCGCTGATCGTGATCGCGGCGGTCGACGTCTGAGCGGACGCAGTCGTCGCCAGAACGGTCTTCGCACCCGGTGCGGCCGCGCCCACGGTCCACGTGTAGGCGACCGGAGACGTGTACGGGCTGGTCGTGTCAGTTCCCCCGGTCGAACCAGCCCAGCCCGACGTCGCCGAGACGTCGGGGAACGTGACCGAGACGACGCCGGACTGAGCCGTGGCGTTCAGGGTGAACGAGCCGCTGCCGCCGGGCTGGAACCAGAGGGTGCCGGCGCTGTAGTGCTGGTTGCCCGCGCCGGTGAGCTCGGTCGGCGCATCGATCGTCACCAGAGACGTCGTTGCGGCGCTCGTCGTCGTGGTCGTCGTGGCCGTCGTGTGGTTGTCGTAGTCGTCGTGTCGTCGCCGACGTGGCGATGACCGCATCGGCCGACGGTGCGGATGGGCTCGACGCGTTTCCGAGCAGGTCCGAGATCGTGTAGCGGTAGCGGTAGCAGTTGCCGGCGACGACGCTCGTGTCGGCGCCGC
Organism: uncultured Actinomycetes bacterium; assembly: GCA_963779025.1. Taxonomy (GTDB): domain Bacteria; phylum Actinomycetota; class Thermoleophilia; order Gaiellales; family Gaiellaceae; genus DATBLE01. The sequence goes on from CAVZWR010000003.1 coordinate 202,906, forward strand.
CGACGAGCGTGACCGGCGCCCACGGGCCGAACGTCCCGCAGGTTCCGTTCGTGGCCGTCGCGGCGGCCCGCTCGACGAGCCCTGATGCGCCGTCGACCCCGGCGCCCGCGTCGGTTCCCTTCATCAGCGTCAGCGGCACCGACAGGGTCGTGAAGTTCGGCCCGCCGCTCAGCGCGACCGACTGGCCGGTGGGGCCGGTCGTGTCGTTGGTCAGCGTGAGCGTCGCGGTCGAGGTCTGGAGCGCCTTGTCCTCGGCGACGATCGACTGGGCGCCCGGCGAGGTGGTCGAGCCGGCCGTCCAGCTGTACGTGCTCGAGGTGAACGAGGGCGCGGCCGTGACGGTCTCGGCGGGGTGCGTCCAACCGCTGGTCGAGACGAGCGGGTAGGTGACCTGCAGCGGCCCGGACCCGGAGTCGGCGATCGCGTCCTTGACCTTGAAGCTGCCGGCGCTCGAGCCGAGGTAGTAGAGCGTGTTCGAGCCGGCCTTGAACGCGGTCTTGCCGGAGACGCCGGTGACCGAGAGGGAGTGCGTCGGCGCGGTGCTGTCCGCGGCCGGATGCGTGAGTTGCGAGGTGCCGTCGTTGACCACCAGCTGGAGGGTGCGGTTGGCGGCGGTCGGGTCGGAGATGCCGGCGACCTGGTGGCGCCAGAGCTCGACGAAGAGCGTCTCCCCCGCGCCGAGCGAGAACTTGGGCAGCGTGTACGACGCGCTGGTCGTCGCGTTCAGGCCGGAGCGAAGGTCATGGGAGCCGGGGTCGTCCGTGGGCGCGAGCAGCGCAGGCCCGACGGGGGTGAACGTGGCGCCCGAGATCGTCCCCTTCCACATGCCGACCGTGAGCAGCGCCGTGCCCGGATCGAGCGTGGCGCTCGGCACGCTCGTCTTGACCGTGAACGTCCACGTTCCGGCCGGGAAGCCGGACGCGCCGCCCGCAGGGTCGACGATCCACCCGGTGCCGTCCGGAGTGGTCGGGATCGAGGCGAGCCTCGTGGTCGACTGCGTGCCCGGCGGGAAGACGTACCAGCCGTTGTCGGCCGCGTTGTCGACCGAGACGTTGCTCGTCGTGGCGTCGGCCGCGCTCGTGCTGCTGTTCAGCACCCAGCTGCCGGTCACCGAGCTCGCGATGCTCCGCAGCCGGAGTGGGCTCGGGTAGCTCGAGGCGGCCCCCGAAGAGTCGCCTGCGACAGCAGCGCACACGGCTGCGATCGCGGCCAGGAACAGCGAGATCCGCTTCACAAGCTGTAAATCGGCGGCGGCGGCCCGGACTTTCGGCCCCGGTGTCCCTCGTTCGGGTACGGCTGGGCGAGCTCAGAGAGCGGCCAGGAGCCGTTCCACGTCTCCGTCGCTCGTCCACCAGCCGCAGGAAACGCGTAGCCACGGCGTGTTCGGCATGTCGCGGACGACGACCCCGGCCTCGTAGAGCCGCGCGGCAACCGCGGCCGGGTCGTCGCCCGGCACGAACGAGACGAGCCCTGCCTGCCCCGGCGCGGTCGCAACCCGGAAGCGGTCGGCCAGCAGCGTGTAGCAGCGGGCCGAGATCTCGCTTGCGTGATGGAAGGCCCAGTGCGGGACGAGCTGCGATCGCTGCAGCCAGGCCGGCGAGCGACGAGGTCGGGATCCAGCCGGCGTCGAACCGCGCCGCGCCGTCCTTCGGGGTGAAGGCGCCCGCCTCGTCGTGCCCGAGCTGGGAGAAATACGTCGGCAGCGCGACGCGGAGCGCCTCCGGGTCGCGGACGTACAGCCCGCCGGTGGCATCAGGGCCGGTCAGCCATTTTTGCCCCGAGATCGTGAAGTAGTCGTAGCGAGCCGCCTCGACCGGGATCGCGCCTGCCGACTGCGCTCCGTCGACCAGCAGCGGCACCCCGGTCTGCTCCTGGAGCTCCTCGATCGGGAGCAGGTTGCCGGTCAGCCAGGAGACGTGCGAGAGCGCGATCAGGCGCGTGCGCTCGCTCACCTCCGCGAGCAGGAGCTCGAGCGCATCTTCCGGCGGCCGGTCGCGGATGCGCGCGATCCGCACGCGCGCGCCGGATGCCTGGAGCGGGCCGAGCAGGCCGAAGTGCTCGCTGTCGGTGGTGACCACCTCGTCCTCGGGGCCGAGGTCGAGGCCTGCGAGGACGATGTTGCAGCCCTCGGTCGTGGACGCGGTCAGCGCGACCTTCGCCGGCTCGACGTGGATCACCCCGGCCAGTGCCGTGCGGGCGTCCTCGCGCAGCGCGAGCATCTCCTCGATGTAGGGCTTGCCCCCGCGGCCGCGGTCGAGGTCGCTCCGCTCCCGCGCCGCCATTGCCTCCACGGTCGGCGTGGCGAGCGGGCCCATCGAGCCGGCGTTCAGGAAAGCGAGCCGCTCGAGGACGGGGAACTGCGCGCGGGCCTGTTCGAAGTTCACGTCAGGGTCCTCTCGACGGGAGCGTGGTCCGAGAGCAGCATGCCGTTCAGGCGGCGGCGCTCGTCGGGCCAAACGACGAGCGGTCCCGGGTCGTCGCCGCGGACGAGGACGTGGTCGATCCCCGGTCCCTCGCCGGTGAAGCCGCGATGGCGGAGATCCGGCGTGAAGTTGAAGTCGCCCGCGAGCACGACCGGCTCGTCCGGCCGCGCCAGCTCGAGCAGGTGCTCGACTGCGTTCTCGACCTGCTCCTGCGCCGGTCCCGGCGAATGGGTCGGCGTGCAGGTTCGCGAGCACGAGCGTGCCCGCGCCGGGACGCTGGACGCGCACGATCTGGCAGATCCGCCGTTCGCCCGCGCCGGTGCCGAGCAGCCCGCGTCCGGTTGAGCACGAACACGCTCCGCTCCTGCACGGCGAGCTCGTGGCGGAGCAGGATCGCGTTCGCCTGTCCGGTGAAGAGCGAGCGGAAGAGGCCCGAGTGGAGCGTCGTCAGACGCCGGTCGAGCGGCGGCGGCAGCCGCTGCCGGCGGGCGACGTCGGCGAGGACGCGCATGCCGCTCCACTTCGCGAGCCGGCGAGTGGCCCAGAGCGGGAGCTCCTGCAGGCAGAGCACGTCGGGCTCGTCCCCGGTCGCGAGCCGCATCATCTCCTCGAGGTAGGCCCTCCGGATCGGCGGCGAGGTGTTCCCGTGGAAGACGTTCCAGCTCCGGACCAGCAACGGCGACTACTCTACGGCCCGCGGATGAGACGCTTCGAAGACCTGATCGGCCGGCAGATCGCGATCTTCCGGGAGGACTACGCCGACCTGCTCGAGTCGTGCGCCCAGGCCGAGCGCGCGTACGACCGCGCCGGGCCCGAGGAGGCGGAGGAGCGCTACGCCGCCTATCTCGAGCTCGTCGAGGAGGCGAGCGACGCGCTCCGGGAGATCCGCGAGACGTACGCGAGCACCCTCGAGCCCGATCAGGCCGAGGCCTACGAGGAGGCGTTCGACTCGGAGGTCTCGCGGCGGATGCCCCCCTTCGGGTTGAGCCTCTAGATCCGCCGTTTGGGCCGGACGGCCCATTGCGGGATCGTCAAAACGGTGCAATCCTGACTCCGTGTCGCCCGGCCTTCTCCTCTTCGCGATCGTCTGCATGATCGTGCTCGAGATGCAGCATCTCCGCTGGATCTGGTGGGAGTACTGGGACTGCCGCGAGTGCGGCGTGAAGAACAAGAACTGCGGCTGCGAGAAGTTCCGCTGGCAACTCTGGGTCTGAGCTGCACACACTTCGATCCGTGAGGATCGAGGACTACGGGCTGATCGGCGACCTGCAGACAGCAGCGCTCGTCTCTCGCGCGAGGCTCGGTCGACTGGCTCTGCCTGCCCAGGTTCGACTCGGGCGCGTGCTTTGCCGCGCTCCTCGGCGGCCCCGAGCACGGGCGCTGGCTGCTCGCGCCGACCGCGGACGACGCCCGGGTCAGCCGGCGGTACCGGCCGGAGACGTTCATCCTCGAGACGACCTTCGAGCTCGACGAGCGGCGCGGTGCGCGTCATCGACTTCATGCCGCCCCGCACCGAGCCATCCGGTCCTCGCCCGGATCGTCGAGGGTGTTCGCGGGCGAGGTCGAGGTCGCAACGGAGCTCGTGATCCGGTTCGACTACGGCTCGGCCGTCCCATGGGTGACGCGCGTCGACGGCGCGCGCGTCGCGATCGCCGGCCCGAACGCTCTCCGCATCGACACCCCTGCCGATCTCCGCGGAGAGGAGATGACAACCGTCGGCGAGGTCGTGGTCTCCGCAGGCGACCGCGTGCCGTTCGTCCTCTCGTGGTTCCCCTCGCACGAGCCCGTCCCCGAGCCGGTCGACGCCGAGGATGCGCTCGGGCGCACGGAGTCGTTCTGGACGGAGTGGTCCGGAGCCTGCGGGTACGACGGCGAGTGGGCCGAGCCGGTGCGCACCTCGATCCGCGTGCTCAAGGCGCTCACCTACGAGCCGACGGGCGGGATCGTCGCCGCGCCGACGACGTCGCTGCCGGAGTGGATCGGCAGCGTCCGGAACTGGGACTACCGGTACTGCTGGCTCCGCGACGCGACCCTGACGATCGTCGCGCTGATCGATTCGGGGTATCTCGACGAGGCCCGCGCGTGGCGCAGCTGGCTCTTCCGGTCGGCCGCCGGAGACCCTTCCGACCTCCAGATCATGTACGGCGTCGCCGGCGAGCGCCGGCTGCTGGAGTTCGAAGTCGAATGGCTCCCCGGGTTCGAGGGCTCCGCGCCGGTGCGGGTCGGGAACGCGGCCTCCGAGCAGATGCAGCTCGATGTCTACGGCGAGGTGATCGACGCGTTCTACACGGGCCGCCTGCACGGACTCGAGGCCTCCGACCACGCCTGGCAGCTCACTCGGCACCTGCTCGCGTTCCTCGAGGACGCCTGGCGCCGGCCCGACGCCGGGATCTGGGAGGTGCGTGGGCCGAACCGGCACTTCACGCACTCGAAGGTGATGGCCTGGGTGGCGTTCGACCGTGCGGTGCGGACCGTCGAGACATGGGAGCACGACGGACCCGGTCGAGCGCTGGCGCGCAGTCCGAGACGAGATCCACGCCGACGTCTGCCGGAACGGCTACGACACCGACCTGGGCACGTTCGTCCAGTCGTACGGATCGCAAGCGACTGGACGCGAGCGTCCTGCTGATTCCGCTCGTCGGCTTCCTGCCGCCGGACGACCCGCGGGTGATCGGAACGGTCGACGCAATCGGCCGCGACGCTCAACCGGGACGGTCTGATCGCACGCTACGAGGCCGACGAGGAGAACGTCGAGGTCGACGGGCTCCCGCCGGGCGAGGGGGTCTTCCTGCCGTGCTCGTTCTGGTTCGCAGCGAATCTCGCCCTGATCGGCCGCAGCGACGAGGCGAAAGAGCTCTTCACGCGGCTCGTCGGCCTCCGCAACGACCTCGGCCTGATTTCGGAGGAGTACGACCCGGTTGCGGAGCGGATGCTCGGCAACTTCCCGCAGGCGTTCACCCATCTGACCCTCGTCGCCTGCGCCTACGTGCTGGAGAAAGGCCGCAGGCTGACCGATTAGCGGTGTCCGAAATGGTGGGCCCGCGGCAGGGCGCTCTGCACCTCGGCTTCGCCCGCGATCTCGCGCGCCAGCGGCCCGAGTGACTCGAGCGTCGAGACGAGCACGTTCAGATTTCGGTCCGACGCGCTCGAGCTTTCCGCGCGCGAGCAGGAGCGGCTCGCCGCGGACGAGCGGGCGGTAGCGCTCGTAGACCGGCGGCGGGACGATCAGGTTCACCTGCCCGAACTCGTCCTCGAGCAGCATGAACACCACTCCGTTCGCAGTCGCCGGGCGTTGCCGCGCGATCGCCATCCCGGCGACCGCGACCGTCGCCGGCCGGGTGGTCATGGAGCTCGCGGCTGGAGAGCGTCGCCACGGGGAGGTGCGGGCGGAGCAGCTCCAGCGGATGCGGGCCGATCGAGAGGCCGGTCGTGCCGTAGTCGGCGAGCATCTGCTCCCAGTCCGTCTGCGGAGGCAGGTCGGGTACGGGCGCGGTCGGCTCGAGCGCGAGCGCCAGCTGGCGGTTGCCGCCGCCCGCGTTCTGCGGGCGCGGCACGACGCCGACCCGCCAGAGCAGCTCGCGGCGCTGGCCGAACCGGTCGCAGGCGCCCGAGGCGACGAGCGTCTCCAGCGCTGCCTTGTTCACCGGCGCGCGGCGGGCGAGATCGGCGACGTCGGCGTACGGCTGCCCCTCCGCGACCGCCTTCGCCTCCTCTTCGCCGACCGAGCGGACGTAGCCGAGCCCGACGCGCACGGCGCCTTCCTCGATCGCACAGGTCGCCGCGCTCAGGTTCACGTCCGGCGGACGCACCTCCACCCCGCGTCGCTGGCCGTCGCGGACGAGGCTCGCCGGCGGGTAGAAGCCCATCGGCTGCGCGTTCAGGAGCGCGCAGAGGAACTCGGCCGGGATAGTGGTGGCGCAGCCACGCGGACTGGTACGCGAGCAGCGCGAAGGCGGCCGAGTGCGATTTCGGGAACCCGAAGCCGGAGAAGCCGACGAGCTTGTCGTAGACGCGGTTCGCGAGCTCCTCGTCGACGCCCTGGCGCAGCGCTCCTTCGACGAACCGCGGCCGCAGCGCCTCGATCGCCTCCTCGCTGCGCTTGCGGCTCATCGCCCGGCGCAGCGCCTCGGCCTCGCCGACGGTGAAGCCGGCAAGCGCCATCGCCACTTCCAGCACCTGGTCCTGGAAGACGACGACGCCGAGCGTCTCGCGCAGCGGCTCGGCGAGGGACGGGTGGTCGACCGGCGGGACGAAGTCGGGGTTCTCACGCCTCTTCTGCCGCCGCTCGATGTACGGGTGGACGGCGCCGCCCTGGATCGGCCCCGGCCGGACGAGCGCGACCTGGATCGTCAGGTCGTCGAGGTTCTCCGGCCGCGTGCGCAGCAGGCTCTGCATCTGCGCGCGGCTCTCGATCTGGAAGTCGCCGACCGTGTCGGCCCGCTGGATCTCCTCGTAGACCGCCTGGTCGTCGAGCGGGATCCGCGAGAGGTCGATCGGCTCGCCGCGCAGCCGCGCGATCTGGTCGACGCAATCCTCGACCGCCGAGAGCATCCCGAGCCCGAGCAGGTCGATCTTCAGGAAGCCGGCGTCGGCGCAGGAGTCCTTGTCCCACTGGCAGATCTGCCGGCCTTCCATCGCCGCCGGCTGGACGGGAACGAGCTCGACGAGCGGGCGGCTCGAGATCACCATCCCGCCCGGGTGCTGCGAGATGTGCCGCGGCAGTCCGCCGATCTCGTGCGCGAGCTCGCCCAGCGCTCGCCAGCGTGACGAGGTGTGGTCGCCGGGGAGCTTCGCGACCTCCTCGGCGACGCGATGAGGGTTCCCCTCGGTGACTCGCGCGAGCCGCTCGAGCTCCGCGAACGGCAGGCCGAGCGCCTTGCCGAGGTCGCGGATCGCGCCGCGCGAGTGGTAGGTCGAGAACGCAGCGACGAGCGAAGCGTGCTCGTGGCCGTAGCGCTCGGTCACGCGGACGATCAGCTTCTCGCGGATGTCGCGCGGGAAGTCGAGGTCGATGTCGGGCACCGAGACGAGCTCGCGGTTGAGGAAGCGCCCGAGCGAGAGGTTCGCCTCGACCGGGTCGACGTGCGAGAGCCCGGTCAGGTAGCAGACGATCGAGCCGACCGAGCTGCCCCGCCCACGCCCCGGCGGCAGCGAGTGCCGCGGCGAATCGCGCCCCGCGCACCTCGACCGCCACCTCTCGCGCGAGCTCGAGCACCTCCCAGTGGAGCAGGAAGAACCCGGAGAGCTTCAGCTCGGAGATCAGCGCGAGCTCCTCGTCGAGCCGCTGCCGCGCTTGGCCGTTTCGCGGGTACCGCTCGGAAAATGCCTGCTCACAGACGGTTCTGAGCTGGCCGTCGGGCGTCTCGAACCCGTCGGAGAAGTCCGGGTAGCGGTAGCCGAGCTCCTGCGTCAGGTCAAAGGTGAGACCGGCGGCGAGCTCGGCCGTGCGGAGGACGGCATCCCGGTCGTCGGGGAAGCGGTCGAGCACGGCGTCCGGCGGGAGCAGCACCGACTCGTGGTTGCCGCGCCGCTCCGGCTCGCAGCCGTCGAGCGAGGTGCGGCAGCGGATCGCGACGAGCGCGTCCTGGAGCGCGGCGCGGCGCGGGTGGTGCGCATGGACGTCGCCGGTCGCGACGGTCGCGACGCCGAGGTCGCGGGCGAGCTCGCGCAGCCGCGCGAGGCGGCGCGTGTCGCCGCGCTCGTACGGCCGCTGGAGCTCGACGTAGAAGCGGTCGCGCCCGAACGCCGAGGCGAGCTGCGCAGCGTCGTTCGGCCGGTACACGCCGAGCCCGTGGCGGGCGCAGCCGGAGAGGCAGACGAGGCCCTCGTTCAGCTCCAGCGAGCGACTGGAGCGGCAACGCCGGCGGCAGGGGCTCGTCCCCGGGCTTCGGCCGCGTGCCCGCGTGCGCCTCGGTCAGCAGCCGGCAGAGGTTCGCGTAGCCCTTCGGCGTCTCGACGAGAGGGTACGTGGGCAGCCGCCTTCGCAGCGTGACCTCGCTCCGGTGATCGGCCGCAGCCCGAACGCCTTCGCCGCATGGGCGAACTCGAGCGAGCCGTAGACGCCGTCGTGGTCGGTGAGCGCGAGCGCCTCGTAGCCGAGCTCGGCGGCGCGCGCGGCGAGCTCCTCGGGCTGGGAGGCGCCGTCGAGGAACGAGTAGGCTGAGTGGGCGTGCAGCTCGACGTACGCCATCCGCTCCTCCTAGGCGCCCGGCGAGGGTGAGGCGATCACCGACAGGCCGAACCGCGAGCTGCGGATCCTCTGCGACCACGAGTGGCTGACCGTCACCTGGACGCGCCACGCGGCCGGGCAGCGCGGCGCGGAGCCGCACGTCCACCGGGAGCACTGCCGACGCGTTCTACGTGCTCCAGGGGCAGCTCACTTTCCGGCTGGGGCCCGAGCCGCAGCCCTTGACCGCAGCTGCCGGGACGCTGGTGATCGTCCCTCCCGGCGTGATCCACGGCTTCGACAACGACGGCCCGGGCGAGGCGCGGTTCCTGAACTTCCACGCCCCCGACAGCGGGTTCGCGCACTACCTGCGGACGCAGGAGCCCTTCGACTCGTTCGACCCACCGGACGACGGCGGCCGCCCCGCGTCCGACGCGATCGTCACTCCCGCGGGCGGCGGTGAGCAGTTCCAGCGGGAGGACCGGACGATCACGATCCTCGGCGAGCTGCCGGAGATCTCGGTGTTCCGGCTCGAGGTCGAACCGGAGTGGCCCGGCATCGGCGCTCACGGCCACGACGACCAGGTCGACGCGTTCTTCGTGCTCGAGGGTGAGGCAGGGCTCGTGAGCGGCGACGAGGTCGTCCGTGCCGGCGCGGGATCGTTCTACGCCGCACGGCCGGGCGCGCGCCACGGCGTCGTCCATGACGGCGGGCGTGTCGTCCTCCTCAACGTGCACGGCCCCGACGCCGGCTTCGCCGAGAGCATCCGGAGGCGGTAGATGGACGCCCGGGAGCGGTACGACGAGATCTGCGACGACCTCTCCGCCCGCAACCCCGAGGTCGTGCTGACCCAGATGATGGGCATGCCCGCCGTGAAGGCCGACGGCAAGCTCGTCTGCGGCTGGATCCGCTCCGAGGAGGCGATGGTCTTCAAGCTGCCGGACGGGGCCGCGCACGCCGGCGCGCTCGGCGCTCGAGGGCGCGCACCTCTTCGATCCGGGCGGAAACGGCCGGCCCTTCAAGGAGTGGGTGGTCGTTCCGAACGCTCACGCGGCCGAGTGGCCGCGGCTCGCGGAGCAGGCGCTCTCACAACGGCTCACTTGAACGTCCAGTGCTCGGGGTGGGCGCGGATCGCCGCCCGGGCGAACACGATCCGCCCGATCGCGTGGACGTGGAACGCGACCTCGCCGAGGTCGGCCGGATGCGCCTGCGGCAGCTGCTTGAACCGCAGGTAGACCTGGCCGGCGAGCTTCGCCACCTCGATCTCCTCGGGCGTCAGGCCCTGCAGGTCCATGTCGGCGAGCTCCGCGATCAGGCGCCCCTCTGCGAGAACCAGCCGCCACGTTCCTCGTCGCGGAAGACGACGACGTTCTGCCCGCTCTCGAGCACGACCTCGAAGTAGCGCCGCGCGACCGGCTCCTCCGTCCACCAGCGGTCCAGCACCCGCCACTCCTCGCGGACGACCTCGACCCCCTGACGATTCACCCGGCGCGGCGTCCCGTCGAATCGCTCTTCGACGAGTGCCGGCCTGGGCTCGTTCAGTCTCTGGGTACGAGCAGTGCTCTCTGCTCGGGGATCCGCGACCAGGGCGCGACCTCCACGACGCCGGCGACTGCGCCTGCACCCGCGCTCGCACGCACCTGGCGCAGGCCCTCCCGGAGACGGCTTCTACGCTCGTCCCCCTCCGGCCGGCCCAGCGCGAGCTGGTGACCGGCCGACTCGGTGAGCGAAAGGAGCTCGAGCCCGAGTGCGAGCACAGGTGCGGGGAGCTCCGCGAGCTTCGGCCCGAGCGCCGCCCGCAGTACCCCCCGCTCCGCGCTTGGCTCGCGCAGCGTCACCGTCCGCCGCCACGAGCCTCCGCCGACGAGCCGCGCCGAGAGCGCGACCTTGCGGATCTCCCGCCCGCCGCGCTCGGAGCGCGCGAGGATCCGGTCGAGCAGTGCCGCCAGCGCCCGCCGGAGGGTCAGCTCGTTGCCGACCGCCTCCGGGAACTCGAGCCGCTCGGCGATCTCCGCCGGCGGCTTGCGAGCGCGTACCTTCGTCGTGTCTTCACCCCTCGCCAGGCTGTGGGCGCGCCGGCCGTCCGGCCCCAATCGTTCGGCAACGGCGGCACCCGGCAGCCCGGCAAGCTGTCCGATCTTCTTCACCCCGAGCCGCTCGAGCTCCTCGCGCCGCCCCTCTTCGAGCGGAAGCAGTGTCAGCGGGAGCGGCGCGAGGAACTCCTTCGCCCCCTTCCCAGAGGCATCTGCATCGGAGACGACGAGGGCCTGGCCCGGGCGTGCGATCGCGGCGGCGGCGAGCGCGGCGAAGCGGCGGTCGGCGGCGCCCGCACAAGCGTCCCATGCTTTGAGACAGCTCAGCGCCCGTTTGAGCGCCGCCGAGACGCCGCCGTAGAGCCGCTCGACGCCCCGCGTGTCGAAGTACAGGCAGCCGGGCTCGACAGGCTCGACCGCGAAGCCGGCGTCTTCCAGCCGACGAACAATCGCCTCCCACTCCTGCTCGACGCCGGCCGGGTCGCGATCGACCAGGACGAGCGACGGACAGGTGGCGAGTGCCTCGCCGAGCCGCATCCCGGGCCGTACCCCGGATGCCTCGGCGACGGCGGTGACGGGCCCGAGCACCGCTTCGGTGCCGGGCAGCGGCGCGAGCGCCGCGGGCTTCAGACCGAGGCGCGGCCGGTCACGAAGCGCCGCGCGGAGCTCGAAGCCTGGGATGAGGATGCAAGCGATCATGGGAACGTATGTTCTACACGAACACACGTTCTCCTGTCAAGGTGAAAACGAAAGAAAAACATCCCCGCTCCCGATCCGCACATACAGTGGCCGTAATCCAACAGAGAGGAACTGTCATGGCCGTACTCATCCGGCACCGCGCCGAGGGAATGACCGAGGCGCAGTACGACGAGATCTCACCGCCGCTCGTCGAGAAGCTGAAGACCCAGCCCGGCTTCCTGTTCCACACAGCGTTCACGGACAACGGTCAGTTCACCGTCTCCGAGATCTGGGAGAGCCAGGAGCAGCATGACCGCTGGTTCGATGCGAACGTCGCGCCGAACCTGCCGATGACCGTCCAGCAGGAGGTCGTCCCGCTCCACTCCGTCCACACGCCTTAGGCTGCGAACGGGCGGGCGGTCCGGCGACGGACCGCCCGCAACGGCCTAGCCGTCCGTCATGCGGAACGCATCCGCGCCGCCCGGTGCACCAGGAATGTCGCCGCCACGACGGGTGCGATCAAGGAAGCGACGAGAAACGGCGGGCCGGAGTTCCAGGGCGTCGCCAGGAACCAGCCGACGAGCGGCAGGGTGCCGATCACGACGATCGCGGCACGCCGTCTCGGCAGCAGCACCGCAGCCAGGAATGCCGCCGCACCGAGCAGGGTGAAGAGACCCTCGCCGATCGAGATTCCTCGCTCGTAGCCGTGGATCGCGGCGAGCCGGAAGCACGAAGCGGCGAACAGCGCGTACACGGCGCCGGCAGCAGCTGTCGCAATAACGCCCTCGGTTCACCGGCCGAGTTGTATACGGCCTGCTCGGATCGGCCGCTACCCTCGATCGGTGCCCGAGCGCTCCGACATCCGCAACATCGCGATCGTCGCCCACGTCGACCACGGCAAGACCACGCTCGTGGACGCGATGCTGTGGCAGTCCGGCGCCTTCCGCGAGAACCAGGACGTCGGCGAGCGGATCATGGACACCGGCGACCTCGAGCGCGAGAAGGGGATCACGATCCTCGCCAAGAACACGGCCGTCCGTTATCGCGGGACGAAGATCAACATCGTCGACACCCCCGGGCACGCCGACTTCGGCGGCGAGGTCGAGCGCGGGCTGACGATGGTCGACGGCGTCCTGCTGCTCGTCGACGCGAGCGAGGGCCCGCTCCCCCAGACCCGTTTCGTGCTCCGCAAGGCGCTCGAGGCGCGGCTCCCCGTGATCCTCGTCGTGAACAAGGTCGACCGGCCTGACGCGCGAATCGCCGAGGTCGTAAACGAGGTGTACGAGCTCTTCCTCGACCTCGACGCCGACGAGAGCCAGATCGAGTTTCCGATCGTCTACGCGAACGCGCGCGCCGGCCACGCCGGACCCGACCCGGACGACCTCGGCTCGGACCTTCAGCCGCTCTTCGACCTGATCGTCAAGCGCATCCCTGCACCGACCTACGAGGAAGGCCATCCGCTGCAGGCGCTCGTCACCAACCTCGACGCCTCGCCCTACGTCGGCCGGCTCGCGCTCTGCCGCGTCCAGCAGGGGCGGATCAGCCGCGCCCAGCAGGTCGCGTGGTGCCGCGCCGACGGGACGATCGAGCGGGCGAAGGTGACGGAGCTCTACGTGACCGAGGCTCTCGACCGCGTCGAGGCCGAGGAGGCAGGCCCCGGCGAGATCATCGCCGTCGCCGGCATCCCCGAGGTGACGATCGGCGAGACGCTCGCCGATCCGGACGACCCGCGGCCGCTACCGGTGATCACGGTCGACGAGCCGTCGCTCTCGATGACCGTCGGCATCAACACCTCGCCGCTCGCCGGGCGCGAGGGCGACAAGGTGACCGCCAGCGCGGTCGAGGCGCGTCTGCGCTCGGAGCTCGTCGGGAACGTCTCGCTGCGCGTGCTCCCGACCGACCGGCCTGACACCTGGGAGGTGCAGGGCCGCGGGGAGCTCCAGCTCGAGGTGCTCGTCGAGCAGATGCGCCGCGAGGGGTTCGAGCTGACGATCGGCAAGCCGCAGGTCGTCACACGCCTCGTCGAGGGCAAGGTGCACGAGCCGGTCGAACGCGTCTCCGTGGACGTTCCCGAGGAGTATCTCGGCGTCGTCACCCAGTTGTTCGCGCTGCGCAAGGGGCGCACGGAGTCGCTCGTCAACCACGGGACCGGCTGGGTGCGGATGGAGGTGCTCGTTCCCGCGCGCGGCCTGATCGGCTTCCGGACGGAGTTCCTGACCGAGACGCGCGGCACCGGCATCCTCCACCACGTCTTCGAGGCGTTCGAGCCCTGGCACGGCGAGCTGCGCACCAGGCCGACCGGCGGGCTCGTGGCCGACCGGTCGGGCAAGACGACCTCCTTCGCCCTCCTCAACCTCCAGGAGCGAGGCTCGCTCTTCGTCGGCCCCGGCGTGGACGTCTACGAGGGGATGATCGTCGGCGAGAACGCGCGCGCCGACGACCTCGACGTCAACGCGACGAAGGAGAAGAAGCTGACGAACATGCGCTCCTCGACCGCCGACGAGCTGGTGCGCCTGATTCCGCCGCGCCCGCTGCCGCTCGACCAGGCGCTCGAGTTCATCCGCGACGACGAGTGCGTCGAGGTCACGCCTGCGAGCATCCGGCTGCGCAAGGCGGTCCTGTCCGCGCAGCAGCGGCAGACCGCGGCCAGCCGCAAGGCACGCGGGCTCGCGCCCGTCTAGCCTGCGCCGAGCGCTGAGCCGGCTTCTAGTACCCTCGCGTACCTATGGGCGAGCACCTGACCCCGGCCCAGCGGGACGAGCTCCTCGCCGAGCTCACCGAGCTCGAGGGGCCGCGCCGCAAGGAGATCGTCGAGGCGATCGCCGTCGCGCGCGGGCACGGCGACCTGTCCGAGAACTTCGAGTACCACGCCGCGAAGAACGAGCAGGGCCTGCTCGAGCGCAAGATCACGATCCTGCGCGCGCGCCTCGAGGACGCCGAGATCGTCGAGGGCGGCGACCCGAACGTGGTCTCAGTCGGCTCGCACGTCGTGATCAAGGACGACTCCGGCTCACGCCTCGAGGTGGAGATCTCAGGGCTCGGGGGCCCCGGCAAGACGTCCCCCTCCTCCCCGCTCGGCGTGGCGCTGATCGGCCGCCGCGTCGGCGAGACGGTCGATGTGGCTGCGCCCAAGAGCTCCTGGGCGGCGACGATCGTCGAGATCCGCGCGGCCGGCAGGAGCCCGGCCGGAGCGGCACGACCGTGCCGGCGGCGGCTCGGGCGGCGGCGGCAGCGCCCGACACGATCTCCGCGACCGGGACGGTCACGCGCTCAGCGGTCAGGGCGTCCTCGAGATCGGCGTACTGGACGTCCTTGCGGCTGAGGCTGCTGTATCCGCGGAGGACGTGGGTGCGTCCTCTGTAGAGCACGAACGCTCCGATAGCGGGGGGCTGGCCCACGGCCTCACGACAATATCGCTGTCCGCTGGACCACGGCATCCCCCATCGTGGGGAATCAGAGCCCGGCCGCGTATCCGTCCTTGCGCGGATCCGACCCGCCGATCAGCGCCTCGCCGCTGACGACGATCGCCTGGCCGCCGCCGAACGCGTAGGTATCCGTGTCCCGCACCGTCCGGTAGCCGAGCCGCTGGAGATCGGGCTCCCGGTCCCAGAGCCCCTCCTCGAGCCGAACCGCGTCGCCGTCGACCCGGAAGCGCGGGCGGTCGAGCGCCGCCTGCGGATCGAGCCCGTCGTCGACCATGGCCGAGACGAGCTGCACGTGCGCCTGGGCCTGGATGAAGCCGCCCATCACGCCGAACGGGCCCAGCAGCTCCCCGTCGCGGAGGAGCATCCCCGGGATGATCGTGTGGTACGGCCGCCGGCCCGGCTCGACCGCTCCACCGACCGCGAAGCACGCGCCGCGGTTCTGGAGGACGACGCCGGTGCCGGGGGCGACGAGCCCCGAGCCGAAGCCTTCGAAGAGGCTCTGGATGAACGAGACGGCCATCCGCTCGCCGTCCACCGCGCAGAGGTACACCGTCCCACCCGGCGGCTCCGTCACCGCCGCGCGGCCACGCCGGGCGTCGAGGTACTCGCGCGTGATCAGCTCGCCCACGTCTGCGCCGTCGCGCACGCGCGCGAGGGCGTCCTCGAGCGCGAGCTGGACGCAGCGGATCTGGCTCGCGAGCGACGGCGACGAGCGCTCCAGCAGCCCGAGTCCCTCGAGCGCGCAGACGCCCTGCGTGGGCGGCGGCAGCTCGCAGACCTCCGTCCCCTTGTACGTCAGGCGCAGCGGCTCGACCCAGCGCGGCTCGAAGCCGGCGAGGTCGTCCTCCTCCAGCCACGAGACCTCGCAGATCGCCTCCGCGACCTCGCCCGTGTAGAACGCGGACGGTCCCTCGTCGGCGATCCGCCGCAGGGTGACGCCGAGCTCGGGCTGGTAGACGACGTCGCCGACCGCGGGCGGGTCGCCGAGCGGCCCGCCGATGCGAGACCACGAGGCCGCCGTCCGCGGAGCGACCGCGAAGCCGCCCTCGGCGGCGTCGATCGCGTCCTCGAGACACCCGTCGAGCCCGAGGCGGCAGTACCGCTCGGCGAACGCGGCCCAGCCTGCGACCGCCCCCGGGACCGTCACCGACCGCGGCCCCGTCTGCGCGACCGGCTCGGGCTCCGCCGAGGCCGGCGCCGGGCCGGCGGAGTCGAGCCCCTCGAGCTCTCCGTCCCGCCAGACCTGCGCGAAGCAGTCGCCGCCGATCCCCGTCGACATCGGCTCGGTGACGCACAGGACGGCGGCGGCGGCCAGCGCCGCGTCGGCGGCGTTCCCGCCGCGCTCGAGCGCGCGTAGGCCGGCACGGGTCGCGAGCGGCTGGCTCGTAGCGACCATCCCCTCCGCCGCGACCGCGGGCGGGCGTCCGAAGGCGAAGCGGTAGCTCACGCGACGATCTCTGCGGCCGGGCCGGTCATCCGCGCGAACCGCGGTACGACCGGCAGGACGCTCTCGCGCGAGCAGAACAGGATGTCCTCCTCGAGGCCGGGCGGGCCGTACGTGCGCGCGAGCAGCGCCTCGTGCGCGTCCGGGAACGAGCCCGCGATCAGCTCGGCCGCGACCGCGGCGTCGGAGCGCTCGGCGCCGAGCAGCGCGACGATCCGGCCCGCGCAGTAGGCGTCGTCGAGCGCGAACGCGCCCTTGAACCCGGCGCAGAAGATCGCCGTGTCCACGTCGAGCTCGCGTGCGCGCTCGGCGACGGCGCTCAGGTTGAGCAGCGAGCCGAGGACGACCTCGTCGCACCGCGAGGCCGCGGTCAGGATCGTCTGCGTCCCGTTCGTCGTCGAGAGGATCAGCGTGTCCGCACCCGGCTCGAGGAACTCCCGCGGGGACGCGCCCACGTCGAACCCCTCGATCCGGACCGCGTTCCGCTCACCGCCGACGACCGAGCCCTCGGTCTCCTCGCGCAGGCGACGCGCGTCCTCGATCTCCGCGCAGCAGAGGACCCGCCTGTAACCCGAGGAAAGGGCCTGCGCGATCGACGAGGTCGCACGCAGGACGTCGACGACGATCCCGAGCGGCGCGGCGGCCTCTTCCTGCGGCGTGAAGGCGACATGGACTCGCATGCGACACGGGTACGCTAACTGCGCCTTGGCGACCTGCTATCGCCACCCGGACCGGGAGACCGGTCTCTCGTGTTCGGAGTGCGGTCGCCCGATCTGCACGGACTGCGTGACCTTTGCTCCGGTCGGCCTCCGCTGCCCGGATCACGCGGGCGTCAGCCATCAGACGGCGACGCGCGCAGTCCGCAGCGTCCAGCGTCCGCTCGCCCGCCGCGGGATCGTCATCCGCGGCGCGATCGTCACGCGCGCCCTCGTCGCGCTGAACGTGATCGTCTACCTGGTCACCGTCGCCCAGGGCGGAGGAATCAACGATCCCGGCGGGCCGCTCTTCGACAAGTGGCTGCTGTACGGGCCGTTCGTCGCGAACGGCGACTGGTGGCGCCTCCTCACCGCCTGCTTCCTCCACGTCGGGATCTGGCACATCGCCGTGAACATGTACGCGCTCTGGTGGCTCGGCTCGGTCGTCGAGGGAGCGATCGGGTCGCTGCGCTTCTCGCTGCTCTACATCGGCTCGGGCCTGGCCGGCTCTGCCGGCGCGCTGCTCTGGAATCCGCACGCGCCCACGGTCGGCGCCTCCGGGGCGATCTTCGGGATGCTCGGCGCCGGCCTCCTGCTCGAGTGGCGTGCGACCGGGCGGCTCATGGGCGGCTTCGCGGTGATGATCCTGATCAACCTCGCGTTCACGTTCGGGTTCTCGAGCTTCATCTCGGTCGGCGGGCACGTCGGCGGGCCTGATCGGCGGCCTGGTCGGGACGGCGATCATCCTCGCGCGCCGCGGGCAGCCGCAGACCGATGCGGTGACGATCGCGGGGCTGGTCGGGGTGGGTGTCGCGTCGATCGTGGTCGCGTACTTACGCGTGCGCGGGATGGCCTGACCCGCCGCGTTCGCCCGCGTTCACCCGCCTGCGACCGCCGCCTCGACCCCTGACTCGACGAGCGCCGCCTGCGCGGCTGCAAGGCGCGCCAGCGGTACGCGGTACGGCGAGCATGACACGTAGTCGAGCCCGATCCGGTGGCAGAACGCCACCGAACGCGGCTCACCGCCGTGCTCGCCGCAGATCCCGAGCTTGATCTCCTCCTTCTCGCCGCGGCCGCGCTCGACCGCGATCCGCATCAGATCGCCGACGCCGTCCTCGTCGAGCACCTCGAACGGGTTACGCTCGAGCACGTCGTCCTCGAGGTAGGTCGTCAGGAACT
Source organism: uncultured Actinomycetes bacterium (assembly GCA_963779025.1). Lineage (GTDB taxonomy): Bacteria > Actinomycetota > Thermoleophilia > Gaiellales > Gaiellaceae > DATBLE01. The sequence goes on from CAVZWR010000003.1 coordinate 220,949, forward strand.
TGCCCTCGGCGTCGTCGCGCGAGAACCCGAGCGCGGTCTGCGTGAGGTCGTTCGTCCCGAACGAGAAGAAGTCGGCGTGGCGTGCGATCTCGTCCGCGCGGACGCAGGCGCGCGGGAGCTCGATCATCGTCCCGACGAGGTAGTCGAGCTCGCCCTCCTCGCCGGCGACGCGGATGGTGAGCTCGCGCAGGCGGCGGAGCTCCTCCTCGAATGCGACGAGCGGGTGCATGATCTCGACGAGCGGCGCGCTCGCCGGTTCGCTCGCGCACCGCGATCGCCGCCCGCACGATCGCGCGCACCTGCATCTCGTAGATCTCGGGGTACATCAGGCCGAGCCGGCAGCCGCGCGTGCCGAGCATGGGGTTCGCCTCGCGGAGCTGCTTGATCCGCTCGCGCATCGCGTCGGAGGTCGCGTCCTCGAGGTCGGGCAGGAACTCGTGCAGCGGCGGGTCGAGCAGGCGGATCGTCACCGGCAGCCCCGCCATCGCCTCGAAGATCCCCTCGAAGTCTGCCTGCTGGATCGGCAGCAGCCGCTCGAGCGCCGCGCGCCGCTCCTCCTCGTTGCCGGCCATGATCATCTCGCGGACGACGGGGAGCCGCTCCTCGGCGTTGAACATGTGCTCCGTCCGGCAGAGGCCGATCCCCTGGGCGCCGAGCTCGCGGGCCTTGGCCGCGTCCTCGGGCGTGTCGGCGTTCGCGCGCACCTTCAGCCGGCGGAGCACGTCGGCCCATTCGAGCACGGTCTGGAAGTCCTCGTTGATCTGCGGCGGCACGAGCCGCGACGGCCCCGAGGATCACCGCGCCGGTCGCCCCGTCGATCGTGATCTGGTCGCCCTCGTGGAGCTCGTGGCCGTTCAGGCGCGCGAGGCCCGGCTCGACCTGGAGGGCCTCGCAGCCCGTCACGCACGGGATCCCCTCACCGCGCGCGACCACCGCGGCGTGGGAGGTGAGCCCGCCGTGCGCGGTCAGGATCCCCGCCGCGTGGCGCATGCCGTAGTAGTCGTCCGGCGTCGTCTCCCAGCGGACGAGGATCACGCTCTCCCCCGCCGAGCCGCGCCGCTCGGCGGCGGCCGCGTCGAAGACGACCTTCCCCGAGGCCGCCCCCGGAGAGGCGTTCAGACCGGTAGCGACGACGTCGTAGTCGGCGTTCGGGTCGAGCATCGGGTGGAGCAGCTGCTCGAGCTGGCCCGGTTCGATCCGCGCGACCGCCTCCTCGCGGGAGATCAGGCCCTCGTCGACCATGTCCACCGCGGCCTTGAGCGCGGCCGCGGCCGTCCGCTTCGCCGTGCGGGTCTGGAGCAGGTACAGCGTCCCCTCCTCGACCGTGAACTCGATGTCCTGCATGTCGCGGTAGTGCTCCTCGAGCCGCCGGTCGTCTCCTGGAGCTGCGTCGAACGCCTCCGGCAGCAGCTCGCCCATCCGCGCGATCGGCTCGGGCGTCCGGATCCCGGCGACGACGTCCTCGCCCTGGGCGTTGACGAGGAGCTCGCCGAAGAGGCCCGGCCTCGCCGGTCGAGGGGTTGCGCGTGAACGTGACGCCCGTTCCGGAGGTCTCGCCCTTGTTGCCGAAGACCATCTGGACGACGTTGACGGCGGTGCCGAGGTCGTCCGGGATCTCGTGCGCGCGCCGGTAGACCTGCGCGCGCGGCGTGTTCCATGACTGGAAGACGGCTTCGACGGCACGGGCCAGCTGCTCGCGCGCGTCCTGCGCGAACGGGCGGCCGGTCTCCTCCTCGTAGATCCCTTCGAAGCGCGACGACGAGCTCTGCGAGGTCGTCGGCGGTCAGGTCGACGTCCTGCTCCGCGCCGCGCTCCTGCTTCAGCTTCGAGAGCTCCTGCTCGAAGCGGTGGCCGTCGATCCCGTCGACCGTCTCGCCGTACATCTGGATCAGGCGCCGGTACGAGTCGTAGGCGAAGCGGCGGTTGCCGGTCGTCTCGCCGAGGCCCTCGACCGACTCGTCGGTCGAGCCCGACGTTGAGGATCGTGTCCATCATCCCCGGCATCGAGACCGCCGCGCCCGAGCGCACCGAGACGAGCAGCGGGTCGTGCCGGTCGCCGAACCGCTTGCCGGAGCGCTGCTCGAGCGCCTGGACGTGCTGCTCGACCTCCTCGACGAGCCCCTCGGGCAGCTGCCCGCCCGCGCGCATGTAGTCGCGGCAGGCCTCGGTGGTGATCGTGAAGCCCGCGGGCACGGGGACGCCGAGCTGCGTCATCTCCGCGAGCCCGATTCCCTTGCCGCCGAGAAGCTCCCGCCCGCCCTCGGAAGGCTCGTCGAAGTCGTACACGTAGCCCACTGTGGGCAATCTTATTGGCATGGCCAAGCAGCAGATCGTCGCGATGGGCGGCGGCGGCACGTCCGATGCCGTCGTCGCAGAAGTGTTCGCGCTCGCCGGCCGTGAGCGGCCACGGGTGCTCTACGTGGGCACCGCGAGCGCGGAGGACCCGCGGCAACACGCTGATCATGTACGACCGCGCGCGCGGCCAGGCCGACGTCACGCCGCTCCAGTTCTTCCCCTGGCCGCCGGCCGACCTCCGCGAGCTGACGCTCGCCCAGGACGTGATCTTCGTCGGCGGCGGCAACACGGCGAACATGCTCGCGATCTGGCGCGTCCACGGCTTCGACCGGATCCTCCGCGAGGCCTGGGAGCAGGGGATCGTGCTCTCCGGCAGCAGCGCCGGGATGATCTGCTGGTTCGAGGCGAGCGTGACGGACTCGTTCGGGCCGCAGCTCGCGACGATGAACGACGGCCTCGGGTTCCTGCCCGGGAGCGCCTGCCCGCACTACGACGACGAGGAGCTGCGCCGTCCGCTCTACCGCCGGGCGGTGGACGAGGGCTTCCCGCCCGGGTACGCCGCCGACTCGGGCGTCGGCCTGCACTTCGTCGGCACGGAGCTCGTCGAGGTGATCTCGCCCCGCGAGGGCGCGACCGCCTACCGGGTCGAGCCGGGCGTGGAGACCCCGCTCCCGGCGCGGCTCGTGTCCTAGCGCCGGCGCCTGGCCCTGAACTCCGCCGCCCAGGCAAGCACGCGGAGGCCGATCCAGATCGGCGTCAGCAAGATGTAGAACAGGAAGATCCCGGCGATGAACTCGACACCCCAGAAGACCCAGCGCGAGAGCGGGATCCGCGGGCTTCTCCTTCACGCGCGCGCCCGCTTCCGGTCCTCGACGAGCTTGACGACCCGCGAGGCGGTCTCCTCGATCGAGAGCTCGGTGATGTCGAGCACGGGGCAGCCGAGCCGCCGGTGGATCGCGTTCGCCTGCTCGAGCTCGTCGTAGATCTTGTCCAGCTGCGCGTACGCCTTGGGGGTGGCGCCGCATGTGCCGGACGCGCTCCTGCCGGATCTCGAGCGAGCCGCGACGCGTCGATCGTCAGCCCGACGATCTTGGCCGCATCGATCTCGAAGAGGTCCGGCGGCACCTCGATGCCGCTCACGATCGGGACGTTCGCGGTCTTGTAGCCCATGTAGCCGAGGTACATCGAGAGCGGAGTCTTCGACGTCCGGGAGACGCCGACGAGGACGATGTCCGCCTCGCGCAGGCCGCTGCCCATCCCGTCGTCGTACTTGACCGCGAACTCGATCGCGCCGATGCGGCGGAAGTACGCCGAGTCGAGCGGGTGACGGACGCCCGGCGCCATCTTCGCGGCGCGGCCGGAGATCTTCGCGATCGAGGCCAGCGGCGGGCCGAGGATGTCGCAGTAGTGGAGCTTGGCGCGGCGGCAGAAGTCCTTCATCGCCTCCCGCAGCTCCGGCTCGACGATCGTGTAGACGACGACCGCCGGCCGGCCCTTCGCGCGGTCGACGACGAGGCGGAGGTCGTCGACCGTCTCGACGCGCGGGTGCCGGATCTCCTCGAACGGCTGCTCGGGGAACTGCGCCTCGAGCGCGGCGACGAGCCGCGTGGCGGTCTCGCCGGTCGCGTCCGAGACGATATGGAGCTCGACGGGCGGGACGCTCATCCGCGACTCAGCTTGCTTTCAGGTCGATACAGCACACTTGCACCGTGCGCATTCTCGTCGTGGACGACGAACGGGCGGTCCGGGAGGCGCTCCAGCGCGCCCTGCGGCTGGAGGGTTACGAGGTCGAGCTGGTCACCGACGGGCAGGAAGCCCTGTTTGCGCTGGCCCGCCACGGCGTCGACGCGATCATCCTCGACGTGCTGATGCCGGTGATGGACGGGCTCGAGACCGCGCGGAAGCTACGCCGCCAGGGGAACTCGACGCCGATCCTGATGCTGACCGCCCGCCACGAGGTCAGCGACCGCGTCGCGGGGCTGGACGCAGGTGCAGACGACTACCTGGTCAAGCCCTTCGCGCTCGAGGAGTTGCTCGCGCGGCTGCGCGCGCTCCTGCGCCGCTCGGCCGGCGGCGACGAGCTGCTCTCGTTCGCCGATCTGACGCTCGACCCCGGTACGCGCGAGGTCCGGCGCGGCGACCGGCCGATCGAGCTGACCCGGACCGAGTTCCTCCTGCTCGAGCTGTTCCTGCGCAACCCGCGTCAGGTGCTGACGCGCGACGTGATCTTCGACCGCGTCTGGGGCTACGACTTCGGGCCGGCGTCGAACTCGCTGGAGGTGTACGTCGGCTACCTGCGCCGCAAGACCGAGGCGGAAGGCGAGCCGAGGCTGATCCACACGGTGCGCGGCGTCGGGTACGCGCTCCGAGAAGAAATGAGCGTAGGCTCGACGGAGCTCAGTAAGGAGCGCAGGTGCCGGCTTTGCCGGCGCCGGAGCAGGGCTTGAGCTTCCGGCTTCGAGTCGCGCTGCTCGCGGGCGCCGCAGTGGCGATCGCGGTCGTCGCAGCGTCCGGGATCGTCTACGTGGTCGTCCGCCACCAGCTGCTCGGCGAGATCGACAGCAGCCTCGTCAACCGCGCCCGCGACTTCGTCCACCACCCCGGGCCCGGCCCCGACTTCGGCATTGTTCCGCTCGGGCCGCAGGCCAACCTCGGGGGTCCCCCGCGTACCTCCAGGTGATCAGCGCGAGCGGCGAGGGCGCGCGGGTACGGCTCCCCGGCCTCGACCAGGCAGAGAAGATCGCCGCCCAGGGCGGGCGGCCGTTCTTCTCCGAGGGCCACGTCGAGGACCTGCACGTGCGGGTCTACAACGCGCAGATCGCAGACGGCGCGACGCTCCAGGTCGCGCGTCCACTGGACGAGGTCGACCGAACCCTGCACCGGATGGGCATCTACCTGCTGATCATCGGGCTCGGCGGAATCGGGATCGCGAGCGCGCTGGGCCTGCTCGTCGCCCAGGCGACGCTGCGGCCGGTCGGCCAGCTGACCGAGGTAGCCGAGGAGGTGACGGAGACACGAGACCTCTCGCGCCGGATCCGGGTCGGCTCGCGCGACGAGCTCGGCCGGCTCGCATCGGCCTTCAACGCGATGCTCGAGGCGCTCGATTCGTCCCTTCGCTCCCAGCGCCAGCTGGTCGCGGACGCCTCCCACGAGCTGCGGACGCCGCTCGCCAGCCTGCGGACGAACATCGAGGTGCTCGCCGGGGGTAAGCAGCTCCCGGAGGAGCGAGCGGAAGAAGCTCCTCGCCGACGTGACCGGTCAGGTCGAAGAGCTCTCGACCCTCGTCGCAGCGCTCGTCGAGCTCGATCCGGACGAGCCGCTCGAGCTGGAGGACGTGCGGCTGGACGAGGTGGTCGCCACCGCAGTCGACCGCGCGCGGCTGCACTCGCCGAAGGTCGAGTTCCGGGAGCACCTCTCCGAGTCCGTCGATCAGCGCGTCGCCGCTCCAGGTCGACCGGGCCGTGGCGAACCTGCTCGACAACGCGGCGAAGTGGAGCGACTCGGTGGACGTCACCGTCACGGGGCACACCGTCACCGTGCGTGACCACGGCCCCGGGATCGCGCCCGAGGATCTCCCCCACGTCTTCGACCGCTTCTATCGCTCGACCGCGGCGCGCAAGCTGCCCGGCTCGGGACTCGGGCTCGCGATCGTCAAGCAGGTCGCGACGTCCCACGGCGGGCGTCGTCACGGCCGAGAACGCGCCCGACGGCGGGGCGGTCTTCCGGCTGCGCCTCGGCTCCTAACGCGCGGTCATGCCCAGCTCGGCGTAGGTCGCCTCGGCTGCCGCGAGCAGCTGCGCGGCGCGTGCACTGTCTCCGCGGTCGAGCAGCACCTGCCCGTAGTCGCGCTGGGTGCGGGCGAGCCACGGCCTGGCTCCCATGCGCTCGTTCATTGCGACTGCCGCCTCGAAATGCGACTCCGCCGTAGCCCAGTCCGAACTCGACGCGGCCAGCAGGCCGAGGTACCGCGCGACTGCGCCTCTGATCCCTCCGGGTGGTCGGCCGCGTTCAGCGCGGCCCAAGGAAGCAGGAGCCGGTAGATGACCGAAGCCGTCTGCGCGTCCTCGACAGCGACCGACGTTTCCGCGAGCAGGCTCATCCCGTACAGCCATTCGGCGTCGAAGGGCAAGATTGAGAGGTCGTCCACGGCGAGCCGCGCCAGCTCGTGCCGCGCCTCGGGCAGACGCCCCAGGCCCACGAGCAGATGGGTGAACACGCAGCTGAAGACGGGGCGGGCGGGAAAGCGGCTAACGAGGTCGTGGACCTCGTCCTCGACCGATTCGAACTCGCCGCGCAGCTCGGCGAGCGTGTACCGCTGAAGCCGGTAGACCGGAATCGCCAGCTCAGGCTGTGCACGCTCGCCCAGCGTGCGTTCCTCGGGTAGCAGCGTCTCCGCCTCGGCAAAGCGGCCCCCGGCAATCGCCAGCTCCGCGCGGAGCGCCCGGGCCTGCCAGAGATGGGCAGGCTTGCGCAGCTGCTCGGCGATACCGGTCAAGACCTCGAGGTCGCGCTCGGCCTCGCCGAGCTCGCCGGCGACCACGTTGGCCATGAACCGGTTCAGCCGACCGTGCACGATCTGGTCGCCGTTCCCCGTCCGGGCGGCGACCTCGATCAGCTCGGTGCCGAGCGCGCGACACTCGTCAACCGTGTCCGGTGCGATCAGCGCGTGGGTGCGGGCATCGAGTGCGTAGGCGAGCGCCGCGGCGTGTCCCGGTCCGGCGGGCGAGCTCGACTGCCTCGTTGCTGATCTCGTCGCGGCGCCGGCGCGAATGCTCGTCGCGGAGCGCTCCGGCGAGGCGTGAGAGCAGCCTGGCCCGGAGCTCGATGTCATCGTCGTCGACACCGCTGCCAGCGCCTCCTCGAGCAGCGGCACGAGCCGGTCGTCGCTCCCGGCCCGCTCGAAGAGGTAGTTCGCCGCCGTAGCCCGCGGCCGCACAAGCGAGCTCGCGCTTCAGTCCGAGGCGGCGCGCGATGCCGGCGGCCTCCAGGAACGCCTTCTTCGCCCCCGGCTGTCGCCCGCGGCTCTCGCGCTTCTCGCCGAGCGAGAGAGCAGCTCGCAGCGCGTCGTTCGCGTCTGCGGGTGCGGACACTTCGAGCGCCTCGAGCGCCGTCTCGTACAGGCGCGCCGCCTCCTCGTACGCGAGCAGCGCAGCGCGCGGTCGCCGGCGCGCCGCGCGTAGACGCAGGCCTTGCTCGAAGTCGCTGCCGGCGATCGCGTGGTGCGCGAGCTCGGCGAGATGCGGGCCCGGCTCGTCGCCGTAGAGCGTCTCGAGCGCCTCGACCGCGAGCCTGTGCAGGCGCACGCGCCGCGCCGTCGTCGAGCCCGTCGTAGAGCGTGTCGCGGATGAGGACGTGGGCGAAGCGCAGGCGGCCGCGGCCCCGGGACTCGGCGACGACGCGCGCGGCCATCGCCTCGTCGAGCGTGTCGAGGAGCTCGTCCTCCGAGACCTCGGCGATGCCGCGCGAGCATGTCGAGGGCGAACTCGCGTCCGAGCACCGAGGCGAGCGCGAGCACGCGGTTGCACTCCTCCGAGAGGTGGGCGAGGCGCGGGCGATCACGTCGCGGACGCTCTGCGGGATCGTGAGCTCGGCGCGCCGGCTCGAGTCCCACTCGTCCCTCGAGCGCGAGCAGGCGCACGATCTCGCCGACGAAGAGCGGGTTGCCCTCGGTCTCGCTCGTGGAGCGCCGGACGAGCGCCGGGCGACGCAAGCTCGGCGGCCGTCAGCTCGATGTACGCGGCGACGTCCTCCTCGCTCAGCCCGGCGAGCGCGAGCCGGCGCGTCGACGGGCTCGCGCGCCAGCTCGGCGAGCGCCGCGTGAGCGCGTGGCTCCGGGAGTCGGATCGACGTCGCGGTAGCGCGCCGACGACGAGCAGCGGCTCGCCGCCAGCTCGCGGGCGACGAACTGCAGGAGCAGCAGCGACGGCGTCGTCGGCCGCGTGCAGGTCGTCGAGCACGAGCACGAGCGGGCGGCTCGCGGCTGCGCTGCGCAGGAACTCGGCGGTCGCGTCGAACAGGCGGAAGCGCGCGCGCGTCGGAGTCGACGCGTCGGCGGCTCGGGCAGCTCCGGGAAGCGACTCGCGCAGCTCGGGCAGGACTGCGCGAGCTCGGCTGCCCCGGCGCCGAGCTGCGCGCGCAGCGCGTCCGGTCGCCGCCTCGCGCACGTAGGCGCGCAGCGACTGCACCCACGGCCAGTAGGCCGGGCGCCGCCCGCCTCCCAGCAGCGGCCGACGAGCACGCGCGCCCCGCGCGCGCGCGCGTCGGCGCATCAGCTCGTCGGCGAGCCGGCTCTTGCCGATGCCCGGCTCGCCGACGAGCAGGAACAGCCGCCCGCGGCCCGCGAACGCGTCGTCGAGGCCGGCGACGAGCTCGTTGCGAGCTCCGCGTCGCCGCCCGACGAAGATCCCACCGACGCCTCGCGTCGCGCGCCACGGCTTCCGGGACGAGATCGAGCGCCGGGTCCTGGCGCAGGATCGCCTGCTCGAGCTCGCGCAGCGGCCGCCGGGCTCGATGCCGAGCTCCTCGACGAAGCCGTCGGCTGCCGTCCTGGTAGGCCTCGAGCGCCTCCGCCTGGCGGCCCGACGGTAGAGCGCGAGCATCAGCTGGCCGCGCAGGCGCTCGCGCAGCGGATGCTCGGCGACGAGCGCCTCGAGCTCGCCGACGAGCTCGGCGTGGCGGCCGAGCGCGAGATCGGCGTCGATCCGCTCCTCGAGCGCCGCGAGCCGCAGCTCCTCGAGCCGGGCGATCTCGGCCTGGCGCGAACGCGCGCGTAGGCGAAGTCGGCCAGCGGCGGCCCGCGCCAGAGCGCCAGCGCCTCGCGCAGCTTCGCCGCCGCCGTCGGCGGGTCCGCGCGCTCGCGCCTCGTCGACGAGCGCTCGAAGCGCTCGAGGTCGAGCTCCCCGTCGCCGGCGACGAGCAGCGTAGCCGGGCGCGCGCGTCTCGATCACGCCGTCCCCGAGGAGCTTGCGCAGCTGCGAGACGTAGACCTGGACGACTGCGCAAGCCGCTCGCCGGCGGATCGTCCCCCCAGACCTCGTCGAGCAGCGCGTCGGCCGGGACGACCTCGTTCGCCCGCAGGAGCAGCACCGCCAGGAGCGCGCGCTGCCGCGCCCGCCGAGCGGGAGCGAGCGGCCGTCGTCGACCACCTCCAACGGCCCGAGGATCCGGAATTCCATCGCGCTCGCAGCGACGGTACCACGGTCTTTGAGCCGATTCGAACCGGCTTTGAGCGCCTGAGTCGCACGCTCTCACTCGGATCGATCGCGAGAGGCGGTCGGCAGACGAAGGAGGCGGAATGAACGGTCTCGGTACACATTTGCAACGCTTTTCACGCTCGGACTGACGATCGCGGCGATCGCCGCGACGGCGGCGCAGGCCGCCGACAGGCCCGACAACCGCGCGGGCCCACTTGGCGTCGGTGCCTCGGCGGTGGCGGCGTCGCCGCCGGTGCGCCCCGACGATCGCGCGGGCATCCGCGGCGTCGGCAGCCCGACGAAGCAGCCGCGCGTCCATCGCTCCAGGGCGATCCGCCCGGACGACCGGCCGGGTCGGCACGGCGCCTGATACTCGCGCTAGCGGTAGGGAGACGGCCTTCGGGTCACGGCCGTCTCCCCCTGCTCTTAGGTCGTTCTCAGGAAGCGCTGGCACGCTTGGAGCGTGAGCAAGACCGTGCTCTGGATCGTGCTCGGCGGCGGCGGCCTTCGTCGTCGTCGTGCTCGCGGTGCTGACGCCGACCGTGATCGTCGGCGATCACGACGAGCACGCGCGCGGTGTCCGGGTGACCGCGCAAGCGCCCGCCCCGGCGCCCTTGCCCTTCCGGCAGGGCCTGCTTGCCCGACCTCAAGCGCTGCCTGGAGAACCACGGGTTCGGCGGGCCCAACCAAGCGTTGCCGACGCCGGACCAGCTCCGCGGTGCGTTCAGGGACTGCGCGCCCCGGCTCGGCGGCTAGCCGGCGTCGTTAACGTGTCGGCCTCATGGCCGACGACGTGACCATGGACAAGATCGTCTCCCTGTGCCGCCGGCGCGGGTTCGTCTTCCCGTCCTCGGAGATCTACGGCGGCCTCGGCTCGACCTTCGACTACGGCCATTACGGCGTGCTGACGAAGAACAACATCCGTGGCCGCTGGTTGCAGGCGATGGTGCAGGAGCGCGACGACATCGTCCTGATCGATTCGGCGATCATCCTCCATCCGCGGGTCTGGGAGGCATCGGGCCACGTCGAGGGCTTCACCGATCCGCTCGTCGACTGCCGGACCTGCAAGCTTCGCTTCCGCGCGGATCAGCTCGAGATCGCACAGTGCGGGCGGAAGCCGTCGAAGCATCCGGGCGAGACGCCGGACTGCGACCTGACCGAGGCGCGGCAGTTCAACCTCATGTTCCAGACGACGGTCGGACCGATCGAGGACGCCGGAGCGAAGGCGTTCCTCCGGCCGGAGACCGCGCAGGGCATATTCATCAACTTCAAGAACGTCCTCCAGCTCGCGCGGCGGCAGCCGCCGTTCGGGATCGCACAGGTCGGCAAGTCGTTCCGGAACGAGATCACCCCGGGCAACTTCCTCTTCCGCGTCCGCGAGTTCGAGCAGATGGAGATGGAGTTCTTCGTCCCCCCTGCGGAGGCCGAGCAGTGGTACCGCTACTGGGTCGACGCGCGGTTCGACTGGTACCTGCGCTACGGGCTGCGACGGTCGCGCCTCCGCGTGCGCGAGCACGGAGAGGAGGAGCGGTCGCATTACTCGCAGGGGACGAGCGACATCGAGTACGACTATCCGATCGGCTGGTCGGAGCTCGAGGGGGTGGCGAACCGCGGTGATTTCGATCTGACGCGCCACACGGAGTTCTCCGGGACCAAGCTGGAGTTCGTCGGTCAGGAGGGCACCGAGCGGTACGTGCCGTACGTGATCGAGCCGGCGGTCTCGATCGAGCGGATCTTCGTCGCGATGCTCGTCGATGCCTACGACGAGGAGGAGATCGCCGGCCGCGAGCGGACGGTCCTGCGGCTGCATCCGGAGATCGCTCCGGTGAAGGCGGCCGTGCTACCGCTGATCGCGAAGGACTCGGGCATGGTCGAGAAGGCGCGCGCGCTCTACGAGGAGCTGCGTCAGTCGGAAGTGGTCGAGTACGACGAGGGCGGTGCGATCGGCCGGCGGTACCGGCGCCAGGACGAGATCGGGACGCCGTTCGCGTTCACGATCGACGAGCAGACGCTCGAGGACGACACGGTGACGATCCGCGAGCGCGACTCGCTCGCGCAGGAGCGGGTCGCGATCGGGCAGGTCGGCGCGAGGCTCACGGACGAGCTGCGCAAGCCCTGGACGTCGCCGAAGACGGACTAGTGCCGCGCCAGAACCGGGTGACCCCGCTCGGCGAGCTCGTCGCACATCCGGCGCGCGGACTGGTCTACGGGAACCGCGGCTGCCTGCATGATGCGGAGGGCCGGATCCGGCGGCGCCAGGCGACCCGACGCTGGATCTCCTGCCGGCTCGAGTTCAAGGGCTGGCACCGCGGGCCGTTGATGCAACCGGGGAAGTTCACCGAGCTCTTCTTCCTCGACGAGGCGACCGCCTTCGCCGCGGGCCACCGGCCGTGCGCGCTCTGTCGCCGCGACGACTACACGCGCTTCCTCGGGCTCGTCGGCGAACCGGGTGCCGACGCGGTCGACCTCCGGCTCGATCGCGAGCGCCGCAGCCACCATGACGCGCTGATGAGCGAGCTTCCCGACGGCGCGTTCGTGCTCCACCACGACGAGCCGCACCTGGTGCTCGGCGAGGAGCTTCTCCGCTGGACGCCCGCCGGGTACGACCGGCGGTGTCGCGCGCCCCGGGGGCCAGGCGTGCGTCATCACCGCCCCGACCCTCCTCGCCGTGCTCGCGTCCGGCTGGAGCGGCGCGGTACCACTCCTCCACCCGAGCAGCTACGTGCTGTCGAGGAAGTAGTCGAGCGGCGCGCCGATCACGACGTCGAGGATGTGACCGACGATATAGCCGGCGACGCCGCGGTCCTCGGTGTCCTTGACCGCCTGGTGGAACCCCGCGCGCAGCGCCGCCTCGATCGTCGCGCGGTCCCAGCGCACCGACTTCGTCCCGGCCGCGGGCACGAACGAGAGCACGAGCTCCTCGCGGGTCGTGTGCAGACGGCAGGCGGCGCCGTTCAGCCCGCTGAGCGCGAGGCGCTGTACCTCCCCGTCCAGCCCGCCTCCCTTGAACGCGGGCTTGTCCCGGCACGGCTCGGCGAGTTTCGGCTTCCCGAAGCCGATCGCCCCGATCGAGAGCTCGACGACGATCAGCGCCAGCGCCGCGCCGAGGAGAAGGGTGAGGATCTTCACGCCGTCCTCCGCATCCGCCACACCGGGACGACGGCCAGCAGGGCGAACAGCGCCGCAAGCGCAAACGACGAGCGGAAGCCGCGCGTCAGGGCAGACTCGAGCGTGTTCACGAGGTCGTCCCGCGCGCGGCGCACGTTGTCGTTCGACTGGGCGCCCGCATCGTCGAACGGCTTGCCGAGGTCGGGCACCTCGCCCTCCTGAGCCTTCTCGAGCGCGTCGCGAAGCGCCAGGGCGATCGGCACTTTCTTCCTGATCGGCACGTTCGCGTCGAGGATCGCCTTCGTCCCGCCCAGCAGCGCTCGCTCGCCGGCGTTGTCGAGCGAACTCGTCAGCAGCGGGGCGACGAGGGCGAGGCCGAGCACGAGGCCGGCATGCCTGGCCGAGACGGTGATCGCTCCGCTGCGAACGATCCCGGCGTCGGCATCCAGCGAGGCGCGTGTCAGCACGGGCACCGCGAGCCCCAGCCCGATGCCGCAAAAGGCGAGTGCGATCGCGACCAGCGCGTTCGAGACCCGAGGCAGCAGCGCGAGCGCCACGAGGCCCGCCGCGAGCAGCGCGGCGCCGCCCCAAACTGCCGCCCGCGGCGAAAGGCCGCGCCCGAGCGAACGCGCCAGCAGCGTCGCGGCCGGAAGCGTGCTGACCACGAGCGCGCCGGTGATCGGATCCAGTCCCCAGACCGTGATCACGAGCAGCACGGCCAGGAAGAGCGCGCCGACAAGCGCCGCGAAGACGAGCCCGAGCGCAGCGTCCGCCGCCAGCGCGCCGCGCTTGCGCCGTCGCGGCGCCTCGTCCTCGAGCGCGACCGCTCCGCCGGTGGCGAGCAGCGCAACGCCGGCGACCGGCGCCTGGACGACGAAGATCGCGCGCCAGTCGAAGAGCTGCGTGAGCACGCCGCCGAGCACCGGCCCGAGCGCCGCGCCGAACACGGCAACCGTCGTCCAGAGCGCGGCGCCGGCGGCCCGCGAGCCGCGCAGGCCGCCGAGCAGCGCGAGCGACGTCGCCAGGAGCAGCGCGGCGCCGAATCCCTGGATGCAGCGGAAGACGATCAGCGCGGGCAGATCCCACGCCGCGGCGCAACCGATCGAGGCGACCGTGAAGAGCGCGAGCCCCACCTGCGCGCCCCTGCGGGGATCGAGGCGCCGCCCGAACAGCGCCAGCCCGCCCGCGACCACCGCGACCACGAGGTTGTACGACGTGATCACCCAGGAGACGCCGACGATCGAGGTGTTGAACGCGCCGTAGAGATCGGGCAGGGCGAGGACGACGATCGACGAGTCGGCGAACGCGACCGCCACCGCGGCCGCGACTGCCACCGTCAGGAACCTGCGCCGGTCAGCCAGGGCGCCGCTCCAGCACTCGCTCGCTCGGATCGCCGAACCCGAAGCGCCGGTAGAGGTCGTGGGCGTCGCGGGTGTGGAGGATCCACTTCACCTCCGTGAGCGGCCCGTTCTCGACCATCTCGCGCACGAGCTCGACGCCGAGCCCCCGTCCCTGGTGCTCCGGGAGGACGTAGACGTCGGCGAGATACGCGAGCGCGACGCCGTCCGAGAACGCCCGCGCGAACCCGACCTGGCGGCCGTCGAGGTACAGCCCGACCACCCGCGTCGCCTCGTGGACGAGCCGCTCCACGGTCTCCCGGGGCCGTCCCTCCGCCCAGTAGGACTGGTTGGCCAGGTAGTCGTGGACCGCGTCGACGTCGACCCGCGAGGGATCGTCGTCCAGCTCGTACCCTGCTTCCAGACGGCGGATCATCCGGCGCTGAGCGTGCGCAGGCGGAAGCCGCCGTGCTCCTCGTACGAGGCGGTGATCACGGCGAGCACGTCACGCGCGCCCCGCTCGGTCAGGCCGACCGCCCCCGCATCGGCGAGCGGGCTGCGCAGCAGCGCATCCATCCCGCTCAGCCCATCCGTCGAGAGTGCGAGCGCGCCCACACTGCACGCCTGGCAGACCGTCCCGCCCGCGCGGGCCGAATAACCCGCGAGCGGGCCGTCCGCCCCGCACTCCGCGCAGCTGCCGACATGCGGGAGGTAGCCCGACAGCCACAGCAGCTTCAACTGGAACGAGAGGCCGAGCGGGTCGAGATCGGGCCGCGGGCCTGACGGGGTCTCGTCGAGCAGGTCGAGGAAGCGCGTCAGCGCGGTGAAAGCCCGCTCGTTCCCTTCCTGCTCGGTGAACAGCCGCAGCATCGCCTCGGCGCCGACCAGTCCGACGGCCAGGCGGTAGCTGTCCTCGCGGGTCTCGTGGTGCGAGCGGACGAGCGAGACCCCGGTGATCGTCTGCAGCTCGCCACCTCCCTGGTGGAGCATCAGCTCGACATGACCGAGCGGCTCGAGCCGGCCGCCGAAGCGCGAGGTCGTCTTCCGGACGCCCTTGGCGATCGCGCCGATCCGGCCGCGGTCGGCGGTGTAGAGGTGCAGGATCCGGTCCGCCTCCGCGTACCGGATCGACCGGAGGATCACAGCCTCGGTCTTGTAGGGACGGCCCACGAGGCCAGTCTAGATTTGCCCCAGGCGGGCGGAGGGGGCGTTGCCGCCCCTCCGTCACACCTGGCACGAGGGGCAAAACCAGGTTCCGCGCCCGCCTGCACGGGTCTTTTCGATCGGCACTCCGCAGCGGTCGCATGGCTTGCCGGTACGGCCGTAGACGCGAAATTCGCGCTGCATCCGGCCGCCCGAGTACGCCCCGTCGCCGAGATCCGCACCCTGGCGCCGGATCCCGCGGCGCAGAGCGGTGCGGATTCCATCGCGAACCGCTGCAATCTCTTCCTCGCGGAGCTCGCCCGCCGGGCGCAGCGGGTGGACGCCTGCGTGCCAGAGCGCCTCGTCGGCGTAGATGTTCCCGAGGCCCGCGACGGTGCGCTGGTCGAGGATCGCCGCCTTCACAGGCGCCCGCCTGCCCTGAAGCCGTCCGCCCAGGTAGGCGGTCGTGAACCCGCGCCCGAGCGGCTCGGGCCCGAGCCGCACGGCCAGATGCTCTGCGGCCTCCTCCGGGTCGAGCAGCGCCCAGGTGCCGAAGCGGCGCAGGTCGCGGTAGGCGATCCGGGTCCCGTCGTCCAGCTCGAGCACTGCGCGCTCGTGGCTCGCGGGCTCGTAGCGAAAGCTCCCGGTCATCCGCAGGTGGACGACGAGCACGTCGCCCGACTCCAGGTGGATGAGCAGGTACTTCCCGCGCCGCTCCACGGCCGTCACGCGTTCGCCCGTGAGCCTGGCCGCGACCCACTCCGGCGGCTCCGGCCGGGTCAGGCGCCAGTCGTCCACCCGCGCCGAGGCGATTCGCCGCCCTTCGATGCGCCGGGCGAGCCGGCCCCGCTCCGTCTCGACCTCCGGGAGCTCGGGCACTTACGAGATCACTTCGAGCACGATCTTGCGCCCGCGCGGCGGTTCGTCCCCGATGGTGTACGCCGCAAGTACCGCTGCCTCCGCCTCGGCAGCCGAGGCCTCGTCCCGCGCGTGAATCTCGGCGAGGACGTCGCCCGCAGCGACCTCGTCGCCGCGCTTGCGGAGGCAGACGATCCCGACCGCGTGGTCGATCACGTCTTCCTTCGTCCGGCGCCCCGCGCCGAGATGGAGAGCGGCAACTCCGACCTGGGTCGCCCCCAGCCGCTCGACCACGCCCGCGACCGGCGCCTTCACCTCGTGGACGACCGCCGCCGTCGGCAGCGCCGACTCCGCCGGATCGCCGTCCTGCGCGCGTACCCAGCGCTCGTAGGCCTCGACCGCCGAACCGTCGGCGACCGCTTGCTCGGCACGCCGCCGCCCCTCGGCCTCGTCGATCCCGAGATCGGACAGCGCAAGCAGATTCGCGACCGAGGCGAGCACGAGCTCGGAGAAGTCGTCCGGTCCCTCGCCGCGAATCGTCGCGAGCGCCTCGCGCAGCTCGAGCGCGTTCCCGACCGCCTGCCCGAGCGGCTGGTCCATGTCCGTGAGCATGCAGACGACCTCGCGGCCGGCGCGGCGGCCGAGCTCGATCATCGCCTCGGCGAGCGCGCGCCCGTCCTCGATCGTCTTCATGAACGCGCCGTCGCCGACCTTGACGTCGAGCACGATCGCGTCGGCTCCCCCGGCCAGCTTCTTGGACATGATGCTGGCCGCGATCAGCGAGATGTTGTCGACTGTCGCCGTGACGTCCCGCAGCGCGTAGAGGCGCTTGTCGGCGGGAACGAGATTCGCGCTCTGGCCGATGATCGCGAGACCGATCTCGCGCACTTGCTCGACGAACTCCTCGGTCGTCAGCTCGATCCGGTAGCCGGGGATCGCCTCGAGCTTGTCGAGCGTGCCGCCGGTGTGCCCGAGCCCGCGGCCGCTCATCTTGCCGAACGGCACCCCGCAAGCGGCGACGATCGGACCGACGGCGATCGAGGTCTTGTCACCGACGCCGCCGGTCGAGTGCTTGTCCACGCACCGACGGCCGAGCGCTCCGCCGAGGTCGATGGTCTCGCCGCTCGCGACCATCGCATCGGTGAGCGCGAACGTTTCCGCGCTCGAGAGACCCTTGAAGTAGACCGCCATCAGGAATGCGGCCATCTGGTAATCGGGCACCCGGTCGGCCGCGTACTCGAGGACGAGCTCACGCAGCTCGTCGCCGCCGAGCTCCTCGCCGTCGCGCTTGCGCTCGATCAACTCCGCGGCGCGGATCACGGCGTGCAGACGAACACGTCGTCCCGCCGCTCGAGCACCGTGAAGTGGCGCAGCAGCAACAACTGCGACTGCGGGGCGACGGCGACCAGCGAGCCGTCCTCGTAGAGCACGCGGCGTAGCTCTGCGACCGCGGCATCGGAGAGGTCGGACGCGGCAACGACGCAGTCGAACGTGCGCGCCGGGAACGGCAGCTCGTCGAATGCCCCCGCCGTCTCGAGCTCGGCGCCGAAGTCGCGCGCGACCTCCTCACCCAGCCCCCTGGTCCAGCCGACCTCCAGCACGCGGCGCCGCGCGGTTTCCTTCACCGACTGGAAGCGGACGCTCACTTCTCGACGATCTGCGTCCCGGGAAGCCTGCGGCCGGGCGCCTTGCCGCCGAGCCATGCGTTCACCGTCGAGCCGACGTCCGCGAACTCCCCGTCGTGGCGCCGCCCGTCGGCGTTCTTGCCGCGGACGTAGGCGAGCAGCAGCGCGTGCTCGCGCGTGTGGTCGGTGCCCGGCGTCGTCGGGTCGACGCCGTGGTCGGAGGTGACGACGAGCAGGTCGCCGGGCCGGAGCGCCTCGAGCAGGTCGGACAGCCGCCGGTCGAAGTCCTGGAGGCAGCGGTGGAAGTTGATCGGGTCGTTCCTGTGGCCCCAGAGCATGTCCGTCTCGACGAGATTGGTGAAGACGAATCCCTCCTCCAGGCTCTGGAGCAGCTCCTCGGTCTTCGTGATTCCCTCGACGTTGGACTTCGTCGGATAGGTCTCGTCGATGTCCTGGCCGGCGAAGATGTCGCCGATCTTCCCGACCGCGTGTACCTCGACTCCCGCCTCGCGCAGCAGCGTCAGGTAGTTGGGCTTCCTCGGCTCGAGCGAGAAGTCGTGGCGGTTTGGCGTTCGCTCGTAGTTCCCGGGCTCGCCGATAAACGGCCTCGCGATCACGCGGCCGACGGCGTGCTTGCCCGTGAGGATCTCGCGGGCGATCCGGCAGGCCTCGTAGAGCTCCTCGAGCGGGATCGTCTCCTCGTGGGCGGCGATCTGGAAGACGGAGTCCCCGGAGGTGTAGACGATCCACTTGCCCGTCTCCTGGTGCTCCTCGCCGAGCTCCTGAATGATCTCCGTGCCCGACGCGTGCTTGTTGCCGAGCACGCCCCGGGCGGTGCGGTGCATGAACGGGTCGATCACGTCGTGCGGGAAACCGTGCGGGTAGGTCGGCAGCGCCTGCGGAGTGACGATGCCCATCAGCTCCCAGTGGCCGAGCGTCGTGTCCTTGCCCTTGGACCGCTCGACCAGCCGGCCGGAGACCGCGGGCGCCCCTGCCTGCGGCGGGCAGCCTTCGAGCTCCTCGACGTTGCCGAGCCCGAGCGCCTCGAGGTTCGGCAGGTCCAGCCCGCCGACGGCTCGCGCGACGTTTCCGAGCGTGTCCGCGCCCTCGTCGCCGAATTCGTCGGCGTCCGGAAGGGCGCCGGCGCCGACGCCATCGAGGACGATTACGCACGCTCTGGGCATCGGGCTATTCTAGGGAGCAGGTGGACACGTTCCTGGACATGCTCGGGCTGATCGTCTTCATCATCGCCGTGATCGCGCTCGCGGCCGGGGTCACCGCCCTGGTCGTGAAGATCTCGCCGACGAAGGACAAGAAGGCCGCGAAGCAACAGGCGCAGGCAGAGGGCTAGACCAGAACGCCTTCGAGCGGGACGTACTCGAGGTCGTGCGCCTCGGCGACGGCCTCGTAGGTGACCTTCCCCTCGAGGACGTTCACGCCCCTGGCGAGCGCCGGGTCGCGTGCGACCGCGTCGGCGAGCCCGTGGTTCGCAATCGCCTCCACGTACGGGAGCGTCGCGTTCGTCAGCGCCTTCGTCGAGGTGATCGGAACCGCGCCCGGCATGTTCGCGACGCAGTAGTGGATCACGTTCTCGACGACGTAGACGGGATCGGTATGAGTGGTCGGCTTCGAGGTCTCCGCGCACCCGCCCTGGTCGATGGCCACGTCGCAGAAGACCGCGCCGTGCTTCATCGTCCGGAGCATCTCGCGGGTGATCAGCTTCGGCGCCCGCGCACCCGGGATCAGCACGGCGCCGATGACGACGTCCACCTCGCGGATCATTTCCGCGATCTGGAGCGTGTTCGACATCACCAGGCTGACGCGGCCCGAGAGGATCTGCTCCAGGTGCCGCATCCGGTCGAGCGAGCGCTCGAGGATGGTCACGTTCGCGCCGAGGCCGATCGCGATCACTGCAGCGTTGTAGCCGACGATCCCGCCGCCGATGATCAGCACCCGCCCGGGCGCCACGCCCGCGACGCCGCCGAGCAGCAACCCGCGGCCGCCGAGCGGCTTCTCGAGGAAGTACGCGCCGGCCTGTGCGGAAAGGCGGCCCGCGATCTCGCTCATCGGGGCGAGCAGCGGGAGAGCGCCGTTCGGCGTCTCGACCGTCTCGTACGCGACGCACGCGGCGCCCGCTCTCGACGAGCGCGCGGGTCAACTCTTCGCTCGCGGCGAGGTGGAGGTAGGTGAAGAGCACCTGACCCTCGCGCAGGAAGCCGTACTCCGCCGGGAGCGGCTCCTTGACCTTCAGCACGAGCTCTGCCGCCCATGCGTCCTCGGTCGAGCCGATCGTCGCCCCGACTGCCTCGTACTTCCCGTCCTCGAACGAGCTGCCGTCGCCGGCTCCGGTCTCGACCACCACCTCGTGCCCGCGGTCGGCGAGCTCGAGCGCGCCGGCCGGCGTGAGGGCCACGCGATACTCGTCCGACTTGATCTCCTTGACGACCCCGATCTTCATCGCGCGCGGAGCTTAAGGTAGAGCAGCAGGCCGGTGAGGGACTTGGCGTCCTCGATCTCGCCGAGCCGCTGGTCGATCTCCGCAACCGGCCAGAAGACGAGCTCCAGCTCCTCGTCCGGCTCGGGCCGCGCCTCGCCGGCCTCGACGCCCTCGGCGAAGAAGAGCGTCATCAGCTCGCGGCAGAAGCCGGGCACCGTCCAGAACTTCGTCACCTCGCTCCACTCGCCGCCCGTCAGGCCGGTCTCCTCCTCCAGCTCGCGCTGCGCGGCCGCGAGCGGCTCCTCGCCGGGCTCGAGCGTCCCGGCCGGGAGCTCGAGCAGGTGCTTCCGCGTCGCTTCGCGAAACTGGCGGACGAGAGCGACCCGGTCCTGGCGGTCGACGGCGACGATCGTCACCGCGCCCGGGTGCTCGACGATCTCCCGCTCGTTGTCGCCCCAGCGCTCGAGCGTGACGGCGAGCAGCTTGCCCTGCCAGACGGTGTGCGACTCGTCCGGCTTCATCCGAGCAGCCTGCGCGCGCTGACTCCGGCGGCGTAGGCCGCGGCGAAGAACGCCGGATCGTCGTCAGGGCCGCGGCCCATGTGCGAGAGCGGTAGACCGGCGCACGCCTCGCGCCAGCCGTCACCGTCGGCCTCGTCGGCGACGACCACGTCGCCCAGGCACAGGTCGAGCACGGCCCGCGTGTGGTGTGAGAGGCCCTGGTGGCGCTCGCGCTCGTCGGCCTCCGAGACGCGAGCCGCGACCACTGCCCGCCCGCCGAGGCCGATCGCCGCGTTCGCCGCAGTGGCGGCGGCGAGCCCACCGTGCCCGAGCCGGGAGCCGGTGCCCACGATGCCGGGCCCGACCGAGCAGACGGCGACGTCGTGTCCCGCCGCTTTCGCCCAGGCGAGCGCCGACCACGGGTTGACGCACTCGACGTCGCCGCCGAAGCAGGCGCCGACGGACGCGGAGGACGCGGTCAGCGTGCGCACGGCGTCGGAGAGCGCCAGCGGGAGCGCTCCGCCCTCGAGCTGGACGTAGGCGACGCGGAGCCCTCTGAGCGCCGCGAACACGGGCACGACCTGGCTGTGAACCGAGCAGCACACCACAGGCATGCCCTCGAGCTGCGACATGTCCGGAGCGCTCCTCCTCCACGTGCCGAGCGGCGAACTGCAGCGGCGTATACGGAAGCTTCATGACGTGTGCGCCAGGCTCGGCCGGCAAGCCGAGCCCTCGCGTCAGGTTCACGTACAGCACGTCGAACCCGCCGGAGCCGAGCCCGAGGTCGCGCGCCTGGGTGTTGACGACGACCTCGTCGCCGAGCGCGACCGGGCCGGTCAGCTGCGGGTACGCCACGCAGGCCCGGCCGTCCACCTCGACCCGCGCGAGCCCCTCGTGCCGCTCGTGCACCGCGGTGACGACGCCGCGGCGCAGGCTAAGCGGCACGCGCTTCCTCGAGGAGCGCGAGCGAGACGTCCACCATCGCCTCGAGGTCGGCGACCGCGATGTGCTCGTCCGGGCTGTGGATGTCCGCCATCCCGTTCGAGAGGTTGACGCAGGCGAGGCCGCGCAGGTTGAAGACGTTCGCGTCCGCACCGCCGCCGCAGAGCGAGTAGACGGGCTCGTGGCCCGTGCGCTCGAGCGCGGCGCGCGCGAGGCGTACCGGCTCGTCCTCCTTGCGGAAGCGGTAGCCCTTGTACCCGGGATCGACGCGGGTCTCGACCTCGCAGCCGGTCAGTGACGCGGCGAAGGCGCACGCCTCGAGCATCTCCTGGACGACCTCCGCGAGCTTCCGCTCGTCGTGCGAGCGCGCTTCCGCATTGAAGGTGCACCGGGCCGGGACGATGTTGCGCGCGACCCCGCCCTGGATCGTGCCGACGTTCGCGCTCGTCTCCTCGTCGAGCCGCCCGAGCCGCATGTCCGCGATCGCGCGCCCGGCCGCGGCGATCGCCGAGCGCCCGTCCTCCGGCGCGATCCCGGCGTGCGCCGCGCGGCCGACGAAGGTGACCTCCATCACCGCCGCGTGGGGCGCACCGAGGATCACCTCGCCGATCGGGCCGGCCATGTCGTAGACGTAACCGAGACGCGCGGCCAGGCGGCCGCAGTCGAAGGCGTCGGCCCCCTTCAAGCCCACTTCTTCCTTGAGCGTGAAGACGAGCTCGAGCCCGGCGTGCGGGCGCCCTTCCTCGACGAGGCGGCGCGCCGTCTCGACCATCGCCGCGACGGCCGACTTGTTGTCGGCGCCGAGGATCGTGCCGCCGGCGTTGCGCACGATTCCGTCCTCGACCACAGGCTCCAGGGGGCCCGTCGGCTGCACGGTGTCCATGTGCGCGCAGAGGAAGAGCGGCGTCCCCTCGGCGGTCGGCGGGAGGCGGCAGTAGAGGTTGCCGGCGTTCGAGCCGATCCGCGCGCCGGCATCGTCCTCGTCGACCTCGAGACCGAGGCCGCGCAGCTCGGCGGCGACTCGGTCGGCGACCGCACGCTCCTCGCCCGGAGGCGACGGCAGCGCCGCAAGCTCGAGGAAGAGGTCCAACACGCCCACTAGGGTTGCTCCGGCGCCGGCAAAGCCGGCACCTCCGCTCTTTGTGAGCCTCCGTCGAGCCTACGGCTCATGGGGCGATCCTAGGTCAGGACGTCGCTGCGGTGACGCCCTGTCGGGCGCGGGCCCGCTCGTGCGCGGCGCCGACGAACTCACGGAAGAGCGGCGCCGGGCGCGTCGGGCGCGACTTGAACTCGGGGTGGAACTGGCTCGCGACGAACCACGGGTGGTCGGGCAGCTCGATGATCTCGACGAGGCGGCCCTCCTGGAACGTCCCGGAGACGACGAGGCCCGCGTCGACGAGCTGCTGGCGGTAGTGGTTGTTGACCTCGTAGCGGTGGCGGTGCCGCTCGTGGATCACCGGCTCGCCGTAGGTCTCCTCGGTGCGCGTGCCCTCCGCGATCTCGACCGCCTGGGCGCCGAGGCGCATCGTGCCGCCGAGGTCCTCGACCTCCTTCTGCTCCGGGAGCAGGTCGATCACCGGGTAGGGCGTCTCGGGGTCCATCTCCGTCGAGTTCGCGCCGTCGAGCCCGACGACGTGCCGCGCGAACTCCGAGACGGCGACGTGCATGCCGAGGCAGATGCCGAGGTACGGGATCGCGCCGCTCGCGGGCGACCCGGCAGGCGAGGATCTTCCCCTCCCAGCCGCGCGAGCCGAAGCCGCCGGGGACGAGGACGCCGTCGACCTGCTCGAGCTCACGCAGCGCCTCCTCGAGCGACATGCCCTCGGCGTCGACCCAGCGGACCCGGACATGGCAGCCGTGGTGGATCCCCGCGTGCTTGAGCGCCTCGTGCACCGAGAGGTAGGCGTCGTGGAGCTTCACGTACTTGCCGACGAGCGCGATCTCGACAGTGCCCTCGCGCTGCCGGATCCGCTCGGTCAGCTCGTGCCACTCGCCCAGGTCGGCCTCGCCCTGGGCAGGCCGAGCTTCTCGCAGACGAGGTCGTCGAGGCCCTGCTCCTGGAGCGCCGCCGGTACGAGGTAGACGTCGGAGACGTCCTCGTTGGCGATCACCTCGCCGGCTCGACGTCGGCGAACAGCGCGATCTTGTCGCGGATGTCCGTCGAGATCGCGTCGCGCGAGCGGCAGACGATGATGTCGGGGTGGATACCGATGCGGCGCAGCTCGTTGACCGAGTGCTGCGTCGGCTTCGTCTTCAGCTCGCCGGCCGAGTCGACGTACGGGCACGAGCGTGACGTGCAGGTACAGGACGTTCTCGGGCCCGACCTCGCGGCGGAACTGGCGGATCGCCTCGAGGAACGGCAGCGACTCGATGTCGCCGACGGTGCCGCCGATCTCGGAGATGACGACGTCGCAGTCGGTCGCCTCGGAGGCGCGCCGGATCCGTTCCTTGATCTCGTTCGTGATGTGCGGGATCACCTGCACGGTCGAGCCGAGGTACTCGCCGCTGCGCTCCTTGCGGAGGACCGAGTACCAGATCCCGCCCGGCGTGTGGTTCGCCGTCCGCGAGAGGTTCTCGTCGATGAAGCGCTCGTAGTGGCCGATGTCGAGATCGGTCTCGGCGCCGTCCTCGGTGACGAAGACCTCGCCGTGCTGGAACGGGCTCATCGTCCCCGGGTCGACGTTGATGTACGGGTCGAACTTCTGGACCTGCACCTTCAGGCCGCGCGCCTTCAGCAGCCGGCCGAGCGAGGCGGCGGTGATGCCCTTGCCGAGCGACGAAACGACGCCGCCGGTGACGAAGACGTACTTGGTGGGCCGTCCGTCTATGGCTGCCTCCCGAGGCGGTCGAGGTCGCGCAGGACCGGCGTCCGCTCGATCAGCTCACCGAGGGAGCGCATTTCGCCGAGGAGGTTGAGGCCGGCCAGCGCGCCGATCGCCAGCCACCTGCTCCGACCCGTGAGCCGATCCACGGAATTCAAGCCTAGCAGAGCCCCCAGCGCGTTCGACCCCGAGTCCCCGAGCATCGCCATCTCGCGGAGATCGTAGGGAGCGAGCAGGACGGCGGGCAGAAGCGGTGCCCGGAGAGGCAACGCCGCCAGCGCGTACGCCTTCAGCGCCCGCCCCGGCTTCGTGTCGAGCTGGTTGAGCGCGTTCGCGGCGAGGCCGACGAGGAGCGCGCCGGAGAGCCGCCGCGTCGCCAACAGGCCGACCAGCGGGATCCCGACGAGCTTGAGCACGCCGGTCGTGCGTCCCGCGCGCAGGTGGCCGGCAAACCCGCGCTCCGGGCCGGCGAGCAGGTCGTCGGCGAGGCCGATCGCCGCGACCGGCGCGACCCGCGGCTCGAGCAGGCCGACCGCCCAGCCGACGAGCGGGAGGCGCAGGCCCCGGTGGTTCTCGGCGAGCGGGCCGAAGGCGAGCAGCAGGTCGCGGAGCTGGCGGGCGCGGTGCAGCGAAGCCGGCGACGTCGCGACCGGTCGCCCGGTGGCGGAGCGGCAGCTCGATCTCTTCGACCGTCGAGCCCGGCCTGGAGCGCATCCAGGGTCATGCGGGCCTCGCAGCCGAAGCCTGCGGCCGTCGGGAAGCAGCGCTCACGCGCTCGCGGCGAGAGCGCGCGCTGGCCGGAGAGCGGCTCGCGCAGCTCGCGACCGGCCGCCAGGCGCAGGAGCTCGCGCGCGGTGCGCTTGACGATCCCGAAGCCGCCGCCCTGGCGTTCGGCGAACGCGGCCACGGCGAGGTCGGCGTCCGCCTCGAGGAGCGGCCGCAGATCTCCCGTGAGATCGGCGTCGCAGAGCAGGAGGCCTCCGGGCGGAGCCTCCCGCTCTGCGCACGCGAGTGCCTGGCCTTTTCCCCTGCGCGGGAGCGAGACGACACGCGCGCCGGCGCGCTCGGCGGCTGCGTGCGGTCCCGTCGCGCGACCCGTCGTCGGCGACGATCACCTCCGCGTCCGGAAACGCCTCGCGCAGCGCCGCGACCGTGGCCGCCGATCCGCTCCTCCTCGTCACGCGCGGCAACGAGGATGCTGAAGCTATCCACCTGCGGCGGTGGGGATCGCGGGCAGGACGCCGTCGTCCGCGGTCTTCTTGACGCCGTAGCTCCCCGGGGACGCGCCCGAGAGCAGCAGCACGAGCGCGAGCCGTCCCGCCTCGGTGTCGAGGTCGTCCACCGTCGAGAGGTTCTCGCGCGAGAACGCGTCGATCGCCGAGTCCTTGGCCCGCAGCCGCTCCGCACCCACCGCGGGTATGCCGGCGGACGCCAGGCCGGAGTAGAACCCGGCGAGGAACCTCGCGGTCACCCCCGACTGGGCGGGCACGCTCCGAGAGACGACGACCCCGTCGAGCGGCGGCGCATCGTTCCCGGACTGCTCCTCGACGAGCTGCGGCGACGAGCGACCTTCCACGCCGGGCTGTCGCCGCCGGCCGCGAAGTCGTGCCCGAGTCGCTTGCCGAGGTCGCCGATCCGCCGCTCCGTCGCCAGCGCCGCAAGCGCAGGCCGCGCGCGCGAGGGCACGCCGAAGCGACGGTAGGTCGATCGGCAGCTTCAGCGCGCGCATGCGGACCGGCGCGTCGCCGCTCGCGTCGGCGAGCGACTGCTCGACGAGGCTGCGGACGCGGCCGTCGGTCGGGCCGGCGAAGACGAGGCCGACCCGGCTGCCGAGCATCCGGCCGTCCATCACGGCCGGGTAGACGTCGGCGACGAAGGTCTGCGCCGCGCGCTGGGCGCGCGCGAGGTCGTTGCTCCGCGTCGTCGCAGAGTCGAGGCGGTTCTTCAGGTCGGCGATCCGCTCGTTCAGGAGCGAGCGCTCGCTGTCGCTGACGAAGCCCTTCCCGGAGATGCCGACGCCGACGAGGATCCCGATGATCAGGGCCAGGAAGACGGCGACGAGCGAAGCGACGTGGTAACGAAGGTCGAACACGGCTCAGAGTGTCGCAGCCGTCTGGCAGAGGGCGTACAGCCGAGCGACCGCGCGGCGCGCGAGCGAGCGGCGGTACGTGATCAGCCAGGGGCCTTCGATCGTGACCGTCGCGAGCGTGCGATCCGCGGCGGTCGCCTCCAGGTCGACCCGGACGTCCAGCTTCTCGCCGACGAGCTGGAAGGCGAACAGGCGGGCGGGTCGGCGGCGGTGACGACGAGGGTTCCCGCCGCGCGGGCCTGCGGAGCAGCGTGGGCTCGTTCGAGGCGACGATCTCCCAGCGGGCGCCGGCGGCCGAGCCGCGGCGATCGGGCGTCACGCCGGAGATGCCGGGCCACCAGTCCGCCAGGTGGTGCGGCTCGGCGAGGAAGGCCCAGACGTCGGGCCGCGCGGCGAGCAGCTCGCGCGAGGCCTGCATCCTCATCGCGTCTACCCGAGGCCGAGCCAGTCGCGGATGCGCAGCACGATCAGCTCGATCAGGTGGTGAACCCCGGGCGAGAGGACGACGGCGACGACGATCGCGCCGAGGCCGGCGAGCCCGAGCATCGCGAGCGGCCACAGGCCGACGCGACGCGAGACGAGCCGCGACACGCCTTTCGCGTCGACGAGGATCTCCCCCACCCGCAGCCGGGTCAGGAACGTCGAGGACATCCCTGCGCGGTTCCGCTCCAGGAACTCGATCAGGTTGAAGTGCGTCCCGACGGCGACGATCAGCTCCGCGCCCTTCTCGTAGCGCGAGCAGGAGCGCCAGGTCCTCGCTGATCCCCATCGAGGGCACGACCTGGTACGGGACGCCGAGCGACTCCATCCGCGCCGCCCCGGGGGCGTTCCCGTTGCCGTGGTACCCGTGCACGAGCACCTCGGCGCCCGTCTGCAGGGCGAGTCGGAGACGGAGTCCATGTCGCCCACGATCACGTCCGGCTTGTAGCCCGCCTCGATCAGCGCGTCGGCGCCGCCGTCGACGCCGATCAGCACCGGCTTGAAGTCGCGGATGTACGGCCGCACGATCCGCAGGTCGCGCTTGTGGCCGGGCCCGCGCGCGACGACGAGCGCGTGGCGGTCGCGGAACCGCGTCTGCAGCGGCGGGAAGTCGATCCCCTCGCTGAGGAGGCTCCCTTCGGCCTTCAGGTGCTGGAGCGTGTTCTCGGCGAACTCGGAGAGCGACTCGGTCACGCGGCTGCGCTGCTCCGCGAGCGCCCGCTCGAGCTCACGCTCCTCGCGCGCCTGGCCGCGTGCGAGGCACGTGCCGTTGCGGAAGACGCTCGCGCCGCGGACGGTGAGCGGCTCGCCCTCGGAGACCTCGTCGAAGAGCGGCGCGCCCGGGGCGTCGATCAGCGTCACCCCGCCGCGGACGAGCAGCAGCGGCCCGGGGTTCGGGAACTTCCCGGAGAGCGACTCCGAGACGTTCACGACGACGCGCACGCCGGTCTCGAGCAGCTCCTCGGCGGTCACGCGATCGAGGTCGGTGTGGTCGACGACTGCGACGTCGTCCTCGCCCAGCCGGTGGACGAGCCGCTTCGTGCGCCGGTCGAGTTTCACGGGGCCGGTGAATTCGATCAGGGTGCTCATTGCTCGAGCGTCGAAAGGAACTCGCGGCCGCCGAGCATACGCTCGATCTCGTCTTTGCGCTGCATATCCGACAGTTCCTGGATGCGCGTGTGCGTCGGATCGCCCGGAATCTTCTCGACGCGGAAGTGCCGCTCGGCGCGGCTGGCGATCTGCGGCAGGTGCGTGATCGTCACCACCTGAGCCCGCTCGGCAAGGCGCGCGAGCGTGTCCGCGACGCCGTGTGCGGTCTGGCCGCCGATCCCGGCGTCGATCTCGTCGAAGACCATCGTCTCGCCGCCGCCGACCGCCGCGATCGCGAGCGCGACGCGGGAGAGCTCGCCGCCCGACGCGGTCTCGGCGACCGGCGCGAACGGCAGGCCTGCGTTCGGGCGGATCAGGAAGGTCGCCTCATCGGTGCCCGTGGCGCCCGGGTCGCGATCGCGGAGCTCCACGCGGAACTCGCCGTCGCCCATGCCCATCCCGGTCAGCTCGGCCGCGACGGCCTCCGCGAACCGGTCGGCCGCTGCAGCGCGGGCCTCGTGGAGCGCGCTGGAGAGCTCCGCGACGCGGCCCTCCGCCTGCGTCAGCGCCTCCGCGGCGGCCGCGGCCGGGTCGGCACCCTCCTCCAGGGCCTCGAGCTCGGCACGCGCCTCCGCGGCACGGGCGAGCAGCTCCTCGTAGGAGGCGCAGCGGTACCGCCGGCGCGCCTCGGCGATCCGGTCGAGCTCGCCCTCGACCTGCTCCAGCCGGCGAGGGTCCGCTTCCAGGGCGCTGAGGAAGGAGCGCAGTGCGCTCGCCGCCTCTCGCAGCCGCAGCTCGGCATCCCGGAGCTCGTCTGCCGCCTTCTGGAGCTCGGGCGCCAGCCGCTCGACCGGCGCCAGCGAGCGTTCTGCGGCCGCGGTCAGGCCGGCGGCCCCCTCGCCGTCGTCCGGGTCGAGCGCCTCGGCTGCGGACGACGCTCCCTCCACGAGCTCGGTCAGGTGCCGCAGCCGCTCCCGCTCTTCTCGGAGCGAGTCCTCGTACCCGGCCTCCAGGTCGAGCGTGTCCTCGACCAGCGCCCGCAGCTCGGCCAGGCGCGCCTCGGCCGCAGCCGCGCCCTGTGTCAGCTCCTCGTGCCGCTTGCGCGCGGCCGCGAGCTCACGCCAGGCGCGCCGGGTCTCCGCACGGCGTCGCAGCTGTTCGTCGCCGCAGAACGCGTCCAGCACCGCGAGCTGGTACGAGGGACGCGCGAGCCGCCGCTGCTCGAACTGGCCCGACATCGCGAGCAGCCGTTCGCCCAGCGCCGCGACGTCCTCGCGGGCGGCGCTCCGCCCCCACGCGTACGCGCGCGTGCGGCCCTGGGACCCGATCCGCCGCGCCAGGACGACGCCCTCTTCGTCCTCGGGCCGCAGCTCCAGCAACGACTCGAAGGCTTCCTCCTCGAGCAGGCCGGCCGGCAGATCGAACTCCGCCTCGACGTACGAGTCCGATCCCCCCGGGCCAACCTGGGCGGCATCGCCCTTCGCCCCGAGCAGGAGACCAATCGCCTGCGCAAGGATCGTCTTCCCGGCGCCGGTCTCCCCGGTGATCACGTTCAGGCCGGGCCCGAAGCCGAGCTCGGCCTCGCGGATGAGGACCAGGTTCTCGATGCGGAGGCTACGAAGCAAACGTCTCGCGGTAGCGATGGAAGAACGTCATCTCCGGCAGCAGCGCCAGCAGCGCGCGGTGCTCGCCGAGCCGGACGATCGCCGTCCCGTCCGCGCCGAGCTCTCCGAGCGCCCGGCCGTCGGCGATCAGCTTCGCAGGCTGGCGGTCGGTGACGTTGCGCACCGTCAGCTCGAGCCCGCGCGGCACCACGAGCGGCCGCGCGTGCAGCGAGTGTGGCGACACGAACGTGACCGCCATCGCGTCGAGCCCCCAGACGAGAACCGGCCCGCCGCTCGACAGGTTGTAGGCGGTGGAGCCGGTCGAGGTCGCGCAGATCACGCCGTCGCACGGCTGGACGCCGAGGTCCTCGCCGCCGACCGCCCAGGCCAGCTCGACCATGCGACCGATCGCCGACGTCGCGCAGACGACGTCGTTGATCGCGACCGACTCGATCCCGTCCATGACGACGTCCAGGGTCGGAAGCTCGACGACGCGGCGCTCGCCCGCGAACGCTCGCGCCAGCCCCTCCTCCATCGTCTCCGGGGTCATCGCCGAGAGGAAGCCGACCCGGCCGAAGTTGACTCCGATCACCGGCACCGGCGCGTCCAGGAACTGGTGCAGCGCGCGCAGCATCGTCCCGTCCCCGCCCAGCACGACCGCAAGCTCCGCATCCTCCTCGACGACCTCGACGCCTGAGCCCCGGGCGATCGCCTCGAGCCGTGCGTGCGCGCCCGCCTCCACGTCGGGGCGGCTGACGACCGCGATCCGGCGGACGGGCTCAGCCGACAGCGGCATCGATCCAGCGGTCGAGCTCGGTGGGGAGCTCGGCTCCCGGGGCGTTGACGAGGTGGAGGAAGAACTCACGGTTTCCTTTCGGTCCGGGCAGACCCGAGTCTACGACGGCGACCGTCTCCGCATCCCAATCCAGGGCCGCCTGCGCCACCTCTCGCAACACTCTCGCGCGCGTTTCGTTCGATTTGACGACGCCGCCCTTGCCGACCTCCCCCCGGCCGGCCTCGAACTGCGGCTTGACGAGCACGAGCGCCTGCCAGCCCTCGGCGGCGAGCCGGAGGGCCGGCGGCAGCGCCGTGCGCACGGAGATGAACGAGACGTCGCAAACGACGAGCTGCGGCGCGTACGGCAGCTCCTCGAGCTCACGCGCATTCGTGCGCTCCAGGACGGTCGTGCGGGGATCGTCACGCAGGCGCGGGTGCAGTTGCCCGTAGCCGACATCGAGCGCGATGACGCGGGCGGCGCCGCGCTGTAGGAGCACGTCGGTGAAGCCGCCCGTGGAAGCTCCGACGTCGAGACAGTCGAGGCCCCTGGGATCGACCCCGGTCGCGTCGAGGGCATTCGCGAGCTTCTCGCCGCCGCGCGAGACGTACCGTGCCGCCTCCGTGACCGCGAGCTCGACGTCCTCGTCCAGCTGCTCGCCGGCCTTCGAGTGCCCCGGCACGAGTCCGGCGAGGACGAGCGCCTGAGCCTGCGCGCGGCTCTCCGCCAGCCCACGCTCGACGAGCAGGACGTCGAGGCGCTTCTTACTCACGGCTATGCCGTACGGACGACGAGGCCGTTGACGATCTCGGTCAGCACCGAGGTGTCCACGGGGATCTCGAGCAGCATCGCGAGCGCCCGCTCGCCTGCGCGGTCGGCGAGCTCACGCGCCCCCTCCTCGCCCTTCGTCAGCACGTAGCCGTCCTGGTCGAGGATGTCGTCCACGATCTGGAAGAGGAGCCCGAGCTCGTCGCCGAAGTCCCGCCACGGGCCCTGCTCGTCCTCCGGCAGGCCGGCGGCCCAGAGCGGCATCGCCACAGACGCGTAGAACAGACAGCCCGTCTTCAGGCGGTGCACCTGCTCGAGGTCGGCGGTGTCCCGCTCCATCGTGTCGAGGTACTGGCCGCCGATCATCCCGAGCGTCGCGTGCGCGAGCTCACGCACGACGTCTGCGGTCGGGTAGCCCGCGGCAAGCCGGAACGCCTCCGCGAGCAGCGCGTCTCCGGCGAGCACCGCCTTGCCCTCGCCGTATGCCGCCCACACGCTCGGTTTTCCGCGCCGCTCGCTGTCGTTGTCGAGCGAGGGCAGGTCGTCGTGGACGAGCGAGAAGTTGTGCACGATCTCGAGCGCCAGTGCGGCGGGCATCACCTGCTCCGGCGATGCCTCGAGCGCCTCGCCGACGGCGAGCGAGATCACCGGCCGGATCCGCTTCCCGCCCATCTCGACCAGCCCGTAGCGCGCCGACTCACGCTGGCCGTGCAGCGAGGGCCAGAGCTCGTGACGGTCGAGCGCCTCGTCGACGAGCGCCTTCAGCTCGTCAGGAGTGTGCATCGGACTCCCGCTTCGCCCGGTCGATCGCGTCGATCAGCTCCTTGGCGGCGGCGTCGAACTCGCCCAGGAGATCGACCGCCTCCTCCAGGGACTCGCAGCCCTCGAGCTTCTGGCGCAGCTGCTCCAGCCGGTCGATCTGCGCCTCGATGTCCATCTCGCTCACTGTCTGGCCAGGGCCCCGAGCACGCCGTTCACGAGCCGGCCCGCGTCCTCGGACGCGTAGCGCTTTGCCAGAGAGACCGCCTCGTCGATCGCCACCTCGACCGGGACCGTACCTTGCTCGAGCTCGTAGACGCCGATGCGGAGGATGTTCCGTTCCAGCGTGCCGAGCTGCTTCGCCGGCCAGTCGCCGGAGACCGAGCTGATCCGCGCGTCGAGATCGGGCGCCCGCTCCACGACGCCTCGGCGAGGTCGCGTGCGAAATCGTCGATCTCGCCCTCGTAGCTCGTCCCGAGCGGCTGCCCGGTCAGGTCCCACTGGTAGAGGAGGAAGAGCGCCGTGCGGCGCCCGGCCTTACGTGAGAGCGCCATGCTCGTCGATGAACGACGTGTTGTAGTCGCCACTGACGAACGCCTCGCGTGCGCAGCACCTGAATCGCGAAGTCGCGCGTTGTCGCGATTCCCTCGACCTCGAGCTCGCCGAGTGCGCGGAGCGCCCGCGCGATCGCAGCCGGCCGGTCCTCGTCCCAGACGCAGAGCTTCGCGATCAGCGAGTCGTAGTTCGGCGGGATCGACGCGCCGGCCTCGACGTGGGTGTCCATCCGCACGCCGGGCCCGCCGGGAATGCGCAGCCGTTCGATTCGGCCCGGTGACGGTGCGAAGCCGTTGGCGGGGTCCTCCGCGTTGATCCGCACCTCGATGGCGTGTCCCTGGCGGGCTGCCCGTCCGGTCAGGCGCAGGGGCTCGCCCGGCCGCGACCCGCAGCTGCTCGTGGACGATGTCGACCCCCGTGACGAGCTCGCTGACCGGATGCTCGACCTGGAGGCGCGCGTTCAGCTCGATGAAGTAGAAGCCGCCGTCCGGGCCGAGCAGGAACTCGAGCGTGCCGGCGTTCGTGTAGCCGGTCGCGAGGCAGGCGCGCTCGGCGGCGGTCTCCATCTCCTCGCGCCGTCTCCGGCGTGAGCGCGGCCGAGGGCGATTCCTCGATCAGCTTCTGGTGGCGGCGCTGGATCGAGCACTCGCGCTCGCCGAGCGTGAGCACGCCGCCCTTGCCGTCGGCGAGCACCTGGATCTCGACGTGCCGTGCGGGGACGACGGCCTTTTCCAGGTAGATGCTCCCGTCGCCGAACGCCGCCTGCGCCTCGCCCGAGGCGGTCGCGTAGGCGTCCTCCAGCTCGTCGGCAGAGGCGACGAGGCGCATCCCGCGGCCTCCGCCCCCTGCAGCGGCCTTGAGGAGGACGGGGAAGCCGAGGCCGGGCGCGAGCTTCGTCGCCTGGTCGAGCGTGGTCGCCTGCTCTGTCCCCGGCACCAGCGGCACGCCGGCCGCGCGCATCGCCGCCTTCGCCTCGACCTTGTCGCCCATCTGCGCCATCACCTTCGCGTCCGGCCCGATGAAGACCAGGTCGTTGTCCACGCAGGCCTCGACGAAGGCCGGCCGCTCGGCCAGGAAGCCGTAGCCTGGATGAACGGCGTCGCAGCCGGTCGTGTTCGCGGCGGCCACGACGGACGCGATGTTCAGGTAGCTCTCCGCAGGTGACGGCGGGCCGATGCAGACCGCGCGGTCGGCCAGGCGGACGTGCGCGGCATCCTTGTCCGCGGTCGAGTAGACCGCGACCGCCTCGATCCCGAGCTCCCGCAGGGCGCGGATCACCCGGACGGCGATCTCGCCGCGGTTCGCGACCAGGACGCGGCTGAACATTCGCTAGAGGCCTGGAGGGCGGCCGTTGACCGGCTCGAGCTCGAACAGGAGCTCGCCGTACTCGACCGGCTGGGCGTTCTGCGGGGCGATCCGGCGGACGATCCCCTCCTGCTCGGCCTTGACCTCGTTCATCAGCTTCATCGCCTCGAGGATGCAGAGCGTCTGGCCGATCGCAACGGCGTCGCCCTCCTCGACGAACGGCGGCGAGCCGGGCGACGGGGCCCGGTAGAAGGTGCCGACCATCGGCGCCTCGACCCGCATCACACCGGGGTCGACCGGCGGCGCTGCCGGCGCGGCCGCGGAGGTCAGCTCCTCCTCGACCGCCGGCGATGAAGCCGCCTCGACGGGCACCGGGACGGTGTCGGACGTCCGGCGCACGGTCACGCGCAGGCCCGCGTCCTCGATCGTCACCTCGCCGACGCCGGACTCCTGGACGATCCGGACGATCTCGCGGATCCGCTCGGCGCGCGGCGCGTCCACGCCGCCGCCCTCGAGCGAGTCGCTGCGGCCGCGTCCGCGAATCGTCTCCAGGAGCGGCTGCGCCTCATCACCGAAGAGGGCGAGCAGGAGGAGCTCCTCCTCGCTCGCAGCGATGCCCGCGTACTGCTCGCGGAGCTCGGCGAGGTCGGGCATCTCGGGGGTCGGCGGCTGCCCGTCGGAGGTGAGCTCGACCGCGCGTCGCACCTGCGCGGAGATCTCTCCCGGCGGCTCGCCGTAGCGTCCGGCGAGGAGGTCGCGCAGCTCGTCGACGACGGTCTGATAGCGCTCGGCGGAGAGCACGTGCAGGAGAGCCTGGGAGGCGAGCACCTGGCCGATCGGCGCGGCCAGTGGCGGGCGGCCGGCGTCCTCTCGGATCCGGGCGAGCTCCTCGATCACCTCGTCCAGTCGGTCACCGGCGGACTGCGCGCGCAGATGGACGTCGAGCGCTGCGATCAGGCCCGCAGGCAGATGGTGCTGCGCTGCGCGGGTCGCGATCCGCGGGGCGAGCGGCGTCACCGGCTGGTCGCTGATGTGCTCGTCGACGAGGTCGGAGGCGCGCCAGAGCGCGGCGACGTCGACGCCGGTGCCCAGGCCCAGGCCGTCGAGCGCGTCCGCGAGCGACTCACCCGAAGCGCGGTGGAGGACGAGCGCGACCGGGTAGACCGCGGCGGCGATCAGATCCGCGCCGGCGCGCGCGGCCTCGATTCCCGCGGCGAGCGCAGAGCCGCCGGCGCCCTGGCAGTAGAGCCCGACCGGCAGGCCGCTCGCCTCGCGCACGCCCTCGACGAGCTCGCGCACGCGGTGCGGCTCGAGTGAGCCGGAAGGGTCGTGGATCAGGACCCGTGCGGCGCCGAGCTCGGGGAGGCGGCGGGCCTGCGTGACGAGTGCCTCGGTCTCGCCCGAGGGGCCGGGGCTGTAGACGAGCCCCGCGTCGAACTCGCGCTCGGCGGCGGTGATCGCCTCGCTGGCCTCGCGGAGATTGGAGACGTCGTTCAGCGGGTCGTGCAGACGGAAGACGTCGATCCCACTCTCCGCCGCGGACTCGACGAACCGGCGGACGAAGTCCGTCCCGACCGGCCGCGAGCCGACCAGGAAGCGGCCGCGGAGGGCGAGCGCAAGCGGCGTCTTTGTTCGGGCGCGGAGCGCGCGGATCCGCTCCCATGGGCTCTCGACGCCACGCTTGACCGCGGAGTCGAAGCAACCGCCGCCCGAGACCTCGAGGTAGGCAAACCCGGCAGAGTCGAGGATGTCGGCAAGACGCAGCTGCTCGGCGGTCGGCATGACGCCCGCCAGCGGCTCCTGGCCGAGCAGCCGGATGGTGGTGTCGACGAGCGCCGGCATCTAGCGCGGAGCCTATCGGCGGTCGCTAAGGTGTCGTGCGTCGTGCGCCTCGCCCTGGTCGCTGCTTCCATCTTCTTCGTGCTCGTCGGCTCCGCCGCCGCGACCCGCATTATCGGCGTCGGCGGGAACAAGAACGGCGAGGACGTGAAGATCGACGTCGGCGACGTGATCGTCGTCTCGCTCTCCGCACAGCCCGCCTCGAGCGGCTACGCCTGGCGGGTGGCGGCGGTCAACCGGCAGATCCTGCGGCCCGACTCGGCCGCCTATGTCGCGGGAGCCCGCCCCTCCACGGTCGTCGGCTACGGCGGCGTGCAGGTCATGCTCTTCAAGGCGATCCGGCAGGGAAAGTCGGCCCTGAAGCTCAATTACCGCAAGGCGGGGAGCGCCGTGAACCGCACGTTCGAGCTGAACGTGACCGTCGGCGCTGCGGGCGCCTAGCTACGCGCGGCTGATGTAGCGCTCCCGCAAGCCCTCGGAAAACGATCGAGGGGGCGGTCATGCACGCACCCCCTCGATCCGTTTCGTTCTGTCAGCCGCAGGTGTTTTTGTGACCTGCGTGGTTGGGGCCGTCCTCGGCCCCGTCTGGGCCAGGCGGTGGCGTGTTCGCCGAGCAGTTGGCGTCGTGGCCGACGGTGTTGTCGGAGACGTCGATGCTTGCGGCCGTGTTGTTCTTGACGTCGAGGTCGTGGCTGATGCTGTTGTTGCCGACGTCGATCGAGTTGAAGCCGAACAGACCGAGAACCTGATTGCCGGTCACGACGACGTCATGGCCGACCGAGTTCGGCCCGAGCCCGACGAAGGAACAAGACGAGGTCTCTGGACCGACGTCGCCGACCACGATCACCGTGTCGTTGACCGTCCCGGTGATGCTGAGGTCATGGCCGATCGTCGTCGAGCATACGGAGTTGGCTCTCGGGAAGTCACCCGGTGCCGAGGCGGCCGCGCCGTTGTTGGTTACGTCGTGGTCCACCTTGACCGGCCCGACCTCGCCGGAGGTGGTCCGGCCGGTCACGATCTCGCCAGCCTTGTTGCCGCTGATGTCGTGCCCGACCGTCGAGTTGGCGATGAACAGGGACGCGTTGGCCTGCACGTTGATGTCGTGGCTGATCGTCGCCCCGCTGACGTCGCACAGCGTGCCTGCGGGAACGATCAGATCGCCCGCCGTCCCGGTGAAGACGCCCGTACAGGTGGTCGCGGCGGCCGCTCCCACACCCTGAGCGACGACCAGCGAGACCACCACGCAGAAAGCCCCCGCCAGAGCAAGCGTGACCCGTCTCATACTCTCCCCCTTCCTTGGTGACGGCGATCGCGGCGCCGCTCACCATTTGACGCGGGCGATCGTGAGCCATGGCAGGCCCGTTGTCAATTCGAGAATTGGTGAGCCGATCTCGGCGAATCCGAGACGACCGAATCGCCTGCAGGAGGCCGATCTGTCAGGCCCTGGAGATGTAGCGCTTCTCGCGCGGGTCGACCTTGATCCGGTCGCCCACGTTCACGAACAGCGGAACCTGCACGACCGCGCCAGTCTCGAGCTTGGCCGCCTTCGTCACGTTCGAGACCGTGTCACCGCGGACGCCGGGCTCGGTCTCCGCGACCGCAAGCTCGACGGAGGCCGGCAGCTGCACGCCCGCGGGCTTGCGGTCGACCATCAGCAGCTGGACAGTGCTGGACGGCTCCAGGAAGTCGAGCGCGTCCTCGACGGACGGGCGCGGGAGGTGCATCTGCTCGTAGGTCTCCTCGTCCATGAAGATGACCTCGTCGCCCGCGTCATAGAGGTACTGGACGTTCTTGACCTCCGTGTGGACGCGGTTGAACTTCTCGCCCGCCCGGAAGGTCTTGTCGACGACGGCGCCGGACTCGAGCGCCTTCAGTTTCGTGCGCACGAACGCCCCGCCCTTGCCGGGCTTGACGTGTTGGAACTCGACGATGCGCCAGGGCGCTCCCTCGACCTCGATGTGCATGCCGTTCTTGAACTGGTTGGTGTTGACGACATCGGCCATCGGCGGGGCAGTGTAGCTAGCCGACCTCGACCAGCTCCTTGGTGAAAGTCGTCAGCACCTGCGGGCCGTCCGCGTCGACGATCACGAGGTCCTCGATCCTGATTCCGCCCAGGCCCGGGTGGTAGATCCCGGGCTCGACCGTGCAGACGCCGTTGGCACGCAGCACATCCTCGCTCTCGGGGCGCAGGCGTGGCAGCTCGTGCACCTCGAGCCCGAGGCCGTGGCCCAGCCCGTGGCCGAAGAGGTCGCCGAGGCCTTCGGCGGAGATCAGGTCACGTGCGACGGCGTCGACCTCCCGGCCGCCGGCCCCAGGGCGCACCGCCTCGAGCGCCGCCAGCTGCGCGCGCAGGCAGACGTCGTACGAGCGCGCCAGATCGTCCGGCAGGTCGCCGGTCGAGAACGTGCGCGTGCAGTCCGAGCAGTAGTCGCCGAGCTTGGCCGCCGCGTCGACGACGACCGTCTGGCCCCGCTCGATCAGCCGGTCGCTCGTGCTGGCGTGCGGCTGCGCGCCGCCCGGGCCCGCCCCGACGATCACCGGGAATGCGGCCTCGTCCGCCCCGAGCTCGTGCATCAGCGACTCGAACCACCAGGCGAGGTCCTTCTCCGTACGGCCGACAAAGGTCTGCTCGGCGAGCCGCTCGAAGCACTCGTTGGTGATCGCGGTGGCCCGGCTGATCGCCTCCAACTCGGCGTCTTCCTTGACCCCGCGGATCCCGACCATCAGCTCCTGTCGCGGGACGAGCTCGAGGCCGGCCGCCTCGAGCGTCGCGTAGTGGGCGTAGGTCAGCGACTCCGCCTGGAACTCGACCCGGCCGCCGACGTGCTCGCCGAGCCCCGAGTAGATGTCGCGGGGCACCACGACCGCCTCGATCCCGAGCTCGGAGGCCTTCTGCATGTACCGGAAGTCCGTGAACAGCCGGGCGCCGTCCGGCTCGACCAGGAGCGCCGCGTTCGACGAGTGCAGCCCGGTCAGGTAGAGGACGTCGACTGCGTTGGAGACGAGCAGCGGCGCTTCGATCTCGGCGCGGACGCGGTCGATCCGGCCCTCGTTCATCGCGCCGGTGCGGCCAGGAACTCGAGTGCCTCGCGGTAGCCCTCCGGGCCCTTGCCGATCACCCGCCTGGCCATGAGGTCGGCGATCACCGAGTGCCGGCGCCACTCCTCGCGCTCCTCGATGTTCGAGAGATGCACCTCGACGACCGGCACTTCGAGCAGATCGACCGCGTCGCGGATCGCGTAGCTGTAGTGCGTCCACGCCCCCGGATTGACGATCACGCCGTCCGCCGAGTCGAGCGCATCGTGGCACCACTCGATGAACTGCCCCTCGTGATTCGTGTGCCGGCAGCGCACCCGGAGACCGAGATTCGCCGCCCACTCGTAAATGCGCGTCTCGAGCTCGGAGATCGTCAGGCCGCCGTACAGCGCGGGGTCGCGCCGCCCGACGATGTCGAGGTTCGCTCCGTTCAGGACGTCGACCTGCACCGCGGCACCTTACTCCGCGATGAGCCCGTCGAGCGCCGCCCGCACGTCGGCCTCCGCAAGCTCCTCCTCGCGCGCACCGTCATCGTCGAGCAGGACGATCCTCAGGCGGCCCTTCTTGTCGCGGAGCAGCGCCTCCCAGGCGCGCTCGCGGTCGACCCGCACCGGCTCCGGCGCCAGCGCCTCGTCGACCGGCGCCGTGTCGCGGCCGGAGAGCCGAAGCGCCGCCTGGAGGCCGAGCGCCACCGCCTGTCCGTGCGGAAGCGCGTACCCCGACGCCGCCTCGAGCGCGTGCGCGAACGTGTGGCCGAGGTTGAGCGCGTGTCGTGGCCCGCGGTCGTGGGGGTCGCGCAGGCAGAGGGCAGCCTTGTACGCGGCACACCTCCGCACGAGCTCTTTGTCGGGCAGCTCCCAGAGGCGCTCCCCGGCGAGTAGGCCCGTCTTCACGACCTCGGCGAGCCCGTTGCGGCGCTCGTCCTCGGGCAGCGTCGCGAGCAGCGCCGGGTCGATCACGGTCCGCGCCGGCCAGTGGAACGCGCCGACGAGGTTCTTCGCCTC
Organism: uncultured Actinomycetes bacterium; assembly: GCA_963779025.1. Taxonomy (GTDB): domain Bacteria; phylum Actinomycetota; class Thermoleophilia; order Gaiellales; family Gaiellaceae; genus DATBLE01. The sequence goes on from CAVZWR010000003.1 coordinate 260,512, forward strand.
TGGGAGGTCGATCGCGGTCTTCCCCCCGATCGCGGCATCGACCTGGCCGACGAGGCTCGTCGGCACCGCGACCCAGTCGATCCCGCGCATGTACGTCGCTGCCGCGAACCCGGCGAGATCGGTGGTCGTCCCGCCGCCGAGGCCGACGATCACCCCGCTGCGCTCAAGGCGCAGCGACCGCCAGAGCGAGGTGAGCTCTTCGGCCGACTTGCTCCCGATCTCGTGCGTCGTCGAGAGCCGGCGGCCGAGCTCGGGCTGGACGCTCGGGCCGTAGATTCCGGCGACGTGCGCATCGGCGACGAGCGCGACCTGTCCCTCGCCGGGCATCAGCTCGCCGAGCAGCTCGATCGCCCCGATCTCGACGTGGATGCCGGCGGCGCCCAGCAGCATGTCGTCGACGTCCTGGGCGGCGGCGTCGGCGACCTCCCGGTAGAGCGGCATGCGCTCGTCGTAGAGCGCGCGGAACGACTCTTCTTCCTTCGCGAGCGGGCGGTTGCTCCACCGCACGCGCTCCCACGCGGCCCCGGCGTCGACCTCGACGTGGATCGTCAGCGCGTGCTCCCGCAGCGCCTTGCGGATTCCGGCGCTCGTGACCGCGCCGCCGCCGAGCGCGACCACGGCGGGCTTCCCACGCGCGAGCCTGTCAACCGCCGTCGCCTGCTCGAGGACACGGAACTCGAGCTCGCCGCGCCTCGCGAAGATCTCCGGGATCGTCTCGTTCAGCTTGCCCTCGAGCTCGCGGTCGAGGTCGACGAACTCGCGCCCGAGACGGTGTGCGAGCTCGATCCCGAAGGTCGTCTTGCCCGCGCCCATGAAGCCGACGAGGGCGACGTGGCGGCCTAGCGCGGTTGCCAATCGATCCGCTCGCGGTAGGCGTTGTACGCGCCGACGAAGTCGCCGAGTGCGTCGCCGCCGAACTTCTCCCGGGCCGCCCGCGCGAGCTCGAACGCGACCGCCGCCTCGGCGACGACGGCAAGCGCCTCGATCGCGGCGGTGTCGCTGCGCTCGACGAGCGCCTCTGCGGGCTCGCCGGTGTCGAGATCGACCGACCGGAGCGGCTTCATCAGCGTCGGCAACGGCTTCATGCCGAGCGCGGACGACGATCTCCTCGCCGTTCGAGATGCCCGCCTCGATCCCGCCGGCGCGGTTCGTCTCGCGGTACAAGCCGTCCGCGTCGCGATGGATCTCGTCGTGCGCCTCGGAGCCGCGCAGGCCGGCGAGCGCGAAGCCGTCGCCGATCTCCACCCCTTTCACCGCCTGGATTCCCATCACCGCGGCGGCGAGCCGGGCGTCGAGGCGGGTCTCGCGCGACGCATAGGAGCCGAGCCCGGGCGGCACGCCTCCGGCGCGCACCTCGACGCGGCCGCCGATCGTGTCGCGCGCCTGGCGCGCCTCGTCGACGCGCTGCTCGAGATCGTCGCCGAGCACGGCGCCCTGGACCTCGATCCCGATCTCCTTCAGGAGCGCCTTGGCGACCGCGCCCGCGGCGACGATGGCGGCGGTATGACGGGCGCTCGCCCGCTCGAGCGCGTCGCGCACGTCGGCGAGGCCGTACTTGAGCACGCCCGCGAGATCCGCGTGCCCGGGCCGCGGCAGCGTCACCGCCTCCTTGCCCTTCCCGGTGGGCGGGCCCTCCGGCGGCCACGGGCTCATCCCCCACGTCCAGTTCTTGTGGTCGCGGTTGCGAACGACGAGCGCGAGCGGCGTGCCGAGCGTCCGGCCGTGCCGTAGCCCGGCGAAGACCTCGACCTCGTCGGTCTCGATCTGCTGCCGCGGGCTGCGTCCGTAGCCCTGCTGGCGGCGGCGGAGATCGTCGTCGATCGCGGCCTTGTCCAGCATCAGCCCCGCCGGCAGGCCGCTGACGATCGCGACCAGCGCCGGCCCGTGGGACTCCCCTGCGGTGGCGAGCTCGAGACTCATGAGTTCAAGCCTACGGCGGCGCGCATCACCTCGACGGGCGCCGGCATCCCGGTCCAGAGCTCGAACGCGGCGGCGCCCTGCGCGACGAGCACCTCGCGCCCGTCGATGACGGTCGCCCCGGCCGCCCGCGCAGCCCGGCCGGTCGCGGTCTCCGGGTAGGGGAGGTCGATCAGGGTCTGACCTTCGGCGAGTCGGACGAGGACAGCGTCGCGTTCGGAGGTGGCATTGACGACCAGGTCCGCACCGGCCACGTCCGGGGGCCAGACCCCGCGCCGCGAGAAGACGCGCGCCTCCGGCAGATCCGCTGCAAATGCGGCCGCCGCGCCGCCGCTGCCGAGAATCACCGGCTGCTCAGCGGTCAGGCCCTCGAGAATCGCGGTGTCGGTCGAATGGCCCTCGACGCGTCCGTCGCGGACGATCAGGGTGTTCACCGAGTCGAGCTCCGTGTCGGTGAGGCGCGCTGCCTCGGCCTTGTGCGGCGTAGTCACGTTCGCGCCCGCGAAGCCGAGCGCGACGAGGCCCCGGATCGCGTCCTCGACCTGCCCGTCCTCGACGAGCAGCGGCAGGTAGGCCCAGTCGAGGCCGCGCGCGGCGAAGGCGGCGTTCTGCATGGCCGGCGAAAGCGACTGCGCGACCGGGTTCCCGATCAGGCCGACGAGGCGTGTCTTCCCGGTCAGCAGTTGGTGAGCCCTTTGCGCGTGTAGTTGAGGAACACGTTCACATCGGCCGTGAAGAAGTGGCTGTGGCAGTCGGGCTTGCGGACGAAGTAGAGGTAATCGACCCTCGCCGGGTGGGCTGCGGCCTGCATCGAGGCCAGGCCGGGGTTCGCGATCGGGGTCGGCGGCAGGCCACGGAACTTGCGCGTGTTGTACGGCGTGTCGGAGGCCAGCTGGATCTTCGTGATCGCCTGGGTCGGCGGGATGTCGAGGCCGTAGCGGAGGGTGGCGTCGATCCCGAGGGGCATCCGCTGGTGGAGGCGGTTGTAGATCACCGCCGCGACGAGGCGGCGCTCGCGCGGGACGACGACCTCCTTCTCGATCATCGAGGCGATCGTCAGGACGTCGTAGTTGGTCAGGTTCTTCGAGCGCGCATAGGTCATGTCCACCTTCGCCCACTTGGCCCGGAAGTTCTCGAGCTGCTTCTCGACCAGCGCGGCGGCGGGGTCGGTCTCGAAGACGAAGTACGTGTCCGGGAACATGAACCCCTCGGGCGAGCGCGGGTTGCCGAAACCGGCGGGACGCTTCTGGAGCCGCGCCTGCCTGAGGTAGCCCGCAGCGGTGATGCGGAGGCTCGCCGTGTCGGCGGCCGCGGCCATCTGGTTCACGGTCAGGCCCTCCGGCAGCGTGACCCGTAGCTGCTTCGGAGGCTCTACCGTGGTCGTCGGCGGCGGCGCGGCAGAGCTCCGGTCACTTCGAGCGCTGCCCAGCCGGCAAAGATGGCGGCTGCGACGGCAACCGTCAGCAGCACGAGGGCGATCACCCGGCGCCGGTAGATCTGCTCCCGGCTCGGGCGGTTCAGCTCTGGCGGCTCGACCATTCGAGGTAGCTCGACAGCAGGTGCGCGGCCGCGCGGGCGTCGTCGCCGGGGCCGGGGCCGGCCAGCGTCGTCGTGAACCGCTCGTCGAAGGTCTCGATCGGGATGTCCACCGCTGCGCGGAGGCTTTCGACGAAGCCCTCGGTTTCACGAGCCTGCTCGCCGCGAGTGCCACGCAGGGTCAGCGGGAGACCGACGACGACGCGCTCGGCGCCCTCTTCCTGGACGAGCTCCCGAAGTCGCGCGAGGCCGGCCGCGGTGCCTGCTCGCTCGACCACGCACAGCGGCCGGGCGAGCGTCCCCGAGGGGTCGGACACGGCAACACCGGTCCGCGCGGAGCCGTAGTCGAGCGCCAAGACCTTCAAAGCTTGGCGAGCAGGGCGGACTTCGCCGCCTCCAGGGCCGCTCCGAGCGCTTCCGGATTCTTCCCGCCGGCCTCGGCCAGCGTCGGCCGGCCACCGCCCCCGCCGCCGATGTGCTTCGCCGCGTCGCGGACGAGCTCGACGGCGTCGACGCCCTTGTCGGCGAGTGCCTGGTCGAGATTGAAAACGAGAAAGGCGCGGCCGTCGTCGGTCGACCCGAGCAGCACTGCGGCAGCGCCTTCCTGCCGGCGGATCCGGTCGGACAGGTCGCGCAGGTCGCCGCCCGTCACGCCCCGCGCCTCCACGACGAGGATGTCGTCCTCGCGCGAGCGGATCTCGAAGTCGGTCTCGGCCTGCTTCGCCGGCTTCTTGGCCTCCTTGCGCGTGCGCTCGAGCTCGACGCGAAGCTCGTCCGCCTCGTCCGCGCGTGCGCGCAACAGCGCGAACGCCTCGCCGGCGGTGACCGCCTCGATGCGACGCGCGCCGGAGCCGACGGAGCCCTCGGACAGAATCACGAACGGGCCGATCTCCGCGGTCGTGCGGACGTGCGTCCCGCCGCAGAGCTCACGCGAGACGCCGTCGACCTCGACGACCCGGACCTCGTCGCCGTACTTCTCGCCGAAGAGCATCATCGCGCCGAGCTTCTCCGCTTCGGCTTTCGGGACGATGTACGTGCGGACCGGGTGGTTCTCGAACACGGCCTCGTTCACGCGCCGCTCGACCGAGTCCCGCTCCTCGGCGGTCAGCGCCTGCGGGTGCGTGAAGTCGAAGCGCAGCTTGTCGGGCCGGACCTGTGAGCCGGCCTGGTGGACGTGGTCCCCGAGCACCGTCCGCAGCGCCTCGTGCAGGAGGTGGGTCGCGGTGTGGTTCGCCGTCGTCGGGAAGCGCACGCTCCACGGCACGAGCGCCTTGACGCGGTCGCCCTTCGCAAAGCCCTCGCCCTCGAAGAGCAGCGCCTGGTCGTCGCCGACGCGGTAGGCGGCCCGCAGCACGGCAACCGAACCGTCGTCCTTCTCGAGCTCGCCGGCGTCGGTCACCTGCCCGCCGCCCTCCGCGTAGAAGGGCGACTCGTACAGCTTTGCCAGGAACGTGCCGTCGCCGAGCTCCTCCAGCGCGCCGATCTGGGTCAGGATCTCGGTCTTCTCCCAGCCGACGAAGTCGGTGACGAACCCCGCGGCCGCGGCGAACTCGGCGGCGTGCTGGGCCTCCCCCTTGCCGCCGCCGGCGCGCGAGATCTCGCGGTGGCCCTCCATCTGCTGCAGGAACTCGTCCTCGTCGACCGGGACGCCGCGCTCGCGCGCCAACTCGACGGTCAGCTCGATCGGGAAGCCGTAGGTCGCCTGGAGCGTGAACGCGTCCTCGCCGCTGATCGCGCCGCGCTCGGCCGCCTCCTCGAAGAGCTTCATCCCGCGCTCGAGCGTCTCGCCGAAGCGCTCCTCCTCGGCGCGCAGGATCCGCTCGATGTGGACCTGGTGCTCGACGAGCTCCGGGTAGGCCGTCGCCATCTGCTCGATCACGGCCCCGGCGAGCCCGGGCAGAAACGGGGTCTGCATCCCGATCCGGAGGCCGTGCTGCGCTGCTCGGCGGATGACGCGGCGGAGCACATAGCCACGCCCCTCGTTCGACGGGCGTGAGGCCGTCGCCGACGAGGAAGGTCATGCCGCGGCCGTGGTCGGCCAGGACGCGGTGTGCCTTGGTCGCATCCGCCGAGTCGCCGTACGCGACGCCGGACTGCTCGGCGATCCACGACATGATCCGCTGGTAGCCGTCCGTGTCGTAGACGCTCGGCACGCCCTGGACGATCCGCGCCGCGCGCTCGAGCCCGAGGCCCGTGTCGATGTTCTGCTTCGGCAGCGGGGTCAGCGTCCCGTCCGGATGGAGCTCGTACTCCATGAAGACGAGGTTCCAGAACTCGAGGAACCGCTCGCACCGCGTGCAGCCGGGGAGGCAGTCGGGCTCCCCGCAGCCTGCCTCCGGGCCGAAGTCGTAGTAGATCTCCGAGTCGGGACCGCACGGCCCGGGCCCACCGACCGACCAGAAGTTCTCCGAGCTCGGCAGCGGAACGATCCGCTCGGGCGGCAGCCCGATCTTCTCCCAGAGCCCGATCGCCACCTCGTCCGGGCCGAGCTTCAACTCCGGGTCGCCGGCGTGGACGCTCGCCCAGATCCGGTCCCAGTCGAGCTTCAGCCGCTCGCGGATGAACTCCGTCGCGTACTCGATCGCGCCGTCCTTGAAGTACTGGCCGAACGAGAAGTTCCCGAGCATCTCGAAGAAGGTCAGGTGGTAGGTGTCGAGCCCGACCTCGTCGATGTCCGGCGTGCGGAAGCACTTCTGCGCGGTCGTCGTCAGCGGCGCCGGAGGCGGCTCGCGGCCGAGGAAGAAGGGCATCTGGGGCTGCATCCCGGCCGTGGTCAGCAGGGTCGAATGGTCGTCCGCGCGCGGGATCAGGGAGTACGACGAGCAGCGCAGGTGACCCTTCTCCTCGAAGAAGGACAGGAAGCCTTCACGGATCTCGGCTGACGTCCGCATCGGGTTGATTGTAGGTGCGGCCTCCGTGGTCACTCTCTCGGCACGCCGGCGTCACACGCGCGTGCGCGCCTGGGAATTACGATCGCCGCGGGGAGGAGGCTGGGTACACCGGAGCGCGCAAAACAAGCCAGGTGAAAAGCGGCCGTGCCCGTTCAGGACGTGGCGGCGCGGCGGGGCGGCTCGTCGATTCCCTCGGAGTCGGCGGCGATCTCGTCGCGGATCTTCTCGAGCGACCGCCGGATCAGCCGGGAGACGTGCATCTGCGAGATCCCGACCTGCTGGGCGATCTGCGACTGGGTCAGCCCCTCGAAGAAGCGCAGGTGCAGGATCCGGCGCTCGCGCTCGTCGAGCACGCGGAACCCCGGCTCGAGCACGGCGCGATTCTCGGACAGCTCGTACTCGTGCTCCTCGGTGCCGATCGTCTCCAGCGGGTCGATCTCCTCGTCGTCCGCCATCGACGAGCCGGCCGACAGCGAGAGGGACGAGTAGGCGCGCCCGCTCTCGAGAGCCTCGAGCACCTCTTCCTCCTCGACGCCGGCCGCCTTTGCGAACTCGGCGACCGTCGGCGAGCGCTCGAGCTGGACGGTGAGCTGCTCGATCAGCCGCGAGAGCTGGACGTTCAGCTCCTGGAGGCCGCGCGGGACGCGCACCGCCCAGCCCCGGTCGCGGAAGTGCCGCTTGATCTCGCCGATGATGTTCGGCGTCGCGTAAGTGGTCAGCTCGACACCGCGCTCGAGGTCGAAGCGGTCGATCGCCTTGATCAGGCCGATCGCAGCCGATCTGGATCAGGTCGTCGAGCTGCTCGCCGCGGTACGAGTAGCGCCGCGCGAGCGACCGGACGAGCGACATGTACCGCTCGATCAGCTGCTCGCGCGCGGCCAGGTCGCCGTCGTCGTGGTAGGCGCGGAGCAGCTCCTTGTCGGTCGGGTTCCCCGCCACTACGCCCCGGCCTTCTGCGGCAGAGGCGTGATCGTCTTCGTGAAGTGCACCCATGCCTCGCCGCCGTCGACGTCGACGCGGTAGCTGTCGAAGACCGCCTCAGCACGACCGGCGTCCCGTAGCCGTCACCGCCGATGCGCTCGAGCTCGGCGACCGCCTCGGCGTCGAAGGGCCCGATCTGCCCGTCGAGCAGCTCGTCCTGGATCCGGAGGACGACCGTGACGTCGCCCCCGGTCTCCCGGCGAGGCAGCAGCCCGTCGAGCGCGAGCTGGAGATCCGCGAGATTGTCCATCGTCAGGTTCAGCCGCGCGCCCAGCCCGCTGACGACCAGATGGGCGACGTCATAGAACCGCCGTTCGCGGGGCAGAGTGAGAACGATCTCGTCGCTCATTTCCGCTCCCGGCGCCGGCAAAGCCGGCACCTCCGCTCTCTGATGAGCTCCGTCGAGCCTACGCTCATTCCGTCGCCCAGCTCGTCCTCGAGATCCCGCTCGCGGCGAGCGGCCTCCTCCTTGCCCGTCCGGACCGCCTCGTCCCACGAGCCCCGCGTGCGCATCGTCGACACCCCGTGCCTGAGCCCGGCCGCCAGGCCGGCGAGCTTCCCGATCGGCCGTGGTGACGACGGCGCTCACGGTCCGGACCGCCGTGTCGGCAGCCGTCACCGCATCGACGGCGCTGTCCGTCATCACATCGACCTTGTCGAGCTGCACGTTGACGCGGTCCACAGTTCCTCCCAACTTCGAAATCACGGGCAGGAGCTCAGTCTCCGTCCCCTGTAACAACGAGGAAGCACGCCCCAGGGTTCCGCCGAGGCGGATTGCGGCGTAGAGAAGCGCGCCGCCGGCGGCGAACAGGAACACGGCCAGCGCGAGGTACGCGAAGTCGCTCCAGCCGAACGAGGCCAGCATCGCGGGATCCTATGTGGACCGCGCAGACGAGGAGACGAGCCCGCAGCCGACCACGACGCCGTCCTCGTACAGCACCGCGGTCTGGCCGCGGGCGACCCCGTAGACAGGCTCGTCGAGCTGCAGGCGGAAGCCGCGCGCGGTCGGCTCGACGTCCGCCGCGACCGCGGGCGAGCGGTAGCGAACCTTGACCTCGGCACGCTCGACCGGCACGTACAGTCGCCCCGACGCGTTGACGGTGTCGCGCGCGAGCGCCGCGCGTGGGCCGACGACGACCGCGTTCGTGGCCGCACTCGTCCGCAGCGCATACAGCGGCTCGCCGCCGCCGACCCCGAGCCCGCGCCGCTGGCCCGGCGTGAAGCGCCAGTACCCGGGATGCGTCCCGAGGACGATGCCCTCCTCGTCGACGACCGGCCCGTCACGCGAGACGAGGCCACGGCGTTCCAGGAACGCGCGGTAGTCGTCGCCGGCGAGAAAGCACGCTTCCTGGCTCTCGGGACGGCGTGCGGCCGCGAGACCCGCCCTCGCCGCCTCCTCACGCACCTGCTCCTTCGTCTGCTCGCCGAGCGGGAACCAGATCCGATCCAGCTTCGCGGGATCGAGCCTGGCGAGCATGTACGACTGGTCCTTCAACGGGTCCGCGCCTCGCGCGAGCAGGAGCTTCCCCCGGTGCTCGACCATCTGCGCGTAGTGGCCTGTCGCCAGCCTGCGCGGCCCCTGCCCGGCGCGCGAACGCGAGCAGCGCGCCGAAGCGAAAGCCGCCGTTGCAACGGGTGCACGGGTTCGGCGTCTCGCCGCGCGCGTAGCCGCGTACGAACGGCTCGACGACGGCGCGGCGGAAGCCCTCTCGCAGGTCGAGCGTGACGTGCGGGAGCCCGAGCCGGTGGCACGTCTCGCGGGCCGCGATCACCGCCTCGGGCGAGCAGCAAGCCCGCTCCGAGTGCGGCCCCTCGGGATCGGTCCAGAGCCTGAGCGTGACGCCGACGGCGTCCGGCCCAGCGCGCAGGAGCGCGACCGCGCGAGTCGACGCCGCCGCTCATCGCCACCGCGACGCGGCCGGGGGCGGGCGGTGCGCGGAAGAGCGGGCCGAGCGCGTTCGCCAGCGCGTCGACCGCGAGCGTCTCGCCGCCGACCGCCGCGGCCTCGAGGAGCGTCAGGCCCCGCAGGTCGCGGTCGAGACCCTCGGCGTCGGCATCGACGACCCGGTCGCCGTCCACACGCAGGCGGACGAGTGCCCAGCACCCGTCGCGAGAAGAGTCACCGCTTACCTCGTGCACGGCATCAGTGTGCCCCACCCTGCCGATTGCTCCGCCCCGTAGCGAACCTGGACGAACCAGGTGGGTGCCGTGCGGGCCGGCTCGTCTCCCGACTCGCCGAGCCCGACGCTGGCTCCCTCGCTTTGGCTGTTGGTTCTACATTGGAAGACGAAGCCACGAACAGGGTCGGGCACGGCGCCAGTCTAGCCAGGGGCTTCGGCTGCCCGGGCGAAGCTCCAGCGGATCTTCTGGACGCCGGTCAGTCCCACGCGCTCCGCGAGCGCCGGGGTCAGCTCGAACTCGTAGCCGGGTGCGAGCGGACCGCGGTCGACCACCGTCGTCAGGACGGTCTTGCCGCCGTAGGTGAGGAAGATCTTCGCCCCGCACGGGAGTACCGGGTGGTCCACGCCCAGCGTCTTCGGGTCGAGCAACGTGCCGCACCCGGAGGCATGCCCGGCGAGCGGCCGCTTGCGGACGCCCGCCAGAGCCGGATACCAGCCGCTGAGCTTGGACACGGCCGGCTGGGGCAGCTGCGATACCGACGCGGGCGGCTCGTCCCTGCGTGTCGCGACCGCGAGGGCGACGACGACCGCGAGGAGAGCAGCCGCGCCGAGGGCGAGCTCGCGCTGGAGGAGCGGGACGGTCACCCGGCGGCCACCAGCTCAGGGAACGACTCCCGCACGAACCCGTCGAACTCCTCGGTGAGGTCGCCGGCGACGTCGGCGAACTCGCGCAGATACAGGAGCAGGAACGTGAGCTCCTCGTGGCGCACCGGGTCGGTCGTGGCGATGCCGCTCGCCCTGTTCTGGAGATCGAAGACGTTCCACCGGCGCCGCTGGACGACGGGCGGGCTGGGCGGCGGCGGGGTCGGCGCTTTGGGCGGCGAGGCGGACGGCCAAGTCGGGGCCGGCTTGACCGGCCCCGCAGGCGCGGCGGCAGCCGCAGCCGGTGCGGGGCGTGGCCGGGGCCGTACGGGTTCGCGCGCGGGCGGCGTCACGGGTGGACGCAGGAGCGATTTCGTGGCCGGCTCGGGCTCGGCTACGTCCGGCGCGGCCAGCCTTCCGGGAGGCGCGAGCGCCCCCTTCTCGGGTCGATGAACCACTCCGCGAAGACGACCGCCGCGAAGGCGCCCGCCATCACGACCGCGATCGCCCACGCGTTCAGATGCAGCACCGCCGCAATCGTGGCGACGAGGATCAGAAATCCCGCCTGGAGCAGGAACCGCGGCAGGCTGCGCGAGAGCACGGTCATATTCTGAACTGCGTCGCGGAACGAGATTTATCCTGTCCCCGACTCCGTCTCGTTCGGCTTCGCGCTCTCCGGCGCCGCGATCACGCGTGTGTACTCCTCGGCCTCGGCGTCACGCAGGTCGGTATCGCGACGGAGGGGATACGACTCGTCGTCGTTGTCGTCGGCATCGGGCTCGACGACCGGCCAGCCGACCTCGAGCTCCGGCTCGAGCTGGGGCGCGGGCGGCACGCGCGGGTTCGCCGTCCTCCCTTCGGCGCGCCAGATGGACAGCTCGATCAGCGAGACGAGCACCCATCCTCCCGCCACGAGGACGACGATCACCCGCGTGCGGAGGTCGGCGATCCCGGCCCCGACTCCGAGCAGGATCAGGAAGCCCGCCTCGATCGCGAACCTCGGCGCGAACCCTCCTGGCATCCCCGGAGTCTAGTGCGAGCCTCTAGCTCGTCCTGGTCGGGCTAGCGCTCTTCCTCCGGGACCACGACCTCGATTCCGAGCTCCTCGAGCTGGTCTTCTGTCACCTCCGACGGCGCCCCGCTCATCGGATCGACGCCCGCCTGGTTCTTCGGAAACGCGATCACGTCGCGGAGGTTCGGCTCGCCCGCGAGCACCATCACCATCCGGTCGATCCCGAACGCGATCCCGCCGTGCGGCGGGGCGCCCATGCCGAGCGCGTCGAGGAGGAAGCCGAACTTGACCCGCTGCTCGTCCGGCGTGATGCCGAGCAGCTCGAAGACGCGGGCCTGGAGCTCGGGCTCGTGGATCCGGAACGAGCCGCCGCCGATCTCGTTGCCGTTCACGATCAGGTCATAGGCGTGAGCGGTCGCCTCGCCGGGCTCCTGGTCGAAGCGCTCCTCCCACTCCGGCGTCGGCCGCGTGAACGGGTGGTGGACGGCGCCCCAGCGGTCGTCGTCCTCCGACCAGTCGAACATCGGGAAGTCGGTGATCCAGAGGAACTCGAACCGGCTCTCGTCGATCAGGCCGAGACTCTCGCCCAGGTGCGTGCGCAGCGCGCCGAGGACGCGCGCGACCATCTTCGGGTCGTCGGCGCCGAAGAGGACGGTCGAAGCCGGCTCGCCGCGCGAACGCGGCGAGCTCCTCCTCGGAGAGGAACTTGGCGATCGGCGAGCGCACCTCGCCCTCCTCGTCGTAGACGAGGTACGCGAGGCCCTTGGCCCCCCACTCCTTTGCTCTTTCCTCGAGCGCGGCGAGCTCCGCGCGTGAGAGCTCCTGCGGCACCCGCAGATAGCGGACGCAGGGCGCGTCGGCGAAGACCTTGAAGCCGGAGCCGCGCGTGAGCTCGGTCGCGTCCTCGAGCTCGAGCCCGAAGCGCAGGTCGGGCTTGTCGCTGCCGTAGCGCGCCATCGCCTCGGCGTAGGTCATCCGCGGGAACGGCGGAGTCGAGCTCGACGCCGATGCACTCGCGCCAGATCGCGACGCACATCTCCTCCATCAGCCCGAAGATGAACTCCTGGTCCGGGAACGCCATCTCGACGTCGAGCTGGGTGATCTCCTGGACGCGGTCGGCGCGGAGATCCTCGTCCCGGAAGCAGATCGCGATCTGGTAGTAGCGGTCGAAGCCGGCGATCATCGAGAGCTGCTTGAGGATCTGGGGCGACTGCGGCAGCGCGTAGAAGCGGCCCTTCTGGAGCCGGCTCGGGACGATGAAGTCGCGCGCGCCCTCCGGCGTCGGCTTGAACAGGATCGGGGTCTGGATGTCGAGGAACTCCGCCGCCTCCATCGTCCGGCGGATCACGCCGACCATCTGCGCGCGCAGGCGGATGTTGCGCTGGAGGCGCGGGCGGCGGAGGTCGAGCCACCGGTAGCGGAGCCGCAGCGTCTCGTCGACGTTCTCCTCGTCGAGCTGGAACGGGAGCGGCGGGCAGCGCGAGACGATCTCGAGCGTGTCCACCTGGAGCTCGACCTCGCCCGTCGGCAGGTCCGGGTTGACCGCCTCCGGCGCGCGGGCGACGACCTCGCCCTCGACGCGGAGGACGAACTCGTTGCGGATCTCGTGCGTGACGGCGTGCGCCTCGGGCGCGCGCTCGGGGTTGATCACGAGCTGGCAGATCCCGGCGCGGTCGCGGAGGTCGATGAAGACGAGCCCGCCGTGGTCGCGCCGCGTGTCCACCCAGCCGGAGAGGGTCAGGCGCTTGCCGACGTGCTCGGGCCGCACCTCGCCGCAGCGGACGTCGCGCCACTTCATGCGGTCACCTTCTCCAGGTCGGTGTCGGCCTCGACGACGACGACGCGCTTGGCGCCGAGGCGGCCCGCCTGGGTGTGCTGGCCCTTGACGGAGCGGCCGGCGAAATCGGCGTCGGCCTTGACGCCCGCCTCGCGCAGCTCGGCGAGCTTGCCGAGGACGGCGGCGCGGTCGGCGCCGTCGGCGACGACGAAGAAGAGGTCGATGCCCTCCTGCTCGGGCTCGGGCGTGCCCTCGAGCGCGAGCAGGAGCCGCTCGATCCCGGCGCCGAAGCCGACACCCGGCGTGTGCGGGCCGCCGAGCGCCTCGGCCAGGCCGTCGTAGCGGCCGCCGCCCGAGAGCGTGGACTGCGAGCCGCCCTCCGGCCCGACGAACTCCCAGGTCGTCCGGGTGTAGTAGTCGAGGCCGCGCACCAGCGTCGGCACGAGCTCGTAGCGGACGCCGAAGGCGTCGAGGTAGCGGCGGACCTCGGCGAAGTGCTCGCGGCAGGCGTCACAGAGCGAGTCGCCGATCGTGGGCGCCTGCCGGAGGATCTCCTGCGTCTGCGGCGGCTTGGCGGCGATGTTGTCGAGCGCGCGGAGCGGGTTGCGCGCGGCCTGCTCGCGGGTCGCCTCGTCGAGCTCGGCGGAGTGCTCCTCGAGCCAGGGGACGAGGCGCTCGAGGTAGGCGGGCCGGCAGGCGGCGTCGCCGATCGAGTTCAGCTCGAGCCGGTACTCGGTGACGCCCAGCCGACGAAGGAGCGCGTCGAACAGGTGGATCACCTCCGCGTCGACGGCGGGATCGTCGCTGCCGATCGCCTCGAGGTCGAGCTGCCAGAACTCGCGGTAGCGCCCCTTCTGCGGGCGGCCGTAGCGGTACATCGTCCCGACCGTGAAGAGCTTCTGGGGCTGGGGCTCGCGGTGCAGGCCGTGCTCGAGGTACGCGCGCACGATCCCGGCGGTCGGCTCGGGGCGGAGGGTCAGCGAGCGGTCGGAGCGATCCGTGAACGTGTACATCTCCTTCGAGACGATGTCGGACCCCTCGCCCGAGGTGCGTGCGAAGAGCTCCGTGTCCTCGAAGACGGGCGTGTCGATCCGGCGGTAGCCGTAGAGCGCGCACAGGCGCTCGAACTCCGTGATCACCTGCCGCCAGCGAGGCTGCTCGGACGGGAGGATGTCGTGGGTGCCTCTGGGCGCTTCGAACTTAGGCACGCAGCTCTGCCAGGAACGGGTTGCGGGCGAGCTCGGCGCCCAGCGTCGTCGGCGGGCCGTGTCCGGAGTAGACGACCGTGTCGGGCGGGAAGCGGTCGACGAGCGTGCGGATCGACTCGAGGAGCGTCTCCCAGTCGCCGTACGGGAGGTCGACGCGGCCGACCGAGCCCGCGAACAGGACGTCGCCGGAGAACAGCGAGCCGTCCGCGTAGTAGGCGAGGTGCCCGGGCGAGTGGCCGGGAACGGCGACCGTCTGAAACTCGATCCCGGCGAGCTCGAGCGTCTCGTCGCCGGCGAGCTCGTGCTCGGGCTGCCAGGGGCGGATCCGCATGGCGGGATAGAAGGCGTCCGGGTTCGCGACGACCTGCGCCTCCGTCTCGGAGACGTAGACCGGGGCGCCGGTGGCCTCGGCGAGGTCGGCGACCGCCCCGATGTGGTCGTAGTGGGTGTGCGTGACCAGGATCGCGGCAACCGTGCCGTCCGTCTGGGCGAGCTCGAGGCGGAGTGTCGCGGCGTCGTCGCCGGGGTCGACGACGACCAGCTCGGGGGCGCCGCGCTCCGTGCGGACGACGTAGCAGTTCGTGCCGATCTGGCCGAGCTCGTAGCGGTCGACTGCAAGTGCCATCCGGCGATTGAGTCTAATCGCCCCGTCTTTTGGTGCGAGCCGGGCTTTGCCCGGTTCGCTACCGGTGAAGCGGGGTACGGTTCCTGTCGTGGAGAGCTGGGACCTGACAGCGGTCGCGACTCCGGGCGGGAGCCGCTCCCCCGTCGTCCTGTACTCGGACAACGAGGCCCGGGTCGTCCTGATCGGGCTCGAGCCCGGCCAGGAGCTCGGCGAGCACGAGGTGAAGGAGAACGCATTCCTGGTCGTCGTGGACGGCGTGGTCCAGGTCGCGGCCGGCGGCCAGGCACGTCGACGCCGGCGCCGGCACGCTCGTGCGCTTCGATCCCGAGGAGCGGCACGCGGTCTCGTCACGCGACGGCGCGCGGCTGTTGCTCCTGCTCGCGCCGTGGCCGGGCGAGGGCCACTACCGGGACGACTAGGGCGACGGCGGCTTGCGCTCGCGTGGCGGGATCGGGTCGCCGATCCGCTTCCGGTACTGCCGGTACATGACGCTGTCCATGAAGTAGCTGAACGGCAGGAAGAAGAGCACCAGGACGATGCTGCTGATCAGGGTCTCGCGGACCGGGTTGGCCGCGTTGCGGTTCAGGTAGTAGACGACGATCACCATGATCGGCGCGAAGATCGCCGCGCGGCGGCCGACGCGTCCCCAGGAGGGTGGGTCGATCTTGCGCGGCCCACGCGCGCCGGCGGGCTGCTTGGCGCCGGACTGCTTCCCGCGCGGGGCCGGCTGCTGCTTCCCGGTCGGCCTGACGCCCGAAGACTCGGGCTTTCCCTTGCCGCCGCCGGATTTCGCCTCCGGCTCGGCCTCGGTCCCGACCTCGTTGCCCTCGTCGTCGACATAGACGATCTCGTACTCGTGCCGCCGTTCTTTCTGCTGGCGGCGCCGCTGCTTCCGTGTCGGCACGACGTCTAGCCTAGCTCCGCTCTCTCGCCTGCGAGCACGACCGCGGCGACGTGGTTGTGGCCGAGGTGGTAGGCGAGGTAGCGCCAGTCGGGTGCGTCGAGGAGCGCCAGATCGGCGTCGTAGCCCGGGGCGATGCGGCCCTTGCGATCGGCGCGGCCGAGGACATGGGCGGCGTTGACAGTGGCGGCTGTGAGGGCCTCCGCCGGACTGAGCCGGAGCTGGGTCGCGGCGAGCGAGCAGACGAGCTGGAGGCTCTCCGTGAACGAGCTTCCAGGGTTGAAGTCGGTGGCGAGGGCGATGGACGCGCCCGCGTCGACGAGCGCGCGGGCAGGCGGCATCGGGCGGTCGAGGAAGAGAGCGCAGGCCGGGAGCAGCACCCCGGTGACGTCGCTCGAGGCCAGCGCAGCGACCCCGTCTGCGCCCGTAGCCTCGAGGTGGTCGACCGAACGCGCCCCGAGCTCGATCGCGAGCGGGATCGCTCCCTGTTCGGTGAACTGGTCGCCGTGCAGGCGGAGAGCCAGTCCGGCGTCCGCCGCGGCGGTGAGATAGCGCCGGGCCTGCGCGGCATCGAACGCGCCGCGCTCGAGGAAGACGTCGGCGGCTTCGGCGATCTGCGCAGCTTCCGGGAGGACCTCGGCGAGGGCGAAATCGAGGTAGCGAGTCTGCGTCCGCGTGCTCCGGCGGGACGGCGTGCGCACCGAGCCAGGTCGGGATCCCGCCGGCTTCGCGGATCGCACGGAGCTGCGCGAGCTCGGTGTCCCGGTCGAGGCCGTAGCCGGACTTCGCCTCGAACGTCGTCGTCCCCTCGCTCAGCATCCAGCCGCGGTGGCGGCGGACGGCCGCGGCGAGCACGTCCTCACCGGCGGCGCGGGTGGCACGAACCGTCGAGAGGATCCCGCCGCCGGCGGCGTGCAGCTCCTCGTAGGTCGCACCCGCGGCCCGCATCGCGAACTCGTCGACGCGGTCGCCGGCGAAGCACGCATGGGTATGGCAGTCGATGAGCCCCGGGATCGCAACCAGGCCGCGAGCCTCGAGCTCGTCGAGGTCGCCGAGCCCGGCGGGGAGGTCTCGCATCGCGCCGGTCGCGGCGATCCGGCCGTCCTCGCAGAGGACGTAGGCATCCGTGACGACCTCGAGCTCGCCGAGCTCCCGCCCGCGGAGCGGTACTCCGGAGCCGGCCGGGCTGACGAGCTGCGCGAGGTCGCGGACGAGGAGGCGGCTCAATTCCAGGGAAGGCCCGGATCGTCGACCCGCTCCGGCCGCCACTGCGGGAAGGCCGCGTACGCCTCGAGCGGCTCGTCGGTCTCCTCGGCGACCCCTGCGCCGTGCTTCTGCGCAAGCTCGGAAACGGGGTACTTCACATGCTCGTCCGCGCGCGAGCCGACCATCAGGATCGCGCACGGGCCGGTCCCGGCGCCGACGATCACGTGCTCGGTCCACTTCGGGAAGTGGACGAAGTCCCACGCTTTCAGAGGGCGCTCCTCACCCTCGATCAGCAAAAGGCACTCGCCGGAGAGGACGAGGAAGTCCTCCTGCGCAGCCTCGCCGTGGTACATGCAGTTCGGCTGGCCCGGCCAGACGACATGGATGTTGATGCCGTACTCCTGGAAGCGCGCGGCGTCGTTGCGGGCGGACTCGAACCCGCAGGAGGCCCCGAAGACGTCGTTCCGGTACCAGGCGCCATCGGCGACGTTGACGACGAACCAGCCGTCGTCGACGGGCTCGAGCCCACCCGGCGTTTCCTCGAGCGGTGTCTCGTCCGGCATCAGACCCCCAGTCCCGGCAGGTCGAGGCCGTGCCGCCCGGCGTGATCGAGGGCCTCGGCGTAGCCGGCATCGGCGTGCCGCATGACGCCCGTGCCGGGGTCGGTGGTCAGCACGCGCTCGAGCCGCTCGGCCGCGTCGGCGGTGCCGTCCGCGACGATGACCATCCCGGCATGGATCGAGTTGCCGATCCCAACGCCGCCGCCGTGGTGGACGCTGACCCAGGTTGCGCCCGCGGCCACGTTCAGAAGGGCGTTCAGGATCGGCCAGTCCGCGATCGCATCGGAGCCGTCGGCCATCGCCTCGGTCTCGCGGAACGGTGACGCGACGGAGCCGGAGTCGAGGTGATCCCGCCCGATCACCACCGGCGCCTTCACGCGGCCGCTGCGGACGAGCTCGTTGATCGCGAGGCCTGCACGGGCGCGGTCACCGTAGCCGAGCCAGCAGATCCGCGAGGGTAGCCCCTGGAATGCCACCCGCTCCGGCGCCAGCTCGAGCCACCGCTGGAGAATCCCGTCGTCCGGGAAGAGCCCCTTCAGCTCCATGTCGATCGCGGCGATGTCCTCGGGGTCGCCCGACAACACCGCCCACCGGAACGGCCCGATCCCGCGACAGAAGAGCGGCCGGATATAGGCCGGGACGAAGCCCGGGTATGTGAACGCATCCTCGACGCCCGCCTCTAAGGCCTCACCTCGCAGGTTGTTGCCATAATCGAAAACGTAGCTGCCGGCGCGGACGTACTCGAGCATTCCGCGGACGTGCGTTGCAATCGAGTCACGGGCTCTTTCCAGATAAGTCACAGGATCGGCCGCGCGCAGCTCGGCGGCGGCCGCAACGTCCAGTCCGACCGGCACATAGCCGTTCAGCGGATCGTGCGCCGCGGTCTGGTCGGTGACCAGGTCGAAGTGCTCGCCCCGCCGGGCAAGCTCCGGGACGACCTCGGCCGCGTTACCGAGCAGGCCCACCGAGACGCCGCGGCCCTCCCGCTGTGCGGCACGGACGCGCGCGAGCGCATCGTCGAGTGACTCGGTCGCCTCGTCGAGGTACCGGTGCTCGAGCCTCCGCTCGATCCGGGCGGGATCGACCTCGATGCAAAGCGTCGCCGCGTTGAGCATCGATCCGGCAAGCGGCTGCGCACCGCCCATCCCGCCGAGCCCCGCGGTCAGGATCGTCCGCCCGGCGAGATCGGTCGCCCCGAAGTGCTGCTCGGCTGCCGCCGCAAAGGTCTGGTAGGTGCCCTGAAGGATCCCCTGCGTGCCGATGTAGATCCAGCTCCCGGCGGTCATCTGGCCGTACATCGTCAGCCCGAGCGCCTCGAGCCGTCTGAACTCGTCCCACGTGGCCCACCGCGGTACGAGCATCGCGTTCGCGATCAGCACGCGCGGCGCGCCCGGATGCGTCCGGAAGACGCCGACCGGCTTGCCGCTCTGGACGAGCAGCGTCTCGTCGTCGCCGAGCCGAAGCAGCGTGCCGACGATCGCCTTCAGGGCTTCGTGGCTCCGCGCCGCGCGCCCCGTACCTCCGTACACGACGAGGTCCTCCGGCCGCTCCCCCACCTCGTGGTCGAGGTTGTTCAGCAGCATCCGCAGCGGAGCCTCGGTCGACCAGGAGCGGGCGTTGAGCTCCGGGCCGCGCGGAGCCCTGATCGAAGACAGGTCGCCGCACAGCGCCTCGACGGTCGCGGCGAGCGTTTCCGTCGTGCTCACCGAAGCGCTCCGATCTCGCCCTCGACCGCTGCGACGAGCGACCCGTCGCGGATCGCGCCGGCGACCGCGTCGATGTCAGGCCCGAGCGGCCGGTCGTCGGTGAGTCTCGGCGAGAGCTCGCGCACGAAGCCACGCGCCGCGGCCACTCCGCGTCCCGGCTCGAGCGGCGCGAGGAATTCGACCCCCTGCACGCCGGCGAGCAGCTCGATCGCGAGCGCCCACTCGGCGTTCGCGAGCACCTGCCACGCCTTCAGCCCGGCCGCGTTCCCCATCGAGACGTGATCCTCCTGGCCGGCGCTCGTCGGGATCGAGTCCACGCTCGCCGGGTGGGCGAGCACCTTGTTCTCGCTGACGAGTGACGCGGCCACGTACTGCGGGATCATGAACCCGGAGTTGAGGCCCCCGTCGGTGGTCAGGAACGGCGGCAGTCCGCCCGAGAGGCTCGGGTTGACGAGCCGCTCGACCCGCCGTTCGGAGATGTTGGCGAGCTCGGCCACAGCAATCGCCAGCGCGTCGAGCGCGAACGCGAGCGGCTGTCCGTGGAAGTTCCCGTTCGAGACGAGCATGTCGTTCTCGACGAGCACGAGCGGGTTGTCGGTCGCCGCGTTCAGCTCGACAGAGACCGTGTAGTCGATGTAGTCGAAGAGGTCGCGCGACGCGCCGTGCACCTGCGGCGCGCAACGGAGCGAGTACGCGTCCTGCACCTTGTCGCACCAGCGGTGCGACTCGTTGATCGCCGAGCCTTCGAGCAGCGAGAGGACGTTCGCCGCGGAAGCGCCCTGACCTCGCAACGGCCGCAGGGCGTGCACCTCGGGAATGAACGACAACCGGGAGCCCTGGAGCGCCTCGAGTGACACCGCGCACGCGATGTCCGCGGCTTTGGCCAGGCGCCGCGCGCGCATGAGCCCGAGCGAGCAGAACGACGCCATGAACTGCGTCCCGTTGACGAGGGAAAGGCCCTCCTTTGCTTCCAGCGCCATCGGCACGAGACCGGCTCGCTCGAGCGCGTCCCGGCCCGGGAGGCGTTCGCCGTCGAACCACGCCTCTCCCTCCCCGACGAGCGGGAGCGCGAGATGCGCGAGCGGAGCCAGGTCGCCGCTGGCGCCCACCGAGCCGCGGCTCGGCACGACCGGCAGGACATGCCGGTCGAGGCACTCGAGCAGGAGCTCGACGAGCTCCGCGCGTGCGCCGGAGCATCCCTTGGCGAGCGCGTTGGCGCGCAGGAGCATCGCCGCCCGCACGATCTCGTCCGGATAGGGCTCGCCGACTCCACAGGCGTGGCTCCGCAGCAGGCGCAGCTGGAGCTCCTGCGTCAGCTCCTCCGGAATGGACTGGGAGACGAAGCGGCCGAAGCCGGTGTTCACCCCGTACGTGTGCTCGCTGCGCCCGTGCGCGGCCCGGTCGACGACCTCTCTGGCGGCGCTCATCTGCACGCGCGCCGAGTCCGAGAGAACGGCCCGCGCGCCGCCGACGGCCACCTCCCAGACGTCGTCGATCGTGAGGTCGTCGCCCGTCAGGGCGTGCTGCGCGATCACCGACCGAGTGTAACGAGGGGATATCGGCAAGGGTTCCCGGCGATGGCCGACCCCGTCACCGGGCTGCCGGAAGAGAGCCTCGAGCTCCAGGCGAGCCCCCGTCCGCGGGCGCTGGGGCTTCTGCGCCGGCGCGACTTCCGGAACCTGTTTCTCGCCGTGTCGGCGAGCGAGCTCGGCGATTCGCTCCACTACATCGCGCTGATGTGGGTGGCGCTGGAGACGGGAGGCCCGCTCGGCGTCGTCGCCGTCCGGTTGGCCGACAGTGTCCCCGCCCTCCTCTTCGGCCTCCACGGCGGCCTCGTCGCGGACCGGTGGGACCGGCGCTCCGTGATGATCTCCGCCGACCTCGTCCGGGGCGCGACACTCGTGCCGATCGCGGTCGCCGGCCTCTCGGGGCACCTCCCTCTCTGGGCGCTCGTCGTCGCCGCCTTTGTGCTCGAGGCGGCGACCAGCTACTTCGTGCCCGCCTACGGCGCGCTCGTGCCCTCCCTCGTCGACCGCCGCAACGTGCAGCAGGCGAACGCGCTCGTCCAGGCCTCGACGCAGGCGCTCTCGATCGGCGGTTGGGCGCTCGCCGCCGCGCTCCTCGCCGTCCTCCCGATCTCGACTTTCTTCGCGCTCAACGCCGGCTCGTTCTTCCTCTCCGCGTTACTCATCGCCCGCATCCGCCGCCACCACACGGTGCGGCAAGCGGAGCAGGAGACTGGTCTCCGCGGCGGCTTCGCCGCTCTCCGGCTGCTACCCACGCTCGCGATCGGAGTGATCGCCCTCGGGGTCGCGGTGACGATCTCCGCCGGCACGTGGATCGGCGGAGTGCCGACGCTCGTCCGCGACCACCTCCACGAAGGGGCCGGTGCGTTCTCGATCGTCATGGTCGGCTATGCGGCCGGAGCGATTCTGAGCGGGGCGCTCCTTGTCCGGAGGCCCGTCCGCCGGAAGGCATTCGCGAGCCTCATCGCCTGGACGCTCTACCTTCCCGCCTACGGCCTGATCGCCCTCGGCAGCTCGCTGTGGGTCGCGGTCGCCGGCGCTTTCATCGCGGCGTGCGGGCAGAGCTCGGCCCACGTCCTGCTCGTCTCGGCGGCGCAGGAGGACATCCCCGACGCCTCGCTCGGGCGAGTGCTCGGGCTGATCTCTCTCGTCCACCGCGGTGCGCACGCGACTGGCTTGCTGCTCGTCGCGCCGCTCTTCGCGGTGCTCGCGCCGCAGGCCGTGTTCGCGGGTGCCGCGGTCGCCCTGGCGCTCGTCGGAATCGCCGGCGCAGGCGCTGCGCTCGCCGTCAGCTCGCGTCGAGCAGCCTGAGCTCGAGTACACGCGAGGCGTCGAAACCGTCGATCCGCAGCATCGCACCTGCCGCCGCGGCTGCCGCACCTGCGGGCATCAGCCCGACGAGCTCGGAGCCGATCACGTCGACTCCCCGCGCGGATGCCTCCTCGACCACGCGCGCGACGATCTCGTGCAGCGCAGCCGCCTCCCAGTCCTCGACGTTCATGCTGACCTGAACGACTCCCGCGCGCGGCAGGTCGAGACCGAGCGCCCGGACGCCGGGAAAGCCGCCGCCGCTCTCGCGGACGGCGGCGGCGATCGCCCGCGCGACCTCGACGTCGTCACTCGCCAGATCGACGTTGAACGCGATCAGCGGCCTGCGGGCGCCGACGAGCACGGCGCCCGCGGCTGCGTCGAGCCGCGAGGGCCCGAAGTCCGGCGCCAGCTCGCCCGCGTCGATCCGCCGCTGGAGCTCTTCGGGGCCGCCGCGCCGGAAGAACGCCGGGCCACGGCCCGGGCCGCCGTACAGGAACACCGGCAACCCGAGCTCGCCGATCCGCCCTGCCGATCTCCGTCGCCGCCGCCTGTGCGCGCTCCATGTCGCCCGGCGAGATCGGGACGAGCGGCACGACGTCCGCGGCGCCCACACGGGGATGTGCCCCTTCGTGCCGGCGCAGATCGATCCGCTCGCGCGCGCACTGGACACCTGCGACGAGCGCTTCCACGAGCGCGGCGCCTTCCCCGACGAGCGTGAAGACGGAGCGGTTGTGATCCGGATCCGCGTGGACGTCGAGCAGCCTGGCCCGCTGCGACAGCGCCGCGCCGATCGCGGCGATCACGTCGCGGTCGCGTCCCTCGGAGAAGTTCGGCACCGACTCGAGCGGCAGCACCTTGCGTACCCTAGACCCCGATGAAGGCCTACTACCACGCGCGGGCCCGCGAGTACGACGACTGGTGGCTGCAGCGCGGGTTGTACGAGCCGCGCACGAACCCGGCCTGGCAGACCGAGCGCGACGAAGCGTTCGCCGCGATCGCCGCGCTCCCCCGCAAGCGCACCCTCGACGTCGCCTGCGGGACGGGATTCGTCACGCGCTTCCTCGGCGACGACGTCGTCGGCCTCGACCAGAGCGACGAGATGCTCGCCGTCGCCTCCGAGCAGGCCCCGAACGCGACGTATGCCCAGGGCGACGCGCTCGAGCTGCCCTTCGAGGACGGAGCGTTCGAGCGCGTCTTCACGAGCCACTTCTACGGTCACCTCGAGGAGGACGACCGCGAGCGGTTCATCGCCGAGGCACGCCGCGTTGCACCGGAGCTCGTCGTCTTCGACGCCGCCCTGCACGACGGCGAGCCGCGGTTCGAGTGGCAGGAGCGCCTCCTCAAGGACGGCTCGCACTGGGAGGTCTACAAGCGCTTCTTCACCGGCGCCGGCCTGCTCGACGAGCTCGGCGGCGGCGAGGTCCTCTTCGAGGGCCGCTGGTTCGTGCTCGCCCGCGCGTGACGCGGCGGCGCGCGAGCTACCGATCCCTGACCTCGCTCCAGCGCGACAGCCGACGCTGCCGCGCCTGCCTCGAGGCCGGCTACCCGATCGAGTCGCTCCCGGTCCTCGAGGGCCACGAGGGGCAGCGCGCGTACATGTACGGGCAGGCGCCCGGCGTCCTCGAGGGGGAGGAACGGCGTCCCTGGCGAGGCCGGGCCGGCCAGAACCTCCGCCGCTGGCTCGACCTCGACGAGGAGACCTTCTACGCGACGTTCTACTGCGCCTCGGTCACGCGCTGCTACCCGGGCCGCTCGCCCTCCGGCTCCGGCGACCGCGTCCCGGCGCCGCCGAGAGCAGGAACTGTGCGCGTTCTGGTTCGACTGGGAGCTGCGCCTGCTCCGGCCCGAGCTGATCGTGGCCGTCGGCGGGCTCGCGATCCGCCGTCTCGTCGGCCGCCGTGCGCTCGAGGACTGCATCGGCCGGACCTTCGAGCTCGCCGGCGCCGTGGTCGTGCCACTGCCGCACCCGTCCGGGGTCAGCCGCTGGCTCAATTCCCCGGCGAACCGCGCCTGCCTCGACGACGCGATCGCGCTCGTGCGCGCCAGGCTGTAGCGCAAAGGGCCGGGGCTAGACTCGAAGCGTGACCCCCGAGGCCGCTCCGTACCGCCGCACGTTCGCCCGGCTGCTGGGTTTCCTGAAGCCGTACCGGGTTTCTCTGGTCGTCTCGATCCTGCTCGCCGTCGGCTCGCAGGCCGCGCAGATCGGGCTCGTCTGGATCACCGGGCGGGTCGTGGACGAGGCGATCCAGCCGCGCGATTCGCACGCGCTCAAGATCTTCATCGGGGCGATCCTCGCGCTCGGCCTGCTGAAGGCCTCGCTGATGGTCGGGCGCCGGCTGATCTCCGGCCGCCAGGCGCTCGGCGTCGAGATGGACATGCGCAACGGCCTCTACTCCCGGCTCGTCCGCCTCTCGTTCGGCTTCTACGACCGCCACCAGACCGGTCAGCTGATGTCGCGCGCGACCGTCGACCTCCAGGGCGTCCGGTTCTTCCTCGGGTACGGCCTGATCTTCTTCTTCCAGAACGTGCTCGTCGTCCTCTCGGTGACGGCGGTCCTCTTCTTCGTCAAGTGGGAACTGGCACTGCTCGCGCTCGCGATCGTCCCGCTCCTGATCGTGCTCGCCTACCGCTACAGCCACGTCACGCACCCGACGCTGCGCGACGTCCAGCAGAAGCTCGCCGACGTCGCGACCGTCGCCCAGGAGAACATCGTCGGGGTCCACGTCGTCAAGGCGTTCGCGCAGGAGCCGGCCGAACAGGACAAGTTTCGCGTGCGCTCCGAGTCGGTGTTCCGGCAGACGCTGAAGGCGAACCGCCAGCGCGCGCTCTACGTCCCGCTGATCTCGTTCGTGCCGATGCTCGCGCAGGCGGGCGTGCTGCTCTGGGGGGCGAAGATGGTCGAGAACGGAAGCCTGACGGTGGGCGCGTTCGTCGCGTTCAACCTCTACCTCGGGATGCTCGTGCAGCCCCTTCGGTCGCTCGGCATGTGGATCGGCCAGGCCCAGCGTGCGACCGCGTCGGGCGAGCGGATCTTCCAGGTGATGGACGAGCCCGAGGAGGTCGCGGACAGCCCGAAGGCGGTCGAGTTGCCGCCGGGCGCGGGCGAGGTCCGGTTCGAGGGCGTGTCCTTCGAGTACCTCCCCGGGCGCCCGGTGCTCGAGGGCGTCGACCTGGACATCACCGCCGGCCGTACGGTGGCGCTGATCGGCCACACCGGCTCGGGCAAGACGACGCTCACATCCCTGGTCCCCCGGTTCTACGATGCGACCGACGGCCGAGTCGTCCTCGACGGCCACGACGTCCGCGACCTCACGCTCGCGTCGCTCCGCCGGGCGATCGGCGTCATCTCCCAGGATCCGTTCCTTTTCTCGGCGACGGTGCGGGAGAACATCGCGTTCGGGGCCGGCGACCTGCCGCCCGAGGCGGTCGAGGCTGTCGCCCGCGCCGCCCAGGCGCACGAGTTCATCGAGCGCCTCCCGCAGGGATACGACACGGTGATCGGGGAGCGCGGGATCACGCTGTCCGGCGGGCAGCGGCAGCGACTCGCGATCGCCCGAGCACTTGCGGTCGACCCGCGGATCCTGATCCTCGACGACGCGACCGCCTCGGTGGACGCCTCGACCGAGGCGCTGATCCGGATCGGCCTCCGCGGCGCGATGCAAGGGCGGACGACCTTCATCATCGCGCACCGCCTCTCGACGATCGCGCTCGCGGACGAGATCGTCGTGCTCGCGGACGGGCGCGTCGCAGCCCGGGGGCAGCACGAGGAACTCCTCCGCGAGAGCCCCGTATACCGGGAGATCTACGAGCACGGCCTGCTCGAGCGTCGGTTTGCCGACGCGGTCGAGGCGCGTGCGGCGATCGAGGAGGTCGCGTGACCCGCGCAAGCTCCCCGGAGCCCCGCCGATGAGGGTCCACCAGCCCGGGAGCCATCTGCTCCAGGAGCGCGATGCGAAAGTGCGCGACTGGTCGTGGCCGAAGACGAGGCGGCGGCTCGGGACGCTACGCGGGCTCGCGGCCCCCTACAGGTGGCGGGCGATTCTTTCGCTGATCTCGCTGCTGGCCGCGACGGTGACCGCGCTCGCGCCGCCGCTGCTCGCGAAGTACGCCCTCGACGACGCGATCAACCCGGACAACGTCGGGCATCTCTACCTGGTCGTCGCCGCGTTCCTGGTCGCCGGGCTCGCGAACTGGGGAATGACCTACGCGCAGACCTACCTGACGGGCTGGGTCGGGGAGCGGATGCTCGCCGACCTGCGGACTGAGCTCTTCGGGCACCTCCAGCGGCTGTCGCTCGGCTACTACGAGCGCACCAGGGCGGGCGTGATCATCAGCCGGCTGACGAACGACATCGAGGCGCTCGACCAGCTCGTCACCGACGGCGTCGCGAGCCTCGTCAGGAACACGCTGACGCTGATCGGCACCGCCGCGCTTCTTTTCGTGCTCGACTGGCGGCTCGCGCTCGCGACGCTGTCCGTGATCCCGGCGATGAGCGTCGCCACGTTCTTCTTCCGGAAGTACTCCGCACGGGCGTACAGCAACGTCCGCGAGCGCCTCGGCCTCGTCACGGCGACGCTCGCAGAGGACATCGCCGGCATGCGCGTCGTCCAGGCGTTCACCCGCGAGAGCGCGAACACGCGCCGCTTCCGCGAGATCAGCGACAACTACCGCCAGGCGAACCAGCAGACCGTCCTCTACAGCGGCCTCTACTTCCCGTTCGTCGACCTGCTCGCGACGATCGCGCTCGCGGTCGTGCTGGGCTACGGCGGCCACCTGTACTTCGCGGGGGCGCTGACGATCGGCACCCTCTTCGCCTTCATGCTCTACGTGCAGAACTTCTTCGACCCCGTTCAGGAGCTCTCGCAGCTCTACGGCACGTTCCTCTCGGCGACCGCCGCGCTCGACAAGATCACGCAGGTCCTCGACGAGCAGCCCGAGGTGGTCGACCGCCCCGGCGCGAGAGACCTTCCCGAGATCGCCGGTGACGTCCGCTTCGAGGGCGTCCGGTTCTCGTACGGCCGCGGCGACGAGGTGTTGCACGGGATCGACCTCGACATCCCAGCGGGCACGACCGTCGCGCTCGTCGGCCACACCGGCGCGGGCAAGACGACGATCGCGAAGCTGCTGGCGCGCTTCTACGACCCGACGCACGGCCGGATCACGATCGACGGGCTCGACCTCCGCGACGTCACCCAGGCCTCGCTCCGCCGCCAGCTCGGAGTCGTGCCGCAGGAAGGCTTTCTCTTCGCCGGCAGCGTGCGCGACAACATCGCCTTCGGCGAGCCCGACGCGACGGCGGAGCAGATCGTCGCCGCCGCGCAGGCGGTCGGCGCGCACGACTTCGTCATGCGGCTGGAGGACGGCTACGAGACCGAGCTCGGCGAGCGCGGGCTACGGCTCTCACTCGGCCAGCGGCAGCTCATTGCCTTCTCGCGGGCGCTGCTCGCCGACCCGCACATCCTGGTCCTCGACGAGGCGACGTCGTCCGTGGACATCGGCACCGAGCGGAGGATCGAGCGCGCGCTGGAGACTCTGCTCGCGAGCCGGACAGCGTTCGTGATCGCCCACCGGCTCTCGACGATCCGCGACGCCGATCTGATCGTGGTGCTCGAGCACGGTCGCGTCGTCGAGCAGGGCTCCCACGAGGAGCTGCTCGCCCGACGCGGCCTGTACATGAGCCTGTACGGCGACTGGGCCGCCGACGTGGCGTAGGCCCAGGCGGCCTGAACTGCGACGAGGCTGACGCGGAGTAGAGTCCAGGCCAATGGCGCTCGACAGGGAAACCGAGGAACGGATCGAGCGGCCGGTCTCCGAGCAGGCCGAGCGCGAGACGAGGCTGACGCCGGCCGAAGCCGTCGACCACATGCGCATCCGCGCCCCCGAGCGGGCGAACAAGAAGCTCCGGACGCTGCTCGAGCGGGTCAACGCGGACAAGACGCTGAAGGGCTGGTGGCACGTCGCGAACGTGAACGCGACCGTGCGCATGGAGATCAACGACCACTCCTGGGTGCACATCCAGATCGTCACGAACATCGCCCTCAAGCTCCTGCGCCAGCTGACCAAGCACGGCGTCGAGCCCTCGGTCGTCCGCGACTTCGGGATGACGAACGACGACGCGGAGATCGTCGTCGTGCTCGGCGCGCTGACGCACGACGTCGGCATGTCGATCCATCGCGAGGGCCACGAGGAGTTCAGCCTCTTCCTCGTCGAGCCGGAGATTCGCCGCCTGCTCGACGGGATCTACGAAGAGCCCGACCTGACCGTGATCACTTCCGAGGTGCTCCAGGCGATCATCTCCCACCGCGCCGGCGGGGAGCCGTTCTCGCTCGAGGCCGGGATCGTCCGCGTCGCCGACGCGCTCGACATGGCCCAGGGCCGCTCGCGGATCCCATTCGAGAAGGGGCGCGTCAGCATGCACTCCCTCTCGGCGGCCGCCGTGGACGAGGTCGAGATCAAGGACGGCGAGGAGAAGCCGATCCGGATCGAGATCCTGATGAACAACTCGTCAGGCCTCTACCAGGTCGACGGCCTGTTGAAGGCGAAGCTGCGCGGCTCGGGGCTCGAGCCCTACGTCGAGGTGATCGCGCACATCGACACCGAGGCGGAGAAGCGCCTCGTCTCCGAATACCGGCTGGAGACCTAGACCGCGGGGAGCAACTGCCGCACCGCCTCGACGAGCTGCTGCTCGCTGAACGGCTTGTGCAGCACCGGATAGACCGTCCCCGGGACGAACGACTCGCCCGAGTCGCCGGTCATCAGCAGCACCGGCAGGTCGGGGCGGGAGCGCCGCAGGAGATCCGCGACCGCGTCGCCGCTCATCCCCGGCATCAGCACGTCGAGGATCAGCAGATCGACCTCCTCCTTGTCGAGCAGGGCCGAAGCCGCCAGCCCTGAGCTCGCGCAGACGACCTCGTAGCCGGCGTCCTCGAGCATCGCCCGGAGCATCTCGACGAGCTGCCGGTTGTCGTCGGCGACCAGGATTCTCGTCACGAGGGGAATTCTGGCCGACGGCTAGAATTACCGCCGACCCGTTGCGGGGTCGTCTAACGGTAGGACGCCTGACTCTGGATCAGGAAGTTGGGGTTCGAATCCCTGCCCCGCAGCTCGACGAAGGCCCGCTTCGGTCTCAGAAACGGCCGCGGTCCTGCGCGTGGGCGCGGCTCAGCGCACTCGCGAGCTCTTCGGGGCGGACCGGCTTGGCGAGGTAGTCGTCCATCCCGGCCGCAAAGCAGGCCTCGCGGTCCTCGAGCATGGCGTTGGCGGTCATGGCGACGATGCGGGGACGGGACTCGGCCGGCCAGCGCTCGGAGATTCGCCGTGACGCCTCGAGTCCGTCCATTTCCGGCATCTGCACGTCCATCAGCACGACGTCGTAGCGCTGCCGTTCGAGCGCCTCGAGCGCCTCACGGCCGTTCGACGCCACGTCGGCGCGGTACCCGAGCTTGTCGAGGAGCCGGAGCGCAACCTTCTGGTTGACGGCGTTGTCCTCCGCCAGCAGGATCCGCAGCGACGACCGCTGCGCCGCACCCTCGTCGTCGGCGGCCTCGAGGGCCGCGGGCTCCCCCGTCTGCTCGGTGAGGACGCCCACCAGGGCGTTGTAGAGCTGCGAGGCCCGCACCGGCTTCGCGAGCTGGACGGTGAACTCCTCGGCCGAGCGCGCCTTCGGGAGATCGGCGATCGAGGTGAGGAGCACGAGCGGGAGCTCCCTGCCCTCTCGGTGGCGCCGGATCTCGCGGGCGAGGTCGAACCCGTCCATCTCGGGCATGACCATGTCGAGGGCGGCCAGGTCGAATTGCTCGCCTGCCTCGATCAGCGTCGAGCGCCTCGGAGGGAAGCGCGACTGCCACGGCCTCCATCCCCCACGATCGCAGCCTGCCGGGTCATGATCTCCCGATTGGTGGCGCTGTCGTCGACGACGAGGATCCGCTTCGCGGCGAGCTGCGGAACGGCATCTTCGAGGCCGGCGCGCGCCGGGATGCTCGCCTCGGGGGCCGCCAGCTCGATGTGGAACGTCGAGCCCGTCCCCTCGGCGCTCTCCGCCCAGATCGTTCCGCCCATCAGCTCGACGATGCGCTTCGAGATCGCAAGACCGAGACCCGTGCCGCCGTAGCGGCGCGAGGTCGACGCGTCCACCTGGCTGAACGACTCGAAGAGCCGGTCCATCCGGTCCTGCGGGATCCCGATGCCCGTGTCCCGGACGGCGAGGTGCACGGCGGTGCTCTCCCCTGCCGGCCGGCTCTGCATCAACGTGGACGATCACCTCGCCCTGCTCCGTGAACTTCACCGCGTTCGAGAGCAGGTTGAGCAGCACCTGCCGAAGCCGGGTCGCGTCGCCCACGATTCCCGCCGGCACGCCCTCGCTCGACGAGACAGCCGAGCTCGACGTCCTTCTCCGCAGCGCGCGGAGCGACGATGTCCAGCGCTCCTCTCGACGCAGTCGCGGAGATCGAACGGCTCTCGCTCCAGCTCGAACCTGCCCGCCTCGATCTTCGAGAAGTCGAGGATGTCGTCGATCACGCGGAGCAGCGCATCGCCGCTCGACCGGACGACCTCGGCGAACTCGCGCTGGTCCGGCGTCAGCTCCGTCCCGAGCAGCAGGCCGCTCATCCCGATGACGGCGTTCATCGGCGTCCGGATCTCGTGGCTCATCGTCGCGAGAAAGGCGCTCTTCGCGCGCGTCGCCGCCTCCGCCTCCTCGCGCGCGCGCTGGAGCTCGGCGACGTAGTGCGCCTTGTCGATCGCGGTGGCCGCGAACGCGGCGAACGCCTCTGCCATCCTCGCGTGCTCGGCGCGTGTAGAAGTCGGGCTCGAAGCTGTCGAGCGTGAGCATCCCGATCAGGCGGTCGCCGACGAGCAACGGGACGGCCATCCATGCCTTGATGTGCCCCTCGCCGAAGGGGTCCTGGAAATGCGTGTATCGCTCGCGGACGTCCGGGACGATCAGGGTCTCGTGCCTCTCGATCAGCTCATGGGCAGGATCGTCGACTCCCCGCCAGTCGTAGCGGACTCCGATCAACTCGTCGAGGTTCGGATAGCCCTGGCCCCCGACGATCACCAGCTCGTTGCCGTCGAACTGCTGGAGGCTCGCACCCTGGTAGGGCACCACCTTGCGTAGCTCCGTCAGGATCAGATCGAAGACCTGGTGCACCCCCATGGCGCTGCCCGAGCGAATGGGCCGCTGCCCGTAGCGTCTCGGCCTGCTGGCGGGCGGCGCGCTCCGTCTCGAGCAGACGGGCGTTCTCGATCGCGATTGCCGCCTGGGCGGCGAAGGCGGTCGCGAGCTCCGCAAGCTCCTCGTTGTAGAAGTCGGGCTCGAACTTGTCGACGCTGATCACACCGACGACGCGGTCGCCGACGATCATCGGCGCGCAGATCCAGCCGCGAATGCGGGCACTGCACTCCAGAAGTCGCTCGCAAACTGCGGGTTGTCCGAGACGTCGGCGAAGACCTGTGTCCGCTTCGACCGCACGACCTGGCTGTTCAGGTTGCTCTCGTCGTCGAGGTCGAAGCCCTGGCCGAGCAGGGTCTCCAGGTCGTCGAAGCCGCGGCCGCCGACGATCACCAGGCGGTTTCCCTGGATCACCTGGACGGAGCAGCTGTCGTAGGGCACGACCCGCTGCAGCTCGCCGATGATCGTCTCGATGGTGTCCTCGAGGCTCAGCGTCTTGCCCAGCACCTGGGTCACGGTCAGGAGCGTCTCGGCGTGCTCCCGTGCCCGCTGGACCTCGGTGAGGTCGTGGTAGATGGCGAGGAAGCCCACGTGTGCGCCTTCGACGCTCAGCGGAGCGAGCATCAGCTCGACGTCGACCGTCGTGCCGTCCTTCCGCCTGCGCCGCGTGATCCGCTGGGCGCGGCCGGTCGCGATCGCCTCGCGTGTGACCTTGCGTCCCTCGTCGCGGCCCGCGTCGCCGATCACGAGGTCGTCGATCGGGCGGCCGAGCGCCTCCTCTGCGGAGTAGCCGAAGAGGGTTGCGGCCGCCGGGTTCCAGTCCGTCACCCGCTCGTCGGAGTCCATGACGATCACCGCCACCGGGCTGTTCTCGACGAGGGACTCGAGCTCGGCCAGCCGCCGGCGCGCCTCGGCGAGCTCGCGGGGAAGACAGATCGCGTCCGTCGTCATCGACCGTCGCGGACGGCGAGTAGCTCCGCCCGCACGCGACCCCACTCCCGATCGATCCCGTCCGTCTGAGCGAGGACAGCATCGAGATCACCCGCTCCGGCCGCCGACTCGGCCTCCTGGCAGAGCGACGCGAGCTCCCTGGCTCCGAACGTCCGGCTGTTGCCCTTCAGCGTGTGCGCGGCACGACGGGCGCCATCCGCGTCGCCCGAAGCCGCGGACCCGCGTAGCGACTCGAGCTGGCCGGGGGCGTCTGCAACGAACGTGTCGATGAGCTCCGCGAGGAATTCCCGATCGTCGCCGACGCTCTCGCGCAGCGCGTCGAGCACTGCGTTGTCCAGTGCGCTCTGTAGTTCCATCATTGCCAGCCCAGTCGGGGTGGCGAGCCTACCGCGTTCTTGACCCGGCCGCTCGGCGCCGCGAGGATCTCGCCGACTGCAGTGTCCGGCACGATCCTCATCGCCGACGACGAACGCACCAGCCGGAAGCTGCTCCGACGCCTGCTCGAGCAGGACGGCCACTCGGTGCGCGCCGCGGCGGACGGAGCGGAGGCGCTCGAGCTGTTCGCCGAGGGGGCGATCGACATCGTGCTCCTCGACATCGTCATGCCCGAGCTCGACGGGATCTCGGTCCTCGAGCGGCTGAAGGCGACGCCCGGCGGGAGCCACGTGCCGGTGATCATGATCTCCGCCGTCGATGAGATCGAGAGCGTCGTCCGCTGCATCGAGGCGGGAGCCGACGACTACCTCCCGAAGCCGTTCAACCCCGTGATCCTCCGCGCGCGGATCAACGCGGGGCTGTCCAAGAGACGGCTCCACGACCTCGAGCGCGCGCGAGTCCACGACGTCTTCTCGCGCTTCCTCCCCGAGCACGTCGTCGACGACGTGCTGGAGCGGACCGACGACGACCTCCGGCTCGGCGGCGTCGGCAGCGTCGGCACCGTGATGTTCACCGACATGCGAGGCTTCACCGCGTTCTCCGAGAACCGCCCGCCCGAGCTCGTGATCGAGGCGCTCAACCACTACTTCGACGAGACGAGCGAGGCGATCCTGGAGCACGGCGGCACACTCGTCGCGTACCGGGGCGACGGATTCCTCGCGGTGTTCGGCGCACCGATCGAGGTCGAGGACCACGCCGATCGTGCGCTCGCCACCGCCCGCGACATGGTCGACGTGCGCCTCCCGCGCTTCAACGCGTGGCTGCGCTCGAACGGCCTCGGCGAGGAGGTGCTGATGGGCGTGGGCCTGAACAGCGGGCCCTTCATGTCCGGAAACGTCGGCTCGCTCCGGCGGCTCGAGTACACCGTGCACGGAGACACCGTCAACACCGCGTCGCGCATCGAGGGGCTGACGAGGACGCTCGGCGGCTCGATCCTCCTGTCGGACTCGACGCGCGCGGCGCTCCTCCGCCCGCCCGACGACCTCCGCTCGCTCGGGGAAGTGGACGTGCCCGGACGCCAGTCGGCCGTCGTCCTGTGGGCCGTCGACGGCGCCGGCGAGCCGCCGCGAGCTGCGGTTACTTCCGGCTGAGCCCGGATCGCGCCTCGACGGCCCGATTGCGCTCGTCGACGAGGAGGCCGACGAGATACTGGATGAGCTTCCACGAAACGTCTGCGCTTCCCTGGACGAACTTCCGGAAGTCCCAGGCCGCGATGACCAGGCAGCGCATCGGGCCGTCGGCGGTCACGGTCGCCTGGCGAACCTGCTCGCCGATCAGTCCCAGCTCGCCGAAGTGATCGCCGGGTCCGAGCCGGTCGATCTCCTCTCCGTCGACGGTCACGGACGCCTCGCCCTCGACGATCACAAAGAAGTCGACCCCGCTCATCTTTCCCCGCTCGACGAACGTCGTCCCCGACTTGACGGTCCGCTCCCTGAAGTCGCGCGCCAGCCGCTTGAGCTGCCTCGCGCTGAGGCTGTTTAAGAGGGGAACCTGCTTGAGCCGATCGACGACCTCTTCCACCGGCTGATCCTAACGCCACCAGCGCCTGACGCAAAAATCTGCTCGCACTCGGCCTCACCCGACGCAGCAACCAACGCGATCCGCTGCAAGTATCCGGGCCATCGCGCTCGTCCTTCACCTCGAACGCAGCTTCCCGTTCTCGCGCCGGGCGGTCTACGGCGCGCTGACCGACCCCGACGCGCTCCGCCGCTGGTGGGGCCCTCAGGGCTTCTCGGTGCCGAGCGTCGAGTTCGATCCTCGGCCCGGCGGCTCGTACCGGATCGCGATGCAACCCCCCGAGGGCGATCTCTTCCACCTCCAGGGCGAGTTCACCGATGTCGAGCCACCGAGCAGGCTCGCGTTCACGTTCAACTGGGATCCTCCCGACCCGGATGACCGCGAGACGCTCGTCATCCTCTCGCTGACCGACCGAGGCGACGAGACGGAGCTCCAGCTCGCACAGGGTGAGTTCGCCACCGAGGCACGCTACGAGTTGCACAAGGACGGCTGGACGGAAACCTTCGAGCGGCTCGATCAGCACCTGCGCGGCACGATAGGTTGAGCCGGATGGCAGGCCCGCTCCCCGTCCTGGTCGCGGTCGATGAGGACGCGCTCGAGGACGTCACCGCACAGCTGACGCAGCGATACGGCCGCGATTACCGGGTCGAGGGGTTCGACGATCCGACGGAGGCGCTGCGGTTACTCACCGAGCTGGACGAGGAGGGCAGCGAGGTGGCGCTCGTTCTGGTCGGCGAGTCGTCCGCCGCGGCCGGAGACGGCAAGCTCTTCGAGCACGTCCGCCGGCTCCACCCGCACGCGAAGCGCGCCCTGCTGGTCTCGGCGAACGCGTGGGTGGACGAGCCGACCGCGGACGCGATCCGCGCGTCGATGTCGCTCGGCCGGATCGACCACTACGTGTACCGGCCGGCTGCCTCGCCCGACGAGGTGTTCCACGAGGCGGTCTCCGATTTCCTGCTCGAGTGGGCGCGCGAGCAGCACCTCGTCCCGCAGACGGTCCACATCGTCGGCGAGGCGTGGTCCGGCCGGGCGTTCGAGCTGCGGGAGGTCTTCAGGCGCTGCGCCGTCCCGCACGACTTCTGTCTCGCCGACTCCGACAAGGGCCGCACCCTGATGGCGAAGGCGGGGCCGGACGCCGAGCTGCCGGTGATGATCCTGCCGGACGGCACGGTGCTCAGCGACCCGTCGGACGCCCAGATCGCCGAGGCCGCCGGCGCGCCGATGGATCTCGACGAGAGGACCTACGAGGTCGTGATCGTCGGTGCCGGCCCGGCGGGCCTCTCCACCGCCGTGTACTGCGCATCCGAGGGGCTGCGCGTCCTCGTCGTGGACTCCGGCGGCATCGGCGGACAGGCGGCGTCGAGCTCGCTGATCCGCAACTACCTCGGCTTCGGCAAGGGCGTCAGCGGCAGCCGGCTCGCGGAAGAGGCATACGAGCAGGCGATGGCCTTCGGCGCCACCTTCCTGTTCATGCACCGCGTGACGGCGATCGACCGCTCCGCCGGCTGGTTCCACCTGCCGCTCTCCGACGGCCGGCTCGTCAGCGCCCGCGTCGTGATCCTCGCCACCGGCGCGACCTACCGCCGCCTCGGCATCGAGCTCGCTCGAGCAGCTCGTCGGCGCGGGCGTGTTCTACGGCGGCCCGGCCTCGGAGGGCGCCGCGCTGAACGGCAAGGAGGTCTACGTCGTCGGCGGCGGGAACTCGGCCGGCCAGGCGGCGCTCCACTTTGCCCGCTACGCAAACCGCGTGACGATGGTCGTGCGCGGCGCGTCGCTGGAGGCAGGCATGTCGCACTATCTGATCCAGGCGATCGAGGCCGCCCCGAACGTCGACGTGAAGACGGCGACCACCGTCGTCGGCGGCGGGGGCGAAGGCCGCCTCGAGCACCTCGTGCTGCGCGACCACGACGCCGACGAGGAGACCACGGTCGCCGCGGACGCCCTCTTCATCCTGATCGGGGCCCGCCCGGCGACCGACTGGCTGCCCGCCGAAATGCAGCGCGACCAGCACGGCTTCCTGCTCACCGGCGACGACCTCGTGCGCGATCCGGGTTGGACGCTGGAGCGTGCTCCGCTCTCGCTCGAGACGAGCGTGCCGGGCGTCCTCGCGGCGGGGGACATCCGCCACGGCTCGGTCAAGCGTGTCGCCGCCGCCGTCGGAGAGGGCTCGATCGCCGCCCAGCTCGTTCACCGGCTGTTTTCGGAGGAGGAACAGGCGGCGCCCGTTGGGATCCGGATCACCCCCTAGGCTCGGCGCATGGAGCCGGTCGAGGTACGGCGCTCGCCGCGCGCGCGGCGCTGGCGGCTCGAGGTGCCGTGGGGCGAGCCGCCGCGGCTGACCGCGCCGCGCCGCATGACTCGCGCCGAGATCGAGCGCGTCCTCGCTGCACACCGGCCCTGGATCGAGGAACAGCGCCGCCGCCAGGTCCCGCGCCTCGGGCTCGAGGCCCTCGGAGTCAGCGAGTCCGAAGCC
The DNA here is from genome assembly GCA_963779025.1 of uncultured Actinomycetes bacterium. Taxonomy (GTDB): domain Bacteria; phylum Actinomycetota; class Thermoleophilia; order Gaiellales; family Gaiellaceae; genus DATBLE01. The sequence goes on from CAVZWR010000003.1 coordinate 296,977, forward strand.
CGCACCGCCGCCCGCGAGCTCGTCACCATGCTCGCGGACGAGGAGGCGCCACGGCTCGAGGTCGCCTATCGCCGCATCCGGATCGGTGACCAGCGGACGCTCTGGGGCTCGTGCTCGACGACGGGGACGCTCTCGTTCAACTGGCGGCTCGTGCTCGCGCCGCTCGCGGTCGCCGACTACGTCGTCGTGCACGAGCTCTGCCATCTCCGCGTTCACGGCCACTCGCAGCGCTTCTGGTCGCTCGTCGAGCGCAGGCGCCCGGGCTACCGCGAGCAGCGCGCGTGGCTGCGCGAGCACGGCCCCGAGCTGCTCGCCTTCAGACCGGGGCGCTAGCCCGCGCCGCGCGCCGGGAGGGCCACCAGCTCCACTCGCCGGCAACGGCGAGCAGCGCCGGGATCATCACCGTGCGAACCAGGAACGCGTCGACGACCACGCCCGCGCAGACGGCGAAGGCGAACGACCGGAACGGGTCGATCGGGATGATCGCGAGCGTCGCGAACGACCCGGCGAGCGCGAGCGCGGCGATCGAGATCGCCCGACTCGCGCGGGGAACGGCGGCGCGGATCGCCGAGGGCAGGTCGCGCCGGTCCGCCTCCTGCCAGATCCGGCCGACGATGAAGAGGTTGTAGTCCGTTCCGAGCGAGAGCAGCAGCACGCCGACGGCGAGCGGGACGTAGTAGGTCATGTCCGGAGTCCCGAGCACGACTCGCTCGAAGAGCGCGGTCAGGCCGAGCGTGGCGGCAATCCCGAGCAGACTCGCGCCGACGAGCAGAACCGGCGCGACCAGCGAGCGCAGGAACGCGGCGAGCAGCAGGATGTTCACGAACATCGCCGCCAACCCCACGTAGAGCAGGTCGTGCGTGACCAGGTGCGTCGTCTCGGCGGCCAGCGCCGTGTCGCCCGCGAAGACGGGCTGAGCGCGCGGGAGCCCGGCGCGATCGAGCAGGCCCGGCACGGCGCCCTCGAGCCGCCGGATGTCGTCGATCCCCGCCGAGGAATACGGGTGATGGCGTAGAGCGATGAAGTAGCGCACCGCGCCGCCGTCCGGGGAGCGAAAGGCGACACGCGCGCGCTTCGGCAACACCGGGAGCGCTGCGCCGATCACGGCGGTGACCTCGGGACGCGCACGCAGGGCCCGGCCGAACCGCTCCAGCGCAAGCTGCCGGTTCCCGATCCCCGGCTCGCGCAGAACGAGCTCCGTCGGCGCGACGATCCCCGGCGTGAAGCCTTCGCCCGCATCACGCGCCGCGGTAGCCGCCGGGGCGTCCGAGGAAAGCCCGCGCACCGGCGTCAGCGCGAGGTGGACGTGAACCAGCCCGCCGGCGGCGATCGCCAGAGCCGCGATCGTGACGACGAGGGCCGGGACGGCGCCGAGCTTGCGACTGGTGCCGTGAGCAACCGCGCGCCTGATCGAGTCGCCCACGCCCTCCTCGGGCTCGCCCTTCGGCTGCTCGTCCCGCAGGCCCGGCCAGAACATCCTCGGGCCGAGGATCCCCATCGCCGCCGGGACGAAGAGCACCGAGACGCCGAGGCTGATCAGCACGACGACGGCCATCGCGGGCCCGAGCGCCCGCACGAAGTCGATTCCGGCGATCCAGAGCGTGGCCAGCCCGGCGGCGATGATCAGCCCGGCCGTGAGCACGATCGGGAGCACCTCGGCGGTCGCGCGGCGCGCCGCGGCACGCGGCGGCGCGCCCTCGCGCAGCCGGCCGAGCATCCCGGAGAGGAAGAAGACCGAGTAGTCGGTGACGACCGCGAGCAGGAGCACGACGACGATCGGCTCGACCTCGTGCTGGACGTGCAACCCCAGCCTCGCGGCGAGGTACGACATCGTGTGAATGGAGATCAGGTAGGCGAGCCCGGCCGCGGAGAGCGTGACGAGCGGCGCGACGACCGAGCGCAGGTAGAGGCCGAGGATCACGGCGATCAGGAGGATCGTTGCGAGCTCGACCCACAGCAGGCCGTTGTCGATCTCGTCCGACTGCGCGATTGAGCCCGGGAGGAAGCCGGTCGCGTGCGCGCGAGCGCCCGGAACCGAGACCGCCTCGGCGTAGTGCGCGGCGAGCGCGTTCTGCTGCCGCGGTGAGAGGCTCCCCGGGAAGCCGAGATAGGTGATCGCCGCCGTGCCGCGCTCGCGCGAGCCGCGGATCAGCCGGAACGTGTTCAGGTACGGCAGCGCGCGTGAGCCGGTCGGGTAGCCCGGCAGGGCATCGCGGTCGAGGAGGACCGCCGTCTTGACGATTCGCCGCTGCTGGGGGCCGGTCAGCCCGTGCGGGTTGCGCTGGACGACTGCGATCCGAGGCAGGAGGGCCGAGCCGAAGAGCTTGCCGGCCTGGCGCTCGGCCCGGCCCGCGTCCGTGTTCTGGGGCAGCAGCGCATTGACCCCGGACTCGGGCAGCGTCGAGATCCCCGGTAGCGAGTGCCAGGCGAAGAACGCCGCGACGCGACGGCCGGGACGACGAGCCAGCCGAGCGCGACGACGGCCGGAGCGTAGAGGCGCGTCACGCCGGGTTCTCGCGGACGACGACCGCCCAGGAGAGCACGACGTAGGGGACGAGCGGCCCGGCCAGGATGGCAGTCCTCGCCTGGTCTGCCGGAGCAGGTGAGGTGCAGGCGCTTCCACGACCTTCTGCTCCTACCCCGGTCTCGCGCGGACGAATCACCGTGGCCCCGCCGCCACCCGTGAGCCATAGTCCGCGGTGGGGCTACCCTGCGTCGGCGTGGGCAAGATCATCGACGCAGCCGGGGAGTTCTTCCACCACCTGGCGGACGTCCACTGGCTGCCGCTCGCGATCGGGCTCGGCTTCCACCTCCTGCGTCTGCTCGCCCGGGTGCCGGCCTGGCGGAACATCCTGCGCGCCTCGTACCCCGACCTCGTGATCCCGCGGCGGACGGTGACCGGCGCCTACCTCGCGGGCGTCGGCGTCAACTCGGTCCTGCCCGCCCGCGGCGGCGACATCCTCAAGCTCTACCTGGTCAAGCACCGCGTCGAGGGGACGACGTACCCGACGCTCGGCTCGACGCTGGTCGTCGAGACGCTCTTCGACTCGGTCGGTCGCGGGCGGGATCCTCGCCTGGGCCCTGTTCATCGGCGTCCTACCGGGGCTGAACGTGCTGCCGCACCTGCCGCAGGTGGACTGGAGCTGGCCGCTGCGCCACAGGAAGGAGGCGGCCGTGATCGGCATCGTCTGGCTCGCGGTCCTGATTCTCGCTGATCGTGATCGCGATGGCACGGGTGCGCTCCTTCAAGGAGCGCGTCGCCCAGGGCTTCGCGATCCTGCGGCCCTTCCGCCGGTTCCTGACGCAGGTGTGCACGTGGCAGGCGCTGTCGTGGGGCTTCCGGTTCGCCTCGGCGTACTTCTTCCTCGAGGCGTTCCGGTGCCGGCGACGCTGCACAACGCGCTGCTCGTGCTGGTCGTCCAGAGCCTCGCGACGCTCTTCCCTTCACACCGGGCGGCGTCGGCACGCAGCAGGGCTTCCTCGTCTACGTCTTCGACCGGGCCGGGAGCGGGATCGAAGGCTCGCTGCTGCTCAGCTTCAGCGTCGGGATGTACATCGCGACGACGCTCCTGAACGTGGTCGTCGGGTTCGCCTCGCTCTTCCTGATGGTCGGCACGTTGCGCTGGAAGCGTCTCGTGGTTCCGGAGGAGGAGAAGGCGTATGCTCGCGGGCCGTGAGTGAGGCGCTGCCCCCGCCGCGTCGAGCCCGCGGCCGAGCCATGGCACCCGGTCCGCCTGGTCGTCACCGACGACCTGCGGCGCTCGCGGCTGACGGTCTTCTTCCGGCTGCTGCTCGCGATCCCGCACTACTTCTGGATCAGCCTGATCGGGGCGGTCGTCGCGCTGCTGGTCTTCATCAACTGGTTCATCCTCCTCTTCGTCGCCCTGACGCCAAAGGGCATCCACGACTTCCTCGCCGGCTACATCCGCTACACGACGCAACTCGAGGCGTACATCCTGCTGGCCGCGAACCCCTACCCGGCGTTCTGGCCGCTCGGCGAGGCGGACTACCCGGTCACGCTGGAGATCGACCCGCCGGAGTTCCAGAACCGGTGGAAGACGTTCTTCCGCCTCTTCCTCGCGATCCCGGCGTTCCTGGTCAGCGGCGCGCTGCTCGCGGGCGGCGTGCGATTCGGCGGCTACGGGTTCGGCCTCGCGTTCACGGTCGCCTTCCTGCTCTGGTGGGTCGCGCTCTTCCTCGGGCGCTCGCCGCGCGGGCTTCGGGACCTGGTCGCGTTCTGCGTCGGCTACAGCGCCCAGCTGGCCGCCTACCTCTTCCTCGTCACCGACCGCTACCCGTACAGCGGCCCGAACCGGTTCGTCCCGTCCCGCGACGACGAGGAGCCGCACCCGGTCCGCGTCGCCGTGGCCGACGACCTCCGGCGCTCGCGCGTCCTGACCTTCTTCCGCCTGCCGATCTCGATCCCGCACATCGTCTGGTTCATCCTCTGGACGATCCCCGCGGTGGTCGCAGCGGTGCTGAACTGGCTCTGCGCGCTCGTGATCGGCCGAGCGCCGCGGCCGTTCCACCGGTTCCTCTCGCGCTACGTGCGCTACTCGACCCATCTCTGGGCGTTCCTGTTCCTGATCGGCAACCCGTTCCCCGGGTTCACCGGCAAGCCCGGCACGTATCCGATCGAGGTCGAGCTGCCGCCGTCCGAGCCCCAGAAGCGCCTCGTCACCCTCTTCCGGGGACTGCTCGCGATCCCCGCGATGTTCGTCCTCGGCGGGCTGTGGGGAGCGCTCTTCACCGCCGGCTTCCTCGGCTGGTTCGTCGCGCTGTTCCTCGGCCGGATGCCCGATGGGCTTCGCAATCTAGGGGCGTACGTCCTGCGGTACGGCGCCCAGGCGAGCGCGTATTTCTACGTCCTGACCGAGCGCTATCCGGACGCCGGCCCCCGGCCCGACCCCACTTCGCCCTAGCTACACTGGCGCCCACGGCGCATTCGTCTAGTGGCCTAGGACACCGCCCTCTCACGGCGGCGGCACGGGTTCGAATCCCGTATGCGCCTTTCCAGGGGTTTTCGATTGAGCCAACTTGGCTCAACCATGCGAGTCAGACGTGTCAGGGATGCCGGGAATGTTCGCCCCGTGCATACCCCGGTGATACCCGGAGCGGTCGCCATTCCCGGCAACAGCCGTTTGCCGAAGCCACGCCCCGACCGTCGCCTTCGAGCAGCCGATCCGCTCCGCGATCTGCGACCAGCTGAGCCGCTCCTCCTCCCACCGGCGAGTTACGCGGCAAGCTCAGCAGCGTGTTGATGGGTGGGCCAGCCGAAGCCAACCCACCCATCGATTACTAGCTTGTGTTGACTACGGCGTGTTGAGGGACGACTCGACCGGCAGGTAGCCGTACTTGACCATCCAGGCGTGGTTCTGGTCGCCGTTGGTGCCAGCGCGCTCGGCGGCCATCTGGCCCCAGGCCCCAGGCGCCATGTCCTGGATGTTGCTCGCCCGCTCGGTGCCGAAGCCACCGGGGGTGGCCGGCTGGGACGCCATGGCGGCGGTCGGAGCCGCGAGCGCCGCGACGGCGCCGGCGATGATGAGGAGCTTGCGCATGTACTTACCTTCCCTTTGTTTACGGGGCAACCAAGGTGATTGCCCGGTGCAAACAGACTGCCCCTCCCGTCACCCCCACCCGCTAGACCCGACTGAGTCCATTGCGGGCGTTCCGGCATATCGGCCAGTCGGAGTTGGAGCAGGCGCCGACTCAACCAATGTCTCGCTCGCGCTCGTCGAGGAGCTGCCCGGCTAGGCGCGTCCCCCGGTGTGCGTACCGACCCGCCGGCGAGGCTCCGTGGCCTCCTCGACGAGTGGCGCGTTGGAGCCGACCGCGACCTCTCCGGCCAGGCACTGGTTTGCAGCCTCGGAGATGTCTAGGAAGCGAGGCTTGTCGAATGGGAGACCGAAGACACGCGGGGGCGGAACAGATGCTCAGGGTGTAAGCGTTGTGCAAATCCCCCGTTAGAGGCGTTCCTCGATGAGCTTTCTCGGGAATCGGACTCTTTCCAACGTGCTGCGAGGAAAGGGGATAGAAAAGTGATGTCTTCACCGAAAAGACGCTGGCTGTGTGCAGGGGGTGTATTCGGCGCGGGAGTGGCGACCGTGGTCGTTTCCGCATTCACGCTCCTCGCGGGTTCCAGCCTGGCCGCAAGTACGGCGAAACCGCGCGCTACCGATCCACCGAGCATCTCCGGAACGCCTGAGCAAGGGAAGACGTTGACTGGGGATCGCGGTGATTGGGCTAACCAGCCGACCGATTACAACTACGCCTGGCTTCGCTGTGATCAGAACGGCGGGAGCTGCGCGGTGATCAGCGGGGCGCACGCGCTCAAGTACACGCTGACGTCGGCTGATGTCGACAACACGCTTCGCTTCCGCGTGACGGCGATCAACGCCGACGGTCAGACGAACGCCACCTAGTGTGCCGACGGCCGTGATTCGCAAGCCTGCAGCCACGACTACAACCACGGCAACGCCCAAGCCGGCGTCGAACGGCTGCCCGGCGGGCAACCCGAAGCAGATCGCGCAGATGTCGCTGCCGACGAAGCTCGTCATCGACAAGTTCGAGTCGAACCCGCGGGTTCTGACCTCGGGCACTCAGACGTTCCAGCTCCGCGTGCACATCACCTCGACCTCGCCGTGCGGCGGCGACGTCCAGGGTGCGCTGGTCTACGGCACGGGTACGCCGTTCAACCAGTTCACGATCGAGGAACAGCCGACCGATTCGACCGGCTGGGCATCGCTGAACTTCCAGCGGCTGAGCAACTTCCCGGTCAACAGCAAGCAGGGCATCCTCGCCATGTTCCTCAGGGCGCGGAAGTCCGGTGAGAACGTTCTCGGCGGCGTCACGGGCTACCGGCTCGTGTCGGTGGACGTCAACCTCCACCAGTAGGTCCGCCGAAGCCAGTCCGATGGGGGGCCGCCCGCCCGGGGGCGGCCCCTTCGGCCAAAAGGCGCGCGCCGGCGGTCCGTGAGCGCCGGGCCCCGTGTTGAGCGCCGCGCGGTACGTGTTCGACATCAGCGCTTCCAGCGACCGCCGAAGAGCGTCTCGCGAACCACGCACCTCTTGTCGGCAACTGGCGTAACGATGAGCGTCCGCCCGGCGAGGCGCCAACTGTAGACGCCTTTGAAAGAGCAGACGGGAACGCTGCCCAGCGTTAGGCGACCACCGGTCGTCGTAAGCGAGGTCGTGAAGTCCTGACAACCGCCACACCCTGGTAGATAGCCGCCCGGCCGGTAGATCGTGATGAACCCGTTCTTCTTGACGACAAACACCCAGAGGCCCACGTCTCGGGTTACCCCGGCGCGCTCCCATTCCGCTTTAGTCATTGTCTTGTCGCCAGACGCCGAGTACCTTCGTCGGCACGGCTCTTGTGCGGCTCGTCGCCGCACCACCCGTCGCGACTGGCCACGCCATCATCGCCAGCGCGAATGCAGCCACGATCGCCGATCGAATGCATCTGCGCCCAAACGCGAGAATTCCTCTCGTCACACCTAACTACCAGGCGCCTGCACCCAGCTTCCACTCGCAACGTTACACCCCCGGTTGAGTGTTCTCGGCGCCAGGCCCCGCTGAGAAGTTGAGAGAGGAGGCGACCCTCCTCTCTCATGACCCCGGGTGCCTGGCAGTCCCCCAACCGCCGGCTCATCCAGGGGGGAATGCAGTTTCTTGCCTACGGGGGAGGCGCGTAAACGCCAGCCCGCCAGCGTTACCGCCTAGTCTGCGTAGAACGGCCGGGGGCGGCTGTCGAACTCTCGCCGCGCGGTCGAGTGCTTACCGCGGCCACTTCCCGGCCCTAGCAAAAGCTACGACGCGGACGCCCCTTCGTCTATTGGCGATTCCGGACAGTCCGCCGTTTGCGCCTTTAGGCGGAAACGGCGAAGAAGACGAATCAGAACGCGATCACAGGCGACCGAGGCTCGTCAACGCCCGCTCTCTCATTTTGCGGAGGAAGGCGAGCTCATCAGTGCGCGTCTGCTCGAGCTCGTCCTGGTCGCTCCTTCGCCGCCCGCCGTCCATGACCACTTATGCGGCTGGTTGCAAACCTGCAAACGCCGGAGCCCGATCCGTCGCGCTCGACTTTCAGTGCTACTTTGAGAGGAGCCGAGGGGCGACCGCGCGGGTGCCCCTTCCTCTCTAGCTTCGCCGGCTCGACCGGTTCGAGTGCTCAGAGGCCCCTCCCCGGCCGTTCTGAACCAACTCGACCGATGGAGAAGGTTGTGTGAGCAATGGCGACACCTACTGGGACTGAAGAGTTCGAGCGGCGCATAGGGAAGAACGAAGCCCTGTTCCGCGAGGTCAATGAGCGCGTCAACGAGATCAACCAAGCGCACGAGCTTTCGGGCGTGTTGACGGGTTGGATGTGCGAGTGCGCCGATGAAACGTGTACGGCCCGACTCGAAATGACGCCGGAAGAGTACAAGCGGTTGCGTCAAGACCCGACGCGCTTCGTCGTGCTCGGTAGCGAGGAGCACTGTGTGCTCGATGCGGAGCGGGTTGTCGAGCGGAACGCGCGGTACTGGATTGTCGAGAAGGTGGGTGCAGCCGCCGCCGTGGCGGAAGACCTCGATCCTCGCTCCGGCGACGGCAGCTGGCCGGGCTCGCCGCGTGCCGACCTGGGTCGTGGTGAGGGGTACGTCGCGCTCCGACGTTTCCGAGGACCTCCAAGAGTGTGTTCGCCCCAGATTGCTCAAGAGACCAGTCGGCAAGCAGTTGGTGGGCGAACTTGACCTCAGCAACGTAAGGGGCCACGACATTGGGACCGGCCAAGCTGGCGTTCTTGTGGGAGTGCTGGACGGGATCTCCAGGTCCTGGGCTCCCGACGCCGTCAAAGCCGAGGCTCGGACATTGCGGGTTTTCCTATACGAGAATCAGGAGCGCGGCTAGCCCGCGATCTCCATGAGAGGCTTTTTTGCCGGTTCGCTTCCGGCCCGGGAGTTCCGCGAGTGCGGCCAGCGCGATCTGGGCGCGAAGCAGCGACGGCGACGCTTCATTGACGAACCGGGCATGCCACCGCACCGCGGCCCTCACGGATAGATGTCTCCTTCGGACAGGCACTGTCTGCGCTGGCGGGGTGGCGGGTGCCGGGGCGGGAGAGCTGGCGCCGCCGTCGCAGGTCCAGTTCGACAGCGAGTCGTTCAACGGCACCTTCTCGTTCTTGCCGAGGCCCTAGCTGCACACCCTCGCCGCCGTGAGCTGCGAAGAGCCTGTAGGAACGCTGCCTAGACCGCGAGAGGGGCGGCGCTGACCGCCGCCCCTCTTGGGACTGTTCGGAGTCGGAGTCGGATCAGTACGGGGCAGGCCCATCGTCGACGTACGTTGTTCGCCGACGCGACCAGTACCCGGGCCCGGCCCAGCTCGACCAGAAGACCATCGACAGAAGTGCACCGATGATCCCGACCACGAGCAGGATGTAACCGATCGTGTTCAGGTTGAAGCCGTCGGCGTCGACGTTGACCGCCCACGCAAGGACGGCGCCGATCTGCGATCAGTATCAGGCTGACAGGAAGACCCATGCCTCTCCTCCTTTCTGTCTCATGAACGCAGGAAAGAGAAGTCCTCAGTTACGCGCGGGCCGCGGGCCCCTTGCCAGCTACTCCTCCGTTTGGAGCCGCGCGGTCGAGCAGCTTCTTTGACTCTTCCGAGCCCTTGCAGGCTGTCTTCCAGCAGCGCGGAAAGAAGCTGGACCCGCTCCTCGTCTCCTTCGCGTTCCGCATCTGCGCGCACCGTAGAAGCGTGTAGATCAGGGTGTGCGCGGGCCTTGCGGCTGTCGCGAAACGCCCACGACCACCTGGCCGGTGTCCTTGTCTTTCCCTTGCAGGGCGATGTCGGCCTGCGAAACCACGCCGACGAGGCGATCGTCCTCGGCGGTCACGGCCAGACGCCTCACCTGATGCTGCGCCATGAGCTTCAGCGCGTCCGCGAGATCGTCATCGGGACTTACAGTGAGGAGCTCGCGCGAGGAGACCTCGGCCGCCGGCATCCCGCGCGGGTCTTTGCCCTTGGCGATGGCACGGTACCACGATGTCGCGATCTGTGACGATCCCTACAAGGCGATCGCCTTCGACGAGCGGAACCGCTCCCACATCTTCGGTTTCCATCACCGCGGCGACCTCGTTCAAAGGCGTCTGAGGCGTCACGGCACGCGGTCTCTGCGTCATGACATCTGCAACTTTGGTGCCGATCCGCTCCTTTCGGGGTTGCTTCATCGGTTTCCGGCATTGCTTCAATCAAAACCGAGGTCCAGTGCGCCGTCGGCGGACGCACGCCGTGCGCCATCGGCGAATGCGCGCTTGCACGGCCAAACGCGGCCAGTTATGAGCGAAACGCGTGTCGCATGCGGCAGACTTCCCGTAAGATTCCGACGCGCCGAGTGCGGCCGTGAGCCGCGCGACGATGAGACGCCGATGAGTGCGAGGACGGGCCCTTCAGCGGATGTGTCGCAGCGAAGTCTGCACGGCATAACGAAGCGAGGGGGTCTTGATTGCGAGGCCTCTCGCGGCCTGTCACGGGCCGGGCTGGGGTTCGGCTGATTCAAGAGCAGCCCGACGATGACGCCGGCGGTGAAGAGTTGCACGCCGACCGGCACACCTCCGGTCCGGTGCCAGCTGGCGACACGATGGGTCGGGTAGAGCTTCTTCCCGCCCAGTTTCGGCAGCGGCAGGACATGCTCGAGGTCTGGTGCCCACGAAGCGGCCGCGCCTACGACGGCCGGATCGAACGGACCACGAGCTGCTGCGAGTGCGCCCAGCAGTGCGAGGCCGGATCGGATCTCGAACCTCCGCGAAGCAATGTCCCAGTGTGGGATGCGGTCGCAGATCCCGTGCAGGACGAGCCCGAGGAGAGCGGCGCGGAGTCGCGGGCTGGCGAAGGCGCCGCCTGGGCGCCCGTGGCCACGTGCATCGACACGATCACAGCGGAAACGTACTGCCGGCGGATCCCACGCGGCATGCATCGACTCCGACGACCGATTCCTTCGGAGTACTCGACCTTGGGCCGCGGATCGCCAGCCGCGTCTACTGATTTAAGGGGGGCCCAGATGAAAAATCGAAGGTGGTACGGCCGGCAGGTCGTTCTACGGCGTGCTGCTTGTCCTGTTGAGCGTCGCTGGGATCCCGGTGTCGCAGAGTCTTGCGAGCGCAACCTCAAGCACAGTGACCGTCCCGATCGAGAAGAACAACGGTGGCTGCGACTTCGGCGGACACAAGGTCATCGGAAGGGCGACATCGATTCGCCACAAGGACGGGAGCTTGACCGTTAGGTACTCGCTCCACGGCGCTGCACCAACGGGCACCTACTACATCCGCCTGTTTTCGGACGCGCCTACGTTCTGTCCTCCAGGTAGTCGCGGAGCGATCTCGGGAAGTTCAAGGTGGATGCGAGCGGGAACGGGAGCAAGACCTTCGTGGTAGCGGCTGCAGACATCAGCGGTTACACCGATTTTGGGTACTGGGAGACAACGTAGACAACGATTCCCAGGACAGATCCGACGTAGCGCACGTTTGAGCGCACCAGACTAAGGTTCGGCGCCTCGCTTGACCGCGGGGCGTCGCTGCGTCATTCGTCTGCACGGAGTCCGGCCCACGCGCCTGACGCGATCGAGAACGCGGCCGACGAGCGGCGCGCTGACCTCGACGTCGACGACGACCTGCCGGTGTTCTGCCCGGAGCGCGCGAAGCGGGAGAAAAGATCGGACAACGATGCTGCCTCGGGTCCTCAGCCGCGGTGTTGCGAAAGAACCCGGGTCGACTAGCGTTCTCCGGGGTCCTTTGTTTTCCGTGGGAGTGCTCGGGGTAGCAGAGCTTCGGTCAAAGACTCGAAAGGGGGTCCGCGTTTGCATATGGGTCAGGAACGAACGAAGGAGCAGCTTTACCGGCAAGCGAAGAGCTTGGACATCAAGGGTCGCTCGAAGATGACCAAGGGTCAGTTGAAGGCTGCCGTCGAGCGCAAGGGGCGCTGAGTAGCCGGATCGGTTTGTCGTTGACAGCGTCCGCGGGAGCGTGCGCTGTCGCTTTCGAGTCTTAAGAAACCGGCGCCGATGAGTTCCCAATGCTGCGCGTCCGGGATTCCACCGTGTCAAGGGTCTTCGCTACGGCTATGGGCAGCGCTGATCATCGTGGTGTCCAGGGGCCCGGCGGGAGCGCTAGTCGCGGGGATTCGTTTCCTCAGCCACCGCAGCGGCATCGCCACGTTTCTCGACGACCGAGTAGCCGCTGTAGCTCACGATGATGTCCTCAATTTCAGGTTCTTCGTGACCTGGCGTGACAATGAAGGTCGAGCCTCCCTACCTGGACCGCCTCATATTCTTCCCGCGACACGCTCACGACCTTCATGCATTCGGATGAACTGCACTCGCAGACGAAGTCAATCGGATCACTTGCATCTGCCCCTTTTTCATTCTCAATGTATTCGATCTCCTCGTTCAGACTGCGGAACAAAGCCTCGTTCCGCGACGCGTCGATCAACCTGCTCTTCATTCACTCCCTCCAGTTACCCGCGCGGGCTGTGGGTGAATCGCCAGCCCGTCGCCGCTGACTGCGGCAGGGTAGGTTCGCCGTGCATGCCGGGCGGGGAGGCAACGAGCTGAGCTTCGCTGCGCCGAGCGCGGCCGCGAGTCCGTGGAACGACGAACACGCGGCCGACGAATGGCGGGCATACCTCGACGTCGAAGACGACCTGCCGGTATTCTACCCGGAGTGTGCCGAGCGGGAGTTTGGCGAGGACTAAGCCCCGGGTTTGTTTGTGCTGGCGCGTCTCGCCCTTTCAGAGCCAGCCGCACTGCCCCGGTGAACATCGCCGTTGTGTCCGTCCAATACGTCCGAGGCAGCGGAGCCTCGCGTGGAGCTAGGTGTGACCTGTTGTGTCAGCCTTCGGTGGCTGCACGAATTTCCTTGACCGGGCTTTGTACCCAGCCCTCGTCGACTGACTCAGGAGTACGGCGGACGGCACCGTCTTCTTGCCTGGTCCAGGGTCGCGGGCGCGTGTACGCCAGGCATCAGGGAGTTCACCCATCAAGGCTCGGCGTACCGGGGCGGAGTAGGATCGCCGCCCCCACCACCTCGCCAGCCGAGTAGCCTCCCAACCGCAGGGATGGAGAGCGACCCGCCCGCCGATGCCCCGCTCGTCGGCGCCGAATGCGCCCGGAAGCCGCGCGACGACGAGAACCCGATCGATGAGCTGGCGCGTCTACGTCGGCGCCCAGGACATCAACATCGTCTAGTCGAACAGGTAAGCGCTTTGCTTCTAGCGCAGCGGAGGGTTCAGAGCCCGTTGACATCTATAGAGGTAACTGACGCAACCGGGGGCGGTCGCAGGCGGAGCGGATGGGGAGAGGCGAACTCCACTGTGGTGCAGCTACCGCCCCCGCCGGACCTTACCCCTAAGTCCGCGTGGAACATGGTCGGGCCTCGGCGCGTGCCGATGGCCGAACCGGTCGCGATCGCCCCAGCGTGACGACGAGACGGTTCACCTTCGCCGAGACGGGGACGCCGCTGGAGTCGCTTGACGCACTACTAGAGGCTCGATGCGCGCCACCGACATCCCCATCCCGTTCCCGACCGCTACGAAGGGGCTCGCCTCATCGCGAGCGGGGGCATGGGTCAGGTCTACCGCGCCAAAGACAACACGCTTGGCCGCGTCGTGGCGATCAAGCTGGAGCTCGTACGATCGCTTCGCTTGGGATCCGCAGTTCTCGGAAGCGTTTCGAGCGCGAGGCTCTGGGCTGCGGCCCCAGCTGCAGTCGCATCCGAATGCGATCACGATCTATGACGTCGGTGAGTGCGACGGGCGCCCGTTTATCGTCATGGAGTACCTCTCTGGCGGCTCGCTCGAAGACGTCCTTCGCGAGAGCGGCGCAGGGAGCCCTGCATGCGCGCTCGATCTGGACTGGCGCAGGCTGCAACTCGCTCCTCGACCATCGCGCACGGAGCATGGCCCTAGTCCATCGCGACGTCAAGCCGGCGAACCTTTTATGGACCGGCGACGACCGTCTGAAGGTGGCGGACTTCGGAGTCGCGAGCGCAGTGGGCCTCGACTCCCTCACCGAGACGGGAACTGTGTATCAGTACCGCCAGGATATCTCTTCGCCCGAGCAGGCGCCGGTGAGCCAGCGACTGCTGCGGTAGCGATCGCTACAGCCTCGGCGACGTCGGCTGCAAGGCCCTCGCCGGCTCACGCCCCAACGAGAGCGATTCCTTCGCCGCGGAAGCAGCGGCACACCTGCGAGAGGGCGCAGCCCGTCCGCGCATCTCCGAGGTCGGTCCAGAGCCTCCCGAGCGAGGTGGACGGCGTCTTCGAGCAGGCGCTGGCGAAGGAGCCCAGCGCACGGTTTCCCACTGCTGCCGATTTCGTCGCTGCCCTCCGGGCCGCATTCTCCGCTGCCGCAGGCGAGACACTGATCGTCTCTCCCCCGCCTGCCCCTCCGACTATCCGAGCGCGGCAGGCGCGGTTGGGCGCGCGGCCCCCTCGTCTTCCTCCTCGGGTCGCTGCTCGTTGCGGCGGGCGTGGTCACCGCGGTCTTCCTCGTGAGGTCCCGGCGGAGACCCCCGTGGGAACGGTGTCGCCCGGATCACCGTGACGGAGCGGGGCGCAACGGTTCTGCGCACGGTGACCCAGGCGCCAGCACAGCCGCCGCCGACCGGAGACCCCGCGGAGACGCGCGCCGCCGCCGTCGATCCCCCGTCGTCGATCGCACTGCAGGGCTACGCAAAGATGCAGGCGGGCGACTACGCCGGCGCGGTACCCCTGCTCGAGCAGGCCGCAGCCGGCCTCCGCGGCTCCGGCTCGCTCGCCGAGGCGTACAACGACTACAACCTGGCGTTCTCACTTGCGAAGACCGAGGGCTGCTCGACCCGCGTCCTCGACCTGCTCAACTCCTCCGAGGCGATCCAGTGGCACCGAGGAGAAATCGACGACCTGCGCAAAGCCTGCAGCCGGTGACCTCCGGCCGACTGAGGCAGTACTACAACGATTGCCTGCGGCGGAAGTTCGGGGTGAAGAACCGCCGGGAGCTGATCCTGCTCGGTCGCCGGTTCCTGGACGAGCTGGATGGCCGGTAGCCCCGGTTACCGGCTCGCCCTAGCGGTGCTCGGCGGCGGTCGCCGCGGTCGTCTTTGCGGCGAAAGCAGGACCGGGAGCGGACGGCGCCCGGCCGGTCGGCCGGGCGCCGTCCACGCCGATTGGCTCTAGGGCTTCGGCGGACTGCCGGAGATAACGACCCTGGTCGAGGAGTTGTTGGACGGGTCGGGGTCGAACGTCGTGCTCGAGACGGTCGCGGTGTTCGAGACGAAGCCCGACTTGCCCTTCAGGACGATCGCGATCGTCACCGTTCGGCTCCCGAGCGGAGCGATCGTCCCCAGGTTGCACGTCGCCGTCGTCGCGGCGAGGGTGCAAGCCGGGTCGAGCACGGCCACGCGGTCGTTGGCGGACAGCGGCAGCACGTCCGTGACGACGACGTTCTCAGCGTTTCCGGGCCCCTTGTTGGTCACGGCGATCGTGTACGTGATCTGGCTCGACGGCTTGTAGGCGTCGGCGTCGGATGTCTTCGCGATCGCGAGATCCGCGATGCGGACCGACGTCGTCGCAGTCGCCGTGTTGTTCGAGGTGTCCGGGTCGAGCACGTCGCTCGCGACCGTCGCCTCGTTGGTGACGACCCGGTGATCGCCCGGCTTGACGCGCACGATGAGCGTCATCGTCGCCGTGGCGCCGGGCCCGAGCGACGCGTACGTGCAGCGCGTCGGATGCAGCGGGTCGCCCGGGACTCCGGGCACGCATGTTCCGCCGACGCCCCCGTCCACCGAGACGACGGACACGCTGTCGGGCAGCGAGTCCCGGATCGCCACGTTCGGAGCCGTCGAGGGACCCGCGTTGTGCGCGTGCAGCGTGTAGGTGATGTCCGTGCCCGCCACGAGCGGGTCGGGCGAGTCGGTCTTGTCGAGGCTCACGTCGGCGACCGCGATGATGCTGACGCCGTCGCACGCCTCGTTGTTCCCGTTGTTCGGATCCGGCGTGTCGCTGGACACGGTCGCGCAGTCGTTGACGTCCTGCGCCTCCGTCGCCGTCTCCGTCACGACGATCGTCGTCCGCCCGCCGGCCGGCTCGGTGCCGAGGCTGCAGGTGACGACACCCGCGGCGGCCGGGCACGCACCGCCCGGCGAGGCGTTCGCGCCGAGGATCGTGAACGTCCCGTTGCTCACGTGGCTGTCGGTGAGGGTCACGTTGCGAGCGTCGGACGGCCCGAGGTTGTCGACGAGGATCGTGCAGGTGGCGATGTCTCCGGCGCGCATCGGCGTGTCGGGTTTGCAGAGCTTCGTCACCTTGAGGTCGGCGCGATCCTCGACGATCGTCGAGGCGCTCGCCGAGTTGTTCGCGGGGTTCGGATCCTGCACCTTCGTGCTCGCCACTTGCGCGGAGTTGGTGATCCCGATCGGGTGGCCGGCACTCGAGACCGCGTTCTCCTTGACGTGGACCTTGACGACGACGGTCGACGTCGCCCCGTTCAGCACCTTGCCGAAGTTGCAGGTGAGCGTGCCCACCGGAGCCTCGGTGCACGTGCCGCGGTCGTCCGTCACGAACTCGACCTTTGAAGGAAGCGTGTCGGTGACGGAGACGTCGGGCACGTCGTTCGGCCCGTGGTTCGTGACGGTCAGCGTGTAGTAGAGCTGCTCGCCGGCGTTCACGGGGTCGGGGCTGTCGGTCTTCGTCAGCTCCAGGTCGGCGGTCGGGAACGGGACGCACGCGTTGTCTGCGTTCGACCAGTACGTGTCGACCATGATCCCGCTGTCGAGGCGGACGGGGTCGGTCGGCACGTCGCCGACGCCCGAGCAGATGTCCGCGGCCTCGCCTTCCGTAAGGAGCGGCGTGATGTTCGTGATGTCGAACTTCGAGTTGTCGATCCAGCCCATCGCGATATTGGGATCGGTCGCCGCCTCGATGACCTCGTGGCTCACGAGCTCCGAGAGCTGTCTCAGGATCGCCCTTCGCACAGTCGAGCGGGATCGCGGCGAAGGTAACTTGCGCTCCCCCGAGCAGCGTCAGGGTCACACCCATGAAGTGATACGCGCCGAAGCCGTCGCAGCTGTGGTTGACGATGTTGTCGATCGTCGTCCCGACAGGCAGGTAGACGACGTAGAGGTCGTTGCCGCCGAAAGGCCCCGCGGTCGGCGACGGCACTCCCGTTGGCGCCAACGACGTCTCGCACTCGATGAAGAACAGGATGTCGATGAAGTTCGTCGTCGACCCCGGATTGCTCGAGCAGGGATTCAAGATGCCACCCGCGGTATCCGAGCCGTCGAACGATGCGTGGCCGACGTCGTACTGCCCCGCGAAGTCGAAGAAGTTGCTGTCGACGAGCTTCTGCGTCATCGCGTCGATGCTGTCCGTCGAGAATGCGCCGGAGTGGTGGTCGTTCCAGTCGGAATCCCAGAAGACGTTGTGGATGGTCGGGTGCTCGAGGACGCGAGGCGTCACCGGACCGAACGGTGGAGGAAGCAGAAACGGTATCGGGACGAAGAGCAGGTCGAGCGGTGGTAGTGAAAGGAGCGTGTTCACCGCCGTCTGGACGGCGAGGTTGCCGCGGTTGTCGTCGAGCCGGTTCGGCGGTGCTCCGGCCGACGCGGGGCCCGCGGACACCAGCATCAGAAGCGCCGCGATCGCCAGCGCGGCCGTGGCCACGAGGAACCGCGCGGGCGAGCCGAAGGGTCGGTGAGAAGTCATGACGTGCCTCCTTGGTAAGGGACCGAGCACACCACCGGTACGCCCCGGACCGGGGCCATTGCTGGCCGCAGCAACGAGCCTGGATGCACCAGTTCCCCCCGTCGTTTGCTGGCACCGCGACTAAACATCACCCACTGCCAAAAGTCAACGGCCGCTCCCTCGACGCCGAACTCCCGCTCAGCGAACGCGTCCGCGACCTCGCGAAGGGCGATCGCGACGACCAGGAAACCGGCCTCCGCGGCTGTGTGCTCAGGCGATAGCGGTGCTCGTTCGGCGTGCCAGGCAGCGAGTAGCTCGTAGTCCCGAGCGCGAGCGAGGAGCGCCTCAGCCGGGCTCACGGCGCGCCCCGCGGGGGTTACGCGCCGGACGAGGCGCCCGACACCACCACAAGCGATGCAGCCGCCACCACCAAGACGAGCCTCAACACCCGCCGATTATCGCTCGGCGAAGGAGCGGCGCTGGGTCGGCTTCAGCGGTTCGTTCGCGCCCGTGGTCGAGCGCTGCGGGTGGGCGCGGCGGTAAAGGCTGGGCAGAGGTGGCGGGCGGCTCGTCACCGAACCGCCCGTCCCCCGTTCTGCGTGTGTGTCAGGCGATGCGGACGATCGTGATCGAGGAGCCGCCCCCGACAGGAACGGTGGCTCCGCCGGCATTGAATAGGCGGATGATGTCCCCAGCATTCACGCTGAGGAGGTGCGGAACGGTGCAGGTCCATTCGTCAACTACGCAAGTCACGCCAGGCCCAACGGCACCGCCGTTGACGCTCAGTTGAACTGTGATGTCTGAGCCGAATACCAGGTCGAACGTCACCTGGTAGACGCCGCTCGCCGGCACCGTAAACGTGCCCACCCCGAGGGTGATCCCCGACGCGATCAGAACCGTGGGAAACACAACCGGGCTTCCCGCCGCAACCATCTGGTTCGCCGTCGAGGAGGCGTCCACGTACGCGCTGCTCAGCGCGCCCGTCGCCCCGGTTGGCCCTGTCGCGCCGGTCGCTCCGGTCGCCCCCGTCGCCCCGGTCGGCCCGGTCGGCCCGGTCTGACTCCAGTCCAGCGCCTTCTCACCTGCATTGCACTGCTGGAAATCCTTCGACTTCCCGAAGACCCGCAGCGCACCGTTGTCCGAGTTGTAACAGCCGTGGATCACTCCGTTCGCGTCCGGGATCGACGCGTAGGCGATCCCGCCGGCGGCGATCGCGACCACTACGACGAACGCAGCCACCACACCACGCCTGCCTAACCGCGTCATTCCTGCCTCCTTCATTCGTGCCTGCCTAGACCCGATCGATCATCTCACTCGCGCGGAGAGTTCACGGTTGAAGCGCCGCTCGAGCAGGCGCGGCGGGCGTTGGAGGCGCATGTGTGTGATCGGCCGCGGCCGACGTCGACGGCGACGCGCCGAGCTCGCGCAGGTCGCCGCGGGAGAGGAGCCCGCCCTCACGGTTCAGCAGCTCGGCGGGTGACGGGCGCGAGCTCACCGCACCGAATCGCGGGGTTTTCTCGTCTCTGAGCCCGACTAAGGAGGACGTCCCCGAACTACCGAACAGCGCCCTTCCGCTGCCGCCGCAGCGCGAAGGGGCATCGGGTCGCTCAGACAGCGAGCGCGGTGAAGCGGCCGCCCTTTCCGTCGCAGGTCGCGTTCAGGTGCAGAACGGCGACTGCCTTTCCGGGCGTGACGAAGCGGCCGACGATCGACCAGACGGTGAGGCTCCCGGTGTTGCTGAACGCCTTGAAGCTGCCGTCCTTCTTGATCGCGAACGAGATCCAGTTCGCGGGGCGCTGGCTCCCACACCAGAACGTCGTCCGAGCGCGGGTTCCCGTCGCGATCACCTTGATCACGATCTTCTTCGAGACCGCCAGGCCCGAGTTGGCGTACAGCGTGCCCTCGTACGAGCCGCCCTTCTTCGGCGTTGCGCCGGCTGCGAGCGTGGGAACAGCGAGCATCGCGATCGTTGCGACCCCCGCTGCGAACAACGGAGGGGCAAAGCGGATGAGCAAGCTCACAGTGATCCTTCCGAAGGGTTGCCGGGGCCTTGGGCGGCCCCCGCGTGACGCGCACTGTACAGCGGATCCCGGGGATGGCCCTCCCCGTGCAAGCCCACGCTCTTGCGAGCGGGAACTCAGCCGATGTGCTCCCAGACGGCGATGCCGACGGCGACGGCGAAGCCGAACGTCGTCAGCAGGCCGACCAAGCGGCCGCCGTACGCGAACGCCTCCGGCATCATCGTGTCGGCCAGCATGGTCAGGATCGCGCCGGCCGCGAAGGCGTCGACCACCGCGACCGCGGTCCCGGAAGCGTCCTGGAGCAGCACGTAGCCGGCGAGGGCGGCGAGGCCGCTGACGAGGACGATCGCGGCCCAGAGGCCGATCACCCAGCGGTTCGAGCGGCCGGCTTTCCGGAAGCCGCTCGTCGCGCCGATCGACTCCGGGAGGTTCGAGAGGAAGACGGCGGCGAGAAACGCCGCGCTGACGCCCTTGCCGTCGAGCAGCGTCAGGCCGAGGGCGATCGACTCCGGGATGCCGTCGAGGACGATCCCGAGCGTGAGTGCGAGGGCCGAGCCGCCCGCGCCCTGCGAGCTCTTGCGGTCGTCCCCGCCCATGTGGTCGATGTACGCGTCGCCGAGGTAGAAGGTCAGCGCACCGGCGCCGAGGCCGAGCGCGACCTTCCAGTGGCCGCCGTCCTCGGCCTGGGTGATCGCGGGCACGATCAGCTCGAACGCGACTCCGCTGATCAGCACGCCCGCCCCGAAGGCCATCACGAGCCCGATCGTCCGCTGCCCGATCGGCCGCCACATGACGAGCAGGCCTCCGATCAGCAGCGAGGAGGCCGCGACGGCACCCCAGAGGAAGGCGGCGGCGATTGCGCAAGTTCTCCCCCATCGCTAGGCTCCCGCGCATGAGCCTCGAGTCGGTCGAAGTCGTCGTCCGCGGGTACCGCGCCTTCATCGACGGCGATTTCGAGGCGATCGCCGAGCTGCTCGATCCGGAGGTCGAATGGTTCCCGCTCGACCCGGGGCCGCTGTCCTTCGTCGACCACGAGGACGCACTCGCCGTCGTCGCCGAGCGCTACCGCGAGCAGTACCGCGTCGAGCTCGAGCGCTGCGTCGGGGTCGGCGACCAGGTCGTCGTCGGCTTCCGCGCGTCGAAGGAGGAGCGCGACGAGACCGACACGCGGCCGCTCCAGTCACGGCGGAAGTTCAGCGTCGAGCGCTACTCGGCGGTCGTGACGATCCGCGACGGGCGCGTCATCCGCGTGCAGGACTTCCCGCACCTCGAGGCGGCGTTCGAGGCGGCCGGGATCGAGAGCGAGGGCTAGTCGCGCAGGAACCAGAGGAACCGGCGCCTCGGCGTCGGCTCCGGCTCCGGCTCGGGCTCGGGCTCCGGCTCCAAAGTGTCAGACACTTGCTCGACCACGTCCGACGTCTCGTCAGGAGTGTCTGACACTTGGGCTTCCGGCTCCGCCTCGGGCTCGAGCTCGGCCTGCCGGCTCCGGGCTCCGGCTCGCGGTCGAGCAGCGTCGCTCCCGCGGCGCTCGCGGGCGCGCTCCAGGTCGCCGCGCAGCGCGGCGCGCATGTCGTCGAGCTGACTCTTGTCCCTCATCGGCGGCTTCTTCTCCGCCGCCGCGGAGAGTCCTACGCGCCGATCTCGTGCAGCAGCGGGCCGGTGTCGAGCGGGTCGAAGCCGAGCCGGCCGGCGATTTCCTCGCTCGAGGGCTTCGTGCCCTCCCAGAACAGCGCGCGGAGGCGCTCACCGGTCTGCGGGCTCCGCCACCAGTCCGCGCCGACCTCCTCGACGAGGCGGGCGCGCAGCTGGGCCGACCGGATCCATGCCCGCAGGTAGTCGGCGGAGTAGAAGCCGGAATCCATGTCCGAGAGGTAGCCGTCGCGCCGGTAGCGGACACCGATCGCCGCGTTCAGCCGCTCGGCGTATCCCTCCGGCGTCCCGCCGTCCTCGCGGAACCGCCCCCAGAACTCGAGCTCGAACTCGAGCTTCGCCCAGTAGCGCCGGAAGAGCAGCGCCTGGAGGAAGGTCGTCGCCTCCGCGTTCTCGACCGCCTCCTCGTCGGAGAGCCCGAAGTGGAGCGCGTGCCAGCCCGGCTCACGCGAGATCGCCTCGACGATGTACGAGTAGATCTCCGTCAGCGCGTGGTCGCGGGCCAGGCGGCGGAACGTGTACGGCAGCGACGGGTCGCAGCCCGCGTAGTGGAGCGCGTGGCCGGCCTCGTGCAGGAACGCCTGGTAGTCGTGCAACCCGCCCTGCGCGCGCGTGATCAGGTGGACGACCTTCGGCGGGTCGGACGCGATCACGCAGGCGCGCGGCGCCTTCTGCGGCCGGTCGTCGAGGTCGGGCCGGATGTTCGGATCGCCGGCGAGATCGAAGCCGAGCGCCTTCAGCGTCTCGAGGCAGACGTCGGTCGCCCGCTCCTTGCTGTAGATCGACTCGAGCGGCGAGAGCCTGCGAACGTAGGACATGTGGTACGACCACGGCTGGTCGTCGCGCTCCGGCCCGAGCACGCGCTCGAACCACTTCTCGCGCAGGCGCAGGAATGCCTCAACCCCTGCCTCGCCTGCCCGTCCGAGCGCGTCGGCCAGCGGGCGTAGCGGGATTCCCTTCTCCTCCTCGTTGCGCGCGACCGGGTCCGGCTCCTGCGAGAGCTCCGCGGAGAGCTCCTCGGCCTCCCGGATCAGCTCCAGCGTCTCGTCGTTGAAGACGTCGTTCGCCTCCGCCTGTAGCACCCCGAGCTCCTCGCGCTCGCGGTAGTCGTCGGTCACGGCGAGCCGCGCCTGCGCCGCGCGCAGCGGCAGCTCCTCGCCGCGGAAGCTCACGCGCGCCGCGAGCTGCTTGTTCTCGAGCGCGTCCTCTCGCTCGACGAGCTCGGCGGAGACGATCCCGCCCTCGCACACCTTCCGCAAGCGGTAGAGCTGCTCGCGCTCGTCGCCGGACTCAGCCTGCCTCGGCGGCCAGCAGCGCCTCGAGCTGCGGCGCGCGAGAAGAGGTCGGCGTAGCGCGCGACGATCTCCGCCTGCTCGGAGACCTCCTTCTCCCCGACCCGCACCGCCCTGCCCTCCTCGGAGCGCTCGAACAGATAGCTGCGCAACCGATCCTCGTAGTCGAGCGGCGTGTAGACACCGGTCGTGCTCACGGCGCGAGACTACCTGCGGGGCCTGCGTCCTCGATCAGACGCCCGACCGTCTCCGCGAGCAGGTCGATTCCGAACGGCTTGACGAGCACCGCGTCGGCGAGCGCGCGCAGCTCCGGCCCGATCGCCTCCGAGCCGGTGAACAGCGCGACCGGCGGACGCGGCGTGCCGAGGCTCGCGATCAGCTGGCGTCCGTCGCCGTGGCCGACGTGCAGGTCGAGGAGGATCGCGTCGACGGGGCCGGCCGCGAGCACCTCTTGCGCGCGTTCGATCGACGAAGCTTCGACCACCGAGTACCCCTCCAGCTCGAGGTTGATGCGGCAGAGCAGGCGGAGCGAGTCGTCGTCGTCCACGACGAGCACGGTCTTCCCCCCGCTTGCATCGATTGCCGCCATCGAGCGGTGGCGAGTCTAGCGGGCCGGGCGGAGATATCATCGCCTCCTTGAGGCCTACCCCCGGAACTAGCGCCGCCCGCGAATACGCCGGCACGATGGCGGGCTTCTGGAGCGGGCTCTCTCGGACCCTCCGCGGTCTCGAGTCGCTCGCCGCCGACCCGCACCGCCTGGACGCGGACGTGGTCGGCGCTCTGCGGTCGCTCCAGTACCGGTTGCACTGGTCGAGCGAGCTCCTCGCCGGGGTCGAGCCGCCGCCGGGCGCGCGCAACGCGCACGCCGAGCTCGCGGATGCGCTCGTCGACGCGCGCGACGCAACCGGCGAGTTCGCCGACGCGCTCGAGTGCGACGACGGCCGCAGCCTCGACCATGCTGCTCGAGTGGCGTGGCGCGCTGTTCCGTGTCCGCCTCGCCCGCGTCCGGCTCTCGATCCGCCCGCCGCGGCCCGCGCGTGGCCGAGCCGGGAACCGGCTTTCCCGTTGCCGCCGCGATCGCCACCGCGCTCACCGTCACCGGCGTTGCCGCGTTCACCGCGGGCGCCGTGCTCGTGCTCTGGCCGGTATGGGCGATCGGGCTTGCGCTCGTCGCGGCCGGCTACCTTGCGTACCGTCCGTAACCAGAGCGCCCCTCCGGGCCGTTCTCACTTTGAAGTGAGAAACGCTGCGCGACGGAGGCATCCAGGCTGGACATCCAACTCCCACGGCCGACACCCCGCTTCAGGCGGCGCGCCTGGAGGGAGTTCCAGCGTGCCCTGGATCCGCTGGCGCGGCCTAGGCCGCTGCCGCGTGGGCGCTCCTGATCCGCACGAGCGTTTCCTCGCGCCCCAGCAGCTCGATGCTCTCGAACAGTCCGGGTGAGACCTTCGATCCGGTGACGGCGATCCGGATCGGCTGAAATGCCTGCCGCGGCTTCTGGCCCAGCCGGTCGGCGAGCGCCCGCAGCGCCGCCTCGATCGCCTCCGCGGTGAACGGCTCGACCTCGGCGAGCGTGTCGGCGGCCCCCGCGAGCACCTCCGGGTCGAGCTCCGCGGCGTCGTAGCCGATGCTCCGGCCGTTCGAACAGAAAGCCCGCGAACTCGGGGAACTGTCCGAGCCTCTCGATCTTCTCCTGGACGAGCGGCGCCGCGGCGCGGACCCGCTCCTCGGGCCACTCGATCCCCTGCTCACGGAGGTAGGCGATCAGCCGCCCGGCGTAGTCCTCCTGCTGGCAGCGCGCGCAGGTAGACGCCGTTCATCCAGTCGAGCTTCTCGTAGTCGAAAGTCGCCGGGCTCGAGCCGACGCGATCGAGGGTGAAGCGCTCCACCAGCTCGTCCGGGCTCATGATCGTGGTCTCGCCGTCGGGCGCCCAGCCGAGGAGCGCGATGAAGTTCATCAGCGCCTCGGGGAGATAGCCGGCGATGCGGAAGTCGTCGACGGCGGTGGCCCCGTGGCGCTTGGAGAGCTTCTTGCCGTCGCTGCCGAGGACGTCGGGGACGTGGGCGTAGACCGGCGGCTCGTGGCCGAGCGCCTCCAGGATCCGGAGCTGCTTGGGCGTGTTCGAGACATGATCGGAGCCGCGGATCACGTGCGTGATCCCGTCGTCCATGTCCTCGACCGGGTTCGCGAAGTTGTAGGTCGCCCGCCCGTCGGAGCGGATGATCACGAGATCCTCGAGCTGCTCGTTCGGGAACTCGATCCGGCCGCGGACGGCGTCCTCCCACGCGGTCACGCCCTCGTCCGGCATGCGGAAGCGGATCGCGCCCTCGTCCTCGTAGGCCTTCTCCTCCTCCACGAGGCGCGTCGCCAGCTCGCCGCAGCGCTCCATCGCATCGAGCTGGAACGTGACCGGCCCGTCCCAGTCGATCCCGAGCCACTGAAGCGAGTGCTGGATCTGCTCGGTCGCGTCCGCGACTTCCCGGCTGACGTCGGTGTTCTCGATCCGCAGCAGGCACTCGCCTCCGCGGCCGCGCGCGAACAGCCAGTTGAAGAGGAACGTGCGCACGCCGCCGATGTGCAGGAATCCCGTCGGGCTGGGCGCCATGCGCACGCGAACGCTCATGCAGCAAGCGTAGTGGCCGTCTGCGCGACGGCGCGATGGCCCAGACAGGCCGAGGCGCTCGGGACACCCTCGGTAGCGTACGACGCGTGCTCCTCGGCGCTCATTGCTCGGGCGGGGTCAAGAAGGCGCTCGACCGCGCAGCCGAGCTCGAGCTCGATTCGCTCCAGCTGTTCGTCGCAGAGCCCGCGGGCGTGGCGGTTCCCCGATCACGATCCGCAGGACCTGGCCGCATTCAGGGAGCGGCGGCAGGAGCTCGGGATCGGCGGTGTGCTCGTGCACTCGCTCTACCTCGTCAACCTCGCGAGCCCGAACGACGAGTTCTACGAGAAGAGCGTGACGACGATGCGCTCGACCGTCGACACCGCGTGCGCGCTCGAGGCCGACGTGGTGTTCCACGTCGGCTCCCACCAGGGCGCCGGGTTCGAGGCGGGGCTCGAGCGGGTGGTTCCGGCGCTGGCGCAGATCGTCGAGCGGTGCTCCGACACGACCTGGCTCCTGCTCGAGAACTCGGCCGGCGCCGGCGGCACGATCGGGCGCTCGGTCGAGGAGCTCGCGGCTGCTTGTCGACGCGCTCGGGCGCCACCCACGGCTCGGCGTCTGCCTCGACTCGTGCCACCTGTGGGTGTCCGGCTACGACGTCACCGACCGGGCCGCCCTCGACGCGCTGGTCGACGAGCTCGACGACCGGATCGGCCTCGACCGCCTACGCGCGCTGCACGTCAACGACGCGCAGGCGCCGCTCGGCTCGAACCGCGACCGCCACGCGAACATCCTCGAGGGCCTGATGGGCGAGAAGCTCGGCGTCTTCCTGGGCCACCCGAAGCTTCAGGGACTGCCCGCGGTGCTGGAGGTTCCCGGCGCCGACAACCACGGGCCGGATCGAAGCGGAGATGACGAAGGTGCGCGAGCTGCACGCCCGCTGGGCCGGCTAGCGGACCTGGGCGAAAACGCGGAACGTCGGGCGGCCGACCGGCAGCTCGGAAAACTCGGGGTTGACGCAGCCGAGCTCGTCGCCGCGCTGGTGATAGGTCTCCTCGACCTCGACGCGGCACATCGGCAGCGGCTGCCGCTTCGAGCGGATCGCGCCGAAGCCCCCGCGCCGCCGCTCGGCCTCCCGCAGCAGGTCGATGTCGATCTCGACGTCGTAGACCTTCTGCATGCACCCGATGTAGGTGTGCCCGAACTCCTCGTACGCGTAGACGAACGGGCACGCGCGATCGATGCAGGCGGCCGGGTAGACGATCTTGTCGCAGTGGACTCCGCAGCGCCGGCACTCGACCTCGTCCTGAGGATGAAGCGGCAACTCCTGTGCCGCGGCGCGACGTTGCTCCATACCGGGATTGTGGGGACATGCTTCTCCGCTGCGCAAGTCTTGACAAGGAGGCGGCGGATAGGCTAGGGGCCAGTGGCGCGCAGGCTCCTGTGGGCATCCCTCGGCCTCGCGCCGATCACCATGATCGTGTACTTCGTCGGCCAGGCCGACGACTTCACGCTGTTCGTGATGGCCGCCGCCTCGCTCGTTCCGCTGGCGTGGCTGATCGGCGAGGCGACCGAGCATGCGGCGCATCACACCGGCCCCGGGATCGGCGGCTTCCTCAATGCCACCTTCGGCAACGCACCCGAGCTGATCATCTCGCTGTTCGCGATCAACAAGGGCCTGTTCGAGGTCGTCCGCGGCTCGCTGACGGGCAGCGTGGTCGGAAATCTCCTGCTCGTGCTCGGTTTTTCCCTGCTCGTTCGGACCGCGCGAAACCAATCGACCGCCGGTCCGCGATGACCTCACTCGGCCTGGTCGCCGTCGCCGTGCTGCTCTTCCTCGTGGTCGCGATCCCGGGGTGGAGCGGTGACACGACTCGCCACTCGCTCCAGGTGCTGTCGATTCCCGGTCTCGATCGTGCTGCTCCTGATCTACGTGGTCGTCCAGCGCGTCCAGCTGAAGCGCTTTCGGGCCCTGCACGCCGCCGCTACCGAAGGCGGGGGCTGGAGTCTCCGCAGGTCGCTCATCGTGCTCGGCGTGACGACCGCCGCCACCGCGGTCGTGGCCGAGATCCTCGTCCACTCGATCGAGGCCTTCGCCGAGAAGGCCCACCTCAGCGACTTCTTCGTCGCCGCCGTGATCGTCGCGATCGTCGGGAACGCCGCAGAGCACGGCGGCGCCATCGTCGTCGCCAAACGCGGCCGGGTCAAGCTCGCGACCGAGATCGCGCTCTCGTCGGGCGCGCAGGTCGCCGTGTTCCTGATCCCGGCGGTCATGATCCTCTCCTGGGCGATCAATCCGATCGCGCTCGCCTTCCGCCAGGTCGAGATCGCGGCGATGGGTGGCTCGGCGATCCTGGCTGCCGCGCTGCTCGCGCACGGCAAGGCGAGCTCCTGGCGCGGCGCTGTGCTCGTCGCCGCCTACGTGCGTCGTGGCGGCCGTCTTCTACAAGGCCGGCGCGGCGCTAGGCGGCGACGGGCGCGAGCGCGCGCGGGATCAGCTCGCTCGCGCGGTCGACGTCTTCGTCGGTGACGCCGAGGTGCAGCGCGACGCGCAGAACACGCCGGGGCGGAGGAGGCCGACCAGGACGCCCTGCTCGGCGATCCGCGCTCTCGCTTCCGCCGCCTCGAGACCGACCGAGGCGACGTCGATGCCGATGAAGTTCGTCTCGGTTGCGTCGACGTCGACGGGGAGGCCCGCGTCGGCGAGCGCCTCGGCGAGGCGGCGCGCCCGCGCGTGGTCGTCGGCGAGCCGCTCGACGTTGTGGTCGAGCGCGTAGAGCATCGCCGCCGCGACCACGCCGGCCTGGCGCAGCGCTCCGCCGAACAGGAACTTCAGCGGCCAGGCCGCGGCGATCCGCTCCTTCGAGCCGGCGAGGATCGCGCCCATCGGGCAGCCGAGCCCCTTCGAGAAGCAGATCTGGACCATGTCGGCGAGCCGTCCGTATTCGGCGGCCGGGATCCCACTCGCGACCGACGCGTTGATCAGGCGCGCGCCGTCGAGGTGGACGGCCAGCCCGAGCTCGCGCGCGGTGTCGATCACCTCCGTGAGCTCGTCGAGCGGCCAGACGCGGCCGCCGGCACTGCGGTGGGTCTGCTCGAGGACGACGATCCCGGCCGGCTGGAACTCGTCGGCGGTCTCGACCACGGTGCGCACCTGCTGCGGCGTGATCCGCCCGGCCACCCCCGGGAGCGGCCGCGTGAGCAGGCCCGAGTGCACGGCAGGCCCGCCGGCCTCGTAGACCAGGATGTGCGTCCGCTCCTCCGCGATCAGCTGCGTGCCCGGCCGGGTCAGCACGCGCAGCGCGATCTGGTTCGACATCGTCGCGGTCGGCAGGAAGAGCGCCGCCTCGTGCCCGAGCAGCTCGGCCGCCCGCCGCTGGAGCTCGTTGACGGTCGGATCCTCGCGCGCCTGCTCGTCGCCGAGCTCGGCCGAGGACATCGCCGCGAGCATCTCCGGAGTGGGCTTCGTCGCGGTGTCGGAGCGGAGATCGATCACGGATGGAGCCTAGCCGCGTGGCGTGCGCGATCGCGAGCCGGCGCACGCACCCCCACCCTCATTGGGTGGGGATCGACCCGCCACCCACGTCTCCGACGCTAGCGGGAATCCCGTGGCGCGTCAGTGCCCGCGCCGTGCCGATTCGGTGCCGAGTTCTCCCCGGCCTCGGGCGCGCGCCGACCCGGCGTCGGGCGGCGCGCTTCGACCCGGGGTCGCGCGGCGCGCTCGGACCGGCGCACCCGCCGCTACCGTGCGCACGTGGACAGCGCTGCCCTCGAATCGTTCCTCTCCGAGCACGGCGAGCCCGCGTACCGCGCCGGGCAGGTCTGGCGCTGGGCCGCCGGCGGCGCGCTGGTTACGACGAGATGACGAACGTCCCCGCCGGCCTCCGCGCGCAGCTCGCCGAGCACGTCCCGTTCTCGACCCTCGAGCTCGAGCGCGAGGCGGAGTCGCGCGACGGAACGGTGAAGACGCTCTTCCACACCGGCGACGGCAAGCTCGGTCGAGGCCGTCCTGATGCGCTACCGGGACGGGCGCCGCTCGATCTGCCTCTCGTCCCAGTCCGGCTGCCCGCTCACGTGCACGTTCTGCGCGACCGGCCAGATGCGCTTCGGCCGGAACCTGACCGCCTCGGAGATCCTCGACCAGGCGCTCCACTTCCGGCGCATCGAGCCCGTCGACCACTGCGTCTTCATGGGCATGGGCGAGCCGATGCTGAACCTCGACGCCGTCCTCGAGGCCGCCCGGCGCCTTCCCGAGCTCGGCATCACCCACCGGCGCACGACGATCTCCACGGTCGGCTGGCTTCCGGGCCTGACGCGCTTCGTGGACGAGGTCGAGGAGCCGATCCGGCTCGCCCTCTCCCTCCATGCCGCCGAGCCGGCTCTCCGCTCGCGGCTGATGCCGGTGAACGACCGCTACCCGCTGGAGGACGTCCTCGCCGAGTGCCGCCGGTACGTCGAGAAGCGCCGCCGCAAAGTGTTCGTCGAGTACGTGATGCTCGCCGGCGTCAACGATCGGGTCGAGCAGGCCGCGGAACTGGCCCGCGTCCTCGACTCGAAGGCGTTCAAGGTCAACCTGATCCCGTACAACCCGACGGGCGCCTACGACGGATCGGGCCGAGCGACGATCGCCGCGTTCAAGTCGGTACTCGACCGCGCGGGCATCCCGGCGACCGTGCGCCTCACCCGCGGCCGCGACATCGACGCGGCCTGCGGCCAGCTGGCGGCAAAGGCCGCCGCCTAGCCGTAGAGGGGCATCGAGGCGACCCAGGCGCGGTCCGGGACCAGCTGCCCTGCCTCCTCGAGCTGCCCCCGGGCAAGCAGCGCCGAGACCGGGTAGCAGAGCTCACCGCCGACGATCGGGAAGAGCCGGAGCTCCTCCTCGCCATCGGGGTGGGCAGCGCAGGCACCGGCTCGACGAATCCGCTCTGCATCCAGAGTGCACGCCAGGTCATGCCCGACAGGATCGGGGCAGCGGCCCTTTCGGTCAATGGGCCATTTGGCTCATCGTGCGTGCGGCGGGGCCTACTCCTTTCGGAGGATTCCCTCAGGCCGCGACGCTGCCGGGCCGCTCGGGCGGGAACCGCTCGAAGATCCAGCCGGCGTCGAGCGGGCGGATCCAGTACGGACGCCCGCCGACCAGGACGAAGTCACGGGTGCGCGGGTCCATCGCCAGCCGCGCCTCGGCCGGATAGAAGAGGTTGTGGCGCTCGATCAGCTCGTTGACGGCGTCGAAGCGCCAGCGTCCGGCCAGCGCGCGCCATGCGCGTCCGAACCCCTCGGTGTCGTCGCCGTGCTGCTCGACCAGCTCGACCCACGCTTGCGCCAGCCGCTCCTCGTGTGCGGCGATCTCCTCCTCGATCTCCCGCAGGCGCCGGGAGTGCGCAGGCGGGCCTGCGAGCGAGAGCGCGTACCGGTCGGCGGCGAGCGAGAAGTTGCGCATCCGCCGCTCGAGCGGCTTGCCGCGCACCGGGCTCCCCTGGAGATCCTCGTCGAGCTTGTCCGCAAGCCGCCGTTCGAGCAGCGTGTGCTCCCGCGGTGCGTGCTCGCCGAGGATCCGCTCGCGCTCGCGGCGATCCAGCGCTAGACCCCCTCCGGCGCCTCGACCGGCGCGGCTGCGGGCTCGGACAGATTCGGGTGGTCCTCGAACAGGTAGCGAACGACCGCCCGCTTGGCCGCCTTCACCTCGTCGAGCCGCCCGACCGGGCGGCTGTGCGGCGCGGCGTGCACGACCTCCGGGTTCGCGGCCGCCTCGTGCGCGATCGCCAGCATCGCCTCGACGAACTCGTCCAACCGCTCCTTCGGCTCGGTCTCGGTCGGCTCGATCATCAGCGCCTCCGGCACGATCAGCGGGAAGTACACCGTCGGCGGATGGATGCCGTAGTCCATCAGCCGCTTGGCCACGTCCAGCGCAGAGACGCCGTGGTCGCGCTTCAACGAGCGCGCCGAGAGGACGAACTCGTGCATGCAGAGCCGGTCGAAGGGCAGGTCGTAGGCGTCCTTCAGCCGGGCGAGCAGGTAGTTGGCGTTCAGCACGGCCGCCTCCGACATCTCCCGCAGCGCCGGGCCGTAGGCACGGATGTACGCGTACGAGCGGACGAAGACTCCGAACGGGCCGGTGAACCCGCGCACCTTGCCGATCGACTTCGGGCGGTCGAAGTCGAGCCCGAACCCACCGTCGTCCCGGCGGACGACCGCCGGCACGGGCAGGAACGGCTCGAGCCGCTTGCCGACCGCGATCGGGCCGCCGCCCGGGCCGCCGCCGCCGTGCGGCTGCGAGAACGTCTTGTGCAGGTTGATGTGGACGATGTCGAAGCCCATGTCGCCCGGCCGCACGATCCCGCAGACGGCGTTCAGGTTCGCGCCGTCGTAGTACATGAGCGCGCCGTTCGCGACCAGGATCTTCTCGATCTCGTCGATGTTCTCGTCGAAGAGGCCGAGCGTGGACGGGTTCGTCAGCATCAGGCCGGCCGTCTGTGGACCGACCCGGCCGCGGAAGTCCTCGACGTCGATGTTCCCGCGCGCGTCCGTCTTCACGCCGACCAGCTGGTAGCCGGCCATCGTCACCGAGGCGGGGTTCGTGCCGTGCGCGGTGTCGGGGATGACGATCTCGCGGCGCTGCTCGCCCTCGCCGAGATCGTCGAAGTAGGCCCGCATCAGCATCAGGCCGGTCAACTCGCCCTGCGAGCCGGCGGCCGGCTGCAGCGAGACTGCGTCCAGGCCCTGAGACCTCCGCAAGGATCTCCTGGAGCCGCCACATCAGCTCGAGTGCGCCCTGCGCCCCGTCCTCCTCCTGCAGGGGATGCAGGTCCTTGAAGCCCGGCAGCCCGACCAGCCGCTCGTTCACGCGTGGGTTGTGCTTCATCGTGCAGGAGCCGAGCGGGTAGAAGCCCGTGTCGATTCCGAAGTTCCGGGTCGAGAGCTCGGTGAAGTGCCGGACGAGCTCCGGCTCCGCGACCTCGGGCAGGCGCGGCGGGTTCGCGCGTGCGAGCTCCGACGGCACCTCCGGAACCGGGAGGTCGTTCGGCGGCAGCGACGATGCCCGGCGGCCTGCCTGCGAGCGCTCGTAGATCAGCTTCGTCATGAGAGCACCTCCGCGAGGCGGTCGATATCCGCGGTGGTACGCCTCTCGGTCACGGCGACGAGCAGCGCGTCGTCCATGCCCTCGTAGTCGCGGCCGAGCGCGTAGCCGGGGTGGACCCCCTGGGCGCGGGCGGCCGCGATCGCCTCGCGGGCGTTCCGTCCGGCCCGGACCGCAAACTCCTTGAACGTTGCCTTCTCGGGAAACAGCAGCTCCAGCCCCGCTGCCGTCAGGCGCTCCTTCGCGTACTGGGAGAGCGCCATGCAGGTCTCCCCCAACTCTCTGAGCCCCTGCGGACCGAGCCAGGTCAAGTGGACGAGGCCGGCGAGCGCGAGCAGCGTCTGGTTCGTCGTGATGTTCGACGTGGCCTTCTCGCGGCGAATGTGCTGTTCGCGGGTCTGGAGGGTGAGGACAAAGCCGCGCTTGCCCGCGATGTCTGTGGTCTCACCGACGATCCGTCCCGGCATCCGCCGGATGTAGTCGACGCGGGCCGCGATGAATCCGTAGTGCGGGCCGCCGAACGACTGGTAGTTGCCCGCGCCCTGCCCTTCGCCGATTGCGATCGCGCAGCCGTAGTTGCCGGGCGCCTCCAGGACGCCGAGCGAGACGGGGTCGACGTGCGCGATCGGGAGCGCCTCCGCGTCGTTCGCGGCGGCGGCGAGGTCGGGCGCAGCCTCGAGACAGCCGAAGAAGTTGGGCTGTTGGAAGATCACGGCGGCAGCGTCCTGCGCAGCGGCGGCAACCTCGTCGGGGTCGGTCGTCCCGCCCCGGTGCGGGACCTCGACGATCTCGAGACCGAAGCCCGGCGCGTAGGTCTTCACGACCTGCCGCACCTGCGGGTTGACCGCCTCGGCGAGCACGATCTTCGAGCGACCGGTCGCGTGCTTCGCGATGAAGCATGCGTCGGCGGCGACGGTGGTCCCGTCGTATCCGGAAGCGTTCGTGACGTCCATCCCCGTCAGCTCGCAGATCGCGGTCTGGTACTCGAAGATCGTCTGGAGCACGCCCTGGCTCATCTCGGGCTGGTACGGCGTGTAGGCGGTCAGGAACTCGCCGCGCTGGAGCACCGCGTCGCAGACCGCCGGCACGTAGTGGTCGTAGATCCCTGCGCCGAGGAACGAGAGCTCCGAGCCCGTGTGGGCATTGCGTGAGGCCAGCTCCTCGAGGTGAGCGACGAGCTCCGGCTCAGAGAGCGCAGGCTCGAGGTCGAGCCGTCCCTGGAACCGCACCGCCTCCGGGATGTCGCGGAAGAGGTCCTCGACCGACGAGACGCCGATCGCCGCCAGCATCTCCTCGCGGTCGGCGTCGGTAAGGGAAAGATGACTCAAAGCCCGCTCCGGCACCGGCAAAGCCGGTACCTCCGCTCCCTGATGAGCTCCGTCGAGCCTACGCTCATAGCGTCTCGAGATGCGCCTTGTACGCCGCGGCGTCCAGCAGCGCGTCGGTCTCGCCCGGGTCGGAGACCCGAATCCGGACGAGCCATCCGTCTCCGTACGGATCGGCGTTGACCGTCTCGGGCTCGTCCACCACCTTCTGG
This sequence comes from uncultured Actinomycetes bacterium, assembly GCA_963779025.1. GTDB lineage: Bacteria > Actinomycetota > Thermoleophilia > Gaiellales > Gaiellaceae > DATBLE01. The sequence goes on from CAVZWR010000003.1 coordinate 330,852, forward strand.
TTGACCGCGAGCACCTCTCCGGAGAGCGGCGCGATCAGATCCGACACGGCCTTGACCGACTCGACCTCGCCGTACGCGCCGTCCTTGGAGATCGTCGCACCGGCATCCGGCGGCTCGTAGTGCACGAGCTCGCCGAGCGCATCCTGGCCGTACCAGGTGATGCCCAGCGTCGCGATGTCGCCCTCGATGCGGGCCCAATCGTGCTCGGGGTGGTAGCGAAGCTCGTCGGGATAGCTCTCGGCCGACAACGTCACTCCTCTCGTCGATAGATCGGCTTCTTGACCGTGCGGGCCTTGCGGTGCCGCCCGCGTACGTCGATGGTCAGCTCGGTTCCGGGCTGGGCGAGCTCCGCGGGGACGTAGCCCATCCCGATGCCCTGGTCGAGCATCGGCGAGTGCGTCCCGGAGGTGACCTCACCGCCCTCGAGAATCGGCATGCCCTGGCGCGGCACGGCGCGCTCCGCCATCACGAAGGCCGCGAGCTGTTCCTGCGGGCCGGCCTCCTTGATCCGGCGCAGCTCCTCGACGCCGGTGAATTCCTTGTCGAGCGCGCAGACCCAGCCGAGCCCGGCGGAGATCGCGTCGGTGTCCGGGCCGATGTCATTGCCGTGCAGCGGGTAGCAGACCTCGAGCCTCAGCGAGTCGCGGGCGCCGAGGCCGCAGGGCGTCACCCCGCGCTCGAGCACGGCGTCCCAGAGCTCGCCGGCCTCGTCGGCCATCACCATCAGCTCGACGCCCTCCTCGCCCGTGTAGCCGGTGCGGTTGACCATGCACGTCACGCCGCCGACCTCGCCCTCGGCGAAGGTAAAGGCCTGCGCCGGCGGCAACTCGAGCCGCTCGAGCGCGCGAGGGCCTTGCACTGCGATCAGCCCGTAGTCGTCGGAGACGTCACGAACGTCCGACCCGCGCACCTCGCGCTCCTTGAGCCAGGCGTAGTCGGCGTCGCGGTTCGAGGCGTTGACGATCAAGAGGTAGTGGCACCGCTCGAGCTCGTACACGATCAGGTCGTCGATGATCCCGCCGCGCTCGTTCGTCAGGAGCGTGTACTGGGCGCCGCCCGGCTCGACCCGGCCGAGGTCGTTCGAGAGCAGTCCCTGGAGCAGCTCGGGCGCCCTGGGGCCGTCGACCTCGATCTCGCCCATGTGGGAGACGTCGAACGCACCGGCGTCCTCGCGTACCGCGCGGTGCTCCTGGATCACGCCCTCGTATTGGACGGGCATCTCCCAACCGGCGAACGGCACCATCCGCGCCCCGAGGGCGACGTGGCGATCGTGCAGCGGGGTGCGGCGGAGCGTCTGCACCGCGGCGGATGCTACTGCGGGTGCGCGGGCTGCCGGGGCGCTAGCCGTCGCGGAGGAACGACGGTACGTCGAGCATCTCCGCGGGGATGTCGAAGCCCTCGTCCCGCTCGCGCTCACGCGACATCGGCGGCTCGGGGACGGCGACCCGCGCCCGCTCCGGCCGACGCTGGCGCTTCTGGCGCTGGCCGAACCCGGTGGCGATCACGGTGACGCGAACCTCGTCGCCCATCGCCGAGTCGATCACAGCGCCGAAGATGACCATCGCGTTCGCGTCCGCGGCGGCGGTGACGACCTCGGCCGCCTCGTTGACCTCGAACAGGCCGACGTCGGGGCCCGCGGTGACGTTCAGCAGGATTCCGGTCGCACCCTCGATCGACGACTCGAGCAGCGGCGAGGAGACGGCGACCCGGGCAGCCTCGGCCGCGCGGTTCTCGCCGGAGGCGCTCCCGATTCCCATCAGCGCCGAGCCGGCCTCGCGCATGATCGTGCGCACGTCGGCGAAGTCGAGGTTGACGAGGCCCGGGACGGTGATCAGGTCGGTGATCCCCTGTACGCCCTGGCGGAGCACGTCGTCGGCGAGCCGGAATGCCTCGACCACCGAGGTCTTGCGCTCGACGACCTGGAGCAGGCGGTCGTTCTCGATCACGATCAGCGTGTCCACCCAGTCGCGCAGCTGGTTGATCCCGACCTCTGCGCGCTCGGAGCGCACACGGCCCTCGAACGCGAACGGCTTCGTGACGACGCCGACGGTGAGGGCGCCGATCTCCTGGCCGATCTCGGCCACAGCCGGTGCGGCGCCGGTGCCGGTGCCGCCGCCCTCGCCTGCCGTGACGAAGATCATGTCCGCGCCCTTGAGGGCGTCCTTCAACTCGTCGCGCGTCTCCGCCGCAGCGGCGCGCCCGACCTCCGGGTCGGCGCCGGCGCCGAGACCGCGGGTCACCTTCGAGCCGATGTGGATCTTCACGTCGGCGTCGCTCATCAGCAGGGCCTGCGCGTCGGTGTTGATCGCGATGAACTCGACGCCGGTCAGGCCGGCATCGATCATGCGGTTGACGGCGTTGGTGCCACCACCGCCGACCCCGATCACCTTCAGGACGGCGAGATAGCTTCCGGTCTGATCACGTGGGCTCATGGGGCTAGACCTCGATGTCTACTTCAGCATTGGGCGGCGAATGTCCTTCTTCGCCCCCGCAGGGTAGGGGCAGCGAACGCCGATGTCAACGCGGTTTGCAGGGACAAAGTCTCGACCTCAACCTGCGACTTGAGAGTTGTATCCGGCCACGGGCCGTTCCGGGACGCTGATGTCCACGTAGGCTGCGCCGCTCGTCAGCGGGATCAGCTGCTTGGCGATCGACAGCTTCAGGCGCAGGTCGCCGCTGTCCCCGAGGCGCAACTCGGTGCCGGAGGCGAGGACGAGGGTCAGCCCTCCGTCCGCGGTCAGCACCTGGCGCACGACCGCGCCGACCCTGAGCGGCCGCAGCGGCGCGACGGCGGCGACCCCACGCGCGCCGGGCCCGCCGAGCGTCGAATTGACCGCGATGTCGACCGAGCGCTGCACCCAGATCCGCGGCAGCCGCGGGTAGGGCCGCTCGAGCTTGCGCAGGACGCGCGCGCTGGCGGAGACGAGCCACGCGTCGGCGCCCTGCCTGAGCACCGCGACGGGCCGCTCCAGGCGCACCCGCACTTTCAGCGTGTGAGGGAAGGCGCGGTCGAACCGCGCCTGGGCGATCTCAGCGACCGTCGAGAGGCGCCGCGATGCCCCGCTCGAGTCGAACTTGACCAGGCTCTCGCCCGCGGTAGGTCTCGAGCGACGACCGGACCTCGGCGGCAACGGCGGGCGGCGCTCCTTCGACCTCGATGCGCTCGAGAGCGAACACGGAGCTCTGCCGCGCAAGCACGTAGGCGCCGACACCGGCGCCGACGAACGCCACCGCGGCCAGCGCCACGACGAGAGAGCGATGCGTCATGGGACTGACCGGTTCGGCGCGCGGCGCCGTGGTCCTGCGTCCTAGATCGGCGGCAGCTCGAGGTCGCCGAGGAGCTCGACCTCGCGCTCGAGCACGACCCCGAACTGGTCGTTCGCGCGGCGCCGCGCCTCGGCCATCAACGCCAGCGCGTCGTGCGCCGTCGCCCCACCTGCGTTCTCGATGAAGTTCGCGTGGCGGGGCGAGATCACCGCGCCGCCGATCCGGTGGCCCTTCAGGCCGCAGGCCTCGATCATCCGCCCCGCGCCGAGCTCGTGGTCGGGGTTCTTGAAGACGCTGCCGAAGGTGCGCTTGTTCGTCGGCTGGGTCTCCTTGCGGCGCGCCTGCATCTCGGCGACCGTCACGCGGATCTCGTCCGTCGGTCGTGGGGCCAGCCGGAACTCGACGGCCGCGACGACCTGGCCCGGTCCGAGAGCGGAGTGCCGGTAGGAGAGGTCGAGCTCCTCGTTTGTGCGCCACTCGGCGCCACCCGCGTCGACCACCAGCGCGCGCGCCAGGACTTGCTTCCAGTCGCCGCCGTAGGCGCCCGCGTTCATGCGCACGCCTCCGCCGGCGGTCCCCGGGATCGCGCAGGCGAACTCGAGCCCTCCGAGACCGGCGTCCCGGGCACGATGAAGACAGACGGCGTTCGTCGCGCCGCCTCCGGCCACGAGCAGGTCGCCGCGGATCTCGACCGCCGCGAGCTCACCCTCGAGCCGCACGACCAGCGCCTCGACGCCCTCGTCGGCGGCGAGCAAGTTCGAGCCGAGACCCACCGGGCGTACCGGCAGGTCGTGCTCCGCGGCCCACGCGAGCGCCTCTTGTAGCTCCGCCAGCGTCCGCGGTCGCGCAAACGCCCTGGCCGGCCCGCCGATCCCGACCGTCGTCAGTCCGCTCGAGCCGCACGCCTCCTTCGATCTTCACGCCGCGGCCCTTTCGGCCGTGTCGTCTTCGGGACGCCTGTGGGAGCGCCCCACCTCCCCGTCCCATGGCGCGAGCCTAACTGCCGAAATCCGACCGGTGGGCAACGGCAAAGCGACGAGATCGTGGCGAGTTGTCCCCATCAGCGACCGAGCTCGTCCAGGATCAGACGGGCGGCGCGGTCGACGTCTCCCGCGCCGACCGTGAGCACGAGGTCGCCCGGACGCGCCCGTCGCGCGACGAACCTCGCGCCGTCCTCGAGCAGCGGCGTCCAGCCCGGCGCGAAGCCGGGCCGTGCGTCGGATAGGGCGTCGACGACCAGCTTCCCGGTAGACGCCCTCGACCGGCTGCTCGCGAGCCGGGTAGACGTCGGCGACGGCGACCACGTCGGCGGCAGCGAGCTCGCGCCCGAGCTCCGAGGCGACGTGGCGCGTGCGGGAGTAGAGGTGGGGCTGGAAGAGGACGAGCACGCGGCCTTCCGTGCGCTCACGGGCCGTCGCGATTGCCGCCGCGACCTTGGCCGGGTTATGCGCGTAGTCGTCGTACACGGAGACGCCGCCCGCCTCGCCGACCCGCTCGAAGCGCCGGCCGACCCCCTCGAATCCCGCGAGCGCGGCCGCCGCCTCGTCCTCCGGCACTCCCGCGAGCGAGAGCGCCGCCAGCGCCGCCGCCGCGTTGCGGCGGTTGTGCTCGCCCGGCACACCGAGCTCCACCTCCAGCCGGCGCGAGCTCCCACCCGCGCACCGCCTCCGGCACCTCGGCGAGCCAGCGCTCGAAGAGCTCCGCGACCTCCGCCCTCGAGCCGAACTCCGCATGGTGGTCGAGGTCGAGGTTGGTGACGACCGCGACACGCGGCCGTAGCGCGGCGACCGAGCGGTCGGACTCGTCCCCCTCGACGACCAGCCAACCCTCGCCGGCGCCGGCGTTCGCGCCGAGTTGCGGCACCTCGCCGCCGACGATCCAGCTCGGGTCGCGGCCCGTCTCGCGGAGGACGAACGCGATCATCGCCGCGGTCGTCGTCTTGCCGTGCGCCCCGGCGACGACGATCGAGTCGCGCAGCGACACGAGCTCCGCGAGGAGGTCGGCGCGAGGGCGGCCCTCCACCGACGGATACGCGCTCGACACGAACACCTCCCAGCCCTCGGGGACCTCCGGGTCCGGGCGACACGCGCGCCTCGATCCCTGCCTCGCGGACGGCCGAGAGGTAGGGCGTCTCGTTCCGATCCCAGCCGCCGACCTCGGCGCCCCACGCATGCGCCAGGAGCCCGTACGCCGAGAGCCCGGCGCCGCCGATGCCGACGAGCCAGATCTTGCGGCCCTCAAGCGGAGGCAAGCGCGATCAGCTCCTCGGCGATGACGTCCGCCGCGTCCGGCCTGGCAGCCCGCCGCATCGCCTCGCCCATCGCGGCGAGGCGCACGTCGTCGGCGAGCAGCTCCGTCACGACCGCCGGCACCCGCGCCAGATCCGGCTCCGCGACGACGACGGCGCCGCCGGCGGCCTCGAAATGGCGGGCGTTCTTCGTCTGGTGGTCTGCGGTCACGTTCGGCGAGGGGACGAGCACGGCCGGCTTCCCCGCGGCCGCGACCTCCCAGACCGACCCGCCGGAGCGCGCCACCACCAGGTCGGACGCAGCGAGCGCCGCGGCGAAGTCCTCCGTCCACGGCAGGAGCCGGTAGTCGGGCCGCAAGTCACGGCGCATCAGCTCCTCCGCGTAGCGCTCGCCGCACAGATGGAGCACGGCCGGCCCCTCGGCGCCCCACGCCTCGACGGCGAGATCGTTCAGAGCCTGCGCCCCCTGGCTCCCGCCGAAGACGAGCACCACCGGCCCCTCTTCGGGCAGGTCGAACCGGTGGCGCGCCTCCGCCTGCTCGATCTCGTCGACGGGCCGCACCGGCCGCCCGACGACCCGATACTTCGACCCGTCGCGCCCGGGCACCGGGTACGCGAGAAACACCCGTCGCGCGAACGGAGCCGCGATCCGGTTCGCCAGCCCGAGATGAGCATCCGCCTCCGTCAGGGCCGCCGGGATCCGCTTCCTCCAGGCCGCGTAGACCATCGGCCCCGCCACGTAGCCGCCGCCGCCGAGGACGACGTCCGGCCTCCGCGCGGCAAGGATTTGCGCGCACGCGCGCGGCGCGCGCCCGGCGAGCAGCACGGCCCGCAGCTGCGCGCGCCCCGGCCGGCGCGGCAGGCCCGAGATCCGGAACGGGTCGAACTCGTACCCGGCCTCGGGGACGAGCCTCGCCTCGATCCGGTCAGGCGAGCCGGCGAAGCTGACGCTGACGCCGCGGTTCCGCAGCGCTTCGGCGATCGCGAGGGACGGCAGGACGTGGCCGGCGGTCCCGCCGGCCGCGATCACGCACCGGAGCTGCGAGCTCGAGGCCATCGCTCCGCTCGATGTTAAGGAGGATCCCGACGGAGGCGAGGATGACCACGAGGCTGGTGCCTCCATAGGACACCAGGGGCAGCGGGATCCCGGTCAGCGGCGCGAGCCCGACGACCGCGGCGAGGTTCAGCGCCGCCTGGCCGCAGATCAGCGACGTGATCCCGACCGCGAGCGCCTTCCCGAACGGGTCGCGGCAGCGAAGCGCGATCCGCAGCCCCGCCCAGCCGAACGCCGCATAGGCCGCGATCACGAGCGTGACGCCGACGAGGCCGAGTTCCTCGCCGATGATCGCGAAGATCATGTCGGTGTGCGCCTCCGGGAGGTAGAAGACCTTCTGGACGCCCTGCCCGAGCCCGACGCCGAAGATCCCGCCGGAGCCGAGCCCGATCATCGCCTGCACGGTCTGGAATCCCGCCCCCTGCGCGTCGTGCCAGGGATCGATGAAGCTGAAGATGCGTGTGCGCCGGTAGGGCTCGAGCCAGATCGAGAACAGGACGACCGCGCCGGCGATCGCCGTGGCCGCGCCGAGCACTCGCACGGGCGCGCCGGCGATGAGCAGCATCGCCCCGATCATCACGCCGATCGCGATCACCGTCCCGAGGTCGGGCTCCGCGAGCACGAGCCCGCAGAACACGACCGCGACGAGCCCGATCGGCTTCATCAACGCGCCGAGTGACTGTGGCACGGGCCGGCGCGCGAGGTACAGCGCGGTCCAGATGCACAGCGTGAGCTTCGCGAGCTCGGAAGGCTGGAACGTCGCCGGGCCCAGTTCGATCCACCGCCGGGCGCCGTTCACGTTCTGGCCGGCGACGAGCGCGAACAGCAGCAGGCAGAGCGAGACGATCAGCAGCGAGGGCGCCAGATTGCGCAGGCGCCGGTAGTGCCAGCGTCGCGCGACCACCAGCGCCACGAGCCCGAGCAGCGCGAACAGCCCCTGGCGCTTGAGGAAATAGGTGGAGTTCCCTCCGCCGATCGCGGCCGACGCCGACGTCGCGCTGTAGACCATCACCATCCCGAAGGCGACGAGGGCGAGCGTGACGAGGACAAGGACGTTCGACTCCAGATGTCCGCGCTTCACCCGGACAGGTTCTGCACCAGCCTCCTGAACTCCTCGCCGCGCTGCTCGAAGTCGCGGAACTGGTCGTAGCTCGCGCACGCGGGCGAGAGCAGGACGATCTCCCCGGGCGGGCGGCTGCGGCCGCCGCGGCCAACGCCGTCGCCAGGTCGCCGCACTGCTCGAAGGGAACGCCTGCGCGCCCGAGCGCGTCCGCGAGCTCGCCGGCGGTCTCACCGATCAGGTACGCGCGACCGTGCACCTCGCGCGCGAGCTCGTCGAAAGACTCGCCCTTGCGGTAGCCGCCGAGGATCACGTGCAGCGGCTCGCCGTAGGCGGCGAGCGCGCGCCGCGCGGCGGCCGTGTTCGTCGCCTTCGAGTCGTTGACGAACCGGACGCCGTCCCGTTCGGCGACGAGCTCGAGCCGATGCGCGACACCCCGGAACGAGCGCAGCGCCTCGGCGATCGCGTCGTCGGGGAGCCCGGCCGCGCGCGCGGCGGCGGTCGCGGCCGCGGCGTTCTCCCGGTTGTGGCCGCCGGGCAGGCCCGGCTCGGCCGGAAGGGCGTCGTCGGCGGAGAACTCGACGCGTCGGCCCTCGCCCGGCACCTCGCCGAACCCGCGCGGCACGACCGCGGCGTCCTCCGCGACCTGATTCTCGAAGATCCGCAGCTTCGCGTCGCGGTACGCCTCGAAGCTGCCGTGGCGGTCGAGGTGGTCGGGCTCGAGGTTGATCAGCACGGCGACGCGGGGCCGGAGCTCGTGAACGTCCTCGAGCTGGAAGCTCGAGAGCTCGCAGACGATCCAGGCGTCCGGCGGCGCCTCGACGCCCGCGATCGCCCGCCCGACGTTGCCCGCGACCGCCACCTCTCGCCCTGCCGCGCGGAACATCGCGCCGAGCCACTCGACGGTCGTCGTCTTTCCGTTCGTCCCGGTCACGCCGAGGATGGGATTCGGCAGGTAGTGCGCTGCGAGCTCGACCTCGCTCCAGATCGGAATGCGCGCAGCCGCCACGATCGCGTTCGAGCGCGGCACGCCGGGGCTCTTGACCAGCACGTCGGCGCCCTCGAGGAGCGAGACGTCCTCGTCGTTCCCGAGCTCACGGTCGACGCGCACGACCTCGACGCCGTTCCGCTCGAGCAGCGCAGCCGCGGCCTGCCCCGAGCGGGCCATGCCGAGGACGACGGCGCGCTTCACGTCCTCAGGACGCGGCGGATCTCCGCCGCCCAGCCCTCACCGAGCACCTTGTCGACCGAGTGGTCGGGCACCGGGATCACCAGCCCGTCGCCGATCAGGAACGAGATGCGCGGGTCCGGGTAGCGGCGCAGCAGCTCCTCCAGCCGGTCGGCCCGAGGGGTCGACTGCGATCAGCAGCTCGTCGTCACCGAGCTCCTCGATCGCAGTGGGCAGCAGGTCGCAATCGAGGACGAGCACCGTCATCCGTGGCCCCGGAAGAAGCGGAAGTAGTACCGGTAGTAGAGCGCGAACCCGCAGGCGCAGAGGATCGCGGTGAAGATCCAGAAGCGGACCATGATCTTGGTCTCGGACCAGGCCTTCATCTCGAAATGGTGGTGGATCGGGGTCATCAGGAACACGCGTCTACCCCAGTACTTGAAGCTGCCGACCTGCACGATCACCGAGAGCGCCTCGAGCAGGAAGATCCCGCCGACGAGCAGGAGCAGGAACTCCGTCTTGGTCATGATCGCGAACCCGGCGAGCGCGCCGCCGATCGCCATCGAGCCGGTGTCGCCCATGAAGACCTCGGCGGGGAAGGCGTTGTACCAGAGGAATCCGACCAGGGCCCCGATCAGGCCGGCGCCGATGATCGACAGATCGAGGTAGATCGTCGAGCGGTGCCCGGGCGGGCCCGAGCGAATGAACGCGATCACAGTCATCGCAGTGAAGGTGAAGATCGCGATGATCCCCGTGCCGGCGGCGAGCCCGTCGATGCCGTCGGTCAGGTTCACGCCGTTGGCGGCGCCGGCGATGATCAGGAACAGGAACGGGTACCACGCCCAGGAGAGCGGGATCTTCCCGTCGATCACCGGCAAATAGAGGTCGGTGGAGAAGTGGCGGTGATGCGCGACCCAGCCGACGATCGCGGTCAGGATCGCGAGCAGCAGGAGCTTCCAGCGGCCGCTCAACCCGAGCGAGCGCTGGTGCGTGAGCTTGATGTAGTCGTCCAGGAACCCGATCGACGCGCAGCCGACGACCAGGGTGAAGACGCACAGCGCCGGGGTCGAGTACTTGCTCAGGATCAGGAACGGGATCGCGGCCGAGAAGACGACGAGCAGCCCGCCCATCGTCGGGGTGCCCTGCTTGACGAAGTGGCCGGCGGGACCGTCCTCGCGGATCGGCTGACCGTACTCGCGCAGGCGGAGGAAGCGGATGAAACGCGGGCCGGCGGCGATCGAGATCACCATCGCGACGATGCCGGCGATCAGGACGTCGACCATTACGCCCGCACGCTCGTGAGCGCCTCGGCAACGTGCTCGAGGCCGAGCACCCGCGCGCCCTTGACGAGCACGCAGTCGCCGGGCCGGAGCAGCTCTTCGAGGAGGACGAGCGCCTCATCGCGGCTCGCGACCCAGCGGCCGCCGTACGCCCGCGCATGCGGCCCGATCGCGACCACCTCGTCGATCCCGAGCTCCTGGACGGCGCGCCCGACCTCGGCGTGGCCCTCGACGGTGTAGGCACCGAGCTCAGCCATCTCCCCCAGCACGGCGACCGTTCTGCGTCCGTCGGCGAGTGCGACCAGGTGGGCGAGTGCCGCGCGCACGGACACCGGGTTCGCGTTCCACGCGTCGTTGACCAGTACGCCGCCGCCGGGCAGCGGCAGCTCCTGGTTCCGCCACTCGGCGAACTCGACGTGCAGTCGCTCCGGGGCCTCGAGGCCGAGCGCGTGCGCGGTCGCGAGCGCGGTCAGCGTGTTCTCCGCGAGGTGTCGCGCCGTGAACTCGACCTCGACGGCGCCGAGCGAGGTGACGAGCGTCGGCGGCTCGAAGGACACGAGCCGCACCTCCTCGCCGACCCGCACGACCTCGAGATCGTCGCGCCCGACAGCGAAACCGGAGGGGACGACGGCAGTGCCGCCAGTCGGAAGCGCCGCCACGAGCTCGCCCTTGGCGCGCGCGACGCCCTCGAGATCGCCGACCTTCTCCAGGTGCACCGGCCCGATATTCGTGATCACGCCGACGTGCGGCCGGGCGAACGCGCAGAGCTCGGCGATCTGCCCGAACCCGCGCATCGCGAGCTCGAGGATGCAGAGCTCGGTGTCCGGCTCGACTCGGCCGATCGTCAGCGGCACGCCGATCTCGGCGTTGTAGCTGCGCTCGGCGGCGACCGTCCGGCGCTGCGGCAAGCAGATCGCGGTGAGAATGTCCTTGGTCGAGGTCTTGCCCATCGAGCCGGTGATCGCGACGAATCGGGCGCCGCTCCGCTCGCGGACGCGCCCGGCGAGCGCCGCCAGCGCGGCATAGGCGTCTCCGGGGACCAGCGCGGCTGCGGCTCCGTGCGCGAGCGCGTCCTCGACGTGCTCGACCCCGCCGCGCACCGCGACGAACAGGTCGCCATCCTGGACCCGCCGCGAATCGGTCTGGAGGCCGGTCACCTGAGAGGCGCCCGGCGCGACCCGCAGCTGCCCCGGAGCGAGCTCCGCGACCTCGTCGAGCGTGAGCGGGATCACGCGGTCGCCCGCAGCGCGCGCAGTGCCTCGCTCGCGACCTCGCGGTCGTCGAACGGGACGATGCGGCCCGCGATCTCCTGCCCTCGCTCGTGCCCCTTGCCCGCGATCACGACGACGTCCCCCGGCTCGGCGAGCTCGATCGCGCGGGCGATCGCCGCGCGACGGTCGAGCTCGACTGCGGGTTCGCCGTTCATCCCGGCCAGCACCTGCTCGGCGATCGCGGCAGGGTCCTCGCTGCGCGGGTTGTCGGACGTGAGGATCGGTACGTCGGCCAGCTCGGCCGCGATCCGCCCCATCTGCGGCCGCTTGCCGGCATCCCGGTCGCCGCCGGCCCCGAACACGCACAGCACGCGGCCGCTGGTGAGCTCGCGGGCGGCGCGGAGGACGTTCTCGAGCGCGCCCGGCTTGTGGGCGTAGTCGACCACGACCGTGAACGGCTGCCCCTCGTCGACGAGCTCGAACCTGCCCGGCACGCCGCCGATCGACTCCACCCCGGCGGCGACGGCATCAGCCGGGATCCCGAGCAGCTGCGCTGCGGCGACGATCCCGAGCACGTTCTCGACGTTGAACCGCCCGCGGAGACGGGTGCGGAGCGAAATCCCGGCCGCGGTGAACGTGGTCACCGAGCCGGAGAGGTCGAGGCTCTCGGGGCGAATGTCGGCGTCCTCGGAGAAGCCGAAGGTGACCAGCGGCGTCCCGGCGACGCCGAGCTCGTCCGCAAGGCGCCGGCCGTGCTCGTCACCGACGTTGACGGCCGCGGGCGGCGGCGCGTCGCCGAAGAAGAGCCGCCGCTTGGCCTGGAAGTAGTCCTCCATCGTCGGGTGGAAGTCGAGGTGGTCCTGGCTCAGGTTGGTGAAGACGAGCGCGGCGAACCGGACCCCGTCCAGGCGCCCGAGTGCCGAGCCGTGCGACGTCGCCTCCATCGCGCAGCTCTTGTCGCCCGCGTCGAGCATCTCGCGGAAGAGTCGCTGGAGGTCGATCGCCTCGGCGGTCGTCCGCGTCGCCGGGCGGCGCTCGCCGTCGACCCGGGTCTCGACCGTCCCGAGCAGCCCCGGCCTGCGGCCTGCGGCAGCGAGCACCGCGTAGAGCAGGAAGGCGGTCGTCGTCTTCCCGCTCGTGCCCGTCACCCCCGCCACCTGGAGCTCCGTGGTCGGCCGCCCGAAGAACTCTTCCGCTGCCCCCGCCATCGCCGCACGCGAGTCTGCGACCACGAGTTGCGGCACCGGCAGATCGAGCGGCCGCTCGACGACGAGCGCGACCGCCCCGTTCTCGACCGCCTGCGGGGCGAAGTCGTGCCCGTCCGCCCGCATCCCCCGCACGCAGAAGAAGAGCGCCCCGGGCCCGGCGTCACGCGCGTCGTAGGCCAGGTCGCGAATTTCCGTCGGCGCGAGCGCGACCACCTGCGCCGGCGCGAGCGCGGCGATCAGGCGCTCGATATCCACGACGGTCGAGTCTAACAGGGGCATCCGCGGCCCCCAGGTGACCAAAATGCGCCCAAAACCGCTCGAATGCGGGACTTTTCCGCAACGGACAATGGCGGCCGAACCGTCCGACAATTAGGATCGCCGCAGGGGAGGAGGCCGGGAACGCCTACAGGGCCAATCCGCGGTTAGCCCGTCTGCGGCGCGCCCGCGTTAGCGCTCGAGAGCGACGAGGCGTCATCCGGCGGGACGTCGAGGTACTGGAGCGCGAACCGCGCGATGTCGCGGAAAGCCGGTGCCGCAACGACGCCGCCGAAGATCTGGCCCTGCGGCTCGTTGATCGAGACCAACACGACCAGCCGCGGCGCACTCGCGGGGACGATCCCGACGAACGAGGCGACGTAGCGCGTGTCGGAGTAGCCGCCGCTCGGGTCGGGCTTCGCGGCCGTGCCGGTCTTGCCCGCGACGAGGTAGCCCGGCACGGCGGCCTCCGCGCCCGTCCCGCCGGAGACGACGCCCTGGAGCATCGAGAGCACCTCGCGGGAGATGGGGGCAGACAGCACCCGGTGACGCGCCGGGCGCTTGATTCGCCGCCCGCGGACGTGGTCGACGAGGTGCGGCTCGATCCAGACGCCGTGGTTGGCGAGCGCGCCGTACATCGCAGCCATCTGGATCGGTGTCACCGCGATCCCCTGGCCGATCGGGACGTTGCCGATCGTCGACCCCGACCAGTGCTGCAACGGCAGGACGATCCCGGAGCTCTCGCCCGGGAAGTCGATCCCGGTCGGGCTCCCGAAGCCGAACCGCTTGATCCACGCGGCCAGTCGCTTCGAGCCGAGCAGCTGGGCGAGCATCACCGTGCCGACGTTCGACGACCGGGCCAGCATCTCGGCGACCGTCATCGTCTCGGTCGGCCGCGGCTCCGCCTCGTCGATCGTGCGGTCGGCGACCTTGATGCTCGGCGGGAGCGAGAAGGACGAGTTCGGGTTGACGACCCCGTCAGTCAACGCACCCGCGTACGTGACGACCTTGAACGTCGAGCCCGGCTCGTAGGTGTCGGTGACCGCGCGGTTCCGCTGCATCGAGCTCGGTACCTGGGAGAAGTCGTTGGCGTCGAAGCCCGGCGCGACCGCCATCGCCAGCACGCCGCCGGTCTGCGGATCGAGCACGATCGCCGTGCCGTCGAGCGCGTGCCACCTGGCGACCGTCATCCGCAGCACCGACTCGACCTTCGCCTGGAGCGTGTGGTCGAGCGTGAGGAAGACGTCCCGCCCCGGCTGTTCCGGCGTCGAGCTGATCACGTCGATCGTCCGTCCGAACGGGTCGCGCACGATCGTCTCCTTCCCGGGCTTGCCCGCGAGATCGCGGTCGAGCCCGAGCTCGAGCCCGGCGAGGCCGTTGTTGTCGACGCCCGCGTACCCGAGCACCTGCGCCGCGACGGTGTGCTGCGGGTAGAAGCGCCGTTCCTCGGAGTAGAAGTCGATGCCGGCGAGGCCGCGCCGCTGGAGCGCGGTCGCCCGCTCCGGGTCGGTCTTCCGCGCGACGTAGACGAAGCTCCGCTTCTTGTCGAGCAGCTGCGGGTAGAGCTTGTTCGGGTCGATGTTCAGCGCCCGGCCCGCCTCGACCGCGACCCTCTGGGCGTTGCGAATCTGGCGCGGGTCGGCGTAGACCGTGGTCGCCTGCTCGCCGATCGCGAGCTGCACGCCCATCCGATCGAAGATCGTGCCGCGTCCGGCCGGCGTGGTCACCGTCTCGTGGTGTTGCTGGGCGGCGAGACGCTCGAGCGCCGGCGCCCGCACGACCTGGAGCCAGACCGCGCGACCGAACGTGACGACGGCGCCGAGGGTGAGCAGCGCCAGGAGCAGGCGAATCCGCCGGTTCGCCAGCTTCGGGTTCACGCTAGGGCCCCAGGTCGACGTAGACGGTCTCGCTCGGGTCGGCGGGAACGACGCCGAGATCCTTGCGAGCCTGGGCCTGGATCCTCGCCGCGGCGAGCGCGCTCGACAGCGTCGAGCCGAGCTCCGCGTTTTCCGCGCGCAGGCGCGATCGGTCGCGGCCGAGGTGGTCGAGGCGGATGTTCATCCGCAGTACGACCACGTTCATGGCCACGACTCCCGCGAGCAGGACGCCGATCAGCGCGATCCAGACGATGCCGCGGGCGGCGACACGCGGTTGGCGGTCCGCACGCGGGCGCGGACGGACGGCCGGCTCGGCGGGAGCATGTGGCGCGACTGCTGCCATCTACTCCGTCTTCTCGGCCACCCTGAGGCGAGCGGATGCGGCCCGCGGGTTGAGCGCCGTCTCGCGGGCGCTCGGACGCACGGGCCGCTGTGTGAGCACACGCAGCACCGGATCGCGGCCGCAGACGCAGATCGGGAAATCGGGCGGGCACGTGCAGCCCCGCGCCTCCTCCCGGAAGTAGTGCTTGACGATGCGGTCCTCGAGCGAGTGGAAGCTGATCACAGCGATCCGACCACCGGGCCGCAGCATCTCGACGGCCGCCGGCAGCGCGGCCTCGAGCGCGTCGAGCTCGTCGTTGACCGCGATCCGCAGCGCCTGGAAGACGCGCTTTGCGGGATGCCCGTCTCCGAACCGCGCTGGTGCGGGAATCGCCGCCTTGATCGTGTCGACGAGCTCGGCCGTCCGCTCGAACGGCTGCTGCCGCCGGCGGCGGGTGATCGCGCGGGCGATCTGGCGGGCGAAGCGCTCCTCGCCGTAGCGGCGGAAGATCTGCTCCAGCTCGCGCTCGCTCGCCTCGTTGACGAGCTCGCGCGCCGAGTACTCGGCGGAGGGGTCCATCCGCATGTCGAGGGGCGCGTCGGCCGCGTAGGAGAACCCGCGCTCGGGGCGGTCGAGCTGCATGCTCGAGACGCCGAGGTCGAGCAGGATCGCGTCGGCGCGCACGCCGTTCTCCGCGAGCTGGTCGAGGATGATCGAGAAATCGCCGCGGAGGAAGCGGGTGTTCACGCCGGCGGTGCGCCGGAAGCGCTCGAAGTACGGCCGCGCGGACGGATCGCGGTCGATCGCGATCACCTTGCCCTCGCCCTTCAGGTCACGCACGAGCAGCGAGGCGTGCCCGCCCGCGCCGAAGGTGCCGTCGACCAGCGTATGGCCGGGCTCGAGCGCGAGCAGTTCGCGCACCTCGTCCGCGAGAACGGGGACGTGGTCAGTCGTGTTGGGCTGCAAGACGTTCGGCAACATGCTCTGCACTCCCCATTACCTCCTTCAGCTGGGCGCGCCACGAGGCGCGGTCCCAGATCTCGAGCCGGTCGCGCATCCCCACCACGACCACCTCACGGCCGAGCCCTGCGTGCTCGATCAACGAGGGCGGCAACATCACGCGACCCTGCTTGTCCGGCGTCGACTCGACGGCGCCGGTGTAGTAGAAGCGCTCCAGCACACGGGTTTCGTGGCGGAGCGGATTGAGCCCCGCGAGGCGCGACTCGACCAGTTGCTGCCAATCGTCCGAGGGGTAGGCCTCGACGCAGGCATCGAGCCCACGGGTGAGCACGATGCCGCCGGCCAGCGCCTGACGGAACCTCGCCGGCAGCGTGAGGCGGTTCTTGTCGTCGATCGTGTGGTCGTGTTCGCCGAGGAGCATGGTTCCACGCTGCCCCACTTTACCCCACAAACCCCCACAACACAACCCCAACTTCCCACTTTCACCCTTTCGGGTGAAGGGCCTCACAGTTCGGCAGCGCCCAGCGTTTACCTCGATGATGGAAGCCGCCGTGATCCCGCCCTTCGAGCGCTTCTATGCGGAGCACCAGAACGAGGTGTTCGGCGTGCTCGTCAAGCGGCTCGGCCGCCAGCGCGCGGAAGACGCATTCCAGGAAACGTTTCTGCGCGCACTCCGCGCCTACGACGCGCTCAAGCACGGCGAGCACCTGCGTGCATGGGTGCTGACGATCGCCCGCAACGTGGCCTTCGACGCCTTCCGGCGAGAGAAGCCGGGCGTCGAGTTCACGAGAAAGGGACAGGTCGAAGACTTGTCCCTTTTCGCGGAGCCGATCGACCTTCCGCGCCGGCCCGCTTACGCGGAGCTCGAGCATCTGACCGGCGAGCTGCCGCCCACCGAGCGCGCGGCCGTCGTTCTCCGCTACGCCTACGACCTTCCCTACGCCGCGATCGGCGCCGCGCTCGGCTCATCCGAGGAGGCCGCGCGCCAGGCCGCGTCGGCCGGCGTCCGCCGCATTCGAGGAAGAAGGAGCACGCATGACGATCCCCACCGATCTCGATCGCAGGTTCCGCGAGGCCGCGGAGCGCGAAGGCCTCGTCGATGTCGCCTACGACGTCGCCGACTCGCCGATCGGCGACCTGCTCGTCGCCTCGACCGACCGGGGGCTCTGCCGGATCGCCTTCCGGCCGGACGCCGCGCTCGACGAGCTCGCCACCGACTTCGGCGCGCGCGTGCTGAAGCTCCCGAAGCGGCTCGACCGCGTCCGGCGGGAGCTGGACGAGTACTTCGCAGGCCGCCGGCACGAGTTCGATCTCGAAACCGATCTCTCCCCCGTGCCCGCGTTCCATCAGCAGGTGCTGCACGAGCTCGCCCGTGTCCCGTTCGGCCAGGTGACGACGTACGGCGCCCTCGCCGCCAAGGTCGGCCGGCCGCACGCCGCGCGCGCGATCGGCGGCGCGATGAACCGCAACCCGATCCCGATCGTGCTGCCGTGCCACCGCGTGATCGGCTCGAACGGCAGCCTCACGGGCTATGCCGGCGGGCTGGACAAGAAGGAGGCGTTGCTGCGGCTGGAGGGCGTGACGCTGTAGCTTGACGGCCGCCGATCCGTAAGCATAGACTTACGGTAAGTCATGGCTTACGCAGTGGCATTGGAGGCGCTGGGCGACGGCACCCGGCGGGAGATCATGGAGCAGCTACGCCGCGGGCCCCGGCCGGTCGGCGAGATCGCCGCCGCGCTGCCCGTCTCCCGCCCCGCCGTCTCGCAGCACCTCCGCGTCCTGAAGGAGGCGGGGCTGGTGACGGAGCGGAAGGAAGGCACGCGCAGGATCTACGGCGTCGAGCAGAAGGCGATCGCCGACCTGCGCGCGTACTTCGACAGTTTCTGGGAACAGGCGCTGGCCGGCTACAAGGCGGCAGCCGAGCGGAAAGGGAGGAGAGAATGAGCAGCATGCAGACGAGCGTCGAAGCCGTCCGCAAGAGCCTCGTCGTCGAGTGCGGCCCCGAGCGTGCGTTCGAGGTCTTCACGCGCGAGGTCGGCAGCTGGTGGCCGCTGCACGAGCACTCGATCGGCGGCAAGGAGATCACCGAGGTGATCTGGGAGGAGCGGGTCGGCGGACGGATCTACGAGCGCCACGCCGACGGCGGCGAGGGCGAGTGGGGCCGCGTGCTCGCGTGGGACCCGCCTGCCCGGTTCGTGATGAGCTGGTACCCGGGCAAGGACGACTCGCAGGCAACCGAGCTGGAGGTGCGCTTCACGCGCGGAGGGCAGCGGGACGCGCGTCGACCTCGAGCACCGCGGCTGGGAGATCTTCGCCGAGGAGGGGCAGCAGACCCGCGACAACTACGACAACGGCTGGCCCACCGTGCTCGGCTACTTCGAGAGTACGCTGAACGGCTGATGGGCTACTCGATCGTCAACGTCGACGAGATCGAAGGCGCCGGCCCGAGCGGCGCCGTCCGGTTCGTGCGCCGCGAGCTCGGTGCCGAGGCGTTCGGGATCAACTGGTTCGAGCTGGCGCCCGGTGCGGAGGGGCTCGAGCACGACGAGACCGCCACCGGCCAGGAGGAGGTCAGCGTCGTGATCGCCGGCTCCGGCGTCTGGAGAATCGACGGGAAGGAGGTGCCGGTTCGCACCGGCACCTTCCTCCGGTTCGATTCGGAGACCGTCCGCTGCCCGGTCGCAGGACCGGACGGGATGACGTTCGTCAGCGTCGGCGCGCGCCGCGGCAGCTACGAGCCGCACGGCCCGTCAGTTCTAGGCGGCGCGTAGCGCGGCACGCACGGCGCCGCTGTCTCCGGGTCGTCGCGAAGACGACGGCGATCGCCGCAGCGGAGGCGACGATTCCGAGAGCGTCACTGGTGATCAGGACGTTGGCGGCGTCGGCGCGCTCTTCGAGGGTCGGCGCATTGTTGAACGTCTGCGCCGCCACCCGCGCGAAGATCCCGTCCGCGAGGAAGAGCGCCCACCACAGGTGGTGCCACCAGGGAACGGGCCCCGACGGCTGCTCGAGCTGCGGTGGGAGGTCAGGATCGCTGCCGCGCCAGATGTCGTTCGCGATCGACTTCGGCCTGACGAAGTTCAGGAACGGCACGAACCAGCCGCCGACCGCCCACCCGGTGCCCCAGCGCAGGTTCTCGACGCCCAGCGCGCGCAGGTTCTCGTACGCGCGGTAGAACCAGACGACGAAGGCGAGCGCCGTCAGCGCGAAGACGGCGAGCTGCGCGTCGGCGATCCTGAACTGGCGGTCGTCCGCGGCCTGCGCATCCGCGAGCGAGACGTCGCCGCCGCTGAGGAGCCGGTGAATCAGGTCGTGGTACGAGACGTCCGAGACGAGGGCGACCACGTTCAGGACGAGCGCCGCCCCCAGCGCGCCGAGCGCGAGCCGCGTCGGCCAGGTGAGCGGGTCGAAGCGACGGCGCTCCATCGGCCTAGTTCTACCGGCCGTTCCCGAGGGCACACCCACAGGTAGCGTTGCCGGCATGCGCGTCCCGGTGCGTCTCGGCCTTCAGCTTCCGAGCTTCGAGCTCGGCGTCGCCCCGGAGGCGCTGTTCGCGAAGCTCGTCGAGATCGCCGAGACCGCCGAATCGTCCGGGTGGGATTCGCTGTTCGTGATGGACCATCTGCACCAGATCCCGGGCGTCGGCCCGCCGGAGCACCGCATGCTCGAAGGCAACACGGCGCTCGCCGCGCTCGCGGCGCGGACCGAGCGCGTGCAGCTCGGCCTGATGGTCGGCAGCGTCACCTACCGCAACCCGGCCCTGCACGCGAAGATCACGACGACCCTCGACGTCATCTCCGGCGGCCGCGCGATCCACTCGCTCGGCGCGGGCTGGTACGAGGAGGAGCACCGAGCCTACGGCTACGAGTTCCCGCCGCTGAAGGAGCGCTTCGAGCGGCTGGAGGACGCGCTGCGGATCTCGCGGGCGATGTTCACGCAGGAGTCCGCAACGGTCGAGGGCCGTCACCACCACGTCGAGGAGGTGCTGGTCAACCCACGGCCGCTACGCGGCGACATCCCGATCCTCGTCGGCGGCAGCGGCGAGCGGAAGACCCTCCGCCTCGTCGCGCAGTACGCAGACGGCTGCAACGTCTTCGGCGACCCCGAGCGGGCCCGGCACCTGATGGGCGTCCTCGACGCCCACTGTGAGGACGTCGGCCGCGATCCGGCCGAGATCACCCGCACGCGCCTCGGGACGCTCGCGATCGCCGGGACGCACGAGGAGGCCGAGCAGCAGCTCGCGGCCTGGCCCGACCGGCTGAAGATCGATCCGGAGCGCCTGCAGCACGTGCTGACCGTGGGCGACCCGGACGAGGTCGGCGAGCGGATCCAGGCGCTCGTCGACGCAGGCATCGAGGGGTTCGTCTTCAACATGCCGAACCCGCAGGACCCGGACGCGCTCGCGCTGGCCGGCGAGACCGTGTCGCGCGCCCTCGCTGATTAGTCGGCCTTGGCGAAATAACGCTGTGTCGTCAGGCCGCGCCGGTCGGCGCGCTGCGGCGTCCTCAGTCGCGCCCGTAGCCTCCGGCTACGAACGCTCCCTGCGTCCTTGCATCGCACTCGCCCGTCGCACCCTGACGACGAGCAACATTCCGCCAAACCCTCCTAGCGGCCGAGCGAGAAGTACTCGCGGTTCGGCACCCAGCCCAGCCCGCTGGCGAGCCGGTTCGTGAAGTTGAACATCGCCGCGACCTGCGCGATGTCCATGATCTCCTCGTCGTTCCAGCCGGCGTCCCGCAGAGCCTCGACGTCCTCGTCGGTGCAGCGGTCGGACGCCTCGGTGAGCTTCACCGCGAAGTCGAGCATCGCCCGGTCGCGCGCCTCGAGATCGGCGTACTTGTAGCCCGTCGCGAGCCGGTCGACGAAGTCCGGATCCTTGGTCAGCTTTCTCAGCGCTGCGGTGTGGGAGACGACGCAGTAGTGGCAGCGGTTGGTGACGGAGACGACGACCGCGATCATCTCGCGCTGCACCTTCGTCAGCCCGGACTCCCCGCGCAGCAGCTCGTCGTAGTAGGCCCACCAGCCGAGCAGATGCTTCGGGCGGAGCGCGAACACCCGCAGGACGTTCGGCACGAAGCCGAGCTTCTCCAGGGGCAGCGCCCAGAGCTCCTTCACCTCGGCCGGGACGTCCTCCTCATCCGGCACGTGGAGCCGCGCGATGCGTTCGGCGTCGGTCGCCTTCGCCACGCTCACGAGTCTACGGAAGCATCAGCCGGTAGCCCACCCCCCACTCGTTGATCACGTACGGCGTCTCCGTGAACGCCGCGATCTTGCGGCGCACGCGCGAGGCGTGGGAGTCGAGAGTCCTGGTGCGCCCCATCGCCCTGAACCCCCACACCTCGCGCAGCAGCTCGTCCTTGGTGAACACGCGCGTCGGGTGCTCCGCCAGACGGAGGAGCAGCTCGTACTCGCGCGCGGCGAGCATCAGGCGCTGGCCGAGCACGCGGGCCACCCGCGTGACGCGGTCGATCTCGAGCTCGCCGGCGCGGACGATCTCTCCGCTCCGCGGGGACGTGCGGCGGAGCACGGCGCGGATGCGAGCGAGCAGCTCTTCATAGGAGAACGGCCGGCCGAGGTAGTCGTCGGCGCCGCGCTCCAGCGCCCGCACCCGGTCGACGACGTCGGAGTCGTGGCGGCCGAGCAGGATCACCGGCACGTTGCGGTCCCAGAAGCGGCCGGGCTCGCCCTCGCGCAGCCGGCGGCAGAGCTCGAGCTCGGTCCCGACGACGAGGTCGGGCCGGAGCCGCTCGGCGAGGTCGAGCACCTCCGGGATCTCGCCCGCGCCGAGCACCTCGAAGCCGTCGTCGGCCAGCTGGCGCTCGAGGTAACCGCGGGCGCCCGTCTCGGGCTCGGCGACGATCACGGCGGACATGCAGCGACGGTAGCGCCGGCGGCGCCGCGCGCCTAGATGTCCTTTCACGCGAGTGTGCGACGAGGTTTCTACAGTCGTCCCGAGCGGACGGCGAGAATCCCGACGTGGACATCGACGCCTATCTCGCGCGAATCGGAGCCGAGCGTCCCGCTGCGCCGACGCACGACGCCCTCGCCGAACTCGGCCTCGCCCACCTGTACAGCGTCCCGTTCGAAAATCTCGACATCGCCGACGGGCGGCGGCTCTCGGTCGAGCTCGAGGCGGTCCACGACAAAGTCGTCACCCGCCGCCGCGGGGGGTTCTGTTACGAGCTGAACGGCCTCTTTGCCGGGCTCCTGCGCGAACTCGGCTACGACGTCAGGCTCCTCGCCGCGGAAGTGCCGGAGCCGCGGGACGGCGGCCCACGGCACGACCGGGCGCACCTCGTGCTCCTCGTCGACCTCGACGGCCCCTGGCTCGTGGACGTCGGCTGGGGCGAGGCGTACCGCCGCCCGTTCGCACTGCGCGCCGGGAACGAGCACACCGACCCGCTGCTCGCCACGTATCGCCTCGAGGAAGCGGGCGACCGCTGGCAGGTGCGCGAGTGGCAGGAGGGCCTCGAGCCGCGCGTCGCCTATCGCTTCGACCTCACGCCCTACGAGCTCCCCGACTTCGCAGAGGCGTGCCGCTGGACGGAGACCGAGTCGCCGTTCTTCACCGAGCACCGCTTCTGCACGATCGCGACACCCGGCGGCCGTACGACCCTGATGGACGACCGCCTGATCGTCCGTTCGGCCGGCGAGCGCACAGAGCGGGAGGTCGACGCCGACGAGGTTCCGGGTCTACTGGCCGAGCACTTCGGGGTCGTGCTCTAGGGCCACCGCGGCGCCGACGGCTCGCCGCGCTCGAGCGCGTCCCAGTCCGCCCGCGGCGGCGTGAAGATCTCGATCGCGACGGCGCCCTCGGGGCCTGCGGTCACCGTGTGCGGCACGTTGGACGGGATGTTCCAGGTTCCACCGGGCTGAAGCTCGCGTTCCTCGTCGCCGATCCGGAACCGCATCGAGCCGGCGGCCAGTACCCCGATCTGCTCGTTGTCGTGCGCGTGCTCGGGAACCACCGTCCCCGGCTCGAGCTCGATGACGACGAACGTCGTCCGCTCGCCGGCGACGACGCGGCCGACCACGCCCTCCCAGATCCTGTGCGGTGCGGTCCCGCCGAGGTCGCCGAACCGTACTCACAGCCGCCCCGACCTCACGACGCCGATCAACAGCCACACGCCGAGGATCCCCGAGAACAGGAACCCGAGGAACGAGATCACGTGCAGCCCCATCACGTGCGGGCCGTTCTTGGCGAAGATCCCGATCAGGCTCGACCCGATCAGGCCGCCGGCGACGACGAGCGCGATCACGAGCCGGTTGAAGACGACGTCCAGCTTGTGGGCGAGCTCGTCCAGGCCCTTGTGCCGGAAGACCAGCTCGAGCTGCCCGTGCCGCGCCTGCTCGAGCACGTCGTGCCACTGGTACGGCGTCTCGCGGATCACCTGCGCGAGCGCGCGCGTCTCCTTCGTCGCGCGGCGCAGCATCCGGTGCGGCGTGTACCGGTGCATCATCAGGTCGCGCGCGTACGGCTTCGCGACCTCGAAGACGTTGAAGTCCGGGTGCAGCTCCGTGGTCACGGACGCGAGCGTCGCGATCGCCTTGTCGAGGATCACGAACCGCGTCGGCAGGCGGAGGTTCTGCGAGTAGATCAGCGCGAACGCCTCGCGGACGACCTGCATCGGGTCGATCTCGGCGAGCCGGGCGCCGTAGTACTTGTAGTAGAGCTCGCGCAGCTCGGCCTGGAGCTCGGCCTCGCGCGAGCGCTCGTAGCGCACGCCGAGGTCGCCGAGTCGCTTGGCGAGCACGTCGACGTTCTCGGACGCGGCGTCGATGAAGAGCGCCGTCATCTTCGAGATGTCGTCGTCGGAGAGCTTCCCGGCCTGGCCGAAGTCGACGAGGCCGATCTGCTCGGGGCCGATGACGAGGATGTTCGCCGGGTGCGGGTCGCCGTGGAAGAACCCGTTCCGGAAGATCATCGTCATCCACGTCTCGGTCAGCAGCGTCGCCAGGCGGTTGCCGCTCCTCGAGCGTGTAGTCGTCGAGCTCGATGTCGGCGAGCTGCGTTCCCTCGAGCATCTCGAGCGTCAGCACGCGCTGGCGCGAGTAGCTCCAGTAGACGCGCGGGATGCGGACGTGCGGGTGGCCGGCGAAGTGGCGGTGGAACGCCTGCGCGTTGCGGCCCTCCTGCCGGTAGTCGAGCTCGTGGCGGATCGACCGCGCGAACTCGTCGACGAGCTCGCGCGCGTCGATGAAGTCGAGCGCACGCACGCGTTCCTTCGCGAGGCGCGCCGCCTGGTAGAGGAGCGCGAGATCGGCCTCGATCTTCCGCGGCGCGTCCGGCCGCTGCACCTTGACCGCGACGCGCCGCCCGTTCGGCAGCACCGCGCGGTGCACCTGGCCGATCGACGCCGCCGCCATCGGCTGCTCCTCGAACTCGAGGAAGAGCTTCTCGAGCGGGAGCTCCAGCTCCTCGGCGATCATGCGCTCGACCTCGGAGAACGGAAACGGCTTGACGTCGTCCTGGAGCGCCCGCAGCTCGGTGATGATGTCCGGCGGGACGATGTCCGGGCGCGTCGAGAGCAGCTGCCCGAACTTGACGAACGTCGGCCCCAGCTCGTCGAGCATCTCGCGCAGGTGCTGGCCGCGCGCGGTCGAGCGCAGCTCGCTGTCGAGCGCCGCCGGCCGGCGGGGCCACGGCAGCAGGTGGGTCAGCTTGTGGGTCTCGAGGAAGTACCCGAACCCGTGCCGGACCGCGACCTGCGCGATCTCGGACATGCGCCCGAGATTCCGTTGCTGCGCCGGCTGCGCCATGCGCTCATTTTGCACGCTCTTTCGCGCAGTCCTGCCGGGCAAAGCCCGGCAGGACGCAAAGAGCGATTCTGCAGGGAAGAGCCTGCTACGACACGGCGCGCGGCTTCTCGAGCAGCCGCAGGCGGTGCTCCATCTGCGCGACCCGCAGCTCGAGCTCCTCGAAGTCCTCGCGCGTGACGACACCGAGCTGGGCCAGCAGGGCCGAGAAGCTGTCGCTCGCCCGCTCGCCGATCCGCGTCGCGTCTCCGCGCCAGCCGGCTCACCGCGGAGTCGAGCAGCGCACGCGCCTCGTCGCGGCGCATGCCGCCCCGTTCCGCGAGCTCCGAGGCGAGCTCCTCGATCCGGTCCGCGGTCAGCGCGACGACGCCGACGGCGGCGAGCGCGAGGCGCTCGAGGCTGTTATCTGGCTCGGCCATGCGGGCGAGTCCGCCGCCGCTGCCGGCGTTGCTCCCGCTTCGACTGCGACTTCGAGACCGCGCCGTCGCCGCCCGTCGGCGCGGCGGCCGCACCGGCGGGAACCGCCTCGCCGTCGGTCGCGACCGGCACCTCTGCGACCGGCGACCGGCTCCGGCGCGACTTCCTCGGCCGGGGCGACAAGCCCGAGCTTCTCGGCCTCTGCGACCGTCACGCCGCTGACGCCCTTGACCACCGTCTCGCCTTCGGTGCGGCGCTTGAACTCGGGCGCCCGCTCCATCAGCACGGTCAGGAACGGCGTCGCGACGAAGAACGTCGAGATCGCGCCGAGGCCGATGCCGATGAAGAGCGCGAACGCGAAGTCCTTCAGCGTCGCGCCGCCGAACAGCAGCAGCGAGCCGACGGGCAGGAGCGTGATGAACGTCGTCGCCAGCGAACGGCGCATGGTCTCCCACAGCGAGACGTTCGCGATCGTCGCGAACTTCGCCTTCGGCATCAGCGGCATGTTCTCGCGCACCCGGTCGAAGACGATGATCGTGTCGTAGATCGAGTAACCAAGGACGGTGAGCACCGCGGCGACGGTCGCGGTCGTCACCTCCCGGCCGCTGAGGGCGTAGACGCCGAGCGTGATCAGGATGTCGTTGAAGAGGGTGCGCAGGATCGGGATCGCGAACCGCCACTGGAAGCGGAACGTGATGTAGAGCGCGATCAGCAGGAACGAGACGAGGACCGAGAAGATCGCCCCGCGCGCGATCTGGCGGCTGAAGCTCGAGGAGACGTTCTTGACGCCGGTCGAGGTCGCTCCGAGGTCGTCGTTGAGGACGGTCTGGAGCTTGTCCTGCTGCGCCGCGGTCAGCGACTTCGTCCGGATCTGGAAGCTCGTGTACCGGTCGCCGCCGGGGGAGGTGCCCCGCCCCTGGACGACCGCGTCCGACTTGCCGATCTTGCCCATCTCGTCGCGCACCTTCGAGAGCGCGGTCGGCGCCGTCGTCTTGAACGTGACCTGCGTGCCGCCCTTGAAGTCGATGCCGAGGTTCAGGCCCTTGACGGCGATCACGACGACGCTGAGCAGGATCGCGACCGTCGCCGCGATCAGCCAGATCCGCCGCCGCTTCGGGCCGCAGACGTCGATCCGCTGCCAGTCCGAGATCGTCTGCCCGGTCGCGCCCATGAAGCGCGGGTTGTCGAACCAGCGGAATCCGGCGAGCAGGCCGAGCATCGCGCGCGTCGCCGCAACCGCGGTGACGAGCGAGATCACGGTGCCGAGCAGCAGCATCAGCGCGAAGCCCTTCACCTGGGCGGTCGCAGCGGCGAAGAGGACGAACGCGGTGATGCAGGTGACGACGTTTGCGTCGACGATCGTGTGGAAGCCGCGCTGGTAGCCCGCGGCGATCGCAGCCCGGATCGAGCGGCCGGACCGCACCTCTTCCTTGATGCGTTCGAATATGACCACGTTCGCGTCCGCGGCGACGCCGATCGTCAGGATCAGGCCGGCGAAGCCGGGCAGGGTCAGCGTCACGTTCAGGAGCAGGATCGCCGCGTAGAGCAAGGCCGAGTAGATCGCGAGGCCGGCGACCGCGATCAGGCCGAGGAAGCGGTAGAAGATGAGCAGGAAGAGCGCGACGACGAGCAGGCCGATCAGCGCCGCCTTCTTCGCCTGCTTCAGCGAGTCCTTACCGAGCGTCGCCGAGACGTCCGTGCGCTCGATCTGCTTGAACTCGACCGGGAGAGCACCGGTCTGGAGCACGAGCGCGAGGTCCTTCGCCTCCCCGACGCTGCGGATGCCGGTGATCCGCGCGCCCTGGACGGGGTCGATCCCGCCGGGGAACTCGTTGAAGTCGATCGACGGGAAGGACTTGATGTCGCGGTCGAGGACGATCGCGAAGTGCTGGTTGAAGTTGTTCGGGTCGGAGCCCTGGCCGAATCGCGCGTAGGCCGTGCGCCCGCGCACCGCCTCCGCCTTCGTGATCTCGTGGAAGCGCTTCCGCCCGGCGCCGGTGAAGGCGAGCAGCACCTCTGGCTGGGAGGTCGTCGGATCGAAGTCCTGGCGCGTGCCGGAGAGCTTCAGGTCGCCGCCCGTCATCTCCGGGACCGGGTTCGCCTTGTCGCCCGGCTTGTACTTCATCAGGTAGTAGTAGGTGCGGGTCGGCGGCGACTCGTTCACGCCCGGGCAGACGACCGCGCTCGTCCCGCACGTGATCACGATCACCCCCGCCGGGGCGGCGAAGAGCTTGTACTTGCTCGGGTCGGTCGAGCGCTTGATCCTGGTCTGGCCCGGCGTCGCCGGCGCCTTCGCGGCCCTTGATCGCGCTGTCGCGCGCCTGGATCGCCGCCGCGCGCGTCTGGACCGGCCCCGCGACGAGCCGCTTCTTGTCGTCGAAGACGTACCAGCCGGTCGGCGTGCCGGTCTTCGCCTGCGCCTGCTGCGTCGGCGAGCAGGTCGTAGAGGCTCGTCGACGGCGGTCGGGATGCCCTGGGAGCTGATCGACGGGCCGGTCAGGTCGGCCTCGAGGTCGAAGAGCTCGAGCTGGGCGGTCTTGCCGATCAGCTCGGCCGCCTTCTTCGGGTCGTGCACGCCGGCGAGCTGGATGACGATCTGGTCGGAGCCCTGCTTGCGGAGCTCGGGCTCGGCCACGCCCAGCTTGTCGATGCGGTTCCGCATGATCGACACCGAGCGGTCGAGGTCCGCGGCGGTGATCTTGTGGCTCTTCGGCGGCACCGCCTTCAGGACGACCTCGAGGCCGCCCTGGAGGTCGAGGCCCAGATGCGCCTTCTTGTGGGCGGGCGAGCCGGGCACGATCAGCAGGACCGCGCCGATCACCGCGGCCACGATCAGGCCCATCAGAATCAGGTAGTTACGGCGGTCACGCACGGTCGATCAGCTTAGCGCCGAGCTTCGTCGGTTGGTTCCGGCACGGCCTCAGGCTCGACGTCGTCTTCCGGCGGCAGCACGGCGGCGATCGCGCGCTTGGCGAGCGCGGGCCTCGTTTCCTGGGCTGAGCTCGACGACCACCTCGTCCTCGGTGACCGAGCGAACGGTCGCGAAGAAGCCGCCGGCGGTGAGCACCTCGTCGCCGACGCGGAGCTCGTCGACCATCGCCTCGTGGGCTTGGCTGCGCCGTCTCTGCGGCCGGACCAGAAACAGCCATACGAGGAACAGCACGAGGATGATCAGGATGAAGAAGCCGCTGTTCACAGTGGTTCACGCGCGACGTCTGCCAGCGCGTTCGCAATGAAGTCTGCCAGTCGGCCGGCCTGGATCGCAGCGCGTGCGCCTGCGGTCAGGTCGAGCAGATAACCCAAATTGTGCAGGCTGAGGAGCCGGAGCCCGAGGAGCTCCTGCTGGTTGACGAGGTGGCGGATGTACGCGCGCGAGAAGCGCGTGCACGCCGGGCAGCCGCAGCGATCGTCGAGCGGTCGCGGGTCGCGCATGAACTGCGCGTTCCGGAGGTTGAGGCGGCCGTGCGAGGTCAGGGCGGTGCCGGTGCGCCCGAGCCGGGTGGGAAGCACGCAGTCGAACATGTCGATCCCGCGCGCGATCACCTCGAGGATGCCCTCGGGATCTCCGATTCCCATGAAGTAGCGCGGTTTCTCAGGCGGCAGGAGCGGCGCAGCCCAGCCGACCGTGTCGAGCATCTCGGGCCTCGGCTCGCCGACAGAGAGGCCGCCGAGCGCGTAGCCGTCGAAGTCGAGCTCGGTCAGCTCGGCGATCGAGCGCGCGCGGAGCTCCGGGTCGGAGCCTCCCTGCGCGATTCCGAAGACGAGCTGGCCGGGGGCGCGCGGGGCCTCGCGCTGGCGCGTCGCCCAGCTCGTCGTCAGGCGGACGGCTTCCTCGGCCTCGGCCGGGGAGACGCCGGCAGGCGGGCAGACGTCGAGGCACATCGCGATGTCGGAGCCGAGCTGCGCCTGGATGCGCGCGACCGACTCCGGCGTGAACCGGGACGCCGTCCCGTCGTAGACCGACCGGAACGTGACGCCCTCGTCGTCGACGGCGGCGATCGTGTCGCGGAGCGAGAAGACCTGGAAGCCGCCGGAGTCGGTCAGGATCGGCCCGTTCCAGCCCATGAACGCGTGCAGCCCGCCCAGCTCGGCGACCAGCTCCTCGCCCGGCCGGAAGTGGAGGTGGTACGTGTTGCCGAGCAGGATGTGCGCCCCGGCCTCGCGCACCTCGTCCGGGTGGAGGCTCTTGACGGTCGCCTTCGTCCCGACTGGCATGAAGGCAGGGGTCGGGACCTCGCCGTGGGCAGTGCGGAGCACGCCGGCGCGGGCAGCCCCGTCGGTAGCGGTGACCTCGAAGTGCACGCCTGGAGCCTAGAAGGGCAGCGGCCGCAGGTCCGGTTCGACCCAGCCGGCGCGAGCCTCTGGCGAGAACATCGCCTCCCTGCTCCAGTGACGGAACGGGAGCTGCTTGTCGAGCAGGTGCGGGGCGCGCTCGAGCAGCCGGCCGAACTCGTCGGCGCCGGTGCCTTCGCTCGCAAGCGCGTGTGCGGTCACGTCGACCCAGAACCGGGTCATGGTCGCGTTCAGCTTCTCGCTCTCGCCGTGGCTGTCGGCGACGTGGCGAAGGAACGACAGGACGCCTTCGGGCTCGCCTCGGCGGAGGTACGACCAGGTCATGTGCAGGTGCTGGCGGTGGCCGAACGCGCCGTCGCGGAGGTAGCCGTCGAGCAACTGGCGTCCGCATTGATCCATTATCGTAATATACGATAATGGAAGAGATTGTCGCCCCACTGGAACGCGCCGTGCACGCACTGGGCTTGCGGCTGTCGAGTCCCCGGCTGACCCAGGCCGAGGCGCACGTGCTCGCGCGCCTCGCGGACGGGGCGGCGAGCCTCGGTGAGCTCCACCGCAGCTTCGGCCACAAGCGCTCGACACTGACCGCCGTCGTCGACCGACTCGAGGCCAAGGGCTACGTCGCGCGCAGCGCCAACCCGGACGACCGCCGGTCGGTCGTCGTATCGCCGACCGCCGCCGGGCGGCCGATCGCGAAGCGGGCGCGGCGGGAAGTGCGCGAACTCGAGCGGGCCGTCGCCGCGGGCTGCTCCGAGCGCGACCTGGCGGGATTCGCCCGCGTCGCCGCGGCGGTGACGAGCCTCGCCTCGCCGAAGGGCTGACCGTCCTTCAAGGCACCCGGGCCCACCACACGACGCCACCTTCCGCTTCCTTCACAGGACGAGCATCGCGTCCCCGAACGAGTAGAACCGGTACCGCTCGGCGATCGCGGTCCGGTACAGCTCCCGTGTCTCCTCCACCCCCGCGAACGCCATCACCAGCGCGAGCAGCGTCGAACGCGGGAGGTGGAAGTTCGTCAACAGCGCGTCGACCCGACGGAACTCGAAGCCGGGCGTGACGAAGAGGTCGGTGCGCCCGGCGAGTGGCGCACCGCGGGCGAGCGTCTCCAGCACCCTCACCGTCGTCGTCCCCACGGCCAGTACGCGGGACACGGCCGAGATCCGCGCCCACGCGTCCTTCCCCACCTCGTAGCGCTCCCCGTGCAGCGCGATGCTCGCCCAGGTCGTCGACCGCGACAGGGCGAAACGTGTCCAGCCCGACGTGCAGCGTCACCCGCTCGACGTCCAGCCGACGCGAACAACTCCGGTGTGAAGT
This sequence comes from uncultured Actinomycetes bacterium, assembly GCA_963779025.1. GTDB lineage: Bacteria > Actinomycetota > Thermoleophilia > Gaiellales > Gaiellaceae > DATBLE01. The sequence continues at coordinate 361,543 of CAVZWR010000003.1, forward strand.
GCAGCCCTGCCGTCGGAGCGGCGGCGGAGCCCACCGATCGCGCGTACACCGTCTGATACCGCTCGGGGTCGGCGAGCGGCTCGGTGATGTAGGGCGGCAACGGCATCCGGCCGTCCGGCTCCCCGTGGAGTCGAACCCGCCACCGGCCCGCACCGAGATGCTCGAGCAGCTCGACCGCGCCGTACCGCCGCCCCGCGCGCAACCGCCGCGTCGGGCGCGCGAGCGCTTCCCACACCTCGTCCTCGACCTGCTCCACCAGCAGCACCTCGCCGCGCGGCTGCTCGATCGGGATCCGCGCCGGCAGGACGCGCGTGTCGTTGACGACGACGAGCGCGTCTCCGGCCTCCTCGACGAGATCGCCGAACAACCGGTGCCGGACGGCGCCGCTCGCCCGGTCGTAGACCAGCAGCCGCGACTCGTCCCGCCGCTCGAGGGGATGCTGGGCGATCAACTCGGGTGGGAGGTCGTAGTCGAGCTCGGATGACTTCATCCGGCGGACACGCTATCGTCGCCTTCGTGGACGAAGGCGCCCTTGATCGCGCCCGCGAGCGGCTCGCTGAGGCGGCCGCAGGGAAGCCGCAGCCCGGCGACGTCGAGGCTGCTCTCGAGCGGGCCAGAGAGCAGGTCGAGGCGCTCGCGGCGACCGCCGCCGAGCTCGAGGCGGGCCTTCCGGACCGCGTGGGTGAAGCGGTCCGCGACGGGATCCGCGTCGAAGCCAGACCGGTCTCCCGCCAACTGGCGGAGGTCCGGGGCCTCGCGAACCAGACGATCCGGCGCCTGGAGCGGATCGAGACGGAACTGCTCGCCGAACGCAACTCGCGCGTGGACGACCTCGGACTGCTCGTCGATCTGATCGATTCGGGCTGGCGCGCCGTCGACGATCGGCTCCGTCGCATCGAGGAGGCGCTGCAGCAGCCTCGCGGCGCGACGGTCTACCGCATCGGCGAAGCCGGCTAGCCCTCCGTCACCGCGAAGATCACGATCAGCTAGGTCACTGCGAGCACGATCGCGCAGGTGACAGCCCAGGCGGCGATCGTCAGCAGCAGCGGCACGTCGGAGAGCAGCACGTTCTCCGGCTCCTCGCCCAGCTCGCGGCGCTGGAGCAGCAGCAGGTAGCGAAAGACGCCGTAGACGACGAACGGCACCGTCACCATCATCGCCTTCGAGTCGCGCGCGGTGAACGTGTAGAGCGAATAGGCGATCACGGTCGAGGCGGCGACGACCGAGACGAGCTGGTCGACGAGCACGAGCGAATAGCCCTCGAGCACCGGCCGGCCGGGCGTCTCCTCCGCCCCGACCAGCACGAGCTCCGCACGCCGCTTCCCAAGGGCGAGAAACAGTGCGAGCAGCCCCGTGCAGATCAGCAGCCACGGCGAGATGCGCACGTCGACCGCCTCCGCCCCGGCGCTCGCGCGGATGACGAACAGCCCCGCGATCGCGAGCACGTCGATCAGGACGACGTGCTTGAGCCCGGCGGTGTAGGCGACCTGGAGGGTCGAGGAACCCGGCGAGGAACGCCACCGAGCCCCAGCCGAGCACTGCCGCGCCCCCGAATGCGACCACGACGAGCACCGCAGCGATCCCGAGCGCCGTTCGCGCCGGCAGCTCGCCGCTCGCCACCGGTCGCAGGCGCTTGACGGGGTGCGCCCGGTCGTGCGGCGCGTCGCGCACGTCGTTGACGAGGTACGCGGCGCTGGAGGCCGCGCAGTACACCCAGAAGGCGAGGATGGCCTCCAGCCAGCGCGTGACGTCTCCGAGCTTGGCGGCAAAGAGCAGCCCCGCGAAGAGCAGCAGGTTCTTCGTCCACTGCCGCGGCCGGAGGGCCGCGAAGGCCGCACGCGTGCGAGAGCGCGGCGAGTCGAGAGCGGCGACGGCCACGGCGGGACGCTACCTAGGAGGGCGGTGTCGCGGGCAGCAAGAGGTCGAAGCGGCTGCCCTCGCCGGGCTCGCTCTCGAGCTCGATCCGTCCTCCGAGCGCCACGGCCAACTCGCGCGCGATCGCGAGCCCGAGCCCGGTGCCGCCGCCGTCGCGCGACCAGAACGGGCGGAAGATCCGCTCCTGCTCGGCCGGGCGGATCCCCGGTCCCGTGTCGGCGACCGAGACCGAGATCGTCCCGTTGTCCTGGGCGAGCGCCAGCGACACGCGACCGCCGTCGGGCGTCCAGCGGAAGGCGTTCGAGACGAGGTTGGAGACGATCTGGAACACGCGGTCGCCGTCCGTGACGATCACGGGCCCTGCATGCGCGTCGTACGCGTAGTCGATCCCGCGCCGCCGCGCCTCCTCGCCGAAGGCCACGTAGACCTGGTCGACCAGCCGGCCCATGTCCACCTCCTCCGTCAGCACCGTGAACCGGTGGGCGTCGAGCTTCGCGAGGTCGAGCACGTCACCGACGAGCCGCTCGAGCCGGTCGGCCTCTGCGCCGATCACCTCCAGGGACGCCGCGCGCAGGTCCGGATCTTCGACGACGCCTTCGCGCAGTGCGTCCGCGTGGCCGCGGATCGCGGTCAGCGGCGTCCGCAGCTCGTGCGAGACCGACATCAGGAAGTTCCGCTCCTGCTCCTCGGCCTCGGCCAGGCGCGAGGCCATCTGTTTGAAGCGCTCGGCCAGGTGTCCGACCTCGTCGCTCGCCGGCCTTCGGCACGTCGACGTCGTACCTGCCCTCCGCGACCTGGTCGGCCGCCTTCGCGAGGGCGAGCACGGGGTTGGCGATCCGCCGCGACAGGTACCAGGCGAGCACCGTCGAGACGACGAGACCGATCCCGATCGCGACGAACAGCAACTCGATGAGCGACAGCCAGCCGTGCGTCAGGTCGGTCTTCGGCTTCGCGACGATCAGGGCGCCGAAGGTGGGGCTCTTCTGGCTGCCCCCGCCCCCGGCGACGAGCTGGAGGGGCTGTCCCACGGCGAGAAAGCTCTTGTGCTCGCCCGGCGGCGTGAAGTCGAAGGTGATCACGCGCCCGTCCTGCAGCGCGTCCCAGTCGACCGACGACTGCGGCAGCTCGCGCAGCCCCGAGGCCTGGCCCGGGAAGATCGGGACGCCGACGTAGAACAGGCGCGCGCCGGTCGCCTTCTCGAGCTCGGCGGCGGCGAAGTCCGGAGCCGACCGGCCCTCGTCGCTCGAACGGATCGCCTGCTGGGCGTACAGCTCGGTCAGCCCGCGCGCCTCGCGCTTGAGCTGGGAGAGGTTCTGCGAGCGGATGTGCTGCTGGAACAGACGGCCCGCGACCGCGATCGAGATCAGCCCCGCAATCACGACGCCGGCCAGGAAGAACGCCGGCAACCGGAAACGCAGCGAGCTGAACATGGGTCGAGCCCTAGGCCGCGGCTTCCTTCGCCGGCGAGACCTTGTACCCCACACCCCACACGGTCACGATCGGCGAGGCGTCGCCGAGCTTGCGGCGAAGCTGGCGCACGTGCACGTCGACCGTGCGCGTGTCACCGGCGAAGGTGTAGCCCCAGACCCGCTCGAGCAGCTGGTCGCGTGTGAGCACGAGGCCGCGATGGTCGAGCAGCTCCCAGAGCAGGTCGAACTCCTTCGGGGCGAGCTGGATCTCCTCGTCGCCGACGTGCACCTCGCGGCGGCCGGCGTCGATGACGAGATCGCCGTGCTGGAGCTGCTTGCTCTCGATCTGGCGGCGCTCCGGCGTCGAGCGGCGCAGGATCGACTTCACGCGGGCGACGAGCTCGCGCGGGTTGAAGGGCTTCGTCAGGTAGTCGTCGGCGCCGACCTCGAGCCCGATGATCTTGTCGACGTCCTCGTCGCGCGCGGTCAGCATCAGGATCGGGACGTCCGAGCTCTTGCGGATGCGACGGCAGACCTCGATCCCGTCGATGTCCGGGAGCATCAGGTCGAGCACGATCAGCGCCGGCGTCTCGGCGGCCACGTCCGAGAGCGCCTCGCCGCCGGTCGCGGCGGTCTTGACCCCGTAGCCCGCGTTCTTCAGATAGAGGGCGACGAAGGACGCGATCGAGCTTTCGTCCTCGACGACGAGCACGGTCTGGGTACCGGCTGCACTCACTCGCTACCCAGTATTACTGCCCGTGCGGAATGGACGGGCCCGGCTTGTCGGAGCCCTTGTCGGGCGCGGCGACCGGCGCGGACACGGGCCCGGTGCCGAGCGTGTACCGCGTCGCGGTGTCCGGCATCGGCTGCCAGCCGCTGCCGTTGATCTGGAAGCGGCCGGGCTGCTCCGAGAAGCCGCTGCCGTCGAGCGTTGCCGAACCCTTCCCGACTGCGCTGATGTCCATGCCGAGGGCCTGGACTGTCACCCGGTAGGCTCCGCCGATCAGCCGGAAGCGCACGTCCTCGCCGATGTACAGCGTGGTGTGCGGCCCGAGTTGGCGGAACTTGTCCGCGCCGTACACGGCCGGCAACCCTCCGTCGATCTCGCTCGGATCGAAAATCCTCACGTAGCCGGAGTCGAATCGCCCGATGATCCCGCCGCGCCCGTTGATGACGACGACGCCGCGTGCGTTGTCGACGACGAGGCTCCCGTCGCCGGGAAGCTCGCGCACCGCAAACGCCGCGGCAGGGAGGCCGAGGCCGATTGCAAGCAGGATGAGTACAAGGCGCCGCACTGGACTTAGCTCAGTATCGCCATCCCTTGGGTGAAGGGTCTAATCGGCATGTAAGGAGACTGTAAAAGCGCTGCATTCTCCTTTCAACAGCGCGAGTCGACCGGCTTCGCGGCAGGCCCCGGGGGGACGCCGTAGCGACGGACGAGCACCGCGAGTCTCCGGCGGTACAGGTTCATATCCCCGTTTGTCCAATCTCCATGCGTCTGGCAGCGCCAGGCGGCGACCTTTTCGTGGTGAAACGGGCTTGTCAGGCTCTCGTTGTGCCCGATCACGTTTCGGAGCTGGATCCCGTACCTGGCCATCAGCCACGCGGTGAGGGCGAGCGACGCGCGCATCTGTCTCGGGTTACCGAGGATCTGGGCATCGCTCGTGCCGACGTGCTCGATCCCGATCGCCGTCCAGTTGAGCCCGACCGTGTGGCGGCAGATGATCGACGTCGAGACGAGCTGGTAGATCGTGCCGTCCGTGTCGATCACGAAGTGCGCGCACGTGCCGGGCAGCTCGTGCAGCTCCGAGTCGGGCGCGTCGCTCGAGAACGCGGAGTAGGCCGAGGAGAACGTGTTCGCTGCCGTGTAGTGCTCGACGATCACGCGCGGGTGCACCAGCCGCCAGGTGCTCTTGCCGTAGTGCCGGCGGGAGTATGCGGCCGTCTCCGCGCGCCTCGCCGCGCCGAACGGGATCGGCTTCACGACGATCGCCGGTTTCGGAGGCGGGCCCGCGGGAGCGACGAGCACCAGCGCCAGCAGCAGGCTCCGCACGCGAACACGCTAGCGGAGGCCCGTCCCTACCCGAGGTTCGCGACTCGCTCCAGCGTGGTTTTCGCGATTCTCCCGGCCAGCAGGTCGGAGGCAACTCCCACGCCGCTCCCGGTCGTCATCACCGCGGCGACGAAGACGCCGCCGGGCCAGTAGACGAGCCCCGCGTCGTGGCGCGCAGACGAGATCCAGCCCGCCTTGTGCATCAGCGCGTACGGGCCGCCGGCGATCAAGCGGCCGAGCTTCCCGCGGTCGGGGACGTGGGCGAGCAGGTAGAGCAGGTAGCGGGCATCCGACGGCGTGAAGGCCGACCCGTAGACGTCGATCAGCTGCCCGCGCCCGCCGGCGGCGAGATGGACGGAGGCGAGCAGCCGCGCCAGGTCGTACGCGGTCGTGTACTTGCAGCAGGGGAACGACGGCTGGCTCTCCACCCGCACCGGGATCGGCGGCCCGAACGCGGTGCCGTGGAGGTACCCCCCGCCCATCCAGGTGTCGCCGAACCCGATCCCGTGCAGCAGCGCATCGACCTGTTCGCCGCCGCCGAAGAGCGACTCGACCTGGTTCGCGGCGTCGTTGTCGGACTCGATCAGCATCCGCCGGAGCAGCGAGTCGAGGTACGTGCCCGGTGCGGGCTTGCCCGTGAAGGCCCGGAGCGCCTCGACCGCGATCGCGAGCTTCAGCGTGGAGGCGGCGGGGAACCTCGCGCGCGCGTTCCAGGCCGCGCCGCGCCCGCTGACGAGGTCCTGGACGTAGACCCCGGTCGTACCGTGGAAGCCCCGCGCGAGCATCCCGACGGTTCGCTGGAGCGCGCCGTCGTTCGAGCCCGCGACCGCCTGGGGCTCCGCCGAGCGCGGCAGGCCGAACACGTGGTGGATCGTCTCCGTCACCCGGCGTTTCCCGTGCGGCCCGTAGAGGCTGACGCGAACGGTGGTGTCGCGGCGCGGCAGCGCGACCACGAAGTCGAAGGTGCCACCTACGACCCGCTTGACCGCGAGCAGCTTCTCGTCGGCCCGGACGACGATTGCCCAGTCGCCCGGCCGGACGCGCCCCGCGACCTGCCCGAAGGAGACCTCGCGCTCGGCCGGGGCGGTGACGACGAGCGGGCGGCGGCGGGGCGGCGATCACGAGTGCCGCAGGCCCACTAGTCCGTGAGCGCCTCCTGGGTGTACACGCCCTCCGGGTTCCAGAGCAGGAAGCCCCGCGCGTGCTGCCGCCGGGCCGCGGCGATCTGGTCGGTGACCTCGATCAGCCCGTACTGGTGGGCGAGCGAGAAGTCCTGGAGCCACGGGATCAGGGCGGTCCTGGTGCCCTTCACCTGCCGGCGGAAGTCATAGAGCGCGCGGGCGACCGTGCGGCCCGGATACGCGTCCGGATCCGGGATCCCGTACTCGCCGGGCCCGAAGTGCGACGGGTAGACCATCGGGTAGAGCGCGTCCACGTACTTCGCGACCCGCCGCGGCACCTGGCCGATGCCGAGGTCGTGCGTCGCCGCGAGCCCGAAGACGTCGGCCGAGACGCGGACGCCGAGCGGGTGAAGCTGAGCGCCGGCGTAGCGCAGGAAGCGCGCGATCGTCGTCCCCTTCGGCTCGCGCACCTTGTGGCGGAAGACGATCTGCGAGACGTCGCCGTCGCTCGGGAAGCGGACGTAGTCGAACTGGATCTCGTCGAACCCGGCCTTCGCCGCCGCCTTGCCGACCCCGACCACGTAGCGCCAGACCCGATCGTCGTACGGGTTCACCCAGCCGAGCCCCCCGTTGTTCAGCCAGCGGGAGCCATCCGGCCGGAGCAGCGCCAGGTCAGGCCGCGCGGCGGACAGCGTCGGGTCCTCCATCACGACGACGCGGCCGATCAGGTACATCCCGGCCGCGTGCACCGTGCGGACGACCTTGGCCACGTCGTAGTAGGGCTGCGCCGCACCGACCTCGCGGGCCAGTTTCGGCAACGCCGCGGAGACGAACCCGATCTTCCCGTTCTCGTCCTTGACGTCGACCTCGAGCGCGTTCAGCCCGTACGCCTTGAGCGCGACGTACTCGGTCGATCTTTCCCTCGAGCCCGGCCAGGGCCATCGTCACGTGGACGCCGCGCACCTCCCGTGGCCAGGCAACCCGAGCGGCCGGCTGCTCGACGCGCGACCGGCGCCTCCCTGATCGCCGGGGTCGAGGACACGTCCTCGTGCTTCTTGCCGCCGATCACGGTCGCGCCGGCGCCGAGCCCCGCGCCGAGCGCCAGCAGGATCGTCACCGCGGCGAGGCGCCTGCGCCGCCGCTTGACGATCGACTGACGGCGCCGCTCCCGGAACCGGTCGTTCGGGTCGAGGCGCGGATGGATGTAGTTGCCACGGCAAGCCCTTAACCGTACGACTGATCGGCTACGCGTGCAACCATCGAAACCCGGTCTTGTCCGGCGCGGGCCGGCAGTGGGCTGCCGGGCAGTCCCGCGGCCGACTCCGGGCGGTTGTATTCGGACGGCGCGACGTCGTTCGGAGCGTCCGGGTGGAACAGCGACGCGAGGTACTGGATCTGCCCGCGGCCCGGCCCGAGCTCGAACTGGCCGCCGCCGTAGAGGGCGATCCCGCGCTCGGCACAGGTGTCGTAGAAGTCGAGGAGCCCGCGCAGCGACCCGAACCGGGACGGCTTCGAGTTCAGCGTTCGCGGCGGGAACGGGAGCGCGTCCACGTCGGCGACCGAGTGGATCGGCGCATCCCAGGTGATCCGCTCGCGGTGCGGTTCCAGGATCGCCGCCTTCTGGGGGTCGTTCAGCCCGGGATCCTCGATCAGCGCGTTCGGCAGTGCATCGACGATCCACCGATAGAGGTCGGTCCCGGCGGAGAGGCTCGCCTCCCGCCAGGTGTACGTCTCCTTGAAGTCGACGACCTCCACGCCGTCGAGCTCGGCGAGCCACTGCACGAGCGCCTCGTCCCACTCGCTCGTCGGGTCGAGCTTGAAGCGCATGTCCGTGATGGACCTCGCGGATGTGGCCGATTCTCTGCGGCCCGGTCGAGACGACGAAGCGCACCGGCTGCGGCTCGCGGCCGAGCACCTCGTGGAGAGGCACGCCCTGCTGCCGCAGGGCCAGGTCGAGCGCCGCCGCCTCGAAGCCCCAGCGGCGAAGCTCGGGCAAGCCGTCGAGCAGCGGCGAGAAGGAGGCGAGCGTGTGCTCCCCGACGAGGCCCGGAGGCGGGCCGGCGGCCTGAAAGCGCTCCTGGTCGTCGGCCTCGTAGACCACGTCCTCGCCGATGCCCTCCTCCCCGCCTCCCTCGAGCCTGACCACCGTTGTCCGCCGCAGGAACTGCGGCGTGACCGCGAGCTCGAGCCCTTCGAGCGTCACGCGCTCGACCACGAGCGGCAGGTCGGCGAACAGGGAGTACGAGCTCACTGGGGACTGCGAGAGTATCGACCGTGACCGAGCTGACCGATTTCGGTCTGATCGTCCTCCTCGTCGCCGGGACGTTCTCCCTCGCGATCGCGGCCTACAAGGTCACCGAGCGCTTCCCGATCCCCGCCCCCGCGCTCTTCCTCGTGATCGCTGCGGTCGCCTCGGAGATCTGGCCGGGCCTCGCCCGCCTCTCGACGGTTGATGTGGAGCGGATCGCCGCCGTTGCGCTGATCGCGATCCTCTTCGACGGCGGCATGCAGGTCGGCTGGCACCGCTTCCGGGCCGCGGCTCTGCCGATCACCGCGCTCGGCCTGCTCGGCACCTTCGCAACCGCGGGCCTGATCGCGCTCGCCGCGCACTGGCTCTTCGATTTCGGCTGGATCACGGCCGGGATCCTCGGAGCCGCGCTCGCGCCGACAGATCCCGCCGTGATGTTCTCCGTGCTCGGGCGGCGCGAAATCGGCGGCCGCACCGGCACGATCCTCGAGGGCGAGTCGGGCGCGAACGACCCGGTCGGGATCGCGCTGATGATCGGGATGCTCGAGTACGCCACGCACGACGACGCGAGCTTCTGGACCGTCGTCCGCGAGTTCGCGGTCCAGATGTCGGTCGGGCTCGCGATCGGGCTCGCGGGCGCGTTCGTGCTCCTCCCCCTGCTGCGGCGGGTCGCGCTCCCGAACGAGGCGCTCTATCCGATCCTCACCCTCGGGATCGCCGGCGTGATCTACGGCGTCGCGTCCGTCGCCCACGGCTCGGGCTTTCTGGCCGTCTTCATCGCGGGGCTCGTGGTCGGCTCGGCCCGCGCGCCGTACAAGGGCGAGATCGAGCGCTTCCACACCTCGCTCGCCAGCCTGGCGGAGATCGTCGTCTTCGTCGCGCTCGGGCTCACCATCCACCTCGGCGGCCTGCCGGGCCGGTCCGTGTGGGTCGACGGGCTGCTGCTGGCTCTGATCCTTGCGTTCGTCGCCCGGCCGCTCGCTGCCGGCGTCCTGCTCCTCCCCGTGAAGCTGAACCGCGGCGAGCGGGTCTTCATCCTCTGGGGCGGGCTGAAGGGCGCGGTGCCGATCCTCCTCGCTGCGTTCGCGCTGATCGCGAAGGTGGACGGCGCAGGCCGGATCTACGGGATCGTCTTCGTCGTCGTTCTCTTCTCCGTGGTCGTGCAGGGGACATCGATCCCGTTCGTCGCGCCGCGCCTCGGCGTGCCGATGGGCATGCGCGAGCCCGGCGGCCAGGCGAAGGTCCGGGTCGAGCCCGGCTCGCGGGCCACCGGCCTCAAGGTCGTCGAGCTCCCCCTCGCGGACCGCACGTGGGTGGCAACGGTCTCACGGGACGGCAGGACATTCGCCGCGCGCGGGTCGACGGTGCTGGAGGCCGGGGACGAGCTGACCGTGATCGCCGATGTCGGCGATCTCGCTGCGCTCCGTAAGCTCTTCGCCGACCGGCCGTGAGCGTTCTCATCCATATCGGCTACCACAAGACCGGGTCGAACTGGCTCCAGCACATGCTGTTCGAGGATCCTGCGACCGGGTACGCCTGGCTCGGCCACGAAACGCAAGGACCACCCCGTCCGCCGCGTGATCCACGACCGGCCGCTCGAGTTCGACGCCGAGGAGGTGCGTCGCCGGCTGGAGGCGCTCGCCCGGGACGCGGAGTCGCGCGGCCTTCACCCCGTCGTCTCGCTCGAACGCCTCTCGGGCCACCCGTTCTCGGGCGGCCACGACAGCCGCCAGATCGCCGACCGCCTCCACGAGGTGCTGCCGGAGGGCCGCGTCCTGATCGTGATCCGCGAGCAGCGGAACATGATTCTCGCCACCTACAAGCAGTACGTGAAGGCGGGCGGCACCGGGACGGTGTCCCAGTTCCTCGAGCCGGCGATAACGCGGAGCCTGCGCGCGCGCCTCTTCGACTACCGCCACTTCGAGTACCACCACTTGATCGGCTACTACCGGTCGCTCTTCGGTGCCGGGAACGTGCTCGTGCTGCCGTTCGAGCAGCTCGCGCGGGACGGCCGCGGCTTCGTCGAACGAATCGCCGGGTTCGCCGGGAGGCAGATCCCGCCCGGCGTTCTCGCCCGCCTGCCGTACACGACCCGCTCCAACCCCTCACCGTCCGCTCTCACGATCGCCGGAATCCGCCGGGTCAACCGGTTCACGCCCCGGACGGAGCTCGACCCCGCGCCGATCGCCGAGTGGAAGCGCGCGGACCGGCTCGCCCAGCGGCTGAAGCAGAAGGACCTACTGAACAGACGGGCGACGCGGAAGCTGGCCGCCCGTGCCGAGACGAAGCTCCGGCGGACGGTCAACGAGACCGTCGGCGAGCGCTACGCGGAGAGCAACCGCAGGACTGCCGAGCTCACAGGACTCGACCTGGCTGCCTACGGCTGGCCCGTCTGAGCGCTACTTCGCGCCGAGAACGAGCGACTCGAGCTCGGACGAGGACGACGCCGCGAGGCCCCGGAACGGCGCCTTCTCGGTGTGGTCGTTCTCGAACTTGAACGAGTACGGCGTGACGAACTTCGCGAAGAAGACGCGCCTGACATCGCAGCCCTCTTCCGCACGGCTGCCCATGTGGAAGCAGCGGCTCGTGTCGCAGAAGTCGATCTGGCCGCGCGGCCCGTCGAACGAGACCAGGTCGTCGTCGGTAATGAACGAGTTGATCTTCTCGTCCGGGATCCGATACTCGACCGACGAGTCGTACTCGGTGTGCTCGGCGAAATCTTCGGAGAGGGAGGCGTCGAGGGCAGTCAGCGGCCCCGCCTCCGGGACGACGTCGTTCAGGTGGATCCACACCTTCATCTGCGTCGTGTCGTCGCCGTCCAGGTGCCAGAGCGACGCGTTGATCGGCCCCTTCTTGCTCGGCGGCGCGTACGCGTACCAGATGTCGATGTTGAGCAGGATCGGGACGACGCCGAGGTAGGCCGACGCCGCGGCGACCACGTCTTCGCTCAGCGCGAAGCGCATGTACGGCGATTCCAGCTCGAACGCATCCTCGGGCAGGAAGCCGCGAGACATCGTGTCGTTGCGGGGGTTGAACTCCGCCAGCAGGCGATCATGCCCGACCGAGTCCACCACCTGGTTGCCGGCCTCGATCACTGCCTGAGCCTCGGAGATCGAGCCGGGCGGGAGCGTCAGGTAGCCCTTCTCGTCCGGGATGGTGACCCGCGAACGCTCCGCGAGCGCGCCCGCCAGCTGAAAGCGCTGGTCGTCGCGCTCGCGCGCGGCCTCGCGGCGGGAGGAGGTCCGTGCCCGGAGCTCCTCGAGTGTTCCTCTGTTCAGTGCTGTCTTGGCCATGACTCCGAGTCTAGCCGCGTGTCTGCTCGTACAGGTCGCCTGCGAGCTCCTCCACCCGCGCGATCGCCTCGGGGTCGAGCACGTCCCGCCAGGCATCCGCCCGCTTCTGAAGCACGCCGTAGCTCTGGACCGGATCGCTGGAGTTGGCGCGCACCGGCCGTCCGTTGAAGGTCGGCACGAGCAGGACTGGATCCCAGGAGATGCCGAACTGCTCGGCGAGCTTGCGCATCGTCCCCTCCGTGTCCTTCACCAGCTCCTCGTAGGTGAGGACGACCACGCGGTCGCCGTAGCGTTCCCGGTTCTGGATCGCCGCGAGGGCGGAGCCGCGCCAGAGCTCGAGCGCTCCGTCGACGTCCTGGTACTGGCTGCGATGCCGGAACGCCGAGGCGTACCACGCACGCGGCTCGCGGACGATCGTGACGAGCCGGCCGTCGGGGTAGTCGACGAAGAAGCGCTTGACGCTGTTCCGGTCGGTGTTCACGCGCGGCGTGAAGGCGGTGACCAGCCGCTTCGGCCCGGCGTAGAGGTTCTCGTTGTCGATCCAGGCGTTGTAGTAGGAGGTGAAGTAGCACTCGAGCACGTCACGGCGGCGCTCGACCCTGCGCTCGGCGAGACACGCGTCGAAGAGCTGCTTCTGGAGCCGGGGCAGGAACAGGAACGGAAAGACGTCGAGGTCCGCGTCCTTCTTGCCCGGCTTGCTCCAGCCGCCGACGAGATGCGCCGCGACCTTCCGCTCGTACAGCGCCGGAAACCAGCTCTCCGGCGCATCGAGGTCGAGCTTCGGCCACTTGTCCTTCCCGCCCATCTTCAGCTCGTACGGGTGCGCGTGGCACTCGCGGTGGCCGTCGAATAGGCGGCTGAGCAAGGTGCCCCCGGAGCGCTGGATCTGCGAGACGAGCACGAGTGGCTCCCGGACCGGGACGGCGTGGTCGAGCCGGACGCGGCAAAGCCGGTCGTATTCCTCACGCTCGTCGAGCCGTTCCCAGAGCGGCGTCTCCACTCAGCGCCTCCGGTTGTGCACGGCATTCAGGCCCGCCTCGACCGAGAGGAGCCCGCGGAGCAGATACGTGCCCGGCTTCGGCCCGCTCCGGGCGGGAAGGCTTGCCAGCTCCTCGATTGCCTCCGCGCCGGTCGGGGCTGCGGGGCGGTCGAGCCCACGCGGACGGACGAACGACTCGACGAACGCCCGCCGCCGGGCCGCGCCCAGTTCGTCGTCGTCGAGCACGCCGCTCAGTTGCCGCAGATGCTCGTCGAGGTCGGAGGCGACGTGAAGAAACCCGCCGTTCTCGCTCAACAGGTAGTGGAAGTGCAGCGTCGTCTCCTGCGCGAACTCCGGGACGAGCACGGTCAGGACGCTCTTGCCCAGGATCGCCGCCTCGATCATCGCCGTCGTGTTCATGCCGACGACGGCGGCGCTGTGGAACAGCGTGTCGAAGAAGTCGTCGCGCGCCTCAGACGCGACGGGGTATGCCCCCGCGGGCGGCCAGACGACCACGTTCTCGTGGCCTTCGGGGGTCGGCGGATTCGGGACGTTCGGGTGCGGACGGACGACGACGTTCATCCGGCGAAGGCGCTCGTCGCCGGCCGAGCGAATCGCATCCACCCAGCGCTGCACGAACTGCGGCTCCTCGTCCCGCCCGATGTTGCCGCTCGAGCAGAGGTAGACGAGGTAGGGCTGCGTCGGGTCGAGCCCGAGCTGCCCGAGCAGTTCTTCGCGGGTCCGGGTCGGCCGCCGCTCGAACCACTCGTCGAAGACATGCGCACCGGTGAGCACGACCCGGTCGCGCGGGATCCGGTGCAGCTCGACCGCGTCGCGCGCCTGCACCTCGTTCCACACGAACACCCGCTCCGGCACGAATTTCAGCGAGCCCTTGTTGGTCAGGTTGTCCCAGCTCGTGACGAAGATCCCCGCCGGGATCCCCAGCGCCCGCGCGCTCTTCAGCAACTCCACCTCGCTCGACACGTGCCGGAACGTCCCAGTCACGACGACCACGTCCGGCGCGAGCTTCGCGGACGAATTGGTCGATCTCCGGCCTCGAGGGCACTGCGTCCTCGAGCGCGCGGTGACGCCGAGCACCTTCCGGGAGAGATCGGCGTCGGTGCGTTTCGCGAGCCTGCTGCCGACCCGCACCGCCAGCGCGCGCCCGATCGGCTCGAATTCCTTGCGCTTCTCCATCCGGCCGAGGACCCGCTGCCTGGTGCGTTTCCGGAGCACCGAGGCCCTCTTGTAGCGGGGATTCGCATTGTGCGCGAGGTCGGCCAGGCCGCGAACGAGCCAGGCGGTGTCGCTCCAGCCGTCCTTCGCGCGATCCGGCACCGGTCCGTACTCGATCGAGCCGGGGAATCTCTCCTGGAGTTCGGCGAGCAGGTCGAGCGTGCGCTGCGGCGGGTCGCTCGCCTCGGAGCCTCTCCAGTCGCCGCCCGGAGGGAACGCAATGTGGATCTCGTGGCCCCGCCCCGCGAGCGCGGGAATCAGCAACGCGAAGCGCAGCAGCGCGCCGTGCTGGACGACGAACAGGATCCGCAGCTTCCGGGTCACGTGCGCGTGCGCCGGTAGGCGCCGTATGCCACGTTCAGGCCCGCGTCGACTGCGAGCACGCCGCGGAGCGCCAGCGTCCGCGCGCCCGCGCCGCCCTCGACCGGGACGTCCGCCAGCTCCTCGATCGCGGCTGCCCCGATCGGCGCAGCGGGACGGTCGACGCCGCCGGGCCGGACAAACGACTCGACGAACGCGCGCCGCCGCTCCGCGCCCGCCTCGTCCTCGGCCAGCACGCTGCCGAGCTGGCCCACGTGCTCGCCGAGGTCGGCGGCGACGTGCAGGAAGCCGCCGTTCTCGACTTTCAGGTTGTGGAAGTGGAGCGTCGTCTCCTGCGCGAACGCCGGGACGAGCACCGTCAGCACGGTCTTGCCGAGGATCGCCGCCTCGATCATCGCCGTGGTGTTGATCCCGACGACCGCCGCGCTGTGCGCGAGCGTGTCGAAGAAGTCCGCGCGCGCCTGCTGCGCGACCGGGTGTTCGCCGGTGCGCGGCCAGACGACGGCGTTCGGTCCGGGCAGCTCGACGCCCTGCCACTGTTGGTCGGCATTCGGGTGGGGCCGCACGACGATCCCGATCCGGCGGAGGCGCTCGTCCTCGCTCGAGCGGATTGCCTGGAGCCACGACTGGACGAACTCGACCTCACTCGGCCTCGCGACGTTGCGGCTCGAGCACAGGTAGACCAGGTATGGCTCGGCCGGGTCGAGCCCGATCTCTGTGAGCAACTTCTCGCGCGTCCGCGTCGGCTGCCGCTCGAACCACTCGTCGAACACGTGCGCCCCGGTCAACCGCACTCGCTCGCGCGGGATCCGGTGCAGCTCGACCGCGTCGCGGGCCTGCACCTCGTTCCACACGAACACCCGCTCGGGCACGTACTTCAGCGAGCCCTTGTTCGTCAGGTTGTCCCAGCTCGTGACGAAGATCCCCGCCGGGATCCCCAGCGCCCGCGCGCTCTTCAGCAGCTCCACCTCGCTGGAGACGTGCCGGAACGTGCCCGTGACGACGACCACGTCAGGCGCCAGCCCGCGGACGAAGCGGTCGACCTCGGAGCTCGACGGGACCGCGTCCTCGAGCCGGGCCGCCACCTCGAGCATGCGTGCCGAGCGCTCCGCGTCCGTCTTCTTCGTCAGCTGGGACGCGGAGCGGAGGAACAACCGCCGCGAGACGGGCTCGAAGTCGCCGCCCTTCTCCAGCCGGCCGAGGATCCGCTTCTTCGTGCGGCGGCGCAGGACGTCCGCCCCGGTGTAGCGCGGGTCGGCGTTGTGCGCGAGGTCGGCCAGCGCGCGCGACAGCCAGGCGACGCGGTACCACCCGCCGCCCGCACGCTGCGGGGCATAGGTCCAGTGGACGTTCGGGTAGCGCTCGCAGAGCTCGTCGACGAGGCGCTGCGTGCGGGGCGGCAGCTCGGGCGGGCGGTCGGTGCGCCACTCGGCGCCGAGCACGAAGGCGATGTGGACCTCGTGCCCGCGCTCGGCCAGGGCCGGGATCAGGAGCGGAAACCGGAGCAGCGCGCCGCGCTCGACGACGAAGAGAATCCGGAGCCGGCGAGGCGATCCCGGACGCTCGGGGCTCGCAGGCGGCGTCTCGTGCGCGGTCGCGGCGGGCACGCGCCAACGATAGCCGCGCCCGTCGCAAGCTACAGTTCGCGCCCGGCATGGCGGCCCCCCTGATCCACATCGGCTATCACAAGACCGGCACGAAGTGGCTGCGGGGCGGGCTTTTCCTGAACAAGAACGCCGGCTACCACTGGATCGACAAGGACACGCCGCCGGTGCGCCGGATCGTTCGCGCGCACCCGCTCGAGTTCGACCCCGAGGAGAGTCGCCGCGAGTTCGCGCCGCTGCTCGCCGAGGCCGCCGAGAAGAGGCTGATGCCGGTGATCTGCTGGGGGCGGCTCGCGGGCCAGGCGTTCTCCGGCGGCTACGACACCAAGGAGATCGCCGACCGGCTGAAGGCGGTCTTCCCGGACGGCCGGATCCTCGTCGTCGTGCGCGAGCAGCGCAGCATGATCGTCTCCACCTACAAGCAGTACCTGAAGGCGGGCGGGCCGTCAGGGATCGAGGCCTTCCTGCAGCCGGGCTCCGACCAGGGCTGGCGGATCCCGCTGTTCGAGTTCGACTACTTCCAGTACCACCTGCTGCTCGGCTACTACAAGAAGCTCTTCGGCCCCGACAACGTGCTCGCGCTGCCGTACGAGGAGCTCGTACGCGACCGGCGGAGCTTCCTGACGAAGATCGGTGATTTCTCGGGCAATCCGGTGCCCGAGGAGGTGCTCGCGGAGATGACCGACGCGAAGCGGCGCAACCCGGCACAGTCGGCGCTCGTGCTCGGCGCGACGCGGGTGCTGAACCGCTTCGGCCCGCGCAGCGAGCTCAACCCGGCTCCTCTGATGGAGTCGATGCTCATCCACGGCGCTGCGACGAAGATGCGCAAGAAGCTCGATCCGGCGAACCTGCGGGGGACCCGCGGGCTCGCCCAGCGGAGCGAGCAGTCCCTGAAGCAGGCGGTCGCGGAGGCGGTGGGCGACCGGTACGTCGAGAGCAACCGGATCACCGCCGAGCTGCTCGGAGTCGACCTGGCCGCGTACGGTTGGATGCTCTGACGCCACCGCTCGTCCACATCGGCTACCACAAGACCGGCACGAACTGGCTCCAGGAGGAGCTCTTCGGCAATCCGCGCACCGGCTACCGCTGGCTCGGGAAGCAGCCGCTGACCCACCCGGTGCACACGCTCGTTCGTGCGCGGCCGTTCGACTTCGACGCGGCGGCCGTCCGGGCGGAGTTCAAGCCGATGCTCCGCGACGCGGAAGGCGCCGGCCTCCTGCCGGTCGTCTCCTTCCCCCGTCTCTCCGGCCACCCCTACTCGGGCGGCTACGACAGCCGAATGATCGCCGACCGGGTCGCGGAGGTGTTTCCCGAGGCGCGCGTCCTGATCGTGATCCGCGAGCAGAGGAGCATGATCGTCTCCACCTACAAGCAGTACGTGAACGCCGGTGGCGACGCGAAGCTCGAGCACTTCCTCCAGCCGGCGAAGCAGCGGGAGTGGCGCGTGCCAGGCTTCGACTACGGCCACTTCGCCTACGACCGCCTGATCGGCCACTACCGGTCGCTGTACGGCGGCGACAACGTGCTCGTGCTGCCCTACGAGCAGTTCGTCCGGGACGCCCGCGGCTTCGTCGAGGCGATGGCCCAATTTGCCGGGCGCGAGGTATCGGCGGACGTGCTCGAGGAGCTGCCGTTCGCCCGGCGCTCGAACGCCGCGCAGTCGGCGCTGGCGGTCGGACTCGCGCGGCCGCTGAACCGGTTCCGGCAGCGCAGCGACCTGAACCTGGAGCCGCTGTTCGAGTCGCGGCTGCTGTCGAGGACAGGAACACGGATCCGCCGCGCCGACCTGCTCGGCTCGCCGGTGACACGGCGGGCGGCGGTGCGCGGCGAGGCGCGGCTGCGCGAGGCCGTCGCCGCAGCGGTCGGCACCCGCTACGTCGCCGGCAACGGCGAGACTATGCGGATGACGGGACTCGACCTGGGAGCGCTCGGATGGCAAGTCTGACCCGCGAGGAGACGCGCGCGAATACTCAGGCCGAAGCCGTGCCGTACCCCCTCGCCAAGCAGGTCTTCGACCGGGTCGTCGCGGCGATCCTGGTCTTCGCGGCGACGCCGCTCCTCCTCGTCGCAGTCCTGCTGATGGGGCTGGACATGCTCTTCGTCCGCCGCGACCGCGGGCCGTGGTTCTACCGCGAGCGGCGCATCTCGCGCGGCCACGAGTTCGACGTGCTCAAGTTCCGCGTCCTGCGCACCTCGGCGCTCGCCGACCTCGCCGGGAAACCCGGGTCCTACGCCCGGCAGTACGAACAGGACACGGCGAACCTGACCTGGGCCGGTTCGGTGATCAAGCGGATCTACGCCGACGAGCTGCCGCAGCTCCTCAGCGTGCTGAGCGGACAGCTGAGCCTCGTCGGGCCCCGCCCCTGGCCCGTCTCGATGGTCGAGAAGCAGGTGGCCGACGGCTACGACTACAGACTGCGGATCACCGCCGGCTGGACCGGCCCGGCGCAGGTCCGAAAGGACCTCGGCAAGAAGGGCGAGTCGACCCGGCTCGACCTTCAGTACGTCGACCTCTGCCGGACGCTTCGCGGCCTGAAGCTCGTGCGCTACGACATCGGCGTCCTCCGCCAGTCGATCGCGACGATGCTCCGCGGACGCGGGCTGCAGTTCTAGCTACTAGGCGACTTTTCTGGCGTGCCAGGTCTGGCTCATGGTCGTCCGGCGCTCGGGCGGCCGGTCGATCCGGGCCCAGCCGCGGCGCTCCGCAGCCTCCTCGCACAGCCGGCACACCGGAACTTCGGTGCCCGAGCCGTCCGCGCGCCAGTGCCCGAACTTCTCGCCCAGGAGCATGGTGCGCTCACAGATCGCGCACGTGACCATACGCACAGGGTACGACCCCGACCTGACAGACCCTTCCTACTCGTACGCGTAGAAGCCGCGGCCTGACTTGCGGCCGAGGAGCCCTGCCTTCGCCATCGCGTGGAGACGCGGCGGCGCCGCCATCCGCGGCTCACGTAGCGCCTGCGAGAGCGCATCGGACGCGTGGACATGGACGTCGATGCCGATCAGGTCGATCAGCGCGCAGGGGCCGATCGGCCAGTTCGCGCCGAAGCGGAGCGCGCGATCGAGGTCCTCGGGCGAGACGCGAGCCTCGTCCAGGACGCGCACGCAGTCGTTCAACAGGGGGATCAGGACGCGGTTGGCGACGAAGCCCGGCGTGTCGTTGCAGCGGACGGGCTCCTTGCCCAGCGAGGCCGCGAACGCGTAGGCATCCTCGTACACCTCGTCTGCGGTCAACCCGGCGCGGACGACCTCGACGAGCGGCATCACCGGCGCCGGGTTGAAGAAATGCAGGCCGACGACGCGCTCCGGCGCGGCTGCCGCGGACGCGATCTCGGTCACCGAGAGCGCGGACGTGTTCGTCGCCAGGATCGCCTGCGGCGCGATCGAGGACAGCTCGGCGAACAGGGCCTGCTTCGCCTCCGGCTCCTCGACGATCGCCTCGATCACGAGGTCACACCCGGCGAGGTCGGCGAGCTCGGTCGTAGTTGTCAGCCGCCCGAGCGCCGCCGTCCTTTCCTCCTCGGTCAGCCGACCCTTCTCGACGCCGCGCGTGAGGTAGTGGTCGATCGTCGCTCGAGCGCGGTCGCCGAGCTCGTCCGACACCTCGCGCCCGATCGTCTCGAACCCGGCCTGGACGCAGACCTGCGCGATCCCGGCGCCCATCGTGCCGAGCCCCACCACTCCCACCTTCCGAATTTCCACGCGCGCGATCCTACCTTGATTGCGTACGCTATCTACGCTATCTTGGCGGTGTGAGCGACGAGGAGACCTTCAACCTGCCGGTGCCGCCGCCTCCGTTCCCGCACCACGACGTCGTCTTCTTCCGCGGCCCAGGCCCGGAGGGCCCGGGCGGACGCGAGCACGAGGACATCCTCCTGCGCCGCGTCCCCCGCGACACGGCGGCGCGCTTCCGCGCAGGCGCCGGCGGCCGGAGCCTCACGCACGCCCAGTACCTGGCGGCCCTGGTCGAGCTCCACCGCCGCCTCCGCGAGGCCGCCGACGGCGGCGACGAACGGATCGCGAAGGAACTCGAAGCGCTCGGGCTCTCGAGCGTCTCCGTCTGACACAACCCCCGTCGCAACCGGCGGGGATCAGAGCCGCTCGATCACCGCCGCGATCGCCTGGCCCTGGCCGATGCACATCGTCGCCAGGCCGTAGCGCTCGTCCCGCCGGTCGAGCTCGGCGAGCAGCGTCGCCGTGATCCGAGCCCCGGTCGCGCCGAGCGGATGGCCCAGCGAGATCCCGCCGCCGTTCGGGTTCACGTCTCCGGCCCGCCAGCGCTCTCCGAGCCCGGTGTCGGCGAGCGTCTGGAGGACGACCGAGGCGAACGCCTCGTTGATCTCGATCACGGCGATGTCGTCCCACCCGAGCCCCGCCTTTGCGAGCGCCCGCTCGGCCGCCTGCGGGTTCCCGTGCAGCATCCGGTACGGATCGACGCCCGCGAGCCCGAAGGAGACGAACCTGGCCCGCGGCTCGAGGCCGAGCTCGCCCGCCCGCTCCTCACTCGTGACCAGCATCGCCGCCGCGCCGTCGACGATCTGGCTCGATCCGCCCGCCGTGACCACGCCGTCCTCCTTGAACGCCGGCGCCAGCGCCGCCAGCTTCTCGAGCGAACTGTCGCGCCGGGGGGTCTCGTCGACCGCGAACAGCACTCCTGACCGCGGGTTCGAGATCTCGACCGGCACGATCTCCCGCTCGAAACGGCCCTCGTCGATCGCGCGGATCGCCCGCTGGTGCGACTCGAACGAATACTCGTCGAGCTGTTCGCGCGAGAGCCCCCACTCCTCGGCGATCACCTCCGCGGAGATCCCTTGCGGGACGATCTGCCACCGGTCGAGCAGCTTGTCGGAGAAGCCCTCCCAGCCTGCCTCGCCGAGGTTCGACCCCATCGGCACGCGCGACATCGACTCGACCCCCGCCGCGACGACGACGTCGAGGTGGCCGGCCTGGATCGCCGCTGCCGCGTTCATCGCCGCCTGCATCGACGAGCCGCACTGGCGGTCGATCGTCGATGCGCACACGGTCTCGGGCCACCCCGCGACGAGCGAAGCGATCCGCCCGACGTTCAGCGCCTGCTCTCCGATCTGCGTGACGCAGCCCATCTCGACGTCTTCGATCGCGCCCGGGTCGAGGTCGAGCCGCGCGGCCAGTGCCGTGAGCACCTGCGCGGCGAGCTCGTCGGCGCGGAGCGATGCGAGCGTTCCGTTCCGCTTCCCGATCGGGCTCCGGACCGCGTCGATGATCACGGCGTCACGCATGGGCTCCGTTTCGACTCTACACCGCGTTTGCGACCGGTCTGGACCGGGCATCTACGACCACCGTGATCGGAGCCGCACTCGCTCTTGTCGTTATCGGGGTCATTCTGCTTTTCCTCTTCCCCTGGGCCGGCCTGGTGGTCGGAGCGGTGGGAGTGGCCCTGATGGTGCTGTTCCTCGTCGGCTTCGGCCGGCGTGCGGAGACCGGCCGCCCGTAGATCCGTAAACTCGGCGGGGCGTGGCCCTGCTCGACCGCTTCCGCCGATCCGCGCATTCCGCCGCGCCGCGCCGTGCACTGCCGCCGCCCGGGGTGATCCGCCGCGAGCGGCGCGCCGTCCAGCGCGTGCGAGACGAGCGGCTGCGCGATCTCGGCGGCCTGATGCTCGAGATGTACCGGCAGGACCGCTTCCGGGAGGACCTACTCGCCGAGCGCTGCAACGAGCTGCTCGGCCTCGACGCGAGGCTGCACGAGCTCGACGAGATGCTTGCGGCAACTCGGCGGCGAATTCCGGCCGGACGCTGCGAGTGCGGAGCGCCGCTGCCCTGGGGCTCGCACTTCTGCCCCAACTGCGGCCGTCCGGCGGGCGACAGCCCCGTACTGGCCTGCGCCGAGTGCGGGCATCCCCTGCCGGCCGACGCGCTCTTCTGCGCAAACTGCGGGGCCGCCGCAGGGGGCGACGCAGAGGAAGCGGCGGCGGAAGCGGAAGGCGCAGAGCCTGCAGAGGAGGCCGCCGGTGGGACTCTCGCCTGACTCCTGTGCCGCCTGCGGGGTCGGCGCCGATCCTGGCCAGGAGTACTGCCTCGAGTGCGGCGCGCGCCTCGTGCCTCCACGCCGCCTGGGCGCAGTCGGCCGCACCTGGGAACGCCGCCTCGGGCGCTACCCCGGCGACTGGGTCTTCACGTCCCTGCTGCTCCTGCTGATCGCGGCAGGCTCGGCGACGGCCGGAATCGTCGCGGGACACGACACCAGGAGCTCGACAGGCCACGGCACGATCGTCGCGACCTCACCCGTCGTCACCGCTCCGCCCGCGCCGCCGGTCGTCCCGACGACCACCAGCGCCCCGGCCGCCACGACCCCCCAATCCGCGGCCGAAGCCGACGCCGAAGCCGTCCGGGCCGATCGCCTGGCCCGCCCGGAACGGCTTCACGATCGTGCTTGCGTCGATCCCCGCACGCGGCACGGGGCAGAAGGAGGCGGCGGCGAAGGCGAAGCTCGCGATCTCCCGCGGCCTCCGCAAGGTCGGCATCCTCACCTCGGGAAAGTTCTCGTCCCTCCACCCCGGCTACTTCGTCGTCTTCTCGGGGGTCTACGACACCCTCGAGGAAGCCCAGACGGCGGCGACGCGCGCACTGGGCAGATTTCCCAATGCCTATGCACGCGAGATCGCCCGTTAACAAGGTGTAAAGCGCGCTGACAGGGGGCAGGATTGCGGCGAGGAACCAGCCGTGTCCGTTAGCGCCAATGGCAACAAAGTCCGGGACTTTGTAACACGCCCCGGAAAGGAGTAGACTGCGCGCGGGAGCGGAGCAAGAGAGACGGTTAACAGGCGCGTAACAAAGCTTTTCCGCGACTTAACAGGAGATCGGAATACTGCTTATGGACGAGTTGAGCGCCCAGATTCGTAACTGCATGTATCAGTACTCGCGGGCCATCTACCGCTCGATCAAGGATCTGATCGACCCGTACGCAGACCCCGAGGCACAGCTCGACTATCGCCGGGCCGTGCTCGAGGCGTGCGAGGAGACGATGGAGCGCCTCGCGAACGATCCGCACTACTTCGCAAACCCGGACAAGTCGCTGTTCCAGGACATCCGGCGCTATTTCCCGATCACGCAGCAGGCGCAGGTCGCCTGGGCGGTGCAGGAGGGCGTCGGGGCTGCGGTCGCGTTCGTGCAGACACAGATCGAGGCCGGCGCGTTCGACGGCGGGGTCGCCCGCTGCCGGGCGACGACGCGGAAGGGGAAGCCGTGCCAGCGCACGCCGCTCCCGGAGCGCGACTACTGCCCGTCGCACCAGCATCTCGAGCGCTCGAAGGTCGCGGCCTAGATTTTTTCCACAGCTTCTCCCCAGCCCCTGACCGATAAGCTCGGACAGGGTTGAGTCACGACACCGACAAACTGATTCGCCAGCTCTCGCTGGTGGCATTCCTGATGGCCGAGCGCCGCGCGCTGACGGCACGGGACGTGAAGGGCAACGTCGAGGGCTACTCGGAGATGTCGGACGAGGCATTCGCGCGCCGGTTCTACTCCGACCGCGCGGAGCTGCGCGACCTCGGCGTCCCGCTCCAGTCCCAGCGTGACGAGTTCACGGGCGAGGAGCTCTACACGCTCCGCTCCGAGCGCTACTTCCTGCCGCCGCTCGACCTGACCGACGACGAGCTGGCCGCGCTCCAGACCTGCTTCTACCTGCTCGAGGGGAAATTCGCGTACGCGGAGCCGCTGCGGCTCGCGCTCCAGAACCTCGCGCTCGGCCGGCCCGTCCTCGCCGACGAGGCGCCCTCCGCAACGGCCGTCCGCGTCGAGATGCGCGACCCCGACTACTCCGCGGAGATGCCCGGCCGCCTCGCGAAGCTCGAGACCGCGATCTCCAAGCAGCGCACGGTCAAGTTCGGCTACCGGGCGATGACGAGCGGCAAGGAGATCGAACGCACGCTCAACCCCTACGGCCTGCTCCACGACCGCGGGGTCTGGTACGTCGTCGGTGCCGATCTCGACCGCGAGGCGATCCGAACGTTCCGTGTCTCGCGGATTCGCGGCGACATCCGCTTCGCGACCAGGCGCGAGCGCGACTTCCGTTCGCCCGCCGAGTTCGACATCGACGCCTTCCGCGGCCGTGCCGCGTGGCAGTTCGGCGAGGCCGCCGGGGAGGCGCGGATCGAGGTCCGCCCCGAGACCGCGTGGTGGGTGGAGCGCGCCTTCGCCGACAGCGGCCGCGTCGAGGAAGGGGTCTTCGTCACCGAGTACGCGAGCCTGCCGATGCTGGCCTCCTGGGTGCTGCGCCAGGACGGCCGCGCCAACCCGCTCGAACCCGCCGATCTCCGCCGCGAGGTGGCGGACAGCCTCCGGCGCGTGCGGACGATCCACGAAGGGCCGCCCAGCAAGCCCGCCCGCGAGTCCAGCGCGCGAGAGCCGGATGCGGTCACCGAGCGGTCGTCCGGGCCGGTCACGCCCGAGCGCTTCGGGCTGCTCCAGGCTCTCCTCGCCTACCTGCTGGCGGCATGCGGCGAGAACAAGGACGCGGTCATCCCTGCCGCCGACCTCGTCGAGCGCTTCCAGATCCCGTACGAGGAGCTCGAGGATCACCTGTCGCTGCTCAATCTCGTCAACTTCGGCGGGGGCTGCTACGCGGTCTACGCGGAGCTGCACGACGACGAGGTCCACGTCGACAAGGAGCTCTGGGGCGACACCTTCCGCTCGGCGCCGCGGCTGACGCCGCTGGAAGCGCGTGCGATCCGGCTCGCGCTCGAGTTCGTCGGGCCGCTGATCGCTGCCGAGGCGCACAGGCCGCTCGACCGCGTCCGCAAGAAGCTCGAGGAGACCTTCGGCGAGTTCGAGCTCTCCCAGACTCCGCAGCCGCACATCGCCGGCGCCGAGGAAGGCCTCGTCGCGACGCTGACCGACGCGATCCGCCGCCGCCGGCTCGTCGAACTCGAGTACCTGAAGGAAGAGGAGGACGCACCGACCAAGCACCTCGTCGAGCCCTACTCGATCGAGCGGCGGCTCCCGCACTGGTACGTGCACACGTGGGACCGCACGCGCGACGACGAGCGCAGCTTCCGGCTCGACCGGATGCGCAGCGCGAACCTGACCGACTCGGAGTTCGAGCTCCGCGAGGGATTCGAGCCCGGCCAGCTCGGCGGCGCCCTCGTCGCCAAGGTGCTCTACTCGCCCGCAGTCGCCCGGTGGGAGGTCGAGCGGGGCGCTCGCCTGCTGACCGACGGCTCGGCGATCAACGAGCAGACGGTCGGCAGCCCCGAGTGGCTGATCGGCGAGATCCTCCGTTACCGCGGCGAGGCCGAGCTGCTCGAGCCGCCGGAGCTCCGCCGCCGCATCGCCGAGCGCGCGAAGACGCTCGCGCGCGAGCTCGGCGTCACCAGGCTGCGGGCGCCTGCTTCGGCTTAGGCCGCAGGTCTCCCACCTCAGCGCGCGAGCGGCAGCTCCAGCGTGAAGGTCGAGCCCTGGCCGGGCGCCGACCGCACTTTCAGCGTCCCGCCGTGCGCCTCCGCGATCGAGCGTGCGATGAAGAGCCCGAGGCCCGACCCCGGCTTGCCCCCGCCGACGTTCGCGCGGCCGAACTTCTCGAAGATCAGGCCCTGCTGCTCGCGCGGGATGCCCGGCCCCTGGTCCTCGACCGCGACCATCACCAGCCCGTTGTCCGCCCACGCGCGGACATCCACCTCTCCGCCGGCCGGTGAGTACTTGACCGCGTTCTCGACCAGATTCATCAGCACCTGCTTCAGGCGCTCGCGGTCCGCGCGCACCGCGGGAACCGCGTCCGGCGCCTGCGCGACGATCGAGACCTCGTCCTGACCGAGGGCCATCGCCGCGACGGTCTCGCGGACCAGGTCGGCGAGATCGACGTCGCTGAAGGAGTAGGTGAAGGTGCCGGCCTCGATCCGCGAGGTATCGAGCACGTCGCCGATCAGCGTCGCGAGGCGCGCGGTCTCGTCGCTGATCAGCGCGAGGAAGGAGGCGCGCTGGTCCGGCGAGAGCTCGCGCCAGCGCTCCTGGAGCGTCCTGGCGGCGCCGATCACGGCCGCCATCGGGCTGCGCAGCTCGTGGGAGACCAGCGAGACGAAGTCGGCGCGCAGCGCCGAGAGCCGCCGCAACTCCTCGACCGTCTCCCGCTCGGCGGAGTACGCACGGATGTTCTGCACCGCGGTCGCGACCAGCCGGCCGAGCAGGGTGGCGAGCTCGATCTCGTCGGGACCGAACGCATCGGGCTCCCGCCGCAGGATCGCGAGCATCCCGATCGGCCGCACGCCGAGCAGCAGCGGCGCAGCGATCCGCGAGTGCAGGCCGATCTCCGTCAGCGTGACCTCCTCGGGGTGCTTGTGGTCGCTCATGTCGCGCCGGTACACCGTCTCGCCGGTGCTCATCACCGTCTCGATCAGCGCGCCGGACGGGAGCGCCTCGCCCGGCCGGAGCACCTGGTCGTGCATGTGCCCCGCGGTCGCCATCACTCGGATGTGACCGTCCTCGGAAAGGATGATCGCCGTTCGGTCGAACGGGATCAGACCGCGTAGCTCGCGGATGAACGCGCCGAATGCCTCGTCGATCTCGAGCGAGGAGCCGAGCGCACGCGCACAGCGGTTCGCCGCGTCGAGCAGGTCCGCGCGCCGCCCGAGCTCGTCGCGGAAGTGCTCCGCCTCGTGCGCCCGCTCGATCGCGGCCGAAGTCTCGCCGCGTAGCCGCTCGACGAGCCAGCCGACGATCAGGGCGATCATCACCTCGACGCCGATCTGGAGCGTGATGTTGTCGTAGTGGTAGCGCTCGTCGAAGTAGTCGGCACGCAGCCACTCGTAGGCGATCAACGTCGGCACGTTGGCCACGACGAAGCCGAGGCCGCCGACCAGCCCGTAGCGGAACGCGGCCTCGATCAGCACGAGGATCAGGACCTGCCGGATCGGCGTCGCGCGCACGAAGGTCAGCGCGAGGACGAACGACGAGACGATCAGGAAGTCGAAGGCGAGCGCCCCGAACCCGAGTCGTGCCAGCGCGCGTGGCGGGAGGTCCGCGCCGGGCGAGCCACCAGATCACCGCCGCTCCGACCGCGAGCACGCCGGTCGTGATCCATGCCCAGGCCTCGCGGCCGGGCGGGTAGCCGGTGGTGATCGCAACCTGGAAGGCGGCGAACGGGACCGCGCCGACGCGGATCCACGCCAGCCAGCGTTCGGCGCGGAGCCGCTGCTCGTAGGTCACGGTTCCCGCTCCGGCGCCGGCAAAGCCGGCACCTCCGCTCTCTGGTCGCCTCCGTCGAGCCTACGGCTCCTCTCTCCAAGCCTCTGGAGCGCCCACTCGGCGTGCTCGCGCAGCAGCTCGTCGTCCCCGTGCGCATACGGCTCGGCGAGCGCAGCATCCTCGGGCCGACCGCTGTTGCCGAGCGCGACGAGCGCGTTCCGGCGCAGCCAGCGCGGATCGTTCTTCGGCACGTAGAGCCGCTCATAGCGACGAACCAGTTCCTCGCCGTCGCCTTCGAGCCACTCGGCGAGCGACACCGCCGGCCCGGCGCCGTGCGGCGCCTCCTCCTCACGCCGGCGCTTCTCGACGCCGCGGTTCCAGGGGCAGACGTCCTGGCAGATGTCGCAGCCGTAGACCATCGAGCCGAGGCTTTCGCGGTACTCCTCTGGTATCGGCGCCGGCGCCTGCGTCCAGTAGGAGAGACAGCGGCCCGCGTCGAGCACCCCAGGCTCGTCGAGCGCGCCGGTCGGGCAGGCGTCGATGCACAACCGGCACTCGCCGCAGTCCAGGCCGAGCGGCGGGCTCGCCTCGAGCTCGACGTCCGTGATCAGCGTCCCGAGCACGACCCACGACCCGTGCTTGCGCGTGATCAGCATCGTGTTCTTGCCGTAGAACCCGATTCCGGCCCGCGCCGCGCCCTCGCGGTCGACGTGCTGGTTCGCGTCGACGAGGACGCGGTAGGCGCCGCCGAGCCGGCCGCCGAGCGCGTCCAGCTTCTCGCGGAGCTCCGCGTAGGCGTCGTACCACGTGTACCGGGGAAGCCGGCCCTCGCCCGGAGCCGGCGGGTCGGCCGGCGCGTAGTAGCAGAGCGCCGCGGAGACGACGGTTCGCGCGCCTGGCAGCAGCTTCTCCGGATGGCAGGACTCCTCAGGCCGCGTGATCGTGAAGCGCAGGTCGGCAAAGAGGCCCCGCTCGCGCCGTTCGACGATCTGCCGCTCGGTCTCCTCGTACGGCGCCGCAGCGCGCGGCTCCGATCGCGTCGATGCCGAGCTCCCCTGCGACGCTCGCGAGCTCCTCGCCCGTCACGGCGGCATTGTGCCGATTGCGCGCTTCGCGCAGGTGGTCGCCCCGAGCCGGCGCGCGTAGCCCGCGATCTTCCCCGCGGCGACCGTCCTGGCCACGCCCGGATCGAACAGCGGCTCCTTCGGCGCGACCTTCGGAGGCTTCTCCGCGTCGAGCGCGTCCCGTTCGGCCTGCAGCCATCGGGCGTAGAGCTCCTTGTCCGCAGCGGGCGGGCGGAGCGCATGCAGCCGCGCCAGCAGGCCGGTGCGCGTCTTCGCCCGGGCGCAGATGCCGTTCGCCTGTGCGATGAAGGCGCTCCGGGACAGCGGCGGCTTGCGCGTCGTCCCGCCGCCGCAGCCGGCGACCAGTGCGAGCACCAGCAGTGCGAGGGCGAGTCGAGCCACGCCTCGACTATACGATCGGTCGGCATGAAGGCGATCGTGATCCACGAGGACGGCGGGCCCGGAAGTCCTGCGCTACGAGGACGTCCCCGACCCCGAGCCGGCCGCGGGCGAAGTGCTCGTGCGGATGCGCTTCGCCTCGCTCAACCGCCTCGACGTCTGGACGCGGAAGGGCATGCCCTCCGTGCCGAAGCCGCGCATTCTCGGCGCGGACGGCTCGGGGGTCGTCGAGTCACTCGGGCCCGACGTCGAGGGCCTCGAGCCTGGACAGCCGGTCGTGATCAACCCCGGCCTCGAGCACGGCGCGACGATCCACGTGATCGGCGAGCACACGCAGGGCGTCCACGCCGAGCTCGCCGCGATCCCGGCGACGAACGTCGTGCCGCTCCGCGAGGGTGTCTCGTTCGAGGACGCCGCCGCGTTCCCGCTCGTCTACGAGACCGCCTACCGGATGCTCGTCACGCGTGCCCGCCTACAGGCCGGCGAATGGGTGCTCGTATGGGGCATCGGCGGCGGCGTCGCGACGGCGGCGTTCCGGATCGCCCAGGCGCTCGGCGCAAAGACGATCGTCACCTCGTCGAGCGACGACAAGCTGGCGAAGGCGAAGGCGCTCGGCGCAGACGTGACGCTCAACCACGACTCCGACGACGTCGTCGCGGCCGTGAAGGAGGCGGCCGGCGGGGGAGCCGACGTGATCGTCGAGACCGTCGGCGACGCGACCTGGAAGCGGTCGCTGGACGCCGCCCGGCCGGGCGGCCGCGTCACCGTCTGCGGGGCGACGACCGGCCCCAACCCGCCCGCGGCGCTGCACCGCGTCTGGTGGAAGCAACTCGACATCCTCGGCTCGACGATGGGCACGCGCGCCGACTTCGAGGGCGCCTACGACCTCGTCGCCGCCGGCGCGACGCCGGTGATCGACACGGTGTTCCCGCTCGCCGAGGCGCGCGCCGCGCACGAGCGGCTCGAGGCCGGGGAGCAGTTCGGGAAGATCCTGCTGGGGATCGACGGCGCCTCGCTAGCCGAAGCCGAGGATGAACTTGGCGTCGTCGGACATCCGCTCGGGCGTCCAGGGCGGGTCCCACGTCAGCTCGATCTCGACGTCTTCCACGCCGGGGAGCTCGGCGACCACACGGTGGATGTCCTCCTGGATCATCGGGCCGGCCGGACAACCCATCGAAGTCAGGCTGTGGATCACCTTCACCTTCGGGCCATCGATCTCGGCGTCGTAGAGCAGCCCGAGCTCCACGATGTCCATCCCGAGCTCCGGGTCCTCGACCTGGTGCAGCGCCTCGAAGACCTCGTCCTTGGTGACCATCCCGCGAGTCTAGTTGCCGCCTAGTACCCCAGGAGGCGCACTTCCTCGCGCCGCTCGCGCGCGAAGAAGTGGATGCCGTCCACGAACCGCACCCAGTTGCAGCGCGTGCACATGACGAGCGAGTGCGTCCGCGCGCTGTCGGCCAGGTAGCGGACACCGCGGAGCAGGTCGCCGTTCGAGACGCCGGTCGCGGCGACGATCACCTCGCCGGAGACGAGATCCTCGGTCGTGAACACCTGCTCGACGTCCTCGATCCCGTGCTCCCGCGCCGCCTCGATCTCGCGCCGCGAGGTCGGCCAGAGCTGCGCCTGGACCTCGCCGCCGAGGCAGCGGAGCGCGCCCGCGGTCAGCACGGCCTGCCGCGTGCCGCCGATGCCGATCGCCAGGTGGTCGTTCGTGCCGCGGATCGCCGCGGAGATCGCGGCGGTGACGGTGCCGTCCTGGATCAGCTTGATCCGAGCGCCCGGCCGCCCTGATCTCCTCGATCAGGTCGTGGTGGCGCGTCCGGTCGAGGACGATCGTCGTGATGTCGCCGACGTTGCGCCCGAAGGCCTCGGCGATGCTCCGGACGTTCTCCTCGACCGGCTGCAGGAGGCTGATCCGGCCGCGCGCGCGCGGGCCGACGGCGATCGAGCGCATGTACATGTCCGGCAGGTGGCGCAGCTTGCCCGGCTCGCCCACGACGATCATCGAGATCGCGCCGTTGCCGCCGCGCGCCACGACTCCACGCCCCTCGAGCGGGTCGAGCGCGAGGTCGACGTGCTCGCCTCCCGCCCCGACCGTGCCGCTCATCGCGCTCCCGGCCTCGACGTCGCCGGCGCCGATCACGACCGAGCCGCTGATCGGCAGCTGGGCGAGCGCCGCCTCCATCCCCGAGAAAGCGGACTCCTCCGCGCTCTCCTGGTCGGCGCGGCCGAGCCAGCGTGCCCCGGCGAGCGCCGCGCGCTCGGTCGCGCGCACGTACGACTCGCACATGCACAGTCGGCCGCCCGACGCCATCAGACCCGTGCGAACCGTTCTGCCCTGCTCAGCACCAGCTCCATCACCGTGGCGATCGAGAGCTCGATGCTGCTGTTCTCGACGACCGGCACGCTCGCCCGCCGCGCCTGCTCGACCACGAACTCCTGGATGAGGCGGATGTCGGGCAGCGCGTCGAGGTACTTCTCGCACGGGGCGGAGGCCGTCGGAGCTCGCGTCCCGCACCCAGAAGTGCGCTGCGTGCGTCTCCTCGTTCTCGATCGCGAGGACGCAATGGATCACGAGCGCGCCCTCGACCTTCGGGAGCATCCCGGGAACGAGATGGACGCCCTCGAGCACGAGCGACCAGCCCTCCTGGAGCGCCCGGTCGATCACCGCGCGAACGCCGATCAGGACGTTCTGGGTCTGGTCGACGAACGCCGCCGAGCACGTCGCGCAGCTCGTCCTCGTCCGGGAGGTCGAAGCTCGAACGGTGGATCGACGGCATGAACTGCGGCGAGAGGAACGCGCGCATCGTCTGGCGGACGAAATCGGTCGAGCTGACCCGCGTGATCCCGAGCCGGTAGGCGACCTCGGTCGCGACCGTCGACTTTCCGGTGCCGGTCGCGCCGCCGATCAGGAGGATGATCGGCAGGTCGAGCTCGCGCAGCGTCTCGTGCCGGCGCAGGCGGCGGAGCGCCTGCGCGCCCTCGTTCTCGCCGAGCACCTCGATCGCGAGCTCTTCGAGGCGCGCGAGGTCGACGGCGGTCTCGCCGCGGGAAAGGAGATCGTCCTCCACGCGGGCCGCGAGCTCGTATGCACGCACCGCGGGGACACCGGTCGCCATCAGCGCGCGCGCCATCAGGCCCTTCGAGTACGGCAGTCCGTCGTCGCCGCCGAGCGGCAGTGGATCGGAGCGTCGGCGTTCGGTCATCTGGCGAGATTTTCCCTTTCCCGCGCTCCGTTGGCCAGCTCCGCGAGCTCGAGCAGCGCATCGTCCAGGCCCGGCGCCTCGACGTCGTAGGCCGCGAGCATGACCTCGACGCCACGCTCGGCGGCCGCCTCGGCGACGACGTCGATCGCCGCCGCCTTCAGCTCGACGAGGAACACCTCGGCGTCGGCGCTCTCCAGGTCGCGTCGCAGGGCCGTCCGGTCGGCGAGGTTCTGCGAGGCGAAGACGACCTCGTCGACATGGTCGAACACCGCCGGCCCCGTCGTGAACAGCGCCGTCCGCCGGCCGGCCAGCGGCTCGACCGGCCGCAGATGGAGGTCGAAGCGCAGGGCGCGGCGGCCGAGTGCGTCCGCCTGGGCCACGACCTCGCCGCTCGTCGACAGCACGAGGTCGCTGATCAGGGCGCGGTACGGGTTCAGGCCCGACACGAGGTCGTGCGCGACCAGAATCCGGCGGTCGGTCGCGACCGGCGGAATCGCGGCGCCGCTGCCGTCGAACACGACGACGTCCGCTCCGCGCTCGACGGCGAGCTCGATCCCCGCCGGGACATTGGACACGAACGTCGCGCCGGCGAGCCCGCCGCCGCAGCGCCGGCAGCCGATCGTCGGCACGCCGGCGAGCGCCGCCGTCTCGAGGTGATCCGAGGCGGCGTGGCGCCCCGCGCGGGAGCGCTCGAGCAGGTCGGCGACCGTCGGCGCGACCTCGACCACCTCCGGCTCGGGCGGGCCGCCGCGGCCCATCGCGACGACGAGGACGTCCCGGTCGCGCGCGAGCAGCCGCGCGAGGTGACCGGTGACCGCCGTCTTGCCGACCCGCTTGCCCGTCCCGAAGACGGCGAGCGAAGGCAGCGGGAACGGCTCGAGAGCAGGCGGATCGAAGCGAAAGTCGGCGCCGACATACGGCACGCCGCACGCGAGCGAGCGCGACTGCGAGCAGCAGCCGCGCGGACGGGCTGAGCACCGGCTCGTCGGACAGGTCGACCACGACCTCCGGCCCGTGCAGCGCCACGCCCTCCTCGATGCTCGGCGACGAGCGGCACGCCGTAGTCCTCCCTGCCGCAGCCGCGGAGCTTCTCGGTGCCGCCCGCGACGAGCGCGGCGACGAACTCGTAGGGCAGCTCGGCGAGCGCGGCGCGGACGACAGGGACGTAGTGCTCCCCGTCGATCACCGCGAGCGCCCTCAGCTTCGCGACGAGAGCTCTCCCTCGATCCGCGCGGTGTACTTCTCGAAGTCGAGCGTCTCGGTCGAGAACTGGATGATCCGCTCCTGCCCGTGGAACGGGTAGCGGCGCCAGACCGAGACGTGGGCGCCCTCGACCTCGATCACGTTGTAACAGGGCCGCGTGTTCCCCCGGAGCCGCAGCGACGAGACGGTGCCCGCGTTGAGGA
This sequence comes from uncultured Actinomycetes bacterium, assembly GCA_963779025.1. GTDB lineage: Bacteria > Actinomycetota > Thermoleophilia > Gaiellales > Gaiellaceae > DATBLE01. The sequence continues at coordinate 394,916 of CAVZWR010000003.1, forward strand.
TGAACATGTTCTCCAGCCGCCAGGCATACGGAACGTGCTTGTGCCCGGAGAGCACCATCTGCACGCGGGCGCGCTGGAGGCACTCGAGCGCGTCGCCGGCGTCGTAGACGACGTTCCGCTCGCGGCCCGTGCCGGGCACCGGCAACAGGTGGTGGTGGAGGACGAAGATCCGCAGCTCCGAGTCGTCGGCGAACTGCTCCTCGATCCAGGCGTAGCGCCCGCGTCCGATCTGGCCGTGGTCGAGGTCGGGCTCGGTCGAGTCGACGGCGACGACGGTCACGCCGCCGAGCCGGAGCACGGAGCTGCGCTCGCCGAAGAGCTCCTCGAAGTGGACGTACCCGACGTTGCGCGCGTCGTGGTTTCCGGGGATGACCACGAACGACTCGCACTCGAGCCGGTCGAGGTACTCCTTCGCCTGGATGTACTCCGGCTTGAAGCCGAACGTCGTCAGGTCGCCCGAGCAGACGACGAGATCCGGCTCGAGGTCGTTCACCTCCGCGATCGCCCGCTCCATCAGGTTCGGCACGAAGTAGGGCCCGCCGCAGTGCAGATCGGAGATGTGGGCGATCGTGAAGTGGTCCCCGGCGGCCATCCCCGGAGTGTAAGGCGTCCGGGCACCTGGGTATCCTGGTTCCAGTTGGTTTCGGAAATCCCCGATTTCCAGGCATATCGTGGTACCGCGCCGCCCCAGTTCGCAAACGAGGCGGAACTGGAGTGCGCCAAGGTCCTCGACTACTACGGCCTCCCCTGGCTGTACGAGCCGACCACGTTCGTCCTCGAGGAGGACGACGAGGGCCGCGTCCTGGAGGCGTTCTCGCCCGACTTCTACCTCCCCGAGCAGGATCTCTACCTCGAGATCACGGTGATGAAGCAGTCGCTCGTCACCCGCAAGAACCGGAAGCTGCGCAAGCTGCGCGAGCGGTACCCCGACGTGAACATCAAGCTCTTCTACAAGCGCGATATCGAGCGCCTGGGTCAGAGATACGGTCTGAAGCTCGCGTCCTAGACGGTTCCGACGGGGACCAGTTGGGCGTCGGAGAGGTCTACCTCTCGGCGGAGCAGATCGCGACCCGCGTCGCGGAGCTCGGCGAGGAGATCACCGCCGACTACGCCGGCAACGGAGCCGCTGCTCGTCGGCGCACTGAAGGCGTCCTTCGTCTTCCTGGCCGACCTGACGCGCGCGCTGCCGTTCCTGCACCACATCGATTTCGTCGAGCTCGCCGGGTACACCTCCGACGAGACCGGCGGCACGCCCGCCGTGCGGCTGATCAAGGACCTGGACGCGAGCATCGAGGGCCGCGACGTCCTCATCGTCGAGGACATCGTCGACACGGGCCTGACGCTGCACTACCTCGTGCGGACGTTCCGTTTGCGCTCCCCGCGATCGCTCGAGGTCGTGACGCTGCTCGACCGGCCCTACCGGCGGCTCGTCGAGGACCTACCGGTGCGCTACGTCGGCTTCACCGTCCCGGACGAGTTCTTCGTCGGGTACGGATTCGACGTCGAAGAGCGATACCGGAACCTGCCCGATCTGCACGTGTATCGGGGTAGGGCGCCCGCGACGAGCGGGCGCCCACCCGATCACCATCGATACCAGGCGGCCTCTGCGCCTCTGGCGACGAATCCGATCAGCCAGACGACGAGCACGACGGCCGCGATGATCCACAGGAAGTGCAGCGCAAAGCCGACTCCGAAGAGGAGAGCGGCGAGCAGCAGGACTGCGATCAGAGCAAGCACGATTTCATCGACCCCCTTGGTCGCTTTCAGTGGTGCAACGGCCGAGGGGGCCGACGAGATACGGCGCTACAGATAGCCGAGCGGATCCACGGCCTGGCCGTTGACGCGCACCTCGAAGTGGAGATGCGGCCCGGTCGAGTGGCCGGTGGAGCCGACGTAGCCGATCGTCTCGCCCTGGGAGACGCTCTGGCCGACCGAGACGGCGATCCGCGACTGGTGGCCGTAGGCGGTCGCGAGCCCGCCGCCGTGATCGATCACGACCAGGTTCCCGTAGCCGCCCTCCCAGCCCGCGTAGATGACGACACCGGCTGCTGCGGCGGCGATCGGAGACCCGTACGCGGCGCCGAGGTCGACGCCCTCGTGCATGCGGCCCCAGCGCCAGCCGAACGGGCTCGTGATCGGCGCGTTGACCGGCCAGATGAACCCCGCGCCGGAGACGTGCTGGACGGTCGAGTGCGCCTGCGCGGCGCGGATCTTCGCGGCCAGGTCGGCGCTCGCCGCCTGGAGGCCGTCGATCTCCTCCGCGTCCGCGCGCTCCTGGGCGCTCAGCGAGTCGAGGCTGACCTTCTTCTGCTCGCGCGCGGCCTCGAGCTGGCCCTTGTTCGCGACCAGCTCGTCGCGCAGCACGCGCACCTGGTGGACGCGCACGGCGACGATCTCCGCCTGGCGCCGGACGCTCCGCCTGAAGAGCCGCGTCTGCCACCGCGCGACCGCGACCTCGTGCTTCGAGGCGTCCACCTCGGAGACGATCTGGCGGTCGCGGCGCACGACGAGACGGACGTAGTCGAGCCCGTCGATCAGGTCGGAGAAGCTGTGCGCGGCGAGCAGGAAGGACAGCTCGTCCGGCGCGTTCGACTCGTAGCTGGCCACGAGCCTCCGGTTCAGGCGGTCGAGCGCGATCCGGTGCTGCTCCTGGAGGAACTCGAGGCGCTCGGTCTGGAGCTGGAAGAGCGCGTTCAGCCGGTTCAGCTTCAGCTCCCGTAGCTCGAGCTCGTGCTCGAGCGGCGCCAGGCGCTCGGAGACGACCCCGACCTGCTGCTCGAGCGAGCGGATATTCCCGGAGACGTCGTCGATCTCCCGCTGGAGCGCCGCCTCCTTGTCCTTGGTCGCCTGGACCGCGATCCTGGAGCCCGGCGATCTTCGCGTCGATCGACTGCTTCTTCTCGACGATGTCGGCGAGCGCAGGCGTCGCAGCCGCGAGCAGGACCAGGACGCCGATGACGAGCCGGCGAGTCATCAGGCCGAGGTTCGGCGGGCAGCCCGCCGCCCCTGCCCGCTAATCCGTCGGCGGCTGCGGCTCGGGGACGATCACCGGCCCCGGCTGCTCGTGCGGTACGGGCTCCGGCTCGGGGACGATCACCGGCCCGGGCGGCTCACTCGGCGCGGGCGTGGGCTCCGGAACCGGCTCCGGCTCGACCACGTTCGTCGGGCCGCCCTCCATGCGTGCCTGCGCAACCTGCTCGTTCGCCCGGTGCTCGATGCGCTGTAGCTCTGCTCGTGTCTCTTCCATCCTCCGGTCCAGTTCCCCGATCCGCGAGCGGGCATGCGCCGTCTCTTCGCGCTCGTTCCGGTAGACGGCGTCGCCGAGCGCATACAGCCGGTGTGACCGCTCGTGCTGGAGCCGGGACTGCTCGCGCTGTAGGCGTAAGCGCTCGACGGCCGCTCCGGAGCGCGAGACGACGACGGCGGCGGCGTACCTGATGCTGCTGCGCGCGATCGCGAAAAACCTGCCGAGACGGGTGCGGACGCCGCTGACGAGGCTCCTCGCGGGCACCACGCCGAAATAACGGCGCTCGGCGGCCGACCAGGTGACCGGGCCTGTGGCGGTCGTCCGGGCGCCGCAGGAGGCACAGAACCGCGCACCGACGGGCAGATTGCTTCCGCAGGACGGGCAGCTATGGGCGATCGCGGACATCCGTCCGCGGTGTTCCCGAATCCAGCGCGCGTAAAGCATCCGCAGCGGCGCGTCTGAGCTCGCCGACCATGGAGCGGTAGTCCTCGTCCGACACCTTCCCCGTGCGGTGGTCGAACTCGAGCTCCTTCAGCGCCGCGAGCGCGCGGTCGCGCTGCTCGGCGAGCTCGAGCCGGCGCGGCTCCGGCCCGCGCTCGGGCTCGCGCGAGCGGCGGTCGCTCGCGGCGACGGCGGCTGCGCAGGAGAGCGGGCCGGGCGACGAACCACGACCGGCGAGCGACGGCGAGGAGCGCGCCCCGAGCGACGAGGCGCCGCAGGCGGTCCGGGCACTGCAGAGCGCCTGCATCGCCGGAGGAGGCACTAAGCTCTGCGGAAGCCGACCGTAGCGCACTGCGAGGCGGCGCTCCTCGCGTGCGTCCGGCCACAGGGCGATCGCCGAGCCGAGCAGGAAGACGAGCCCGGCGAGCCCAGATCAGGTTGACGAGCGGGTTGATGATCGCCTTGAAGTCGATCGTCCCGTTCTGGTTCACCTGCTCGGTGATCAGGAACAGATCCTCGCCGGTCAGCCAGTCGGAGCGGATCGAGACCTCGTTCGAGACCTGCTGCTCGACCGGGTAGTCGTTCTTGCCGGGGTGCATCGTCGCGATCCGGTCGCCGCCGCGGTAGACGTCGATCGTCGCGCGGGTCTCGATCGCGTTCTGCGCTGCGCTTGCTGTTCAGCCCGCGGTAGACGAGCGTGTAGTTCCGCAGCTTCATCGACTCGCCCGGGCGCGAGCCGGGCGCTGTGCGACGTGTCGTAGGCGCTCGAGCCGGCGATCCCGATCGCGAGCATCACGATCGCGGCGTGGACGATGTAGCCGCCGTAGCGCCGCCGGTTGCGCGCGATCAGCGTGGCCGAACGCGCGCGGGACGGACTCGCCCGAGAGCGCGCGCCGCGCGCTGCGTCCCCCGGGTGAACTCGAGCGCGATCGTCGCGAGCGACGAACGCCGAGAACGTGTACGCGATCAGGCCCGGGATCGACGAGCCCGCGCCGGCGGCGATCAGCCCGGCGCCGACGACCAGGGCGAACGACGAACGGCCAGAGGAACGTCCGGCCGAGCGAGCGCAGCGACGCCCGCCGCCAGGCGATCAGCGGCCCGATGCCCATCAGTAACAGGAGCGGCAGGCCGAAGGCGCGCAGGAAGAAGTCGTAGTACGGCCGCCCGACCGTGACCGACTCGCCGCGCACCGCCTCCGAGAGGATCGGGAAGGTGACGCCCCAGAGGATCGTCAGGCAGAGCGCGACGAGCAGCAGGTTGTTGTAGAGGAACGTCGCCTCGCGCGAGACGAGCGACTCGAGCTTCGTCTTCGAGCGCAGCAGCGGCAGCCGCTGGAAGAGGAGCAGCAGTCGAGCCGACGACGACGAAGCAGATGAAGCCGAGGAACCACGGCCCGATCGAGCCCTCCGTGAACGAGTGGATCGAGTTCAGCACGCCCGACGCGGGTCAGGAACGTCCCGAACAGCGAGAGCGAGAACGCGAGGATGACGAGCAGCATGTTCCAGACCTTCAGCATCCCCTTCCGCTCCTGCACCATCACCGAGTGCAGGAACGCGGTGGCGGCGAGCCAGGGCATCAGCGCGGCGTTCTCGACCGGATCCCAGGCGTAGTAGCCGCCCCAGCCGACCTCCTCGTACGCCCACTTCGCGCCGAGCAGCTGGCCGATCCCGAGGAACATCCAGGCGGCGAGCGTCCAGCGGCGCGTGGCGACGATCCAGCGCTCGTCGGTGCGCCCGGAGAGGAGCGCCCCCATCGCGAACGCGAACGGGACGGTCAGCCCGACGTAGCCGAGGTAGAGGAGCGGCGGGTGGATCTGGAAGTACGGGCTCTGCAGGCTCGGGTTCAGCCCGGCCCCGTCGGCCGGCGGCCAGCTGCGTGTGGAACGGGCTGGCGACGAAGACGACGAGCATCGAGAAGAACGTCGCGACGACGCCCAGCACCGGCACGACCCAGGCGATCGAGCTCCCGGCCCGGCCTTCCGGTCGAGGAGGACGGCGGCGGCCGCCGTAGCCGGTCAGCACGAGCAGCCAGAGGAGGAGCGAGCCCTCCTGCCCGCCCCAGAACGAGGCGAGCTTGTACGGCAGCGGCAGCTCGCGGCTCGTGTGCTGCGCGACGTAGGTGAAGCCGAAGTTGCTTCGTCGCGAGCGCGACCAGCAGGACGACGGAGGCGACGAGCTGCGGCCCCGAACGCGGCGAGGAGCGCGTTCTGGGCCGAGTGGGCGAGCCTGCGGCGGCGCGTGTGCGCACCCGCAGAACCCCGCGACGACCGCGTAGAGCGCAGAGCCCGAAGCAGACGACGAGCGCTGCCCCCCGAGCTCGGGCATCGGCGCATCAGCTCTTCTTCGGCGTGTACTTCGACGGGCACTTCGTCACGATCGTGTCCCGGGATCGGCGACGAAGACGCCGTTCTGCAGCCGGCCCTGGACGACGATGTCGCGGCCGGGCGGAAGAGGTCGGGGACGGAGCCCGTGTAGACGACCGGCACGTCGCCGTGCCCTTGACGTCGCGCAGGCGGAAGTGGAGGCCCGGCCCCGTGCGCGTCGCCCGTGACCGGCCGAGCACCCGCCCCGTGACCGAGACCTTCGGCGTGTGCCCGGCGAGCGTGCTCGGCCGCAGCGACGGCGTGCCGCCGCCGGCGATCGACGAGTAGAGCAGGAAGACGGCGAGCACGGCCGCGACGGAGAGCGCGATCACGAGCCGCGCCGGGCTCCGGCCTCCGGGCCACGACCGGAAGTCGTCAGCCGCGTCGAGCGCCGCCTAGGCGCTACTGGCGCTCGGGCGCGCGGCGCGCAGCGCCGCTCGGGGACGCGGTAGCCGTGCTCGACGCAGAGCGAGCCCGGGTCGTCCTCGGTGAGCGCGTCGCAGTAGCCCTTGCCGTAGGCGGCGCGGATGAAGGCGCCCACGACCTCGAGGTTCCACTCGGCGATCTCGTTCGCCTCGCGCCAGAGGTCGGCGAGGCGCATGTCGATGTCCAGCTCGAGCAGGTCGATGCGTGAAGGTCGGCGCGACATGGATCTCACCATACGGACCCCCCCGGACGGCACCACGGCTACGGCTCGTCACCATGGGTTCGATCCGTGTCGGGCCGGCCCGGGTGCCCGCCAGGGAGAGCCCGGAGGCGGCTGTCGAGCTGCTCCTCGAGCGCGGCTACAGCGGCCTGCGAGATCGACTTCGAGGGCGGCTTCTGGATGGACTACCCGTGGGCGGAGCGCTTCGGCGAGCTCGCGCGCGACGCCGGCATCGCCCTCTCGGTGCACGCGCCGCTCGCCGGGCTTCCTCGGCCAGTCCGAGCGCGACAAGAAGCACCGCATGGCGATCGGGATGCTCGACCACTCGGCCGGCGTCGCCGCCGCCTGCGGCGCGGAGCTCGTCGTCATCCATCCCGGCTTCCTGCTCGGGCGGACGCACGAGGACGCGATCGGCCGCGGTGGTCGAGCAGCTCGGCGAGCTGCGCGAGCGGCTCGAGGGGAAGGGCCGCGCGGTGCCGTTCGGGGTCGAGGTGATGGGCCGCGTCCGCGAGCTCGGCACGGCCGAGGACGTCTTCGCGATCGCCGCGCAGCTCCCGTGGGTGCGGCCCGTGATCGACTTCGCCCACCTGCACGCGGTCACGGACGGCGCCTTCACCGACGTCGAGGCGTTCGCCGGCGTGCTCGAGGCCGCCGACGCGATCCTGGAGCGCGGCGCGCCGTTCCACATCCATTTCAGCGACATCGCGTTCGCGAACCGGAACGAGACGAAGCATCTGCCCTACGGCGAGGGGACGCTGCGGGCGGAGCCGCTCGCGGAGGCGCTGCGGAAGTTCAAGCGCCCGGCGACCGTGATCTCCGAGTCGCCGGACGAGGCGTCGTCTCAGACGATCCGCTCCATCCTGCTCGCGAAGGCGGCGCCGAGAGCGGGCGCCGGCGCGAGCTCGGCGCAGGCGCTCGCGGTAGGCGGCCGCCTCCTCGTCGCGGCCGCGGGAGCGCGAGGAACTCCTCGAGCCGCGACAGGATCCAGCCCTCGAGGCCGCGGAAGTCGGTCGACTCGACGATCGCGAGCGCCTCGCAGCAGCAGCGCCTCCGCCTCGTCGTCGCGGCCCTGCGCCGCCCGGACGAGCCCGAGCGTCATCGTCGTCGTCGCCTGCGAGGAGATGTCGTGCTCGGCCGACGGTCTCGATCGCCTCCCGCGCGACGCGCTCGGCCTCGTCGAGCGCGGCCGCGCCGGACGAGCACCTCGGCGAGCGCCGCGCTGGCTCTCGCAGAGCGAGCCGCGGTCCTCGAGCGGCTTCAGCAGCCGGATCGCCTCGCGCAGCCAGCGCTCGGCGCGCGGCGAGGTCGCCCTGCTGCTCGGCCGCCCAGGCGAGCGAGTTCAGCGTCCGCCCGAGCATCCAGGCGTCGCCGACCTCGGCGAACAGGGACTTCGCGACTCCTCGAGCTGCTGCTTGCCGAGCCGGTCTCGTCGCCGCTCCAGCTGGAGGCAGCCGAGCGAGTTGAGCGCCTGCGCCCGCGCGACGATGCTGCCGCTCTCCTCCGCGAGCTCGAGCCCGCGCCGCAGCGTCTGCTCGCGCCTCGTCGAGCCGGCCGCTGCTGGCGGTAGACACCGGCGAGCTGCGTCCAGCGCGTGCGCCTCGAGGTCCTTGCGCTCGAGCCGGCGGGCGATCTCGAGCGCCTCGGCGACCGATGCGCTCCTGCATCTCGAAGTCGCCCGACCCACCACGCGATCCGGCCGCGCACGCCCAGCGCGGCGAAGCGCCCTTCCTCGGGCAGCGCCTCGAGCGCGGCGTCGATGAGCTCCGTCGCCTTCGGCAGGTCGGCCTCGCGGAGCAGCGCGACCTCGGCGAGCGCGGTCAGCGCCTTGCCTTCGATCATCGAGTCGCCTGCCGTCGCGCGCCCCTTCCAGCACCGAGGTCCATCTCCACCGAGACGGCGGGAGCTCGCTCAGCCGCCAGGCCGCGCGGGCCGCGTGGTAGCGCCGCTCGAGCGTCGGCTCGAGCTCGACGGCGCGGAGGAGCAGCTTGCGGCCGGCGCGGTTCGCCTCGCGCGCGAGCGCGCGGCGGCCGGCCTCCTCGAGCGCGGCCGCAGCCTCGCTCGCCAGCTCCGCCGGCGCGGCGCCGTCGAGCTCGGCCTGCAGCTGGGCCGCGTGGTCGAGGTGGTAGGCCCGGATCTCGAGCAGCTCCTCGCCGGCCCGCTCGTGCAGCCACTCGGCGAACCGCGCGTGGAGCTTCGGCGCGCTCGGCCTTCGTCAGCCCGCCGTAGCGCGACCTCGCGGATCAGCATGTGCTTGAAGCGGAAGGCGCTGCTCGCCGATGATCGTCGACCGCGGCTCGGCGAGGATGAAGTCGCGGAGCAGGAGGTCGTCGAGCAGCGAGTCGACGTCGAGGTCCGGCGAGACGTGCTCGATCGCGCCGCGCCAGAAGATGCGGCCGATCACGGCGCCGCGGTGGAGCAGCGCCTTCTCCTCCGCCGGCAGGTGGTCGATGCGGGCGGCGATCAGCGCCTGGAGCGTGTCGGGGATCCGCGGCGAGCGGACGTCTCGCCGCCGCTCTCGAGCAGCATCCGGATCGTCTCCTCGACGAACAGCGGGTTGCCCTCGGTCTTCTCGAGCACGTCCTGCCGCGACGTCGGCCGGGAGCGCGTCGTGCGGGAGCAGCGCTCGAGCAGCTCCTCGCTCTCGTCGTGGCGCAGCGGGTCGAGCTCGATCGCCGTCGCCGCGCATCCGGCCTCCGCCCCAGCCGGGGCGAACGTCGAGCAGCTCGGGCCGGGCGAGGCAGACGAGCAGGAGCGGCGACTCGCGCACCCAGGTGGCGAGGTGCTCGATCAGCTCGAACAGCGGCTCCTCGGCCCAGTGGATGTCCTCGAAGACGAGCACGAGCGGCTGCACGTCGGCGAGCTGGTCGGCCCAGGCACGGGCTGCCCAGGCGATCTCCTGCGCGCTGCGCTCGCTGCTCGACGGCCTCGAGGACGCCGGAGGCGAGCGCGAGCAGGTCGGCGACCGCCTCGTCCTCGCAGCACTTGCGCAGCTTCGCGACCGCTTCGCGCGACGGGGTCGTCGTCGGAGATCCCGGCGGACGACTTGACCATCTCGGCGAGCGGCCAGTAGGTGATCCCCTCGCCGTAGGGCAGGCAGCGCCCGGCGAGGACGGTCGCGCCCTCGAGCGCTGCCGACGAACTCGCGGGCGAGGCGGCTCTTGCCGACGCCCGGCTCGCCGTAGATCGGTGATGAGGTGGGCACGGCGGTCGCGGGACGCGCGCTCGAAAGTGTTCGCGAGCAGGTCGAGCTCGGACTCGCGGCCGATCAGCGGCGCGACGACGGCCGAGCGCGTCGGGACCTCCGAGCGGTCGACGGCGCAGACCACGCGCCAGGCGGCGAGCTCCTCCGCGCGGCCCTTGACCTCGATCGGCTCGAGCTCCTCGATCTCGACCGAGTCCGAGCGCCAGCCGCCGCGCGGCCGGGCCGACCAGGATCTCCACCGGGCCCGGCAGCCTGCTGGAGCCGTGCGGCGAGGTTGACCGCCTCGCCGGTCGCGAAGGTCGAGTCCGCCGTGTCGACGACGACCTCACCGGACTCGATCCCGATCCGCGCCTCGAGCTCGAGCTTCTTCACGGCCTCGAGGATCCCGAGCGCAGCGCGGATCGCGCGCTCGGCGTCGTCCTCGTGCGCCTGGGCGACGCCGAAGGCGGCCAGCACGGCGTCGCCGGCGAACTTCTCGACGATGCCGCCGTGCGTGGTCACGCAGTGCGAGACGTCGTCGAAGAACTGCGTCACGCGGCGGCGCACGACCTCCGGATCGGCGGTCGGGACGAACGCCGTCGAGCCGACGAGGTCGACGAACAGCACGGTTGCGAGCTTGCGTTCCATCTCTGAAGTGTAGAAACGAACAAGGGCCCGGATACCATCCGGGCCGTGCTCGATCCGAAGGTCTTCAAGGCGTACGACGTTCGCGGGCTCTATCCGGGTGAACTGGACGAGGAGGGCGCCTACGCGATCGGGCGCGCGTACGTCGAGCAGTTCGGGCCGGCGCGGATCGCCGTCGGGCGCGACATGCGGCTCTCCTCGCCATCGATGGCGGAGGCGGTGATCGACGGCGCGACCGCCGCCGGCGCCGACGTGCTGGACATCGGGCTCGTCGGAACGGAGATGGTCTACTTCGCCGTCGGCGAGCTCGGGCTGGACGGCGGGATCATGGTCACCGCCTCGCACAACCCGAAGGAGTACACGGGGATGAAGATCGTCCGGGCGGGCGCGCTGCCGGTCGGGGGCGACTCGGGGCTGCTGGACGTGCGGGATCGTGCGGTCGGCATCGGGACCGGCACCGGAGCCGGCCTGACGGGACCCGCAGCCGTACGACATCTGGCCCGCGTATCGTCGACCGGGTGATGTCGTTCGTCGACGTGTCCGCGCTCCGGCCGCTGAAGGTCGTGATCGACGCGGCGAACGGGATGGCCGGGACGATGCTGCCGCCCGTGCTCGAGCGCCTGCCGATCGACGCCGTCCGCTGCTACTTCGAGCCCGACGGGAGCTTCCCGAACCACGAGCCGAACCCGCTGCTGCCCGAGAACCGCGAGTTCATCGTCCGGAAGACGCTCGAGGAGGGCGCCGACTTCGGGGTCGCGTTCGACGGCGACGCCGACCGGTGCTTCTTCGTCGACGACACCGGCGAGTTCGTCGCCGGCGACTTCGCGACCGCGCTCTTCGCCGAGGGCGTCCTCGAGAAGGAGCCCGGGGCGAAGGTGATCTACGACGTGCGCGCGAGCTGGGCCGTGCCGGAGACGATCGACGGCGGCCGGCGGTGAGCCGGTCGTCAGCCGGGTCGGGCACGCGTTCATCAAGCTGCGGATGCGCGAGATCGACGCCGCCTTCGCGGGCGAGGTCTCGGGGCACTACTACTTCCGCGACTTCTCGCAGGCCGACTCCGGCGTCGTCCCGTTCCTGCTCATGCTCGAGCGGATCTCGAAGGGCGGCGCGAAGCTCTCGGAGCTGCTGCGGCCGTTCCGCGAGCGCTACTTCATCACCGGCGAGATCAACACGCCCGTCGCGGACGTCCCGCGCGAAGCTGGCGGAGCTCGAGGAGCGCTTCGGGCCGGAGGGCAAGGTCTCGCACCTCGACGGGCTCTCGGTCGAGGCGGAGGACTGGCACTTCAACGTCAGGCCCTCGAACACCGAGCCCCTGCTGCGGCTCAACCTCGAGGCGCGCTCGCAGGAGCTGATGGAGCGCAAGCGCGACGAGGTGCTCGCGGTGATCCATGAGCCCTAGGCCGCCGTTCAAGTTCAGCGCCTGGACCCGGGTCGGCTTCTCCGACACCGACGCCCAGGGGATCGTCTACTACGGCCGCTACATGCCCTACTTCGACCTCGCGCGGGTCGAGTATCACCGCGCGCTCGACATGCTCCGCACCGGCCCGCGAAGGCGAGCAGTTCGTCGTGCGGGCGCTGCGCGGTCGAGTACCTCGCGCCGGCCCGGTTCGACGACGAGATCGAGGTCGACGTCCGGATCTCGCGGATCGGCACGTCCAGCGTCACCTACGAGTTCGCCGCCTACCTCCGCGGCGAGGTCCTGGCCGCCAGGGCGACCCAGACCGTGGTGCTGGTCGACCTCGCCGAGCGCGAGCCGTGCCGCGTGCCGGACTGGTGGCGCGAGAAGATCAGAGGGATCGAAGGGGACGATCTGGAGGCGTAAGGGCGCGCGCCCATCCGTTCCCCCCGAAACGAATGGGCGCTGCTGCCTGTCCCAACCTCTCCCGTCTGTCCCCTGTAGCTCGTGTTGTACGCCCGACCGCGGGTCGCTGCCATCCCCCGTTCGAGGTACCCGTCGATTCGAGGCGATGATCCCCCGAACGAGGGAATTCCCCCTGCGGCCGGCTACGGCGTGACGCGATACGCGTCGAACACGGCCTCGATGTTGCGCAGGGCCGTCAGCAGCGCCCGCAGCGAGCCGACGTCGCCGATCTCGGCCGTGTACCAGTTCTTCGCCAGCTGGTCCTCGACGCCGCCGCCGTAGGCGACGATGTTCGCGCCGTGCTCGGCGAACGTCCGCGCGACGTCCTCGAGGAGGCGCGGGCGGTCCCAGGCGTCGATCGCGATCTTGACGCGGAAGCTCTGCGCCGAGCCGCCCTCCCACTCGACCGGCGTGAACCGCTCCGCGTTCTTGCGCAGCGCGCGCACGTTCGGGCAGTCCTCGCGGTGGATCGTGATCCCCTTGCCGAGCGAGATGTAGCCGACGATCGAGTCGCCCGGCACCGGCGTGCAGCACTTCGCGAGCCGGACGAGCACGTCCTCGATCCCGGAGACGTGGATCCCGTAGCTCTGGCTCCCCGCCGTGTCCTTCGCGCGCGGCGGCTTGAGCGTGACCGCGTCCTCCTCGACGACCTCGGCCGTCTTCAGGCGCTGGATCACCTTGTTGACGATCTGGCTTGCCGGCAGCTTCCCCGAGCCGAGCGCGACGTAGAAGTCGTCCGCCTTCTTGAAGCCGGTCTCGCGGATCACCTGCGCGAGCACCGCCGAGCCGGCGATCTTCCGGTACGGCAGGTTCTGCGCCTTCAGCGCCTGCTCGAGCGCCTCGCGTCCCTTCTGCTCGGCGTCCGCGCGCGTCTCGCGCGAGAACCACTGCCGGATCTTGTTGCGGGCGCGCGAGGACTTCGCGAGCGACATCCAGTCGCGCGACGGGCCGCGGCCGGACTTCGAGGTCATGATCTCGACGATGTCGCCGCTCTTCAGGTGGTAGTGGAGCGGGACGATCCGGCCGTTCGCCTTCGCGCCGACCGTGCGGTGGCCGACGTCGGTGTGCACCGAGTAGGCGAAGTCGATCGGCGTCGAGCCGGCCGGGAGCGTCTTCACCTCGCCCTTCGGCGTGAAGACGTAGACCTCGTCGTCGAAGAGGTCGGTGCGGAGCGTCTTGATGAACTCGCGCGGGTCGGCCTCGTCCTGCTGCCAGTCCATCAGCTGCTTCATCCATGCGTTCCAGTCCGCGTCGTCGCCCTTCTTCGGCTTGCCGCGCTTGTAGACCCAGTGGGCGGCGATCCCGAACTCGGCGGTCTCGTGCATGTCCTGCGTGCGCACCTGGATCTCGAGCGGCCGGCCCTGCGGCCCGATCACGGTCGTGTGCAGCGCCCGGTAGCGGTTCAGCTTCGGCATCGCGACGTAGTCCTTGAACCGGCCGGGCATCGGCTTCCAGAGCGAGTGGATCAGGCCGAGCGCGCCGTAGCAGTCGCGCGTCCCCTCCTCGCCGGTGCGCTCGACGAGCACGCGCATCGCGGTCAGGTCGTAGATCTCGTTGAACTCGCGACCCTTCTTCACCATCTTGTCGTAGATGGAGTAGAAGTGCTTCGCGCGGCCCGAGATCTGCGCGGGGATGTTCGCCTTGTCGAGCTCGTTCTGGAGGACGAGCCCCGCCTCGCGGACGTGCTCCTCGCGGTCGGCGCGGCGCTCGGCGACCATCGCCTTGATCTCGGCGTACTTGCGCGGGTGCAGCGTCTCGAACGCGAGGTCCTCGAGCTCCCACTTGAGCGCGTGGATACCGAGCCGGTGCGCGAGCGGCGCGTAGACCTCGAGCGCCTCGCGCGCCTTCTGCACCTGCTTCTGCTTGCCGAGGTACTCGATCGTCCGGAGGTTGTGGAGGCGGTCGGCGAGCTTGATCAGGATCACGCGGACGTCCTCGGCCATCGCGACGATCAGCTTCCGGTAGTTCTCGGCCTCGGCGTGCTCGCGGCTCTGGAACTGGATCCGGGTCAGCTTCGTGACGCCGTCGACGAGCTGGGCGATCTCGTCGCCGAACTCGTCCTTGACCGCCTTCAGGTCGGCGTCGGTGTCCTCGACGACGTCGTGGAGGAGCGCGGCCGCGATCGTGGGCTCGTCCATGCGGAGCTCGGCGAGGATCTTGGCGACGCCGAACGGGTGGTTGATGAACTCCTCGCCCGACCGGCGCTGCTGGCCGTCGTGCGCCTTGGCCGCGAACGAGAACGCTCGGGTGAGCAGATCGCGGTCGAGATCGGGCTTGTAGCCCTCGACCGTCTCGATCAGCTCATCGACGAGCTCCTGATGACGCTCCGATACCTCGAGCACGGCCATATTCACAGTGTACTTCGGGCCTGCCGGCGCCAAACCTTCAGCCGCGGCGTACCCCTGCCGAAGGAAGAACCGTTGTGACAAAGAACATGGATGTCTTGCGCAGAAGGCTTCTATTCCGGAAGAAAGCGGGCCGACGTTCTGGCTGCCCTGCTCGCCGAGCTGATCGCCGCGAAGCACTAAGCGGCGCGTTGTAGCTCGTACGGCTCCTCCAGCAGCGCCCTGAACGTGCTCCGACTCGAGCAGGCTGCGCCACGGGCCGCCCGGCTCGAGGCCGAGCTCCTCGGCGATCTGCTCCGCCTCCGGGCTGAGCTCACCGGCTGCGCCACTCGGCGGCGAAGCGCTCGCGCAGCTCGAGATAGCGGTCGGGCGTGTCGAAGACCCGCCGGACGACGAGCTGCGGCGAGGTCGTGCCGTTCCAGGTGTTCTCCTGGAGGCGGAAGGCGATGTCGTAGTGGCCCGACACGTCCCAGTCGGTCGAGGTGCGAGCCGAGGCCGAAGGCGATCGCCGTCCCGGCGGGTCCGCGGGAGTCGCTGACGCGGAACCGGAGGTGCTTGCCCTCGCCGACCGTCGTCAGGTCGTTCAGCTCGCAGCCGGCAGCGAGCAGTGTGACGCCCGGGGTTGCCGAGACCGAACGGCGCGAGCCGGCGCAGCTCCGCGCAGAGGCCGAGCGTGAGCGCCGCGCCTGGGACGATCGCGTCGACCACGGTGACCGGCCGCAGGTCGTCGTCGGCCAGGTGTCGCGTCGGCATGGGCGGCGAAGGCCTGGGCCAGGGCGTCGACGTTCTCGGGGCGGATCGAAAGGCCGGCGGCGGCGCGGTGGCCCCCGAAGCGCTCGAGGTGCTCCG
The DNA here is from genome assembly GCA_963779025.1 of uncultured Actinomycetes bacterium. Classification (GTDB taxonomy): domain Bacteria; phylum Actinomycetota; class Thermoleophilia; order Gaiellales; family Gaiellaceae; genus DATBLE01. The sequence continues at coordinate 410,493 of CAVZWR010000003.1, forward strand.
AACAGGCGGCGAGGCCGGCGTGCAGGTCGAAGGCGGGAATGGAACGGCCGCTGCCCTTCCAGTCGCCCTCCGTGCCCGCGATCAGGACGACCGGGCGGTGGTAGCGCTCGACCAGGCGCGAGGCGACGATCCCGATCACGCCCTCGTGCCAGTCCTCGCCGGCGACGACGTAGCCGCGGCGGCGGCGGCGTGGCTCCGGCCACGCCTCGATCGCGGCGATCGCCTCGCGCAGGATCCGCTCCTCGACGGCCTGGCGCTCCCGGTTCAGCTCCTCGAGCTCGAGCGCGATCCGGCGGGCCTCCTCCTCGTCCTCGGTCAGCAGCAGCTCCAGCGCGGCGGTCGGGCGGCCGAGACGGCCGGCGGCGTTGATGCGCGGGGCGAGCCGGAAGCCGACCGCGCCCTCGTCGACGGCTGCGGGGTCGACCCGGGCGGCCTGCATCAGAGCGCGCAGGCCGGGCCTGCGTGGTCGTCGCGAGGCGGCGCAGGCCGGCGAGCGCCAGCGCGCGGTTCTCGTCGACGAGCGGGACGACGTCGGCGATCGTCGCGAGCGCGACCAGGTCGAGGTTCCGGGCGAGGCTTGGATGGTCGGGCCCGAGCAGCGCCTCCGCGAGCTTGTAGACGACACCGGTCCCGCAGAGCTCCGGGAACGGGTAGTCGGACGGGCGGGTCGCGACGACGGGGCAGTCGGGCAGCTCGTCGCCTGGGCGATGGTGGTCGGTGACGATCACCTCGAGCCCGGCGGCCTTTGCCTCTGCGACCTCGGCGACTGCGGTGATCCCGCAGTCGACCGTCAGGACGAGGCCGAACCCTTCCGCAGCCAGGCGCGAGAGCGTCTCACCTGCGACGCCGTAGCCCTCTTCGAACCGGCTCGGCAGGTGCCACTCGACCTCGGCGCCGAGCTCGCGCAACGTCAGGACGGCCAGCGCGGTCGCGCAGATCCCGTCGACGTCGTAGTCGCCGTGAACGCAGATGCGCCGGCCTGCCTCGATCGCGGCGCGGAGCCGGTCGCACGCCTCCTGCATCGAGCCGAGCAGCATTGGATCGTGCCCGGGCATCTCCCCGGCGAGGAACGCGCCCGCCTGCTCAGCCGTGTCGTAGCCGCGGCGCAGCAGCACGCTCGCCGTCGTCTCGCTCACCCCGAGCGCCTGCGCCAGCCCCGCCGCCTCTCGCGGATCGCAGGGCTTGAGCGTCCAGGTGGCGTCGAGCATGGGTTAGCGACGGTACGCCCGCGCATCGGACGGAACCCTCCCGGCCGGCTCATCGGGGACAGGCTGAAGCCTGTCCTGCTAGCCGCGGCTGTGCGGAACGTCTCCCAGAGGACCCGCCCCACAGGACGACCAGGAACGCGGCCGCGCCGAAAACGAGGACGATGATCGGCGAGAGGGTGGCGGCGCGCTGGAACGACCAGTCGAGGATCCACGCGGTGAGGGCAGTCAGGGCCGCGCAGACGGCGAACGAGGCGAGCAGGACGGGCCAGCGGAGGCGCATGCGATGCACTCTAGGGCCGCTGTTATCCTGGGCCGGTGGAGAGCAGCGCCGGCCCGACCGGCACCAACTACGCGTCCGGCGACGAATACGTCGTCGAGTTTCTGGGCTACCGCTTCAGCTTCAACGCAGCCGACTTCGAGCAGCGCGTGACGGCGGCGGCGGTCAAGCTCGGCCTCGTCGAGGGGAACGAGCTGGACGAGGACGAGACCGCGGACCTCGTCGAGCTCGCCGCCGAGGGCAGGATCGAGGAGCCGGGCAGCGCGCTCGGCCGCTACCTCGTCCGGCACTGGGAGCGCATCTCACTGGTCGAGGGCGAGTCGCTCGTCTACTGGCTGCGCAAGCTGATCTTCCGCGGCGCCTGGCTCGACCACCGCGTCAAGGAGAACCTGCTCGAGGTCGTCTGGGACGACGATATCTCGGAGTTCGCCTACCGCGACCCGCGCGGCGGCCGCGCGCTGCTCGAGCTTGCGCCCGTGCCGAGCTGGCACGAGCTCCAGTACCGCGGCTAGTGCCGCAGACCGACTCGCGTCAAGCGCGCTATTGCGGAAGCGAGAACCCGAGCCGGCCGCGCTCCTCGGCAGCCTTGCTCAGCTCCATGCGCATGATCGCCCCGACCGGGACGATCACCTCCTGAGGCGCGTCGTCCGCCGCATGCGGCCGCAGCGTGACGAATCCGTACCCGGGCTCGGCGCTGAGTGACTCGATCGCGTAGCGCGTGCCGTCCGTGAGCTCGATCTCGACCGCGGGCTGCTCCACCCCGGACTCCGACGCGAACTGCTCGATCCGACGGTGAATGCGATTGATCAGGTCGTCGAGCGGCCCGGCGAAACCGGGAATCCAGAGGTCGGGCATCAGAACAGGCTGTCGACGCGGGCCGCCTGGCCCTCGGCGACGTGTGCCAGCCCGAGCTCGGTCACCACTCGTCCGCGCGGTGTCCGCTGGATGAAGCCGAGCTGGAGCAGGTATGGCTCGTAGACGTCCTCGATCGTGTCGGGCTCCTCCCCGAGTGACACGGCCAGGGTGGAGAGCCCCACGGGCCCGCCTCCGAACTTGTGCACGATCGTCTGAAGCAGCTCGCGGTCGGTGCGCTCCAGACCTTCCTCGTCGACCTCGAGCAGCTCGAGCGCCTCGTCGGCGATCTCCGGAGTGATCACCCCGGCGTGGCGCACCTGCGCGACATCGCGCACCCGCCGCAGGATCCGGTTTGCGACCCGCGGCGTCCCGCGCGAGCGGCGTGAGATCTCGTCGGCGGCCTCCGCCGCGATCTCGACCCCGAGGATCCCGGCCGACCGCGTGACGATCTCGACGAGCTCGTTCGGCTCGTAGTAGCCGAGCCGGAAGGTCATCCCGAACCGGTCGCGCAGCGGGGTGGTCAGCAAGCCGGTGCGCGTGGTCGCGCCGACCAGAGTGAACGGCGGCAGGTCGAGCGTCAGGGTGCGCGCCGCCGGGCCTTGCCCGACGATGATGTCGAGGCGGAAGTCCTCGAGCGCCGGGTACAGGATCTCCTCGACCGCCGCGTTCAGCCGGTGGATCTCGTCGATGAAGATGACGTCGCGCGCCTCGAGCGAGGTGAGAATCGCCGCGAGGTCGCCCTTGCGCTCCAGCGACGGCCCGGCGATCGTCCGGATCCCGACCCCGAGCTCTTCGCGAATGATGTACGCGAGGCTCGTCTTGCCGAGCCCGGGCGGGCCGACCAGCAGCACGTGATCGAGCGCCTCGCCGCGTGTGAGCGCGGCGGTCAGCACCACCTCGAGCTGCGACTTCAGCCGCTCCTGCCCGACGAACTCGGAGAGATGACGCGGCCGCAGGGAACGGTCGAACTCGTCCTCCGCGCCCTCCTGGAGCGCCGGCGCCAGCAGACGCGCCGCTTCGGTCATGCCGCCTTCCGTAGCGCGTGGCGGATCCGCTCCTCGGGCGAGAGATCAGGATCGACCTCCGCCAGCGCCCGCTCCGCGTCGAGCATCGTGTAGCCGAGCTCGACCAGCGCATCGCGGGCGGTCAGGTGGTCGCCCGGGGCCGCCTCGCCCACCGGGGCGATCCCGATCTTCTCCTTCAGCTCGAGGACGACCCGCTGCGCCGTCTTCTTGCCGATCCCGGGAATCGCCTCGAAACGCTTTGTGTCCTCGAGCGCGATTGCGCGCCGCAGCTCGGCCGGAGTCGAGCCGGAGACGATCGCCAGCGCCATCTTCGGCCCGACGCCGCTCACCGAGATCAGGTGCTCGAACAGCTCGCGCTCGCTCGCGTCGGCGAACCCGTACAGCGCGAGCGCGTCCTCGCGCACGACGAGATACGTCTCGACGACGACCTCCTCGGCGCCTTCCGCACGGCGCAGCACGCCCGGCGTCGCGGCAACGAGATAGCCGACGCCGTTGACGTCGAGTACCAGCCCGTCGGGACGCCGCGCGACTGGCTTCCCGCGCAGACGCGAGATCACGATGCGATCGCCTTCAGCAGCGGCGGCGCCAACGCGTGACAGATCGCGACCGCGAGCGCGTCGGCGGCATGCGACGAAGACGGTGGCGTGTCCAGCGAGAGGATCGCCTGCACCATCCGAGAGACCTGCGCCTTCTCGGCGCGGCCGTAGCCGCAGACGGCCTGCTTCACCTGTGCGGGCGCATACTCAGCGCACTCGACGCCGACGAGCGCGGAGGCGACGAGTACGACGCCGCGCGCCTGCCCGACAGAGAGCGCGGTGCGGGCGTCGGCGCCGACGAACGACTCCTCCATGGCGACGGCAGCCGGCTCGAAGGCCTCCACCAACCCCTGCACGTGCTCGAAGATCGTCTTCAGGCGCAGCTCCGGGCGCTCGCCCGCCGGCGTTTTGAACCACCCGTGGTCCAGTGCCTTGAGGCGGCCGGCGCTTTCGTGGACGATGGCGTATCCGCAAGCAGCAGTCCCTGGATCGATGCCCAGAACTCTCACGACGTGAAGTTACGCACCTGGCCGGACGTTCCTGCCCGTCGTTGATCCGGGGATGCTAGGCGGCGACCGTCTCGAGGACGCGCTCGGGAATGTCGAAGTTCGCGTAGACGTCCTGCACGTCGTCCAGCTCCTCGAGCGAGTCGATCAGCTTCAGCACCTTCCGCGCGGTCGCCTCGTCCTCGATCGAGACGGTCGTCTTCGGCAACATCGTCGCCTCCGCCTCCGAGATCTCGATCCCGGCCGCCTCGAGCGCCTCGCGCACGCCGCGGAGATCCTCGGCCGCGCAGGTGACCTCGAAGCTCGACCCCTCCCGGACGACGTCCTCGGCGCCCGCGTCGGCCGCGGCGAGGGTCAGCTCGTCCTCGTCGGCCGAGCCGTCCACCAGGATCACGCCCTTCCGCTCGAACAGCCACGCAACCGCGCCGGACTCGGCCAGGTTCCCGTCCGCCCGCGCGAAGACGTGGCGTATCTCGCCGGCTGTGCGGTTCCGGTTGTCGGTCAGCACCTCGACGAAGACCGCCACTCCGCCCGGCGCATAGCCCTCGTACGAGATGTGCTCGTAGTCGGCCGCGTCCGCTCCGGTGCCGGCGCCGCGCGCGATCGCGCGCTCGATGTTGTCCTTCGGCATCGACGCCGCCCGCGCCTTGTCGATCGCGTTCTGGAGCGCGAGGTTCGCGGCCGGGTCAGGGCCGCCGTCCTTCGCCGCCACGATCAGCGCGCGCGTCAGCTTCGTGAACAGCTGGCCGCGCTTCGCGTCCGCGGCACCTTTCTTGTGCTTGATCGACGACCACTTGCTATGCCCGGACATTCGTCTCCTCTCGAACCTTCACGAGCTCGATTCTAGATGGGCCTCTCCGCCGAACCGCTCTGCGAGATCGGGCCGGCAGCCGTGCCCCGCCCACCCGGCCGCGTCGCCGTGGTACAGGCCGTCGCGCAGCGTCGGGTCGGCGCCGAGCTCGAGCAGGACGTCGACCGCTGACTCCTGGCCGGCCTGCGCGGCGAGATGGAGCGCGAAGACGGCCTGGCCGTGCCTCGGCCCGCCGAACGTGGTCGGCTGGTTCACGTCGGCGCCCAGCTCGACCAGCCTGCGGATCGCAGCGACGCGGCCGTTCGCAGCCGCCCAGGAGAGCGGCGTGCCGCGGTAGGGATCCGCCTCGACCCGCGCGCCGAGCTCGACCAGACGGTCGATCGCCTCGACCCGGTCTGCCTTCGCCGCCCAGACGAGCGCCTCGTCGAGGATCTCCTGCGGGTCGTCCGAGGGAGTCCACGCCGGGAAGCCTCCGTGCGGCCGGTAGAAGCCGCGATGCGCTCCTGCCGCCGGCGTCCCGACGAGCTCGTCGATCATGCTCGACCGTGCCGAGCCCGGCGGCGACCCGAGGTTGCCCGGGCTCGAGGCCGAGGAGCTCCACGACCTCGCGGTGCCCCCAGAACAGCGCAGCGATCAGCGGCGTGCCGCCGTCTCCACGCGCGTAGAGGTCGGTCCGCGCACCCGCGTCCAGCAGCAGCCGCGCCAGCGCGGAGTCGTTGCCGTAGCCCGCCTGGTGCAGCTTCGTCCAGCCGTAGTCGTTGCCGCGATTCGACCTCCGCCCCGCGCTCGAGCAGCAGCCTGGTGATCTCGATGTCGTTGGCCATCCCGAAGAGGTCGTTGCCGTTCGTGCCCCGCATCTCGACAGCTCCGGATGCGCGTCGAGCAGCTCGACCAGCCGCTCGCGGTCGCCGGACTCGAGCGCCCGGTAGGCGAGCACGAACGGCGGCAGCGGCTCCTCACCACTCGCGAGCGCCGCAACGTGCCGCTTCAGCGCGTCCCAACTGCGAGAGCCGTGACGCCCGGCGAGGTCGCGGCGGGCGTCGGCGGTGCTGACGCCTTCACCGTCGCGATCCCTTCCGCCCTGCCCTCGTAGTACTCGATGTCGTCGTGGAAGGGCTGCTCGACCTCGACCCGGACGAGCGCCGGCCAGCTCGGGTAGCCGTGCTCGCGCGCGAGCACGAGCTGCGCGCTCGGCGAGCTTGCAGCGGCAGGTCGCCGAACCGCGCGACGGCCCCTGCGTCGCCCTCGCGCGCGGCTGCGGACGAGCTCCTTGGCCTGCTTCTTGAGCTGCTTGACGTCCATGCGGATCTCCTCCCGTGAGGCCCGCGTCCGCGGTCGGGCGGGAAGAAGATCGGTTCGGTGCTGCGGTGCTGCCTTGAGGTGGGCTCAGCCCTGCCCGCGGACCGGGTGCGCCCTCACGCGCAGCCGGAGGATAGCGTGAGCACCGTGACGTCCGCGCATCTGCCGGTCGGGAAGCTGCCCGGCCAGCTGCTCGCCCGGCTGGTCGGAAGCTACGCCACGACCGACCCGAGCGTCGTCGTCGGCCCCGGCATCGGCGGCGATGCAGCCGCGATCGACCTCGGATCGACGATGCTCGCCGTCAAGTCCGACCCGATCACCTTCGCGAGCGAGAGCCCTGCGCGGTACCTCGTCGACGTCAACGCCAACGACCTGGCATGCCTCGGCGCGACACCGCGCTGGTTGATGGTGACGGCTCTCCTTCCGCGAAGGGACAACGGAGGAGGAGGTCGAGAAGCACTTCCGCGAGCTCCGGGACGCGTGCGTCCAACGTGGGATCTCCCTCGTCGGCGGCCATACCGAGATCACGTTCGGGCTGCACAGGCCGATCCTCGTGGGCGTTCTGCTCGGCGAGGTCGACGCCGACCGACTGCTCCGACCGGGCGGCGCCCGGCCCGGCGACCGGCTGCTCCTGACCAAGGCCATCGCAATCGAGGGAACGGCGCTCGTTGCCCGGGAACTCGGTGAGCACCTCCGAGCAGAGCTCGATCCGAGCGCTCGTCGAGCGTGCCGCGAACTTCCTCGCCGACCCCGGAATCTCCGTGGCCGACGAGGCAATCGCCCTGCTCGACGCAGGTGGGGTGACCGCACTCCACGACCCGACCGAAGGCGGCCTCGCGACGGGCGTCCGCGAGCTCGCCCTTGCCGCCGGATGCGGCGCGACGATCGACCGCAACGCGGTTCCGGTGCTTCCGGAGACCTCTGCGATCGCAGGCGCCCTCGGCCTCGACCCGCTCGGGATGCTCGCCTCGGGCAGTCTGCTCGCGGCCGCCCAGCCCGACGCGGTGGAGCGACTGGTCGGGCTCGGCTTCGACGTGACGCCGATCGGCCAGCTGACGGCAGGGGACGGCTTCTTGCTGCGGGCAGACGGGGACGAACGCGAACTACCCGCCTACGACAGCGACGAGACGACCCGCGTGCTCGGCAACTAGCTACGCGCCGAGGAACGCAGTGACCTCGTCGCGGAAGCGGTCACGTGCCTCGCGGAGGATGAAGTGGCCGCAGCCCTCGACCACCACCGTCCGCTGACCGGGGATCGTCGCGAAGTCGGCGGCGCAGGCCGGCCCGGTGATGAAGTCGAGCTCGCCGGTGATCACGAGCGTCGGAGCGGTGATGCTGGAGAGGCCGGGGCGCAGGTCGAAGACGGGCCAGGTCTCGGTGTTGAACAGCTGAAGCGCGTCCGGATTCGGCTTTTCCTCGCCGAGCCACTCGACGTAGCGGCGCTCCTCGTCGCCGTAGTGCGCGAAGTAGAACGGCATCTCGCGCTTGACCAGATCCTGGAGCTCCTCCTCGCCGGCGAAGTCGCCCGCCTGTTCGCGGTCGATCGCCTCGCGCGCGTCCGCGTACCAGGGCTCGCCGGAGCGTGTCTCCATCATCCTCACCATCGCCGCCTCCTGCTCCTCGGCAAAGCGCGCGACCGTGCTCGCCAGCACGAGCTTCTCAGACGCGCTCCGGATGCGCGGCCGCGTAGGCGGCCGCGATCACCCCGCCGTGCGAGTGGCCAAGCAGCAGCATCCGCTCGAGCCCGAGGTGCGCGCGGAGCTCGTCGAGGTCGCGCACGTAGTCGGCGGTGTCGTACGCGCGCGCGTCGGCAGGGTGGTCGGAGTCACCGGTTCCCCGCGGGTCGAGCAGGATCAGCGTGAACGACTCGCCGAGACCGGCGAGGTCGCCGAAGTAACGCGACGAGAACCCCGGCCCGCCGGGATGGCAGACGAGCAGCGGTCCGGCGCCCTCGCGGCGGTAGGCCAGGGTCCGGCCGTCCGCGGTCCGGAACGACTCCACCAGCCGACTCTACGAACTAGGGGCCTGCGACGTCGCCCGAGGCCGGCTCGCCGCCGCCCCGGCCGGGCAGCGAGATCCGCACCCCGGGCTGGAGGTACATCAACTCGTAGAGGACAGCCGCGAGGATGGCGCCGACGGCGGGGCCGGCGTAGTAGATCCAGGTGTAGCTCTCCCAGACGTTGTAGACGACCTCCGGGCCGAACGCGCGGGCGGGATTCATCGCCGCGCCGGTCAGGGGACCGCCGCAGAGGGCGTCCATCGTCAGCACGAGGCCGATCGCGAACGGGGCGAGCCCCTTGAAGGCGTTCCGGTCGTCGACGGTGGTCGCGAAATACGCGAGCAGGAGGAAGATGGTCATGATCGCCTCGAGCGCGAAACCGGCTCCCGAGCCGATCGACGGATGCATCAGGGGCGCGCCGAGCCGCGCAGGCTTGATCGCCTCTGCCGGAAAGATCCACCAGAGCAGGAGCGAGGCGGCACATGCCCCCGCCAACTGCATCAGCACATAGACACCGGCGAATACGGCCGTGATGCGGCGGGTGACAAGGAACGCCAGCGTGACCGCGGGATTGAAGTGGCCGCCCGAGATGTGCGCGAAGACGGCGATCATCACCGCCAGCGCGAGGCCGTAGGCAAACGAGACGCCGATCAGACCGCCGGAGCCGACCATGATCGCTCCCGTGGCGATGAAGACGAGCGTGAAAGCGCCGACGAACTCCGCCACCCCGCGCCGCACGTAATCGCCTTGCACGGCCGCGAGAGTACGCACCGCATCGGACGGAATCCGATCTCGGTCCATAAAAATTCGCCGAGCCGGAGGCGCTTTCGTCCACCTAACCGGCCGACCTTCCGCTTCCGCGTACAGCCGCCCGGCTGGGCTTCGACCTAATCGCGCTCCGTGCTCGGCGCAAGCAGCAACCTAGAAGTTCACGCCTGCGTTGGCAAGGGGCGCCGCCGAACTTTTTCTCGCTCGTTGCGGTGTTTTGGTGAACGGCGCTTTTCGCGCTAGGACCGCCACCCGCAGGCCAAAGCCTGGGCTAGAGCTCAGACCCGCGGCGGCGGCGCGGCTCCAGGATGGCGCGGCGCCAGTTCGCCTCGGCCTCCGGTGACGGCAGCCACGAGGGCAGCGCGAGCTCGAGCCAGGCGGCGAGCGCGGCGGCAAACGGCTCGTAGGCGTGGCGGAGGTGGTCGAGTCGCTCGCGAGCGTCGACCTGGTCGCGCAGCTCGAGGCCCCCCTCCCGGGCAAGCTGCCAGAGACGGTCGAACGCATCGTCGTCGAGGCGCGGAGGGTCGGGCTTCCGCGGCTTCGCACGGAGCATCAGCGCGATGTCCGCGAGCGCGTGCCGGCCGGTCGCGTACGTGACCTCGGCGGACTCGGGCAGGCGTTCCGAGTCGGCGGCGGCGAGCGCGAACGCGCTCGCGTCGAGCACGGTCGTCAGCGCCGCGAGCCAGTTCTGGTTCAGGTGCTGGGAGCGGTAGTACGCGAGCGACGGATAGGAAAGGTGTGTCTCCATCAGCTCGGCAGACCACTGCTCCCACTCGCCGAGGTAGGCGTCGAGGCTCGCCCAGCCGCCGAGCGTGGCCGACCGCTCGATCAGCGCGCCGGCGGTCGGCGGCGAGCCCGCGCGCGGGTCGAGCTGCGAGATCGCGACCTCGCGGCGCGAGAACGCCTGGAAGAGCGCCGGCAGGTAGCCGATCGCGATGAAGAGGACGGCGAACCCGCACGCCGCCTCGAGGATGAAGAGCGTCTCCGACCAGGCGCCCTCGGGCTCGAGCCCGGTGCCGGCGCTGAGGAAGCCGCCCGCGCTGAAGAACAGGGCGTCGCCGAACGTCGCCGCGTGCCCCTGGCCGAGGTGAGAGCCGCTCGCCCACTGCAGCGCGGCGAACCCGAGCACGAGCCCGAACGTCCAGACGGCGAGCAGCACGACCACGATCGCCGGCCCGTAGAAGCCGAGCATGGTGTCCGCGGCCGTGGCCGGAAGCGCGCGCGCACCCTGCCGCCAGAGACGCCAGCCGCCCCGGACGATCCGCCGCGCGATCCGGGGATCGCGCCTCACCCGCCGCGGCAGCAGGAAGGTCGTGAAGAACTCGGCCAGCATCAACACGACCAGGACGGCGCCTGCTATGCCGACGAGCACCCTCACTGTGGACGATTATGAGTTCCGTGGCCCTCGGCCGGATCGGAGCCTGGATCGGCGCGTTCACCGTCGCCCCGGCGGCGGAGGCGCGGCCCGCCGCACGCGAGATCGAGGAGCTGGGCTACGACACGCTCTGGTACCCGGAGGGACTCGGGGACCCGCGAGTCCTTCACGAACGGAGCGGTGCTGCTCGGGGCGACCGAGCGGATCCGGGTCGCGTCCGGGATCGCCAACATCTGGGCGCGCGATCCCGTTGCCGCGGCGAATGCCGCGCGCGTGCTGGCGGACGCATTCGACGACCGCTTTCTGCTCGGGCTCGGCGTCAGCCACCCGCGGCAGGTCGACCCGCGCGGCCACCGGTACGAGCACCCGGTCGAGCGGATGTCGGCCTACCTGGACGCGATGGACGCCGACCCGGTGGTGAGCCCCGACACCGAGGGCGAGGCCCGGCCGCCGGTGCCACGCGTGCTCGCGGCGCTGCGACCGAAGATGCTCCGGCTCGCCGGCGAGAAGGCGGCGGGAGCCCACACGTACCTCGTGCCGGTCGAGCACACGCGCCGCGCCCGCGACCTGCTCGGCCCGGACAGGCTCCTGATCGTCGAGCAGAAGGTCGCGCTCGGTGACGGCGCGGCCGGGCGGGCGCGCGCCGCGATCGCGTGGTACCTCGACACGCCGAACTACCTGAACAACCTCCGCTGGCTCGGCTTCTCCGACGCCGACTTCGAGGGCGGCGGCTCCGATGCGCTCGTCGATGCGCTTGTCGCCGCCGGAGACGAGGAAGCGATTCGCGCGCGCGTACAGGAGCACCTGGACGCGGGCGCGACCCAGGTAGCGATTCAGCCGCTCGAGGACGACGACCCGTTCGGGCGCGAGACGCTGCGCCGCCTGGCGCCGGTCCTTACGCCTTGGCCGTCCCGGTGAAGGTGAAGTCGGGGCCGTAGACCCACACAGACTTGTAGCCGTCCGGGCTAGCCGGGAGAGCCGGGCCCTGCGTCAGCTTCGTTTCGGCTCTGCCGGGATCATCGTCACCTCGCCGTCTTCGTCCACCGAGACGACGTATCGCTTGGGGGCGCCGGACACTCGGAACCGACTCAGGAACGATCTCCCCTGGTCACCCTCGACGACGATCGCGTGCGTATCCGTGTGCGTCTCGACCTCGAAGCCCTCCCGGAGCTTGGCTTCGAGGAAAGCGTCGAGAGCGTCCTTTCTTTCCCCCGTCGAATCGATCTCACCAGACATTGCGCCTCTCTTCAGGACACGGAGCCTTCGGCCCGCCAGGTCACGTCGGAACCGCCGGCCGTAGGCGATACGACTGCGAGTCGGCCGCTGCCCTTGTTCCAGGTGCCGGAGCCGATGCCGTAGCCGTTGCGCATCGACCCACGCGACGACGATGCGGAGGGTGAAGGTTCCGCGCTTCCCGTAGTAGGTCTTCAGTGGATCGTCGATCTCCATCGACTGACCGTCGCGCACCACGAAGCGTTGTTTCCAGCAGCAGAACAAGCTCTTCGGGGTCGGGCCACTCGTCGATCACCATGCACTTGCCCTCCGACCCGTAGAAGCGGTGGGCGATCAGGCCGTGCGACTTCGCGTGGTCGACGATCCGCTTCGACCGGTCCGGATCCTCCCGGGCGAGGCGTTCGATGGTCTTGGGATCGCCTGCGGCGATCAGGGTGACGAGCACTAACACTTGTGAGCCTCCTGGGAGTCTGAGACGTCGGGGCGATTCTGCCAAGGCGGGCACAATCCGGCCGCGCGGCTGGGTCTTCGCATCTGGACATCACCCTTGCAGGGGACGCGCGTTCGGCCCGCTCGGCCGATAGACCGAAGGTGACAGCCTTTCCTGAACACCAGGGCGTCCGTCCCCCGGGGGCAGCGTCGGCCGACGCGCCGCCCGCCGAGTCCGCCGCCTCCGCACGGGACGCGCCGCTCCTGGGCAGCCTGCTCATCGAGCACGGCCTGCTGAACGAGGAGCAGCTTGCGGCGGCGCTCGAAGAACAGAAGCGCAGCGGTGCGCCGCTGGGAAAGGTGCTGATCGAGCTCGGCTTCGTCGAGCCGGCAGTCGTGGCCCTGGCGCTGGCAACCCAGTCGGGCGGGGTGCTGAAGACCGAGTACGGTTTCGCAACCGGATTCCGCCCACGGCAGGAGGGCGCGCCGGTGCTCGAGCCGCCGCTGAGCGGACCGGAGGAGGAGAAGGCGGCCGAGTCGGAGCTGCGCATCGCGCCGCCCCCACCCGCCGCCGAGACAGTTGCATCGCAGCCCACCGCTCAGGCACCTGCAGAAGCGTCCTTCCCGGACAGTCCTGCCGATTTCGCCGGGCCGCTCGAGGAAGAACAATCAGACGAGCCCGCGCAGGTCGAGCCGGAAGGCGGAGGGCAGCACGAGGTCGAAGCCGGTCCTGTCGAGCTTGCGACGCCGCCCGGCCCCAGGACCTGGCGGAACCCGAGGCGGGCTGGCCGCCGTCGAGGATCCGAGACGATCCTTCCGACAATCGCGGACGAGACGGATCTGGCCCTCGCTCCCGAGCCGCCCGAGACCGATCAGCAGGTCGAGACCGGTCCTCTCGAGCTTGCGGCACCCCCGTCGACGGGCTCCGAGGACCTGGCGGCAATCACAAGCGGGCTGGCCGCAATCGAGGAGGAGACCGAGACGATCCTCTCCGACCTCCAGACAATCGCAGCCGAGACGGGTCTAGCCCTCGCTGCTGAGCGTCCCGTGACCGATCAGCAGGTCGAATCAGACCCGGCCCTCCATGAGCATGCAACTGCGGCGGAGTCCGAGGAAGCACCGAGCGAGACCGGGGCGGTAACCGGCGGTAAGAACAGCACGGGACGAGCTTGATGCTGCTGCCGCCCGCATCACCGCCCTCGAAGCAGAGCTTGCAGCCGCGGAGGAACACAGTCGGCAGCTGCGATCGCAGGTTGCCGTTCTGGAAGGCGAGCTCGACGCGGCCCGCCTCACAGTCGAGACTGCAACCGCCGAACGAGGTGCGGCCGAGGCCACCGCGCTGACCGCGCTCGCTCGCGTCGAGGAGCTCGAACGTGAACTCGCCCTGGCTCGCGCCGGCAACGGCGCGATCCGCAGCGAGAACGACGTCCTTCGCGCCGAGGAGGCCTTCGAACGCCTGACCGAGATCGAGCAGCGCCTCGCAACGGTATCCGCGCAGATGGCTGCGCTACGAGAGCTGGGCCGCGCTGAGCAGCGAGGGCTGAGGGCGTTCGCCCCCAGCCCTCGCCCGCATCGGCTCAGCCCTTGAGGTTGACGCGGATCGACATGAGCCGCCGCGTCGAGATGCCGACCAGCAGGTTCTCGCCGGACTTGCGAGCCCGGACGAAGACCGTCAGCTGCCGCTGCTGCTTGCTGGCCGGAAAGCCGCGGCCGCGCTGGAAGGTCAGCGCCCCCCAGCCGTCGGCGCCCGTCGGCTGCTCCGGCGGAATCGCGAACTGGTTGTAGGGCGTGGCAGTCGCGTACACGAGCGCACCCTGCACCGGACCGCCGCACGTCGAAGTGACGTGGAAGCGGACCGTCACCGTCTGGGTGCTCTTCGTGACTACCGCCGGGTCGCTCTGGAGCGAGTCGATGAGCAGTCTCGCCGGCGGATTGATCGCCGCCGCCTGATCGGGGTTTCCGACGGCCGGGCAACCTTGCCCCCGGAACTTGGAGACGACGGCCGTCGCGGCCGACATCGCCGTGTCGCTGCCCGCCGAGTTCGAGGCGACGACGCGGAACCGGATCGTGGCGCCGACGTCCGCCGAGGTCAGCGTGTACGTGTTCTTGATCGCGCCGTTGATCGCGGAGCATGCGCCGCCGTTCTTGTCGCAGCGGAGCCAGGCGTACTCGTACTTGGACGGGCTGTTCGTCCAGGTGCCGTTCGTCCCGGTCAGCGTCGAGTTCTCCTGCGGCGTGCCGGAGATCGCCGGTAGGACCGTGCTGGCGGGCTTGCCGCCGGCCACGACGACCGCAGTCGCCGCCGACGTCGCCGTCGTCGACCCGTCGCCGTTGGTTGCCGTCACGCGGAACCGGACCGTGTGTCCGTCGTCCGCTGCGGTCAACTGGTACTGCGTGCCGTTCGCTCCGTTGATCGTGTCGCAGCTGCCTCCGTTGGCCGCGCAGCGGAGCCAGGCGTACTCGTACTTGGTCGGGTTGCCCGTCCAGGTCGCCGCGCTCGCCTGTGAGCACCTGCCCGACGCGGGCGGCGCCGATGGCCCGCGGCGGCGAGGTGTTGGACGGCTTCGCCTTGGCCGCGGCGAAACCGGAGCCGACGGTAACGACGGCGACGACGAGCGCCGAGGCGGCGGCGAGCGCGGCCCAGTAGGGCCAACGACGCCTTCGTGTGACAACAGTGCGCATCTGTCCCCCCTTCGATCCCCTTGTGAGAGGCGTTCGCGCGCTTTGGTTTCTGCTCGGCGCACGATCAAAACCCCTGCAAATGGAATGCTTACACTTCGGCAGGGATCTCCTCATCCCTTTCGCCGTCGTCGCGGATGATCAGCCGAGGCCGAGGAGGCGGGAGGAGCCGAGCTCTCGTCGGGCGAGCTCGACGCATTGCTTCGCGGGGGATGTGGCGCCAAAGCGGCTCGGCGTGGAACCGCCTGGCCCCAGCCTTCAATTACCTGTATCAGCAGCGGCGGTCTCGGCAGCCGGAAGCGATCCGGGAAGATCAGGGTCGACACTGTCTGCGTGTCGCAACGCTTGTTCAGCGGCCTCCCGCTCGCGGCGAGCCGTTTCCTCCTCCTGGCTGGCCACGACCTCTCGCCGCGCCGCCGACGCCAACTTCTCTTCTGCTGAGCGTCGAAGCTCAGCTGCTTTCTCCCGCTGGGCTGCACGACGTCGTTCTGGTGTCCCGACCAACGCCACAACCAGCCAGATGATCAGGGCGATGCCGGCAGCAACCACAATCCACACCCACAAGCTCATCTTGCGCTCACGCGCGGCGGCTGTAGCCGAATCCGCCCAAAGCAAGAATGACGAGAACGATGATCAGGATGAGTAGCCAGTGACATAAGCCCTCCTTTGCTCGGATAGGGGCGAAGCGACGCTCCGAACCTCCTGTACCCCCTCGCCGGAGAATCCGGCGCACGCTCCGCCACTCGTTTCAACGGCTGAGGCTGATTCGCGGTTACGCATTACCCCGGCCGTCCCGCTCCACTGGGCGGAGGGCCTCGACAAGACGCTCAAGCGACCGCTCGGTGATCGGCTCGAGTCCAACGATGACGTCGTCGAAGCCGAGCGCCTCGTACGCGTCGATCATCCGCGCGAGCTCCTCGAACGTGCCTCCACAAGCCAGGTCACCTGCTTCGTTCGAGATGGTCGCGTCACGGTCCTGGACACGCACTCCGACCGTCCGTCGTAGCGTGGCCGGGTCTCGGCCCTCAGCGTCAAGGGCCGTCTCGAGGTCGGCGAGTCGGCGGCGGAGCCGGTCGTCCGGATGACCGAACCAGGCGGTGTGCCAGGCGTCGGCGTACCGCGCGGTCAGCCCGAGCATCCGCGGGCGGTTGGCCGCGACAAGGATCGGGATCTGCCGGTCGGGTGGCGGGAGCAGCACGGCCTCGTCGACCTGGTAGAAGCGGCCGGCCAGCGTCACGCGCTCCCCCCGCAAGAGCGGGCCGATGATCCGGAGCGCCTCCTCGAACCGGCCGACACGGTGGTCGATCGGGTAGCCGAACGCCTCGTACTCCGCGTCGTACCAGCCCGCCCCGAGGCCGAGGATCACCCGGCCGCCGCTGACCATGTCGGCCGTCGCCGCCATCTTTGCGAGCAGGGCCGGGTTGCGGAACGAGGCGCACATGACGAGCTGGCCCAGCTCGACGCGGCTCGTTGCGGCGGCGAGGGCAGAGATGATCGTCCACGCTTCATGGATGCCCTCGACCGGCTGGCCGGGCGGGCGCGAGACGAAGTGGTCACAGACCCAGACCGACTGAAGGCCTACCGCCTCCGCGTGCTCGGTGAATGCGAGCACCTGCGGCCAGGACGGCATCTGGCCGGATCCGTCGGAGAGAGACATCGGGACGGTGACGCCGATCCTCACCACGCGCAGTTTCGCAGGCCGCGATTCGGGACCCAGTCCTCACTCCGGTGGGCGCTCCGACGCCTCGCCGAAGGTTGTCGGCCGGCGGTCGGGGCTCTCCGAGACCCTGATCGGAAGAAGCGGCGGACAACTCTGACATGCTCCCCGCTGCTGCCAACCTCGGCTGGGTGCGAGACACCCACGCCGCGATGCAGCCCTACGTCTCCTCCGGAGCCGTCACCAACTACGCCGAGCAGAGCATCCCACTGCGCCACTGAGGGAGTGCTGGTGAGCTATGAGGCGAATGGGAAGGCGTCCAGACGACGATGATCTCGTCCACCACGTCCCGCTCTCGCCGACAGGCTCAGCCGTCTCGTCGCGGCGTCCGAGCTATTGCCCGGTCAGCCAAGGGGCGAAGCTCATGAGGTAGTTGCGGCTCCGCCGCCAGCGGATGAGGAACCAAGCGAACGCGAAGCTGCCGACCCCGCCACCAACTGAGTCCACCAGGCATCGGGAATCGCGGCGGCGGCCAGCCCCACCCTGACGAGGATCCCGAGCACCGCGACGCGCAAGTCGTTCAGTCCGCGCTCGATGGTCAGGCCGCCCTCGACGGTCGCACCGGCGTGCACGCCCGCCGTCATCTCCTGCTTGTGCGTGATCCCTTCGCCCACGACCCAAGCGTGCTTCGGCAGCTTTCGGGACACGTTCGGGACTCGGCTGCCGAGGCCGACGACGCCGTCGGCGCGAAACCGGCGCGGTGACGCCGTTGGAGTCATGGGCCCGCCTGGATTCGAACCAGGAACCAACGGATTATGAGTCCTGACCCGGTTACTGCTCGTGGGTGTTCTTGGCTCTGCTGCGTGCTCTTGGGTGCGCTCGGGCACAGTGGATTTGGCTGTTTCGGGACACGGTTCGGGACACGATTCGGCGGGAGGTGAGGGCCCTCGATCGCCCGCTCAACCCACGCCAACCGAGCGAGACTCACCTCAGCCAGGGCTTCCCAGCCGACCACCCGCCGAAGTCCCGCTCTGTCGGGATCTCGCCGGCACGCCAGCGGCGAGCGTCTATCGCTTCACGTTCGAACCCCGACGCGGTTTCGCAACGGGGCTCGGATCGGGTTAGACTCCTGCTGCTGTGGTCGATCCGGGTAAGGGGCTTCGCTTCGAGGCGACCGTCCATCCTGGCGATGGGGATGTCCCGCTCGAGAGTGTCGCTGACCTCGACCTCGACCGTGTGCCGGATCCGCAGCGGGGTGTCCGGCTGCTCGTCACGACTGACGAGATCGTGGCGCTGCTCGAGCGCGGTTACGAGGTGCGGCTGCACCGCGTCGCTTGGGTTGAGCCGCTGAGCCCGGAGCTGCGCATCGCCGACGACGAGGCGATCGCCTGGCTCGAGGAGCGCGTCCAGGGCATCCCACGCGAGGAGGGCGAGCCCTGATGTACCGCAGTGTGGCGCAGCTCGACTTGCTTTCCAACCTGCTCGCAGCCTGGTTCCCAAGCTACTTCACGCGCTTCGCACTACCCGAGCCCTCCGTGCAGGGCCGAGCCGTCTACGCGCTACGCCTGCGCGCGGGCGGCGGAGGTGAGCGCCGCGGTGTGATGGTCGTTGGTGGCACGCATTCCCGCGAGCTGATGAACCCCGACGCCATCATCGAGCTCGCCGTCGACCTGCTGGTCAGTCACAAAAACGGCAGCGACATCACGTATGGCAATCGCACCTGGTCGGCGGCCGAAATAAGACTGATCCTGGAGACGCTCGATCTCTGGCTCGTGCCTTGCATGAACCCCGACGGGCGCGAGTACGTCATGAACATTGACACCCTGTGGCGTAAGAACCGCCGCGACAACCCTGGGACCGCATGCGATGGCGTCGATCTCAACCGCAACTTCGACGTCCTCTGGGGCGTCACCCAGGGCCAGACGTCGTGCGCGCAGTGCAGCGACGTCTACTGCGGGCCCGCCGCCTTCAGCGAGCCCGAGACCCGCAATATCCGCAGCGTCCTGGACACGCGGCGAGTGGACTGCTTCGTCGATGTGCACTCCTACTCGGAGCTCGTACTCTGGCCGTGGGGGCACGCGCCGTCGCAGACCACCGATCCGACGAAGCGCTTCACCACGCTGCCGTCCGGGACGTGTGCCCCGATCGGTGTGGCCGGCTACCAGGAGTACATCCCGCCGCGGGACCTGCAGCGCTTCCAGACCGTGGGGAGTCGCATCGTCAGCGCGATCGCCTCCGTGCGCGGTCGTGTGTATACGAGCGAGCCGTCGATCACCCTCTACCCGACGACCGGGACGCAGAGCGACTACGCCTACTCGCGGCACATCGCCAACCCCAAACTGCGCAAGACGTACGGCTTCACGTTCGAGACCGGCCCGTGGGTCGGCAACGCCGCAGACTCCTTCCATCCGGCCGACCCGACGCTCATCAAGCGCGACGCGAAGGCCGGGCTGATCGCGCTGATGCAGCAGTGCATCTGCGCGATCGAGCTCATCGGCGCCCGCTTCTTTGCGACCGACGCCGAGGTAACCGAGCTGCGCCGGATTCGCGACGAGGTGCTCGCCACGACCGAGGCTGGGCGAGCGTGGATCGCGGTCTTCGAACGCGCGCAGCTGCCGCTTCTCACGACTCTCATGGCGGACGAGCAGCTGTCGTCGCAGGCCGCGGAGTTGGTGAAACGAGCGGCCGAGCTCACGAAGAGCACCCGCGCGCGCCTCCGGGACGCGGACGCCGATGAGGCGATCCGGTTCGTCCGGACGTTGAGCAAGGTGCCGGCGGCCGCGGAGGTGCGCGCCGACCTGCGCGCGGTCGTGCGACGGCTCGAGGCCTTGCGTGGCCTCACGAGCGCGCGCGCCCTGGCATCACTGATGGCCGAATCGCCCCAGAGCCGCAAGCCGAACTCACGCCGCCGGACGCGCGGATAGCGACCCGCCAGCGTCGAGACAGGACGAGCCCGAGCATGAGCGACCGGGGCTAGACCGTGGTTCCGATTCGTCGCTGCAAAACCGCGACCGGACGCCCTCGACTGTTGCGGTTCGTCGACGGCATCTGGACAGCGCTGGCGGCGCTCTCCTAGTATGAGCAGCACGCTGCCCTCGTTCAGCAGCTCTACCGTGTCGCGGCGGCTGACCGCATCGACAGTCGCTTGGTAGAAGAGCCGGGGCGGGGTCGAACTCTCCGAACCGGGATGAAGCGCTTCCCCGCCCCTCCGGCCCGCTTCCGACGCTATCCGAGACCGTCATGGCTGCCTAGTCGCTCCGGCAATTCCCGGGCGCCTGTTGTATGCGGGGTTTCGCTTGCAGGGTCGCTGCCGGCCGGATGGGGACACGTGGGCCCCTCGGCTTCGCACGGGGCTGTAGTGGGCCCGCCTGGATTCGAACCTGGGACCAACGGATTATGAGTCCGCTGCTCTGACCAGCTGAGCTACGGGCCCGCGCTAGCGAACGCTTCGCCGATCGATCACAATACGGCGCGTCGGACAAATCGGCCACCGGGGGTGAACAGACGGTGAAGGTCTTCCAGCGGGAAACGCATCTGCGCACGACAGGCGGGCTGCACGTTCGCGACATCACCGAGGAGGTGATCGAGGCCGTGCGCGAGAGCGGCGTCGACGAGGGGATCGCCTGCGTGTACTCGCCCCACACGACCTGCTGCGTCAGGGTCAACGAGTTCGAACAGGGGTTCCTCGAGGACTTCGCCCAGCTGCTTCTCCGCCTCGTTCCGCGCGAGACGTACTACGCGCACGACGACTGGGACCGCCGCACCGAGAACATCTGCCCCGAGGACATGGACTTCGGCAACGGGCACTCGCACTGCATGGCGATGCTGCTCGGCACCGCCGGCGAGTCGATCCCGATCCGCGACGGCGAGCTCATGCTCGGCACCTGGCAGCGCGTGCTCTTCCTCGAGCTCGACCGCGAGCGCGACCGCCGCTGGGTGGTTCAGGTCGTAGGGAACTGAGGCTCGAGCTCGGCTTCGTGCGCGCGCTCGCGCGGGCCGAGGTCGAAGTACCAGAAGTCCTTGCGCGTGACCTGGATCGCGACGTTGTAGACCGGGACGCGCCCGATGTAGCCCTCGAAGGTGCCCGCGTGGGCGTGGCCGTGGAGGACGAGGTCGGGCGAATGCTCCGCGATCGGCGCGGCCAGGCGGTCGCTGCCGAGGAACGGCCAGATCCCGCGCGGCTCGCCCTCGAGCGTCGTCGTCGTCGGCGCGTAGTGGAGGAGCACGATGCGGAGGTCGGCGCCCTCGACCGCCGCGAGCTCCCGGTCGAGCGCGGTCACGTCCTTCGTCGTCTCCGCGTACACCTCGCGTAGGAGCGGCTCGCCGAAGTCGGGGAGCACGTAGTCCGGGAAGCCGCCGACGAAGCCCTTCAGCCCGACCACGCCGACGTCGAGACCGTGCAGTTCGAACCGCATCGAGCTGCGCTCGAGCAGGTGGATCCCGGCGCCGGCCGAGGACGGCCGCGACCTCGCTGGGTCCGGTTCAGGTGCCAGTCGTGGTTTCCGAGCACCGCGCAAACCGGAACCTCGACCTGCCGGCAGGCGTCCGCCAGCACCGCCGCCTCGTCGGGGCCGCCGCACGTGGTCAGGTCGCCGGCGAGCAGGACGAGATCGGTGCCCGTCTCGAGCGACGCGAACGCCTCGAATACGCGGTCGCGCTCCTCCGGCGAAGCATGGACGTCACCGGCAGCCGCGACCCGGATCGGCCGTCCGTTCTCCATGCCTGCATCGTGCCCGACTCGGCGCGGTTACATGCCCTGCAACGGCGGGTACCACCAGTTTGCGTGTCCTCCGGAGACAACACCCTCAACGGCATGGTCCCGACCCTGAAGAAGGCGGCTGCCGCGCTGCGCGACGCCGGCATTCCCTATCTCGTCGCGGGCGGGGTCGCCTCCTGGGTACGCGGCGGCCCGTCGACCGACCACGACCTCGATTTCCTGATCAAGCCGTCGGACGCCGACCGCGCGCTCGAGACACTGGCGGACGCTGGGGTTGCGCCCGGAGAAGCCGCCGGAGGAGTGGCTCTACAAGGCGTGGGACGGGGACGTGCTCGTCGACCTGATCTTCTGCCCCGCCGGCCTCGACGTCGACGACGAGCTGATCGGGCGCGGCGAGGAGCGCGAGGTCGAGGCGATGACGATGCGCGTGCTGAGCGCGGAGGATCTGCTCGTCTCGAAGCTGATGGCGATGACCGAGCACTCGATCAACTACCGAAGCTGCCTCGAGATCGCGCGCTCGCTCCGCGAGCAGATCGACTTCGACGACGTGCGCGAGCGCACCGAGGGCTCGCCCTTCGGCCGCGCGTTCTTCGTGATCGCCGAGGGCCTCGAGATCGTCTAAGCGGCTTCGCGGAGGCCGGCGACCTCGCGGAGCATCGACAGCGTCTCGAGCGCGTTCGCCTCGATCTGGCGAACCCGCTCGCGGGTGATCCCGAGCTCGCGGCCGATCGCCTCGAGCGACATCGGCTCGCGGTCGCCGTTCATCCCGTAGCGGAGATTCAGCACCTTCTGCTCGCGTTCGGGCAGGTCGGCGATCGCCTTGTGCAGCGTCTCCTCGCGGAGGCTGATCTCGATCTCCTCCTCCGTGCCGGCCTGGTCTGCCGCGAAGAGGTCGCCGTAGCTGCCGGAGCCGTCGTCGCCGATCGGCCTGTCGAGGCTCGTCACCGCGCGCGCGGCCTGCTTCACCTCGCGTACCTGCTTGACCGGCAGCTTCGCCGCCTTCGCGAGCTCCTGGTCGGTCGGCTGCCGGCCGAGCTTCGACGACGAGCTCGCGCTCGGCGCGGGCGATCTTCTGCTCGCGCTCGACGATGTGCACCGGGATCCGGATCGTCCGCGACTTGTTCGCGACTCCGCGTTGCACGGCCTGGCGGATCCACCAGGTCGCGTAGGTGGAGAACTTGAACCCCCTGCGGTGGTCGAACTTCTCGACCGCTCGGATCAGCCCGATGATCCCTTCCTGGATCAGATCGAGCAGCGAGAGACCGTGGCCCTGGTAGCGCTTCGCGATCGACACGACGAGCCGGAGGTTCGAGTTGATCATCAGGTCCTTCGCGTCCTTCTCGCCGCGCTCGATGCGCTTGGCGAGCTCGACCTCCTCCTCCGCGGTCAGGAGCTTGTAGCGGCCGGCCTCGTTCAGGAAGAGCTGGAGCGCATCCGTGGTCGCGGTCGCGAGGTCGCCGTTGATGACGACGGTGTCGTCGTCCTTGACCATGCCGCAGTCGTCGGAGAGCTCGATCCCGCGTTCGGCGAGATCCTCGTAGACGCGCGACAGCTCCTCCTCGTCCAGCTCCAGCTCCTGTATCAGCTCGCTGAACTGCGAGAGGTTCGCGCACCCTTCTTCCTCGGCGCGGTCGATCAGTGCCGTCAGATCGGTCCATAGGTTCTCCCTGCAGGGTCACTGCCCGTTACTTCCGGAGAAGTAACCCGTCCGGATTGCGGGAGCTAGAGCAATCCGCAGGATCTGGCCGTGTTCGGCCAGGGCCAGAAACCGCGTGTCCTGTAGGCCCGCTCGGCAACCCACATCTGCTCGATCGGCGACCAGTGGTCGGCGGTGCCCTTTGCCTGCAGGAGCGCCCCACCGTAGGTCTGCTGGAACTCGAGATCCATCTGGAGGCCGCCGAAGTACGGCGCGTTCGGATCGGTCCAGGCGCCCTCGTAGCGGTGGATGCACTGCCACTGCGCCTTGTGCGGCGGGTTCAGCGCCTTGAGCTTCGCGTGCGCCGCGCGGTAGCGCCAGAGGTTCACGACCCATTGCCGGTACGCGACGCTGCGGACGATCTCGGCACTCGCGGCGTACATCGTCCTCGGGCGTTGCATCACCTGCTCCCACCGCCACGTCTCGTCGCGGTGGCCCCTGATCTCCCCGAGCAGGCGCGCCAGCCGGACGCCGGTCGCCGGATCGTCGTGCTTGGCCACCGCCACTCGCTTGACCGACTCCTTCCGGGCACTCGCCTGCGGGACGAGCGCGACCGCAAGCAGTGCGAGCGCAGCAGACAAAGCATGCGGTTTTCACCTGGGCGTCTCCTCCTTCGAATTTCGGGCGACGACCGAGCGGTCAACCACGTGGGGGCGCGGACACAGGGTCCGCCGCGGCCGCTCAGCCGTCTGGCTTTCGTGTGACGGCGGCCACGGTAGCAGTGGCCTCCGACGAACCGGAGCGACTAGGTGAGCGTCTCGGCCACCTTGCGCTGGAAACCGGCGATCAGGCGCTCGCTCTCCGGCAGCAGGCGGCCGCGCTCGACGAAGCCCGGCGCGGACGCCCCGCTGGACGGACTCGACGAGCTCCGTGTCTTCGCGCCCGACCTGGTCGTCGAACTCGATCAGCTCCCTCGCCGCACCCTCGGAAACGTCCGCGCCGAAGAAGTAGTCGAGGAAACCGACCGTGCGCTCCGGGCTCTCGGGCCAGACCGGGCCGATCGAGAGGTTCGCGAAGCCCGGGTACACGTTGATCTTCAAGCCCGGCCAGACGAGGTGGAACTCGCAGTGCCCGTCGCCGCTCCGCGCCTGGCCGTACTGGCTCCAGATCTCGCCGCCGCCTTCGAGCCGGTACGCCTCCGGGTCGACGTCCACGAGCCGGGTGAACCCCGGGTGCGCGACCGCGACAGTGGTAGCACTCGAAGTAGTTCTCGACGGCGATCTTCCAGTTCGCCGCCAGCGAGTAGTGCGACGCGCTCATGGAAGCGCAGCTCGGCGGGGTCGAAGGGCAGCTCGACGTCGACCGCGAGCGACGGCGCATCGGGATCGGCGTTGACGAACAGGAACGGCCCCCACGCCTCGAGCCGGAGCGGCGCGAGCGCGACCTCGCCGAGATCGTCCTCCGCGGCGCGCGGCGCCGTGCGCAGCCGCCCGTCGAGTCCGTACGTCCACGCGTGGTAGGGGCACTGGAGCGTCTCGCGCCGCCCCTCGCCGGCGGCGATCTCGCGCGCCGCGGTGGCGGCAGACGTTGAGGAACGCGCGGAGCTCCCCGTCCGCGTCACGGGTGACGACCGCCGGCACTCCGCCTGTCTCGCAGGCGAAGTAGGACGGCTCCTCCGACAGCCGACCTGCGTGACCGACGTAGTGCCAGGCAGACCGGAAGATCCGCTCC
Organism: uncultured Actinomycetes bacterium; assembly: GCA_963779025.1. Lineage (GTDB taxonomy): Bacteria > Actinomycetota > Thermoleophilia > Gaiellales > Gaiellaceae > DATBLE01. Next base: position 435,234 of record CAVZWR010000003.1, read on the forward strand.
CGCTCGCGCCGAAGCACTTCCGGATCGGAGTACCAGACCCAGGGGTTGGTCTCACTCATGTCCCGCGCCTCCCGCGCCGATGGAAAACCCGTGCGCAGGACTCTCCATGCCCTCGCCGCCTGTGCGGCACTCGCATGTGTGCTCGCCGGCGCCGGCCGGGCGCGCCGGGCCTGCTCGTCGGGATGGACGACGACACCCTCAAGTGGGCCGAGAAGCCGCAGGCTCAGAAGACCCTCTCCTACGCGCGCGATCTCGGGATCCGCGCCGTGCGCGTCACCGTCCCGTGGCATCCGGGCGACACACGCCTTGGAGTGGATGACCGCATCCCGGTCGACCGGATGATCCTCGCGACCTGGGCCGCGCACTTCCGCGTCGTGCTGGCCGTCTACGGCGCCGCGACCGACGCGCCGCAGACCGACGCCGCACGCGATTCCTATTGCACCTTCGTCGGCAACCTGCTGCGCCGCTACCCCGGCGTCGTCGATGTCGTGATCTGGAACGAGCCGAACACCAGCCGCTTCTGGCGGCCCCAGTTCGACGCCGACGGCCAGAGCGTCGGCCCCGCGCAGTACGAGGCGCTCCTCGCCGACTGCTACGACGTCCTTCATCGCGTCCGCCCCAACATCAACGTGATCGCCGCCTCCTCCCCGCGCGGCAACAACCGCCCGTGCGCTGTCCGCGAGCGCGAGCCACTCGCCGATCGAGTTCTACCGCAAGATCGGCGACGGCCTACCGCGCCAGCGGCCGCACCGCGCCGATCTTCGACACGATCGGGCACAACCCGTACCCGACGACCAACGCGGAGCGGCCGTGGACGCGCCATGCGGGCGGGACGATCGGCGAGGGCGACTACGACAAGCTGATGGCGGCGCTGACGGACGCGTTCGGCGGCACCGGCCAGCCCCTGCCCGGCCAGCGCAACGTGAGCATCTGGTACATGGAGCAGGGCTTCCAGACCACGGTCGACCCGGCGAAGGCATCGCTCTACAACGGGGTCGAGACCGACAGGCAAACGCTGCCTCCGACCGCGGCGCGCACGACCGCCGGGACGAGCGACGGCCTCGCCGCCGACCAGGCGACGCAGCTGACCGACGCACTGCGCATGGCCTACTGCCAGCCCGGGGTGGCCGCGTTCTTCAACTTCGAGATCGCCGACGAGCCCGGCCTGGGCGGCTGGCAGTCCGGCCTGCTCTGGACCGACTTCACGCCGAAGCCCTCATACCAGCCGTTCAAGGACGCCGTGCGCACCGTCGCCTCGCGCCAGGTGGACTGCAACCGCTACACCCAGCTCTCCGCCGGCGCGGCCACCGGCGCCGAGATCGGCTTCTCCCCGGGCCGGACAAGCCGCGGGCGCCGACGAGGCCTGCGCCGCCTCCGAAGAAGAAGAGCCCGGTGTTCACGTCAAGTAGCCTCGCGGCGTGATCGTCCGCTCGCTCGCAGAGGCCGAAGCGTTCACGACCGCGGACGGGAGCACGATCCGCGAGCTGCTCGGCCTCCCCACCGCGCCGGTCCGGAACCAGAGCCTCGCCGAGGCGACGCTCGAGCCCGGCCAGGCGACGGAACGCCACTACCACGCGGAGACCGAGGAGATCTACTACCTCGTCGAGGGCTCGGGCGAGATGGAGCTGGACGGCGACCGCCGCACGGTCTCGCCGGGCGACTCGATCCTGATCCCGCCCGGCGCATGGCACCAGATCACCGCCGGCGAGGAGCGGCTGCGCTTCCTCTGCTGCTGCGCGCCCGCGTACCGCCACGAGGACACCTTCTTCGAGTAGGTAGGTTGCGGGCATGGCGGTGACGGTCGGCGTCCAGGTGATCCCGCAGCACGGCGACTACGAGCCGATGAAACGCGCGTGGCTCGAAGCCGACGAGCTCGGGGTCGACCGGATCTACAACTGGGATCACTTCTACCCGCTCAGCGGCGACCCGGAAGGCAAGCACTTCGAGTCGCTGACGATCCAGGCGGCGATGGCGGCGGTGACGGAGCGCGCCCAGATCTCGTCGCTCGTGATCTGCAACTCGTACCGGAACCCGCAGCTGCTCGCGGACATGGCGCGGACGATCGACCACATCTCCGGCGGCCGCTTCGTGCTCGGCATCGGCTCCGGCTGGTTCCAGCAGGACTACGACGAGTACGGCTACGACTTCGGCACGGCCGGCAGCCGGCTGCGCGACCTCGATCGCGCGCTGCCGCTGATCAAGGAGCGCTGGGCGAAGCTGAACCCGCCGCCGCTCCACCGCATCCCGATCCTGATCGGCGGCAGCGGCGAGAAGGTGACGCTGCGGATCGTCGCCGAGCACGCCGACAAGTGGCACAGCTTCGGCGACCCGGAGACGATGAAGCACAAGTCCGACGTCCTCGACGAGTGGTGCGCGAAGGTCGGGCGGGATCCGAAGGAGATCGTCCGCTCTACCACGATCACCCGGCTCGGCGGAGAACGGCGCGAGCCCGAGCCGTACCTCGAGCTCGGCTTCACCGACTTCGTCGTCAGCGTGGCAGGGCCCAGACTGGGATCTGACGCCGCTGCGCGAAGCGCTCGCCTGGCGCGATACCCTGAACTAGACGCATGACCCCACTCGCCCGAGGGGTTGCCGAGCCTCCGGCGAAGTCGATGACGTTAGTCGTGATGACCTTTCGAGCCGCCCTCACAGCCATCGTCGCGCTCGCGCTCGCCCCCGCGGCGGCCGCCGGCGTGGTCGCGTACCCCTCGTCGCAGACGATCACCCCGGCCGGAGCGCTGCCGCAGGGCGGCGCCGCGACGATCACGATCAACGCCGCGCGACGGTGAGCGGGAAGGCGCGTGGATCGTCGCGTCGGGTGTGCCAGGGCGGATGGTCTCGGCATCGATCGACGGCTACGAGCTGGGCTCGCTCCAGGCGGCGCTCTACTTCGGTCACTTCGTCGAGTCGGGCGGACGGACGCGCCCGGATGCGCTGATGCCCTGGAACGGCAAAGCCCAGGCGACGGAGCGGCGGAACCAGCCGATCTACTTCCAGGTGGTCGTCCCCGACGACGCAAAGCCGGGCGGATACCGGGCCACTGTCCATGTCACGGCGGACGGCGTCTCCACCGACATCCCGGTGGCGATCACGGTCTTCCGCGTGCGGCTGCCCGCACCGGACGCGGCCAAGGGGAACCTGCTCACCGCCTTCCACGTCATCCCGCAGTCGTACGTGAAGGAGGCAGGCGAGCTCTACCACTTCACGACCCATGGGCAGCGCGCCGCGGCGAACGACTCGCTCTTCCAGTTCCTGTCGGGCTACCGGATCTCGCCCGCGGGTTGGGGGTTCGGCGAGCCACGCTCGACGTCGGGCTATACCTCCTCGCCGAGGTGGTGGCTGGACGCCGCCGGGAACATGGTCCGCCAGAACCAGAACGGGTTCGCCACGATGCGGATCCCGATCTCGAACCAGCGGGTCAGCGCCGCGAGCCGGATCGCCGGCCTCTCTCCGTTCGCACCCGAGAGCTGGTGCGCCTACCTCCAGTCGGTGCGGAACTTCTGGGGCGAGCACGGATGGCTGACGGATCACGTCCCCTACCTCTACGCGCTCGACGAGCCGAGCCTCGCGGGGATGGGCCTGGTCGGCCGCCAGGCGGCCTCCGCGCACAGCTGCTTTCCCGGGGCGCAGGTGCTCGTCACCGGAAACCCGGCGCCCTCCAACCGCTTCCTCTGGGACAACAAGGACGGCGACGACGTCGACATCTGGGCCGTACTCTCCCGGCGCTGGTACGGCCAGTTCAACGCGCCGCGCGACAAGCTCGCGACGATCCAGAAGGTCCGGCGCGCCGGCAAGAGCGCCTGGTCGTACACGTTCCACGGCGTCGCCGGCACCCCCGGCTACGCGCTGACCGAACCTCTGTCCGACCCGCGGGTGTTCCTGCTCTGGAACGCCCTCGAAGGGATTCCGGGGACGCTCTACGGCCAGGGCGTCACCTCTTACTACTCGGACGACGTCTTCAACAGCCTCCGGTCGCACGGCGAGTTCGTCCTGGTCTACCCGGGCGAGCACACCCCGATCGCGAGCGCGCGGCTCGAGCAGATCCGGGACGGGATCGAGGACTGGGCCCTCTTCGACATCGTCCGCCGCCGCTACGGACCGACGATGGTGCGCCGGATCCTCGGCGACGCCGGGCTCTTCAGCGCGACCGCCTCCGGCACGATCCTCGCCTGCACGAGCGGCTGCGAGCTCGACGGCGGCACGCAGTACTCGTGGCCCCAGTGGTCGCATGACGCGGCGACCGCGGCGAAGATCGAGGCTGCGCACCTGCGGGCACTGCAACTAGCCTCTCGCTGAATCGCCACGGGCAGCATCGACGAGCTTCGGAGGCGCGACCTCCGCATAGGCGTCCTCGATGATCCCGGCAAGCTCGTCCCGGTCGAGCGCACGGTCGAGCCGCATCCCCAGCCAGCCGCGGTGGCCGACATACGGCGGCACGAAGAAACGCTCCGGATCGGCCTCGACGAGCATCGCCTGGAGCCCCTGCGGCGCCGCGCACCAGATCGCGAAGCGCCCGTCGCCGTGATGATCCGTCAGCACCATCACGAACGAGCGCTTCTCCCGGACGAAGAAGGTCGGCGCGCCGTGCGAGAGCCGCTCGCTCGTCTCGGGCAGCGCGAGTGCGATCTCGCGCAGCCTGGTCAGGATCCGCTGCCGTTCGCGCGCGTTCATCCGATGCCTATTCTCCAGTCATGACCGATCTGCCGCTGACCGGTGGCTGCCTCTGCGGCGGTGTCCGCTACGAGATCTCCGCGCCGCTCGCGGGAGCGCACTACTGCCACTGCACGCGCTGCCAGCGCCGTACCGGCAGCGGCGCTGCGTGCTCCGCGCGGGTGGCGCCCGGCTCGTTCCGGATCACCGCCGGCGAAGAGCTGGTCAAGTCGTGGGACCCGCCGGACGGCTTCAAGAAGGCGTTCTGCTCGAACTGCGGCGGCGCCCTCTGGGCCCAGAACCCGGCCGACCCGGAGATGATCGCCGTCCGCATGGGGACATTCGACTCCGATCCCGGGTATCCGGCCGACCCATCACCAGTTCACCGCGTACGCCGCCGTCTGGGAGCCGATCCCGGACGACGGCCTTCCCCGTCACCCGGAGCGCGCGCCGCCGGGCTAGGCGCGGCTACGATCGGCACATGTGCCGAAACATCAAGACGCTCTACAACTTCGAGCCGCCGACGACCCCTGACGAGGTCCACGCGGCCGCCGTGCAGTACGTGCGCAAGGTGAGCGGGATGCAGAAGCCCTCCCGCGCGAACGAGGCGGCTTTCGAGCGGGCCGTGCACGAGATCGCGCACGTGACGGAGCACCTGCTCGAGGCGCTCGTCACCACAGCCCCGCCGCGCGACCGCGAGGTCGAGGCGGCCAGGCGGCGGGCCCGGGCCGAAGAGCGCTTCGCAACTCGCTAAAACCGATCCGCGCCCGCCGCCGAAACTCCCGTATGCAGGCTTACGGAGAAGGAGGAGGGCTGTGAAGAAGTTCGTTTCGCTCGCAGGCTTGGCGGCGGTGATGTCGCTCGTCGTCGTCGCGCTCGCCACGGCCGCGCAGCGCGCGGAGACCTACACGGTGAAGGCGAGCCTCAATTCGAGGCAGGAGACGCCCCGGCCGAAGCGCGCCGTGACCGCGCGCGGTTCGTTCACCGGCACGTACGTCGAGAACAAGACGGGCGCCGTCCTGAAATGGAAGCTGACGTTCACCCGGCTGACCGGCTCCGCAACGGCCGCGCACATCCACAGCGGCAAGCGGGGCGTCGCCGGCGCGGTAATCGTGCCGCTCTGCGGCCCGTGCAAGAGCGGCCAGATGGGCGTGACGAAGATCAGCAAGGCGGTCATCGCCACCCTGGAGAAGAACGGCGCCTACGTGAACGTCCACACGGCGAAGAACGCCGCCGGCGAGATCCGCGGGCAGGTCTCGGTCAAGGAGGACTGACCCGACCCACGGCGCCGGACGGGAGGCCAAGCTCGTCCGGCGCCGTGTAGCGTGACGCGGCTCGTGCCGATCCACGTCACATCCCCCACCGTCGTGCCGGGCGTCGGCGACAAGGTGATCCGCGAGCTCGTCGGGCGCGTGAACACGGAGACGAGCGCGCTCAGCGTCGCCAGGATGACGAGCCCGCCCGGCTGGGAGGAGCCGGCGCAGACGCCGGAGTTCGACGAGGTCACCGTCGTCCTCGAGGGCGCCGTCGTCGTCCAGCACGACGGCGGCGAGCTCACCGTGCGCGCCGGGGAGGCCGTGCTGACCCACGCCGGCGAGAAAGTGCGCTACTCCACGCCGGAGGGCGCCGAGTACGTGGCTATCTGCGTACCCGCATTCAGTCCCGAAAACGTGCATCGGGAAGAGTAGGAGCGGGTACCGACCGGAGATGCGTTTCCGCAGGGGAGCCACCCTCGACACCGGCCAGGTCACGGACGCCCGCGGCCGCGGCGGCGCGGGCGGTCTCGCCCTCGGCGGCGGCGGACTGGGCATCATCGGCCTGGTCGCCTACCTGCTGATCTCGCTGCTGTCCGGGGGCGGCGGGCTCGGGCAGCTCGGCCCACTGGACAACGCGAGCGTCGGGAAGGGCGATACCCCGAGCTCGATCTCGCAGGACTGCAAGTCCGGCGCGGACGCGAACCAGCGGGACGACTGCCGGATCGTCGGCGTCGTCAACAGCGTCCAGAAGTTCTGGAACGGCGTCTTCACAGCCAGCAACGAGCGTACCAGTACGTCGACACGGTCTTCTTCACGAACTCGATCCAGACCGGGTGCGGCTACGCGTCGTCCGCCGTCGGCCCGTTCTATTGCCCGGCTGACCACCTCGTGTACATCGATCTCGGGTTCTTCGACGACGTCAAGTCACAGCTCGGAGTCGAGGTGACGCCGTTCGTCGAGGCGTACGTGCTCGCGCACGAGTACGGCCACCACGTCCAGGACCAGCTCGGCGTCCTCGACGCGATCCGCGGCGACACGAAGGGGCCGGAGAGCAAGGGCGTTCGCTCCGAGCTCCAGGCGGACTGCTACGCCGGGGTGTGGGCGAACCACGCCGTCGAGACCGGGCTGATCGAGCAGCTCACCCAGGCCGACATCAACTCGGGGCTCGCCGCGGCAGCCGCGATCGGCGACGACCGCATTCAGGAGAAGACGCAGGGACAGGTCAACCCGGAGACCTGGACGCACGGCTCTTCGACGCAGCGGCGGCGGTGGTTCTCCCGCGGCTACGAGACCGGGAAGCCGGCGGCCTGCAACACCTTCGCGGGCTCGATCTAGACCGCGGCGCGCACCACCACGCGCTCGCCGGGCGTCAGACACGGGTCGTTCATCATCGAGTGGTCGTGCCGGACGGTTAGCACCCGCCCGTGCGCAAGGCGGATCTTGTTGAGGCAGTGCGAGACGCCGTAGGCGTCCGGCTGGCAGTTCGCGTCGGTGAGGACCAGCCCGAGCTGGGCCCGCCGCGGCACCTTGCCGGTGACCGCGTAGGCGACCTCGATCCCGCCCACGCCGTTCACGCAGCTGCGCGGGTAAGCGAGGCAGTCGCGCGTCCCGACGTGGCGCGGCGCATAGCGCTTGCCCTGCGGCACGACGAGGACGGTCTTCATCGGCCGTGGCGCGGCGGTTGCCGAGCCGATGGCGAGGAGCGATGCAAGCGCAACGACGGCGCTGAGCCGGAGCATTGGTGGACCTCCGTGTCGGTTTCTGCACACAGCCTCTGCGGATGCGGCCCCGGCCGCATCCGCAGAGCGCCACCCTGTCGGTGCGGGTTTCCCCGCACGTAGCGCCTAGGCGTCGGGCTGCTCGACGACCATCAGGCCGTTGCCGTCGCCGTCCTTGAACATGAAGAGCAGGGGCACGGTGCCGTCGCCGCCCATCGGCTCCTCCACCTGAACGCCCTTATCCTTCAGCTCGACGTGCGCGGCCTTCGCGTCCGCCGTCGTCAGCGCGATCCCGGTCTCCCGACCGGCCTGGAACTCGCCCATCCCGCGCGTGAGCGCGATCGACGCCCCGCCCTGCGGAGGCGTGACCTCGACCCAGCGGTCGCCCTCGCCGAACGGGACGTCCGCAGTGAGCGAGAACCCGAGCTTGTCCGTGTAGAACGCGATCGCCTTGTCCTGGTCGGACACCGGCACGATCACCCTGCCCAACTGCGAGATGCTCGACATCTTCCTGCTCCTTTCCGATGTGGTCGTAGCGTAAGACGCCCCGACCTCCCGCAACTCATCGGCCGAGGTAGCGAGTGAGCGCGGCCGGCGAGCGCTTGCCTGCGAGCACGGCGCGGCGAAGCGGGCCGGGCACGCCGGTCGAGCCAAAGTGGATCCAGTCGACGTGCGAGACGAGGTCGGCCTTCGTGTCCCCGTAACCGGAGAAGGCGTCGATTCCGGCGGTCAGTGAGGGCGGCAGGTCGCGACGGATGTAGGTGAAGTGTGTGGTGAACGGGCCCGAGCCGTACCGGCGCAAGAGGATGAAGTAGCGGCCGACCCGCGCGATCCGGAGCTCGACCCAGGTCGGTTGCGCGGGTGTGAGCACGAGCGTCGAGGTGCCGGCGACGGTCGTCTTTCGCTCGAACACGTCCTTGCCCCCACGGCGGCCGATCCGGAACGAGACCCAGTTCTCCTGTGCTCGGTTCTCCGTCGGCCGGCGGACGAGCAGACCGGACAGCGACCAGTCCGCGGTCGGCACCGCACCGTCGCGGCCGGTGACGCGGAGCCGCGCGGTGACGACGAAGTCGCCGACGACCGGCTTGTAGAGATAGAAGGCGCGCGTCCCGTCGACCCACCAGCTGCGGCCCGGCGTGATCGTCAGCTCACCCGGCGTCGTCTTCGCGATGTCGAAGGTCGGCGCGACGCCGTCGGCGAGATCGCCCTGCATCACCTGCCACTGGGCGGTCGTGGCGGAATCCACGAATTCGTCGTTCAGCGACGGCAGCGGCGCCGCGCCGGCCGTGGCCGCGGCGGCGAGCAGAGCAACGAGGAGCGCGAGCGTTCTCAATGTCCGTTGTACGAGAAGTGCATGTAGTCCTTCGTGTCGCCCGTCCATGAGCCGCCCCAGCCCCAGCCGACCGAGGCGAACGCGCGGATGACCGCAGGCGTGACCATCCCCTTCCGCATGTTCGAGCGGTCGAGGTAGGAGAGCGCAGTCTTGTCGCGCGTCATCCCGCAGCCGACGTACGGGTTCTCGACCGGGTTCAGGTCGAGCGCGAGGCCGTACGCGTGATTCGACCAGTGCGTGCCGGACACATTGCCGTTGCACGGCGAGGGCACCGCCTTCCGGCACGAGAAGGAACCGGTGATGTCCCCGTCCTTCGGCCGGCCCGCCGGCTGCCCGTACATGTTTGCGAGCCGCATGTGCCGGATCGGGAAGCGCAGCTCGTACAGCTGCCCGAACGCCTTCGCGAGCGGCCCCGCTGCGGCCTTGTTGACGACCAACTGCCCGTGGTGCATCCGGCTGTCGTAGCCCCAGTAGCTGACCGTCAGCAGACGCAGATCGGAGAGCGGCGTCGGGCAGCCCTCGTGCCAGTAGCGCGCCTTCACCTCGGAGAAGACTTTGGGCGGCAGGGGCTTCGTCGACGTGTGGAACGCCGGCGCGACGAGCGCGATCGAAAGGGTGGCGAGAACCCGCATCAGATACCTAGAGTAATCAGCCGTGGGACTCACCCACTTCGACGAAGCCCGGCGCGGCGAGTTGGCCGTCGGCCACCTGCACGCGACCTGGTCGTACCTCGGTGAGGACGCCGGCTGCGTCGGGATCGGCCTGAGGCGGATCCAGGTGCGCGAGGGCGCGTGGTCGACGCCCGCCCACGAGCACGGCCGCTCCGAGGAGATCTTCTACGTGCTGGCCGGGCAGGGACTGTCGTGGCAGCGCGGCGAGGTGGCCGAGATCGGCGCGGGTGACTGCATCGTCTACCTCGCGGGCTCGGGCGCACACACGCTTCACGCGCTGACCGAGCTCGACGTGCTCGCGTTCGGCCCGCGCGAACGCGACGAGAGCCCGCGATTCCCGCGTCTCGGCGCGTCGCTGCTCGGCAACCGCTTCGTCGACTCCGGCCCGAGCGCCATGGACGGCCTGCCGACGCAGTTCGTGCGCGAGGCCGAGCTCGGTCCGCCCGAGCTCCCTGCCGAGCCGGGGCAGCGGCCCCCGACGATCGTCAACGTCGTGGACGTTGAAGGGAAGACGGTCGAGCGGCAGCACGTCGGGCGGACGCGGCGGAACCTCGGCGTTGCAGTCGGCTCGGTCACGACGGGGCTCCAGCACGTCGAGGTCATCCCCGGCAAGGAGTCCGCGCCGCTCCACTGCCACTCGCTCGAGGACGAGCTGTTCGTGATGCTCGAGGGCGACGGCGTGCTCGTACTCGACGACAGGGAGGAGTTCCCCGTGCGGCCCGGGTCGGTCGTCTCGCGCCCCGCCGGAACAGGCGTCTCGCATCTCTTCCGCGCGGGCGACGGACGTCTGACGTATCTCGCCTACGGCACCCGCGATCCCGGCGACATCTGCTACTACCCGCGGTCGAACAAGATCAACTTCGGCGGCGTCGGCGTGATCGGCCGGATCGAGAAGCTCGACTACTGGGACGGCGAGGACTGAGCCAGCTCGGCGAGCGTGTCGTCGAGCACGGCTAGCGCCGCCTCGAGCTGGGCGTCGGTCAGCACCAGGCTGAGGTTGATCATCCCGCGGGGGGCGACGTAGATGCCGCGCAGGTAGAGGCCAAGGAACAAGAGGTCCTGGATCTCGGGCGTGCCGCCGTGGAGGGCCATCATCGAGCCGTAGCCCGTGGCGGTGACCGGCAGCGCCTGGCGCGCCAGCACGTCGGCGATCTCTCCGCGAAACTGCTCCCCGCGCGCGGTGTGCGCCTCCGCGATGTCGGGCGTGTACAGCTCGCCGACGGTTAGGCAGCCGGCCGCCATCGTGGCGACGTTGTTGTTGAAGGTGCCTCCCGCCGGCACGGCGTTCGGGCGATGCGTGTCGAACTGGTCGAGCAGCTCGGCGCTGCCGCCGAAGGCGCCGAACGAGAAACCGCCGCCGATCCACTTCCCGTAGGTCTTCAGGTCAGCGGTCGCGCCGAGGATCGCAGCGAGACCGGAGCGGCCGTGCCGAGAGGTCATCACCTCGTCGGCGATCCGGACCGCGCCGGCACCGTGCGCAGCGTCGAAGACACCTCGTAGGAAGTCGGGGTCGGCCGGAATGCAGCCGCCAGCGCCGACCATTGGCTCGACGATCACGGCGGCGAGATCAGCGTCGTGCTCCCGGATCAGGCCCACAGTGCCGGGAAGGTCGTTGTACTCCGCGACGACGTAGTCGAACGGCACATTCCACGTCGCCCCGCGCGCGAAGTTGAGGACGCCGCCGTGGTAGGCGCCGTCGAAGATCAGCACCTTCTCCCGGCCGGTTGCCAGCCGCGCCGTGGTGATCGCCATCAGCGTCGCCTCGGTGCCGGAGTTGGTGAAGCGCACGCGCTCGAGCCCGAAGCGCTCGCTCATCAGCTGCGCGAGCCTGGCTTCGTACGGATGGACGCCCCCGACGCTGGCGAGAGTGCGCATCGCGTCCTGGGCGGCGTCGAAGATGCGCGTCTCGCTGTGCCCGAACAGGCCGGCGGTGAAGTCGCCGAGCAGGTCGACGTACTCGTGACCGTCGGCGTCCGTCAGCACCGATCCCTCGCCGCGGACAAACGTGAGCGGGAACGGCTCGTGCGCGATGCTCGCCCGCGTGTGGCCGCCTGGCAGCACTCGCCGGGCCTCGTCGTGCAGCCGCGCGCTCTCCGGGTTACGGGCGGCAAACTCGCGACGCTTCTCGGCGACGAGCTCGGTTGCTGGGGCGAGCACCGTGCTCATATCCCCATTGTCCCATACCCCGCGATCAGTGCCATCCCTGATGCCCGGGTCGTTTTGGCGTGTGAGCGTTGGTCCCCGGAAGGGGGTGAAGAATGTCGACGATGACGCACGGGCCTTCCGAGGTTTCACGCGAGAAGCGCCTTTGGTCGCCCGCAGTGGTGCCCGAGATGTGGGCTTCGTTCGCGATCGGGTTCATGTGGCTCGCCGTGCTGTTCACCGCGATCTGGGGCGGCGACATCGTGAACACCGATGCCGGCGGCAGCAACTCGACGGTCCCGACGGTCGTGCCGGTCGCGATCTTCGCGTTCCTCGGCACCTGGGTGGTCGCGAGGCACGGCTTCCGCCGCTCGAGAGACTGACCCTGAAGACCCCTGGCCCCCGGACAGATCGGTTGCGGCACTGATCGCCCGGGGGCCGGGGTCAGTGTCGGCTAGGCGTCTCCCGCCCCGCATCACGCGTTTGGGTCAGCCGCGCGGCTCGGTGGCGCGTCGCCATACTCGGCCGGGTGGCCACGCTCGGCTCGACCCCGCTATCCGTCCTCGATCTCGCACCCGTCGCGACCGGCTCCGACGTCGGACAGGCGCTGCGAAACTCCCTCGAGCTGGCGCAGCACGCGGAACGCCTCGGCTACCGGCGCCACTGGGTCGCGGAGCACCACAATATGCCCGGGATCGCGAGTTCGGCGCCTGCCGTCTTGATCGCGCACCTGGCGAGCGTCACCAGCACGATCCGCGTCGGCTCCGGCGGCGTGATGCTGCCGAACCATCAGCCTCTCGTCATCGCCGAGCAGTTCGGGATGCTCGAAGCCCTCCATCCCGGCCGGATCGACCTCGGCATCGGGCGCGCGCCCGGCACGGACCAGATCACCGCGTACGCCCTGCGACGCTCGATGGACCCCGCGGCGGACGACCTGCCGACACAGCTCGACGAGCTGCTGGCCTTCTTCAAAGGGACATTCCCCCGGATCCTGGCTGTCCCTGGAGCCGGCCAGATGCCTGCGGTCTGGCTGCTCGGGTCGAGCGACTTCAGCGCGCGGCTCGCCGGCGAGCTGGGCTTGCCCTTCTCGTTCGCCCACCACTTCATGCCGCAGAACACGATCCCGGCCCTGGAGGTCTACCGCCGCCACTTCACGCCCTCGCCGACGTTGCACGACCCCTATGCGATGGTCGGCGTCGCCGTCGTCTGCGCGGAGACGGACGAGGAGGCGCAGTGGCTGCACAGCTCCGCGCGCCTCTCGTTCCTGAGGCTCCGAACCGGCCGCCCATCCACGCTCCCCTCACCCGAGGAGGCCGCGGCGTACGAGTACTCGCAAGACGAGCGGGTCTTCGTCGACTCCTGGACAGCCTCCCACGTGGTCGGATCGCCCGAGACCGTCCGCGCCGGCCTGACCGACCTCCAGAAGAGCACGCAGGCGGACGAGCTGATCCTGACGACGAACGTGTTCGACCACGCCTCGCGGCTCCGCTCCTATGCGCTCATCGCGGGAGACTGAGCTCAGACGCCTTTCAGCGGGCTGCCGGCAGGATGTACGTCTCGAGCAATCGGCGCTTGACGCTACTCGCGTCGACCTTCCCCGGGAGGTGGGCAGTGATCACGACGACGAGGTCCTTCCCAGGGTCGACGACGGCCAGTTGTCCGTACAGGCCGGCCATGTAGGCGTACCCGTCGGCGCGGTCGAGCCACCAGAGGTAGCCGTACTCGTAGCGGGGGTCTGCGACCTGGTCTGTCGTCGACTGCTCGACCCAGGCCGCAGGGACGATCTGGCGGCCGTCCCAGCGCCCGTGGTGAAGGTAGAGGAAGGCGAGCTTGGCGAGGTCGCGCGGCTGCAGCTGCAGGCCGAACCCGCCGGCGTTGACGCCCTCTGGAGCGGCAAGCCACTTGTAGTGGCGAATGCCGAGCGGGGCGAAGAGCCGCCTTGCGGCGAGCACTGCGGCGGGGCGGCCCGACAGAATCGAGATCACTCCCGAGACGAGGTGGGCCGCGCCGCTGTTGTAGACGAATGTCGTTCCAGGCTGCGTGGCCATGGGACGGTCGATGACGTAGTTCGTCCAACTCTTCGTCCTGAACATCGCCATCACGTCGTTGCCGCTGCCGGGCGTGTAGGCGTAGCCCGACTCTCTCCAGGCGAGCCCGGACTGCATCGTCAGCAAGTCCTCAATCGTCATCGCCCGCTTGCGCGCATCAGAGTGCTTGGGGAGGTAATGGCGGGCGGCGGCAAGGCGCAATACCGGCGTCTTCACCGTGATGCCGGTCTCGGCGTTCTCCTGCAGCGCGATCGCGAGCAGCATCGACGTGACCGACTTCGTCGCCGACTGCAGCTCGTGCAGGCGCCCGGACGCGTACGGCTCGCCGAGCTTGCCCGAGGCGAACCGCCCGAACGACGAGTCGAGCACGACGCGGCCGTGGCGAACGACGGTGACGCTGTCGATCGGGAGCTTCGCGCTGCGGATCTCGGCGAGCATCGCGTCGAGACGTTTGCCGTCGATCCCCTGCGACGCCGGGGAGGCGGTGCGCCAGCCGGCCGTCGGCCAGTAAGACGGGTCCGGAGGCGCGTTCGCGAGCACGCTGCCCGGCTCTCCGGGGGACGCGCTCGAGGTACCCCCCACCAGCACGACAGCCGCTCCGATTACGACCAGTCCCAGAAACAGCAGCACCCTTCGTGCCACGGCAACCCCCTTCACGCAGGAGGCTCTCCCGGATCCGAACAGCGGGCATCAGGGTCGCCACTGATTCCGCCGTGCGAAGAGCTGGGAAGAGAGCCACCGGTTAGTGTTGGCGCACGTTGGAGCCGGGACGCATCCGCCACACCGTTTCGTTCACGCTCGCCCACCCGGCGGGATCCGACGAAGAGCGGGACTTCCTCGACGCAGCGCGGCAACTCGGCGCGATCGCCGGAGTCGAGGCGTTCGAGGTACTCTCGGAGGTCAGTCCGAAGAACGAGTTCCGCTACGGCATCTCGATGGAGTTCGCGGACCAGGCGGCGTATCACGGGCTACAACGCGCATCCGGACCACGTCCGGTTCGTCGAGGAGCGGTGGCTGAAAGAGGTCGCGGACTTCCTCGAGATCGACTACGCACCGCTCGGCTAGACGGTGCCCGAGGACCACTTCGGCGAGCGCGTGGCCGCGCGCTACGACGAATCGACAGCGGAGCTCTTCGACCCGGCCGTCGTCGGCCCGGTCGTGGACTTCCTGGCCGAACTCGCGGGCGGCGGCGCAGCGCTCGAGCTCGGCATCGGCACCGGCCGGATCGCGCTTCCGCTCGCGGAGCGCGGCGTCCGCGTCCACGGGATCGACCTGTCCGAGGCGATGGTCGCGAGGCTGCGCGCGAAGCCGGGCGCGGAACGGATCGACGTCACGATCGGCGACTTCGCGACGACGACGGTGGACGGCACGTTCTCGCTCGCCTACGTCGTCTTCAACACGCTCGGCAACCTGACCACGCAGGCGGCCCAGGCGGCGTGCTTCCGCAACGTCGCCGCGCACCTCGAGCCCGGCGGGTGCTTCGTGGTCGAGATCGGCGTCCCTGACCTTCAGCGGCTGCCGCCGGGAGACACGATGCGGGTCTTCCACGCCGGCGAGACGCACTGGGGGATCGACGAGTACGACATCGCGAACCAGGGGCTCGTCTCGCACCACTTCACACGGGTGGACGACGGGCTCTTCGAGCTCGTCTCGGTGCCGTTCCGCTACATCTGGCCGGCCGAGCTCGACCTGATGGCCGAGCTCGCGGGGATGAAGCTGCGCGAGCGCTGGAGCGGCTGGCAGCGCGAGCCGTTCACGAGCGAGAGCAGCAAGCACGTGTCGGTCTGGCAGTTGGACAACGAGCCCCCAAGCACCTAGCGTGCCGGTGTGCCGAACGAGCTCGCGGAGCAGCTCGTAGCGGGGATCGCCGCACAGGACGAGGCCGCGATTGCGGCCTGCTTCGCAGAGGACGCCCAGTTCCGAGCGCTGAGCCCGCCCGGGCTACGGGAGCGAAGCGGCGCCGCCGAGGTGGGTGCCTTGATCGCAATGTGGTACGGCGACTCGACGGTGCTCGAGCTCGCAGAGACACGGAACCCATCAGATCGGCGACCGCCTTCACATCTCCTATCGCTTCACCGGCGTCGAGAACGACGAACCGTACGTCGTCGAGCAGCATCTCTTCTGCACGGTGCGAAACGGCAAGATCGAGCAAGCCGACCTGCTCTGCTCGGGCTTCCGTCCTCGATGAGTTTCGGAGCCCAGATCCGTCTAGCTGTTAGAGCCAGACGCGGCTCCGACTAGACATGCCAAGAAAGGGGTGGCCAGGTGAGCAAACTCGACAGCGTCGGAGCGATCACGTTGTTCATCGAGGATCGGCAGCGCGCCAAGTCGTTCTACGAGAAGGCCTTCGACGTAGAGGCGGTCTACGAGGATGAGAACTCGATCGCGTTCCAGTTCGAGAACATGGTCGTGAACCTGCTCGTGACCCGCGAGGCGCATGACTTGATCGGCCCCGCGGTCGTCGCCGAGCAGGAAGCCGGAGCTCGGTTCCAGCTCACCATCTGGGTCGACGATACGAACGCAGTCTGCGAAGAGCTCGCCCGGCGCGGCGTCGAGCTGCTGAACGGCCCCATCGACCGTCCCTGGGGCATGCGGACCGCGGCGTTCGCCGACCCGGACGGCCACATCTGGGAGGTGGCGGCGAAGATCCCCTGACCCGTCTAGGAGGCCGGCGCCCGGAGCGCGCGTGTCCGGGCGCGCGCCTCGCGCCACCAGATGATCTCGTAAGCGTGTAGTCCGAGCCAGACGATCGCGACCAGTGAGAGCGCGAGCAGTGCCGGCACGACGACGGCCACCGGCCACAGCAGCACGCAGGCGATCGCGGCGATCAGGCGTCCGCGGCCGAGCGTCCGTGACACCCGCAGGCGGAGGGCCACGTACGCCGACAGGTACAGCCCCGGGCCGCAGCAGAGCGCAAACGCCGGGATCGTCGCCAGCTCGCCGCCCACGTCCGCCAGCGTCGCCTTCATCGCGAACGCGAAGAGGACGATCCCGGCCACCATCGGCAGGTGCAGGTAGGTGTAGACGTCGCGTGCCAGCGCAGTGCGCTCGACCCCGCTTCGGTCGGCCAGGAGCCGGCGGGCGCGGATCGGGAAGAAGTCGAAGTACGCCAACCAGAACGAGGTCGCGACAGCGAACCCGAGGACGGCGGCGACGATCACCCCGATGCTGAGCCCGCTGTGTCTCTCGCCGAGACCGATGGCGATCAGGGACTCGCCGATCGCGATGATCACGATCAGCCCGTGACGCTCGATGAAGTGCGCCGGCTGCACGCGCCAGCCGCGCAACCCACGGAAGAATGGTGCGAGGTAGCCGACCGCCAGCGCGGCCAGCCAGAGCAACGGCTTGACCCGTCCGTCGACGAACCCGGCGACCACGATCAGAGCGGCGCCGGCCAGGGCCGTCGGAGCGATCCGCAGAATCGCCGCCAGCAAGTCGGGGTCGCCACGCGCCGCAAGCGCGTACAGCGTCAAATGCATGACCGCGACGAACAGGAACGCCACCCCGAACAGGACGCCGTGTGCGCCGAACGCATCCGGGACGGCGAGCGCGGCGACGAACATCGCCCCCGTCGCAGCCAGCATCGCTGCCAACACGGGGCCGAGACCGGGGTCGACGGTGTTCGTCAACCAGGCGTACGACGCCCACGCCCACCACAGCACGCCGAGGATCAGCAGACCGTGCGCAAGCCTACTCCACGTCACATTGTCCGAAAGCACTGTTGTCACCTGAGTGAACGCGAACGCGAACACGAGATCGAAGAAGAACTCGAGCGGCGTTACGCCTTCCCCGCGCTCCGCGTGCAGCTCACCCACAGGCGGACGCTAACGCTGTACGAACTGGCCCCCGGCGCGCCTGAGCCGCGGATGCACATGCACTTCGGAGCCGAGGAGATGTTCTTCGTCCTGAGCGGTCGTCCCGTCTTCCGGAACCAACACGGCGAAGAGAAGCTGGCGCCGGGCGATTTCGTCTTCTGCCCCGAGGGACGTGCCGGACTACATACGTTCAGCAACCCCACCGACGAGCCCGCACAGATCCTGGCGATCAGTGCCGGGAGCTTCCCGGACGTCGTGGCCTACCCCGAACACGGATATGCGTGGGTGGCGACCCGCGATCCCGATCCCGAGCTACTCGCGAGAGGCGGCGACCCCGGCATCATCGCTCGCTTCGAGATCCCGATCGAGTAGATCGTGCGGCCGTTTGTCGGCCGCTCGCCGCCGAGGAGCGCGCCGGCGGCGAAGAGCGCTGCAAAGACTCCCGAGTTCAGGGCGTTCGGCACGGCGGGAGCGCTCTTCCCTTCGGAGAGACCTTGCCGTAGACTTGCGAGGGGCACGAGTTTTTTCGACGGGGGAGGGCGCGGCGCATGGGGGCTCGGACCGGTTTCGGTTGCATGATGGCTTTCGCGGTGGTGGTCGCTCTGGCCGCCGCGGCGGGAGGCGCGGGCGGGACGGTCGGTGCGCAGGCGGCGTCCGGTTGCAAGAAGAACTACGCCTACAGCGGTCTGCAGGAGGCCAAGCCCCGGTCGGGAATGCGCGCGCGCCTGACGAGCCTCGGGGCTCCCGGGGTCAAGGTGGGGCACGTCGCCGGGTGGATCGGCGTCGGCGGCGCGGATGCCGGCCCGAAAGGCGAGGATGAGTGGCTGCAGATCGGCTACTCCGGGTTCGACATGGCCAGGCCGAGATCTACTACGAAGTGGCCGCTCCGGGGAAGCCACCCACGTACCACACGGTGAAGGCCAAGCTCGGCCCGAAGGAGAACCATCTGATCAGCGTCCTCGAGGTCGGCGACAAGAAGGGGAGCTGGAGGGTGTGGCTGGACAACAAGGCAGTGAGCCCGGTGATCTCGCTTCCGAACAGCCACGGACGGTTCGCGCCGCAGGCGATCGGCGAGACCTGGAACGGCGGCACAACCTCGTGTAACCATTACGGGTACGGCTTCCACGACGTCCAGGTCGCGACGGCTCCGGGCGGCGCCTGGGCGGCGGGCGTGAAGGGCTACGTCTGGACGGACTCAGAGAACACGACCAAGAAGGTCGCGAACGCGTCCTTCGAGGCGCGCTCGGTCGCTTCCACCGCGCCGGCCGACGACGGTCCGCCGCTGCTCGGAGCGCTCGCCTCGCGCCTCGCGGGCCGCCCGCTCACCGCGCGGTGCGTCTCCCAGGAGATGCCGGTGCGCGAGCAGCCCACCGGCAACCTGCTGCTGAGCCGGACAGTATGCGAGCGACTCCTCGGCTACGCCCTGGCCGAGCCGGCGGTGCCACGCGCGGACAGCGCGGCCGGCGGGGCAGTCGTGCTGACCGCGTTGGGCTTCCTGCGCGGTGTCGCCCGCGCAGGCCACGCGTCGGCCGCGCAGCTCGACTGCCGGGCGGTCGGCGGGCTCTACCGGGCGTTCCGCGCGCTCGGGTCGACGGGCGACCAGGCACTCGCGCTGCGCTCCGCGCTTCTCCGCGCCCGGGCGAAGATCCGTCCGCCGCTCGCGCTCCGCCCGAGCTGTCCGATTCACTGAACGCGATCAAGCGCCGTAAGCGGGAAATGGAGGCGGCGGGACTGGAAGATGTCGGGCCTGAGCCTATTCTTGCCTGACGATATCGACCGAGATTTCCACCGCCGGAATCGTTCCTCTGTTCTCGAGCCAGTGTGTGGTGTTCCTATCCTCGGGCCAGCCCACCCCCGGCCCATAGTCCGTAGCGACTCCATCTCGATGGTCAGTGATCGTTCCTTGCAGTATGTAGACGATGCCTGGTCTGTCTTTGTGGTCGTGAATCGGGCCGAAGACGCCTCCAGGCTCGATGGTCACCATACGCATTCGAAGTTGGCGCCCTGCCATGCCCTCGATCTCGAGACCGAGGTCAACCGTTGCAAGTAAGTCCGCCGTAACACCTTTCGTCTCAGGTGCCGCTTCGTTGCTCATCGTGCTCTCCTCTCTAGTACTTCGAGGGCCTAACGTTCGACTTTCAACCCAGGACGAGCTGATCTCCGACACCAGGCGGGCCAGCACGGGTAGTAGCGTGTTGAATCCCGGTGGCCGAGATGCAAACGATCCTGCTCAATAACGGCGTCGAGTTGCCCGCGCTCGGTCTCGGCGTCTTCCAGACGCCCCCCGACGAGACCCGCGACGCCGTCCAGGCGGCACTCGGCTCCGGCTACCGCCACATCGACACCGCGGCGGCCTACGGCAACGAGCGCCAGGTGGGCGAAGCAGTGCACAGTTCGGACCTGAACAGGTCGGAGGTCTTCCTGGAGACCAAGATTTGGATCAGCGACTATGGATACGACGAGACGCTGCACGGCTTCGAGAAGAGCGCCCGCAAGCTCGGGGTCGACCAGATCGACCTGCTGATCCTGCACCAGCCGCTCCCGTCGGCGTTCGACCGAACCCTGGAGGCCTACCGCGCCCTCGAAACCCTGCTCGCTGACGGCAAGGTACGCGCGATCGGGGTCAGCAACTTCATGGTCGCGCACCTCGCGACGCTCCTCGACCGCGCCACGGTAGTGCCGGCGGTCAACCAAATCGAGGTCCACCCCTATTTCGCGCAGCGAGAAGTGCAGGGTTTCGGGGCCGAGCACGGCATCCTCACGCAAGCTTGGTCACCGATCGGCGGGATCACGTTTTACCGCGATGGCAGCCATGACAGCACCCTCAACGACCCGATCATCGGGAACATCGCCATTGCTCACGGCAAGAGCCCGGCCCAAGTGATGCTGCGCTGGGGCCTGCAGCAGGGACGCTCGGTAATTCCGAAGTCCACCAAGCCCAGCCGCATCGCAGAGAACATCAACGTGTTGGACTTCGAGTTGTCCGCTGACGAGTTGACCGCGATCGACGACCTGGACACCGGCCGTCGGGGCGGCCCGGAGCCAGACGCAATCACCCTCGAGGCCTTCGGTCGCGAGATCCCGGAGGATTGAAGATCCGCCGCTGAAGGCTCTGACTGCACGCGGCGCTCCACGGGGCGCAGCCCCAGCGAACCCGCGAAACGTTCCCGCCGTTCCCGGCGGGCTACGCGGCTAGCGCAAGCTCGCCCAGGGTCTCTGACGGGCCCGATGTGTGTCTCTTGTCCGGGGGGCCGGAGTGCCGCTTGCCCCAGTGTTCGCGAATGTCCCCGAGCAGCGGGGTTCGGTCGCCGTGTCGCGGGCGGCGGAGACGTCGAGTGCGGCGGGGCCGCCCCGCCGCACTGACTCGAGCGAACGTCTAGGTAGTCGGCACAGGAAGGAGCGGGACATCGCTGGGTGACTCCCCCGCCGGCGGCTCCTGCCCGCCCATATCCAGACGGAACGGCGGATAGGTGTCGGTCATCAGCGCGCTGTAAGCAAGGACGCGGAAGCACCAGCGGTTCATCCCCATCACGAAGTCGTACAGCGACCTCGGATACGAGCCCGTGAAGAGAAGAGCGAATCCGACGAAGAGAACGAGCAGGCCGATCAGGCCGCCGCTCGTAGCGTCGCCCCATATCCCTGCACCCGACCAGCTTGCCCAGGCGCCACCGGCGAAGACCGCGACGACCAGGTAATGCGGAAGGGCGAGCAGCCACCACTTCACGAGGACGAGCCCTCGCGAGAGTGACTGCGGGTACTGGACTTCGACGCGGGCCGGGTAGTCGGCCACATCCTTGAGCGTGAAGGGCGGGTACTTGTCGGTGCCGAGTGCGCTGTAGCTGTAGAAGCAGACGCGCCATGACCAGCGGAGAACGCCGGCGTTGAACTCGAAGAGTCCTCGCGGGTAGCGGCCGGTGAACAGGATTGCGAAGAAGGCGATCACCGTCACAACGGCAAACGCGATCCAAAGGAAGACGAGGACGACGAAGTGCGGGATCGCCAGCAGCCACTTGACGAGCCAGAGCCAGCGGCTGAGCCGCGGCTCGAGTTCGCCTTCGAGGCGAAGCGGATAGGCGGGGGACGGTGAAGAGGTATCGGGCATTTCGTGCTCCTTCGGATTGGGTGCGTTCCGGTCAGTTGTCACATATCCACACAACGGTCCAGCCGCATCCGCGTGCACCCTGAGGTCGGCGACTTCCCGGATTCTGATCAGCGACTTCCCGGATTCTCAGCCGCCGATCTCGGGAGATGCTTGCCTTGTTCCGTCGCGAAGCGGGTCTTCTGCCGCTCGCCTTGCGGCGGTTCGGAGGAGGAATCCGATGAAGGCGATCGTGGACAGCACGTCGATTCGCGTCCGCCTCGCAGCGTTTCTCTTGATCGCCGGGCTAGCGGCTGGTCCTCTCAGTACGCATGTCTACTGGATGCTGGGCGGCACCTGGGGGCTCCATAGGACTGTCGTCGGCGATCGCGTCGTCGAGGAAGGCGCGACGTCGACGGGCACGCGCATTGTCGCGGCCGTGGTGGTCGTACTGCTCGTCGCCGCGGTCCTGGTCGTTCTCGCGCGGGTCGGGTTGTGGCAGCAGGCATTGGTGCCTTCTCGGTTGATTCAGCTTTTCGCTTGGGCGCTGGCGGCGGTGTTCCTGCTCGAGACACTGGCGGCCTTCACCAGTAGGGAGCACGAGTGGTGGATGTACGGGCCGGTCTCGCTCGTGATTGGAGTGCTCGCGCTGGCCGTGGCAGGGTCGGGTGGGTGGCCTCGTTCGCACCGGTCGCTCCCCTCGCACTAAAGAAGGAGGAGGCTCCGGTCATGTCCATGCAGTTCACAGGGAAGTACGTGAGCTTGACGACGTTTCGTCGCGACGGGACGCCAGTCTCGACCCCGGTCTGGTTCGTCTCCGAAAACGGGAGCCTGCTGGTGGAAACCGATGACGACTCGCACAAGGTGAAGCGCATACGGCGCAATGACAATGTGACCGTCACGTCATGCAACGCAATGGGGCGCGTCACTGGAGAGGTCGTTTCGGCGCGTGCGACGATCCTGCCCACTGAGGAGCTTCCGCGTGTGGAACGGTTGCTCCATCGCAAGTATCGGCTCGACTACATCTTCGTGCTGCCGATCTACCTCCTGGTGCAGCGACTGCGAGGCCGGCCCCTGCGCTACGAGAGGCCCGTGATTGTTTCGATCACCCCGACCCCCACGCCTTTTAGATGAAAGGCCCGCAAAACGGGCCTTTCATGGAGGCGGCGGGAATCGAACCCGCGTCCGCAGTCGCACCGGGCAGAGCTTCTACAGGTTTAGCTCACCCTTTGATCTCGCCCGGACGGCCGGTGTGTGAGCGACCTACCGCCGGGCCAGCCATCCTGTTGTCTCACCCCTCCGGCGATTGGCTTTCCCTTGGGGCCAGCCCGTTTTATGACGCCGCTCCCCGAACCACGGGCCGAGTCCGGAGCGACGCGTCACCTAACTAGGTTAGGCAGCGAGTGCGAGTTCGATGATCCGCACTTACGTTGATTTCCCGGTTGTTTTACGAGGCCGACCGGGGACCTCGACCTGCAGCTCAGCCGGAGAACCGACCACGTCGAGACCTGGTCGCCCCCGTATGTTTGTTCGTGCCTCAGTGTAGCCTCGCCGCGTGGGATTGGAGATTCGCCCAGAGCCTTTCGGTACGCCGCTCACCCAGGGAATGGCCGACGCGCAGCAGGCCGAGCTGACCGAGCGGCACCACGGCAGCCCCGGCTCCGGCGAGATGCCGAGCCCCGAGTACTTCCAGCCGCCGGACGGCACGTTCCTCGTCGCCTTCGAGGACGGCGCGCCGATCGCCTGCGGCGGGGTCGGCCGCCTGGACGAGACGACCGGCGAGCTCCGGCGCATGTACGTCCTGCCGGCCCACCGCGGCCGCGGGCTTGGACGGGCAATCCTCGAGGAGCTCGAGAATGCAGCGCGCACGCTCGGCTACACGAGGATGCGCCTCGAGACCGGCAACGAAGCCCCGGAGGCGCTGGGCCTCTACACCTCCAGCGGCTACGAGCCCATTCCCTGCTGGGGCCCGTTCGCGAGCGACCCGAAGAGCCGCTGCTTCGAAAAGGGTCTCTAGCGCCGCGCCTTCAGCGCGCGCTGCATGTCGCGGTCGGCCTCGCGCTTGACGATGTCGCGCCGCTTGTCGCGCTGCTGCTTGCCGCGCCCGAGCGCGAGCTCGATCTTCGCGCGGCCGTTCTTCCAGTACATCCGCGTCGGCACGAGGGTCAGGCCCTTCTCGCGCACCTTGCCGATCAGCGAGGCGATCTCGCCCTTCCTGAGCAGGAGCTTCCGCTCGCGGCCGGGCTCGTGGTTGGCGATGTTCCCCTGCTCGTAGACGGCGATGTCGGCGCCGACGAGCCAGACCTCGCCGTCGCGCACGTCCGCATACGCCTGCGCGAGCGACACCCGGCCGTCACGGAGCGACTTCACCTCCGTCCCGGTCAGCACCATGCCGGCCTCGAACCGCTCGAGCAGCTCGTAGTCGTGGCGCGCGCGACGGTTGTCGACGATCAGCTTCTCCCCGGCCATTCCGGGGATCAGTCTAGGCGCGGCCCAACTTGAGCAGCCCGGCGGCGAGCGCGAGGAACGGCGCGGAGCTGAGTGCGTATGCGATTGCGACCGGCATGCCCCGACGATAGGTCTCGCCGGGCGGCCTGTCGTTACGGCGAGCAGGCGTCTCGGGGTGCGGGCAGCCGCACTACGAGCGGCGAGCGCGACGTACTCGGTCCAGACAGACCGAGCGGGCCCGTGGGCCCGCTCGGCCGCTTCGCGGAGGCGAACCTCAGGCGGTCTGCATGCCGCGGTGCTTCAGCTGCCGACCCATGATCAGGCCGGCGCCGAGGATGAGCGCGATCCCCGCTCCCATCCCGATCCCGATTCCCCAGTCGCTCCAGTTGAAGCCGTCCGAGGTGCTCTGTGGACTCGTTCCCCACCGAGAGCGCCGCATCAACGACGTCGGGCGGGCGAGTGACGAACGTCTGGTCGAACGAACCGGTCTCGACGGCCCTGGCCGCGTCAGTGACGTCGGGCGGCCGCGAGACGATCGT
Source organism: uncultured Actinomycetes bacterium (assembly GCA_963779025.1). Taxonomy (GTDB): domain Bacteria; phylum Actinomycetota; class Thermoleophilia; order Gaiellales; family Gaiellaceae; genus DATBLE01. The sequence goes on from CAVZWR010000003.1 coordinate 459,932, forward strand.
CGAGGACACGGACAGGCCGCTGCCGTACGGATGCGCGGACGCGTACCGCTCGAAGACGTCGGGGTAGTCCTGGAGCTGCTGGTAGACCTGCGCCTCACCCTGCAGCCGCAGACCGTCGGCCTTCAGGCCCTGCTCCGTCGGGTAGCCCTGCGTGGACTCGAGCTGCTTGTAGACCTCCGCTTCACCCTGCAACCGCAGGCCGTCGGCAATGAGGCCGGCCGACGTCTGGTGCAGCGCCGTCGCGAAGTCCTGCACGTCCGGCGGGGTGCTGACGTCAGTCGACTGGCTGGCAGTCGCAGCGTCCTGGACGTCGGGCGGGCGCCCGACCGCGCCGGCGCTCGCGGTGATGACGCCGGCGGCGACGACTGCGCCGAGAACGAGCAGTCGCCTGAACCAGTTGAGATAGGTGGTGGAGCCCTTCATGTCTCGCCTCCTCTTGCCGGGCCACCGGGATGGGGCCCTTTTGCATACGAGACGACACACCGCCTAAGCGGCGGTAAGAGCGCGGTTAAGACCCAACCCTCTGCGTACCTGGATCGCGTACGAACTGCCCCTGGAGCGGGATGCCGTGGTCAACGCGGCGTCCGTCGGCGGGGTAGTCCGAGAACTCGACCGGCAGGCCCTTCGCGCGAAAGAGCGTCGGGCTGTCCTGCACGTGAAAGTGGACGTGGGGCTCGGACGTGTTCCCCGAGTTGCCGCACCGGCCGAGCAGCTGCCCCGTGCGCACACGATCGCCGACCTTCACCGCGACCGAGCCGTGCCGGAGGTGGGCGATCAGGGCGTACTCGCCGTGGCCCAGGTCGAGGACGACGTGGTTGCCGGCGGCATGCTGCGGGTCCATGTGGCCCGGGACGTTGTCGGGCAGCCCGTCCACCGCCTCGATCACGCGGGCGGGCGCGGGCGCGAGGATCCGCCGGCCGAACGCCCAGTAGTCGGTGAGGCGCTTCCCATCGCCGCGGTGCGTGCCGCCGTTGCGCCAGACGAGGATGTCCCACGCGTGGCGCTGGTCGGGCGCGATCACGTGGTAGTTCTGGCGCTCGGTCGCGCCGCCCCAGAAGACCCACCACGTGCCGTCGAACGGCAGCCGCAGGCGCGTGTGCTGGCGATAGCCGGCGTGCGGATCGGGCGGGAGCGGCTTTCGCTCCTGAATCAGACCGCCGGCGATCCGGCCGCGGGCGTCGAAGACGAGCGTGATCGCGAGGGTCTTCGCGCCCCACCGCGTAATCGCCCTCGTAGATGCCCTCGTCGGGGGCGAGCGGGAGGGCTGATTCGCCGCGGACCGCGCCGACCGGCGCCTTCGAGAGGGTCGAGCCGATGATCTGTAGCAGCTGCGGGAGCGAGACCTGGGCGCGGAACTGCGGGGCGAACTTCGCGTACAGGCGTCCCCCGCTCCCGTGGGCGATCAGCACGGAGGCGGCACGGCCCTCGGCGAGGATGCGCGTCGTTGCGGAGCGATACCCGGGCGCCTGCGCGCCTGCGGGCGCCGCCACGGCAAACGCGACCGCTGCAAGCAGGAGCCTCGCGCCACGCACGTCAGTCGTGGCGCTCTGCGCCCTCGGGCACGGCCACCCACGGGTGCCGTCGCGACTCCCAGACCGAGATCCGGGGAGGCGGGAAACCCGGGTCGGCAAACCCTCCGATCGGGACGGCGACCATGTCCGGGAACGCGGGCAACAGGTAGTAGACCGTGGCGCCGCACTCCGGGCAGAAGTGGAAGCGCGCGCTCCTCGCCGTCGTCGGAGATTCGGACGTACTCGGTCGAGCGGCCTTCGATGCGCACGCGCTCTGCCGGGAACCGCGCCTGCATCCCGAAGGCGCTCCCGGTGCGACGCTGGCAGGCGAGGCAGTGGCACATCGAGATCCGGACCGGATCGCCCTCGACGATGACGTTGAGCTGTCCGCAACTGCAGGCTGCCCGGCGCTCGGCCATCCGCGGCCAGGCACGCTACCTGAGAGACTCGTCCTGGGAAACCGGCGCCCTCTGGAAAGGAGCCCCATGTCAAGCCCAGACAGATCTCGCGAGCGCGAGGGCGGGAGCGCTCGGTCAACGCCTGCACCGCTTCCTCCACCCCGTTCCCAAGCTGCCGCCACCCATCCATCCGGCACTCCTGAAGCGCGAACAGGAGCGGGCGGAGATGCGGCAGAACCGCGCCGCGGACCGGATCACCGCGTTCTCGGGGTCGATGCTCTTCGTCTACCTCCACGTCATCTGGTTCGGCTGCTGGATCGGCTTCGGCGTGGAGGACTACCCCTTCGGTCTGTTGACGATGATCGTCTCGCTCGAAGCGATCTTCCTCTCGACGTTCGTGATGATTTCTCAGAACCGCGCGGACGCCAAGCGTCAGGTGATTGCCGACCACCAGTGGCGGACCGTTCAGGAAGAGGACCGGCAGAACAAGGAGCTGCTCGACCTGTCGAACCAGATTCTCGAGTTGACCAAGGCGATCCACGCGATCACGACTCAGCGACCGGGCGGCGCGGGTCACCACCCGGCATGAGCCGGTCAGCGCTCGACCGCGTCGTCCCGGACGACGATTCGGCTTCCCTCGATCCGCACGATCGCCTCCCAGGGGATGACCGTGTGCCGGTCGTGTGAGCGAACCCCGAGGTGGGTGAACCATGCTTTCGGGCCGACGCAGAGACCGGTGACGCGCAGTTTCGATCCGCTCAGCTCACCTCTGAGGTCGTAGCAGCGGCCCAGGGCGCGTCCCGATTCCGTCTGCACCTTGCGCCGCAGAAGCGAGGAGAGCGTTCTCATCTGCCTGCTCCGGGGATCTTCTCGAGGTACGGCCGCAGGCGGTCGTCACCTGCGCCGAGACCGAGTGAGGTCGCGTCCCGCTTCAGCCGGACGGCCGAGTCGACCTTCTCCACCTCGCTCCACGCGACCCGGACCTTGCCGCCACCGCCGATCCAGCCGGCCAGGCGGCCGATCCAGCCGGCTCTCTGACCCCGGTAGCCGGGGCCGGCGAGGATCGCCACGACCTCCGGCACCTCGCCGGGGCCGCCTTCGACCGCCAGGTCGTCCACGTTGCCGCACCGACGGCCGTTCCTGTCGAGCAGCTGGTGGTCGAGGACGTGCAGGCCGATATCGATCTCGCCGCGGATCAATTCTGGCCTGCGTTCGTCAGGATCATCAACGGTATTGCCGACAGGGAGATGACCATGATCACGACGAGGTAGATCACCCCGAGCACGTTTGCAAACCGCCCGTTGCCGTACCGGCCCATGTACGCGCGGTCGTTTGCGACCAGCAGGATTGGGAGGTAGGTGAGCGGGAGCGCCACGACCGAGAAGATGACCGCGTACTCGGTGAGCACGACCGGATCGACGCCGGTCATGACGATTCCCATCGCGAGAACGAGCAGGACGAACCAGGTCAGCGCGAAGCGCGGCGCGCCCTTTGGATGCCGGTAGCGCCCCCACTCCCACCCGCAGAACTGGGCGAGGTTGTAGGCGCCCGCGAACACGGTGTCGATCGACGCCCCGCCTACGGCGAAGAGAATGCCGACGATCGCGAGTAGCAAGCCCACCTTGCCCAGAGGATCCCCGGCGCCGAGTGCGATCGTGCCGAGATGCTCGGGCGAGATGCCGTGCCCGAGGAAAACCGTCGCGCCGACGATCATCAATGCGATCGACAGCGTGCCGCCAAGCGCGTAGCCGACGATCGCGTTCGCCCTGTTCATGCCGATGTCCTTCGGCCCCCACTCCTCCTCGACGCCGCCGGACGAGTAGAAGTAGACCTCGTACGGCGTCATCGCCGCTCCGAGGAGGCCGATCACGAAGTAGAGGTACAGGGTCGTGTCGTTCTGGGCGATGTGCGGGATGAAGCCCTTAGCGACCTCGGCCCAGTCCGGGCTCACCTTCACCGCCGCAACGGCGAATACGAGCATGCAAAGCCCGCCGTACCCGAAGAGCCGCTCGATCCACTGGAACGACGTCACCCAGATGATCACGACGAGCCCGACCACGGCGAGGAGGATCAACCAGCGGTACGGAAGTCCCGAGAGCAGCTGCAATGCGATTGCCACGCCGCCGATCTCGCAGGCGAGCGTCATGAGATTCACGACCTCCGACGAGACGAGCGCTCCGAGTGCAGCCTTGAACCCGACACGCTCGCGGATCGCGTCGAAGACCGCCTTGCCCGACGCCGCGGCCACACGCCCGCACATCTCGGAGTAGACGATGATCCCGAGCACGCCCACCGGGATCACCCACGCGAGCTCATAGCCGAACGCCGCGCCGGCGGCGGTGTTGAAAACGAGGTCGCCGATGTCGACGAAGCCTCCGATCGCGGCGAGGATGCCGAGCGCCAGGCCAAAAACCTTGTTCACGGACAGCCGCCGAGGCTCGCCAGCTGCCCCTCGACCGTCTCCGCGACCTCGCGATCGGACGGGTTGTCTTGCAGGCGGTGCAGGGTCGCCGACACCCTCGCGGCGTGCCTTGCCTTCGCTCGAACCCTCTGCTCGATGGACGCGAGTGCCGGCCGCTTCGCGAGGGCGTCCGCGAGGTTCGACGCCTGGATGGCAAGCTCCTCGGCCTGCTCGCGCGTGAAGTTGGCGGTCGTTTTCCCGCGAGCGGCGTTGTGCGCAAGCAGTGCGCCTTCGCAAGCGATCGAGTCCAGGGTCGCTGCGTCGTTGGTGAGCGCCTGACGATCAACCGTGCCGCCGTTACAACCGACGAGCAAGACCGCAAGAGCAGCGATGACGAGTACTCGCAACAAGCCAGAAGCCTTCTTGCCCGATCGAGTCTCCTGAATCCATGCACGTCTCCCAACCCGCGTGACCCCAGGGAACCTTTGCGCTTCCCGGTCAGCCGGGCAGCGCAAGGAGCCCTAGGCGTGGGGGGTGGAATCGCCGACAGTGGCGCGGAGGACTCGCTGCACTCCGTGGGCGAAGCCGCTCCAGTAGGCGACCGAATCGGTTACGCCATCGGGCATCTGGAAGGTCGGGTCGAGGTTTGCGACGACCTCGGCGGCGGTGTGGGCTCTGGCAACGCGACCAAGTCGAGCCCGGTCAGCAAGATGTGCCTGCGCCCACGTCAGCCCATCCTCCAGACCCTGGTCCAGCGCGGTTCGAGGTGAGTCGGTCAAACTGACATCAAGCTACTGGACGTACATCCGATGCTGGAGCCTGGGCGAGCGGGACATTCCGGAAGCCGAAGTAGAGGCAGACGTCGTACACGATCTTGATCGTGCCGGCGAACAGGAACGGTAGGCCGAGGCCGGATCGCACAGCCGCACCGGCGAGGATCGGGCCGAGCGGCCTGGTCAGGTAGCGGGCCGCGTTCGTGTAAGCGGCCGCGGCGGTCTGCTCGCTGGGATCGACGACCGCGACGACGTATGCCTGCCGTGCCGGGACGTCCATCTGGCTGAGCGCGAAGCGGGCGAGCAGGAGGGCGATCGCGGTCGGCAGGTTGGGCGCGAACGCGACTCCGATCAGGAGGACGTTCGAGGGCAGATGGCTGAAGACCATCGTGATCAGCAGCCCGAAGCGGCCGGCGAGCCTGACCGCGATCTGGAACGAGACCGCCTGGAGGATGCCGATCGAGAAGAAGACGATCCCCAGCGTCTCCGGCGAGGCGCCGTACTTGCGTGTGAACAGGTACGCGATCAGCGTCTGGGGCACGAGCCCTCCGCCGAAGCTGTCGAGCGCGAAGAGAACAGAGAGGCGGCGGACGATTCCGCGCGAGCGCTGGAGCGGCGGTCGCGGCTCGGCCTCGAGCTCGCGCCCCTGCTCGACGACCGGTGACAGGTGTGCGCTCGCGAGCAGGCCGGCGGCAGCGGCTACGGGGTAGGCGAGCAGCCAGCGCGGAGAAGTTCCGACGATCGCGATCAGCGCCCCGGCCGATCCCGCGAGGGTGGCGACGCTGTTGTAGATGCCGAAGAGCCGCGTCGGATCGGGTCCGGCGTGTGGCAGCATCGCCTGCTCGAGCGAGGTGAAGGGCCCGGACTCGACGACATCGGGCGAGAGCGTCCCGGTCAGGGCGACCAGGACGAGTGCGGGCAGCCAGTCGGTGAGCGCGAAGGCCGTTCCGGCGGCCGCCATCGTGACGAGCAGGATCCGGTAGCAGCGCCGCCGGCCGAGCCGATCGCCGTACCGGGCCAGCAAGACCGAGACCACTGCGGCTCCTGCCAGCAGCGAGGCGAGCACGCCCCCGACCTCCGCTCCGGAGAGGCCGCGGCGGGCGAGCGACTCGCCGATCAGAACGGCGCCGAGCCCGTAGGCGACCGCCCGGAACGCCTGGACCGCGATCAGTCGTCTCGCGTCCGCGCTCAGGCCGAGCATCGGCTAGCTCGGCGCGTACACGGCTGCGCCGCCCCGCTCGGGACAGAAGACGTACACGTGGTGCGAGACGGGATCGACCGTCAGCGTGTGGGCGCCTGCCTCCGTCTCGGTCATCCCACGCTGCGCCAGATCTCCATCGGTCGAGAAGGTGCAGACCACGCCGGGCTCGCCGACCGCGACGTAGAGCCGCCGAAGCTCGGCGTCGTGCCAGACGACATCGGGGACGCCCGGCAGCGGTAGTGACTGGAGCACGGTCCCAGTGTCGCGATCGAGTGCAACCAGGTGCCCGCCGTCCGCGGCGCACAGGAGCCTGGCGCCGTCCAGCCAGAGACCGTGCGGACCGTCGCTCGGAACCTCGAATGCCTTGGCGATCTCGACTCGTCCGCAGTCGATGATCGCGATCACGGAGGGGTCGCGAATGTTCGCGTAGACGACCTGCCGCTCCTCGTCGTAGACCGCCCAGCGAGGCCGTCCCGGCAGCGGCAGCTCGGCGACCACCTCGAGGCTGCCGACGTCGATCACCGAGGCAGAGCAGTTCTCGCCGAGCGGTTCGCCGAGGTTGAAGCTGTACAGGCGCCGCGAGGCGCGGTCGTAGGCGAGGCCGTTCGGGTGCGGGCCGACGGCTACCCGGCCGAGGACCTCCTCGTCCGAGCACCGAAAGACGCTGACGCGGGCGCAACCCCGGTCCGACGTGAACAGGAGATCGTCCGACGCATCGATCAGGACGCCGGCGACCCCGGGGAGGTCCGGCAGCGACCGCAGGTGCCGCTGGTCGGCGCAGTCGACGACGTCGACCCGATCCGCGCCGGTGTTGGCGACGTAGATGCGGCGCTCCGGCGTGTAGACGTCTGCGTGGTCGAAGCCCGCATCGCGGCCGGGCGGCAGCGAGACGAACCCGACCGGTTCGAGCGGCATCAGCCGACGCTACCGCTCTCCACCTCGTGGCGGCACCAGGCGTAGAGCGCGTCGTAGACCGGAAGCGACAGCTCGAGTTGGCGATGGTCACCGAGCTCGAGCAGGTGGAACCCTTCCGCGACCGCGAGGAGCCCGCGCGATTGCGGCGTCGCGTCGCGGTCGTCAGCGACGTCCGCCCCGTGCACGATCCGCGCCAGCAGCTTCAATGCCGGATCATCGAGCTCGTACTCCTCGACCAGCACCTCGAACGAGCAGAGCCCGTCGCGGTGCGTGTAGCGGGCATCCGGGGCGTCATAGGAATGCGCCCCCTCGCGCTCGGCGACCTCCAGCACCTGGTCGGCGGGCACGTAGAGGAACTCGGCCTCGGGATCGATGAACTTCTCGATCAGCCACGGGCACGCTATGCGATCTGTCTTCGGCCGTTCGCGGGTCACCCACTTCATCCTCGTCTCCCTTCTCGTCTATGCTCGACTTGAGCAACCGTGGTTACACAGTCTAAAGAATCACGTGCACAGTGGGTGCTCCTCGCCTACCGGCTCCCACGGGAGCCCTCAACGCCACGGATCGCCGTCTGGCGTAAGCTCCGCCGGCTCGGCGCGGCGCAGCTCCTCGACGGACTCGTCGCCTTGCCGCTCGACCGGCGAAACCGCGAACAGTTCGAGTGGCTCGCGGGCGAGATCGTCGAGGCGCATGGCGAGGCGACTCTTTGGGTCGGCGAGCCGGCAAGCCGCGCCCAGGAGCGGGAGCTGGCCGCGCGAATGGCCACGACGATCGGCTCTGAATACACGGCGCTGATCGCCGATGCGGAGCACGTCACCGATCAGGCACCGGGAAACCGCCGCCGCTCCCTGGCCCGGCTGCGACGGGAGCTTCGCCGAATCCGAGCGCGCGATTACTTCCCCCCACCTGAGCGCGAACGGGCCCAGCAGGCGATCGAGGCGCTGGCGCAGGTGGTCGAGGAGGTCGCACCGTGAAGTGGGCCACGCGCGCGCACTGTCATGTCGACCGCGCCGCGTGCGCCTGGCTGATCCGTCGCTTCATCGACGCAGAGGCGGAGTTCGTGTTCGTCGACGACCCCGACGAGATCCCAGACGGCGCGACCCCGTTCGACATCGGGGACGTCGAGCTCTCTCACCACAACGGCGAGTGCAGCTTCGAGGCGTTCCTTCGCCGGTACGAACTCGACGACCCCGTCCTCTGGGACATCGCGCACATCGTCCACGAAGCCGACCTCGCCGACGAACGCTACGACGCTCCGGAGGCAACCGGCCTCGACGTGCTCGTGCGCGGCCTGTCCATGGTCCGGGGAGACGACGACCTGCTCGCCCTCGCCGCGCCCCTGTTCGACGGCCTCTACGAGTTCCGCAAGCGCGCGATCCTGCTCGGCCGCGAGCCCTCCTGACCGCCGGGCGTCCCCAACGAGAGCTCGATCTTCCCCTCCCAGCGCCGGATCTCCTCGACGCGCACGGCGATCGGGTCACCGAGCCGGAAGACCCCTCCCCCGCGCCGCCCGGCGAGCGCGGTGCCCAGCGTGTTCAACTCGAAATAGTCGCCTGTCAGACGGCGAGCGGGCAGGTAGCCCTCGAAGACCTCCCCGAAGCGCACGAACAGGCCGGACGGGATCATGCCCGAGACCTCTCCCTCGAACGGCTCCTCCCACCCCCGCTCGAACAGCACCCGCTCCAGAAGCCAGGCCAGGCAGATGTCGTCGGCGGCGTACTCGATCTCCGCCGCCTCCCGCTCGCGGGCGGAGGTGTGCTCGGCGAGGTCGCCGAGGTCCTGTGGCGCCGCTTCGTCAGCCGCACCGAGCTCGTGCAGAAGCGCGCGGTGGACGACGAGGTCCGGGTAGCGACGGATCGGGCTCGTGAAGTGGCAGTACGCGGTGCTCGCGAGACCCATGTGGCCGAGATTGCGGGGGTCGTACCGCGCCTGCTTGAGACTCCGGAGCACGAGTGCCGGAAAGGCCTCGCGGCCGCGTCCCGAGCGCTCGACGTACTCGGTGACGAGCTCGCTCGTCTGGGCGACGAGGTGCGCCGCCGTCGCCGGCGGTGAGGTCGTCCGGAGCGGGCGGCGTCGGGACATCGAGTTCGGCGAGCTTCGCGAGCAGGAGCTCGACCGCCTGCGGGTCGGGCCGTTCGTGGACGCGGTAGAGCGCCTCGCGGCGCCGCGAGGCCAGCAGGCCAGCGACGGCCTCGTTCGCGATGATCATCAGCTCCTCGATCAGGGCATGTGACTCCGCCTCGCCCTGCCAGATCGCCGAGGCGACGCCGCCCTCGCCGTCGAACTCGAACTCGAGCTCGGGGCGGACGACCCTGAGCGCCCCGCGGGTGAAGCGGCGCCGGCGAAGCTCTGCGGAGTATGCGGCCGCGAGCTCGAGCTCGCCGGCGACGCCGGGGGGCACCTCGCGACGCTGTGCCTGGCCGTAGGTCAGCCGGGCGTTGCTGCGGATCACCGAGGGGTAGAAGTTCGGCTCTCCGTCCGGCGGAAACTCGACCGTGACGCAGAGCCGGTCGACGTCCTGCTTCAGCGAGCAGAGATCGTTGGAGAGCTCGGGCGGGAGCATCGGCGCGACGAGGCCCGGCACGTAGGTCGAGAACGCCCGCCCCGCGGCGCCGCGGTCGAGCGGCGAGCCGGGCGCGACGAAGTGCGAAACATCCGCGATGTGCACCCATGCGCGCACGCCGTCGCCCTCGCGGACGACCGAGATCGCGTCGTCGAAATCCTTCGCGGTGTCGGGGTCGATCGTGAAGGTGGTCAGCTCGCGGAGGTCCGTGCGGCCTTCGGTGCTCAGGGGCGGCGGCTCGAACGGCTCGAACTCCTGCCGCGCACCGCGCTCGACGAGCAGCCCCTCGAGCACGTTCTCGATCCGGTCGGCCGGCCCGAGCGCGCGCTCGACCTTCGCCCGGCCGCGGCCGCTCGCGACGACGGCGAGCTCCCCCCGTTCGGCGCCCCTGAGCGACTTGCGGTCGAGGGGAATCGGCGTCCCCGGCGAGAAGTACGGCTCGCCGACGACGAGCTTCCCTCGGCTCGCGATCTCGACGACGGTGCGAACGGGTTCCAGGCTAGACCTGGAGGAAGCGGCGCAGCGTCAGCGCGGTGCCGGAGACGCCGAGCAGGAGCCCGATCCCGAGCAGGATCAGCGCGTTCAGCGCGAACGGCATCGCATGTGCGTCCTTCGAGTGCCCGATGTCGATCAGCGGCAGCACCACGGCCTTGCCGAGGATCAGCAGGATCACGGCGGCTAAGGCGCCGCCCAGGCCGCACAGCAGCCCCTCGACCATGAACGGCCCGCGGACGAACCAGTTCGTCGCGCCGACGAGCTTCATCACCTCGATCTCGCGTCGTCCGCGAGAAGATCGACAGCCGGATCGTGTTCGCGATCAGCATCGTCGAGGCGATCACGAGCAGGATCACGCCGACGAGGAAGACGATCGAGATCACCCCTCCGACCCGCAGCACGCGTTTCGAGGTCTTGCCGCCGTTGTTCACCTCGTCCACGCCCGGTGGCGCCGGCTTCAGCTGGTCGCTGATCTGCGAGATGTACTCACCCTGCTTGGGCGTGATCTCGTAGGCGTCCGGCAGCGGGTTGTAGGAAAGGCCGCCCTTGAAGAACTCGGGCGCCCGCTTCTTCATCCGCGCAAGCGCCTCCGCCTTCGGGACGAAGACGATTTTCTGGATCAGCGGGTTGATCTTGGGATCGAACTTCGCGCCTACCCGGTTGATCTGCCGCGGGGTCGCGTCGAGCTTGAAGTAGACCTTGACGAGCAGTTGCTTCTTGATGTGGTCGCGGTAGGAGAGCACCCACGTCCCGAGGCCGATCGTCGACCCGAGGACGAAGAGCGCGACGAGCACGGTCATCGTCGCGGCGATGGTCGTGGACATGCTCGCCGTCAGCGACCGCCATGCCTCGCTCATGATCATCCGCAGGCGCATCATTCGGTCGTGTACCCCCCGCGCCGCTCGTCGCGCGCGAGGCGGCCCTCGTCGAGGGCGATCACGCGCTTGCGCATCTTGTCGACCATCTCGCGGTCGTGGGTGACCATCAGGACGGTCGTCCCCGCGCGGTTGATCCGGTAGAGGAGCTGCATGATTCCGACGGAGGTGTCGGGGTCGAGGTTGCCGGTGGGCTCGTCGCAGATCAGGAGTGGCGGGTGGTTGACGACGGCGCGGGCGATCGAGACCCGCTGCTGCTCGCCGCCGGACAGCTCGTCGGGCTGGCTCGTCGCCTTGTGGGCGAGGCCGACGAGCGAGAGTGCCTCGGGCACCTTCTTGCGGATCTGCTCCGGCCGCTCGCCCTGCACTTTCAACGCATAGGCGACGTTCTCGGCGGCGGTGCGGTTCGGGAGCAGCTTGAAGTCCTGGAAGACGCAGCCCATGTTGCGGCGGAGGAGCGGCACGCTCGAGCGCTTCAGCCGCGAGAGGTCGCGGCCGCCTACGAGGATCCGGCCGCGAGTCGGCTCGAGCTCCTTGAGCAGGAGGCGGATCAGCGTCGACTTGCCGGAGCCGGACGCTCCGACGACGAAGACGAACTCGCCCTTCTCGATCACGAACGAGACGTCGCGGAGCGCGACGACGTCCGGGTCGTAGACCTTCGTCACCGCTTCGAACACGATCATCGCCCCGGCGGCAGAGGCTGCCGACTGGGGGCGCGACTCGGGCTCCGCGAGAGCTACGGGTGGCTGGATCTGAAGTTCGTCTTCCTGCACCGAAAATCCGAGGACGGCCAAGGCCGGGGCCGCGCCGGTCAGGGGAGCTGCCAGTCTATCCGAGTCCACGGCTAGACCGCCTTTCCTGCGGCCCGCGCGAGCAGGTACGAGTGGACGAATCCGTCCAGATCGCCGTCGAGGACCCCTTGCGCGTTGCCGACCTCGTGGCCCGTCCGCAAGTCCTTCACCTGTTGGTACGGGTGCAGCACGTAGCTTCGGATTTGACTTCCGAAGTCAGCCTCCTGCACGGCGCCTCGTTCTTTCGCGAGCTCAGCCTCGCGCTCCTCGGCCTCGCGCTCGGCCAGGCGTGAGCGCAGGATGCGGAGCGCGGTCTGCTTGTTCGACGTCTGGGAGCGCTCGTTCTGGCACTGGACGACGATCCCGGTCGGGATATGCGTGATCCGCACCGCCGAATCGGTCTTGTTCACGTGCTGGCCGCCGGCGCCGCTCGCGCGGTAGGTGTCGATCCGCAGGTCGGCCTCGTCGATCTCGGTCGCAGCGTCGTCGGCCAGCAGCGGGCTGACGATCACCTGCGCGAACGAGGTGTGCCGGCGGTGCGCCTGGTCGAACGGGCTCAGTCGGACGAGCCGGTGAACACCGCGCTCGGCCTTGAAAAGGCCGTACGCGTTCTCACCGCGCGCGGTGAAGGTCGCCGACTTGAGGCCCGCCTCCTCCCCCGGGCTCGCCTCGATCAGCTCGGTCTGGAAGCCGCGGGACTCGGCCCAGCGGAGATACATCCGCAGCATGATCTCTGCCCAGTCCTGGGAGTCGGTGCCGCCGGCGCCGGCGTGGATCGTGACGACCGCGTCGCCGGCGTCGTACTCGCCGGTGAAGAGCGCCTCCTCTTCGAGGCGCGCGAGCTCGGCGCGCAGCGGGCCGAGCGAGGCGGCGATCTCGTCCGCCATGTCGCCGTCCATCGCCGCGAGCTCCGCCGCGTCCTCGTACTCCTGCGCGAGCCGCCGGTAGCGCTCGAGGCGCCTCGTCACGCGCGAATGCTCGGTCGAGATCCCCGCCGCACGCTGCTGGTCGTCCCAGAATCCCGGGGCGCCCATCTCCTCTTCGAGCTCGGCCGCGCGGCCGGTCAGGCGATCAGGGTCAAAGGTAATCACGGACCCAGGCGAGCTGGGTCCCGATCTCCTCGAGCTGCTGGTCGAGCGGGGCTTCGACGGCCTCGGCCATGCGGCAAGCCTAGCCGAGCGATCAGCCGTCGCCGGGCGCGCTGGACAACTCGGCGCAGAATCGGCACGGAGGCGTCGGCGCCGGCGTCGTCTAGCCCAGGTCGCCGGGCAGCAGCGAGAAGATCGCCATGTCGGCGCGAAGCCCGTCCTTGAAGTACGACGAACGCCTGACGCCTTCCCGTCTGTAGCCGACGCGCTCAGCCACCTTTCGCGACGCCTCGTTGTCGACGTCGATCACGGCCTCGATCCGCGCCAGGCCGAGCTCGTCGAGCCCCCAGCGCGAGACGAGCTCGATCGCCCGCGGGGCGAGGCCGCGTCCTCGGGCGAAGGGTGCGACGACGTAGCCGATCTCCGCCTCTGAGGCCTCCCAGTCGATCCGGATCAGCCCGCACATGCCGAGAAAGGATCCGCCGTCGGGTTCGACGAGCGCGAACCCGGCTCGCGCGCCGTCCTCCCAGCCCTGCGCGTAGCCCGCGACCCAGCCGGCCACGAAGCGCGCATCGCGCCGTTCCGGCACGCGTGTGAAGCGCAGGACGTCCGGGTCATCCGCGAGCGCCTGGAAGTCGGGAACGAGCCGTTCCGAGATCGGCTCGAGGAGGATGACGCCGTCGGTGAGAGGCGGCTCCGGCGCCGCTATGCGCCGTGGCACTTCTTGAACTTCTTGCCCGAGCCGCACGGGCACAGGTCGTTACGGCCGACCTTGTCGTACTCGCCGGCCGTGCGCTGCGCCGGCGCCTGGAGCGTGGTGACGGAGGTCGCTCCCCCGCCGAGCGCGCCGGCGATGGCGTCCGCGCCCAGCGACTGCTCGTGCTCGTACGAGAGCCCACCGTTCCCGGCCATCATCGCGTTCTGCTCCTGCGCCATCCGCAGCTGCTCGGTGTCCTCGGGCGCGAGCTGTGCGTGGAAGAGCGTGCCGAGCACCTCCTCGCGGATCAGCGCGTTCAGCTCCAGGAACATGGCGTGACCCTCGGATGTGTACTCGACGAGCGGGTCCTTCTGAGCGAGCGAGCGCAGCCCGACGCCCTCGCGCAGGTAGTCCATGTTCTCCAGGTGCTCGCGCCAGCGCTGGTCGACGACCTGGAGGATCACGAAGCGCTCGAGCTCGCGCATCAGGTCGGAGCCGAGTTCCTCCTCCTTCGCCGCGTACTCCTCGCGCGCGTCCTCGACGAACTCCTCGACCAGGCCGGTGCGGTCGGTGATCTTGTCCTCGCGCAGCTCCTCGGCGGTGATCTCGCTGTTGTAGAGCTGCTGCATGTGCCCGGCCAGCGCCTCGAGGTCGACCTGATTGGTCTCCGGGTCGATGAACGCGGCGACGGAGCGCTCGACGACCTCGTCGACCCAGCTCCTGATCTCCTCGGAGAAGTCGTCGCCCTCGAGGACGCGGCGCCGCTGCTCGTAGATGACGACGCGCTGCTTGTTCATCACGTCGTCGTACTTGAGGACGTTCTTGCGGGCGACGAAGTTCTGCTCCTCGACCTTCTTCTGCGCCGACTCGATCTGCCGCGAGAGGATCTTCGCCTCCATCGGCTGGTCGTCCGGGATCTTGAAGCGCTCGATGATCCGGTAGATCCGGTCGCCGGCGAACAGGCGGACGAGATCGTCCTGCGCGGAGAGGTAGAAGCGCGACTCGCCGGCGTCGCCCTGGCGCCCCGAGCGGCCGCGCAGCTGGTTGTCGATGCGGCGTGCCTCGTGGCGCTCGGTGCCGAGCACGTAGAGGCCACCGAGGTCGATCACGCCCTCACCGAGCTTGATGTCGACGCCGCGGCCGGCCATGTTCGTCGCGATCGTGACCGCGCCGATCTGCCCGGCGTCCATGATGATCTCCGCCTCGCGCGCGTGCTCCTTCGCGTTCAGGACGTTGTGCTTGATCCCGGCGCGCGACAGCAGAGCGGAGAGGTACTCGGAGGTCTCGACCGCGATCGTGCCGACGAGCACCGGTTGCCCGCGCTCGTGACGCTCCTTGATGTCCTCGATCACCGCCTTGAAACGCCCGTCCTTCGTCTTGTAGATGAAGTCGTTCTCGTCGTTGCGGGTGACCGGACGGTTGGTCGGGATCTCGACGACGTGCATCCCGTAGATCTCGACGAACTCCTTCTCCTCGGTCTTCGCGGTGCCGGTCATGCCGCCGAGCTTCTCGTAGAGGCGGAAGTAGTTCTGGAGGGTGATCGTCGCGAGGGTGACGTGCTCCTCCTGGATGCGCTGTCCTTCCTTCGCCTCGACCGCCTGGTGGAGGCCCTCGGACCAGCGGCGGCCTTCCATGATCCGGCCGGTGAACTCGTCGACGATCTTCACCTCGCCGTCCTGGACGACGTAGTCGACGTCGCGCTGGTAGAGCGCCTGCGCCTTCAGCGCCTGGTTCAGGTGGTTGACGAGCTGGACGTTCTGCGGCGCGTACAGGTTGTCGATCCCGAGCGCGCGCTCGACCTTCTCGATCGCCGACTCCATCGGCGCGACCGTCTTGAACTTCTCGTCGAAGAGGAAGTCGGTTCCGGGCGGGATCTGCTCCTCGACCGGACCGCCGCCCGCCTGTGCCTTCGGCTGCGGGAAGCCGACCAGCGTCGGCGCGATCCGCGCGAAGTCGACGTACACCTGCGCGGCCGTCTCCGGCTCGCCCGAGATGATCAGCGGCGTCCGCGCCTCGTCGACGAGGATGGAGTCGACCTCGTCCACGATCGCGTACTCGTGGCTGCGCTGGACGCACTGGTCGAGCGAGACGACCATGTTGTCGCGGAGGTAGTCGAAGCCGAACTCCGAGTTGGTGCCATAGGTGATGTCGGCCGCGTAGGCTTCCAGCCGCTCCGAGAAGGGCATCAGGTTCTCGATGTGGGCGCTACGGAGGCCAAGCTTGGCGTAGACCGGCCCCATCCACTCGGCGTCGCGCTTGGCGAGATAGTCGTTGACCGTGACCAGGTGGACGCCGCTGCCCGTCAGCGCGTTCAGGTAGAGGGGCTGCGTGGCGACGAGCGTCTTGCCCTCACCGGTCTTCATCTCGGCGATGTCGCCCTCGTGGAGGACGATTCCGCCCATCACCTGGACATCGAAGGGCCGCTGGCCGAGGGCGCGTTTCGCCGCCTCGCGGACGGCGGCAAAGGCCTCGAAGAGGAGCTCCTCGAGCGACTCGCCGTTCTCGAGCCGCTGCTTGAACTCGACGGTCTTCGCTGCGAGCTCGGCGTCGGAGAGCTTCTCGAAGTCGGGCTCGAGCGTGGCGACGTAGGCCGCCTGGCCGGCAAGCCGCTTGACGCGCCGGCCTTCGCCGACCCGCAGTACCTTCTCGAGAGCGCCGAGATCCTGACCGGACATGCCGGTACAGGGTAGCCGCTGCGCTGCCGGGCTACAGTTCGGCCGTGCGCATCCTGCTCGCGCTGGCCGCGGCGGCTTTGACGGCAAGCGTCGCATCGGGCGCGAGGGCGGACCGGGTGGTGATCAGCCCCGGCCGGGTACTGGGCCTGGCGCGCAGCGGGTCGAACGTCGCCTTCCTCTCGGGCCCGTACCCGGGCCACTGCGGGCCGCACGTCGAGTTCTGGGATCTGGTGACTCGCGGCGTACACAAGCTCGGGCGCCACACCGACGACTTTTGCTCCGAGGGTGCCTCGACGGGAAGCGGTGTTACCGATATCGCCGTCGCGAACGACCGTGTGCTCTGGCTCGCGTATACCGGAGGGAACCTGCGCGACTGGATCCTCTACACGGCGACGCCGACCCGGCCGACCGAGCGGCGGCTCGAGTTCCAGGAGGTTGGCGTCGATGCGCCGCCGCCGATCGTGCTCGGAACCGGCTCCGAGTGGGTGCTGCCGTACGCGGTCCGCTCGACCGTCAAGGTGCTCTCCTTCAACGGCCGCCGGCTGTACACGTGGCAGGCGCCCGGGCAGGTCACGAACCTGACCTCGTACGGCCAGCAGGTGGCCGTCTTCGTGCGCGGCGGCAAGTGCTACGTGCTCAGCCCGCGCGGCGCGGTGCTCCAGACGTACACGTTCCGGCCGGGGGCGGTTCAGGAGTTCGCGCTCGGCGGCCGGGGGCTCGTCGTGCAGCTGTCTGGAGGCAAGATCGAGGTGCACAACGGCGCCCGCGTGCAGCGGTTCTCGATCCCGGCCCAGGCGAAGATGCTCGACTACGCCGGGAACATCCTCCTCTACCGTCTCGGCGGCACGCTCCGCGGGCGGTTTCTCTTCAGCGGGAAGGACAGGGCCCTGCGGACTGCGCTGCTCGGCGCGGTCGAGACGAACGGGCTCAGCTACGCACAGGTCTACCGCGTCGGCTCGATCGCCTGGGTCACGCTGACCTCGCTGATCAGCCCGCCCCGCTAGAGCGGGGACACGCGCACCTCCCAGAGGTTGTCGACCAGACGGTGACCCTGGACGACGTAGGACCCGCCGCGGCCCTCGGCGAACCGGTCGAGCGCCGGGACCGACCCGAACTCCTGGATTCCGTCGACCAGGAGCTCGTGCGAGCCGTCGCGCCAGGTGAGGGTCAAGTCCTGCCCTTGCGGTGAGTCTTCACCGAGGTCGAAGACCTCGATCTGGCGGATGCCGACCGCCCACTGCGTCTCGGAGCGACGGACGGCCTCCGCACGGTAGGGCGGGTCGACGGCGTCGTCGAGCGCCGACGCGAGCGGCTCTGCGTCGACCTCCTCCTCGACCAGCAGCGTGTCGTCGGGGAGCGCAACGAAGTGGACCGTGTCACCCACGACGCCCTCCGCCTCGACGGTGACCACGGCGTCCCACTGGCGTTGCCGCGGCACACCGTGGATCCCGGTCTCCATCCACCCGAGCGGCGGCGGCTCCGGAGCGGGCTGCGCCCCGAGCCCAGCCTCGCGGGCAAGTCGCTCGTGGAGCGGCTCGCTGCGCCGGAAGAACCCCACCTAGCCGGGTTCGATCAGGCCGTACCCGCCGTCGTTGCGCCGGTAGACGACGTTGATCTCGTTCGACTCCTCGTTCCGGAAGACGAAGAAGTCGTGCCCGACGAGCTCGAGCTGGTTGACCGCCTCCTCGGCGCTCATCGGGTGCAGCGAGAACTGCTTCGTCTTCACGATCACGGGCCCGCCCTCCTCGTTGGTCATCTTGTGGGCGCCTGCCTCGGCGGCGCTCTGGCTGTTGGCGTTCCGGTGGTGCGGATCTCCGTGGCGACGGTCCTGTCTCTTCTCCCGGTAGCGCGAAACCTGCCGCTCGAGCTTGTCCACCAGCAGGTCGATCGACGCGCGCATGTCGCTCGATGCCTCCTTCGCGCGCAGCACCGGGCCCTTCGTCCAGACCGTCGCCTCGGCGATATGGTTCGCGGAGATCGAGGGGTTCTTCTCGACGGCGAGCTCGAGCTCGACGCGGGTCGGATCGGCGAGTTGCCGATCGAGACGGCCGAGCTTCTCCTCCGCATAGGTCCGGATCGCCTCGCTCACCTCGACGTTCTTGCCTTTCACCTGCAAGCGCATCTCGGTCCCCCTTGGGAAGCGGTCTCTCCTCTGGAATCTAGTCGATCTCACCTCCGCACCGCACGCGCGAAGGTGACTACATCGACCGAGGAGGCGCCCGAGGCGCGGAGCGCGGACGCTGCGGCGGCGACCGTCGACCCGGTCGTATAGACGTCGTCGACGAGCAGTACGCGCCCGCGGACGGGCTCGGCCCGGAAGGCTCCGCGAACATTCCGCCCGCGCGCGTCGCGGGGGAGGCCTCGCTGCGGGCGCAGCGGGCGCGTCCGGCGTAGGAGCTGAGCGACCGGCAGCTGCCAGAGCCGGGCGAGCTCGCGGGCGAGACGCTCGGGCGGATGGTGCCCGCGGCTCAGGCTGCGGTCGCCGTCGGGCGGGACGAACGCGATCAGTTGTGCGCAGGGCGGCTGGACGACCTCGGCGACCACCGCTGCCGCGAGCGGGGCAAGCCCTCGGAGGCCGTGCTCCTTCCAGGCGGAGACTACGGCTCGCACCGCAGGGTCGTACTCGACCGCTGCCCGGGCGGAGGCGAACGCAAGCCGGCGCCCCGCGCATTCGCGGCAGCGGGCGACCGGCCAGGCGGTCGGGGCCCCACACCTCGAGCAGAGCGGGCCCGAAATGACCGGCAGTACAGCCGCGCAGCGCGGGCAAAGGGCGGCGCCCGGCACGGAGCAGACGACACAGCGGCGCGGGAAGAGCAGATCGAGCAGCACATGTCGCCACGCTAGGCGACAAGGACGCATGTGTCTGTGCCGGATGCGATGAAGGGGGCTTCACGCCATCGGGACAGGCCGAGAGGCCTGTCCCACGACTCACAGCCGGTGTCCGGTCAGCTGAGCGTCGAGTACTCCGTGCGGGGCGGCAGGCCCACGCGTGTCCGCCAGCGGTTGTCCGCTTCGAGCAGCTGGTCGGGGCTGCCGATGTCGTACCACTCGCCGTCGAAGGCGTAGCCGTAGACGGGCTCGCGGCGGCACAGCCAGGCGACGAGCCGTCCCGGCTGGTCCGGCGGGTTGCCTTCCTCCAGGTAGCGCCCGACGAGCGGCACGTGCTCCCGGTGGTAGAGGTACGTCGCAGTCGCGGCGAGCGTGCTCGTCGGCTCCGAGGGCTTCTCCTCGAAGCCGACGACCCGCGCGTCCTCGTCGAGCTCGACCACGCCGTAATGCGTCGCCAGCTCGAGGTCGCGGCAGTCGTAGACCGCCAGCGCGCTCGCGACGCCCTTCATCTCCCAGAACGCGGCGAGCCCGTGCAGCTCGAAGTCGAACAGGTTGTCGCCGGCGATCACGAGCAGGTCGTCGTCGCTCCCGGTCCGCTCCAGCACGAACGCGATGTCCCCGATCGCGCCGAGGCGGTCGTCGTTCGAGAGCGTGCCGTCGTCGTGGACGGTGACACCGCCTCGGCCGGCCGCCCAGCGGCGGAAGTCGTCCGCGAAGCGGCTGTTGGTGACGAGGTGGATGTCGTCACTGATCTCCTCGACCTTGTCGCAGACCCAGTCGAGCATCGGCCGGCCGCCGACCGGCAGCAGCTGCTTCGCAATCGAGTCCGTCAGGGGCGCAAGCCGGGTCGCATACCCCGCGGCGAGGATGATCGCCCTCATACCCGCTCCGGCGCCGGCAAAGCCGGCACCTCCGCTCTCTGATCGCCTCTGTCGAGCCTACGGCTCATGCCACCACGGCGCCGGCGAGCGACCCGAGTAGGGCGCCCGGTGCACGCCGTGCTCGGTGACGATCGCGGCGACGAGCTCCGCCGGGGTGACGTCGAATGCCGGGTTCTGCGCGGCGAAGCGCGCTGTCACCTCGTCGCCCGAGCGCTCCTCGATCGGGATCCCGGCGCCGGTCGCGGTCGAGAGGTCGACGGTCGAACTGGGCGCGACCACGTACAGCGGGATCCCGTGGTGCGCGGCCAGCACCGCGAGCGAGTACGTGCCGATCTTGTTCGCGGTGTCGCCGTTCGCGGCGATGCGGTCGGCGCCGGTCAGCACCGCGTCCACCTCGCCGCGGGCCATCATCAGGCCTGCGGCCGAGTCCGCGATCACCGAGTAAGGGATCCCCGCCTCCTCGAGCTCCCACGCGGTCAGCCGCGCTCCCTGCAGCAGCGGCCGGGTCTCGTCGACGAGCACGTGCGCGAGCAGGCCGTGTTCCCAGGCCGCGCGCAGCGCGCCCACGGCCGTCCCGTAGCCGCCGGTCGCCAGCCCGCCGGCATTGCAGTGCGTCAGTGCCCGCGTGCCCGGGTCGAGCAGCTCGCCGCGTGCTCGGCCATCCGCCGGCAGCGCTCCACCTCTTCACGATGGATCTCCTGCGCACGCTGGGCCGGGTCGCCGTCCCAGCGGCGCATCTCGTCGAGCGCCCAGGCAAGGTTGACCGCCGTCGGCCGCGAGCCCGCGAGCAGTGCCGCAGCCTCGTTCAGGTCCTCCCCGCGCCGAGCCGCAGCCGCATACCCGTAGGCGGCGGCGATCCCGATCGCCGGCGCACCGCGAACGGCCAGCGCGCGGATCGCCTCGACGAGCTCCGGCGTCGTCGCGCAGCGAAGCTCGACCTCCTCGTCCGGCAGGCGCCGCTGGTCGAGGACGACGACGGCGTCGCCGTCCAGGCGGACGATGCGTTCCGGCTCGAGCACCCCGGGAGTCTAGGGGCCGGCCGGCTGCGGCTCGCCCTCCGGCGCGCCGGCATCCCCGAGCTCGCCCCGCTGGCCGTGCTTGTGCTCGCCGAGTAGTACTGCGCCGGCGACGACGAGGGCGAACGCGGCGATCCGGACGGCGCCGAGCCAGCCGGTCGGCAGTGGCTCACCGAAGATCGTCATCCCGGCGACGATCGGCAGCGCGTTCGTCAGCAGGGTCGCGATCCCGGCCGTGACGAGCGCCTCGCCTCGCTGAAAGCCGCCCTGGAGCACGCCGGTGCCGGCGCCGTAGCAGACGATCAGGGCCGCGAAGAAACCGACGTTCCCGCCGTCCACGGCGCTCTTGGTCGCGATGTCGCCCGCGGCGAACAGGAGCCCGGCTGCGAGACCGAAGGCGGCGCCGGCGCCGATCGCGCGCGGCAGCAGACGAATCGCGAGGAGCGCGGCGACGATCGAGCCGGCGGTCCAGAGCGCGACGGCAGATGCCCCGGATCGCTGCCCTCATCGTGAACGCCGGCAAGCGAGATCCCCAGCAGCGCGAGGCCGCCGACCGAGAGCCCGACCGCGAGCCGCTCGTGCCGGCGGAGCGGCGTGTGGGTCATCCGAGACTGCATCACGGCGAGGATCCCGACCCCGCCCGCGGCGGTCGCCTGGACGATCGAGAGCGGAGCGAGCGCGAGGGCGAGGACGTACAGCCCCCACCCGCAGACCTCGCTCGTGAACCCGGTCACCCAGCGCGGGGTCCGCAGGAGCAGCGATACCGAGCGGATCGGGTGACTTGAAGGTGAGCGGCGGCAGGGTCCGCACCGCCGAATGCTCGAGCAGGTATCCAAAGCTCAGAGCGGACGCCGAGACCAGCGTTATTGCCAGTGCGAATGCGATCCGCATCGCCGCTCTGGATTATCGCGCCAAGGGCGAGACTCGAGGGACAGGCACCGCTCGGTGCCTGTCCCTCGGGGCTTTCGGTCTCTAGGTCCCCTCGTCCCAGCTCGCGAGGTATTTCGCCTGCTCCTCGGTCAACTGGTCGATGTCGATGCCCATGGTCGCGAGCTTCAGTCGCGCGATCTCGCGGTCGATCTCGTCCGGCACCGGGTAGACCTTCCGCTCGAGGGACGCGGCATTCGCCACCGCGTATTCGGCGCCGAGCGCCTGGTTCGCGAAGGACATGTCCATCACGAGCGCCGGGTGGCCCTCGGCGGCGCTGAGGTTGACGAGGCGGCCCTCGGCGATGAGGTAGAGCCGCCGGCCGTCGTCCATCGTGAACTCCTCGACGAACTCACGCGCGTGACGCGTCTCGGTCGCGAGCGAGCGCAGCGCCGGCTTGTCGATCTCGACGTCGAAGTGGCCCGTGTTCGAGAGGATGGCGCCGTCCTTCATCCGCTTCATGTGCTCCGCGGTGATCACGCCCTTGTCGCCGGTCGCGGTGCAGAAGATGTCGCCGATCTCGGCGGCCTTCGCCATCGGCAGCACCTCGAAGCCGTCCATCGCCGCCTCCAGCGCCCGCATCGGGTCGACCTCGGTGACGATCACGTGGGCGCCCATCCCGCGGGCCCGCGACGCGACGCCGCGCCCGACCCAGCCGTAGCCGCCGACGACGAAGCGCTTCCCGGCGAGCAGCACGTTCGTCGCCCGGATGATGCCGTCGATCGTCGACTGGCCCGTGCCGTAGCGGTTGTCGAACAGGTGCTTGGTCTTCGCCTCGTTGACGGCGATGATCGGGAAGCCGAGCTTGCCGTCGGCCTCCAGCGCCTTCAGGCGGATGACGCCGGTGGTCGTCTCCTCGGTGCCGGCGATGATGTCGCCGAGCTGCTCGCGCCGGGCGCTGTGCAGCACGCCGATCACGTCGGCGCCGTCGTCCATCGTCAGCTGCGGCTTGTGGTCGACCGCGGCCTCGATGTGCGAGTAATAGGTGTCGTTGTCCTCGCCCTTGATCGCGAAGACGGCGATGTCGTACTCGTCGACGAGCGCGGCAGCGACGTCGTCCTGGGTCGAGAGCGGGTTCGAGGCGCAGAGCACCACGTCGGCGCCCCCGGCCTTCAGCGTCCGCGCGAGGTTGGCGGTCTCGGTCGTCACGTGCAGGCACGCCGAGATCCGGTAGCCGGACAGCGGCTGCTCGCGCTCGAAGCGCTCGCGGATCGCGGCCAGCACCGGCATCTGCCGGTCGGCCCACTGGATGCGGCGGACGCCCTCGGGGGCGAGCGCCAGGTCCTTCACGTCGTATCGCTTCGTCGTCGCCATGGTTCCTTTCGGTTATGCGGCGAGGAGCCGCTCGTGCTTGCGCTGTTCCCACTCGAGCGCGCTCTCGCGCCCGGAAAGCCAGGTGTGCACCGCGTCGCGCAGACCGGGCTCCACGCGGAGCCGCGCGGCGAACGCGAGATCGGAGAGCTCGACGCCGAAGCAGGCGCGGAGCTCCCGGAGGGAGCGGAGCTGGTTCACCTCGCGGACACCGTAGACGCGATAGCCGCTCGGCCGCCGTGGCGGCACGACGAGACCGGCGTCCTCGAGATAGCGGAGCATCCGGGGCGACCACCCCGTCTGCTTCGCGGCTGCGCCGACGGTCAGCTCCACGGCCGCAACCTTACCACAAGCGTGTCAAGGTCGCCGCTCTCTGCCCCTCCTGACCGCAGGTACTCCCGGACGTCCAGGCCGTCGAGCACGTGGGCCATGGTCTCGCCGGCGGGTTCGATGACGCGCCGGCGCCGCTCGCGCTCGCGGTCGTCCGCCGCGTCTGCCAGCCACTGCTCGCTCTGCGGAGCCCAGTTCACGTCGCTGAGCGCGTGGTCGGCGGCGATCACGTCGAGCGGCACGCCGGCGAGGCGGAGCATCAGCGCCGAGGCGAGGCCCGTGCGGTCGCGGCCGCCCTGGCAGTGGACGACGACCGGTGTCTCCGAGCGTGCGACCACCGTCACGGTCGCGGCGAACCGCGGCGCGAAGTGCTCGAGGAGGCCGCGGTAGGCGACCAGC
This sequence comes from uncultured Actinomycetes bacterium, assembly GCA_963779025.1. Taxonomy (GTDB): domain Bacteria; phylum Actinomycetota; class Thermoleophilia; order Gaiellales; family Gaiellaceae; genus DATBLE01. The sequence goes on from CAVZWR010000003.1 coordinate 484,008, forward strand.
ATCGAGGGCCACTCCCAGACGATCGGGACGGTCGCCCCGGGCACCGGCTCGCGCTGCACCTCGATTGCGGAGTCGCCTGGAGGATCGTCCGCAAGCTCGTCGTCGCCGCGCAGGTCGACGGCCAGCCGGACGCCGTAAACCGCAAGATCGCGCCAGCCCGCGTCCGTCAGCGTCCGGATCGAGTCGGCGCGAACGACGACGCCGAACCGCGTCTCACCGCCGCCCTCGAGCGGGAGCCCGCCGAGGTCGCGCACGTTGACGCAGCCGTCCCAGAGCAGGACGCGGTTGCTAGGGGTCGCTGGTCCCTTCTCGACCGTAGTTGTCCTCGAGCCGGACGACGTCGTCGAGCTGTGGAGTCGAGACCTCGATGATCCGCGTGTCCGCGAGCGCGGTCAGCCGGTGCACCGTGCCGGGCGGGAAGTGGAACGCCTGGCCCGCCGCGATCACCTCCTCCGCGAGGATCCCCTCCCCCGGCCTCCCGAGCTCGAGCCGCGCGCGGCCCTCGAGCACGTACCAGGCCTCGTCCTTCTCGTTGTGGAACTGGAGGCTGAGCGACTCGCCTTCCTTGACGAACAGGATCTTCCCGGCGTAGACGTCGGTGAGGGCCCAGATCAGCTCGGAGCCCCACGGCTTCTCGACCGTGCGCGGGTCGTGGGCGAAACGGTCGACGCCCGTCAAGTTCGGGGAAGACAGGTCCGGGGGCACGGCACCGCGATCCTACGCCCCCAACCATTCGGGATGATCTTCAACGTGCTCCTGCGCACGACGAAGCTCCTTCGGCGTGTTCACCGTCAGCCAGAGACCCTCGTGCCGGTATGCGTGCAGGCGTCCCTCGTCGACCAGCTCCGGGAACGTCGTCGTCTCGTGGTCGCCGATGTCCGGCAGCCGGTCGATCACTTCTCCCGAGAAGACGTACACGCCACAGCTGACCCAGTACGGGATCCGCCCGCCCTCCTTGAAACCCGTGATCACGTCGTCATCGCCGACCTCGACGACGCCGAACGGCGACGCCGGCCGTGCGACGGCGATCGTCGCCGCGGCGCCGGTCTCGCGGTGCCGCCGGAGGAGCGCGCCGAAGTCGACCGCGACGAGCTCGTCTCCGTTCAGCGCGAAGACGTCGCCCTGCTCCTCGCGCAGCCGGGCAGCGAACTTGATCCCACCGCCGCGGCCGAGCCGCTCCGGCTCCTCCGCGCAGACGATCTCCGGCGCCAGCGAGCCGAGCGCCTCGGTGAAGACGTCGCCCTGCCCCGCGGCGCACGAGACGATCACGCGCTCGACGCCTGCTTCCGCGAGCCGCGCGATCTGGTAGGCGGCGAGGGGCCGTTCGCCGATCTCGACGAGCGACTTCGGCCGCCCGCCGGCCGCGTCGCCCATGCGCTCGGCCTTGCCGCCCGCGAGGATGATCGCTTCCACTACTGCCTTAGCTTGGAGCCCGGGGCGCCATCGGCGCCCCGGTTTTCCGGGCGCGTCGCCGGCTTTGCCGGCGACGCTTGCAGCCACACGCTCCTCCGTCTCGGCGAGCGCGGCGAACGGCGAGCCCGCGCGGCCCATGCCCTCGTAGGCGTAAGCCGGCCGTCCGCATCACCTCGGCGTCGAGGAAGTTGCGGCCGTCGATGACGAGCGGGTTGCGCATCGTCCCGCGGAGCTCGGCCCACGGGAGCTCGCGGAGCTCGGGCCACTCGGTGACGACGACCGCGGCGTCCGCGCCGGCGAGCGCAGCGGCGGCGCTGTCAGCGAACTCGACGCCGTGCAGGATCTCCTGCGCGTCGACGACCGGGTCCCAGGCGACGACCTGTGCCCCCTCGGCCAGGAACCGGGCGGCGAGCACCAGGCTCGGCGCCTCGCGAACGTCGTCAGTGTTCGCCTTGAACGCAAGCCCGAGCAGGGCGACACGCTTTCCGCGCAGCGTGCCGAGATGCCGCTGCACCTTCGCGACCGGCCGGCGGATCTGGAGCTCGTTCACCTCGACGACCGACGAGACGAGATGGAAGTGGTAGCCCGAGTTGCCGGCGAGCAGCTTCAGGAACGAGACGTCCTTCGGGAAGCACGAGCCGCCGAAGCCGATCCCGGCGCGGAGGTACTGCGTGCCGATCCGCCGGTCGAGGCCCATCCCGCGCGCGACGTCCTCGACGTCGGCGCCGACCAGCTCGCAGACGTTCGCGATCTCGTTGATGAACGAGATCCGCGTGGCGAGGTACGCGTTGGCGGCGAGCTTGACCATCTCGGCCGAGGGGACGTCCATCTGGACGACCGGCGCGTCGAGGGCTTCGTGCAGCGCGGCGACGGCCTCGCCGTGTGCCGGGTCGAACGCACCGACGACGACGCGGTCGGACTCGAGGAAGTCGCGCACGGCCGTGCCCTCGGCGAGGAACTCCGGGCACGACGCATAGCCGACCTGCGTCAGGCCGCGGCGGTCGAGCTCTGCCCTCACCTTCTCGCCCGTCCCGACCGGCACGGTGCTCTTCATCACGAGCACGACCGGCCCGAGATCCTGCGGCAGGTCCTCGATCACCGACCAGACCGCGGAGAGGTTCGCGTCGCCCGAGGCGGTCGGCGGGGTGCCGACGCAGACGAAGAGGAAATCGCTTCCCTCGATCGCCTCCTCCATCGAGAGCGTGAAGGACAGGCGGTCGGCGTTGCGTTCGATCAGCTCTGCGAGGCCCGGCTCGAAGAACGGCACGCGACCCGGCGCGCAGCCCCTCGATCCGCTCGGGAACGACGTCACGGATGACGACGGTGTGGCCGAGATCTGCGAAGCAGGCCCCGCTGACGAGGCCGGCGTACCCGGCGCCGAAGAACGCGATCCGTGCCATTCGGGGGCGAAGGCTACTTCTTCGCCTCGAGGGGTCGCAGCCCCTTGGCGATCGCGATCATCGTCTCGTTCGAGATGTTGTCGAGCAGCGAGTTGACGACCCAGTAGGTGTCGCCGCGCTCGTGCAGGACGATCATGTGGAGCTTTGGGGCCGTTGTAATAGAAGTCGTAGGAGCGGCCCTTGAGGATGTGGTGAACGCTCTTGTCCGTCAGGATCGGGGCCTCGTCCCAGCTCGTCTGCTCGATCCCCCAGTACGCTCCGCCGGCGGTGCGGAAGACGAGCCGCACGGCCTTGTCGCCCTCGTGGATCCGGTAGGCGTAGTACGGCTTCTCCCGGTCGGGCGATGACGAGCTCTCGATCACGGACGGGTACTCGAGCTTGATGCCCGGCACCTTCGGCTGGAGCTTCCTCAGCATCGTCAGCGAGTCGTACGGGTTCGAGGTCACGTGCGCCGGCTCGCGCTGCGTCGGCACCTTGACCGGCGGCGCCGGCGTGATCGTCCCGTGGAAGGTCGAGCCGACGACGGCGGTGATCATCGCGTTCCGGCCGAGCGAACGAACCTCGGGCGGCATCGCCTCGGCGTCGGCGGGTGCGAACAGCTTCGCGACCGACTTCGCCGCCGCCTCGGAACGCTTCACGCGCGGGTTCCAGTAGACCTTGGACGAGTAGTAGTTCGTGCGGGGTGCGTTGCCCGTCGCGCCGTCCGGCGGCGGCACGATCCGGTAGCCGCGCTGCGAGAGCAGGTAGCCGGCGTTGGCGGCCGCGCCCTCGATCCCGTTCCCGTTCAGGACGGTGATCGACGTCTGCGCCGGGGTCGGCGTGCTCGACCGCACCTTCTGCCGAGCGCGACTGCGGTCGCGACCCGGGCCGCCTCGACGTCCGGCTGGAGCCAGTCCTGGACCGCGGCCTGCACGTTCGACGGGTCGGTGCGGAGGTCGGAGTAGCCCGTCAGGCCCTGGATCTGCGATTGGAAGAAGTGGCCCGACGGCAGGTGATAGGCGAAGAACGCGTAGCTGAGGATCGTCTTCCCGGAGACCTTGCGGCCCCCGCCGGCGCCGACCTCGATGTTCTTCGTCAGCGCGCCGATGATCTTCGGCACCTTCGTGATCGAGAAGTTGTGGGCGAGCTGGTACTTCATCGCCTTCACGAACTGCTGCTGGCGTGCGACGCGGTAGAAGTCGGAGTCGGTGTGCCGGAAGCGCACGTAGTCGAGCGCGCTGCCGCCGGTGAGCAGCTGGTAGCCCGGCTGGAGATTGATCTTCGCGTAGCCGAAGGTCGGCGAGAGACCGGCGTTGTTGTTGAAGTATCGGCGGTCGACATCGATCCAGACGCCGCCGAGGCGGTTGACGATCTGCTTGAAGCCGCGGAAGTTGACGGTGATCAGGTAGTTGATCGGCAGCCCGGTCAGGTCGGCCACCGTCTGCACCGTCCCCTTCGCGCCGCAGTTCGCGTACGCGGCGTTGATCTTCGCCGTGAAGATCGCCTGGCCCGGGCAGTGGATCGGCACGATCATGTCGCGCGGGAACGACAGCATCGAGATGCTCTTCGTCGCCGGGTCGGCGCGGAGCAGCATCACGGTGTCGGAGCGCGAAGGCGTATTCGCGGCCTCGTTCGCGCGGTGGTCATAGCCGATCACGAGCGCGATCGCGGCGTGCCCGGGGGCGGGCGGCTCGCCGAGGAACTTCTGCGCCGACTTCACGTCCTCCGAGTGCGCCTGGATCGCGGAGACGCTCTCGTGGAACCAGAGGTAGATGCCGGCAACCAGGGCGACCGCGAGCATCGTCACGCCGATCGCGAGCCAGAGCAGGATCTTCCCGACGACGCGGAGGCCCGAGCGCCGCGGCAGCTCCGGGACGCGGTACCGCGTCATCGGCGTCAGCGCAGCGGGCGGTACGACCGCGTGGCCGTTGCCGTTCTCCTCGAGGCCCGAGCCTCGACCGATTCCTCGCTTCAGGGTCGTTCTCAAACGCGCTCTTCCAACGGGTGCGGACGCCGGGAGAGGCGTCTCCGACGGCGCAGGATAGCTGAGCGATTCGGAGGTCCTGGTGGCTGTCTACGCCCGCGCGACGACCTTGCCGACAAGCGACTGCTCGAGCACGATCGAGAGCGGCTTCTGGATGCCAAGGCCGAGGAACGCGATGTCCGTCGCGCCCTTGTTGACCAGGATCACGTCCAGGTAGGCGCGCACCGGTGCGGTCGGCGTCTTCACCGAGGCGACGATGCGGTAGGCGACCAACTGGTCGCCGTAGCTCTTGAACTTCAGGGGCGCCGCCGAGAAGATCGTCGTCTTCGTCGCGCCCGCGCCCTTCTTGAACAGCTCGGCCAGGCACTTTGCCAGCGCGGGCTGCCCAACGCGGGCGTACGCGGTCTTTCCCATCGCCACGGTTTCGAACACGCCCGACGACGAGGAGATCGACGAGCCGTCGGCCTGGTCGAAGTCGGGCGAGTCGTAGCTGCCGATCTCGACGAGGTCGGACTGGTCCGGGTTGTAGTACGAGCAGCGCGGGTTCGACTCGTCCTGCTTGTTCGGCGGCTTGGGCTGCTGCTGCCAGCCGGTCGGCGGGAAGTCGGCGCGGCGCAGGCTCGCGGCGATCGCATGCGCCTGGCCCGCCTTGGTCTTCTTCTTCTGCGGGTCGCCCTTGGCGGCGAGCGCGACAGGGACGCACAGGCCCAGGGCGAGGACCGCGACAATGACCCCTCTCACGGCGCGGATCATACGCGCAGCACCTCGCTCGGCTCATAGGCGAGGTTCGGGCGCAGCCAGCGCTCGGCTTCCTCGAACGTAAGGCCGTTGCGGCCCGCGTAGTCCTCGACCTGGTCGCGCCCGATCCGACCGACGGCAAAGTACCGCGCCTCGGGGTGCGCGAAGTAGATGCCGCTGACGCTCGCGGCGGGCATGGTCGCGTAGGTCTCGGTCAACTCGAGGCCTGCCCCGGGGGCGCCGAGCAGCTCGAACAGCTTCCCCTTCTCGCTGTGGTCGGGGCACGCGGGGTAACCGAAGGCGGGACGGATTCCGCGGTAGCCCTCGGCGATCAGCTGCTCGCTCGAGAGCTGCTCGTCCGGCGCATACCAGTCGCGCCGCACCTCGGCGTGGAGCCACTCCGCGAACGCCTCCGCGAGCCGGTCGGCAAGCGCCTTGACCATGATCGCGCGGTAGTCGTCGTGCTCCTGCTCGTACCGGCGCGCGAGCTCGTCCGCGCCGTGGATCCCGACCGCGAACGCGCCGAGCGCGTCGTCTGCAGGAGCCACGTAGTCCGCAAGGCAGCGGTTCGGCCGCGCGTCGCCGTAGTCGGCCTGCTGGCGGAGGAAGCAGAAGCGCGTGCCCTGCTCGAGCAGGACGTCGTCGCCGTCCGCCTGCGCAGCCCAGTAGCCGTGCACCCCGCGCGGGCGGAGCAGCTCGCCGCTCGTGATCTCCTCGAGCAGTGCGAGCGCGTCGTCGTAGAGCTCGCGGGCCTCAGGGCGCTCGAGGATCGCCGGGAACTTCCCCTTCAGCTCCCACGCGTGGAAGAAGAACTGCCAGTCGACATACCGGGCGAGCGTCTCGAGGTCGGGCTCGACCGGGCGCGTCCCCGCGAACGGCGGCGCCGGCAGCTCGTCGAAGGAGACGCGGACCGGGTTCGCCCGCGCGCGCTCCAGCGAGAGCAGCGGCTTGCGCGTCTTCTCCGCATGCTGCTCGCGCAGTCGCTCCTGGAGCTCGCGGTTCTCGCGGTCGAGATCGGCGGCGCGCGCCGGGTCGAGGAGGCTCGAGACCGTACCGACCACGCGGGAGGCGTCGAGGACGTGCACGGTCGGCCGCGAGTACGCGGGGGCGATCCGGACTGCGGTGTGCTGCTTCGAGGTCGTCGCGCCGCCGATCAGCAGCGGCAGGTCCAGGCCACGGCGCTCCATCTCCTCGGCGACGTGGACCATCTCGTCGAGAGACGGCGTGATCAGACCGGAGAGGCCGACGACGTTCGCGCCCTGCTCCGCGGCGGTATCGAGGATCCGCTCCGCCGGCACCATCACGCCCAGATCGACGACGTCGTAGTTGTTGCAGCCGAGGACGACACCGACGATGTTCTTGCCGATGTCGTGCACGTCGCCCTTGACGGTCGCGAGCACGACCTTGCCCTGGGCGCGCGGAGGCGCGTCGCCGCGCTCGGCTTCCATGAACGGCTCCAGGTAGGCGACCGCGCGCTTCATCGCGCGGGCGCTCTTCACGACCTGCGGCAGGAACATGCGGCCGGAGCCGAACAGGTCGCCGACGATCTTCATCCCCTCCATCAGCGGCCCCTCGATCACGTCCAGCGGCCGCTCGCGCGTCTGCCTCGCCTCCTCGACATCCTCCTCGATGTAGTCGACGATCCCGTGGACGAGCGCGTAGGAGAGACGACCCTCGACCGGCTGCTCGCGCCAGGAGAGGTCGACCTCGCGCCGGGTCGCCTCCCCCGCAACGGTCGAGGCGTACTCGACGAGGCGCTCGGTCGCGTCCGGCCGCCGGTCGAAGAGGACGTCCTCGACCCGCTCGAGCAGATCGGGCGGGATGTCCTCGTAGACGACCAGCTGGCCCGCGTTGACGATCCCCATGTCGAGCCCCGCGCGGATCGCGTGGTAGAGGAAGGCGGAGTGCATCGCCTCGCGGACGGCGTCGTTGCCCCGGAAGGCAAACGAGAGGTTCGAGATCCCGCCCGAGGTGAGCGCGCCCGGACAGCGCTGCTTGATCAGCGGCAGCGACTCGATGAACGCCTTCGCGTAGCCGTTGTGCTCCTCGATCCCGGTCGCGACCGCGAGCACGTTCGGATCGAAGACGATGTCGGCCGGGTGGAAGCCTTCGGCGAGCAGCAGCCGATAGGCCCGCTCGCAGATCGCGACCTTGCGCTCGACCTCGACCGCCTGGCCCTCTTCGTCGAAGGCCATCACGACCGCGGCGGCGCCGAGGCGGCGGACGGCCCGCGCCTGCGCAAGGAACGCCTCCTCACCCTCCTTGAGCGAGAGCGAGTTGGCGATGCCCTTTCCCTGAATGCACTTCAGGCCGGTCTCGATCGCCGAGAAGCGCGAACTGTCGACCATGATCGGCACCCGCGCGATCTCCGGCTCGGTCGCGATCACGTTCAGGAAGGTCGCCATCGCCTCGTCGGCGTCGAGCAGGTCGGCGTCCATGTTCACGTCGATCAGGTTCGCCCCGCCGTCGACCTGCTCGCGCGCGACCGCGACCGCCTCGGCGTAGTCGCCCGCCTCGACGAGCCGGCGGAACCGCGCCGAGCCGGTGACGTTGGTCCGCTCGCCGATCATCACGAAGCCGGTGTCGCGGTCGATCTCGAACAGCTCGAGGCCGCTGAAGCTCGGCCGCTCGGAACGCAGCGGAACCGGACGAGGAGCCAGACCCTTGACGAGTGCGGCGGTCGCCTCGACGTGCGCCGGGGTCGTTCCGCAGCAGCCGCCGACGACGTTGACCAGCCCGGATTCGGCGAACTCGCGCAGGTAGCGGCTCGTGTCCTCGGGCTGCTCGTCGTGCTCGCCGAACTCGTTCGGCAGGCCGGCGTTCGGGTGGCAGGAGACATACGTGTCCGCGACCCGGGCGAGGTCCTCGACGTAGGGGCGCATCTGCTCGGCGCCGAGCGAGCAGTTGACGCCGACGATCAGCGGATCGGCGTGCTCGACGGAGGCCCAGAAGGCCTCGGGCGTCTGGCCCGAGAGGTTCCGCCCGCTGATGTCGATCGCGGTGAACGAGATCCAGCGGGGGACGTCGGGCGCGACGTCGAGCGCGGCCGCGATCGCCGCCTTCGCGTTCAGCGTGTCGAAGACGGTCTCGACCATCAGCAGGTCGACGCCCCCTTCGACCAGCGCCTCGATCTGCTCGGCGTACGCGTCGCGCACCTGGTCGAACGTGACCGACCGGAAGCTCGCATCGTCGACCTTCGGCGAGACGGACAGCGAGACGTTCAGCGGGCCGAGCGCTCCGGCGACGAACCCACCCGCCTCGTCCGCTGCCCGGCGGGCGAGCCGCGCGCCCTCGAGGCTCATCTCCGCGGCGTGGTCCTCGAGCGCGTAGTCGGCCTGGCCGATCCGCGTGGCGGTGAAGGTGTTCGTCGTCGCGATCTGCGCCCCGGCCGCGAAGTAGCGGCGATGGATGTCGAGGATCACCTCGGGCCGCGTCAGGTTGAGCACGTCCGGGTCGCCGGCGATGTCCCGCGGGTGCGCGGCGAAGCGCTCGCCGCGGTAGGCCTGCTCGCCCTTGACGCCGCGCTGGATCAGGACGCCCCAGGAGCCGTCGAGCAGCACGATCTGCTTCTCGAGTAGCCGCTTGAGCTGTTCGGTCCGGTTCGCCATCCGCGTCTCTGCCGAAAGAGTCGCGGTCGAGCTTCGGGTCCCGCGGGCTCTTTAGGCGTTTGGTAACCCGGTCGCCAAGCTGCCGTTCAAAGCTCTCCGGGTGCCGGCAGCCTAGCGATTCCGGTAGACGTACGGAGGCAGGCGATGCTGAAGTTCGTGCATCAGGCGGATCCTCTGGACGATCCCCGTGATCCTCCTCGTCATCCTGCTCACCTTCGGGATGATGAGGCAGATCAAGGGCAACCCGTTCCAGACCACGGACCGGGCCGTTCCGGCGTCGATCCAGCGCAATCTCGAGCGCAAGTACCACCTCGACAAGCCCTGGTACCTGCAGTACCTCTGGTACGTCGAGGGCGTGGTCACGTTCGACCTCGGCCCGTCGCTCGTCCAGCGCAACCGGGACGTGAACGACGTGATCAAGGAGCACTTCCCGGTGTCGCTCAAGCTCGGGTGCCTGGCGATGCTCTGGGCCGTGATCGTCGGGATCCCGCTCGGCGTGATCTCGGCGCTGAAGCAGAACACGATCGTCGACTACGTGACCATGGTGTTCGTCAACCTGGGCTACGCGATCCCGAACTTCCTGATCTGCACCCTGCTCATCTACTTCTTCGCGGTCAAATGGGGAGACATCACCGGCTTCCCGACGAACGGGATCGCGTCCGGCTGGAAGTCCTGGATCCTGCCGGCGATCGCCCTCGGCCACGCGCCGATGACGCTGTTCGCCCGGATCGTGCGCGGCTCGATGCTCGAGACGCTGCAGCAGGACTACATCCGCACCGCGAGAGCCAAGGGACTCCGCCGGCGAAGGGTCGTCGGGCTGCACGTCCTGCGCAACTCGCTGATCCCGGCCGTCACCGCGGCCGCCCCGCTGCTCGGCTTCCTGATCACCGGCTCCTTCATCGTCGAATTCATCTTCGGGATCCCGGGCATCGGCCGCTACTTCGTCATCTCGGTCACCGGCCGGGACTACTCCGTGACGATGGGGATCACGATCATGCTCTCGCTGATCATCATCTTCGCCAACATGGTCGTCGACATCCTCTACGGGTTCCTCGACCCACGGACCCGGGACATCCGGGTCTAGGGTCTGACCCCCGGAGGGGGTCTGGCCCATTGGATTTCAGTCCGCCCAACGCGACCCTTCGGGACAGACCCCTGCGGGGTCAGTCCCTAGTGCGCGGAGGTTCGTGGGCGGAAGTCGCCGACGTCGCCGCCGGTCGCGACCGCGAGCTGGTTCTCGGCGTGCTTGACGCGCTGCTCGAGCTGCCAGCGGTCGGCGTCGGACTCGCCTGCCTCGATCTTCGCGAGCTCGGCCTGGGCCGCCTCGAGCTGGGCCTGGGCACGCGCGGTGTCGATCTCGTCCACGTCGACCGCGTCGTCCACCAGCGCGAGCGCGCGGTCCTGCTCGACCTTGAAGAAACCGGGGCCGGTCGCGAACTCGCGGACCTCGGTGCCGCGCTTGACGTGGACGCGGGTGGAGCCCGCCTTCAGCAGCGCGACGAGCGGCGCGTGGCGCGCGAGCACGCCGATCTCCCCGGCGGCGCCGGGGACGATCAGCATCTCGGCCTCGCCCTCGTAGGCGGAGCCGTCCGGCGTGACCAGCGAGACCTCGAGAACGGACATCAGGCGGCTGCCGGCTCGGCCTCGCGGCCGGCGGAGACGGCCTCCTCGATCGTGCCGACCATGTAGAAGGCCTGCTCGCCGAGGTCGTCGTGCTTGCCGTCGAGGATCTCCTGGAAGCCCTTGACCGTGTCCTCGAGCTTGACGTACGCGCCGGGGCGGCCGGTGAACGGCTCGGCGACGAACATCGGCTGCGAGAAGAAGCGCTCGATCTTGCGGGCGCGCTGGACGACGAGCTTGTCCTCGTCGGAGAGCTCGTCCATGCCGAGGATGGCGATGATGTCCTGAAGCTCCTTGTAGCGCTGGAGCACCTCCTGGACGCGCGTCGCCGTCTCGTAGTGCTCCTGCCCGACGACGCCGGGCTGGAGGGCCCGGGAGTTCGAGTCGAGCGGGTCGATCGCCGGGTAGATGCCCTTCTCCGAGATCCCGCGCGAGAGGACGATGAAGGCGTCGAGGTGGGCGAAGGTGTTCGCCGGCGCCGGGTCGGTGAGATCGTCCGCCGGCACGTAGATCGCCTGCACGGAGGTGACCGAGCCGACGCGAGTCGAGGTGATCCGCTCCTGGAGCTGGCCCATCTCGGTCGCGAGCGTCGGCTGGTAGCCGACGGCGCTCGGCATGCGGCCGAGCAGCGCCGAGACCTCGGAGCCCGCCTGGACGAACCGGAAGATGTTGTCGACGAAGAAGAGGACGTCCTGGCCCTGGTCGCGGAAGTACTCCGCCATCGTCAGGCCGGAGAGGCCGACGCGCAGGCGCGCGCCCGGAGGCTCGTTCATCTGCCCGTAGACGAGCGCGACGCGGTCGATCACGCCCGACTCCGTCATCTCGAGCCAGAGGTCGTTGCCCTCGCGGGTGCGCTCACCGACGCCGGCGAAGACCGACACGCCGCCGTGCTGCTCGGCGACGTTGTGGATCAGCTCCTGGATCAGCACCGTCTTGCCGAGGCCGGCGCCGCCGAACAGGCCGACCTTGCCGCCGCGGACGAACGGCGCGATCAGGTCGACGACCTTGATCCCGGTCTCGAAGATCTCCGCCTTCGGGGAGAGCTCGCGGAACTCCGGCGGGTCGCGGTGGATCGGCCAGCGCTCTGCGTCGGCGGGCCGCTCCTGCTTGTCGACGGGCTCGCCGAGCACGTTCCAGAGACGGCCGAGCGTCACGTCGCCGACGGGGACGCTGATCGGCGCGCCGGTGTCGACCACGTCGACACCGCGCGGCAGGCCGTCGGTCGAGTCCATGGCGACCGCGCGCACGCGGTCGTCCCCGAGATGCTGCTGGACCTCGGCGATCAGGTCGACGCCGCCGTTTCCGTCTGCGCCCGGGATCTTGATCGCGAGCGCGTTGTTGATCTGCGGCAACTCGCCGGTGAAGACGACGTCGATGACGACGCCCTTCACCTCGACGACCTTGCCCACGTTCTGCTCAGCCACTGTTCGACTCCCGCCGACGAAGTTCAGAAGAATGCCTCCGGGACGCCGGAAGCACCTCCAGACTATCGAAGGGCGGCACCAGGTAGTTCCACTAACCGGGGCGCGAACCCGTCGTCTAAGGGAGATATGCGGAGCCCGATCCCGTCAGACGAATGCGCACGCGCAAGTGAGTGGGCGTCTCTTCGCCTCGACGACCAGCTCTCGGACTTCGAGGAGGTACTGCTCGAGGCGCACCTTGCTCGTTGCGCCGAGTGTCGCGCCTTCGCGGCAACGATCTCCGGCCTGACGTATTCGCTCCGCGCCGCCGAGCTCCGGCAGCCGACGTTCGCGTTCGATCCGCCGCGCTCCGCGCGCGGCCGGACCTTCGCCCTGCGTGCGGTCTCCGCCGCCGCGGTGGTCGCCGTCGTCGGCGTCAGCGGCCTGGTCAGCCTCCAGCTCTCGACCAGCCACGCGCGCCCCGGTGCGCCGACCGTCGAGCGCAAGGTGATCGGACTCAAGGAGCGCCAGATGAACGAGCTCACCGGCGGCACGACCAGGCCGCGCATCGAGGTGCGCCAGAGCCTGGCCGTCGGCCGAGCAGGTGATCGTCGGCGAGCAGCCGCCCGCAGCGGTGCGCGCCAGCGTCCGGGAGGTTTCGCCCAGTGAATAGAGCGTCAAACGAGGGGAGGTGGGCTTAGCGGGCACTGACCACTTTTCGTGGGCCGCCTGGGTCGAACAACCGCGGCGACAGCCCACAGAGATTGGTTAGGATCGGGCCTTCTCGGCGCCGGTGGCGAATCACACAAGCCCAAGGCGCCTAGAGGGAAGTCATCATCAAGCACCCTCAGAAGGAGGGAGAAGCAGAATGCGAAAGCGCTCGATTATGTGGGTCGGGCTCGTCGGTCTTCTGGCAGTGATCGTGGTTGGCACCTCGGTTGCCGCGACCGGCAAGCTTGGCCGCACAGGCAAGGCCGGGGTGCTGAGGATGTCGATCGGTGCAGAGCCGCCCTCGCTCGACGCGGGTCTCGCAACGGACACGACGTCGTCCAGCATCCTCTACAACCTCATGGATCCGCTCATCCGCCTGGGTCCCGGGCCGGCGCTGAAGGCCGAGCCGGGCGGCGCGAAGAGCTGGACCGTCAAGGGCGCGGTCGTCACGCTCAACCTGAACCCCGCTGTCAAGTGGTGGAACGGTGCGCCGACGACCGCTCAGGACTACGTCTACTCCTGGCTGCGCACGATCTCGCCGCAGCTGGGCGCCGACTACGCCTACCAGTTCTTCGGAATCAAGGGCGCTGAGGCGTACAACTCGTGCGATCCGGCGAAGGCCGACTGCAACGCGGCGAAGGCCGCCGTCGGGATCAAGGCCGCCGGCAAGTACAAGCTGCAGGTCACGCTGACCTCGCCGCAGCCCTGGTTCATCCAGCAGCTGTCGCACACGTCGTTCCTCCCCGTGTACAAGCCGGCCGTCGACAAGTTCGGCAACAAGTTCACGGAGGCCGCGAACTTCGTCGGCAACGGCCCGTTCAAGCTCGCGTCCTGGAAGCACGACGCCTCTCTGCTTCTGGTCAAGAACACCAAGTGGCGCCTCGCCAACACGGTGAAGCGTGAACCAGATCCAGATGCAGATCATCGCCGACGGCTCGACCGCTGCGAACGCGTTCGACGCCGGCAACATCGACGTCAACACGACGGGCACGCTTCCGCAGGACATCCCGCAGCTACAAGAAGAACGGGACCCTGCAGATCGACCCGGCCCTGGGGACGTACTACTACGGCTTCAACGTCAAGAACATCTCTGACGTGAACCAGCGCCGCGCGATGGCGTTCGCGATCGACCAGCAGGCGATCATCAAGTACATCACCCAGACGGGTCAGCTCCCGGCGAAGGGCTTCACGCCTCGCGGTATCGCCGGCGGCCCGACGATCGACAAGAACAGCTTCCTGCCGGCCGTCCACCAGACGGCCAAGGCGAAGGCGTTCCTGGCGAAGGTGGCGCATCCGAAGACGAACGTCAACCTGTTCATCAACAACTCGCCGGGCCACATGAAGATCGCGACCGCGATCCAGGCGTTCTGGAAGCAGATCGGCATCAACGCGCACGATCAAGGTCATGGAGTGGAAGCAGTACCTCCAGTTCCTCGGCCCGCCGCCGAACTCGGACGTCGACGTGTACCGCCTCGGCTGGATCTACGACTTCCCGGATGCCTACAACGGCCTCGTCCTCTGGACGTGCGACTCGGGGAACAACAACACGAACTTCTGCAACAAGAAGTACGACGCGCTGATCGACCAGGCCACGAAGACGCCTGACTTCGACAAGCGCACCGCGCTGTACCAGCAGGCTGAGACCATCCTGACCGGCCCGAACGGCGACCTGCCGATCATGCCGATCTACTGGTACACGTTCACCGAGACGATCCACAAGAACAAGGTCAAGGGCTTCCTGACCTCCCCGACCAGCCAGTACGACCTCACGAAGGTGACCGTCACCTCGTAAGATCGACCGGCTCAAGCGGACGGGCGGAGCGCACCGAATCGAGCGCTCCGCCCGTTTCCGCTAAAGGCGCAATACTTCCGGACAACCGAAACCAGGAAACTGACACCCGGTAGCCATGGTCAAGTTCATCATCAGGCGCTTCCTCTGGACGATCCCCGTCATCCTCCTCGTCATCCTCTTCACCTTCACGATGATGAGGCAGATCAAGGGCAATCCCTTCCAGGTCACGGAGCGCGCCGTCCCGGCGTCGATCCAGCGGAACCTCGACCGCAAGTACCACCTCGACAAGCCGTGGTACGTGCAGTACGCGTACTACGTCGAAGGGCGTCTTCACGTTCGACCTCGGCCCGTCGCTCGTGCAGCGCAACCAGACGGTCAACGACATCATCAAGGAGCACTTCCCGGTCTCGTTGAAGCTCGGGTGCCTCGCGATGCTCTGGGCGGTCCTCGTCGGCATCCCACTCGGGGTGATCGCGGCACTGAAGCAGAACACGATCATCGACTACGTGACGATGGTGTTCGTGAACCTCGGCTACGCGATCCCGAACTTCCTGCTCTGCACGCTGCTGATCTACTTCTTCGCGGTCAAATGGGGAGACGTGACCGGATTCCCGACCAACGGGATAGAAAGCGGCTGGAAGTCCTGGGTCCTTCCGGCGATCGCGCTCGGCCACGCGCCGATGGCGCTGTTCGCCCGCATCGTGCGCGGCTCGATGCTCGAGACGCTGCAGCAGGACTACATCCGCACCGCCTACGCAAAGGGGCTGCGCCGGCGACGCGTCGTCGGCCTGCACGTCCTGCGCAACTCGCTCATCCCCGCGGTCACCGCCGCCGCCCCGCTCCTCGGCTTCCTGATCACCGGCTCGTTCATCATCGAGTTCATCTTCGGGATCCCCGGCATCGGCCGATACTTCGTGATCTCGGTGACCGGACGTGATTACTCCGTGACGATGGGTATCACCGTGATGCTCTCGGTGATCATCATCTTCGCCAACATGGTCGTCGACATCCTCTACGGGTTCCTCGACCCGCGGACGCGGGACGTGCGCACGTGATCACCGACCGCCGCACCGAGTTCGAGGCGACCCTCGCCCGCACCGCCGAGCAGCGCGGGCAGGAGGCCGGCGCGCGCGCTCCGCGCGCGTCGCCTGCTCGGGGACGCCTCCACCGCTTCAGCCGGAACCGGGCGCCGCGGTCGCCGCGGCGATCAGCTTCGTCGTCCTCGTCGGCTTCTGCTACATCACGCCGCTCGTCTCGAGCGGAGTCGCGCGTACGACCTCGACTTCAGCCAGGCCTATCTCTCGCCGAGCTGGGCGCACCCGTTCGGCACCGACGAGTTCGGCCGCGACCTGTTCGTGCGCACGGCGCTCGGCGGCCGGGTCTCGATCGAGATCGGCTTCGTCGCGACGTTCGCGATCATGATCGTCGGCATCGTGCTACGGCTCGATCTCGGGCTTCGTCGGCGGCTACCTCGACAACGGGATGATGCGCTTCCTCGACGCGCTCTACGGCCTGCCCTACCTCCCGTTCGCGATCATCACGCTCGCGATCTTCGGGACGGTCAACTTCTGGACGATGGTGGTCGCGCTGACGATCGCCTGCTGGTTCACCACGGCGCGGGTCGATGCGGGGGCAGATAATCACCCTCAAGGAGAACGACTACGTGCGCGCCGCGCACGCGGTCGGGGCGCGCTGGTACCGGGTGCTCTTCCGGCACCTGCTGCCGAACACGCTCGGGATCATCATCGTCTTCGTCTTCCTCGAGCTCCCGGGCGTGGTGCTCGGCGAGGCGTTCCTGTCCTTCCTCGGGCTCGGGATCAACCCGCCGAAGGCCTCCTGGGGCACGATCGCGCAGGACGGGTACGCCGTCGTACCGGTCCCACCCGTACGTGATCGTCGTGCCCAGCCTCGCATCGCGTGGCTCATCCTGTGCGCCTTCTTCATCGCCGACGGCCTCCGCGACGCGCTCGACCCGCGATCGCGAGAGAACTTCTCCTAGGAGAGCTGCTGTGGCGCTGCTCGAGGTCAAGGACCTTCGCACCGTGTTCAAAACGCGCGAAGGCGAGGTGCGTGCGGTCGACGGGGTCTCGTTCGACGCTCGAGCGTGGAAAGACGCTCGGGATCGTCGGCGAGTCCGGCTGCGGCAAGTCGGTCACCGCCATCTCGATCATGGGCATCGTCGCAGCCGCCCGGGAAGATCGTCGGCGGCTCGGTGATGTTCGACGGCCGCGAGCTGGTCGGCCGCAAGGAGTCCGAGCTCGAGGACATCCGCGGCAGGGAGATCTCGATGATCTTCCAGGATCCGATGACCTCGCTGAACCCGACGCTCAGGATCGGGACGCAGATCACCGAGGTGCTCGAGCGCCACCTGAAGATGAAGCGCGCCGAGGCGCGGAAGCGCGCGATCGAGCTGCTCGACAAGGTGCACATCCCGGACGCGGCATCCCGCCTCGACGACTATCCGCACCGCTACTCGGGAGGCATGCGTCAGCGCGTGATGATCGCGATCGCGCTCGCCTGCAACCCGAAGCTGCTGATCGCCGACGAGCCGACGACCGCGCTCGACGTGACCGTGCAGGCCGGCGTCCTCGACCTCCTCTACGAGCTCCGCGATGAGTTCAACATGGCGATGATCATCATCACCCACGACATGGGCGTCGTCGCCGAGACGGCCGACGACATCGTCGTCATGTACGCCGGGCAGTTCGTCGAGCAGGCGACGACGTTCGACCTGTTCGACTCGCCCGAGCACCCGTACACCGAGGCGCTGCTCGCCGCGCTTCCTCAGATCGAGGGCGAGGGGATCCGGCAGGGGCGCCTGACCTCGATTCCCGGCCGGCCGCCGGACCTGCTCGACGCCGCCCGAGGCCTGCCGCTTCGCTCCGCGCTGCCCGTACGCCGGCACGGACGACTGCAGCGTCGTCGCGCCGGAGCTCCGCGAGATCCGGCCCGGGCACTGGGTCCGCAGCGCGCATCCCGCGTCCGAGCGCAGCGGCGCGCCGGTGGGAGTGTCATGACGACCGCGGCGACACCGGAGGTGACCGAGCAGAAGACGACCGTCGAGCGCGAGCCGCTGCTCAAGGTCGAGGGGCTGAAGAAGTACTTCCCGATCAAGAAGGGCCTGCTCTGGGACAAGACCGTCGACTACGTCAAGGCGGTCGACGACGTCTCCTTCGAGATCTACCCGGGCGAGACGCTCGGGCTCGTCGGCGAGTCCGGCTCCGGCAAGTCGACGACCGGGTACTGCGTCCTCCAGCTGCTGAAGCCGACCGAGGGCTCGGTCAGCTTCCTCGGCCACGGAGCTGACGAAGCTGAAGCGCGAGGAGCTCCGCGAGATGCGCCGCGAGATGCAGATCGTCTTCCAGGACCCCTACGCCTCGCTCGACCCGCGGATGACCGTCGGCGACATCGTCGGCGAGCCGCTCCTCGTCCACGGGATCGGCGACCGGAGCTCCCGGCGGAAGAGCGTGGAGCGGCTGCTCGAGGTCGTCGGCTTCAACCCCGACTTCATCAACCGCTACCCGCACGAGTTCTCGGGCGGCCAGCGGCAGCGCATCGGCGTCGCCCGGGCGCTCGCGCTCAACCCGCGCCTGATCATCTGCGACGAGCCGGTCTCGGCGCTCGACGTCTCGATCCAGGCGCAGATCCTCAATCTGCTCAAGGACCTCCAGCAGGAGTTCAACCTCGCGTACCTCTTCGTGGCCCACGACCTCGCCGTCGTCCGGACGATGAGCGACCGGATCGCGGTCATGAACAAGGGGAAGATCGTGGAGACCGGAGACGCCGAGACCGTCTACACGCACGCTCAGGACGACTACACGAAGGCCCTGCTCGCGGCGGTCCCGATTCCGGATCCCCACAAGATGCGCGCCCGTCGCGAGGAGCGCCGCAAGCTGAAGGATGTCCTCGCAGAACCGGTCTAACGCCGGCATCGTCGCGCGAAAGGTCGGTATCGCTGTCCTCGTGGTCGGGCTCGCGCTCGGCCTGATCACCGCCGCGACGGTCTTCGGCAGCTCGCACCAGCCGACCCTCACGAAGGCGTCCGAGTGGCGCTTCGCGCCGCCGATGCCGCACCGGCGGAGCTACACGGCCTCGGCCGACATCGGCGGGAAGGTCTACGTCGCAGCCGGGATGGTCGGCAACACCGGCCGGCCGCTGAACATCTTCGAGCGCTTCGACCCCGCCAAGGGCGAGTGGGCGTCGCTCCCGTTCGTGCCCGCGCCTTTCAGCGCGGCGGCCGGCGCCGCGCTCGGCGGGAAGATGTACGTGATCGGCGGCAACGGCGACGTGAAGGACAAGGACATCGACGGCCGGCAGGTCTTCGCCTACGACGTCGCCACCAACAAGTGGTCGCGCAAGGCCTCCCTGCCGAAGCCGCGAACCAACCTCGCGGCGGTCGCGCTCGGCGGGAAGATCTACGCGCTCGGGGGCCTGGACCCGAACCATCCCACGAGCTCCGTCTATGTCTACGACCCGAAGACGAACCGCTGGTCGATCGGCCCGTCGCTGCCCGAGAAGCTGCACGCGCTGGCCGCGGTCGTGTTCCAGGGCGGGATCTGGGTGATCGGCGGACAGGACGCGGCCGGGCACGCAACGCGGCGGGTCTGGATCTACTCCCCCCGCTCACACGGCTGGCGGCGAGGGCAGTCGATGCCGTTCCGGATGGAGACCGCCGGCGCGAGCGTCGCCGACGGCGAGATCCACGTCGTGCTCGAGTCCAAGTACCTGATCTACGACCCCAGCTCGCGCAAATGGCGGAGAGGCCCGAGCCTGGAGACGCCGCGCCATGCGCTCGCCGTCTACGCGATCAACGGGACGCTCTACGCGGTGGGCGGCTGCGTGACACCGCAGCTCGAGGACAGCGCAGTCGTCGAGCAGCTTGTCTCTGTAAGCGCTGGGCCTGCGTACGGGAGCTTCGGCAGCCAGGCAAAGGCTGCGAGCCCCGCCAGGATGACCAGCGCCGCCGCCGCGCCGAGGAAGAGGTTCGTCGACTCGATGTACTCGTGCCGGGTCGCGAGGCGCGAGGCGAGGGTCCCGTAGACCGCGTTCAGCCGCGCGACGCTCGCGGCCGCGTAGAACTGGCCACCGGTCTCGAGCGCGATCTGCTTCAGCGTCTGCGGATCGGGTGGGACGGAGATGGTCGTCGAGAACGTGCCGTCGTTGATCTTGATCGTCCCGTTCGCCGTGCCGAGCGCGACCGTGTAGACCGGAACCTTCAGGCGCTTGGCCTGGAGCGCCGCCTGGATCGGCTGGAGGCGCCCGCGATTCTGGGCGCCGTCGGAGAGCAGCACGATCGCCGCAGGCGGTCTCTTCAAGCCCGAGGAAGCGGGGCTCCCGCCGGCCGCGGGGGCGGACTCCTCGAGGAGCTTGAGCGAACGACCGATCGCGTCGCCGATCGCCGTGCCGCCGAACGGGTTCAGGTTCTCCACTGCCTGCTTCGCGAGGTCACGGTCGTCGGTGATCGGGATGGCCACGCGGGCCTGCGAGGAGAACGTCACCATGCCGACCCGGAAACGACCGGGAAGCTTGCCGATGAACTTCCGCACCGCCTCCTGCGCCGCCAGAGAGTCGGGACGGCTCGACGTCGTTCGCGACCATCGAGCCGGAGGTGTCGATGACGATGACCACAGTCGCCTGCTCGCGGGGCACGTTGCGCGCGACCGCCGGCCGCGCGATCCCGATCAGCGCGACGGCGACCGCGAGCGCGAAGACGAGCGGCGGGATGAAGCGCCGCTTCTGTGCCGTTCCGCTCTTCGGCAGCACCGAGGCGAGCACGTCCATGTTCGTGAAGCGGATCGCGTAGCGGGCACGACGCCGCTCGACGAGCACGTAGGCGAGCAACGCGAGCGGGATCAGCACGAGCGCGACAAGCGCGATCGGCCACTCGAATCTCATGTTGGGAACTTTCCTGTGCAGAGGACGTGGATCTGCACCTGGACCGGGATCCTCGACGCGAGGTCGCCACGGGTCGCCGTGATCCAGACGTGCTCCTTGATCAGCTCCGTCGTCAGATGCACCTTCGCGAGCTGCTTCGGGGTCGGATGGAGCGCCGTGTAGATCCCCATCGAGGCGGTCCAGTCGACCAGGCGCTGCCCTTTCTTGCAGGCAAGGCCGGCGCGGACGCGCGGTTGCCGGATCTCGACCGGCCGGACGATGCGGATGATCGGGCCGGTGCCGAGCTGCTCGGGCCCCGCGACGCTTCCGACCCCGGTCGGCGTCCGCGGGCCGCCCTCGGCCGGGATGCAGCCGATGAACGGGATGAAGCTGGACGTGCGTCCCGGGGAGCCCGACCGAGGTGGCGAGAAAGACGGTGTCTCTCCGGGTCGTGATTCCGGGGTTGACGGGGCTGCCCATCAGGCCCGGGAACCGGACCTGCACCCAGGGGTTCGCAACGCGGGCGTCGAGGCCGCCGACGAAGCCGTCGGGGCAGCCGAGCAGCCAGACCGCGGTCCCGACACGGGCGGGCGGCACCGGCGCCGGCACGACGACCCACGGGCCGGCGACGGGGCTGCAGATCGTCAGCCCTTCGCAGACGCGCGGCGGCGCCTGCGCGGACGCGCCGGGACGCCGATGACGCCGGCGGCGAGCGCAGAGAGTCTCACGGGCCCAGGAGCGAGCCATGGGCGAGCCGACCTCATGGGACTCTCCTCAGCCAGATCGCCGAGAGCACCGCACCGGCGAGCAGGAAGCCGAGCGCGCCGAGCCCGAACGCGAACGACAGCTCCTCCTTCTTCGGCGTCTTGCCGATCCGCGACTTGAGCTGCGACAGGACGGGCTTCAGGTCGGCGGTGCGCGGCCCGACGTAGAAGCGGCCGTGCGAGAACTTGGCGATCTGCTTCACCTCGGACGCGTCGGCCGGGACGCGGATGAACTGCACGAACCCCCCCACCCGCGGGACGCGGACGATCCCGTATGGGGTGCCGACGAGGACGGCGTTGATCGGCACGTGCAGCTGGATGGCGCGCTGAGCGCGTCCGCCGCGGTCACCTCACCGCCCTCCTGGAGACCGTCCGTGAAGAGGATCACCGTCGTGGGCGGGACATCGCCGGCCTGTCCCTTCTGCCGCCCCGGCTCGCGCGGCACGGCGCGGCCCACGTTGAGCGCGGTGACGATCCCGTCGCCGAGCGCGGTCCCTCCGCCCGGGGTCAGCTTCTCGAGCGCCTTCTGAACGAGCTCGCGGTTGCGGGTCGCGGGCGCGGCGACGCTCGCCTGGGTGGCGAAGTCGACGATCCCGACGCGGTACTTCGCCGGCAGGTCCTTCACGAACTTGAGCGCGGCCAGCTTGATCGCGTCCATCCTGCTCGGGCGAACGTCGATCGCCTGCATCGAGCGGGAGGTGTCGATCGCGAGCACGACCGTGGCGTTCTCGCGCTTGACGTCGACGAGCGCGCGCGGCCGCGCGGCGCCGACGAGCAGCACCGTCAGGCCGACGAGCAGCAGGGCGATCGGCGCGTGGCGCCGCCACCCGGGGCTGCGGTCGACCACGTTCGGGAGCAGGTCGGGGTTCGTGAAGCGCTTCGCGTAGCGCGTGCGCGTGCGGTTCCCGACGACGTAGACGGCGATCACGAGCGGCACGGCGAGCAGCGCAACGAGCACGGCAGGCGAGGCGAAGCTCATCTGTGCGCAGGCCTCGCTCGCAGGAACCCGGTCAGCGAGCGGAGCCAGTCGCCCTCGGTGCTGACGACCGCGTGCCGCACTCCGGCGCCGGCCAGCATCGCCGCGAGGGATCTCCGCTCCTCCTCCGCGGCGGCCGCGAAGCGGCGGCGCAACACCGCGCTCGAGGTGTTCACGCGCAACTGGCGGCCGGTCTCGGGATCGACGAGCCGCAGCTCGCCCGCGTCGGGGAGCTCCTGCTCGCGCGGGTCGCGGACCTCGACGCAGATCACCTCGTGCCGACCGGCGACCTCGAGCAGCGGGCGGCGCCAGTCACGGTCGCCGCGGAAGTCCGAGATGACGACGACGAGCGCGCGCTGGCGGGCGAGCTTGCCCGTATAACGGAGCGCGGCCTCGAGGCTCGACCCTGCGCCGCTCGGCACGACGCCGCGCAGGCCGTTGATCAGCCCCATCATCCCGGGACGGCCCTGCCGCGGCGCCTGCGCGGAAACGCCGTTCTCGCCGAACACGACGGTGCCCAGCTTGTTGCCGCGGCGAGTGGCGGCATAGCCGAGAGCGAGCGCAACGCCTTCGGCGACGTCCGCCTTCCGGCGGTCGGCGGTGCCGAACTCCATCGACAGCGTGGCGTCGACGACGATCCAGCTGACGAGGATCCGCTCGGCGAGATGCACGCGCACGTGCGGGATGCCTGTCCGCGCGGTCGCCTTCCAGTCGATATGCCGGACGTCGTCGGTCTCCGGGTCATACGGCCGCAGCTGGGCGAGCTCGGTGCCGCGCCCGATCAGCTGCGAGCGGTAGTCACCGGCGAGCAGCCCCTCCACGCGCCGCGCCAGGTTGACGTCGAGCGTCCGGAGCAGCGTCTCCGGGAGCAGTCCCGGGCCCGGCCGCGCGGCGGTCGGCTCGGAGACTCGAAGCCGCTTCGAGATCATTCGATGGCTACGCGGCCGTCGGCGTGCTCAGGTCGATCGGCGGCGGGGTGACCGCCTCGATCAGCGCATCGAGGATCGAGTCAGGCGACCGCTCCTCGGCGAGCGCCTCGTACGAGAGCACGAGCCGGTGCCGGAGCGCGTCCTTCGCGAGCTCGTCGACGTCCTGCGGCAGCACGTAGTCGCGGCCGCGGATGACGGCGAGGGCGCGGGCGGCGCGGATCAGGCTGATCGGGCCGCGCGGGCTCGCGCCGAACGAGAGGTACGGCGCCAGCTCGTCGAGCCCGACCTCGGCCGGGTTCCGGGACGCGGACGCGAGCTTGACCGAGTAGGTGACGAGCGCCGGATCGACGTAGACGTGGTCGACCGTCTTCTGGAGCGCGCGCAGCTCCTCGATCGACAGCACCTGGGGCAGCTCCGGCGCCGACACGAGCGAGCGGTGCACGACTGTCAGCTCCTCGTCGTGCAGCGGGTAGTCGACCAGGATCTTGAGCATGAAGCGGTCGACCTGGGCCTCCGGCAGCGGGTAGGTGCCCTCGGACTCGATCGGGTTCTGCGTCGCCATGACGAGGAACGGGTCGGGTACGTAGTGGGTCTCGTGGCCGATCGTCACCTGGTGCTCCTGCATCACCTCGAGCAGCGCCGACTGCACCTTCGCCGGCGCGCGGTTGATCTCGTCCGCGAGCAGGAAGTTGCAGAAGACCGGGCCGAGCTCGGTCTCGAACTCGCTCCGGTCGGGCCGGAAGATGCGCGTGCCGACGAGGTCGGAGGGGACGAGGTCAGGCGTGAACTGGACGCGCTTGAACGACCCGCCGAGCACCGCGGCGGTCGTCTTCACGGTCAGCGTCTTCGCCAGGCCGGGCACGCCCTCGATCAGGAGGTGGCCGCCCGTCAGCAGGCAGACGAGCACGCGCTCGAGCATCACGTCCTGCCCGGCGATGACCTTCCGGATCTCGAAGAGCGCCCGCTCCAGCGCCTCCTTCGCCTGCCAGGGATCGGGTGCTTCGTCGACCGAGTCTCGTTTGCGCACAGCGCTGCCTCCCTCTGGAATGAGCCTGTCGTTGGATACGACGCCTATCCAGCGTGGCGGTTTGTCGTCCCACATGGAAGCAGATGGCTTCCGCTACGATCGCCCGCTGATGAGGGGACGGCCTCTCGGTCTTGTCGTGCTCTTCTGCGCCCTGGCGGCATTGGCCGCGGGCTGCGGCAAGAGCGCCGCGGACAAGAAGAAGGACTTCCTGGCCAAGGCGACCTCGATCTGCAACAACTTCGAGTCGCAGCAGAATCAGGTTCAGGTTCCCTCGGTGAACCCGCTGGCCGCGAAGACGTCGCACGCGGCGCGCGCCCAGTGGGGGCTCGGCGATCAAGCAGCTCGCCTACCTGGGGACACAGGAGGTGAAGGCGCTCGGCAAGCTGAAGCCGCCGAAGGAGCTCGAGGAGCGCTTCCGGCGGCTCCTGACGACCAAGAGCGGCGGGTTCGCGGATCTCCTCGACGGCGCCGACGCGGCCAAACGGAACCACGTCTCGGAGATCAAGGCGCCGATCAACGCCGGGCGGGCTGCGCTCGCGGACGCGTCGAAGCAGGCGATCGCCCTCGGGCTCGCAGCCTGCCAGTAGGCCGCTACTGCGTGAGGGCGTCCGCCCCTGCCACGACCTCGAGGATCTCCTGGGTGATCTCGGCCTGGCGGGCGCGGTTCATCGCGAGCGTGAGCGTGTCGATCAGCTCGCCGGCGTTCTTCGAGGCATTGCGCATCGCGGTCATGCGCGCGCCCTGCTCGGACGCGGCGGACTCGAGCAGCGCGCGGTAGAGCTCGGTCTCGACGTAGACCGGGAGCAGGCGCTCGAGGATCTCCTCCGGCTCCGGCTCGTAGATGAAGTCACCGAGCAGGTGCTCGTGCTGTTCCGCGTCCTCCCCGGCCTCGAGCACGTCCTCCGGGATCGGCAGCAGGTCCTGCTCGACCACCTGCTGGACGAGCGGTGAGACGAACCGGTTGTAGACGACGACCACGCGGTCGACCTCGCCCTCGACGTAGAGGTCGGCGACCTTGTGCGCCAGCGTCTGTGCATCTGCGTACGCCGGCCGGTCGCTGAAGCCGGTCCACGCCTGGAGCACGTCGAGCCGCCGGAAGCGGAGCGTCGAGGCGCCCTTCCGGCCGGAGACGAGCCAGCGCACCCGCATCCCGTCGGCCTCCAGCTCCCGCGAGAGCGCGAACGCGTGCCGCAGGACCTGCGCGTTGAACGCGCCCGCGAGGCCGCGATCGCCGGTCAGCGGCAGGATCGCGACCGACTGGACGGACTCGCGCTGCTGCAGCAGCGGCAGGCTCCGCACCGACGAGCTCGCGCGGGCGGTGCCGATCATCAGCTCCATCATCCGGTCGGCGTACGGGCGCATCGCCTCGATCCGCGCCTGCGCGCGGCGGAGGCGGGCCGAGGCGACGAGCTCCATCGCCTTGGTGATCTTGCGCGTGTTCCGGATCGAGCGGATCCGGCGCTTCAGGTCCTGTACTGACGCCATCTATTCCTGGACGTTGAACATGCCGCCGAACTTCTTGATCTCGGCGTGCAGCTTCTCGGTCAGCTCGTCGGAGAGCTCCTTCTGCTCGCGGATCGCGGCCAGGATCGAGCTCTCGGTCCGCATGTGCTCGCGCAGCTCGTCCTGGAAGCGCGGCACCTGCTCCACCGGCACCTCGTCGAGGTATCCGTGGATGCCGGCGAAGATCGCGACCACCTGCTCCTCCGTCGGCCACGGGCTGTACTGCGGCTGGTTCAGGGTCGCGACCATCCGCTCGCCGCGGGCGAGCGTCCGCCGCGTGGCGTCGTCGAGCTCGGAGCCGAACTGCGCGAACGCCTCGAGCTCGCGGTACTGGGCGAGGTCGAGCTTCAGGCGGCCGGCGACCTGGCGCATCGCCTTCACCTGGGCGTTCCCGCCCACGCGCGAGACCGAGATGCCGACGTTGATCGCCGGGCGGACACCGGAGAAGAACAGATCGGCCTCCAGGAAGATCTGGCCGTCGGTGATCGAGATCACGTTCGTCGGGATGTACGCCGACACGTCGCCGGCCTGCGTCTCGATGATCGGCAGCGCGGTCAGCGAGCCGCCGCCGAGCTCGTCGGAGAGCTTGCACGCCCGCTCGAGCAGCCGCGAGTGCAGGTAGAAGACGTCGCCCGGATACGCCTCGCGGCCGGGCGGCCGGCGGAGGAGCAGCGACATCTGCCGGTACGCATCCGCGTGCTTCGTCAGGTCGTCGTACATGCAGAGCGCGTTGCGCCCGTCGAACATGAAGTACTCGCCCATCGCGCATCCGGCGAACGGCGCCATCCACTTGATCGGCGCCGCCTCCGACGCGGCCGCGGTGACGATGATCGTGTAGTCCATCGCGCCCTCGTCCTTCAGGCGCTCGTAGACCTGCGCGACGGTCGAGGCCTTCTGGCCGATCGCGACGTAGATGCAGATCACGTCCTGGCCGCGCTGGTTGAGGATCGTGTCGACGCAGATCGCCGTCTTGCCGGTCGTCCGGTCGCCGATGATCAGCTCGCGCTGGCCGCGGCCGATCGGGATCATCGAGTCGATCGCCTTCAGGCCGGTCTGGAGCGGCTCCTTCACCGGCTGGCGGTCGACGACGCCGGGCGCCTTGAACTCGAGCGGACGCGTCTCGCTCGCCTGAAGCGGCGGGCCGCCGTCGATCGGATTGCCGAGCGGGTCGACGATGCGCCCGATCAGCGACTCGCCGACGGGGACGCTGGCGACGCGGCCGGTGCGGCGGACGGGCTGGCCCTCCTTGACCCGCTCCCAGTCGCCGAACAGCGCGGCGCCGACGTTGTCCTCCTCGAGGTTGAGCGCGATCCCGGTGACGCCGTGCTCGAGCTCGAGCATCTCCATCGAGGCGGCGCTCTCGAGGCCGTAGACGCGGGCGATGCCGTCGCCGACCTGGAGCACGGTGCCGACCTCGGCGAGGTCGGTCTCGACCTCGAAGTCCTTGATCCGCTCCTTGAGGATGGCGGTGATCTCTTCGGGGCGTAGCTTCACGGTGTTCCTTTCAGGCTCGGGTGACGAGTTCTCGTTGGAGGCGTTCCAGGCGGCTGCGCACGCTCGCGTCCACGCGCAGCGAGCCGGCCTGGAGGACGATGCCGCCGATCAGGTCGGGGTCGACCGAACGCGTCGCCTCGACGGTCCGGCCGGAGGCCTTCTGGATCTGCTCGACGATCGCGCGCGCCTCGTCCTCGGAGAGCTCGAAGGCCGTGGTCAGTTCGACGGTGAGCTGCCCCTCCTCGCGCGCGGCGAGCCGGTCGAACTCCTCGCCGACCTCCTCGATCTCCCCGCCGCGGCCCTTCGCGATCAGCAGCCGCAAGAGGTTGCGGACGAGCGAATCGAGCGTCGCCCGCGACGGCGTCGACGGCGGCGAGCTTCGCCCGCTGGTCGAGCTGCGGGTTGCGCAGGATCTCCGCGAGCTCCGGCACCTGGCGCTGGGCCTCGACGAAGTCGCCGAGCTGCTCTCGCGCCTCTGCGAGCTTCCCGCCCTCCTTCGCCGCCTCGAACAGCGACCGGGCGTACGTGCGGTGAACAACACTCACGCTTCCGCTTCGGCGCCGGCAAAGCCGGCACCTGCGCTCCTGATGAGCTCCGTCGAGCCTACGCTCATGTCAGTCGTTCCGCTCCAGCACCGAGAAGTCGAGGTCGCTGATCGCTTCCTCGATCAGCTTCCGGTGGTCGTCGCGGTCGAGCAACTTGCCCGTCACCTTCGAGGTGGCGGCGATCGCCAGCTCGGTGACCTCGGAGCGGATCTGCTCGAGCGCGCGCTGGGTCTCCGCGTCGATCTGCTTCTTCGTCTCCTCCAGGCGGCGCTGCCGGTCGACCTCGGTCTCCTCGCGGACGCGCTCGCGCTGGGCATCCGCCTGCTTGCGGGCCTCGGCGAGCACCTCCTCCGCGTCGGCCTTGGCCTTGCCGATCAGCTTGCGGTGCTCCTCGAGGAGCGATGCGGGCCTCCTCGCGTGCGCGATCGGCTTCATCGAGCGACTCGCGGATCCGGTCGCGGCGGGCGTCGATCGCGCCCTGGATCGGGCCGAACGCGTAGCGCTTGAGGACGAACAGCGCGATCAGGAAGCAGACGATCGTCCAGATCATCAGCCCCGGGGTGACCTTGATCAGCGCGTTGGCGGCTATCGGCAGCATGTACCTAGGCTCCGTCTCTTACACCAGGACGAAGGCGAGAATCGAGCCGAGCAGGCCGTAGAACACGACGGCTTCGGTCAGCGCGAATCCGAGCCACTGGATGCCCTGGAGCTCGCCGCGGAGCTCCGGCTGGCGGGCGACCGACTGGATCATCGAGCCGAAGATGTTGCCGATGCCGACGCCGGCGCCGAGGGCGCCGAGACCTACGCCGAGCGCGAGGCCGATCGCCTTTCCGGCCTTCGTGACGTCGCCGGTGGTAGCGGCGAGAAGTGCAGCGAGCATTTGCTTCCTCCTAGTGCTCCGGCTCGATTGCCGAGCCGATGTAGATGGCTGACAGGGCGGCGAAGATGAACGCCTGGATCGAGACCACGATCACGACCTCGAAGAGGTAGAAGACCGCCGAGATCGGGATGACGAACACGGCCAGGACCAGTGATTCCAGGATGAACATCAGGCCGATGAACGTGAGGATCAGGATGTGGCCGGCGAGCATGTTCGCGAAGAGTCGGACGCTCAGCGAGATCAGGCGCATGAACTGGCCGAGGATCTCCAGCGGCACGATCAGGAAGAGCAGCGCCTTCGGCGCCTCCGGGATCCAGCTCTTGAAGTACTTGCGCGGGCCGTTCCAGCGGATCCCCTCGTAGTGCGTGAAGACGAAGGTGAGCAGCGCGAGCGCGAGCGTCACCGAGAGCGAGGAGGTCGCGGCGTAGATGCCCCACGTCGGGATTCCGTGCCACTTCTCGCCGGTCAAAGGCAGCGGGATGAACCCGAGCATGTTCACGACCCAGATGAACAGCATCAGCGTCGCGACGTACGGGAACCAGCGGCCGATCGCCTTCGTCGGCAGGCCCTGCTCCGCGATCTGCACCTGGGCGATCTCGTAGATCTGCTCGCCCGACCGACTGGCGGCGGCCGACGGTCTTGTCGGAGGTGACCTTCCAGCGCATCAGGCCGATGCCCATCAGGATCGTCAGCACGGTGCCGAGCATCAGGTAGACGACTGCCTTCGTGATCGAGAGGTTGAGACTGCCGAGGTGGATGGGCACCCACTCGTGCTGCTCGAACTCGGTGGTCGGGTCGAAGTCGCCGCGTGCCCAGGCTGCCGCGGGAAACAGCAGCACGGCGGTGGCGCTCAGGAAGAGGGCGCGGCGGATCATCTGGTCGGCTGCTTCCCGTAATACGCGGCGAGCGAGAGGCCGAGCTCGCACGTGTAGGCGAGCGCATACGTGAGCACCGCCGCGATCCCGACGTCCTTGTCGGACGAGGCGACTGCGACGAGCACGACGAGCAGGCCGATCGACTTGAAGAACACGCCGAATACCCGTGCCCCGTTCCCGACGCCGGAACGCGCAATCGCGTAGTCGAGCGCGTGCACGGCGACGTACAGCACCGTCGCGAGCGCCCAGCCCTTGATCGGCCAGTCCGCGATCAGGAAAACGGGCAGCGCGAGCAGCAGCACGGCGCCGCCGGCGATGGCCGGCAGCAGGTGACCGGGCTCGGCGCGTGGGGTCAGCAGCGCGGACGGCATCACATCGTCCCCCGGTAGCGGAAGTAGACCGCGGCGATCCCGATGGGGATGCCGACAAACGCCCCGGCGAGGATGCCGTAGCCGATTGACCCGGCCGCCCAGCCGATCAGCGCGCCCGCTCCGGTGCCTGCCGCGGTCCCGGTGATCAGCAGTGCGCCCGCGCCGGCGGGATCGAACGTCTGGCGCGCAGGCTCCATCTGCGCAGCGAGCATATCAAGCGACTTTGTGACACGGGAACCTCGCTTCGGCAAAGGGAATGGCGGTGCGCTTGTGCCACCACCTACGCGCTTCGCCGCTCGCGCTCCTCCGCCTCGCGGCGACGCCGCCGGACGCGCGGATTCGCGAGCTTGACGATCTCCAGCAGGTAGACCATGTAGATCGACGCCGCGACCGCGAGCAGGCCGAGTGCGGCGGCCGCGATCGTCGAGCCGGTGTGCCACTGGCCGCCTTCGCGGAAGGGGATGAAGCGCGTTCCGAGCGCGGCCGCGGCCAGCGTCGCGACCCAGAACCAGATGTAGACGACCGCCCGGCGCTGCGAGAAGCCGATGTTGACGAACCGGTGGTGCAGGTGCGTCTTGTCGGGAGCGGTGATCGGCTGCCGGTACTTGAGCCTGCGCGCGACGACGAACCCGGTGTCGAGGATCGGCACGGCGAGGACGAGCAGCGGGAAGAACAGGGCGACGGTCGCGGCGGTCTTCAGCAGGCCGTCGACCGAGACCGCGGACAGGGAGAAGCCGAGCAGCATCGATCCGGAATCGCCCATGAAGACCCGCGCCGGGAAGAAGTTGTGGCGCAGGAAGCCGAGCGTGGCGCCGAAGACGATCGCCGAGAAGATCGCCGCGTTCGGTTTCCCGAGCGAGAGCGCGATCACGGAGAACGTCACTCCGGCGATGCCGCAGACGCCCGCGGCGAGCCCGTCGAGCCCGTCGAGGAAGTTGACCATGTTCATCACCGCGACGATCCAGATGACGGTCAAAGGGCCACCCACCCACGAGGGCAGGTCGTAGACGCCGAGGAACGGGAAGGTGAAGTGGTCGACCCAGACGCCGAAGACGACCGGGATCGAGGCGGCCAGCACCTGCCCGCCGAGCTTCTCCCACCAGGCGAGGCCGCGGAAGTCGTCGATCGCCCCGACCGCGGTCGCGACCGCGCAGCCGATCAGCACGCCGCGCACCGGCCGGGTCAGGTCGAGGAACGCGAGCGACGGGACGATGATCCCGAAGAACATCGCGATCCCGCCGAGCCGCGGGATCGGAATCCGGTGAATGCGGCGCTCGTCGGGCTGGTCGACCGCGCCGAAGCGCCTCGCCATCCCGGCGACCGCGGGCGTCAGCGCGACGACGATGAACGCCGCGACCACGGCGCCGTAGACGACCTCGAGGTGGTCGCGAAGCTCATGCGCGACCACTACTTGGTCCCGTAGAGCCGGTCGCCCGCGTCGCCGAGGCCGGGGACGATGAAGCCGCGCTCGTTGAGCTCGCGGTCGAGGGCGGCACAGACGATGTGCACGTCGGGGAAGGTGGCGTGGACCTTCTCGACGCCTTCGGGCGCTGCGACCAGGCAGACCAGCGTGACCGACCTCGCGCCCGCCTCCTTGACCTTCTGGATCGCCGCGACGCTCGAGTTGCCGGTCGCGAGCATCGGGTCGAGCACGATCGCGTCGCGCTCGCCGAGGTCGTCGGGGAGCTTCACGAAGTACTCGATCGCCTCGAGCGTCTCCTCGTCGCGGTACATGCCGATGAAGCCGACGCGCGCACTGGAGATCAGGGACAGCGTCCCCTCCAGCATCCCGACGCCGGCGCGCAGCACCGGGCAGACGGCGACCTTCTTCCCCGCGATCCGCTGTGCGGTCATCGTCTCGAGCGGCGTCTCGATCTCCACCGGCTCCGTGGGGAAGTCCTTCGTCGCCTCGTAGGTGAGCAGCAGCGTCAGCTCGTTCGTGAGCTTCCGGAAGTGGACGGTCGGGGTGTCCTTGTCGCGGAGGTAGCTGAGCTTGTGCTGGACGAGCGGGTGCGTGACGACGGTGAGACGCGGAGTAGCAGTCATCTCTGTCTACGGCTCAAGTTTCGTACGCCGTGTAGCCGCGGAACCCCGGGTACAGCGGGCGGCGCTCGCAGAGCGCCTGCGCGCCGGCGGCGAGCCCGGCGAGATCCGGCTCCTCGGAAGCGCGCCGCAGACGATCCGGCCGACCTCGCGGAAGTCCTCCTCGTCGAAGCCGCGCATCGTGCAGGCGGGGGTGCCCATCCGGACGCCGGACGCGATGGTCGGCGAGCGCTCGTCGAAGGGCACGGTGTTGCGGTTCGCGGTGATCCGGACCTCGGCAAGCCGGTCTTCCGCGTCCTTGCCCGTCCACTCGGTCTTGCGCAGGTCGAGCTGGAGGAGATGCGTGTCGGTACCGCCGGTGAGCACGTCGAGCCCGCCGGCCTGGAGCTCGTCGGCGAGCGCATCCGCGTTCGCGCGGATCTGCGACTGGTACTCGCGGAACGGCGGGCGTGGCCGCGATCCGGAAGCACGTCGCCTTCGCCGCGATCACGTGCTCCATCGGCCCGCCCTGCATGCCCGGGAAGACCGCGCGGTCGAGCGCCTGCGCATGCTCCTCGCGGCAGAGGACCAGGCCGGAGCGCGGGCCGGAGAGCGTCTTGTGCGTCGTCGAGCTGACGAAGTCGCAGTGCGGCACCGGGTTGGGATGCAGGCCGGCGGCGACGAGCCCGGCGAAGTGGGCCATGTCGCAGAGCAGCATTGCGTCCACCTCGTCGGCGATCTCACGGAAGCGGTCGGCCTCGACGGTTCGTGGGTACGCCGAGCCGCCGCAGACGATCATCCGCGGCCGGTGCTCCCTGGCGAGCTGGAGGATCTCGTCGTAGTCGACGAGGTTCGTCTCGCGCGACACGCCGTAGTGGACGAACGAGTACAGGCGCCCGGAGAAGTTGACCTTCAGCCCGTGGGTCAGATGGCCGCCGTGGTCGAGCCGCAGCGCGAGCACGGTGTCGCCGGGCTCCAGCACCGCGGAGTAGACCGCCATGTTCGTCTGCGCGCCCGCGTGCGGCTGCACGTTCGCGTGCTCGGCGCCGAACAGCTCCTTCGCACGGTCGATCGCGAGCTGCTCGATCTCGTCGACGACCTCGCACCCGCCGTAGTAGCGCTTTCCCGGGTAACCCTCCGCGTACTTGTTCGTCGGCACGCTCGAGACCGCCTCGAGGATGCTCGGCCAGGTGAAGTTCTCCGAGGCGATCAGCTCGATCTGGCCGCGCTGCCGTTCGAGCTCGCGGCCGATCAGCTCGGCGATCTCGGGATCGACCTCCGCGAGCCCGGCACTGCGCAGCTCCTTCAGGGTCTGCTCGGCGACCGCCATCGCCGGGAATCCTAGTCCTCGAGCAGGCGGTCGACCCTCGCCCGGAGCATGCGCGAGGCGTCCTCGAAGCCGAGGTGCGCGTAGAACTCCCGTGCGCCCTCGTTCGGGGTGTCCACACTGAGCACCACGTATTCACGGCCCTGCTCCCGCAGGTGCTCCGCGACCGCCTGCATCAGCGCCCTTCCCACTCCACGCCCGCGCGCGCCCGGCACGGTGTAGACACCGAAGACGTACCCGAAGTGCGGGGTCGAGAGGTTCGCGTAGAGGGTGCCGACGATCTCACCGTCCTCCTCGGCGACGAGCGCGACATGGTCGCGGACGAGCACCGGGTCGAACGGGCTCGACGGGTAGGGCGTGTAGTGGGCCTCCGTGCTGAACTCGTCCCAGAGCCGGCGCATCAGCGGGATGTCGGCCTCGGTTGCGCGGCGGACCACGAACGGCCCTGCGGTCACGCCGCGGGCGCTGCCAGGCGCTCGAGCGCCTCGGCTGCCGGCACGGCGCCTTCACGAAGGATCTTCGGCTCGGTCCCGGTCAAGTCGATCACGGTCGACGGTACGCCGGGGAGCTCCCCGCCGTCGATCTCGGCAGCGCAACCATCGCGGATCTCGCGCGGCACGTCCTCGAGGCGTCTCGGATCGAGGCCGCTGATGCCGGTTCGCGCTCGTCGCCATCAGCGCCCCCACCTCCCGGAGCACGTCTGCGAATGCGTCCTCCGCCGTCGGCACGCGGACGCCGATCGTCTCCCCGCGGTCTCCGGCCAGCCAGCGAAAACGGCGCCCGGGGTTGGGCAGCACGAGCGTGTACGGGCCGGGAAGCAGCGCGCGCGTCTGTTCACCGACGCGGCCGCGCAACTCGGGCACGCACTCGAACAGCAGGTCGACGTCCGAGCAGAGGAGCGCCGTGGGCATCCCGTCCGGCCGGCCCTTCAGCCGGTAGACGCGCGCGGCCGCTTCCTCGAGGTAGGGAGTCGCGCACAATCCGTAGACAGTGTCGGTCGGGAGGATCACGGGTCGCCCCTCCCGGATCGCCGCTACTGCATCCTGGACGTCGGCCATCGGCCCTCCACCACTCGATCCCGACCGGCAAGATCCAGGCCGGCCCGCACGTCGTCGTACCCTAGTTCGCGCAACAGATCCGCTATTTCCTCGCCGCGGCCCGCTGCAACCTCGAGCACGACATGCCCTCCGGGCTCGAGCACGTCGCGCGCGGCAAGGGCGACCGCCTCGGTGTGCTCCTCGCCGACAGTGGCGAGGCGCGGCTCCCAGTCGCGCACCTCCGGCTCGAGCGTCTCGATCTCCCCCGCGGAGACGTACGGCGGGTTCGAGACGACCAGGTCGTAGCGGCCCACGAAGCCGTCGCGAAGGTCACGACGCTCGAATGTCACCCCGAGCTCCGCCGCGGCAGCGTTCTCACCGGCGAGCGCAAGCGCACCCTCGGAGACGTCGATCGCCGTCACGCGCGCGCCCGGGTGCTCGTCCGCGATCGCGAGCGCGATCGCGCCCGAGCCGGTGCCGACGTCCAGGACGGCCGGCGACTCGTGGCCGCGCAGCAGCTCGAGGCAGCGCTCGACGACGACCTCCGTCTCGGGCCGCGGGACCAGCACGCGCCGGTCGACCTTCAGCGTCAGCCGCCGGAACCCCCACTCGCCGAGAACGTAGGCGAGCGGCTCGCGGGCGGCGCGCCGCTCGACGAGCGTCGCTCGCCGCGGCGGTGTCCTGCTCGGAGACCTCGCGGCCGCGCTCCAGTTGCAGCTCGCTGCGCGTCAGGCCGAGCGCGTGCCCGAGCAGCAGCTCGGCGTCCACCTCCGGCGTCTCCACTCCCGCCGCGCGCGAGCCTCTCGGCCGCCTCGGCGAGGACCGCGGCAGCGGTCACGCCTCCGAGCGCCTGGCGGCGGTCCTCGGCGGTCAGGGCCTCGGTGAACTCGTCCAGCTCGCCCTCGAGGATGCGCTCCTTCAGCTGGTGCGCGGTCAGCTTGATCCGGTGGTCGGTGAGCCGGTTCTCCGGGAAGTTGTAGGTGCGGATCTTCTCCGCCCGCTCGCCGCCGCCGATCTGCGAGCGCCGCGTCGCCGCGAGCTCCTGCTCCTGCCGCTCGCGCTCCTGCTCGTACAGGCGCGCGCGGAGTACGCGCATCGCCTTCGTCTTGTTCTGGAGCTGCGACTTCTCGTCCTGCATCGCGACGACGAGGCCGGTCGGCAGGTGCGTGATCCGCACGGCGGAGTCGGTCGTGTTCACGCTCTGGCCGCCGGGCCCGGTCGAGCGGTAGACATCGATCTTCAGGTCGTTCGCGTCGATCTCGACCTCGACCTCCTCGGCCTCGGGCATCACCGCAACGGTTGCGGTCGAGGTGTGGATTCGCCCCTGCGACTCCGTCTCGGGGACGCGCTGCACGCGGTGGGTGCCCGCCTCGTACTTGAACACGGAGTAGGCGCCGTCGCCCTTGACGCCGAAGACGAGCTCCTTGAAGCCGCCGCCGTCGTTCGGGCTGGCCGAGAGCTGCTCGGTCTTGAACCCGCGCCGCTCCGCGTAGCGGGTCAGCATCCGGTAGAGGTCCCCGGCCCAGAGCGCGGCCTCGTCGCCGCCGACGCCCTGCCGGATCTCGACGATCACGTCCTTGCGGTCGGCCGGGTCGGTCTCGACGAGCGCGAGCTTCAGCTCCTCCTCGAGCTCGTGAATGCGCTGCTCGAGCTCGGGGACGAGCTCCTTGAGGTCGCCGTCGGCGCGGGCCGACTCGAGATCGGTGCTGGCCTGCTGCCACTCCTGCGCGAGCCGGTGAGGCTCCTCGAGCTCCTTCAGGCGCCGCCCGACCTCCGCCGCCTCGCGGTGGTCGTTGTAGACGGCAGGATCGGACATCCGCTCCTGCGTCTCTTTGTACGAACGCTCCAGCTCGTCGATCAGCTGCTCCATCCGGGCCACGCGAACAGGGTAGATCGCGGGGGATGCGGCCGGAGCGGCAGCTCGAGCGAGGGCGGGCCCAGGCAGGCCCGCCCTCGCGCATCCGCTACTGGAGGCCCTGTGCCCTCCACTTGCCGTAGATCGTCCTGAACTGCCCCTGCATCGACCGGGCAGCGTCGGCCGGGGTCATCTTCCCCTGCGCCACCTGGGCGAACATCTGCGGGATCAGGAACTGGTTGAAGATGTCGCCGACCGCGGCGTTGGCGAAGCCGGGATAGCCGACGTTCGTCGTGTAGCGGCGGGCGATCGAGGTCAGGATCGTGTACTTCCCGCGCGGCTTGTGCGAGTCGGCGGCCGCCATCCGGTTCATCGCCCGGAAGCCGCCCGGGACCGCGTTCGTCCAGGCCGGGAAGTTGTAGAAGCCCGAGTTGGTGAAGTGGTCCTTGTAGGCGAACTGCTGGTCGACGATGTACTTCTTCGCCGCGTCCTTGTTCTGGGCGAACTTCCAGACGAAGAACACGCCCATCACGTGCTCGTTGCCGAGCGCGCGAACCGGCCCGCGCGGGATCGGCCGCAGCCACGTGTCGTCCGAGAGCGCGGTGTTCCCGGACGTCTCCGCCGAGCGGGCGATCGAGATCGCGTTCACGGCCATCGAGAGCCGGCCGGCGAGGAAGGCCTGGTTGTTCGAGGCCGCCGTCCAGGCGAAGACCTCGTCGGACATGCCGTTCTTGTAGATCTCGGCCATCACCCTCAGGGCGTCGATCGTGCCCTTCGTGTTGATGTTCGGCCGGCCGTCGACGGTCTGGAGCGCCGCGCCGTAGCAGTAGAGGAGCGACATCAGCATCATGTTCGAGTCGAGCTCGTTCGACATCCCGAGCCCGACCGGATGCCCTGCCGCCTTCAGCTTGGGCGCCGCGCGGCGGACGTTGTCCCACGTGTTCGGGGCGATCCCGACGTTGAACCACATGCTCTTGCGGTAGTGGATCGGGTCCGGCACGTAGTTGTCCGCGACGCCGTAGTAGCGCTTCGTCTTCGGGTTGTAGGTCGACTTGTAGGCGACGTCGGTCATCTTCCCGAGCTTCCGGGTGATCTCCTGGACGACGTCGTTCAGCGGGATCGTCTGCTTCTCCAGCGCCGAGGGCGGGAAGAGGAACTGGAAGAGGTCGTGGCCCTTCTGCGCCGCCACCTCCGAGGCGGCCGTGGCCGGAAGCAGCGCGTTGTTGATGTGGTCGATCTTCACCTCGACGTCGTTCTTCTCCCCCCACTGCTTGACGTAGGTGTTGTCGAGCCACTGGTCGTAGGCGGGCACGAAGTGCGCCCACTGCATGATCGACAGGCTCCCCTTGAGCTGCCGGTGCCGGTGCTTCAGCACGCCCGGGAAGGAGCTCGCCCGCTCCGCGATCCCCCCGAACATGCTGACCGCGAAGGCGCCCGCCGCGCCTCGCTTGACCAGGTCTCGCCTGGTCAGACCAGCCTTGTCCTCCGCCATACCTCCCTCCTTTCTCGTCGCCTTACCTGAAGGCACCACCCGTGAAGCCCTTGATGAAGCGGTCGAGGAACGCGTTGTAGAGCAGCGCGAGCGGAATGCTCGGGATCAACACCGCGGCCATCAGCGACTGCCAGAAGAAGACGTCGCCGCGGATCAGCTCGTTCGGGACGCCGGCCGAGAGGGTTCGCTGGCCCGTCGACTGCGTGAACGTGAACGCGTAGATGAACTCGTTCACGCAGAGCGAGAAGGCGAAGATCACGACGGTCAGGATCCCCGGCAGCGAGACGGGGAAGACGATCTTGCGCAGCGCGCGCAGCCGCGAGCAGCCGTCCACGAGAGCCGCATCCTCCAGCTCCTGCGGGATCGTCTTGAAGAACCCCATCAGCAGCCACGTCGCGAACGGGATCGTAAACGACGGGTAGACGAGGATCATCGCCCACTTCGTGTCCTTCAGGTTCAGCTCCGCGATCAGGCGCGAGAGCGGCAGGAAGAGCAGCGTCGGCGGGACGAGGTAGACGAGGAAGATCCCGACGCCCATCGACTGGCCCCAGCGGCCGGAGAGGCGCGCGAGCGCGTAGCCGGCCGGCAGCGCGAAGACGAGCGTGATCGCGACGACGGCGACGCCGATGATGAACGTGTTCCAGAGCCAGGTCGGGTACGACGTGTGCTTGAACAGGAACGTGACGTGGCTGAACGTCATGTAGTTCCAGAAGTCCCAGTGCGCGTGCCCCTGGGCGTCGTTGTAGGTGTAGGGGATCGACTTCTGGTTGTAGAGGTCGAGGTCCCGCTTGAACATGGTCGTCAGCGCCCAGTAGAACGGGAAGGCGAGCAGGATCGCGAACGGCCCGATCACGAGCCACGTGCCGGCCTTCCGCCAGACGATCCGCAGGGTCTCGGTCAACTGACCTGCGCCCTCCGCGCGAAGAACAGCATCAGGATCGTCACCGCCGCGAGCAGCGGGAAGAGGTAGAGCGAGATCGCCGCGCCGGCGCCGACGCGGGTGGACTCGATCCCGATCGACTCGGACCACGTCGTCAGCACCTGCGTCGAGTTGAAGGGCCCGCCGCGGGTCAGAACCCAGACGACCGCGAAGTCGGCGGCGGTGAAGACGATCCCGAAGAGCACCGCGACGAGCGCGATCGGCAGCTGGAGCGGGAGGTCGATGTACCACAGCTTCTTCAGCGGCCCGGCACAGTCGATCTTCGCGGCGTCGTCGACCTCGGTCGGAATCGACGCCCGGCCGGCGATGAAGATGATCACCGCGAACGGGAGCACCCGCCAGGCGTGGACCATGATGATCGCGAAGATCGCCAGGTTCGGGTGGCCGAGCCACTGCGGCGGGTTGTTCGCGCCGCAGCCGTTGCCGACGTCGAACAGCGAGCAGACCGCGCCGACGGTGTGGGTCTCCTTCAGCGTCCAGTTCACGACGCTGAACAGGGAGTCGAAAATCCAGAGCCAGAGGATCGTGACGAGCGCGACCGGCGCCGCCCACGGCAGGATGACGAGGAAGCGGACGAACCACTTGCCGCGGAAGTCGCGGACGAGGAAGTGCGAGAGCACCGCCGCGCCGATGACGACGATCACCTGCGCCGAGAACGTGATGATCAGCGTGTTCTCGAGCGCGGTGCGGAAGTTCTGGTCGTGCCAGGCCTCGGTGAAGTTGTCGAGGCCGATGAACTTGCCGGAGAGCGAGCCGCCGGTCGCGTCGGTCAGGCTGAGGTAGAGCGACCAGCCGAGCGGGACGCCGACCACGATCAGCACGAAGATCACCGCGGGCGCGATCAGCACGGGTCCGAGGACGCGCTTCTCCTCGAGGAGGTTCTTCCAGCGCCGCCTCGGGCGGCCCAGACCCCCCGCTACCGCTGCCACGGCTTCGGATCCTAAGTGAAGTTAGATTCTCGCCTGGGGGCCATGGCCGAGATTCAGCTCGACAAGCTGACCAAGGTCTACGGGGACGGGACGAAGGCCGTCTCCGACTTCGACCTCGAGATCGCCGACGGCGAGTTCGTCGTCTTCGTCGGGCCGTCGGGGTGCGGGAAGACGACGGCGCTGCGGATGATCGCCGGGCTCGAGCCGATCACCGCCGGAACCGTCGCGATCGGGGGCGAGGTCGTCAACACGCTGCCGCCGAAGGACCGGGACGTGGCGATGGTCTTCCAGAACTACGCCCTCTACCCGCACATGTCGGCCTACGACAACATGGCCTTCGCGCTGAAGATGCGCGGGGTCGAGAAGGCCGAGATCGAGCGGCGCGTCACCGGCGCAGCGAAGAAGCTCGGGCTCTCCGAGGTGCTGAAGAAGAAGCCGCGGACGCTCTCCGGCGGCCAGCGCCAGCGCGTCGCGATGGGGCGCGCGATCGTGCGCGAGCCGCAGGCGTTCCTGATGGACGAGCCGCTTGTCGAACCTCGACGCGAAGCTACGCGTCGAGATGCGCGCCGAGATCGCCCGGATCCAGCGCGACCTCGGGGTGACGACGATCTACGTCACGCACGACCAGGTCGAGGCGATGACGATGGGCGACCGGGTCTGCGTGCTTCGCGGCGGCTTCCTCCAGCAGGTCGCCTCGCCGCAGGAGCTCTACGACCGGCCCGCCAACCTGTTCGTCGCGGAGTTCATCGGCTCGCCCGCCATGAATCTCGTCCGCGCAGAGCTCGCCGGCGGCGAGGTGCGGTTCGGTAGCCGGGTCCTCCCCGTGCCGGAAGGAGTGCGCTCGGCGCGGCCGGGCCTGGCCGCGTACGAGGGGAAGCAGGTCGTGCTCGGAATCCGTCCGGAGGACATCGAAGACGTCGAACACGCGCGGAACGGCGGCGGCCGGTTGACGGTCGAGATCGACATCCGCGAGGACATGGGCTCGGAGGTGTTCGTGCACTTCGCAATCGACGCCGAGCCGGTCGAGACGCAGGAGGTGCTCGAGGCGATGGAGGAGGAGGACGTCCCCGAGGCCGTACGCGAGCGGATGCGCCGCGGCGTGCCCTTCATCGCGAGGCTCGAGCGCGGGACCGCGGCCAAGGAGAACGAGCAGCTCGAGCTCGTCGTCGACACCGGGCGCCTGCACTTCTTCGACCCCGAGACCGGGGCCGGGATCTACTAGCTAGTTACCGGCCGAAGGCCGAGCCGATGAAGGCGAGCAGCTTCGCGCGGAAGCTCGCCGGCGCCCAGGACGTCTCCAGCAACTGCGTCCCGTGGCCGGACGATGGGACGACCAGCAGCTGCTTTCGCTTGGCGGCCGACGCGGCGTCGAGCTTCCGCATGTCGTCGACGAACGCGGTGTCACGGCTGCCGACGCCGAAGAACGACGGTGCGGTGACTTTCCGAGCAGCCTGCTCCGCGTCCATCGAGCCGAACAGCCGCGGGGACGAGAGCACGACGACCCCGGCGAGATTCGGCCTCGGGATCGCGGCCGCAGCCGTCTGCGCTGCGGTGCCGCCCGCCGACGCGCCGCCGACCAGCACGCGCCTGACGCCGCGCCGGCGCAGCTCCCGCGCGGCGCCGAGCACGTCCCGTTCGAGGTGAGCCGTCCCCGGGTTCGACAGCCGGGAGTCGTAGAGCAGCACGCGGTAGCCGCGCCCGGCGAGCTGCTGCGCGAAGGGCAGCCAGTTGCAGAGGTTCGCGCGGAACTCGTGGCTGAGCACGATCCCGTCCTTGCCGGAGCCGAGCAGGACGCCGTGCAGCCGAAGGCCGTCGGTGGCGCGGAACGCGATCGCCTTCGAGCGCAGCGGGCCCGTCACGCAGCCGTCGACGACCGGTGCGACCCCCTGGGTCTTGCGCAGGCCGACATGGAGGAACGCGTTGAGAGCCTGCCGCCCGTACTCGTCGACGGCCCGCAGCTGCACCGAGTGGCCGGCCTTGGGGACGACGATCAGCGTGCCGCCGGGGGCGAGCGCCAGCTCCTGCTTCGCCCAGGCGAGCGGCGTCGACAGGTCGCGGTCACCGGCGAGCAGCAGCGTCGGAACCGGGGGCAATTTGCCGCGCGGGACGGCAGGAGCCGGCTCGGGCGGCCAGTAGAGACACGTGCGGACGATCCCGTTGGCGGACGCGACCGCGCGCGTGAAGGGCCAGATCGACGCCGGCTTGACGCGGACGGCGGCGTCGAGCAGCGCGGTGAGGCGGTTGCGTGCCGGCGTGCCGGGCCCGCCCCAAGGCATGCGGGTTGTCGGCGCAGAGCGCGGCGGCGTGGAGGCCCTGGCTGAGCGCCTCGGCCGGCGTTCTCGGGTCGGGCGTGAAGCGGTCGACGAGCCGCTGGAGGTCGGCCGCGCCGGCCGTGGGACGCGGCGTAGAGCGCCCCGATCACACCTGGGTAGGTCGGGTCGAAGACGCTCAGAGTGACCAGCGCGTCGAGGAGCCGCGTATCGATGCTCGACGTCCGCACGACGAACGCGAGCTGCTCGGCCGGATCTCCCTTGCAGGGCAGGTCGCTGCACAGGGAACGCAGCACCCGCCCGACCGCGCTCGCGTTCTCGACCGACAGCCCGTTGATCCCCCCGTGGGGAACGACCGAGTCGAGGACGAGCCGGGCGACGTGCGTCGGGTACCGCAGCGCATACCGCTCTGCGACGAAGGTCCCGTACGACACGCCGTCGAGGTTCAGCTTGTCGACCCCGAGCGCGCGGCGGAGCAGATCGAGGTCCTGCACCGTCTGGTCGGTGCCGAAGAACCGGCGCTTCTGGCCGATCGCGCGGGCGCAGGCCGCTACCGCCGCCTTCGTCGGCGGGGCGAGGTCGGAGCTCCCCATCTGCGCCTGGAGAGCGGGGCACTGGAGTGCGTTCGGGCCTGTGCCGCGCTGGTCGATCAGGACGAGCCGGTAGCCGGCGAGCACGGGCCCGAGCCGTGAGGCGACGCGGGCGGCAAACGGCGCGCCCGGCTGCCCAGGACCGCCGGTCAGGAAGACGAGCACGCCGCGGGGCGCGGGGCCGTTCTGGACGGCGACCTGGAGCCCCAGCTCCCCCTTCACCCGGCCCTGGTGGTCGAGCGGCACCGTCAGGTTCGAGCAGGTGAACCCCGGCGACTCGGCACACCGTTGCGAGCCCGTGAGGCGGGGTATGCCCGCGCCGGCGCTTCCCGCGAGCAGGGGAAGCACGAGCGCAAGAAGGAACACGCGGCGCACTGCCGTTCTAGACGGCGGGCGGTGCCGTTGGGTTAGCTCACGAGGTGCGCGTCGAGCGAGATGTCCGGCACGCCGGCGAGCGCCTTCGAGACCGGGCAGTTCGCCTTCGCGCCTTCCGCGGCCTCGAGAAAGGCCGACTCGTCGATGCCCGGGACCCGTCCCTCGACCGTCAGCGCGATCTTCGTGATTCCCTCACCGGGCTGGAACGTCACGGTCGCCGAGGTGTTGAGCTCGTCTGCCGGAGTGCCGCCCTGCGCGAGGCCGTGCGAGAGCGCCATCGCGAAGCACGCGGCATGCGCTGCGGCGATCAGGTCCTCGGGGCTCGTCTTGCCGTTCGCGTCCTCGGCGCGCGACGCCCAGCTGACCGGCTGCTCGCCGATCGCGCCGCTGGTCGTGGACGTGATCGTCCCGCTGCCGTCCATCAAGCTGCCGTTCCAGGTCACCTGCGCAGTCCGCTCGGTCGCCATCAGGCCATTACCTCCACTCGTTCGCCACGGTTGCCCGCGAGCCCCTCCCGCTGCAGGACCTCCTCGAGGGCACGGATCGACACCTCGAGCTGCTCGAGGCTCGGCTGGCGCGTCGTCAGCCGCTGGAGCCAGAGGCCGGGCGCGAGCAGCGCACGCAGCAGCTGGTTGTCGGAGTGCTTGCCGGCGAAGCGGATCAGCTCGTACGCGAGCCCGCGATCACCGGCAGGAGCGCGATCCGCGAGATGATCAGGATCCACCAGTCGGGACGGCCGACGAACGCGAAGACGAAGATCGCGATCACCATCACCCAGAGCAGGAAGGCCGTCCCGCAGCGCACGTGGATCTGGCTGTGGCGCTGGACGTTCTCCGGGGTGAGCTCGTCGCCGGCTTCGTAGGCGTTGATCGCCTTGTGCTCGGCGGCGTGGTACTCGAAGACGCGGCGCAGATCGGGCAGCAGCGAGATCAGCGCCAGATAGGCGATGAACAGCGTGACCCGAATCGCCCCTTCGACGACCACGAAGTAGCCGGTGTTGTGGATGGGCAGGAAGTTCGTGATCAGCGCCGGGGTGACCTTGAACAGCGCGATTGCGAAGCCGATCGCGATCGCGAACGCGAAGATCAGCTGGCCGCGCGAGAGCTCGGTCTTGACCTCCTCGTGCGCCTCGGCAGCTTCGGGATCCTGCGCGGCGTAGTTGGCCGAGATCGCGAGCGCCCGGAAGCCGATCGCGAGCGACTCGCCGAGCGCGATGATCCCGCGGATCACGGGCAGGCGCCAGACCCGGCGCTTCGCCATCGGCGAGGCGATCGTGTTGACGACCTCGGCGATCTCCCCGTCCGGCTTGCGGACCGCGACTGCCCAGCTCGACGGCGAGCGCATCATCACGCCCTCGAGGACGGCCTGGCCGCCGATTGCAGTCGCCATGTGCGGCTAGCCGCGCTTACCGGCCTGCGCGCGCTCGAGCTTGCGCTGGAAGCGCTCGACACGGCCGCCGGTGTCCATGAGCTTCTGCTTACCGGTGTAGAACGGATGGCAGGCCGAGCAGATCTCGACGTGCAGCTCGGGCTTCGTCGAGCGCGTCTGGAACTCGTTGCCGCATGCGCAGCGCACGGTGGCGAGCATGTAATCCGGGTGGACGTCGGCCTTCATCGCCGAGCCAGGATAGCAGAGGTGGTTTCGGGCGCCGCGTTGCCTCCTGAGACGACAGCGACGACGGTTTGCCCTGGTTCCAGGGCGATTTTCCCGGCCAGGAGAGCGGCCGTAGAGGCTGCGCCGGCCGGCTCGCAGGCAAGTTTCGCGCGGGTGTAGAGAAAGCGGAACCCCTCTTCGATC
Organism: uncultured Actinomycetes bacterium; assembly: GCA_963779025.1. Classification (GTDB taxonomy): domain Bacteria; phylum Actinomycetota; class Thermoleophilia; order Gaiellales; family Gaiellaceae; genus DATBLE01. Next base: position 528,525 of record CAVZWR010000003.1, read on the forward strand.
TCCTCCTCGGAGACGAGCACGACCTCGTCGACGCGCTCGCGCGCGACCGCCAGGGAGTGCTCGCCGGTGAAGGGCGCCGCGAGGCCGTCGGCGACCGATTTCGGCTGGATCGGCACGGGCTTCCCGGCCTCGAGCGCCGCGCTCAGCGACGCGTGCGCCTTCAGGCTCGACACCGACGACGCGGCAGCCGAGCGCGCTCGCCACGCCGGCGATCAGCCCGCCTCCGCCCACCGGCACGACGACGACGTCCACGCCGGGCACCTCCTCGGCGATCTCGAGCCCGAGCGTGCCGTGGCCGGACTGGAGCACCGGGTCGTCGAACGGGTGGACGAAGATCGCGCCGGTCCGCTCGACGTGCTCGAGCAGGCGGTCGTGGGAGGCGGCGGCGTTCTCCGCCTCGAGGTCGACCTCCGCCCCGTAGCCGCGGGTCGCCGCGACCTTGTGCGGGTTCGCCGTCTGCCACATGAACACCCGGCAGGCGATGCCCTCGGTCGCCGCGCTCCAGGCGAGCCCCTGCGCGGCGTTCCCGGCCGACCACGTGACCACCCCGCGCTTCTTCTCGTCGTCGGTCAGCGAGGCGAGCTTCGCGAGCATCCCGCGCGGCTTGAACGACCCCGTCCGCTGGAAGAGCTCGGCCTTCAGGTGGACGCGCGCGCCGGTCAGCTCGGACAGCGTCCGCGAGCCGAACATCGGCGTGCGCAGCAGCTTGCCGCCGATCGCCTCGCGCGCGCGGAGGATGTCGTCGCGGTTGAGCTCAGGCATGCACGGGGGTGGCGGCCGGCACCCCCAGCCGCACCGTGAAGACTGTCAGGCGGCCGGGCACGCTGCTCACCTCAACCGTCCCGCCCATCGCCTGGGTCAGCTCCTTCACGAGCGCGAGCCCCAGCCCCGTGCCTACCGGCCGCTCGCGCCCGTAGCGCGAGTGGAGGTAGAAGCGCTCGAACGCCCGCTCGCAGTCGCCGGGCTCGAGCCCGGGGCCGGTGTCTTCGACCTGGAGGCGGCCGGGCGCGGCCACGACGCGCACCTCGCCGCCGGCCGGCGTGAGCCGTAGCGCGTTCTCGACCAGGTTCGAGACGACCTGGAGGACGCGGTCCGCGTCCGCCGTCGCCGGCGCCGGGCCGTCCGCAACGACTCTGAGCGACACGTCAAACGCATCGGCCTGCGGCTCGTACCGCCGGACGGCGTCCTCCGCCACCTCGCCGAGGTCGATCTCGGTCGGGTGCACGCTGAACCCGGTCGTGTTCATCCGGGCCAGGTCGAGCAGGTCGCCGACGAGCCGGCCGAGGCGCTCCGCCTCGGAAGCGATCGTCGCGGCGGCGTCATCCGGCGAGACCGCTTCCTCGCGCAGGGCCTCGGCGTAGCCCGCGATCGCGGTCAGCGGCGTCTTCAGCTCGTGGCTGACCGAGAGCAGGAACGAGCGCTCCGCCGCCCGGGCGCGGGCGAGCTGCTCGGAGAGGTCGTTGAAGGCGGCCGCGAGCGTGGCCAGCTCGGCCGCGCCTTCCTCGGGAACCGGGTCCGGGTCGCGGCCGCCGGCGAGGGCTCTCGCCGCGGCGGCGACCCGCGAGACGGGCCGCGTGATCCGCCGCGCGAGGAACCAGGCGGCGGCCGCCGCGAGCGCGCCGCCGACGAGCGCGGCGATCACGATCGCCTCGACGAACGGCGTCCAGCGCGTGTCGGTGAAGTTCTTCGGCCGCAGCAGGATGAAGGCGCGCTTGCCGACCGGCTCGGCCGCGAAGTAGTAGTCGGTGCCGTCGATCGTGACGCTGCCGGTCGCGACCTGCCCGCGGCGAGGTCGTCGCGCGCGCCGCCCGAGAGCACGGCCGCGTCCAGCAGGTAGCGCTCGTGCTGGCGCTGGAGGTACGGCTTCAGCTCCGGCAGGTGGGTCAGCGGCGAGAGCGCGTTCCGCTCCTCGCCGACGATCAGCGCCGCCTGATGGCTGAGGTCCTTCAGCGTCGCGTCCTCGACCGCGCGGCGCGTCAGCACGAGCCCGAGACCGAGCGTGATCGCGACCGAGAGGACGACGATCACCGCGATCGCCGCGAACAGCCGTGCGCGCAGGCTCCTCACGTCGCGCAGCAGCTTGTAGCCCGCGCCGCGGATCGTCCGGATGCTCGCCGGCAGGCCCAGCTTGCGGCGGAGCTGGGCGACGTGCATGTCCACGGTGCGCGTCCCACCCGGGTAGGAGACACCCCAGACGATGTCGAGCAGCCGCTCGCGCGAGAGCACGATCCCGCGGTGCTCGAGGAAGCACGCCAGCAGATCGAACTCCTTGCTCGTCAGCTCGACGTCCTCGCCCGCGACCGTCACCTCGTGCGAGTCGCGGCGCAGGACGATCTCGCCCGCGGCGAGCACTTCGTCCTGGGGACGCTGCTCCGCCCGACGGAGGATCGCCTTGATCCGGGCGGCCAGCTCGCGCGGAGAGAACGGCTTCGGGACGTAGTCGTCGGCACCGATCTCGAAGCCGGCGACCCGGTCGGGCTCCTCGTCACGGGCAGTCAGCATCACGATCGGAACCTTCGACCAGGCGCGCATCTGCCGGCAGACCTCGAAGCCGTCGATCCCGGGGAGGCCGACGTCGAGGACGACGAGGCGGACTGGGTGGCGCCGCAGCTCGCCGACCGCCTCCTCGCCGGTGCGCAGCCAGAGCACGCGCCAGCCGTCCTGCTGCTCGAGGTACTGCTTGACGAGCCGCCCGATCGACTCGTCGTCCTCGACGAGCAGGAGCACGCTCCCGGTCGCGCCCGCGCTGGTCATTTCGTCAGCCCGCGAGCCGCCCTTCGACCTGGATCTGCGCAGCCGGCGCGTTCGCCTTGCGGACGACGAGAACGCGCATCGGCGGGCGGAGCTGCGAGACGTCCCGGACACGCGGCCCGGCGATCACCTTCGTCTCCGGCGAGACGGAGATCGTCACGACCGTGCCGTCGCGCTCCCTGATCGTGATCGACCCGGGCGCAGTCGCGGTGATCACCCCGCGGTCGAGCCGGAAGTCGTTGACCTGGAGCGGGCCGCCGACGATCACCTCGGCGCGGATCATGCGCGGGCCGAAGAAGCGGTCGATCAGGGCGCCGGGGAGCGCGAACCCGCCCTGGGCGAGCCAGAAGAACGTGTTCAGCGCGACCAGCGTGGCGGCGAGGAGAAGAAAGCGCCGGCGGGACATGGTCACATGGTTGCCGAAGCCGACGACGGTGGCGTAAAGCCTGCGTAAAACCGTGCGGTCAGGGTCTGACCCCGAAGGGGGTCTGACCCAGGGGTTGTGGAGCGGCGGAAACCCCCGGGACAGACCCCTGACGGGGTCAGTCCCTACGACGGTGGCCGTCGCGGGCTCGTGCTCGGCGACCTTGGCGGCCGCGGTCGCCTCGACCTGGGCGAGCGTCGAGCGCGCCTCGGCGCGAACGTGGATCGCAACGCGGTCACCGGCCTTCAGGTCGGAGAGCGAGATCACCGACGGCACCTTGCCCTCCCAGAGCAGGTAGATCGTCGAGCTGCCGACCGTGAAGGTCTGGGTCGTCGACTGGCCCCGCATCAGGCGCAACGCCCGCATGTTCCCGCCGCGGACGGTCAGCGTGAGGCTCGAGGTGCCGACCGAGGCGACCTGCCCGCGGAAGAGGTAGTCGGGCTTGTCGGGCTTCACCAGCTCCGTGCCGTGATCGCCGATCAGGAACGCGGGCGTGCTCTCGATCGTGTCGAGCGAGCTGCCCCGCGGCGCCCGGACGTTGACGCGGACGTAGTCGCCGGCGTCGAGATCGTCTGCCTGGACGACCTTCGGCACACCGCCCGTCCACTGGAGAAACTCGGTTGTGTCGCCGTACGAGAACGTCTGCTCGACCGATTGGCCGAGCATCGCGCGCAGCGCGGCGGGCGTTCCGCCCTCGACGCTGATCGAGACGTGGCCGCCGGACGGCGCAGCCGTCAGCTTGCCGACGAACGCGTAGGCGATACCGCCGCCCGCGGCACCGGCCGTGGCGGCGACGAACCCGCCGAGGGCGATTGCCCCCGCGGCGAGAAAGAGCTTCATGCGCATCGGTTGACCTCCATCAGTCGTGGTGATGACCGAAGAGTCGGCGCCGACGGTCAGACCGCCGTCTGGCGGACGTAAAACGCGCGTAAAGAGCCTAGGACTGCGAGTACTCGGGCCCGGAGCCGCCCTCGGGCGGGGTCAGCCGGCCGCCCTTGGCGGTGATCGCGCCGCACTGGACGCAGTTCGACGGGGTCGTCCGCACCTGCACCTTGCCGGCGTCGTGCTCGCCCAGCTCGTAGACCTGCGCCGGGCACATCCGCACCCACATCTCTGCGATGTCGCGCGGGACGAGGCGGTCGATCACGATGTGGTCGGGCTGGTCGTCACGCGTCTTGTTCCCGGAGGCGAAGACGGAGGAGAGCTTGTCGAAGGTCAGCTTCCCGTCCGCGGGCGGGTAGTACTTCGCGCGCCCGGTGGTGATCAGGTCCTGCTCGGCGTCGCGCTCGAGGATGTAGTCGCGCCGCGGGAAGTGGCCGAACGAGGCGGTCATCGCGCCCGCGAGCCCGCCGCCGAGCCAGAAGCCGTGCTTGAAGGCCGGCCGCATGTTCCGCACCTTCCAGAGGTCCTTCCAGACGAAGCTCTTCCGGATCGACTCGTCGTAGTTGTCGAGCGCGCCGAGCCGGCTCGGAGTCTCGCCGCGCTGGAGCGCCGCCCACGCGGACTCGGCCGCGAGGCGGCCCGACTCGACCGCGTAGTGGATCCCCTTCAGCGCCGGCACGTTGACGAACCCGGCGCCGTCGCCGACGAGCAGCAGCCCCGGCGCGTTCAGCCGCCGCGGCAGGGCCAGCAACCCGCCCTCGGGGATCGTCTTCGCGCCCCACTCCAGCCGCTCGCCGCCGCGCAGGATCTTGTAGATCCGCTTGTGCGTCTTCAGCTCCTGGAGCAGGTCGTGCACCGAGAGCTCCGTGTCGCGGTAGTCGAGCCCGACGACCATCCCGATCGTGACCATGTCCTCGCCCATCGGGTAGACGAACGAGCCGCCGAACTCGCGGTACTTGGCGCCGTTCCGCAGCGGCCAGCCCATCGTGTGGATCACGCGGTCGAGCGGTTTCTTGACGCGCCAGACCTCCTTGACGCCGAGCGCCCAGACCTGCGGGCTCTCGCCCCGAAGCCCGAAGCGCTGGATCGCCGCGCCCGTCAGGTGGCCCTGCGTTCCCTCGGCGAGCACCGTCACCCGGGCGAGGACGTCCGAGCCGGGCTCGAAGTTCGGCAGCTGCTCGCCGTTCCTGCCGCGGCCACGGTCGGCGGTGCGGACGCCGCGGACCCGCCCGTCCTGGACGAGCAGCTTGGCCGCGGGCGTCTCCGGCAGGATCGTCGCGCCGACCGCCTCGGCCTCCTGCGCGAGGAACCGGCCGAGCTGCGACACGGAGGCGACGTAGTTTCCGTGGTTCCGCATCGACGGCGGGGTCGGGATCCGGAACGAGTGCTTCGGCGTCATGAAATAGACCGACTCGTGCGCGACCTCGCCGAGGAACGGGAACTCGTCGAGGCGCTTGCTTCCCTTGAAGAGCCGCTGGAGGCCGCGCGGGTTGACGACCGCGCCGGAGAGCAGGTGCGAGCCGGGCTGTTTGCCCTTCTCGAGCACCGCGACCGGCACCTCGCCGAGCCGCTCCGCCGTCTCCGGGTCCTCCTCGATCAGCTGGCCGAGCCGGATCGCGCAGGCGAGCCCGGCCGGCCCGGCGCCGACGACGAGGATCCCGACCTCGATCGGATCGGCGTCGGTCGGGAGGGCGAGCGCGTCCTGCGGCTCGAACGGCGGCGGGAACCTGGCGGGGATCGAGCCCATCAGCCGCTCTTCCTCGCGCGGACGAGCTCGGTCAGCTTCGGGACGACCTGGTGCAGGTCGCCGACGACGCCGAGGTCGCTGAACTCGAAGATGGGCGCGTTCGCATCCTTGTTGATCGCGACGATCACGTTCGAGCTCTGCATGCCCACCTTGTGCTGGATTGCGCCGGAGATCCCGCAGGCAACGTAGAGCTTCGGCGAGACGGACTTGCCGGTCTGGCCGACCTGGGTCGAGTACGGGTACCAGCCCGCGTCGACGACCGCGCGCGTCGCGGCGACCGCGCCGCCGAGTGCCCTCGCCAGTTCCTCCACCAGAGCAAAATTCTCCGGGCCACCGAGCCCCCGGCCGCCGGCGACGACGATGTCGGCGTCCTCGATCGAAGGGCCGCTCTGCTCCTCGTGCGCCTGCTCGAGCATCGTCGCCTTCGTCGAGAAGTCCTGGAGGTCGACGGCGACCTCGGCGACCTCCGGCTCGCCCGTGGCGCTGTCGACGGGCTCGAACGTGCCGGAACGGATCAGCGCGAGCCGGGGCTCGCTCTTCCAGCCAACCTCGACGTAGACCGAGTCGCCGAGGGCCGGCCGCGTCCCGACGAGCGTGCCGTCCCGCTCCTGGAGGTCGACGAGGTCCCAGTTCAGGCCGGCGTCGAGCCTGGCGGCGAGGCCGGCCGCGACGTCGGCCGCCAGCACCGACGCGGCGAAGAGCACCGTGTCGTAGCCGCCCTCTCTGACCACCTGCTCGAGCACGTCCACGCGGGGCTGCGGGAGGGGCGCGTCGAGGGCCGGGTCGTCCGCGACCCAGACCTTGCCTGCGCCGCGGGCCTTGCCGGCCAGCCCGGCGACCCCGGAGCCGGCGATCACGCCGTGAGCGTCGCCGCCGAGCGACGCGGCCTTCGCCAGCACGCCGAGCGCGCCCTTCTGGATCTCGCCGCCGTGATGCTCGAGGAAGACGAGGGTCGGCATCAGACCAGCTTCTGCTCCAGGAGGAAGTCGAGGATCTGCTGCGCGGCGGTGCCGTCGTCCTCGATCTTGCGGCTCTCGCCGCGCGGCGGCGGGTCTTTCAGCGCCAGCACCTCGGTCTCCGAGCCCGCCTCACCGACGAGATCGGCCGACAGGCCGATCTCATCCAAGGCAAGCAGAGCCTGTGGCTTGGACTTCGCGCCCATGATCCCCTTCAGGGAGGGGTAGCGCGGCTCGTTAATGGCATCGGAAACAGCGACAACAGCCGGCAGCGGGGCCTCGATCCGGTCGTAGCCGAACTCCGTCTGGCGCTTCACGGTCGCCTTGCCGCCGGAGATCTCGAGCTCGGCGGCCTGCGAGACCATCGGCAGCCTGAGCCGCTCCGCGACTGCCGCCCAGAGGACCGCGCCGTCCGAATCGCCGGACTGCTGCCCGAAGAGGACGAGGTCGGGGCTCTCGCGCTCGAGCGCAGCGGCAAGAGCGCGGCTCGTCGCAACGAGATCCGATCCGACCGCGGCCTCGTCGCTGACCAGGAGCGCGCGGTCGGCGCCCATCGCGAGCGACTTGCGGAGCGAGTCCATCGCCCGCTCGGGGCCAAGCGAGACGATCACGACCTCGCCGTCGCCTTCGCTTTCCTTCACGCGCAGCGCGGCCTCGACGGCGTTGGCGTCGAAGGCGTTCAGCGCGCCCTCCCCGGAACGGTCGAGACGCCTGGTCTGGGGGTCGATCCGGCGCGCCGCTCCGGCTTCGGGAACTTCCTTGACGCAGACCGCGATCTTCACGGCGCCGAACAATATCCCGGAGAGGTGCTACCGTCGTCCGCTTGATGCGCCGCGTCGTTCCGGTCATCCTGGCGCTGCTCGCTGCGGCACGTGCTCACGTCGACCTCCGGCGCGGGGCCCGTTCCCGACCCGTTCGTCTTCCCAGTGGTCGGCCCGTACCGCTACACGAACGACTTCGGCGACCCGCGCCCGCAGGGCTCGCACGAAGGGAACGACGTGCTCGCGCCCAAGAAATCGATCGTCGTCGCGGTCGAGGACGGGAAGATCAAGTTCTGGACGACCTCGGCACGGGCCGGCTGCATGCTCTATCTCTACGGCGCGTCGGGCACGACCTACCTCTACATCCATCTGAACAACGACGTGACGATGGCGAACGACAACCGGGGCAAGTGCGTTCCCGGTGGGTCGTACTGGCCCGGGCTGAAGGACGGGCAGCGTGTCGTGGCGGGCCAGGCGATCGGCTACCTGGGTGACTCCGGCGATGCGAACGGCACGCCCCACCTCCACTTCGAGGTGCACCCGAACGACGGCGGGGCGACGAACCCGTATCCGTACCTGAACAAGGCGACGCGCCTGCTCTTCGCGGCGCCGCCGGGCAGCGCGGTGTCGCTCTCGCTCAAGGGCACGGTTCTGCTGTCCACGGCGACGACCCTGAAGATCAAGGTCGCGACAGCGACGGTGTTCCCCGTCGGGATCACGCTGCTCGGGCTGCGGAAGCCGATGGTTCTGACGATGACGAAGACCGCGCTCGTCGGCCGCGCCAGCCTCCGCCCGGGCAAGACGGCGATCGTCCTCACCCAGCCGGCAAAGACGAGCCTCGAGACGCAGGCCGCCGACGACGGCGCCTTCTCGGTCGCCCGGATCGTCGCGGGCTAGCGACCCTTGAACTGCGGCTCGCGCTTCTCGGCGAACGCGCGCATGCCTTCCTTCTGGTCCTCCGTCGCGAACAGCGCGGCGAAGAGGATCGCCTCGTAGGAGAGGCCGGCGGCAAGGTCGCCCTGGAGGGCCCGGTTCGTCGCGTCCTTCGCGGCCGAGAGCGCGATCGCCGATTTCTTCGCCAGCGACGCCGCCGTCTCGAGCACCTGATTCATCAACTCGCCCGCCGGATACACCGCGGACACGAGCCCGATGCGCAGCGCCTCCGCTGCGTCCACGGAGCGTCCCGTCAGGATCATGTCCTTCGCCAGCGCCGGGCCGATCGCGCGCGCGAGGCGCTGCGTGCCGCCCCAGCCCGGGATGACCGCGAGCTGGATCTCGGGCTGGCCGATGCGGGCGCTCTCCGATGCGTAGCGGATGTCGCAGCCGAGGGCGAGCTCGCAGCCGCCGCCGAGCGCGAACCCGTTGATCGCCGCGAGCGTCGGCTTCGGCATCGACTCGAGCAGGCGGGCGCACTCGTGGCCGAGCGATCCCCACGCGTGGCCCTCGAGCACCGACATCTCGGTCATCTCCTTGATGTCCGCCCCGGCGGCGAATGCCTTCTCCCCCGCGCCGGTCAAGACGACGACGCGAGCCGCCGTGTCCATCGCCAGCTCGCGTAGCCGGTCACGCAACTCCTCGAGCGTCTCGTGGTTGAGCGCGTTGAGCGCGTCCTGCCGGTCGATCGTGACGACGGCGACGCCGTCGTCGCGCTGCTCCAGTTGGATGCTCAGACCGGGACTTTCGAGCGGAGGAACTCGACGATCTCGGCCGTCGGCGCGCCGGGGGTGAACACGGCCGCCACGCCCTGCGCCTTCAGCTCCTCCGCGTCCTCGGCCGGAATCGTCCCGCCGAGCACGACCAGGACGTCCTCGGCCCCGTTCTCGCGCAGTCCGTCGAGGATGCGGGGAACGAGCGTCATGTGCGCGCCGGAGAGGATCGAGATCCCCACCGCGTCCGCGTCCTCCTGGATCGCCGTCTCGACGATCTGCTCCGGCGTCTGGTGCAGTCCGGTGTAGATGACCTCCATCCCGGCGTCGCGCAGCGCCCGCGCGATGATCTTCGCCCCGCGGTCGTGCCCGTCCAGGCCGGGCTTCGCGATCACCACTCTGATCCTCTCGCCCACGGCGCCGTCAGTATAGGAGCGTGAAACTCACAGTCGTGGGCTGCAGCCCGGCCTGGCCGAACCCGGGCATCTCACATTCGGGCTACCTGGTCGAGGAGGGCGAGGGCCGCCTCCTGCTCGACTGCGGCCCGGGCGTGCTCGCCGACCTGCGCACGCTCGACGGCGGCTGGCCGAAGGTCGACGCGATCGTCGTCACCCACTGGCACCTCGACCACTGGGGCGACCTCGTGCCCTGGGTCTGGGGGCGCATGTTCGGGCTCGGCCGGGAGCTCGACTCGCCCGAGCTCTGGGTGCCGCCGGGCGGGACCGCGCAGCTCCAGCAGTTCGGCGGCTTCTTCGGAATCGAGTCGATGTTCGATGGCGTCTTCACGGTCGTGGAGTACGCCGACCGCCAGCCGTTCCGCACCTCAGCGGGCCTGGAGCTGATTCCCTTCAAGGTGCCGCACTACACCATCGACTGCTACGCCTTCCGGGTCACGGACGGCCGGAAGACGCTCGCCTACTCCGGCGACTCCGCGCCGAGCGAGCAGCTCATCGAGATGGCGCACGACGCCGACCTGTTCGTCTGCGAGGCAACACTGATCGACTCCGAGGCGGACTCGCTCCCGCGCGGCCATCTTTCCGCCGACGAGGCGATCGCCGCGTCCGATGCCGCGGGAGCGAAGCGGCTCGTGCTCACGCACCGGCCGGACGAGCTGCCGCTGGATCCTGCTCTCGAGCGTGCCGAGCCCGGGCTCGAAATCGAGATCTAGAAGACCGGGGTCTCGCGCCACACGCCCCAGACCTCGCGGAGCGCGTCGCACATCTCGCCCATCGTCACGTACGCCTTCGCGGCGTCGATGATCGGCGGCATCAGGTTCCGCCCCTCGACCGCGGCGGCCTGCTTCAGCGCGGCGAGCGCGGACTCGGCCGCCGCGGAGCCGCGCTTTGCCCGCAGCGCCTGGACACGGTCGATCTGCTTCTGCTCGAGCGTCGGGTCGATGCGGAGGATCTCCATCGGCGACTCGTCGTCGAGCTCGTAGCGGTTGACCCCGACGATCACGCGCTGCTCCCGCTCGACCTCGGACTGGTAGAGGAAGGACGCCTCGGCGATCTCGCGTTGGAAGAAGTTCTCCTTGATCGCCGGGATCACGCCGCCGAGCTTCTCGATCGTCGCGAAGTACTCGTACGCCTCCGCCTCCAGCCGGTTCGTCAGGTCCTCGACGAACCACGAGCCGCCGAGCGGGTCGATCGTGTTCGCGACGCCGGTCTCGTGGGCGATCACCTGCTGCGTGCGCAGGGCGAGCCTCACCGCCTCCTCGGTCGGCAGCGCGAGCGCCTCGTCGAACGAGTTCGTGTGCAGCGACTGCGTCCCACCGAGAACGGCCGCCATCGCCTCGAGCGCGGTGCGGACGATGTTCACGTGCGGCTGCTGGGCAGTCAGCGAGACGCCGGCCGTCTGAGTGTGGAAGCGCATCAGCCACGAGCGCGGGTCCTTGGCGCCGTAGCGGTCGCGCAGCTCGCGCGCCCAGATCCGCCGGGCCGCCCGGTACTTCGCGATCTCCTCGAAGAAATCGATGTGCGCGTTGAAGAAGAAGGACAGGCGGGGCGCGAACTCGTCCACCGCCAGCCCCCGCTCCAGCGCAGCGTCGACATACGCGAACCCGTCGGCGAGCGTGAACGCCAACTCCTGCGCAGCGTTCGAGCCCGCCTCGCGGATGTGGTACCCGGAGATCGAGATCGGGTGCATCCGCGGCAGCTCGCGCGTGCAGAACTCGATCATGTCGACCACGAGCCGCATGGACGGCTCCGGCGGGAAGATGTACTCCTTCTGCGCGATGTACTCCTTGAGGATGTCCGTCTGGACGGTCCCGCGGAGCTCCGTGCGCGGGACGTCCTGCTCGTCACCGACACAGACGTAGAAGGCGAGCAGCATCGCCGCGGGCGAGTTGATCGTCATCGAGGTGGAGACCTCGCCGAGCGGGATGCCCGAGAACAGCGTCTCCATGTCCTCGAGCGAGTCGATCGCCACCCCCTCCCGCCCGACCTCACCGAGCGAGCGTGCGTGGTCGGAGTCGAGCCCCATCAGAGTCGGCATGTCGAATGCGGTCGAGAGTCCCGTCTGGCCGTGCTCGAGCAGGTAGCGGAAGCGCTCGTTCGTCTCCTCGGCCGTGCCGAACCCGGCGAACTGGCGCATCGTCCACAGCCGGCCGCGGTACATCGTCTCGTAGACGCCGCGCGTGAACGGGTACACCCCCGGATTGCCAAGATCGCGCTCGTAGTCGATCCTGACCGTCTTCGGCGAGTACAGCTGGTCGACCGGAAGCCCCGAGATCGTCGAGAAGAGACGAGCGTCCGGCTTGCGCTCGGTGGTCGCCACGGCTACCTCATTTTGCCGCATACCCCTGCGATCGCCGCCCCATAGCCGGAGGGAGGCGGCCGCGACGCGCTGTCAGAGAGCCGCCGGGGCTTGCGCGGCGACGTCGACGACGAGCTTCGAGCCGTCGGCCGAGCGCACGTCGAGCCGGTACGGGAGCGCCTCCTTCATCGTCCGGAGAAGCGGCCCGGGCTCGCCGAGAGCGAGCTCGATCAGGACACGTTCATCGGCGATTTTCCGAACGTGGATGTCGTGGATCCCTTGCACGTGGGCAAGCGAGCGCTCGAACGCCGAGAGCGTGGCGAAGTCGGGGAACGGGCCTGCGTCGAGCTCGACGCGCGTCCCGAAGACAACGTCCCCCGCATCCGCGCGCGTCGCCGGGATCGAGACCGTGTCCGACGCGGGCGGCAGCGGGGCCTCCTCCGGCCGAGGCTCGGCCGCGGGGAGCTCCGGCGCTTGACCAGCCCGGCCCGGAAGCTCGCCCGGGAAGAGGTGCTCCCCGCGCTCGACGCGGGAGATCGCGTGGTCGAAGTCCCCGACCACGCTCCGCATCGCGTCGAACAGGTCGTCCTTCAGGCGTAGAAGCTCGTTGAACTGCGCGCTCGAGGTCTCCACCCGGCGGTTCGCATCAGAGCGGATTCGCGTCGCCGACTCCTCGGCCTGCGCGGTGATCTCTCTCGCGCGCGCAATCGCCGCGGACTCGATGTCGGACGCCCGGCGGAGGGAGTCGGAGATCACCTGGGAGACCTCGTGCTCCTTGCCGTGGAAGCTCTCGATCTCGGCGCGAGCCTCCTGAAGCTCACGCTCGAGCTCACGATTGCGCTCGCGCAGCGACTCGAGAGCGTTGTCGAGCTGCCGCATGGTCAGCCGAAGCTCGACCACCGCGAACTCGACGTCCTCCCGACGGAAGCCGCCGCCGAACCGCTTGTGGCGGAGCGGAGGTCGTTGATATCGATCGTGCTCGCTCACGTGCTGCTCGGTTCGACCGCCCGTCTAGGCACCGCAGTAGGCCCGTCCAATAGCACCGGTACCACATGTACCGAGCGCCCGGCCCGAATACTTACCGGCCGGGCGAGCCGTGAGATGCCGCACTAGTGCCGGAGGACGTACCACGTCTCCGCTGCCGCGAGCGTGAGCGCGGCGATCCCGATCTGCACGCCGATCAGCTCCGCCGGGCGCGCGTGGAGGAATCCGAACAGGACGAACTGGAGGACGAAGATGCCGACGAGCACGAGGGCGAAGCGCGCCCTGGCGAGCGAGAGGAAGTGGTACATGTAGACGGTGGCGAGCGCGTAGAGCGCCATCGCCAGCGAGAGCGGCCCGAGCCACGGCACCGCGGCGGCGTACTTCTCGCCGAAGATCTTCGTGACGATCGGGTCGGCGAGCACCCAGAGAATCGCGGTCGCGACCGCGCCGAGCCCCGCCACGACGGCGAGCCCGGCGAGCAGGTGGCGGCGCTCACGCGCGCGGTCGCGTAGCGTTGCCACGCGAGGAAACAGAACGGTGGTGACGCCGATCGGGACGAGCAGCAGGACGCGCGCCCCGACCGAAGCGACACCGTAAGCACCGGCGGTCGCAGGCGGGAAGGCGAGCTTCGCCACGAGAACGTCCACGCTCGCGAGCGCGGTCAGCAGCGTCAGGCCGGTCGCTGCGGCTGCGTTCGGGAGCGTGGCGAGCCGGCGCGCTCCCGAGCGCGCGGCGGCGCGCCAGAGACCGCGTAGCGGTAGCAGCGTGAGCACGAGTGTCACCGCGGTCGCGCCGGCGACGCCGCCCATCACCGCCGCCGCGTCGCCGCCGGTGAGGCCGATGCCCAGCCCCGCGCCGAGCCTGGTAGCGGCGAAGGTGAGATGCGCGATCCCGAGGACGACGAAGAGGCGCGCGCCCTGAAGGCCACCCCAAACCGCGGGGATCACCAGCGCAGCCGAGATCGTCGCCGCGGTCGCAAACGTCGCGCCGGCGTCACCGCGTCCGGCGGCGGCGAGCACCGGGTAGGCGAGCGCGCCGAGGGCGAGAATCCCGAGCGCCCACGGGATGAGCCCGCGCACCGTGTCGCGGATCGCAGCGCCCGCGACTCCCGGCCGCTCCTCCGAGAGCGCCACCGCGACCTCCCGCGCGACCGACGCCTGGAACGCGAGCGGCGGCACGGCGGCGATCAGCGTGATCACCACCAGTGCGACGAGCAGCGAGTACTCCTCGGGGTCGAGGATCCGCGCGAGCGCGATCTGGAAGACGGCGTTGAGCGCGTTCGCGACGACGACCGCGACCCCGACGAAGAGACCCGGTCCGAGCAGGCCGCGCGCGGGGCGCTCGGTAGGAACGACGGTCTCCACTCTAAGCCTCTACTGGAGGTCTAGGTTGGCCTACGCGGCGAGGGCTTCGGTCGCATGCCATCCGTTCGCGATGAATCAAAGCGGAACTCAGACCACGCGTGAGGCACGGAACCGGCGAGAGGACAACAGATCGAGCTGAACGTCACGGCCACACGCTCATAACGCCGCCTCGAGGGCAAGCGCAGCCGCGATCACGATCAGCGCGATCCCGATCGCCCGACGGAGAAAGAGCTCGGACAGACGGCCGGTCACATGCGCGCCGAGCCAGCCGCCGACGACCGCCGCCGGCGCGCACACGGCGAGCAGCTTCCACTCGACTTCGAGCCGGGCGGCGTGGGCGGCCAGGCCGACCGTGCCGACCGCAAAGCCGACGACCAGGTTCGTCCCGACCGCCTTCGCGGCGGTCATCCCGACGCCGCGGAGCAGGACGGGCATCCGCATCGTCCCGAGGATCACGCCGATCGCCCCGCCGAGCGCGCCAACGCCCAGACCGCCCAGCACCGCCGGTGCGATGCGGAGCCGGGTGCGCGGCTTCGCATGGAACGGCCGCAGCAGGAGGTCGAGGCCGTTGAAAACGAGGATCCCGGCAGCGACGCCGAGCAGCGCGGCCTCGGGGAGGTCGCTGCCGAAGTAGCCGCCGAGGAAGGCGCCGACGACCGACGGCGGCAGCATCCACCAGACCACCGGCCAGGAGACGCGCCCCTCCCGGGCGTGACGCACGGAGCCGGCCGCAGCCGAGGCGGCGCTGATCCCGATGTTCGTCCCCGCGGCGCTCGCAGGGCTGGAGGCGAGCAGGATCATCAGCGGCAGCCGCAGCGTCCCGAGCACGAGCCCGATCGCCGAACCGAGGTAGCCGGCCGCGAATGACCCGGCTGCGCCTAGCGCGAGCCGCCAGGCTTCCAGAGCGGCTCCGGTGCGCCGCCGTTCGCGGCCCGGGCGAGGATGAACAGCAGGTCGGAGAGACGATTCAGGTAGACGAGCGCCAGCGGGTTCACGGGTCGCTCGGACGCCGCCCAGAGCGCGACGGACTCCGCACGGCGGCAGACCGCACGCGCGATGTGCAGCCGGGCTGCGACCTCGCTCCCGCCGGGCAGGACGAAGCTCTTCAGCTCCGGCAATCCCTCGTTGGCGGCGTCACAGTCCGCCTCGAGACGGTCGACCGCGTCCTGTGCGATCCGCAGCTTCCCGTCGCCCTCCTCGTACGGCACCGACAGGTCGGCGCCGAGATCGAAGAGCTCATTCTGGATCCGCCGCAGCCGCTCGTCGTCAGCTTCGACCTCCGCCCAGCCGACGAGCGAGTTGAGCTCGTCGACGGCCCCGTAGGCACGGACGAGCGGGTCGAGCTTCGAGACGCGCGCGCCGTCGCCGAGCGAGGTCTCGCCGGCGTCGCCGCCGCGGGTGTAGATCTTCGTGAGCCGAACCGGCTCGTCCCTCTCGCGCGCCATCTAGCCGGAGGCAAGCGCCTGCTTGCGCAGTCCGAGAAGCGAGCGGGCGATCACGAGCCGCTGGATCTCACTCGTGCCCTCGTAGATCTCGGTGATCTTGGCGTCGCGGTAGTAGCGCTCGACCGGGAACTCCTTCGTGTACCCGTAGCCGCCGAAGATCTGGATCGCCTCGGCGGTCTGCCGCCGGGCCGTCTCCGACGCGAAGAGCTTTGCCTTCGCGCCTTCCTCGGCGTGCGGCCGCCCCTGCTGCTTCAGCCACGCCGCGCGGAGAACGAGCAGGCGCGCAGCATCGATCTCCATCGACATGTTCGCGAGCTTGTGCTGGATCGCCTGCTGCTCGCCGATCAGCTTCCCGAACTGCTTCCGCTCCAGCGCGTAGGCACGCGCTGCCTCAAACGCCGCCTGCGCGATCCCGACCGCCTGCGCGGCGATCCCGATCCGGCCCCCGTCGAGCGTCGACATCGCGATCGCAAAGCCCTTGCCCTCGTCGCCGAGGAGCCGGTCGGCGTCGACGTGCGCGTCGACGACGAGGTCGCTCGTCGTCGTCGAGTTCAGCCCGAGCTTCTCCTCGTCGCGCGTGACGCGGACGTGCTCGGCATCGAGAACGAAAGCCGAGACCCCGCCTGCGTCGTGGGTGCCAGGGTCCGTGCGCGCAAAGAAGAGGAATGTCCCGGCGTAGCGCGCCGTCGAGATGAACCGTTTCGTGCCGTCGATGTGCCACCCGCCGTCGTCGGGCGTCGCCGACGTGCGCAGCGACCCCGCATCCGAGCCGGCCTCGGGCTCCGTCAGGGCGAAGGCTCCGAGCAGCTCCCCGCGCGCGAGCGGCGGCACGAACCGCGATCGCTGCTCGTCCGTGCCCCACGAGAGGATCGGCAGCGCGACCGCGCTCGTGTGCACGGCGACGGTCACCCCCACCCCCGCGTCGGCCTTGGAAAGTTCTTCCAGGACGAGGACATACGAGATGAAGTCCGCCCCTGCGCCGCCGTATTCCTCCGGCATGCACACGCCCATCAGCCCGAGCTCGGCCAGCTTCGGGTAGAGCTCGGTCGGGAACCGGTGCTCCCGGTCCCAGTCGGCCGCGTGCGGCTCGATCTCGGCCTGCGCGAAGTCGCGGGCGACGGCCTGGATCTCGCGCTGCTCGGTCGTCAGCTCGAAGTCCACCGACCGGCCAGTCTAACGACGCCTTCCCTAGGATTCGGCAAGTCATGAGCGACACTGCCGCCTTTCTGAAGCGCGAGCGCGAGCCGGTACTCGCAGCTGCGGAGTCGGCGCTCGCACGCATGCGCGCCCGCCACTACGAGGGGGCAGGCCCCGAAGAGGTGCGTGTCCGGCTCGAGGCTCTCTTCGACCAGCTCGTCGACGCGATTGCGACGCGGAACCTCGCGCCGATGGTCGCCTACGCCCGGCAGGTCGCAGAGGCCCGGTTCTCCGCCGGCTACGACCTGTCCGAGGTTCAGATCGCGTTCAACGCGCTGGAGGAGGCCGCCTGGGCGTCCGCGCTGAAGGGACTCGACGCGTCCGAGTACGGCGAGGCGCTCGGGCTGATCGGGACGGTGCTCGGCGCAGGAAAGGACGAGCTGGCGCGCGCTTACGTCTCGCTCGCCGCGAGCTCGCACACGCGCTCGCTCGACCTTCGCGCGCTCTTCGCCGGGACCGAGGCGCGGACCGAGCCTCAGCCGTAGTCGTAAAAGCCCTGGCCGCTCTTCCGGCCCAACCGCCCCGCGACGACATGCTCGCGTAGCAGCGGGCACGGCGCATACCGCGAGTCCCCGAGGCCACGCTCGAGCACCTCCATGATCGCGACGCAGGTGTCGAGCCCGATCAGGTCGGCGAGCGCGAGTGGGCCGATCGGGTGCGCGAAGCCGAGCTTCGCGATCGTGTCGATCGCCTCCGCGTCCGCGACCCCGTCGTGCAGCGCCCACACCGCCTCGTTGATGAACGGCATCAGGATCCGGTTCGAGACGAACCCCGGGAAGTCGTTCGCCTGCGCGGGCGTCTTGCCGAGCTCCTCGGCGAGCGCGACCACGGCCGCCGCGGTCTCGTCGGACGTCGACGGCGCGCGGATCACCTCGACCAGCTTCATCACGGGCACGGGGTTGAAAAAATGCATGCCGATCACCCGGTCGGGCCGGCCGGTGACCGCCGCCAGGGACGCGATCGGGATCGACGACGTGTTCGACGCGAGGATCGCCTCCGCGGGCAACACCTGGTCGGCCTGCCGGAAGATCTGCTCCTTCACGGCCGAATCCTCGACGATCGCCTCGATCATCAGATCGGCCGGAACGAGAGCCTCCACCGGCGAGACGCGCCCGAGCACCTCGTCCGGCGGCGCCCCGCCCTTCTCCGCGAGCTTCTCGAGGCTCTTCTCCATCGCGGCTAGCCCGCGCTCCACAGCACCCGGCGCGGCGTCGTACAGCGACACCCGCCGCCCCGACCCGGCCACGACCTGCGCGATGCCGCCGCCCATCTGGCCTGCGCCGACGACGAGTACGTGCTCGAAGCTCACGCGCGGACGCTAGACCTCGAGCAGCAACGCGTCGCCCTGTCCGCCGCCGGAGCAGATCGCGGCGAGCCCGAGCCCGCCGCCCTCGCGGCGCAGCTCGTAGATCAGCGTCGACAGGATCCGAGCGCCCGACGCGCCGATCGGATGGCCGAGCGCGACGGCGCCGCCGTTCACGTTCACCGTCTCCGGGTCGGCCTCGAGCATGCGCGTCGAGTTCACAGCGACCGAACTGAACGCCTCGTTCACCTCGACGCGCTTGACGTCGCCGATCTTCTTGCCCGCCTTGTCGAGCGCGGCCTTCCCCGCGCCGGCCGGCGTCCGCGCCAGATAGGCGAACTCGTCCGCGACGTAGCCCTGCGCGACGATCGTCGCCAGGATCTCGAGCCCGCGCGACTTGGCGAGCTCTTCGCTGGTGACGACGAGCGCGCCGGCTCCGTCGTTGACCCCGGGGGCGTTCCCGGCCGTGGTCGTTCCCTCGGGATCGAACACGGGCTTCAGCGCGGCCAGCTTCTCGAGTGTCGTGTCACGCCTCGGGCTCTCGTCCGCCGTGAGCTCGCCGACCGGCACGATCTCGTCCGCGAACCGGCCCTCGTCCGTCGCGGCGACCGCGCGCTCGTGGGAGCGCAGCGCCCAGGCGTCCTGGTCCTCGCGCGAGATCCCGAGCTCGCGCGAGACGAACGATGCCTGCTCGACCATGTGGCGGCGGTCGAAGCTCGAGATCAGCCCGTCGTGGATCATCAGATCGAGCAACGCGCCATCGCCGAGCCGGTAGCCGAATCGCGCCTTTTTCAGGATGTAGGGCGCGTTCGACATCGACTCCATGCCGCCCGCGACGACGACGCTGTGGTCGCCGGAGCGGATCATCAGGTCGGCGATCTGGACGGCCCGCACGCTGGAGGCGCAGACCTTGTTGATGGTGTCGGCGGGCGCCTCGATCGGCAGTCCCGCCCCGACTGCCGCCTGCCGCGCGGGCGCCTGGCCGGCGCCGCCCTGGAGCACCTGGCCCATGATCACGTACTCGACCTCGTCGTCGCGCAAGTCCACGCGGTCGAGCGCCGCGCGGATAGCGATCGCGCCGAGCTCGGTCGCCTCCTTGTCGGCCAGCCCGCCGCCGAGCTTGCCGAACGGCGTGCGGACGGCCGAGACGATCACGGAACGAGACATGGCCTCAATGTATCCCCGCGGCCGGGGATGACGGCGCCGCGCACTCGCGCTACGCTGCACGCAATGGCGACCTCTCCCCGCACCTGGGCCTGGTCCCTGCGCTGCGAGCGGAGCGGAAGCCTGGGCTGAGCCAGGTCACAGCCGTTCACCGCTCGAGACCCGCGCAACGGGTCTTTTTTGTTCCGCACATGAGCTCACCAACCGTCATCCCCACCGACCTGATCACCCCGCTCGGGGCCTACATCCGGCTGCGGAGCGAGGGCCGAGCAGCCTTCCTGCTCGAGTCGGTAGAGCAGGGCCGGCTCGGGCGGCACTCGTTCATCGGAGCGGGCGCGCGCGTAGTCTCGGTGGAGGAGGCGGAGCGACAGGACGTGCCTGTGGTCGGCTTCCTCGCCTACGACCACGTCGCAAGGCTGGAGCCGAAGGTGCCGCTCCCGCCGGACGGGCCGTCCCATCCGGAGAGCCGCTTCATCGTCGCCGACACGCTCGTCCGCTTCGACCACGCCGCGGGGCTCGCGGAGGTCGTTTGCGGCGACCCGGACGAGTTGCGGGTGCGACTCGACGTACCGGCGCCGCCGATCCCGGCGGGCCGCGGGAGCGCCGGGGCGACCCGGCGGTACCCGGACCGCCCGGACTACGAGCGTTCCGTCTCGGAGGCGAAGGAGCACATCCGCGCAGGGGACGCCTTCCAGATCGTCCTCTCCCAGCGCGCGGAGCGCCCCACCTCCGCGAGCGCGATCGACCTCTACCGGGCGCTCCGCCGGGTCAATCCGTCGCCGTATCTCTTCCTGCTCGAGCTCGACGACCTGGCCCTGATCGGCTCATCGCCGGAGACGCTGGTCAAGGCAGACGGCCGTCGCGCCAGCCTGAACCCGATCGCCGGGACAACGCAGCCCGGGCCTGGAGATGCGGAGCGCCTGCTCGCATCGGAGAAGGACCGGGCAGAGCACGTGATGCTCGTCGACCTCGGCCGCAACGACCTCTCGCGCGTGTGCCGCCACGGCACAGTTCAGGTCGAGCGCTTCATGGAGCCCGAGCGCTTCTCCCACGTCACGCACCTCGTCTCCGAGGTAGTCGGCGAGCTGCGCGAGGGCGTGCGCCCGTTCGACCTCCTGCGCGCATGCTTCCCTGCCGGCACGGTCTCGGGAGCGCCGAAGGTCCGCGCGATGCAGCTGATCTCGGAGCTCGAGGGCTACCGTCGCGGCCCGTACGCCGGCGCGGTCGGGCACGTGCAGCCGAACGGGGACATGGACACCTGCATCGCGATCCGGATGATCGTGCTCCACGAGGGAGTCGCACACCTCCAGGCCGGCGCGGGGATCGTCGCGGACTCCGACCCGCGCGCCGAGCACGAGGAGTGCCTGCGCAAGCTCGCCGCCCTCGAGACCGCGATTACGCTGGCGGAGGCGGAACGATGATCCTGCTCGTCGACAACTACGACAGCTTCACGTACAACCTCGTCCACGTGTTCGAGGAGCTCGGCGCGGAGGTGGTCGTGCGCCGCAACGACGAGATCGACGCGGACGAGGCGGAGCGTCTCGCTCCCTCCCACCTCGTCATCTCACCGGGGCCCGGCAGGCCGGAGGGGTCCGGCGCAACCGTCGAGATCGTTCGCCGGCTCGCGCCGACGACCCCGACGCTCGGCGTTTGCCTCGGCCATCAGGCGATCGTCGAGGCGTTCGGCGGCGAGATCGGCCAGGCGCAGCGCCTCATGCACGGGAAGGCAAGTGCGGTGTCGCACGACGGCCGCGGGATCTTCGCCGGCCTCTCGCAGGACTTCCAGGCCGGACGCTACCACTCGCTCGCGGCGACCACGGTGCCCGACGAGCTCGAGGTCTCGGCGACGACGGCCGACGGCGAGGTCATGGCCGTCCGCCACCGCGCCCTGCGCGTCGACGGCGTACAGTTCCATCCCGAGTCGGTGCTCACGCCCGAGGGCCCGCACCTCTGCCGCAACTTCCTGGAGAAGCGATGATCCAACCGGCGCTCGAGGCGCTGCTCGAGCCCCGCGATCTCTCGCGCGATGAGGCGCGGGACGCCATGGGCACGATCATGTCCGGCGTCGCGACTCCTGCGCAGATCGGCGGCTTCCTCGTCGCGCTGCGTCTGAAGGGCGAGACTCCCGACGAGATCGCCGGCTTCGCCGAGGCAATCCGCGGTCACGTCCTCCCCGTCCACCCCCAGCGGGACGATCTCGTTGACACCGCGGGTACCGGCGGCGACGGCCAGGCGACGATCAACATCTCGACCGCAGCGGCGCTGGTCGCGGCGGCGGCAGGTGCTGCCGTTGCCAAACATGGCAACCGAGCAGTCTCCTCGGCCTCCGGCTCGGCCGACGTGCTCGAGGCGCTCGGGTTCTCGCTCGACTGCCCGCCGGAACGGATCGAGCGCTCGATCGACGAGCTCGGGTTCGGCTTCCTCTTCGCCCCGACGCACCACCCCGGTTTCAGGCACGCCGCGCCCGTGCGCCGGGAGCTCGCGACCCGAACCGTGTTCAACGTGCTCGGCCCGCTGACCAACCCCGCCGGCGCACGCGCGCAGGTGGTCGGGGTGTACGACCCGGGACTCGTGCGGACCATCGCCGAGGTGCTCGCTCGGCTCGGCTCGCGCCGTGCGTTCGTCGTCCATGGGTTCGGTGGGATCGACGAGCTTTCGCCGGCCGGGCCGAACCTCGTCTGCGAGGTCGTGGACGGCGAGGTGCGCGACCGCGAGATCGATCCGCAGGCGCTCGGCCTGAGGGCATGCGCACCTGACGAGCTGCGGGGCGGCTCGCCGGGTGACAATGCAGCCGTGATCAGAGCGGTCTTCTCGGGCAGGGAGCAAGGGGCGAAGCGCGACGCGATCCTGCTCAACGCCGCCGGCGCAATCGCCGCCGGGGGTCACGCCGACGACTTGCACGACGGGCTCGAGATCGCGCGGGAGACGGTCGACTCGGGGGCGGCCGCAGAGCGGCTGGAAGCGCTGATCGCCTTCTCGAACGATGGGTAGGTTCCGGGACGCTCTCGCAGGGCACGGCCTCGCGACGATCGCGGAGGTCAAGCGCCGCTCCCCGTCGGCCGGTGACCTGCGGCCTGGCGCGGAGCCGTCGGTGCTGGCCGCGGCGTTCGAGCACGCGGGAGCGGCTGCGGTCTCGGTGCTCGTCGACGAGCGCTTCGCGGGAACCGTGGACGACCTCCGTGCCGCGCGCGCAGCAGCTGCGCTGCCGCTGCTCGCGAAGGGCTTCTTCCGCGAGGAGGCGCAGCTCGACGAGCTTCGCGAGGCCGGCGCCGATTGCGCGTTGCTGATCTTGCGCGATCTCGACGACCGCACTGCGCGAGGCCTGATGGAGCACGCCGCGATGATCGGTCTCGACGCGCTGGTCGAGGCGCACGACCGTGCGGAGCTCGACCGCGCGGTCGAGCTCGGCGCGGATCCGATCGGGATCAACGCACGCGACCTCGCGACCTTCGCGATCGACCGGGGCGCCCAGCTGCGCCTCGTCGCCGAGGCGCCGCGCGACCGGGTCGTGATCGCGGAGAGCGCGATCCACACGCGGGCACAGGGCGCAGCAGCGGAGGTCGCGGGCGCGGATGCGATCCTCGTCGGGACGGCGCTGATGCGCGCCGGCGATCCGCCGGCGAAGCTGCGGGAGATCGCGTCGCGTCCGCTCGTGAAGGTCTGTGGGCTGACGCGCGCTGAGGACGTCGAGGTCGCGGTCGAGGCCGGCGCCGACCTCTGCGGGTTCGTTCTCGAGCCGGCGAGCCCGCGGGCGGCGCGCGAGGTGCTGCAGGTTCCGGAGACGGCGCTGTCGGTGGCGGTCTTCGTCGGCGAGCCGGGCGAGGCGGCTGCCGACCTCGTCCAGTTGTACGAGCGCGAGGACAGGAAGGTGCGTGGCCGCGACGCCGTCTTCCTCCGCGACGGGGAGCAGGTCGCGACCGTCGTCGACCTGCCCTGGGAGGAAGAGGACGAGACGCAGCTGGAGCGGGCGCGCGCGGTCGAGGGACGGCTCGTGCTCGCCGGCGGCCTCGGGCCGCACAACGTGCGGCGGGCGATCGCGGCCACGAGGCCGTGGGCCGTCGACGCGAGCTCGAGCCTCGAGACGAGCCCGGGCGTCAAGGATCACGAGTTGGTGCGGGCGTACGTGGCGGCGGCGCGATGACCGGGCAGTACGGCGACTACGGCGGGCGCTACGTACCCGAGACGCTGATTCCGGCCCTCGACGAGCTCGAGGCCGGCTGGCGCGAGGCCGGCGAGGACCCGTCATTCGCCGAGGAGGTCGACCGCCTCGGCCGCGATTACGGCGGCCGGCCGACGCCGCTGACGCTTGCCGAGCGGTTCGCGCCCGGCAAGCGCCTCTACCTCAAGCGCGAGGACCTGCTCCACACGGGCGCCCACAAGCTGAACAACGCGCTCGGCCAGGCGGTGCTCGCGCAGCGGCTTGGGAAGCGCAGGATCGTCGCCGAGACGGGCGCCGGCCAGCACGGGGTGGCGACGGCGACCGTGTGCGCGCGGTTCGGCCTCGAGTGCGTCGTCTACATGGGCGCCGAGGACATGCGCCGGCAGCGCCCGAACGTCGAGCGGATGGGCCTGCTCGGCGCCGAGGTGCGTCCCGTCGAATTCGGGACGAAGACGCTGAAGGAGGCCACGAGCGAGGCGATCCGCGACTGGATCACGAACGTCGAGACCACGCACTATCTGATCGGCTCGTGCGTCGGGCCGGAGCCATACCCCGAGCTCGTCCGCGAGCTCCAGGCCGTGATCGGGCGCGAGGCGCGGTCGCAGGTGCTCGAGGCCGAGGGACGGCTGCCCGATGCGGCGATCGCCTGCGTCGGCGGCGGGTCGAACGCGATCGGCATGTTCGCCGGGTTCCTGGACGACGCTCCGGTGCGCCTCTTCGGCGTCGAGGCGGCGGGCGCAGCGTCGCTCGGAACGGGACGACCCGGGATCCTGCACGGCGCACGCTCCTCGCTGCTCGCCGACGAGGACGGCCAGATCGTCGACGCCCACTCGATCTCGGCCGGGCTCGACTACCCCGGCGTCGGGCCCGAGCACGCCTACCTCCGCGACACCGGCCGCGTCGAGTACCTGGCTGCGACCGACGAGGAGGCGCTCGCCGCCTTCTGCCGGCTCGCCGAGACGGAGGGGATCATCCCCGCGCTCGAGCCCGCCCACGCCCTCGCCCGGGCCGGCGAGCTCGAGGGCGACGTGATCGTCGTCTGCCTCTCGGGCCGCGGGGACAAGGACCTGGACGAGGCGCTCGCCCACATCCGGAAGTGAGCCGCGCCAGGCGCACATCCGGCACGGTCGAGTCACCCACGCGTGGCGAAACCCTCGCTAGCGTGACTTCAGGGGCGCTCGCGCCCCCCGGGGGGCCGCTGCCGTGAGCGCCGCGCCGAAGGCGCTCGGGATCTACCTGATGGCGGGCCGGGACACGCCGGAGCTCGCCGCCGCCGCCGAGGCCGGCGGGGCCGACACGCTCGAGATCGGTTTTCCGTTCTCCGATCCTCTCGCCGACGGGCCGGTGGTCCGCCGCGCGGCCGAGCGGGCGCTCGCGGCCGGGATGCGGACGAAAGCATGCCTCGAGTGCCTCGCCGAAACGCGGGCGCGCGTCTCGGTGCCCCTGATCCCGATGACGTATTCGTCGCTCCTCGAGGCATACGGCTGGCAGCGCTTTGCCGACGATGCGCGCGCAGCAGGCGCGACCAGCCTGATCGTCGCCGACCTGCCTGCCGGGGAGCGGGACGACATCCGGCGCGTTCAGCTCGTTGCCCCCACGTCGACCGACGAGCGGATCGCGCTCGCCGGCGAGCAGACCGACGGCTGGCTGTACCTGGTCACGCTGACCGGGACGACGGGAGCGCGAGCCGAGCTCTCCCCCGCGCTCGCCGGCCTGGTCGAGCGCGCTCGCAGCGCGACCGACAAGCCGCTCTACGCTGGTTTCGGGATCTCGACGCCGCAGCATGCAGCCGCGGCCGCGGCGCTCAGCGACGGCGTCGTCGTCGGCTCGCGGGCGCTCGAGGTCGCGGAGGAGGGCCCGGCGGCCCTCCAGGCCTATGTCGGGTCGCTGCGGGACGCCCTCGACGCGTGAACTTCGAGCTGGTCGAGATCGCGGACGGCGCCTGGGCGGCGATCGTGGACGACGACCTCCCCGCTGTCGGTAATGCGGCGATCGTCGATCTCGGCGACGAGACGCTCGTCTTCGACACGACCCTGAGCTTCCAGCTCGCGCAGCGCCTTCGTCAGGACGCTCGCAGGCTGACCGGCCGCGACCCCGGGCTGCTCGTCAACAGCCACTGGCACGGCGACCACATGCTCGGGAACCAGTCGTTCACCGGCATCCGGATCGTCTCGACCGCGCCCACGAAGGAACTGATCGAAACGGTGGGGGCCCAGCGCCTCGATGCAAACAGGGCGGCCCACGGCGAGGAGGCGCCCGAGCTGCACGCGATCGTCCTGACTCCGCCGACCGAGACCTTCGACGACATGCTCGATCTCGGTCGCGCCCAGCTGCTCACATACGGCGGCGGTCACACCGAGAGCGACGCATTCCTCTGGATTCCCGAGGTTGCGACCCTGCTCGCTGCGGACCTCGTCGTGATCGACACCCACGCCTGGGTCGGAGACGGCGACGTGAAGACCTGGAGGCGGATCCTGTCGCGCCTCGACGAGCTCGACGCCGAGACGGTGATCCCGGGCCACGGTCCTGTCGGGACGGGCGATGACATCGCCCTGATGGACGCATACCTCGAGGAGCTGCTCCGGCTCGAGCCGGGAGCGCCGATGCCGCTCGAGTTCGCCGACCTTGCCCATCCGGAGATCTTCGAGCGAAATCTCCAAGCCCTCCAGGCGCGATAACCTCAGCCGATGGAGGGCTACGGCCCCGCCACCTACGGCGACCGGATCGCGGACGTCTACGACTCGTTCTACGAGGAGACGCTCGACACCCGCGGCGCCGTCGATACGCTCGCGGAGCTCGCGGGCGGCGGCCGCGTGCTCGAGCTCGCGATCGGCACCGGCCGGCTCGCACTCCCGCTCGCCCAGCGTGGCCTTGAAGTGCACGGCGTCGACGCGTCCGAGCGAATGGTCGACAAGCTCCGCGAGAAACCGGCTGGGGACGGGATTCCGGTCACGATGGGCGACTTCGCCGACGTGCCGGTCGAGGGCTCCTACAGCCTGATCTTCATCGCGTTCAACACGTTGTTCGCGCTGCTCACCCAGGAGGACCAGCTGCGTTGCTTCGCGAGCGTCGCGCGACATCTGACCGACGAAGGCCTGTTCGTGATCGAGGCCTTCTTCCCCGACCTCGCGCGCTTCGACCGCGACCAGCGAGTCCAGGCAACGTGGGTCGATCCGGCCCGCGTGATGCTCGATGCTTCACGACACAACGCCGTGGAGCAGCGCGTGGACAGTCAGCACATCGTGATCACCGAGGAAGGGACGAAGCTCTACCCGGTCAGCATCCGCTACGCGTTCCCGAGCGAGCTCGACCTGATGGCCCGGCTCGCCGGCCTCGAGCTCCGCGACCGCTGGGACAGCTGGCGACGCGAGCCCTTCACCGGCAAGACCGGGCGGCACGTGTCGGTGTACGCGCGATGAAAGAGACGGTCCGCGTCGCGTGCGTTCAGGTCGAGCCGGTGATCCTCAACCGCGCGGCGACGATCGACAAGATCGCTGCGATCACGGCCGAAGCGAAAGGCCAGGGCGCACAGCTCGTCGTCTTCCCCGAGACCTTCATCCCCGCCTACCCGAGCTCGGCGTGGGCGCGCTTCCTCGCCGGCTGGGCCGACCCGCGCGCCAAGGGCGCGTTCGCCATGCTCGCGCGCGAGTCGCTCGAGATCCCCGGCGCCGATGCTGATCGCCTGGGGGCGATCGCTCGGGAGAACGAGGTCTGGCTCGTCACCGGCGTCAACGAGCGCGACCCGGAGCGCCCCGGAACGCTCTACAACTCGCTCCTCTACCACGCGCCCGACGGCAGCCTCGCCGTCCACCACCGCAAGCTGGTGCCGACGAACCACGAGCGGCTCGTCTGGGGCCAGGGCGACGGCGGTGGGCTGCGCGCGGTGGAGACCGGGATCGGCCGGATCGGCGGGCTGATCTGCTGGGAGAACTACATGCCGCTCGCGCGCTTCGCGCTCTACGAGTCGGGCGTCGAGATCTACATCGCCTCGACCGCCGACGACGGCGACGCCTGGCAGGCGACGCTCGTCCACATCGCGCGCGAGTCGCGGTCGTTCGTGATCAGCCCGTGCCATTTCCAGCGCGGCTCCTCGTACCCGGAGGACTTCCCGCTGCGCGACGAGATCGCCGGCCTCGACCCGCTCGGCCGCGGCGGCTCGGCGATCCTCGCTCCGGACGGCTCCTACCTCGCCGGCCCGCTCTACGACGAGGAGGGGATTCTCTACGCCGACCTCGACCCGCAGCGCCTCGCCGAGGAGCGCCAGCGGTTCGATGCCGCCGGCCACTACCACCGGCCCGACGTGCTCGAGCTGACCGTGCGTCCGCTGCAGCGGGACAGCTCGTGGAACCGGTAACGCTCGTCGATGCCGAGAACGTCCGCCGGTCGACCTGGCCGAACATCGGCAAGGAGGAGCTCGTCGAGCTGGTCCGCGCATGGGCCGAGGCGACCGGATCGCCGGCGCTCGTCGTCTTCGACGGCCAGTCGCCCTCGACCGACACAGGCCTGCTCGTGAAGGTCGTGAGCGCGAGCGGGGAAAGCGCGGACGACCGGATCGCGCGCGACGCGAAGAACCTGGCCGCAACCGGGCGGGCCTACCGGCTCGTCACCTCCGACCGTGGGCTCCGCGAGCGGGCAGGCGCAGCCGCCGATGACATGGTCGGCGGCGGGACGTTCGTGCGGACACTCCGTGCAGCGTCACCGGGCAAGGCCCGGCGACGCGCATGAAAACCTCGGGGCCGCACGCCCGCGGGATGCGCGCCCAGGGGTGAGCTCGAGCACGGGTCGATCATTCAGCCCGACGAGTGCTTGAGGCCGGACTCGCGCCGCCGCCCTTCGTCGAGGGTGATCTCGCCCGAGCAGATCTTGCGGTTCAGCTCGTTCTCGATCTTGTCGACGTCCTCAGCATGGGGCCGCGGCTCGGGCCAGAGGTTACGCGGGTCGGTCGGATGGCCGCCGAGCTCGAGCGAGATCAGGTGATCCTCCTGGTAGTCGGACGGGCTGCCGCCGAGGCCGTACTCGCGCATCTGACGGACCTTCAGGTCGTTGGTGTACTCGGTCGGCGGCCGGACCGTTCGCGTCCAGCCCTGGACGCAGATCGTCTGCCGGATCGTCGCCTGGGTGACGTCGGGATTGACGACGCCCGGCGTCCGAGTCCAGCTTGCGGCGACTCGAGCGTCGTGCATGTGGCTGTGCTGCCAGGTCGCGTAGAGCGCGAACGCGACCCCGAGGAGCGCGATCACCGTGACGACGCGTTGCATGTTCCGAGGATGGCGGAGCGACGCAGCCGGTGAAAGTGGCCGAAACGGGTTGTTACGGAGTCGTCACACGAACAGCGTCAGCTCCGGCTCGCGCTCGCCGCGGAGCACGGCGAGGTCGACCTCCACGCAGCGGATCCCGCGCGACTCCGCGAGGGTGACCGCCTGCGGGCGGAACCGCTGTGCCGCGAGCACCCCTCGGCACGCCGCCCGCGCCGGATCGGCCTGGATCCGCTCCAGGTACCGCGCCAGCTGCTCGACCGCCTCGATCCCCGCGATCCGCTTGATCTCGACCGCGACCCAGCCGTCGTCGGCATCCCGGCACATCAGGTCGACCGGGCCGATGTCCGTCGGCCACTCGCGCTTCACGAGCCGCAACTCCTCGCCGAGCGCCTCCGGCCGTGCGGCGAGCACCTCCTGGAGGTCGCGCTCGACGCCGTCCTTCTCCAGCCCGGCGGACTCGCCCATCTCGTGCGAGACGTCGCTGAGCACCTCGACGAGCCGGATCTCGAGGCAGTCCTCCGTCTTGCCCGCGCGCTTGCGAACCAGGATCCGGCCGTCCTCCTCCTCGATCACGGTCGGCGGCGTCATCCAGTTCAGCGGCTTTACCTTTGACCCCCCGTTGTCCGACCAGACCATGAACGTCCCGTCCTCCTTGATCATCAGGAGTCGTGTCGACTCGGGCAGATGCGCCGTGAGCCGGCCGGTGTAGGTCACTTCGCAGCGGGCGACGATCAGGCGCACCGCGCCAACCTACTGGCCGTTTCGGACATGTCCGCATCGAACGCAGGACGGAAACGCGCAGGAATGTCTCTTGTGCCGGGCACGCGATTGTGTAGTTGGCTTCTTGCCCGGAAGCTGAAAAGCTCTGCGTGATGACAATGGTCTTGGCGTAATCGAAGCGGGCCGGGAACGTCTTGGCTGGATCATCCACGAGTTCGGCCGCTCGGACGCCGATCACTCTGTCTTACTGCTCCCCGGAGCACTCTGTACCGCAGTCTTCTACGACGATCTTCTCGCAGAGCCGAGTATCCGTGACGCATCGGTCCGGTTCGTCGCCACAACTCTGCCGGGTTTTGGCGGGACCACACCCCCGGCCGATCTGAGCATCGAAAGCTACGCGAAACTCGCGTCTCGGCTCGCTTCGGATCTCGGCTGCGACGTCGTTGTCGGCCACAGCCTGGGTGCGAACGTTGCCATCGAGATGACGTCATCCGGAGAGTTCTCGGGCCCGTGCGGTACTCCTCTCGCCGAGCTTTTCGCGGAAAGACGAGTCCATGTTCCCGCGTGTCCTCGATCGCTTGAGCCGCGTCCTCGGACACTTGCCCTATTCGCTCATGCTGAAGATGGTCGGCCCTGCGATGAAGAGCAGCCTCCCTCCGGCTCGACGCGAAGTTCTGACGAACGAGCTGAAGAACAACGATCCCCGCTTCCTGCGCCGCCAGACACATCTGTATCTCGCCTACCTCGACCGCCACGGCTCACTCGCACGCCGGTTCTGCGATTCGCGGACGCCGGCATGGGTCGTATACGGCGAGCATGACGACGTCGGCATCACCCCCGACGAGCGAGACCTGCTCGAGGCAGCCCCGCACGTGCGCCTCGTCGAGATTCCGGACGCCGGACACTTCACTCTGAACCAGAAGCCGCGCGAGATTGCAGCGATTGTTCTCGAAGCGGTGATGACCGCGGCGTCGGACTGAGTCGTCGCATACCACGAGCGCCGGTAACATGTCCGTGGTCAGGGCCTGGCCCGCCTGCAACACTTGGGCAGGTGCCCCCGCACGTCGCCTGGATCTCCATCGCCCCTGTAAAGGGGCTCGCGCTCCAGCACCGCGAATCGGTCCGGCTGGAGCCGTTCGGCGTGCGCGAGAACCGTCGCTTCCACCTGATCGGCGAGGACGGAAGGCTCCTGAACGGGAAGCAACTGGCGCCGCTCGTCCGGATCAGCGCGGACTGGAACGAGCAGACCGGCCGGCTCGCGCTCGGGTTCCCCGACGGCAACGTGCTCGAAGGCGAGGTCGAGCTCGGCGACGCCGTCGCGACCAGCTTCTACGGCCGCCGGCACGTCCAGGGCCGGTGGTCGTCGGGCCCTGGTCGGACGCGCTCTCCGAGTTCGTCGGCCAGCCGATCCGCCTCGTGCAACCGACCGAGATCGGCACGGGCGTCGACCGCGCCGGCGGAGGTGTGAGCATCCTCTCCACCGGATCCCTGGAGGCAATTCGGGAGGCCGCGGGAATCTCGGAACCCGTCGATCCCCGCCGCTTCCGGATGCTCTTCGGCGTCGAGGGCGTCGGGCCGCACGAGGAGGACGCTTGGGTCGGGCGCCGCGTGCAGATCGGCGAGGCCGAGGTCGAGGTGCTCGGCAACGTCGGCCGCTGCCTCGTCACCAGCCGCCATCCCGACAGCGGCGCGCGCAACCTGCCCACGCTCGACGTGCTCGCCGAGTACCGGGGCGACATCGAGACGACGGAGCGGCTGCCGTTCGGAGTCTGGGGCGGCGTGACGAAGCCGGGCGTCGTGCACCTCGGCGATGCCCGTTCGCGTTTGACCGATCACCCGGAGCTCGCAGCCGAGCAGGCCTACGTCGACCACGCCTACGTCTGCCTGGAGGAGATGCGCCGCGTGGTCGAGCGCGCAGGCGAAGCCGGGATCGGCGAGATCGAAGCCGCCGTGCTCGAAGCCTGGGCGCCCGGCGCCTGGTCACGTTCGAGGACGCCGAGCGCGGACTCTGCTTCGGGCGGCTCGACCTCGACGGCGTCCTCCGTCCGCTCTACGTCGGCCGTCGCTGGGTGCACGAGGAGCAGACGCCGATCGTCGTCAACTGGCAGGCGCCCGCGGCCAGGCCGTTCTACACGGCG
Source organism: uncultured Actinomycetes bacterium (assembly GCA_963779025.1). Classification (GTDB taxonomy): domain Bacteria; phylum Actinomycetota; class Thermoleophilia; order Gaiellales; family Gaiellaceae; genus DATBLE01. The sequence goes on from CAVZWR010000003.1 coordinate 560,178, forward strand.
ACCGTCGCGGAGCCGCAGGGACTGACGCGCCGCCGCCGGTTTCGGACACGAGGGCCGCACGCTGCTCGACCTCTACGACGAGCCGCTCGACGGCTCCGCCGGCGACGTCGTCCACGGCGTCGCGGACATCCTGCTCGAGGAGCTCGAACGCAGCCGCGACCGGCACATGCGCGACATCGTCGCGACGATCCAGACCGACCAGTACCGCCTGATCACGCGCGAGCCCGAGGGCGTACTCGTCATCCAGGGCGGGCCAGGCACCGGGAAGACCGCGGTCGGCCTGCACCGCGCGTCGTGGCTGCTCTACACCTACCGCCGGGAGCTCGAGCGCAGCGGTGTCCTGGTCGTCGGGCCGAATCCGGTCTTCATGGACTACATCTCGCACGTCTTGCCGATGCTCGGCGAGGAACGCGTGGAGCAGCGCGCCGTGGACGAGCTCGTCGCAGGCGTCGAGCCGGCGCGGCGCGAGGAGCCGGCGCTCGCCCGGCTGAAAGGCGACGACCGGATGGCCGACGTGATCGCGGCGGCGGTCGCGCGCGCTGCCGCAGCCGCCGTCCGAGCTGCTCGCCGTCCGACTCGAAGGGGTCGAGCTCCGGCTCTCGCCGGAGCAGGTCGCCGCGCTCGTGGAGGAGGCGCGGACCGAGACCGCGAGCCACGCGGCCGGGCGCGAGCGACTGCGGACGAAGCTGGCGCGCGCGTTCTACGAGCGGTACACCACGCGGCTCGGGCGTCTCCGCGTACCACTCCTTCGACGACATCGAGGCGGCGCTCCGCCGCGGCGGCTTATGAATCGGACGCTCGACGAGCTGTGGCCGCGGCCGAAGCCCGACCAGCTCGTCCGCCGCCTGCTGACCCAGCCGGAGGCGCTCGCCGCCGCGGCCGAGCGGGATCCTCGACGAGGAGGAGCAGCGACTACTGCAGTCCGTCCGCGGCAAGGGCTGGTAGGACGCCGACCTGCCGCTCCTCGACGAGGCGAGGGCGCTGCTCGAGGGCGGCGACCGGCCGCACGGCCACGTGATCGTCGACGAGGCGCAGGACCTGACGCCGATGCAGCTGCGCATGCTCGCGCGCCGCTCGGCCGGGGCCGATCACGGTCCTCGGCGACATCGCGCAGGTCGTCCGGGCCAATCTCGTACCGTCCTGGTCCGACATTGCCCGGTGTCTGGCACCGGACGGCGCTTCGGTCGAGGAGCTGCGGCTCGCCTATCGCGTGCCCGCGACGTGATGGAGCTCGCGCTGCCCGCTGCTGCCGCTGATCGCGCCCGACGTCGCGGCGCCGATCGCCTACCGCTCGGGCGACGAGCCGCCGCGGTTCGTGCCGCGGAGCCGGAGCACCTCGTCGCCGCCGGCCGTGCGCGAGGCCGGCCGCGAGGCGCTCCGCGACGGACGGACGGCGCTGATCGCGCCGGCGCGATCCTCGATGCCGAGATCGAGCCGCTCCTGCCCCGCCGCGGGCACAGCGTTCGACGAGCTCGCGGCTCGCGATCCAGGCGCTGACGCCGCGCGCGGCGAAGGGCCTCGAGTTCGACCGGGTCGTCCTGGTCGAGCCGGCGGGATCGCCGAGGCCGGCGGGATCGAGGGGCTACGCGCGCTCTACGTCGCGCTGACTCGCGCGACGAAGACGCTGGTCGTCGTTCACGCGGAGGCGTTGCCGGTGGAGCTCGGGACGGGCTGAGGGCACGAGCTGGAGCTCGCCGCGGGTGTCCTGCCCGATGCCCTCGATCTGCGCGAAGAGGGCCATCATGAACGCCGAGCGGCGGCCTGGCTCGAGCACGTCGCTGCGCTTGATGCGGCCGAGCCGCTCGAGGGTGTCCCAGCAGCCGCGAGCCGTCGATGTCGACCCAGGTCGATTCCGAGGCCGGACTCGAGCCGGAGCCGGCGACCCGGCTCGTAACTCGAGATCCAGCTCGACGTCGAGATCGCCGTGCTGAAGGTCTCGCCCGTCGCGGCGAGCTTCGCCATGAGCGCCTCGACTCCGCGAAGCCGGGTTGGCTGTGGCTACCACGTGGATCGCCGCCCGCGGCGGCTCGTGTAGACGGCTTCGCGCGGGCGACGCGCATGCCCTCGCGCTCGAACTGCTCCCGGTGGCCGAGCCGCGAGGCGACGCGGCTGACGTCGCGCCTGCTGCTCGGGGAGCACGAAGCGTGATCCCGTTGCCGCCGCGGCCGGCGCGGCCGGTGCGGCCGACGCGGTGGACGTAGCCCTTGTCGTCCTCGGGCGGGTCGAAGTTGATCACGTGCGTGATGTCGGTCAGGTCGAGGCCGCGGGCGGCGACGTCGGTGGCGACGAGCGTCGTCACCTTGCCGGCGCGGAACCGGCGCGAGCGCCCGCTCGCGCTGGCCCTGCGACATGTCGCCGTGCAGCGCGAGCGGCCGGACGTCGCGCGCGTGGAGCTTCTGCGGCGAGACGGTCGGCGCCGCGCTTCGTCCGGACGAAGACGAGCGCGAGCCCGCGGTCGTCCTCGAGCTCCTCGATCAGCCGGTCGAGCTTGCCGTCGCGCGTGACCGAGACGAAGGTGTGCTCGACCTCGCCCTGCGTCCTGCCCTCGGGCAGCTGGGCCTCGAAGCGGGACGGGTTGCTCGTGTAGGCGCGGGCGAGCTCGCCGACCTCGCCGTCGAGCGTCGCCGAGAAGAGCATCGTCTGGCGCTTCGCCGGCAGCGCGCCGGACGATGCGGTCGACCTGCGGCTTGAAGCCCATGTCGAGCATCCGGTCGGCCTCGTCGAGGACGAGCGTCGCGGACGCGGTCGAGCGGGACGAGCCGGCGCTCGATCAGATCCTGCAGCCGGCCCGGCGTGGCGACGAGGATGTGCGCGCCGCGGGCGCGCTTGGACTGGCGTCGAGATCGGCGCGCCGCCGTAGACGGCTGCGACGCGGAGGCTCCTTCGGCTTGGCCGATCAGCTCGAGCTCGTCGGCGACCTGCGGGCGCGAGCTCGCGGGTCGGGCACGAGGACGAGCGCGGACGGCTCGCCGTCGGCGGGCGCGTGCCGCTCGACGATCGGCAGCCCGAAGGCGAAGGTCTTGCCCGAGCCCGGTCGGCGCCTTCGCCAGCACGTCGAGGCCGGCGAGCGCGTCCGGGAGGACGAGCGCCTGGATCGGGAACGGGTGTGATGATGTCGCGCTGCTCGAGCGCACTGCGCGACTGTCGGCGCTGACTCCGAGCGCGCGGAAGGACGTCTTGAGACATGTTGTTGTTCGACTCCTTGTTCGGGGTTCGAGATAGACGACTCGAAACACCCGAAGGAGGAACGAGAAGCTCGATCTCACGGGACGACCGGATGCCGTCCGTGCTCACACTGTAGCTGTCGAGGGGGTCGACGGAAAGAAGTTTCCGCTCTTTGCTGAAATCTGCCTCGCGGGGCCTTGCAAGGTCCTTGCCCGTCCCATAGGTTGCCGCTTGCACCGAGTACGGAGCGCGGAGTAAGTCGAAGTCGCTTCCGGAGGTCGTACGGGGAAGGCCGCAAGGCCCAGTCGGAAAGCCAGCGGAGGCGGTGGATGAAAGCGCCACCGGCTCGGTGTACCTCTTGCTCGCAAGCCTCCGGCTGCTTCGCGTTCGCACCAATGCGACCGCAGCGGCCGCGCCCGCCATGTCGGGCGCGGCGAGCGGATGGCGAAGCGGCTACAGCCGCACGACGAACCAGCCGTTGACGTTGTCGCAGCGGACCTCGCCCGGGCCCTCGTGGACGTACGTGTAGACCGGCAGCCCGTTGTGCGTCACCTGGAGCTTCCCGTTCGGGCGGCGGATGACGCCGAACGTTCCCTTGATCCCGCCGACGCGCTTCGGGACCGCGGCGACGGAGCGCACGAGCAGCGGCGGCCACAGCGCCGCGCAGGTGCCGACGCAGCGGATCTTCCCGCCCGCACGCTTCTCGACCTGCCAGTAGTAGAGCGCCTGGCGGTCACGTCGGGCGAGCACCGTGCCGAAACCGGCGGCGCGGATCTTCGTCACGGGAGCGGCGGGCGCGGCCGCCGCCGCGGGAACCAGGAACGCCGCCGCCAGGGCGAGCGCGATCACGAATTTCATGCCTGCCTCCAATCTCGGAACGCGGCCACCAGGCCCGTCCGGAACTCCGGCGTGAGCTCCTCCGCCTCGATCGTCCCCGACACCCGGATCATCGCCTGTACCTGCTGGAGGTAGTGCGTGCAGTGCGGGCAGCCTGAGAGATGCGCCTCGAAGGACGCGTGCAGCTCGGCGTCCATCGCGCCCTCGAGATAGTCGGTGATCACCTCGACGATCTCCTGACAGATCAGCTCGTGCGCCTGACTCATCGGTCCTCTTCCAGGTACCGCTCGAGCGCGGCCCGGACCTTGCCCGTGCGCGATGGAGCAGTACACGCTGATTTGTCTCGGAAAGGCCGAGAACGTTGCACGCCTCCTCGGCGGAGAGGCCCTCCACGTCGCGCAGGGTGATCACGGCGCGCTGGTTCTCGGGCAGCGCCTCGATCGCCGCCCCGATCGCCGCCCGCGCCTCGCCGGCGAGCAGCCGCTCCTCGGGCACTCCTCCGGCGGGGACGTCCAGTGGCCGTCCCGGGCGAACCGGTCGGCGTCGACCGCGGTGTCCTCCTCGTCACCGTCGCCGACGAACGACGAGAACGGCAGCGTCCGCCGCTCGCGCACGCCCTTCGTCTTCGCCTTGTTGGTCAGGATCCGGAACAGCCACGTCTTCAGCGACGAGCGGCCCTCGAAGCGCTCGAGGCCGGTGACGACGGCGAGCCACGTGTCCGCGACGACCTCCTCCGCGACCGACTGGGTCGGGACGTACATGCGCGCGACCCGGAGCAGCGACGGACCATATTTCTCGACAAGCGCCATGAAGGCGGCCTCGTCGCCCGTGCGCAGCCGGGCGAGGAGCTCGGCGTCCTCGTCTGGGGGAAGTGCCGTGGCCGTGAGCCGACGATGACCGTCAGGCGTCGCCGCACCAGCAGGTCGCCCGTTGACACTCATCAGATGACCCGTTAGCGTCGATCAAGACCTTCCCCCGGGGGGCGGAGACCGGTGTCGAAGACCAACGAGCCTGCGGCTCAGCGCGCTCCGGGAAACCGCGAGGGTTTCGTGCCGCGCGCAGGGATCATCGCCTTCACCGGCGGCCTCCTGCTGCTGGCAGCGGTGACGCTCTACAGCCTCTGGGCCTTCTGGCCCCTGGGGCTCGAGATCGTGCCGGGCGACCCGGAGCGAAGAAGGGTCAGCTACCTCGGGTGACCGACTTCACGGTCTCGACCGAAGGGATCTACTTCGTCACGGTCGCGCTCGGCGGGTGCGCTCGGCGGCGTCGTCCACACCCTCCGGTCGTTCTCGATGTACGTCGGGACGCGGCAACTGCGCTGGAGCTGGGTCTCGTTCAACCTGCTGCTGCCGGTGGTCGGAGCCCTGGGCGGGACGCTGTTCTATCTCGTGTTCCGGGCCGGGCTGTTCTCGTCCTCGACCTCGACCTCCGATGCGAGCCCATTCGGGTTCGCCGCGATCGCAGCGCTCGTGGGCCTCTTCTCGGAGCAGGCGGTGGAGAAGCTGAGGCAGATCGCCAGGCAAGTCTTCACGGAAGCTCCCAAGTACCAACCCGACCACTTCGACGCGGCGACCAGACCCGAGACACCCACGGACACGTCTTCCGATGCCGCCCCGCCGCAGCAGCACTGAACCAACCTCGGCGCTCCGTTCCCGTCCGGGTGCGTTGGCTCCTCGCTTGCTGTCTCGGCCTGGCGGTAGCGACTCTCGCAGGCGAGGCGAGACCGATCTCGGCGTTTCCCCCGGAGCGAACGGCCTGATCGCCTTCCAGAGCTTCCGCGGCGGGGGCTCGCAGATCTACCTGGAGACCGTGCCGCCGTCGCCGGTCAGGCGGCTGACCGACCCGAGGCACTGCTATGCGCTGCCCGCCTGGTCGCCCGACGGCAAGTGGATCGCCTTCGAGTACAACCCGAGCCCGAATGGGCTGCGCTCGGGCGGGACAGCGACATCTACGTGATGAACCCGCTCGCGCGGCGGCCGCTGACGAAGGTGAGGCGGCTGACGAGCGTGCCCGGGTTCGACGGCGACCCGGCCTGGTCGCCGAACGGGAAGACAGATCGTGTCGAGAGCACCCGCAGCGGCAACTCGGACATCTGGGTGATGAACGCCGACGGGACGCAGACCCAGGGACCTGACTCCGGGGAGCCCGGCTTTCGACGGCGATCCGTCGTGGTCTCCAGGCGGTAGCCGGATCGTCTTCACGAGTATGCGGGACTGGCAACCGGGAGATCTACCTGATGAATCCCGACGGGAGCGGCCGTGAACCTCACGAAAACCTGGCCGACGACTTCGACCCAAGTGGTCGCCAACGGGAGAGGTGGTCACGTTCGTCAGCAACCGCGACGGGAAGCTCGAGATCTACGAGACGAACGACCGCGCCTCCTCAAGCGGTTGACGAACGACCCCGGGCTCGACGCGTACCCGCCTGGTCGCCTGACGGCAGGTGGATCGCGTTCGCGACCGACCGTGGCGACGCGGGGAATCGGGACGTCTCCTACATGAGCGGCAACGGAGACGGCAACGGCGTCGCGGAGCTAGCGCAGGCGCCCGGCTGGGATCAGGCTCCCGACTGGCAGCAAGAAGGCTCCACCCACCCGCCGGTGTTCCCTCCGGCCCGCCCGCCCGCAAACCCTACCTACAAAAGGAGCCCGACCGACCTGAGGCCGGCTGTTGCCTGTATCGGAAACAGCAGGTAGCTCCCGGCTACGAGCCGCCGTTCCGGAGCTCTTCCTCCGTCCAGTGGCCGAGCCGCAGAAGGTCCTGGGTGGGGAGACAGGCCTCGCACGAGTAGAGATTTGTTCCGGCTGGGCCGGCGGTGAGGATGTATCGGTCGTCGTGGCTCATGACGATCTTGCTGTCCGACTTGCCTTCGCCAGGGAGGGCGGCCAGCGGTCGCCCGCTTCGCGACTCCCACAGGCGAGCCCCGCAACTGGGTGGCCGTCACGATGACATCACCCCTCGGGCTGAACGCGACGGTCCTGACCTGGCCGTCGACGCCCAGGCCCGAACTGCCCCCTCGCGGCGAATCAGATCAGCAAAGTGTCGGATGTCCCTGCTTTCCAAACCGTCACGTTTCCGGCCGTGTCCAGCGTGATCAGCTGCTTCCCGTCGGGGCTCAAGCTTGCGCTCTTGACCTGAGCTTGAGCGGGCGTGGCTTCGGATCGCCCACTCCTGGGGTCGAATACGCGGATGCGCAGCCCGCTCACGATTACGACCTTGCCGTTCGAAGTGAACGCCGGCGAGGCGCCGTAATCAGGCGCCACGCGGAGCTCCCGCCGAAGCCGAAGGTCTCCGTCGCGGATGCGTAGAATCCCGTTTTCTTCGGCCAGGACGAGCTTCCCGTCAGGACTGAAGGACGCGGCGTGTGCGGCTATGCACCGACGACCGCCGTCGATCAAGGGGCAGTCGGGGCTCGACGGCCAGAAGTCGTCCGGTTGTCGCCTCGAAGATCCGTAACGATCCATCATCGCTCGCGGTCACGATGCGCTTGCCGTCGGGGCTCAACGCAGCGCTCGTGACTGGCGCAGGGTGTCGGAGCAGAGACCCGACCCTCCTCAGTGTC
>CAVZWR010000004.1:0-48707 GCA_963779025.1 uncultured Actinomycetes bacterium
GCACCGCTGACCTGCGGGGTCGCCAGCCCGTGGAGCTTGCCCTTCAGCTTGTCGGCCGCGGCGACCATCGCCGTCGGATCCTTCTTCGCGCCCGCGACGATGAGCGCGGTGTGGCCGTCGCGGGAGATCGAGACGCCGGCTCGCGGCGGGACGACGGTCGAGATCCGCGAGTCGGAGCGCAGAATCGCCTCGGCCTGCGCGACGGTGGCGCGGAAGGCCGGCGAGCTCGCCGTGAGGGTCGGAGAGTGGACGACGACGATCGGCGCAGCGCTGGAGAGGCCGTGGAAGTTGCGCTGGATCAACTGGCGCGCCTGCACCGACTCCGAGCCGTTCGCCTGCCAGCCCGCCCCCGACAGCGCGGTCTCCACCTTCGGCGCGAACACGGCGAGCACCAGCGCGACGACCGCCCAGGCGATCGAGACGGCTCGGACGTGATCGGCGGCCCAGCGGCCGAGACGGCCGATCGGGCCGACCGCCGCCGGGTGCTCGACCGCCGCCTCCCGCGGGACAGGACGGATCTCAGCGACAGCCACGAGCAACTCCTCTCGATTTACATCTATACAACTAAATCGTTTGCTAGCATACACGACATGACGATGCCGCACCCGCTTCCCGAGGACCTGGCCGAGCTGATCGCCCGCCGCTTCCGCGCGCTCGGCGACCCGCTGCGCGTCCGCCTCCTCGACCTGCTCCGCGACGACGAGCTGAGCGTCAACGCCCTCGCCGAGCAGCTCGGAGCCGGCCAGCAGAACGTCTCCAAGCACCTGGCCGTTCTCGTCGACGCCGGCATGCTCGGGCGGCGCAAGCAGGGCAATCACGTCCTCTACCGGATCGCCGACGACGGCGTGTTCGGGCTCTGCGAACAGATCTGCGGCTCGCTGCAGACCCAGCTCGCCCAGCTCAACGCGCTCGTCGGCGGCGCCACCACCACCTGAAGGAGAAGACAGAGATGGACATCACCACCGCCAGCTTCGAACAGGACGTGATCGCGCGCTCGCACGAGCTCCCGGTCGTCGTCGACTTCTGGGCAGCCTGGTGCGGCCCCTGCCGCATGCTCGGGCCCGCGATCGAGGCGGAGGTCGAGAAGCGCGCGGGCAAGGTCGAGCTCGCGAAGGTCGACGTCGAGGCCGAACAGGCGCTCGGCGCCCGCTACGGGATCCAGAGCCTCCCGACGGTCGCCGTCTTCCGCAACGGGGAGCCGGTCACCGGCTTCATCGGCGCGTATCCGGCCGCCGCGATCGGCCGCTTCCTCGACGAGACGCTCGAGAAGCACGGCCACGCCGTCACCGTCTGAGAGCGAGAGCGCTCTGCGTCACACTGCTGTGCGGCCGTTCTCGCTGAGGAGGTAGCAATCGATGCGCGCAACTGTCATGTACAGCGCCGGCGACGTCCGTGTCGAGAACGTGCCCGACGCCCAGCTGATCGAGCCGACCGATGCGCTCGTGCGGGTCACCCGCGCCTGCATCTGCGGCAGCGACCTGTGGCCGTACAAGTCGATGGAGCACGACCGAGCCGGCCGGCGCATGGGCCACGAGTTCATCGGCGTCGTCGAGGCCGTCGGCGCCGATGTCCGCACGGTCAGGCCGGGCGACCTCGTCGTCTCGCCGTTCGCCTGGTCCGACGGCACCTGCGTGTTCTGCCGCGAGGGGCTGCAGAGCGCGTGCCTGCACGGCGGCAGGTACGGCTGCGACGACGTCGACGGCGGCCAGGGCGAGGCGGTGCGCGTGCCGCAGGCCGACGGCACGCTCGTCGTGCTGCCGGTCGGCGAGGACGACGCGCTGATGCCGTCGCTGCTCACGCTCTCGGACGTCATGGGCACCGGTCATCACGCCGCCGCTCGCCGCGAGGGTCGGCCCGGGCAAGAGGTCGCCGTCGTCGGTGACGGCGCCGTCGGCCTGTGCGGCGTGATCGCCGCGAAGCGGCTCGGCGCCGAGCAGATCATCATCCTCGGCCGCAACCCGGATCGCATCGCGCTCGGCACGCGAGTTCGGCGCGACGGACGTCGTGAGCGAGCGCGGCGACGAGGCGGTCGAGCGCGTGCGCGAGCTGACCGGCGGCCTCGGCGCCCACTCCGTGCTCGAGTGCGTCGGCCTCGAGCAGGCCGATCGACACCGCGCTCGCAGATCGCGCGTCCCGGCGGCGCGGTCGGTCGCGTCGGCGTGCCCGCAGCACGACAGCGATCCCGCGACCGGCGTCGCGTTCTGGAAGAACGTCGACCATCGCGCGGCGGACCGGCGCCCGTGCGCGCGTACATCGAGGAGCTGCTGCCGGACGTGCTCGAGGGACGGATCGAGCCCGGCCGCGTCTTCGACCGCGCCGGATCGCTCGACGGGGTGCCCGACGGCTATCGCGCGATGAACGAGCGCGAAGTCCTCAAGTTCCAGATCGAGCTGCTGATCGGGGGTTGGTGGCTGAGGGCTGAGTGTCGGCGTCGATGGTTGTAGTGCCAGAGCCATCCGTCAAGGGCGGCGGTGCGTTCGCGGCTTGAGGCGTAGATGGCGCCGTGGGCCCAGCTGGTGAGCAGGGTGCGGATGAAGCGCTCTGCTTTCCCGTTTGTTTGGGGCCGGTAGGGGCGGGTGCGGAGGTGTTTGAGGCGCAGGTGCCGGCAGGCGAGCGCGTGCTTGATCGAGAGGTAGGCGGGGCCGTTGTCGCTGAGCACGGGCTCGACGTGGATGCCGTAGCGGCGGTAGAAGGCAACGGCATGACGGAGGAAGCCGAGCGGCGGTGGCTGCTTTTCGTCGGGGAGCACTTCGGCGTAGGCGAGGCGGGTGTAGTCGTCGACGGCGATGTGGACGAACTCGTAGCCGACGGTGCGTGTACCGGTGGCCGCCGTGTCGGTGAAGGTGCCGGTGTAGTGCTGGGGGCCGTTACGCGCCACGCTAGCCGGCACCGCCGACGATGCGGCCCAGCTTCTTGACGTCGATGTGGATGAGCTCGCCCGCCCGGGAGCGCTCGTAGCGGACGGCCGGCTCGAGCCCGAGGCGGCCGAGGCGGCCGATCCCGACGCGGGTCAGGATCCCCGAGACGGTCGAGAGCGCCATCCCCAAGCGTCTCTGCGATCTCGGCCGCGGTAAACCGCAGCCGCCGCAACCGCGATCACGGCCTCGACGCGCTCCGGGCTGGTGCGGTTAGCGACCCGCCGCGGCGCCGAGGAGCGGTCAAACAGTCCCCGCTCGCCCTCCAACCGGTAGCGGCTAACCCACTTACGCGCGCAGCGCACGCTGACGCCGGCGGCCGCGGCCGCCGCCCTCAGCGTCCAACCCTGCATCAACAACCCGCCGCGCCAGCAGCCGCCGACCGCTGCCAGCTGAGAGCCGCGTTAGCGTGAAGCTTCATCCGGGTCCTCCTTCGGACTGGGGTGCCTTGGCAGCTCCCAGCCTCCAAGGAGGCCCGGATGAACCAACCTGCTCAGGAACTACATCTAAGTCGGCTCACGGCACGAGTACCAGCTTCCCTTTCGCCGCCGAGCTCTCGAGCAGCTCGTGCGCGCGGCGCGCCTCCGACAGCGGCAGACGCTCGGCCACAACCGGGTGGATCTTGCCCTCACGCAGCAGCTCGAGCAGCGCGCGGAAGTCTTCCCGGAACCATCCCGGGTCGCGGGGGCCTCCACCCACGGGCAGCGGATGGCGACTCCCCCTGGGAATCACCTGGTGGCCCTCGCGGAGCCTCTGGATCCGGTAGGCGAACACCCGGCGTCGCGGCGAGAGCAGGCCCCAGAGCCCGACGCCGGCCGTCGCCGCATACCACTCGATCCATCCGCGCCGGCTCTTGTGCCCGTGCACGATCGTGGCGGAGTGGCCGTAGACGACCAGCCGCCCGCCCGGCCGCAGCGCGCGGAAGGAGCGAAGCGACAGCATGCCGCCGAGGCCGTCGAGGACGACGTCGACGCCCTTGCCGGGCAGCTCGCGCACCCGCGCCAGGAAGTCCTCGGTCCGATAGTCGATCGCGACGGCCCCGAGTCGCTCGACCGCCGCGCGGTCGCGGGCCGAACAGGTCCCGTAGAGGCGAAGCCCGGCCAGCGTCCCGAGCTCGAGCAGCGCGGTGCCCACCCTGCCGGCCGCGCCGTGCACGAGCACTGACTCGCCGTTCTTCACCTTCGCCGTGCGGTGCAACAGCTGGTAGGCCGTCATGTAGGTCAACACGAGGCTGACGACCTCCGCGGGGTCGAGATCCTCGGGCACCTCCACCGCATTCTCCTCCAGCACGCAGACGCGCTCCGCGTCGGCGCCCCACACCGTGAGCGAGGCGATCCGATCTCCCTCGCGCAGCCGCGTGCAGCCCGGCCCGAGCTGCTCGACCACGCCGACGAGGTCGTAGCCGGGCGTGAACGGCGGCTTCGGCACGCCGAGATACGTGCCTGCGCGCAGCTGCGCATCGGTGAACGACACACCGGCGGCCAGGACCCTGACCCGGACCTCCTTCGGCCCCGGCTGCGGAACCCCGTCCTCCACTACTTTCAGGACCTCGGGGCCCCCGAAGTGGTCGACGACGACGCGCTTCATCGTCTCCCGTCCGTTTGCCGAAACGACCGGCTTCTGTTCGTCGGCGGAAACGGTCATGAGCAGGCTCCCTTCGCTGCACGCCCCTGAGAACCGGCAGACGTTGTCAGCCACCCGCGCGCCGCACATCAGGGAGAGCGCGCCGCCTCTATGCGTAGTTTTCCGCAGCGCGTCCGCTTGAGCCGCCCGCGGTCGCCTGGAGGCGGCGCAGGCGGCAGCGCTCAAGCACGGCGCACGGTTCGTCGAGTGAGCGCAGCTGCGGCAGGGCGTCCTCGGGAAGCTTCCGCCGTTTGCCGGCGAAGTCTTCGATCAGCTCGCTGCCGTCGGCGTAGTGCTGGCGCACGTCGTGGTCGTCGCGCGCTTGCTCCACCAGCCGTCCCTGCACGATCAAGGCATCGATCGCAGCCGCGGCCGTGTCCGCCGTTCGGAACAGCGGCTCGCCGTCGATCTCGCAGAGGATCCGTCCGTCGCTCTCGACGACGGGGTCGGGTCGGATCACCTGCAGGTCGAGGACGAGCCCGCCGGGCCTGACTGCGTCGACCATTTTGCGCAGGACGTGCACGACGTCCTCCGGCTCCACTCATCAGAGCGACCAGGAGAAGAGGACGAGATCGAACGAGTGCGGTTCGATCTCGAGCTCCTTCGCGGGCGCGACGATGTAGCGGACGCGTTCGGCAGCTCGGCGGGGAGCGTGTCGCGCGCTCGTGCGACGGCCTCGGCGTCGGTGTCGAACGCGAGGATGTGTGCGGCGTCGGAGGCGATCCGGGACCGTCAGCCGGCCGTCGCCGCAGCCGAGCTCGAGGACTCGTTGCCCGCGGAAGTCGCCCAGCCGCCGCAGTGCCCGAGATGGGCGCCTCCGGATCGAGCACCGGTGTTACGGGACACTCCTCATGCACGTGGTTTGTACGCCTTGAGGGTCGTGCCGCGCGGGCCGTACTTCAACGCTTTGCGGCGGGTGTCCTCGGAGCGGGCGTAGGTGTCGACCAGCTGGCCGGTCTCGATCCGCCGACCGACACGTCGGTCGGCGGACGGGCTCTGCGACAAGCTCACGAGCGCGGGCGCGGCGAGCGGGAAGACGCGGAGCAACATCCTCAACGCCTTCCCCCACCAGCCATGCGCCCAGACGGGCAAGAGCATCACGGCCGACCAGGCGGCGATCCTGCTCCAGCTCCTGACCGAGCTCCCTTCGTAGACGGCCGCCGCGGGGGGAGCCTCGGCTCCCCCGCGCACGCCCGCTGCTATCGCCGCTTCCCTTCACGACGCGCGGCGGCGAGCGGCGAGCGCTTCGAGCGAGGCCGGGGCACGGCGGTGCGGTCGGCCGCGGCGCGCCGTAGAGGCTTCAGCCCGAGACTCTGGTGAGCGTGCCGCGGTCGTAGTTCGTGAACCAGGCCGATCCGTCACCGAACGTGATCGAGACGAACCCGCTCTGGTTCGCGGCCGGCAGGAGCGCGACTCCCGTCGGGCGCCCGGTCGAGCTGTCGAGCCGCAGAACGCCGTGGTCGGTGGCCACCCACGCTGATCCGTCGCCTGCCGCGACTCCGAAGGGCCGTCCGTAGGGCGTGCGGGCGTACGTCAGCGCGTGCGTGCCGGTGTCGAGCCTCACCACGGCGCCGTAGTTCGGAAGCGTCGCCCAGACGGCGCCGTCGCCGTAGGCCAGCCACCACGCGTCGATCAGCGAGTGCGAGGAGGCGAACGGCGGGTTGAGCGGGAACGCCGCCCGGACGGCTCCGGAGGCCGGGTCGACCTCGAGGATCCGGGCCGGGTTCAGGCTGAGCACCCAGAGCGCGCCCTCTCCGTAGGCGATCCCGGCCGCGCTCGCACCCTCGACGTGAAGCGTTCTCACGGCGCGAGTCGAGGCGTCTATCCGCGTGACGTCCGACCCCTGGAAGGCGAACGCCCAGACCGCGCCGTCGCCGACGGTGAGTCCGCCCGGGCGGGAGCCGGCGGTGATCGTGTCCGTCTTCGCGCCCGAGGCAGCGTCGACGCGCGCGATCGTGCCGCCTGCGTCGGAAGCCGCCCAGATCGATCCGCCCGTCGCCGTGGCGGAATCGAGAAAGCCGCCGCCGGCCGGGCTCGGAGACCCGACGCGCGTCCTGCTCACGACGCTTCCGGCCGCAGGATCGACCCGCGCGAGGTCTCCGCTTCCGGTGACCGGGACCCAGACGCTGCCGCCGACGGCTGCGGGAACGCCTGCGCCGGCTCCGACCTGGATCGGGCCGGCCGCGGTCAGCCGCGGGTAGGCGACGTTGACGACCACCTTGACGGCGACGATCCGGCTCAGCGCTCCCCGCTTGCCGACAGCCCGGACGCGCAGCGTGTGCTTGCCGAGCGAGAGTCGCTGCGAGAAGCGAGCCCGGCAGGCGTGGAGCCTCGTCGAGTCGAACGCGCACCGGAAGGACACCGCGTGCGCCGCCCGGAAGCGGTACGCCGGCCGCAGCAGCGTCGTGCTCCGCGGGCCGCTCACGCTCGGGAGGCCGACCCGCGGCGCCGACGCCGAAGCGCACGAGACGACGGTGAGCAGGGCGGCGAGTACGCCGACGTGGACGAGATGTTTCCCCCGGAACCGGCCGCGCCCCATTACCGGTGATCTTGTAGCAGATATAGCGTATCGTCTACTAGCGCCTGTCTTCCCGCCGGGACGCCGCGATCTTCCCCAGCACCGCGTCGACGCGCGCGAAGCCGCACTTCGCGCCCTCCTCGACGCCGTACTGCATCGTCGTGTCGCGCTCCTCGGTCGTCTCGAAGCGCATCGTCTGCGTCAGCTTCGTCCGCTCGCCGAGATCCTCGAACTCGAGCGTCTGCAGGTGGTTCTGGAACGTCTGCACGAGCCGCTCCGGCGGCTCGACCTCGCGGAACTCGCCCTCGACGACGCCGAACGCCGTGCGGAACCGGTAGGTGCCGCCCGGGCGGACGTCCATCTCCTCGACGACCGTGCCGTCGCCCCACCACTCGGGGATCAGCTGCGGATCCGTCCAGACGGAGAAGACGTGCGCGCGCGGCGCGTCGAAGACCCGCTCGACCCGGATCTCGAGCTCGCTCGGGGTGGTGACGGTGGTCTCGTTCATCGCTCAGCTCACCGCCTGCTTGACGAGCTTCGCGATCTTGGCCTCGTCGGCCTTCGTCAGCTTCGTGCAGCGCGAACGCGACCGGCCACATCGAGCCGTCGTCGAGGTTCGCGTTGTCGTTGAAGCCGAGCATCGCGTAGCGCTCCTTGAACTTCGTCGCGTTGCGGAAGAACACGACGACCTTGCCGTCCTTGTTGGCGTACGCGGGCATCCCGTACCAGGTCTTCGGCGTGAGGTCGGGGGCGGTCTCCTTGACGATCGCGTGGATCCGCTCGCCGAGGGCGCGATCGGCGGGCGACATCTCCGCGAGCGCGGCGAGCACCGCCTCCTCCCCCTCGCGCGGCCGCCTTCAGCTCCTTGGCGCGCGCTCTCATCGCGGCCTTCTCCTCGGCGCTGAATCCGTCCTTCTTCTTGGTCGGGCTCATGGTGCTCCTTTCGTGCGTTCGACGACCTGCGCGAAGCGGTCGAGCCGCTGCAGCCACGTGCTGATGCCCTCGAAGGCGTAGGGCACGAGCATGCACCTGCGGACGCGGCCGACCTTCTCCGTCGTGACGAGCTCCGCCTCCTCGAGCAGCCGGACGTGCTTCTTCATCCCGGTCAGCGACATGCCGAAGGGCTCGGCGAGCTCGCTGATCGTCGCGCTGCCGGCGCCGAGCCGCTCGAGGACGGCGCGCCGGGTCGGGTCGGCGAGGGCGGCGAAGGCGCGGTCGACGGTCGTCGGATACTGAACCATTAGGTTCACTATAGCAATTTCCGCGCGTGCCGACCCGGCCCCGGTGTCGCCCCGTACGATTAAGGCATGGAACGTAAGGTCGCGACGGTCCTGTTCGTGGATCTCGTCGACTCGACCGGGCTCGTAACGGGCGCAGACCCCGAGGTCGTCCGCCGGCGTGTGAGTCGCTACTTCGAGGTGGCGGCGCGGCGCATCGAGGCGCACGGGGGCACGGTCGAGAAGTTCGCCGGCGACGCGGTGATGGCCGCCTTCGGCGTGCCGCTGGCGCACGAGGACGACGCGGAGCGCGCCCTGCGCGCGGCGCTCGAGATCGTGCCGGAGGTCGAGGAGCTGGAGCTCTCGGCGCGCATCGGCGTCGAGTCGGGAGAGGTGGTGGTCGAGGACGCCGAGTCGACCTTCGCTACCGGCGAGGCGGTGAATCTCGCAGCCCGGCTCCAGCAGGCCGCGGCAGGCGGGCAGATCCTGATCGGCCCGGCGGTCCGCAGGCTCGCGGCCGGCACGGTCGAGGTCGAGGACGCGGGCCCGCTCGAGATCAGGGGCCGGGCGGAGCCGCTCTGGACCTGGCGCGCGGTCGCGGCTGCACGATCCGGGACGTGCCGTCGCCGCGCCGTTCGTCGGCCGCGAGGAGGAGCTGGAGCTGCTCGAGAACTCGCTCTCGCGCGCGGTCGCGCGATCGCCGCGGTCAGCTCGTGACCATCTTCGGCGAGCCAGGGCTCGGCAAGACGCGCCTCGTCACCGAGTTCCTCGAGAGCCTCGAACGGGTCACGACGCTCTCCGGACGGACGCTCCCCTACGGCGAGGGCGTCACCTACTGGCCGATCGCCGCGATGATCAAGGCGAGCGCCGGAATCACCGACGACGATCCTGCGAACAGCGCGTTCGAGAAGCTGCGGGTCAGCTGCGAGAGCGAGGCCGTCGCCGACCTGCTCGCGGTCGCGCTGGGCGTGCTCGGCGCCGCAGGAGGCGAGCGCACGCCGGACCAGCTCACCTGGGCCGCACTGCGGTGGGCCGAGCAGCTCTCCGAGGTGCAGCCGCTCGTCCTCGTCTTCGAGGACGTCCACTGGGCGGAGGAGCCGCTGCTCGACCTGATCGAGCATCTGGCGCGGTCGCTCCGGAAGACTCCCGTGCTGATCGTCTCCGTCGCGCGACCCGAGCTGCTCGAGACGCGTCCGGCCTGGGGCGGCGGCAATCCGCAGCGCGACCGCGATCGACCTCGCGCCCGCTCGCCGCCCGCGAGAGCGAGGAGCTCGTGGAGGCGCTGCTGAGCGGCATCGACGTGCCGCCGGCGCAGCGGGCGCTCGTCCTCGAACGAGCCGAGGGGAACCCGCTCTTCCTCGAGGAGATCGCGCACGCTCTCGAGGACGGCAGGGGACTCGATGGGATTCCCGACACCGTGCAGGCGCTGATCGCGGCGCGGATCGACAGGCTCGCCGTGGACGAGAAGCGCGTGCTCCAGAGCGCAGCGCTGGTCGGTCGCGTCTTCTGGCGCGGCGCGCTCGAGCGGCTCGTGCCGGACCTCGACGTCGCTGCGCTGCTCGACGGGCTGCTCGAGCGGGAGCTCGTCGTCCCGGAAGAGCGTTCGAGCATCTCCGGCGAGCGCGCCTTCCGCTTCACGCACGTGCTGATCCGCGACGTCGCCTACAGCGGCTGAGCAAGGCGCAGCGCGCCGAGCAGCATCAGGCCTTCGCCGCGTGGGTCGCCGAGCGCGCGCGCGATGAGCTCGCCGAGATCCGCGCGCACCACCTCGACCGAGGCCGCCGGGCTGCTCGCCGAGCTCGACGGCGCCGTCCCGGACGACCTCGCCGGGACGGCGGCCGAAGCGCTCGAGGAAGCCGGGCGACGCGCATTGCGCCGCGGAGCTCTGCGAGTCGCACGCCGGACACTGCTGCGCGCCATCGAGCTGGAGCCGAGCCCCGGTCGCCGCTACCTCGCGGCGCACGCGGCGTGGCGGCTCTCGGACGTCCCCACGGTCGGGGAGGAGGCCGAGGAGGTGCTCGCCGAGGCGCGTGCCGCAGGCTTGCCCGATGTCGAGGGTCGGGCGCTCGTACTCCTCGCCGAGCTCGCTCTGCACGCCGACAGCGACGTCGCGCGTGCCCACGATCTCGCCGACCAGGCGCTGGCCGTCCTGCCGGAGGACGAGCTGGCCGGCCTCTACGACGCCCACGCACTGATCACGATGATCTTCTGGTGGCTGGGCGACGCCGACGGGGCGACCCGCCACGCCGAGGCGATGCTCGAGCTGGCGCACCGAGCCGGCCGGCCGGAGCTCGAGAGCCTCGCGCAGACCCAGCTCGCCGCCATCGCAGGAGTCCGCGGCGACATCGCCGGATCGATCGCACTCCTCGAGCAGGCGGAGGCGCTCGCCGAAACGAGCGGCAGCCGCGAGGCGATGGCATTCGCATTCGCCGTGCACGGACGCCGCTTCGGCGAGGCCGAGTCCGACGAGGCGGAGCGGTACCTGCGCCGGGCTCTGGAGATGTTCGACGAGGTCGGCGCCGCCGGGCGCTACGGCTGGACGCAGTCGAACCTCGCCTCGGTCTATCGGCAGCGCGGCGACCTGCCGCTCGCGGAGAAGACCTTCCGCGAGGCCGTACGGCGGCTCCGGGGGACACACGAGCAGGGCTTCCTCGTCGAGGCCGAGCGAGGGTTGGCCGAGGTGCTGGTCGAGCGGGGCAAGGTCGAGGAGGCCGACCGCCTGATCGCCGAGGCGGAGTGCCGGGTCGGTCGCGAAGACGTCTGGACGCGGGCATCGATGCTTCACGCGCGCGGCCTCGTCCTGGCCGCGCAAGGGCGCAAGGACGAGGCCGAGGCCGCATTCATCGCGGCGCTCGAGATCATCGAGCCGACGATGTACGCGATCCTCACGCGAGAGATCCGCGCCTCGCTGGAGTCGCTACGCCGGTCGCGGTCCGCGCTCCAGCCGTCCTGAGTCGCCCAGCCTGCGCCGCGCGGCGAAAGGACGGGTTCTTGACAGGCCCGCCCTCGTTGCGCTATACATTGATTTAACTAGCACACTAGAGAAAGCATGCAACCTTGATCGAGTTCCACCTGGATACGCGCTCGGGAGTTCCCACGTATCTCCAGCTCGTGCAGCAGGTCCGGCAGGCCGTCCGGCTCGGGATCCTGGAGCCGGGCGACCAGCTCCCTACGGTGAAGGACGTCGTCGGCAGCCTCGCGATCAACCCCAACACCGTCCTCAAGGCCTACCGTGAGCTCGACCACGAGGGGCTCGTCGAAGGGCGGCGCGGAGTCGGGACGTTCGTCTCGAGCGCGCCAGGGTCGCCGCCTCCCGACGGTGTGAAGGAGCTGCGCGGCTCGCTGCTTCGCTGGGTGGCGAGCGCGCGCGCCGCCGGGCTCGACGACGACGCCATCGCCGCGCTGTTCGGGGACACCCTCCGCCCGCCCGTCGTGTCGAGGGTCGCGTGAACGACGGCGCCGCACTCCGCGCAGACGGTCTCGGCAAGCGCTACGGGGCGAAGTGGGCGCTGCAGGAGTGCACGCTCGAGATCCCGACTGGATCGGTCACCGCGCTCGTCGGCCCCAACGGCGCGGGGAAGACGACGCTGCTCCAGCTCGCTGTCGGCCTCGGGCGGCCGAGCGCGGGCAGCGTGCGGGTGCTCGGCCTGTCGCCGCGTGACGACGCGCATGCGCTGCTTCCCCGCGTGGGCTTCGTGGCCCAGGAGCACCCGCTCTACGGCCGCCTCACGGTCCGCGAGACGATGAAGCTCGGGCGCAAGCTCAACCCGAGCTGGGACGACGCGCTCGCGTCCGCGCGAATCGAGCAGCTCGGGCTGCCGCCCGGCCAGAAGGTCGGCAGGCTGTCGGGAGGCCAGCAGGCGCAGGTCGCGCTGACGCTCGCCCTCGCGAAGCGTCCGGAGCTGCTGCTGCTCGACGAGCCGGTGGCATCGCTCGATCCCCTTGCGCGGCGCGAGTTCCTCCAGTCGGTGATGGAGGTCGTCGCCGAGCACGGCGTCACCGTCGTCCTCTCCTCGCACATCGTCGCCGACCTCGAGCGCGTCTGCGACCACCTGGTGATCCTGTCGCACGCGCGGACTCAGCTCGTCGGGCCGATCGACGAGATCGTCTCGACCCACCGCCTGCTCGTCGGGCCCCGCACCGACCCGGCGACGGTCGACCGTATCCACGACGTGATCCGCGAGAGTCACACCGAGCGGCAGACGTCGCTGCTCGTCCACTCGAACGGGCACGTCTACGACGCCCGCTGGCAGCCCATCGAGGTCGACCTCGAGGAGATCGTGCTCGCCTACCTCGGCCAGGGCGCGAGGGCGGCGGCATGACCTGGGTCGGATGGCGCCTCCAGCGCACCGAGACGCTGATCGCAGCGGGCATCGTCGTCGCGGTCGCACTGATCCTGGTGCCGTCGGGTTTCGAGATGGCTCACGCGTACAGCCGCGACGGGCTGGGCGCGTGTCTCGCGCATCCGACCGACTCCTGTAGCCAGGCGATCGACGCGTTCACCGCCCGCTTCCAGTCGACCGGCGACCTCGTCGCGTGGATGACGCTCCTGCCCGGGCTGATCGGCGTGCTGCTCGCGGCCCCGTTCGTCCTCGAGCTCGAGAACGGCACCTACCGGCTCGCGTGGACGCAGAGCATCACCCGCGGCCGCTGGATCGCCGGCAAGCTCGCTCTCGCGGTCGGCACGGCCGTCGCCGGCGCCGCCGGCGCTGACGCTGTTCATGCTCTGGTGGCGCACGCCGCTCGTCCACATCTCCGGGCGGATGGATGCAAGCGCCTACGACTCGCAGGGCACGGTCGTGCTCGGTTACACGCTCTTCGCGCTCGGCCTCGCCCTTGCCATCGGCACCGTCTGGCGCCGCGCCGTGCCGGCGCTCATCGTCGCGTACGGCGTGTACTTCGCCTCGCGGCTCTTCGTCGACACGTGGCTGCGTCAGCGGCTCGTCACGCCGCTCTCCGCCACGGTGAGCATCCTGCCGAAGACCGCGCCGAAGATCCTGGACAACGCCTGGATCCTCACCCAGTGGCCGAGCGACCGGTCCGGGAACCCCACGTCGCTCCCGCCGCGGGCGACGTGTGCACGTCTTCTCGGCGGGCCGAAGCATGGGGTCCAGCAATGCGTCGCCGAGCACGGCGCGGGCTACATGCACGCCGTCTTCCAGCCCGCGAGCCGGTTCTGGGAGCTGCAGGGGATCGAGACCGCGCTGTTCGGCGGCGTCGCGCTCCTCCTGATCGCGTTCGCCGCCTGGTGGGCACACGAGCGCATCGCCTGAGGGCGCGCGCCGCCCTCAGGCCGGCGCCTCGGCGGCCACGCGGCTCCCGGTCGCGTCCTTGCGGTCTGCGGCCGCGGGGATCACGAGGACGGGCCGTCCGGCGTGTTGCAGAACGCGATTCGAGACGCTGCCGAGGAAGGCGGCGATGCCGGTCAGGCCGCGCGCGCCGAGGACGATCAGGTCGGCGTCGAGCTCCGCGGCGCCCTCGACGATCGTGTCGGAGATCTTTCGGTCGTCGGCAACCCACAAGGGGTGGGCGTCGAACCCTGCCTCGCCCGCGAGCCGGGCACCGTGCTCGGCAACCTGGCGCGCCTGTTCGGCGTCATGCTCCTCCACCTCGGCGGCGTCGAACGGAACCGCGAGCAGCGGCGAGGCGAAGCGCTCGGCGCGCAGTGCCTGGACGGTGAGCGGTTCCCACACCGTCAGCACGACCGCATCGTTCCCGCCGTGCCCGAGCAGACCGGCGGCCGCTGCGATCGCGCCGTCAGCGCTCTCGGAGCCGTCGTATGCGAACAGGATCTTCATCACGTGCTCCTTTCAAGAAGTCGCGGTGCGGCGGGGCCGCCCGTGGCTGTGGTGTGGCTGACGATCGCGGCGAGCTCCTCACGTGTCTGCCCGAGCCGCCGCTCGATCTGAGCCTGAGCGGCGCCGCGGACGCGGCGCCGCTCCAGCTCGGCTACGAGGTCGCGGATCCTTGCCAGCAGCCGTTCGACCTCGCGCTGGTACTCGCGGCGCCCGCTCATGCCGCCTGCGTTGCGGGAACGAGGCCGTCGAGCACCTCGTGCTCGGACGACTCTTCCGCCTGTGCCACCGGCGGCCGGGTCTCGAGCAGGATCGCGGCGAGAGCCGCAGCCGCCACCGTGATCGCCCCGAGGACGTAGAAGGTGATCTGGAACCCGTGCGCGAGCGCCGCCGGGCTCAGCGCGGTGGCACCACTGTGGCTGTCGAGGTAGTGGCGCGTGAACGTCGTCGCCACGGTCGTCGCGACGGCGACGCCGATCGCACCTCCCACCTGCTGCGTCGTGTTCAGAAGGCCGGACGCGACGCCTGCGTCCGAGGCGCTCACACCCGCCAGCGCCCCGATCGACAGCGGGACGAAGGTCAGCGCGAGGCCGATGCCGCCGAGGATGAAGGCGGGGAAGATGTCCCAGAAGTAGTGGCCGTCGACCGGGAGCCGCGCGTCGATGAAGAGCGCCGCGCCGGCGACGACCAGGCCGACGGGGACGATCGGGCGAATCCCGAACCGCGTCGAGAGCGACTGTGCGAGCGGTGCCACGGTGATGACCGCGAGCGTGAACGCGAGGTAGGCGACGCCGGTCTGGATCGCCGAGTAGTGGAGGACCTGCTGCATGTACAGCGTCAGCAGGAAGAACTGGGAGAAGACCGTGGCCCCCGTGAACAGCGAGGTCAGGTTCGACGCCGAGAGCGTGCGGATGCGGAAGATCCGCATCGGCAGCAGCGGCGCCTTCGAGCGGAACTCGATGACCACGAACGCGATGAGCAGCGCGGCGGTGGCCGCGAGCAGGCCGATCGTCTCGGTCGTGAGCCAGCCGTGCTGGCTTGCATTCGTCAGGACGTAGACGAGCAGCATCACGCCCGCCGTGATCGTCGTCGCACCGGCGATGTCGAAGTGGCGATGGTCGAGCTCCGCGCGGCTCTCGCGCAGGAGCCGGAGGCTGGCGACGAGCACGGCAATCCCGATCGGGACGTTGATGAAGAAGATCCACGACCAGCTGAGGACGCTCGTCAGGACGCCGCCGAGCAGCACGCCCGCGGCGCCGCCGCTCCCGGAGACGGCGCCCCAGACGCCGAGAGCGGCGTTGCGCTCACGGCCTTCGGCGAAGATCGTCGTCAGGAGCGAGAGCGCAGCGGGTGCGAGCAGCGCTGCGCCGAGGCCCTGCAACGCGCGGAACACGATCAGCGAGGTCGACGACCAGGCGAGGCCGTCGAGCAGCGAGCTCGCCGTGAACAGGGCGAGCCCGAGCATGAACATCCGCTTGCGGCCGAGCAGGTCGGCCATGCGGCCGCCGAGCAGGAGGGCGCCGCCGAAGAAGATCGAGTAGACGGTGATCACCCACTGCAGGCTCGACTCGCTGAAACCAAGGTCGGTCTTGATCGTCGGCAGCGCTACGTTCACGATCGCGACGTCGAGCACGACCATGAACTGCGCGGCGACGAGCACGGCCAGCGCGATCCACTTGCGATCCGGGACGGCGCGGGCCGTTGCGGTTTGGGAGATTGTAGCTTCCAACGTTTCGTCCCTTCAATCGTTTACTGGCAACACGATACACAGAAAGAACGATCCCGCGCTACACTTATTCCATGCTCGACTCGAAAGACCTGACGCCGCCGCCGGGCCCGCCCTGCGTCCCGCACGAGCTGCTGTCGAGCGGCCTCTTCCTGCTCGCCCGCCTCGGCTACGCGGCGAAGGTCGAGACGATGGACGCGTTCGAGCGGGCCGGAGCCGATCCGTACGCCTATGTCGTGCTCGCCCTGCTCGCGGAAGGCGCGCGCGAGACGCAGGCGGGGATCGCCGACACGCTCGGGCTCAATCGCAGCATGCTGGTCGGCATTCTCGACCGGATGGAGGAGCAGGGCCTGATCGAGCGCCGCCGCGACCCGAACGACCGCAGGCGCCAGATGGTCAGCGCAACCACCGCCGGCGCACAGCGGCTGGCCGAGTTGCGCGAGCTCGCCGGTCAGCTCGAGTCCGCCGCGCTGGAACCGCTCGACGACGACGATCGCGCGACGCTCCATCGGCTCCTGCTGCGGATCGCAGAGCACCGAGACGCTCGGTACGTGGGGCCGCAGCAGCGCTGACGGACGGCATGGTGCTCCTGCGGAACGGCGCCGAGATCGAGGATCCGCTGGCGGTCGTGCTCGGCTTCGACTGGGCGTTCGTCGTCGACGAGTCCTCGGAGCCGGCGTCGTTCGGCGAGGCGGACCTCAGGCGGGCGAACCGCGGCGGCGCGCGCATCTCGGCCGCCCAGATCACGGCGATCCTCGAGCGGAGCCGGACGATCGAGCGAACGTTGCGGGCGATCGCGCCGGATGCCTCGCTGGCGGCGCCGGTGAGCGAGGTGGCGTGGCTGCCGCTGCGCGTGCTGTTCGACGCGTTCGCGGACATTCGCGGGGTCGGGTGCTCGAAGATGACGAAGGCATTGCACCCGAAGCGCCCCGCGCTGATCCCGATGCTCGACAGCGTCGTCCAGCGATACCTCGAGGCCGACGACCCCGGCGCCGACGCCCCGTTCGGAGAGCGCGCCGTTGGGCTCACGCGCGGCTACAAGCGCGATCTGGATCGCAACGGCGCGGCGCTGCGGGCGGTCCGGTCGGAGCTCGCAAGGCGCGGTCGCGAGCTCACCGAGGTGCGAATCCTCGACCTGCTGATCTGGTCCGTCGCGGCCCCAGCCTGATGCGTCAGAGGCCGCGGACCCTCGCACCGGGTTGCACGAGCCCGCTCTCGTAGGCGAGCACGACCGCCTGGGCGCGGTCGTGGACGTCGAGCTTGGCGAAGATACGGGCGACGTGGGTCTTCACCGTCGCGTCGCCGACCACGAGCGTGGCGGGCGATCTCGGCGTTCGAGAGGCCGCGGGCGATCAGGCGCAGCACCTCGAGCTCGCGCGGTGTCAGCTCGGCGAGCGCGGCGGGCCGCTCGCGGTGCGGCGGCCGGCGCGCGTAGTCCTCGATCAGCCGGCGCGTGATCGAGGGCGAGAGCAGCGCCTCGCCCGCCGGCGACGACGCGGACCGCGTGCAGCAGCTCGTCGGCGCCCGCGTCCTTGAGCAGGAAGCCGCTCGCCCCGGCGCGCAGGGCCTCGTAGACGTACTCGTCGAGGTCGAAGGTCGTGAGGATGAGGACGCGCGGCGATCGCGCCTCCTGCGCGAGCAGTCGCGTCGCTTCGATCCCGTCGAGCTCGGGCATCCGGATGTCCATCAGCACGACGTCGGGCCGGAGCGCGCGCGCGGCGTCGACCGCGGCGCGCCCGTCGCCGGCCTCGCCGACCACGTCGATGTCGGGCTCCGCGTCGAGGATGACGCGGAAGCCGGTGCGGACGAGCGCCTGGTCGTCGGCGATCAGGACGCGAATGCTCATGCGCCGTTCCGGTTGAGCGGGAGCGTCGCGCGCACGGCGTAGCCGTGGCCGTTGCGGGCGGCGGTCGTCGAGCGAGCCGCCGTAGAGCGCGACCCGCTCGCGCATGCCGATCAGGCCGTGCCCGGCTCCCTCGACGGTCGCGTCGGAGGCGGAGCCGTTGTCGACGATCTCGAGCTCGAGCGAGGCCGGCGCGTACCTGAGCGTCACTTCCGCCTCGGCCCGGCCCGCGTGCTTGAGCGAGTTCGTCAGCGCCTCCTGGATGATCCGGTACGCGGACAGGTCGACCCCGGGCGGGACGGGTCTCGGATCGCCCTCGACCCGCACGTTCACCGGCAAGCCGGCCTCGCGCACCTGCGCGACGAGCGCGTCCAGCGAGTCGAGCCCCGGCTGCGGCCCGAGGTCGCGGATGCTCCTCGGGCGTTCGCAGGATGCCGAGCAGCCGCCGCAGCTCCGTCAGCGCCTCCTTGCCGCTGGCCTCGATCGAGCCGAAGACGCCCGCGCGACACGCTCGTCGTCGCCGAGGAGGCGCGGGCCCGCCTGCGCCTGAATGACCATCACGCTCACGCTGTGCGCGACCACGTCGTGCAGCTCCCGCGCCACTCGCGCGCGCTCCTCCGCAACTGCTTCGCGCGCCACCAGGTCGCGCTCCCGCTCGGCCAGCTCGGCGCGGCGGTCGCGATCGCGGATCACCTGCCGGACGATCAGCATCACGACCACGCTCACGGCCGTCCAGAGGAAGCGGTCGCCATGCTTCGAGGGCACGAGCAGCGGTCGCCGCCGCCACCGCGAGCCCGAGCACGAACCGTCGCGTGGAGTCCAGACGGCGAGCGCGTAGAGGGCGAGGAAGTAGGCGATCGCGTTCGTGACGATCTGCGGGTCTCCGTGCAGCGCGATCGTCAGCGACTGGAGCACGGCGGCGGTCGTCCCCGCGGTCGCCGGAAAGCGGCGCCGCAGCGCGACGGCGACGCCCATGACGAGCACCGACAGGCCAGGCAGGAGGCGCCCGCTCACCGCGAGGTGGCCGAACAGCACCTGCAGCTCGCCGAGGAGCGTCAGAACGACAGCGAGCAGGAGATCGAGCTTCGCCGGCTCCCGCCGCAACCGCTGCAGCTTGCCGAGCGCAGTCTTCACGGCGTAACGGTAACCAGGTACGCCGGCGGCGTCATCAGGTCCCGGGGGGATCTGCCCCGGCGAAAGATCCACCTCCGGGCCTACGGCGGATCACATCGCGCGCCGACGACGGCCCGGCGGTCCCGCCGTACGGTCGAGCAGATGGCCCACCCCCCGAGGAGGCTCCGATGAACGCACACAAGCTCCTGCTCGCCGTCACGCTCGCATTCGGGATCACCGAGACGATCGACATTCCTCACACGGGCATTCCGGCCGCCGTCTTCGCCTTGCTGTTCTTCGCCTGCGCCGCCTGGCTCTGGCGCCGCGGAAGCCTGGTCGCGACCGCGATCGTCACGGTGCTGCTCCTCGTCGAGGTCACGCAGGCGCACACGTGGAAGGGCGCGTCGATGCCGCTGAAGGTCTGGGCCATGGTCGCCGGGACGATCGGCCTCGTCGCCGCAGTCGGCGTCTTCGTCGACCGCATCCGCAGCCGACGCGCCGACGCGCCCGCCCTGCGGTAGAGCTACGCGGCGCTCTCGGCTTCCGCCTCGGCCGTCACGTCGCCCACGTACTCGAGTGCCCGCTGGGCCGGGAGCCGGCGCCGGATCGCGAACGCGAAGATAGCGACGCTCAGGACTGCGACCGCGAGGATGTCCCACCCGAACGTGAGCACGTTGCGGGGCCCCTCGAGGCCGATCAGCGGGATCGAGCTCGGTGTCCTCGTGTCGAACGACCCGAGGTAGGAGATCACGGCCATGCCGAGCAGGTACGGCCAGAGCCAGTCGGCGCTCCGCCAGTCCAGCGACTGCGCCCGCGCGGACTCGTCCGTCAGCATCGAGAGCGCCAGGAGCGCGAAGCCGATCAGGATCGCGACCATCAGCTTCCAGACCACGGTCCAGCCCGTGAAGAGGAGGATCTCGTTCGCGACGACGAAGGCGGCCGGCGCCACCAGCCAGGCCGCCGGCAGCCGGAACGGGCGCGGCCGCGCAGGGTCCTGGCGCCTGAGCGCTCCGAGCGAGAGCGGCACCATCGCGTAGGCGAGGACCGCCGCGGCGGAGATGAAGCCGACGAGCTGCTGCCAGCCCGGGAACGGCAGGAAGAGCACGAGGCCGCAGAGGAACGAGAACGCGATCGCGAAGAGCGGCGTCCCTCTCGGCGTGAGCCCGGCGAACGGCCGCGGGATGAAGCCGCTCCGGCCGAGCGCGAACGACAGGCGCGCGCTCGCGCCGGTGTAGAGCAGGCCGGTGCCGCCCGGCGAGACGATCGCGTCCGAGTAGATCAGGGCCGCGAGCCAGCCGAGCCCGAGCGCCGTCGCGAGCCCGGCGAACGGGCCGAATACCTGCGCCTTGCCCGAGAACGTGATCGCGCTCCAGCCGTTGGAGAGGCTGGACGGGTCGAGCGCCGCGATGAACGCCACCTGGAGCGCGATGTAGAGGGCGGCGGCGATCACCATGCCGCCGATGATCGCGAGCGGGATGTTCCGGCCGGGGTTGCGGCTCTCGCCGCCGAGCTGCACCGCCTGCTCGAAGCCGAGGTACGCGAAGATGACGCCGCCGGACGACAGCGCCAGGAACACGCCCTTCCACCCGTAGGGCATGAAGCCCCCGCCCGCGGTGAAGTTTCCGGCGTGGGCCGAGGTCGCGAGCAGCGCGACCACGGTGACGACGGGCACGAAGAGCTTCCAGACGACCGCGACCATGTTCGTCTCCGCGAGCCAACGCACGCCCAGGACGTTGATGACGCAGAAGAGCAGGAGGAGCGCCGCCGCGACGACGTAGCCCTGCGCCGTCAGCACCGGCCGGCCGCCGGAGATCGTCGTCAGCCCCGAGACGTAGTTCGACGCGTAGAAGAGCGTGGCCTGAACCATGATCGGGCCCGACGGTCACGGCGCCGAGGAACGCGACCCAGCCGCCCGTGAAGCCGATCAGCCTGCCGAAGGCGTAGTGCGGGAAGCGCGCGTTCCCCGCCGCCACGGGGTACGCGCCTCCGAGCTCGGCGTGCGTCAGAGCGAGCAGCATCATCGCTCCGCCGCCGAGCACCCACGAGATCAGCGCGGCGGGGCCGGCGAGCGAGGAGGCGTAGAGAGCCGCGAAGAGCCACCCCGCTCCGATGATCGACCCGAGCTCCGCGAAGCTGAGCCCGAGGAAGCCGATGTCACGCCGGAGCTTGTGGGCCGTGGCCTCCGGGGCCGCAACCAACGGTTGAGCGAGCTCCCCCATGGTCGACCCTCCTCCTACGCCTGCCCCCGGCCCTGGAGAGTCATCTTCGCCCATCGCCGCCCGGCCCACAAGGGTCAAACGTCAACTCGTCGAGGGGCTGACCTCGAGCATCTCCTGCGCTGCCGACTCCGCCGCGCGGCCGGGAGCCTCGCGATTCCGCGCGATGTCCAGGCTGAGCACGGCGAGGTTGGCGCCGAGCGCCGCTCCGACGATCGTGGTGACGACGGCGAGGAGGCCCGTACCCGCGTGGAAGCCCGAGCCAGGCGCCGACGAGGGCGCCTCCCGTCGTCGTGCAGAGGCCGATCGTCTTCGCTCTGGCCGGCAGGTCGCGCCTGACCGACGCGAGATGGACACCGAGGCCGATCGGAACGCCGATCGAGATGACCGCGAGGAGCACGTCGTCGAGCGGCACTGCCGGGAAAGCGAGCTGCACGAGGACGACCCCCGCGAACCACCCGCCGAGCCCGAGCACGACCGTGTAGAGCGAGCGCAGCAGGACGCTGGCCGTGCGGCCGAAGCGGCCGCGCCTGCGCACGCGGCGGCGCATGAGCAGGAGCGAGAGGAGCACGATGACCGGCAGGCCGAGCATCGTGCCGGCGAAACCCTTGCCGAGAGCCGTCTGCGTCACGTCCGGCGTGAAGTCGACCTTCGCCGGGGTGTAGAGCGAGGTGTCGACCCTGCCGCTGTCGAAGAACGTGTTCAGCAGCCGCGTGCTCGCCTTCGGCTCGTACGACCAGAAGGTGCCGGAGTGGCCGAGCTCCGCGAGCACGACCTGGTGGCCGTTGCGGAGGTGCGGCAGCAGCTCCTGCGTGGCGAACTTCGGCGGCGTCGCGAAGTCGAGCGTGCCGCCGACGAGGAGCGTCTCGACGTCCGAGTCCCGCACGCGGGTGTACTCGTTCGCGTCCGGAGCCGGCGGGAACGCGTGGGTCAGGCCGCCGCCGCCGTAGACGAACTCGGTGCCGGCGTTGCCGAGGATCGAGTCTTTCCGGTCGCGGCCCCTCGGCGAAGTAGCGGTCGGCGGCGGAGGAGTCCGCCCTGGCGACGGCGGCGACCTCGCCCCAGACGAACGACTCGGGGAACGCCATCCTCGCCATCAGGGACAGGAACCAGAGCCCGCTCGCGTCGCCGTGCGCGGCCGAGAGCCACGAGTCGATCGTCATCGGGGCCGAGAGCGGCGCCGACTCGGAGGTCGACTCCATCAGCCCGTAGAAGGAGGCGATCCTCGCGTCGTTCCGTCGAGATCGGCAGGCCCCACGAAGCGGCTCGGGCATGTGCGCGGCCGTCTTGCGCATCGAGGCGGCGAGATCGTCGGTCCGCGCTGCTGCAGCTCGCGTCCTGGGCGCAGAGGCGCGAGTAGCGGCCGATCAGCTCGTCGGTCGCCTTCGGGCTCCAGAGGAAGTGCCCGGGCGGGTTGACGCCGATCATCACCGAGCGGTGGATGCTGCGCGGGTAGCGCCAGGCGTAGATCATCGCGAGGCGCGTGCCGGCGCTCTCGCTGACCAGGTCGATCTGCTTGTAGCCGAGCGCCCGGCGGGCGGCCTCGAGATCGTCGACCTGCTCTGGCAGCGTGTAGCCGGCGAGATCGACGCCGTCCTCCTGGAGCCGCGCGGCGCAGTCGCGGAACGCCTGCGTGTAGGCGCGGTAGGACTTCTGCGCCGAGGAAGTCGGTCGGAGCGCTTGAGCGCCGACGAGACCTCGGGGCAGTCGAGCCGGACGGAGCTGTCGATGCCGCGGTAGCCGACGAGCACGACGTCATGGCGGTCGGCGAGCCGGCTCGCCAGCTTGAACGTCATGTTGGTCCCGCCGGGCCCGCCCTGGAGCCGGAAGATCGGGCGCGCCCGGGTGGGCCGAGCGCGCCTTGATCCGGATGACCTTCACGCCGATCAGCCGAGAACCGGGCTTGGCCCGGTTCTCGGGGACGGCGAGGGTGCCGCAGTCGGCGGCGTAGCTGCCCTGCTCCGTGCCGTAGTGGCACGGATGCAGGGTCAGCTGGCCGGCCTTCGCCCCGGCGGGGACGGAGACCTTGTCGCCGCCGGAGGCGACCTTCACGTAGGCGAGGCCGAGCGCGAGGATCGCGATCAGGAAGAGGCCGGTGACGCGGGCGGCGCCGAGGCGGCGCTTCGCTTGCGGGGCCTGCCGGAGCCGGCTCGGCCACGGGCTCGTCGTCGATCTCGAGCTCGCCGTGGTCGAAGTGCGGGAGCCACTCGAGCCACGTCGGCAGGTACCAGTTCCGCTCGCCGAGCAGCTTCATCGTCGCCGGCAGCAGGACACCGCGGACGATCGTCGCGTCGATCAGGA
This sequence comes from uncultured Actinomycetes bacterium, assembly GCA_963779025.1. Taxonomy (GTDB): domain Bacteria; phylum Actinomycetota; class Thermoleophilia; order Gaiellales; family Gaiellaceae; genus DATBLE01. The sequence goes on from CAVZWR010000004.1 coordinate 23,268, forward strand.
TCGCGGCGGCGAGCCCGACGCCGAACTGCTTGAAGAACAGCAGCGACAGCGTCGCGAAGACCGCGAACACGCAGACCATCACGACCGCTGCGCTGGTCACGACGCTGCCCGTCGAGCGGATCCCGTCCGAGATCGCCTCGTCCATCGTCGCTCCACGCTGGTACCGCTCGCGGATCCGGCTGACGATGAACACGTGGTAGTCCATCGAGAGCCCGAACAGGATCACGAACAGCAGCAGCGGGATCACGGGCGAGATGCCCGACGTGTCGGTGAACCCGAGCAGGCCCTTGCCGAAGCCGTGCTGGAAGACCAGCACGAGGATCCCGTACGCCGCCGCGACCGACAGGCAGTTGAGCACGATCGCCTTCAGCGCGACCACGATCGAGCGGAACGCGACCAGCATCAGCAGCGAACGCGAACACGAGCACGAACGCGACGACGAGCGGGAGCGCCGAGCGGATCTGGTCGCCCGAGTCCTTCCACTGCGCGGTCAGCCCGGTGACGCCGGCCTCCGTGTTCGGCAGCGCGCCGACCGTCTCCGGGATGAGCGTGTGGCGTAGGAGCGCCAGCGAGCGGTTCGACGCCTTGTCGGAGCCGTTGCCGTCGATCGGGAGCGTGATGTTCGCGACCGTGCCGGCCGTGGTTGACGGCGATCGTGATCGGCTCGTGCGCGCGGCCGCTCGCGAGCGCCCGCTGCTCGAGCCGCGAGATCGCCTCGCGGACGGCCGGGGCGTTCACGTTCTGCGCCTTGACGATCACGTTCGCGGGCAGCGCCGTCCCGGGGAACGCCTGCTGCATCCGCTTGTAGGTCTTGACGACGTCGAGCTTCGCCGGGAACGTGTCCGGCGAGGCGTCCGCCATCCGCATCTGGATCGCGGGGAGGGCGAGCAGGAGCAGCGCGCCGCCGGCGATCGCCGCGGACAGCGCGGGCCGCCGCAGGACGCGGTCGACGATCCAGCCCCACATCCGGCTCTCGCCGCCGTTCGAGCGGCGCCGCCGGACGCGGACCTTGTCGACCCTGTCGCCGAGCCGCGAGAGCAGCGCCGGCAGAACGGTGAGCGAGCCGAGCATCGCCACCGCGACGACCATCATCGTCGCGACGCCGAACGAGGCGAACACCTTGTCGCCGGTGACGAACATGCCGGCCATCGCGACCATCACGGTCAGGCCGGAGATCAGCACCGACCGGCCCGAGGTGGCGGCGGCCGCCTCGAGCGCGGCCCGCTCGCTCCGGCCCTTCGCGCGTTCCTCACGCTCGCGCCGGAGGTAGAACATCGAGTAGTCGACGCCGACCGCGAGCCCGATCAGGAGCACGAGCGGCGTGCGTCTCGTTCGGCCATCGGGAGCACGTGGCTCGCGAGTGCGACCAGGCCGAACGTGCCGAACACGGCCGTGAGCGCGAGCAGCAGCGGGATCCCCGCGGCGAAGAGCGCCCCGAACGTGACGAGCAGGATGATCAGCGTGATCGGCAGGGAGAGCGTCCCCGCCTTGGCGAGATCCTTGCCCTGCTGGTCCATGACCGCCTTCGGCGCGCTGGCGTCGCCCATCTCGCCGATGAAGAAGCCGGGATGGGCGGCCTGGGCGGCGGCGACGGCGTCGACGACCGGGCCGACCTTGTCCGGCGCCTTGTCGATCTCGCCGCGGATGTCGAAGCCGACGAGCGCGGAGTGCCCGTCCTTCGAGATCTGGTCGGCGTTGCCGGGTGCGAGCGGCGAGCGGACGTTCCGGACGACGGCCTCGCGCGAGATGCGGGCGACGACGTCCTTCACGGCCGCGTCGAACGCGGGCGTGCCGGCCGTTGCGGTGCGGCTCTGGATCGAGCACGTTCTCGGCCGCAGGCCGCTTGAAGCCGTCGTGCAGGATCCGGTCCATCCGGCCCGACTCGCCGGGGCCGGCGGTGTTCGGGTCGGGGTTCTTCGTCCCGACCATGCCGCCGATCCCGAAGGCGACGACGACGAGGGCGAGCCAGCCGAACGTGGCGGTCTTCCAGTGGCTCGCGCTCCAGCGGCCCATGCGGGCGGCCAGGTTGCGAGGCTTGCGCTTGGGGGTTGTGCTCGGCGGACACGGCGGTTCTCCTTTCCATCACGGGATCTCGACCTCGCTGACGCAGGTCGCGGTCGTGCGCTCGGCGACGTAGAACGGCAGCAGCGCGAGCGCCTCTTCCTCGCTTGGCGCCTCGACCGTCCACCAGATCGCGTGGCCGCCGGAGCGGCACGAGGCGAGCGTCGGCTGGTGGCGAAGCGGGCTGTGGTGCCCCTTGAACGAGGCGAAGACGACGCCGCACTCGTCCGGCTCGTGGTGGTGGTGGAGCAGGTAACGGGTCATGGGCCGAGCTTGCTCCCGAACGCCCGCGCCGACATCGGGCGGCCACCCTGATCTCGCACCCTGATTTTCCAGGTCCGCGACCCTGATCTATCCTCGCCGGGACGAGAAATGGCCCTGCGCAGACCGACCATCTCGTCGGGCGCGCCGAGGAGCTCGGATCGCTCGATCGCGTCCTCGGCGAGCTCGACCAGGGCCGCCGGCGATCGAGCTCGTCGGCGAGCCGGGGATCGGGAAGACGCGTCTGCTGGCCGAGCTCGCGGCCCGCGCGGACGCTCGGGGGCACCTCGTCCTCTCCGGCTCCGCCTCGGAGCTCGAGCGCGACCTGCCCTTCTCCGTCTTCGTCGACGCGCTCGACGAGTACGTGCGCGGGCTCGACCCGAGCCTCCTCGCCGCGCCTCGACGACGACGTCCGCAGCGAGCTCGCGCACGTCTTCCCCGTCGCTGACGACGCTCGCGGGCGCGCGCGAGGTCGGCGCTCCAGCACGAGCGCTATCGCAGCCACCGCGCGGTGCGCGCGCTGCTCGAGCAGCTCGCGTCGACGCAGCCGCTCGTGCTCGTGCTCGACGACCTGCACTGGGCCGACTCCGGCCTCGTCGAGCTGCTCGGCGCGCTGCTGCGCCGGCCGCCCGCCGGCGCCGGTGCTGCTGGCGCTGGCCATGCGCCCGCGCCGCGTGCCCGGAGCGCCTCGTCGACCGCGCTCGAGCGGGCGCAGCGCGCGGCGACCTGCTGACCCGGATCGAGCTCGGCGCGCTCAGCGCGGCGGAGGCGCGCGAGCTGCTCGGCGACGCGGTCGCGCGGCGCCGACGCGACCGCCCTCTACGATGGAGAGCGGCGGCAATCCGTTCTACCTCGAGCAGCTCGCGCGGTCGCTCGACCGCGCGGCCGGCGACCGGCCGCGCGCGGCCGAGACGTCGCTCGCCGGCGACCGGGTTCCCGTCGGCGTCGCCGCGGCGCTCGCAGAGGAGCTCGCGCTGCTGTCGCCGGACGGCCGTCTCGTGCTGCGAAGGAGCGGCGGTGGCGGGCGACCCGTTCGAGCCCGAGCTGGCGGCGGCCGCGGCAGCGACGCTCCGAGGCGGCGGCGATGGAGGCGATCGACGAGCTGCTCGCGGCTCGACCTCGTCCGGACGACCGACGTGCCGCGCCGCTTCCGCTTCCGGCACCCGCTCGTCCGCCGCGCGGTCTACGAGGCGACGGCGGCCGGCTGGCGGCTGGGCGCCCACGAGCGGTGCGCCGAGGCGCTCGCGGCGCGCGGGGCCACGGCCGCCGCGCGCGCCCACCACGTCGAGCGCTCGGCGCGCGAGGGCGACGCCGACGCCGTCGCCGTCCTGCGCGAGGCCGGCGAGGAGGCCGTCCGGCTGGCGCCGGCGAGCGCCGCGCACTGGTTCGGCGAGCGCGCTGCGCCTGCTCCCGCCGACCGCGCCGGCCGAGGAGCGGGTCGAGCTCCTGCTCGCGCGCGCGCGGGCGCTGACGGCGGCCGGCCGCTTCGCCGACAGCCACGAGGCGCTGCTGGAGGCGCTCGCGACTCGTGCCCGACGACGCGCCCGAGCTGCGCGCCAGCGTCGCGCGCGCCTGCGCCGGCGTCGAGAGCCTGCCTCGGCCGGCACGAACGAGGCCGCGCGCCCGCCTGGCGAGCGCGCTCGGACGAGCCTGCCCGACCAGGGCTCGCCCGAGGCGGTGGCGCTGATGATCGAGCTCGCGGTCAACGCGCTTCTGGCGGGCGAGGTACGACGAGATGCACGAGTGGGCCGAGCGCGCCGCTGAGCGCCGCGAGGCGGCTCGGCGACGCGCCGCTGATCGCGGCGGCGCTCGCCGAGCTCGCGCTCGCCGAGCTCGATGATGGGCGCGGCCGAGCGGGCCGAGGCCAACCGCGCGGAGGCGGCGGCGCTCGTCGATTCGCTCTCGGACGACGAGCTCGCCGCGCCACCTCGAGGCCGCGGCCTGGCTCGCCGGCGTCGAGCTCTATCTCGACCGGTACGCCGAGGGCGACGGCGCACGCCGACGCGCGCGCTGGCCGTCGCGCGCGCGACCGGCCAGGGCGAGCTCTTCCTCGTCCTGGTCGCAGACGCTGGGCGGGCTCTGGCGCCAGCGCGGCAAGCTGGCCGAGGCGGCCGAGCTGCTCGACGGCGGCATCGAGGCGGCGCGCCTGCTCGGGCAACACGCACGCGCTGGTCTGGAGCCTCTTCGGCCGCTCCGTCGCCGCGCTGCGGGCGGGCGACGTCGAGCTCGCGCTCGCGACCGCGCAGGAGAGCGTCGACCTCAGCCAGGACGCCGGCGCGGCTTCCACTCGGCCGAGGCGGCCGCCGACCTCGCGGCCGCCCTGCTCGAGACGGGCGAGCCGGAGCCGCGCGGTCGAGCTGCTCCTCGGCTCCGCGGGCGGCGAGGAGCTGACGCTGATCGCCGGCAGCCCGCGAGGCCCGCTACCTCGAGGTGCTCGACGCGCTGCCGGCTCGCGCTCGGACGCCGCGCCGAGGCGCGAGCGCGCGGCCGCCGCGCGCCGAGGCCTGGGCCGCGGCCGTGCGGCTGCCGATGGCCGCCGCGCTGGGCCGACCGGGCGGCGGCGGCCGTCGAGCTCGCACGCCGGCGACGCCGGCCCGCGCCGCCGAGCGGGCGCTCGCGTCGGCCGCCGCCGCCGACGAGCGTCGGCGCGCCGGTCGAGGCCGCGCTGTCGCGCACGCTCGCCGGCCGCGCGCTCGCCGCAGGCCGGCGACGCGCGACCGCGCCGCCGCCGAGCTGCGAGCGCGCCGCCGCGCGACGTTCGAGGCGCTGCGGCGCGCTGCGCTACCGCGACGAGGCGGAGCGCGAGCTGCGCAAGCTCGGCCGCCACATCCACCGGCGCACGCGCGCCGGGCACCGCGGACGCGACGGCCTCGAGTCGCTGACCGAGCGCGAGCTCCAGCTCGCCCGGCTCGTCGTCGACCGCAAGACGAACCCGGAGATCGCCGCCGAGCTGTTCCTCAGCCAGAAGACGGTCGAGACGCACCTGCGCAACATCTTCCGCAAGGTCGGCGTCTCCTCGCGGGTCGAGCTCGCCCGCGCGGTCGAGCACGCCGACCGCGAGAGCTAGTAGGGAGACGGCCGCCGCCGCGCCGTTCGTGCACGGCGGCGGCCTCGGTTCGCGAAAACCGATCCGGCCCACCAGGTCTACGATCGTGTAGCAGGCGATGACAGAGCTCCAGAAGTACCTGGTCGAAGAGATCGCGCTCGATCACGCGGACGGGCTGATCTCGCGACGTGAGGCACTCCGCCGGCTGGCGCTCGTCGGCATCGGCGTGTCGGCCGCCACTCCGCTCCTCGCCGCGCTCGCCGGGCAAGCTCGGGCCGGTGGCGCACCCGCACCGTCGAAGGGCACGACCAAGCCGGGGGTCGCCCAGGCGACCACACCGATCACGTTCGCGGGCCCCGGCGGCCGGAGCCTGAAGGGCGCCTGGGCGCGCCGCCAGCGCGCCGCGCGGCGCGGTGCTGGTCATCCACGAGAACCGCGGCCTGACCGACCACATCCGTCGGTCGCCGGCCGGTTCGCGGCCAGCGGCTACTCCGCGCTCGCGGTCGACCTGCTCTCGGAGGAGGGCGGCACGGCGGCGTTCACCGACCCGGCCGCGGCGACCGGCGGCGCTGAACGGCGTGCCGCCGGACCGCTTCGTCGCCGACATGAAGGCCGGGCGTCGACCGAGCTGCAGCGGCGCAGCCCGGCGCTGAAGGTCGGGCGCGATCGGCTTCTGCTTCGGCGGCGGGATGGTGTGGAGGCTGCTCGCCGCGGGGGAGCCCGCGCTCGCCGCGGCGGCGCCGTTCTACGGGCCGCTGCCGGAGGGCGCGGACTCTACGGGCTCGAAGGCGGCCGTGCTCGGGGTCTACGCCGAGCTGGACTCGCGCGTCAACGTCGCGCGACCCGCCGCGGCGCGCGCTGCGGCGGCGGGGCTCCCGCACGAGATCGTCACGTTTCCCGGCGTCGACCACGCGTTCTTCAACGACACCGGCCCCCGCTACAACCAGCACTGCGGCCGAGGCTGCGTACAAGCGCGTGCTCGCCTGGTTCGCGCGGTACGTCGGCTAGCCCGTTCGCACGACGACGAGCCGGTCGACGCCCGGACTCGGCGCCCCAGACCTCGCCCGGCCGGCCGAGGAGCTGGCGCACGGTCGGCGCGGCGGCTCGGCAGCGGGAAGACGTGAAGCGCTCGGTCGCGCGGGTCGAAGCGCACGAGCGCGTTGGCGCCGAAGTCGCTCAGCCAGACGCACGTCTTGGTCGTCGACGTAGACCGCGTAGGCCTGCGGCGTCGGCGCCGGGCAGCCGCCACTCGCGCCAGCGCCGGTCGCCGGGTCGTAGCGGCCGACCTGGCCCGCGTTCCACTCGCTCACCCAGATCCGGCCGCGCGAGTCGGACCAGACGCGCCGCGCGCCCTGGCCCGCGTCGGCGGCTCGATGACGGTCGCCGCGCCGGTCTCGACGTCGATCCGCGCGATGTGGCTGCCGGCGAGTGAGGCGTAGTAGACGGCGCCGTCGGGCGTGGTCGTGATGCCGTACGGGCCCGCGGCCGCGCGGGCGCCCGCCAGACCTCGCATCGCCCGGTCGCCGGGTCGAGCCGCCCGTAGACGCCCGCTCTGGCCCGGTGAACCAGAGCGCGCCCGGCGCGGTCGAAGACGTCGCCGTGTTCAGGTTCGCGTTGCCGGCCGCCGCGGGCAGCGGGAAGCGCCTCACCTCCGCGTCCGCGGGTCGACGCGGACGATCGCGTTCAGCCCGCCGTCGGTGATCCACGCCGCGCCGTCGGGCCCGACGATCACGCCGTGGGGCGCCGAGCCGTCGCCGAGCGGGTATGCCGTCGTCCTGGCCGGTGCGCGGGATCGAGCCGGCCGAGCTCGCCGCTCGCCTGCGCCGTGTACCAGACGCTGCCGTCCGGCGCGGGAGCGACGTCGTGCGGATGCGAGCCCGGCGGAACGGTGTACTCGCGCAGCGTGACCCTCTGGTGCGTCGCCGCCTGCGCAGCCGTTGCGAACGCGACGAGCCCGACAAGTGCCAGAAGGCGCCTGCGCACGCCTCTGAAGGTACCGGAGGTCGGCGTGTGCCTAGGAGTCTTCGCCGAGCTCGCGGTTCAGGGCCGGCAGGACGTCGGTGGCCGCCAGCTCGAGCGAACGCCGGGCGAGCCGCGGGTCGACCCAGTCGACCCCGCAGTAGACGAGCGTCCCGAACGCGCCGGTCTCCTCGCGGAAGGCGAGCAGCTGCTCGACGACCTGGTCGACGGCGTCCCGGCGATCACGAGCCGGTCGAGCAGTAGTCGGTCGTCACCTCCGAGTCGGGCATGTCGGGTCGGGCTTGAAGAGGTTCGCGCGGCCCGCGCGGACCAGCTTGAAGCCAGCTGCTGGAAGTAGAAGCGGTACGGGCTGCGCTCGCCGAAGGCGTATCGCGCGCAGTGGCCTCGTCGTCGGCGACGAAGATGCGTCTTCGCGACGCGCCAGTCGGCCGGGTCGGCGCTGCGCCGACGCGCCGCGCGCCCTCGACATAGCGGCCCAGTGGGTCCGCACCCACTGCGGGCAGCAGGAAGTTCGCCGAGATGATGTCCCAGCCGCGCTTGGCTGCTTCGGCCGCGCCCTTCGAGCCCGGCGCGACGGCGGTGACGACGATCGGCGGATGCGGCTGCTGGAACGGCTTCAGGATCGTGCCCTGGCCGATCTCGGGGATCATGCGTCTGCGCGGTCGAGATCGTCCAGTGCTCGCCCTGCAGGTCGTAGGGCGGCTCGCCGGCCCAGATCGCGAGCACATGTCGATGCACTCCACGAACATCGCGTTGCGGTCGCAGCTCGAGGTTGCCGAACACCTCGGCAGTCGGACATCAGCCCGCCCGGGCTGATGCCCGAAGATGAAGCGGCCCTCGAGCAGGTGGTCGAGCATCGCGACCTGCGCCGCGATCGCCGCCGGATGGCCGTTGGGCAGGTTGAGCGTGCCGGTGCCGAGCGTGATCCGCTTCGTCAGGTGCGCGAGGCTGGCGAGGAACACCGAGCAGTCGGTGACGATCTCGGCCAGGTCGGTGACGTGCTCGCCGACGAAGGCCTCGGCGATAGCCGAGCCGGTCGGCAGCAGGATCGCCTCGCGGTCCTCGCGCAGCGTCTCCGCGGTACGTACGCTCCGGAGGGTGGAGCGGCATCGTGAAGTAGCCGAGCCTCAGGGACCGTTCAGGGCGCGTTCTTCGTCGACCGTCAGCTCGGCGGTCGGCCTCGCCTCGAGCCGCTCGTCCGGAATCGGCTGCCCGCTCTCGATCGACAGGCCGTACGTGCCCGCAGCGAGTCGCTCCTCGGCGCGCTCGACCGCGGCCAGCTGGTCGCGCAGGCCTGTTTCCCTGCTCTCGTCGAGCTCGTCCTGGTAGAGGTCGGTCGCCTGGTCGCCTTCCTCGACGTCCTCGTCTTGCGGCTCACCCTCGTCACGCCCCAGCCCGGCGAGCTCGCGCTCGATCCGCCGACGCTCGGCGGCCAGCAGCTCACGTGCGCGGTCGGGATCCATCGCAGTCACCTTATCCGCGGGCGGCCGCGATGCGGGCGAGTGCCGCCCTGGCGACGGTCGGCATCGCGTGCTTGGGAAAGGCAAAGGTCGAGCTGGCATTGATCTCGATGAGCACGTAGTCGTCGTTCCCCCCGAGGACGAAGTCCGCGTCCCAGATGACTGGAAGCGAATCCCTGGTGGGCGAAGCCGACGACCTGGTCGTGGTTGAGGTAGACGCGGATCATTCCCTCGTCGATCCGTGGCTGGAACGGCTGCTCGACCATCACGCCTCCGTCGGCGAAGTAAGGCTCACAGCTGCCGACGAAGTCGGCGAGGCCGATCAATTCGGGACGGCTTCCGGAGGCGGCGTGCTGGACGCGCACGAGTTCCGCCTCCTCGAGCTGGACCTTCCAGACGCCCTCACCTCCCATTCCGCGCTGCTGCTTGAGCACGAGCGGGTCGCGCGCGAGCCGCCCGGGAAGCTCGGCGCGGAGCTGGTCGAGCGAGGCGTAGAGATGCGTCTCGGCGCTCCAGCTCATCCCGGCCGTGTCGACGAGGACCTGCTTGGTCGCCATCTTCTGGATCACGTCGGGATGGGCGGAGACCCACACGCCCTGGTCGCGACCTCACGAAGCAGGGCGTCGAGGCGGTTGCGGTCGAGACCCTGCTCGATCGGGTTCGCCCACACGAGCACCCCGTCCAGTTGAAGCAGCAGCGTCCGGACGGCATCGACGACGTCGTCGGCGTACACGACCGGCTCGGCCTCGACCCCGAGCGCGGCGAAGGCCGAGAACATGCCGTGCAGCCGACAGCGCTCGGCGATCGGCTCGGAGGGATCGACGGGATCCCAATCCGCGCGCCAGAGAATCCCCACGCGCAGGCTCATGCGTCCCAGACCACTTCGATGCGCCGGTCGATGCCGGGCAGCGGGAGGGAGGCGGCCTCCGCCTCGACCGCGTCGCGCAGCCTGCGCGAGAGGCGTGACCAGGCGTCGACCCGCACAGTGTGCTGCGACCGCCGCCACGTTCCCCGGATCTCGCCTTCGACGAGGAGTGCGCCCGGCCACACGCGGGACGTCCAGAGCCGCTCCCGCTGGTCGGCTCACGAGGCACGAGCAGTTCCCGCTCCTTGCCGTCGAGCAGGAAGTAGGCGTCGCCGCTCGGCAGCAGGCGCGCGGACGCGGCCACCTCCGCGGCGCGCACGGCAGCTTCGTCTGCTCCGAGCAGCCACTCGTCGCCGAGCGGCGATCGAACCGGCAACAGCGATCCTTCGAGCGAGGCGAACGCGTCGGCAGCCGCGCGCCGCGAAATTCCGGCCCAGCGGGCGAAACCCTCTGACGTGGTCGGCCCGAAAACGTGGAGGTAGCGCCGGGCGAGCTCGCGGCACGCGTCGGCCGGCTCGATGCCGGCGGCGGAAACCGCCCAGACGACCGGCGCCCGCGCGCCTTCCCAGCGGATCGCGATCGTGCCCGTCGTCGCGGCGTACCTCATCTCGTTGCCGAGGCCGACCGCGCGCCCGAGCTCGCGGTCGGTCATCCGCGCGCCGCCGAGGTGGGCGTGCATCCGCCCGGCGACGCGCTCGGCCCGCTGACGGCTCTTGGCGTCCTCGGGGTGCCTTCCCAGCGAGAACAGTGCGAAGTCCCGCTTGGGGACCACGTACGTGCTGAAGCGCGGCCCCCACAGCTGGGCGAGCGAAGGATGCTCCCACGCCGACGGCTCGACACCCTCGAGCCGCGCGTGGAGTGAGAGCAGCGCTGCCCTCGGCATGCTGTCCTGCAGGCCGGCCCAGGCCGCCTGCCGCAGCGAGCCCGCGGTCAGCGGCACTCGCTCTTCGAGCCCGCCGACGCGCCGGCGAAAGGAGAGGATCTGCCGCCGGGTGAGCCGGAGTCGCGCTTGCACCGAGACGGTTCTCGCTACAGCGCCGTCCACCCGCCGTCGACGACGAGCCCGTGGCCGGTCATCGCCCGGGAGTCGTCGGTGGCGAGGAAGAGCGCGGCTTCGGCGACATCCTCGGCGTCGGCGACGAACTGGTCGCCGGGCATGCGCAGCGGCGTCATCCGCCGCCAGATCTCGTCGATCGCCGGGTCTTCGCGAAATGGATCGGTGGAGGCGGTGTGAGTCGCCCCCGGCAGCAGGGCGTTGATGTTGACGCCGCTCGGCCCGTACTCGACCGCGAGCGCGCGGACAAGGCCGATCACCGCCGCCTTTGCCGAGCAGTAGGCGGCGAGGCCGGCCACGCCGACGAGGCCGAAGTTCGAGGAGACCAGCACGACCTTCCCGTAGCCCTTCGGGACGAAGTGCCTGAGCGCCGCGCTGCGCAAAGAGAAACGCGCCGCGCACGTCGACCGCGAACTGCCGGTCGAAGTCCTCCAGCGGGAACTCGCGCGAGTCTCCGCCCGAGAAGGTTCCCGCCGAGCAGGCGAGGACGTGGAGATCCCGCTGCGACTCGATCGTCCCCTCGACGACCCGGGCGACGGCGGCCGCGTCGGTCACGTCGAGCTCGACGAACTCGGCAGGCGCCGCCTCGCTCGCGGATCAGCTCGTCGGTCGGCTCGGGGCCCTCGTTCGACTCGCGCGTCCGCGACGCCACCACGACGGACGCTCCCTCGGCCCCGTACCGGAGAGCGATCGCCCGACCGATCCCGGAGGTGCCGCCGACGACGAGCGCCACCTTGCCGTGGAGCCGCCCGTCGACCCTGTCTGCGATTCGCTGCTCACGACGGGAGGACGGCGATCGCCGCGATCTCGTGGAGGTAGCCCTCCATCCACAGCGCCGGCATGGACACCGCCGTCCAGGCGGGGCCGGTGCCCTTCGGAAAGACTTCGGCAGCCACCTCCATCGCGTCCTGCCACGCCCGCGGGTCCTTGTGGAAGGAAAGGACGCCGAGGACGTTGTCGAGCGAGCCGCCGAACCCTTCGAGCACCTCGCGGATCTCCGTGAGGATGTACCGGACCTGTCCGCCCGTGTCGCCCGGCGCGACGATGCTCTGGTCGGCGGCGCAGGCGACCTGGCCGGCGACGGTCACGAAGCTGCCGTTCTCCTTCTTGACGCCGCCCGCGAGCGGCAGCACGTTCTTCCACCAGTTCAACTCCGGGCGTGAAGGCGGTCCGACTCCCCGGCGAGAGGTCGGCGACGGCCCGGAACGCTCCGAGCTGCCCCGGCTTCTCCAGCCCGGGCGTGCCGACGTGGCTCGTCGACGGCGCCCGCTCGTCGGACATCTCACCCTTCAGCACCTCGGGCATGTAGACGTCCGTGAAGGTCGCCTCCGCGCCCCGCAGGTCCTGGTGGAACGAGGTGAAGTCGAGGACGTCGTCGACCGAGCCTCCGGCCATCTCGACGACCTCGAGGATCCCCTGGTAGGACGCGCGCGCCTGCGCGCAGTGGTCTCCCGGAAAGAGGACGTTGCCGTCGGGATCGATCGCCGACTGGGCGGAGACGAACAGCAGGTCGCCTTTCCGGCAGCCGCCGGACACCGGGCGCGACCCCCACCAGCTCAGCGAGTCCGGCGTGAAGCACTCCTTCTGCCCGGCCCGAGGTGGGCGATCGCCTGAACGCAGACGAGCACGCCGGGCACGTACGAGCCCAGGAACGAGGCGATCGACCAGGCCGGGTAGTCGTGCTCGAAATACTCGCGCGCCACATCGAGCACGGTGCCGATCTCACGGGGGTCCTGCGTGAGCGCGATCACGTCGACGACGTCGTCGAAGGTCGCTCCGGCGGCCTCGAGCAGCCGGCCGATCGAGTCGAAGACGTGGCGCGTCTGGGCGACGAGGTCACCGGGTGCGACGACGTTCATCGCGTCGTCGAGCGGAACCTGGCCCGAGACGACAAGGAGGTCGCCCAGGCGAGCGGCCGGCGCCGCGGGCAGCGAGGCGAACCAGTCGAGACCCTCGGCGGTGAACGTGGACCGCACCCGCCATGTCTACCAGGTTAGGGTGGCCGACGTGAACGGTCTCGACGGCGCTGTCGCTGTCGTCACGGGCGGAGCCTCCGGGATCGGCGAGGCGTGCTGTGAACTGCTCCTGCGCGCCGGGGCGAACGTCCATGTCGTCGATCTCGCCGCCGACCCGCCGGTCGACGTCTCCGACCGGGCGGCACTTGACGCGCTGGCGGGCCGGCTCGACCGGGTCGACGTCCTGATCAACGCCGCTGGGGTCCTGACCGAGAACAGGCCGGTCGACGAGCTCTCGGTGGAGGACTTCAGGCGGAACTTCGAGATCAACGTGCTCGGGACCTTCCAGGCCTGCCAGGCATTCGGGCCCCTGCTTCGCAAGTGCTGGCGGGGCGGTGGTCAACGTCGCGTCCCAGGCGGCCCTCGTCTCGCTCCCGTCTCAGGCCGCGTATACGGCGAGCAAGGGGGCCGTCGCGGCGCTCACCCGCTCCCTCGCGATCGACTGGGCCGAGCACGGAGTGCGGGTGAACGCGGTCGCACCCGGCTTCACCGTTACCCCGATGACCGCCGCGTTCTTCGAGAACGAGACCTTCGTGCAAGCCGCTACGCGCCGGATTCCGCTCGGCCGATTGCTCAGGCCGGAGGAGATCGCCGCCGCCATTCTCTTCCTCGCCGGCCCGCTTGCCAGTGCCGTCACCGGCGTCGTGTTACCGGTCTACGGCGGCTGGACGGCCGGCGAACCGGCGCTCCCCTGGTGACCCGCGTGCTCGTCGAGCGCTTTCGGAGCCGCTACTGAACGGTGCTATCCGGTGTCGGATCCGCGGCGTCGTCGATCCGGGCCGAATCACCGTTCTCGGTCGAATCGCCGTTCTCGGTCGAATCGTCGATGCCGCCGCCGGCCTTCGCCAGGCGCGCCGCCGCCTTCCGCTCCTGCTTGCGCACCCGCTTCTCCCTGATCGCCTGCTCGCGCTTCAGCTTCTCGAACGTCTGGCGTGACTTCTTTTGAGCCACTCAGGCTCGGCTTCCGTCGCCGGCATCGATCTGCGCCTCGATCCAGGCCTCTGCTTCGTCTTCCTTCACGTCGCGCGCGAAGCACAACTCCCGCACGAGCAGGTCCGCGCCTGGAGGTACACGCTGCGTTCTGCGGGCGAGAGGCGAGTTCCGTGTTGAAAAAAAGGGTCTCGCCGTCCCTGACGATCTCCGCCAGATCGGTTGCCCGACCGGCGGCGAGCTTGGCCTTGGTTTCCCTGTGCCGCTGTGTCCACTGGCCGACCCGGGCGCGCGGTTCGGCTTTCAGGATCCGCCGAACAGCCTCGACCTCGCCCGCGTCCGCGACCGGCCGCAGCCGCTCGGTCGCATCCGCGACCGCGAGGGTGACTCGTAGCCCGGTCACCAGCTCGACAACGACGGAGTCGCGGGCTGTGCCGTCGACTCGTTTTCGCTCATGCGCAACGATGTGACCGACGCCGAGAGCGGCGTACACGACCGTCTTGCCGACGGCGACCGGGGATCTTGCGTTGGCGCTACGGGAGGCGGTAGACAATTCGCCCGCGGTCGAGGTCGTACGGCGGAGCCGATCCGCACGCGGTCGCCGAGCAACATCCGGATCCGGTACCGCTTCAGCCGGCCGGCCGTATAGCCGAGGAGCTCATGGCCGTTATCGAGCCTGACTCGGAACATGCGGTTGCGGAGCGACTCGATGATCTCGCCCTCCATCTCGATCTTCTCCTCTTTCTGAGCGATAACGCCTCCCTCGGCTACAGATCGGGGGGCGCCCGCCGGGATCGGCGGGCGCAACCCCCATGGCGCCTAGGCCAACGGGGCGACGTTCGTCGCCTCGGGCCCCTTCGCGCCTTCACGCTCCTCGAACGAGACGCGAGCGCCCTCGGCGAGCGACTTGAAGCCCTCGCCGGCGATATTCGAATGGTGAACAAAGAGATCCTTGGATCCCTCGTCCGGGGTGATGAAGCCATACCCCTTCGAATCGTTGAACCACTTAACGGTTCCGCTGCCCATAAAAAACACCTCCCTTATGCCTTCACGAACGGGCAGGAAGGCACCTTCTGGCGCAGACCGGACTCGCTCTTAGTGCACCCACGGTAGCAGCTACTCGCCCCGGACAAGCCTCGCGGGCGTTACGGTATGGGTGAATGGCCGGCCCAGCCCCTGCCGCGCCGAAGCCGCGTCTGCGTGGAGTACTCCATGAGATCGCGCTCTACGTCAGCGTCCCGCTGGGCGTTGCGCTCGGGTTGCTCGCGGCCGGGACACGCTCGCAAGTCTCCGCGGCGATCTTCGCCGGAGCGGTCGTCGCGATGTTCGGCGCGAGCGCGCTCTATCACCGCTTCACCTGGTCGCCCCCGACGCGTCTGTGGTTACGCCGGCTCGACCATGCCGGCATCTTCGGCCTGATCGCGGGCACTTACACGCCGTTCGGGCTGCTCGTCCTGCACGGCAACTGGCAGATCGTCGTCCTGTCGATCGTCTGGGGAGGCGCCACCGTCGCGATCCTCGCGAAGCTCGCGTGGGTGGCGGCGCCGAAATGGCTCTCCGCCGTGGCGGGGATCACGCTCGGCTGGGTCGCCGTCGTCGCCTT
Source organism: uncultured Actinomycetes bacterium (assembly GCA_963779025.1). GTDB lineage: Bacteria > Actinomycetota > Thermoleophilia > Gaiellales > Gaiellaceae > DATBLE01. The sequence goes on from CAVZWR010000004.1 coordinate 38,543, forward strand.
CCCTCAGATCCTCGATCACGCCGGGGTGGCAGCGGCCACGCTCATCGCAGTCGGGGGCCTCTGCTACACCGCCGGCGGCGTCATCTACGCACGACGCAGGCCCGATCCGCTGCCGCAGGTATTCGGGTACCACGAGCTGTTCCACGCTCTGGTCATCGCAGCCGTCGGGTTCCAGTACGTCGCCGTCGGCCTCGTGACCTCCGGCTGAATTGCCAGGCGCGTGACCCGTTACACTGCCCCGACCAACGCGCCTCGACTCTGTGAGCCTCCGGCCATCGAGCCGGAGCCGGATCGGAGGCGCCAGTGCCGCTCGACCACGCCAACGCTTCCGCTCGGCACGAGGCCGCTCGGTTCCTCGCTTCGACCATGGAGCATCGCGCTTCAGACGCGCAGATGCGCATCCGGATGACGACGCTGAAGCGCCGGGTCCAGGCCCAGCGAGCGCGGCTGGCGCCTCGCCTGGTCTTGCCGCCGCACGGCCTGGAAGAATCGGCACCGCACGATGGCACGCAGAGTGACAAGGGCTGAGTTGCCGCTCACCGAGACAGGAGAGTGGCGGGAACAATGCCCTCCCGAATCCTCGTAGACACCTGGCGAGAGCAGGGGCCGGGCGCGTGCGTGCGCAAGGTGCGTGCCGCGACAGGGATGGCGCTGCCCATGATGCTCACGGGCAGGCGGACCGCCGCTGGTGTTGCCGCGTACTTCGACCTGATCACGGACGAGGGTCGCCGCTTCTACGGCGACAGCTTCCATTTCGGCTACTTCCGCACGGGATCCGAGACATTGCCGCAAGCGCTCGATGCCCATACCGATCTCGTCGCAGAGATGGCCGGCCCAACGGGCGAACAGCACATCCTCGATGTCGGCTGCGGCCTCGGTGCGCCGGCGGCACGGATCGCCGACCGGTACGGCTGCAAGATCACCGCGGTCAACATCAGCCGCGAGCAGATCCGTCAGGGACGGGAACTGATGGAGCAGCGCAAGATGTCAGACCGGGTGCGGATCGTCAGGGGCGACGCGCGGGCGCTCGATTTCCCCGACGGTTCGTTCGACGGCATCGTCTGCCTGGAAGCGGCAGGCGACATCTGCGTCAGCGAAGAGGACAAGGAGCGGCTCGTGCGCGAGCTTCACCGGGTCTTGCGCCCCGGCGGCCGCATCGGCTTCTCCGATCTGGCCCTGCACACGAATCCGCCGGCGACAGACAACCGCACGCTGAGGGCTGTCCTCTACCACCGCGGCGAGGAACTGGTCACCGACTGGCCGGCACTCTTTCTCCGGCACGGCTTCCAGATCGTCAACCGCCAGGACATCATCACGGAGACGATGCCGACCTGGGAACGTACCCTTTCGGTCTACCAGGAGCGAAGCAGTGAGATCGTCCACCGCTACGGCAGACGGATCGTGGATCGTACGCGCGCCCAGCTGCACCGAATCCCGGCGATCCTCGCCCGCCACGGCAGCTTCCCGGTCCTCTCCCTCCTGAAGTGAATCCGTGGGGAACCCCTCGCGGAGACGTACACTGGCAACGCCAGACCTCCCGGGCTTCGACGACGTGGGCGGCCTGACGCCTGACATTCCGCCCACAGGAGGTAGCTAGTGGCTGCACGAGCAAAGCGAGGCAAGACCCGGGATGCCCCCTCGTCTCCGGGGCCGGGAAGAGACCGAAAGGGCGGCGTGGACCGGCGCCGGAGGTCGTGTTTCTTCTGCAGAGAAAAGGTCGCAGAAGTCGACTACAAGAACATCGCTCAGATCCGCCGTTTCATCTCCGAGCGCGGCAAGATCAAGGGCCGCGGCAACACGGGCACCTGCCGCAGGCACCAGAGCCAGGTCGCGGTCTCGATCAAGCGCGCACGCGAGATGGCTCTCCTGCCCTACGTCGGTGATTCCCAGGAGCCGCAGACGCGACCTCGCTCCCGCCACACCGACTAGATGGAGAACCCGGAACAGAGGAATTACGCAGAGATCGAGCGCCTGGAGCGCTTGCTCGCGGATCTGCGAAGCGGCAAGTCCACTCCTCGCCAGACGGAGGCGATTCGAGAGATCGGCCTGGAGATAGCGATTGCGATCCGGGAGGTCGGCGCGATGCTGACCAACGTCGGTTGGGAGCAGTCCTTCGCGACCGACCGTCGTCCCCCTCAGACGTCCCGGAGTAGATGGAGACGGGAACGGTCACCGCGGTGAGCGCCGAGGGGTTCGGCTTCATCGCCCCGGACCGGCACGCCGGTGAGATCTGGATTCGCCCGCGAAGCGTTGACGGCGGAGGGCAGCTCCACGAGGGCCAGCGGGTCGAATACATCCTGGCAGTGGGTTCGCTGGGCGTCGAGGCCGCGAACGTCCGGCCGATCGACGCCTGAATCGCGGTTACCGGGGATCGACCCGGATCCTGCCGTTCGCGGCATCCACCCACATGCGGATGTGCGTGATGCCCGGCTCGTTCTTGTCCGTCTCCTCTAGCGCCCGCGCCCGGCCATTGTCGGCAACGTAGGCGCGGACCTCCTCCGACCTGAATGCCTCGACAGTCCAGGAGCACGCGGCTTCCACGACCACCTTGCGGCCGTCGTCGCACCGGACGCAGTACTCCACCCGCCAGCCATCCGCGCCCTTCGCGGCAAGGTTGCGTGTGCTGAGGATCTCGCTCATGTCTGAGCGATGCTATTCAGGCGGCTCGGGAAGGACGGCGTGCATCGTGTAGCGGCGGCCGCCGACGTCGATGCTCGCGGGGCCGCTGTTTGCCTCCGTGACGTAATCCTCGATCGCGCCCAGGACATCGAGGATCCGGCTTTCGCTGGTGCCGAGCTCTACCGAGACGCGGTAGCCCTCGTCTTCGCTTCCGGACAGCTCAGGATGAAACTCAATCAGAGCGTTGTACAGACTGCGCGCCGGCCCCACGCTCTCCGCTTCGACGGTGATTGCACGCATCTCGCACTTCCCTTCGATCGCCTACAAGTGGATGAGGTCTAGGCGAGAAGAAGGTGCGGCTCGCTCCGTCCACAGTAGCGGACTGTGCGATAGTCGCGATCGTGACGCTTGCCGAGCTTCTGCACGAAGCTGCGGAGACGCACCACGTCGTCTACCGGATCACCGACGGCGAGGATCCGGACTGGGCGTCGTGGTACGCGGATTGGCTCCTGAACCTGTCGGAGCTCCCCGCTCTCCTCGGGTCGAAGCCGGTGCGGAGCCATCTCGTCCACGCGCTCGTCCAGCTCGACCGTGACTACACCGCCGCCCAGCCGGGCGAACGATGGGAGGACTGGTACGCGGCACGCCTGGCGCGCTGGTCGCGAATGAAGCGCCCCGGGCGTAAAGGCGTCGCCGAGGCCGTTTCATGGTGACGGCAGAGGAGATCGGCCGCGTCGCCGTGTTCGCGGACCTCGAGCCGGCCGAACGCGACCGGCTCTCCCGGGTGGTGGCGGACATCACGCTCGTTCCCGGCGAGTTCGCCGTGCACGAGGGTGACGCGCGGGCGCTGTTCGGCGTCCTCGAGGGCCGGTTCGATGTGCTCAGGGTCGTCGACGGCGTCGAGAGCGTGGTCGGCGAGCGGAAGCCGGGTGAGGTCTTCGGGGAGATGTCGATCGCGTTCGGGATGCTGCACCCCGGCGGGTTCCGCGCCACGGAGACCTCGCGCGTGTTCCGGCTCGAGCTGCACGACTACCAGGCGCTCGCTGCCGCCGCGCCGGAGGTCGGAGAGCAAGTCGCCCTCCTCGCGGCCCACCGGCTCGGGGGGTCGAAGGGCCTGCAGGCGCGTGCGTCTGCACCCGCCCCGTTCAGGGCAATCGTCCTCGGCCATCCGTGGGACGGTTCCTGCGCGGAGCTGAGGCGCTTCCTCGACCGTAACCAGGTCCGGTTCAAATGGCTCAAGCCGGACGTTCCCGCCGACGCGGAGGAATGGGGCTCGCTCCCGACGGAAAGTGACTACCCCGCGGTTCGCGTCGTCGACGGCAAGATGGCCGTGCGGCCGCGGCTTCGGCGGGTGGCCGAGCTGCTCGAGATCCCGACCGAACCGGCGGCCGCGGAATACGACACCGTGATCGTCGGTGCGGGGCCGGCCGGCCTCGCAGCCGCCGTGTACGGCGCGTCCGAGGGCCTGCGGACGATCGTGCTCGAGCGCGAGGCGCCCGGCGGCCAGGCAGGCACCTCGTCCCGGATCGAGAACTACCTCGGCTTCCCGTCCGGTATCTCGGGCGACGAGCTGTCCAGCCGCGCGCTCCAGCAAGCGCGCAGACTCGGCGCAGAGATCCTCGTCACCCGGTCGATCATGGGGATCGACCCGGCGACCCGTCAGGTTCACATCGACGGCGGCGACGTCCTGCAGGCGCGGACGATCATCCTCGCAACCGGCGTCGCCTGGCGCCACCTCGCAATCGAGGGCTTCGAGCGCCTCGCAGGAAAAGGCATCTTCTACGGCGCCGCACGGAGCGAGGCAGCGAGCACCCACGGCCTCGACATCCACATCATCGGCGCCGGCAACTCGGCCGGCCAGGCGGCGATGCTCTTCTCGGCCCACGCACGGAGCGTGACCATCCTCTACCGCGGCAACGCGCTCGAGAAGGGCATGTCCCAGTACCTCGTCGACCAACTCGCGACTCGCGCGAACATCCGCGTGCTCTACAGGACCGAAGTGGTCTCCGCGCACGGCGACACCTCGCTCGAGGCGATTGACGTCCATGACACCGCCACCGGCGAGACGACCCGGCTCGACTCGGCCGGGCTGTTCATCTTCATCGGCGCGGACGCGGAAACCGGCTGGCTCCCACCCGAGATCGCACTCGACCGGAAGGGCTACGTGCTCACCGGCTCCGACGTTCGGGCTGCCGGACGCTGGCAACTCGACCGCGACCCGTACCTTCTCGAGACCAGCGTTCCGGGCATCTTCGCCTGCGGCGACGTGCGATTCAGCCCCGTGAAACGAGTGGCCGCCGCGGTCGGAGAGGGCAGCATGGCGATCGCCTTCGTCCACCAGTACGTCACCAGCCGTCAGCGGCGTAGGTAGGAAAGGACGGCGAGCACGCGCCGGTTGTCTCCCCCCGCCCACGAGCCCTTCACCGCGCTACTCGTTACGGCCGGCGCCCGACACGCCGGCCCCTTGGACGGGTAGACTGTGGGTAACTGGCCCTGTGGCCAGAACCCCGGCCAAGGCCCGAAGCCTGCCGACGCGCTTTATGCGCGCGAGACGATGGAGCCGAGGCGAACAGGATTCGACTGCAGGGCCAGGCACCTGCGTTCGGCTCAACGATTCCAGCGAGGTGGGCCATGACTGTTTCATCGACTGTGGCGAGCGACAGCACTCTTCCCGCGTCGAACAACCAGCGGCCGGTTCGAGCCGATCCCTCCCGACGCCGGGATGGACGCTGTTCGGGCTGCGGCGGCGAGCGCCCTGAGGTCGCGGTCAAGAACGGCGATCCGTTCTGCTCGACCGGATGCGCGCGCGGGTGGCATGACCAGCTCGCGAACCCCAGCCCGTCGACCGGCGGCTGATCGCGTTTCCATGAAGCGCTTCCGGGCATTTTTCGCAGGCCTTCCGGGCGGAAATCGACCGCCGACCGGCCCGCTGACGACCGCGGAGGCGGCCGAGGCCGAAGAGTTGCGGCAGCAGAGCCTGGCGGAGGATCACGAACCGGCCGAGCATGAGCGGGAAGACGCCGGCCGGGAGTCAGGCTCACCCGCTCCGTAGTCGATTCGCTCTCAGGTGCGCATCCCCGTTGGAGGCACGGGCGGCTCCCTCCCTACCCGGGGCCTGCCAATCGGCTCGGCGGGAAGAATGTCCGGACTCTGGATGAAGAGGCAGAGGATCAGACCATCGGGCCGCGCTGCACTCGGGGCGACGAGGCCGGCCCATCCCTCTTTCCAGAGCGTCTCGCCGACCCGCTGAAACGGTTCCCATCCGGCCCGCCCCGGCGCCGGCACTGTGAGCCCGACGCGGGCCAGGCGGGTCGCGACGCGCAGATCAGCCACCTCGAGGGTTGGCACCCGATGCCGCCAGACAGCGCGCGGCAGCTGTCGCGTCGGCGGTAGCCCGCGCTCGGCCAGGTGGCGATAGCACTCGGCCCAGAGTGTGCTCTCGTCGTCCGCCAGGTAGAGCGCGTCGACGACCCCGCCGCGTTGCCAGCGGTTGTCCCCCGGCGGTTGCGGCCGTAGACGTGGGTGGGCACCGTGCGGGACGTGACGCAACCACGTGCCGGCAGAGTCGACCGCCGAGACGTCGAGTGCCAGCGGGGCTCGACCTCAGACAGCGCCCGGCGACTCGAGCTCGGAGACGACCCGCGCAACCTGGCGCGCCTTGCCCCGAGCAATCAGCTCGAGCGGCTTTCGATCGTCCAGCGCCTCGATCGGCTTCGACAGCCAGACAGGGATGTAGTCCGGCTCGATCACCCGGGCCAGCCGATCGACGATCTCGGCGAGCTCCGCCACGCGCTCGGCACGCTTGCCCGTCGGCGAGCTCCGGCGCGCGAACCAATCTCGCACCGTGCTCGGCGCTGCCCCGACCGCGCCACCGATCTGCGCATCGGACAGGTGCGCGATCTCATGGATGCGCACCGCCTCCTCTGCGAATGCCGAAGCCATGACGCTCAGCCTACCGAATCCGTCGCTAATCCGTCAATTTTCCGCAGCCCGTTTAGGAGATAACGCCGGTCGCGCGGCCTTTCGTTCGCCCGCAAGCAACTCGCACGAAGGAGAAGGCTGTCCAGCCTCCTCCTTCGTCGACGAATGGCCGCCCGGGATCGCGTCAGCGGCGGTCGCGGCGATCTTGCCGGCGGTCGATGCGGTTGGAGACGACGGCGACCGTCGCCACCGCGCCCGCCGCGCGGACGACGGGTGCCGGCGCGACCACTCCGGGACCGGCCATGCGCCTGCGTGCAAGCGGCATCTCAGGCTCCTTTCTCATCAGCAGTATCGGCCTCGATCGCGGCGAGCAGCGCCTGAACGGGGATGCGCCCGCTCGCGACGAGCTGACCCCCCGCCTTCCGCACGGCCGAGGCGAACGGCGCCGCCCAGCTGTTCTCCCAGACGAGCAGAGCGGCCGAGCTCCCGGGTTCGATCGCGTTTGCCACGTTGAGAACGTCCTCCTCGCTCAGGAGCGTCGCCAGCTGCCGCTCCGCGTCCCGCAGACCGCCGATCTCGCTGTCGTCCAGATCGGAGAGCTCGAACGCCTCCATCGTCCCGTCCTCGTCCTTCTTGAGCACGACCAGGTCGAGTACACGGATCGTCCCGCGGGCCTCCAGATCCAGCAGGATCGGAAAGATCGTGCCGTCGAACCTGCTGCCGGGGAACTCGACCACGATCCAATCGACCGGGCCGAGAAGGTCGACGTCCTCGGCCTCGGCGGCCAAGGTTGAGTCGGTGACCTCACTCACCTCTTTCTCTTTGTGCGCCCTCGCTGCGGCGCTGATCCCGCGACGATGGATCGGCGTTCGTCTTGGCGCATCACCCCGTGGGGGCGATCGCAAGTGGCCGAGAGCAGCGGCCTGGAACACTTCCGACATGCAGGTCAGGCCGCGTAGACGGCGCCGGTGGCCGTGGGTACTCGGCAGCGTGACGGTGATGCTCGTCGCGGGACTCGCGTACGTCGTCCTCGCCTGGCCGCGGGGCACGCTCGCTGTCGACAAAGCAGGGCTGCCGCAGGTGCAGCTGCAGCGTCTCGCGGGCTCGCTCCTGCGCATCTCCGTCCGGAGCGCGGACGGAGCGCCGGTCCCGGTCGCCTTGCGGCCCGACGGCACGCTTTGGCCGACCCGGCGAGTGATTCCCGGGACCCGTCTCTTCGCCGAGGCCGTCTTCCGCCGGCCGGGTTGGATCAGCTGGATCACCGGACATACCCAGACGGCGCGGCTGGAGCTGGTGGCGCCGAGCGCACGGCTCTCGACACGCTGGCCGCGGGTGGCGGCCGGAGCGCCGTTGCGCGTGAGCTTCGACCGGCCCGTGCGCGAGGTCGAGGTGACCGGTGTCCGCCCGGCGCGGACACTGCGCCTGCCGCGCCCGGTTCGCACCGTCGTACTTGGCCGGCTCGGCGACGCGGGATCCCTCGGCGTCCGCGCTGTCGCGCAGGCAGGGAGCGCCTGCCGCCCCCGACGACCGTCACCTGGTTTCCACCGGGCAAGGCCGCGATGCTGCTTGCGTCACCGACGCCGGGCTCGCAGTTCGGCCCGACCGCACGGCTTCGCCTTCGATTCTCGGAACCGGCGGCGTCCGCCCTTCACGGGCGCATGCCTTCACTCGAGCCGGCCGCCCCCGGACGCTGGCGGAAGGCCGATGCGCACACCCTCGAGTTCGTGCCGCGGGGCTACGGCTTCGGGCTTGACGGCCGCGTGCAGCTGAAGCTCCCCGTCCCGGTCCGGATCGGGGCCGCCCGCAGGCCGACCCGCACGATCACCTGGACGACGCCGGTGGGCCTCCGAGCTTCGGCTCGAGGAGCTGCTCGCCCTGCTCCGGTATATCCCGCTCCGCTGGACGGCGACCAGGGCCGATGCGCCGAGGACGCTCTCGCGCCAGATCGCCGCGCCGTCCATCCCCCCGCCGGCCGCTTCGACTGGCGCTACCCCAACACGCCGCCCCCGCTCGCGCTCTCTGGCAGCCGGGCCGCGTCAACGCGATCGTCCGCGGCGCGGTGATGGCGTTCGAGAGCGAGCACGGCCTGGCCGTCGACGGGTTCGCCGGCCGTCACGTCTGGCACGCCCTGATCGCCGACGTCATCGCGGGAAAGCGCCGCGCCGACGGCTACAGCTACGTCTTCGTGCACGCGAGCGTCCCGCAGTCGCTGAACCTCTGGCACAACGGGCGGACGTGCTCACCTCCCCGGGAAACACCGGCGTTCCGGCCGCGCCCACCCAGCTCGGCACGTTCCCCGTCTTCGAGCACATCCCGGTCGGCACGATGAGCGGCACGAACCCGGACGGCTCGCACTACCACGACCCGGGAATCCGCTAGATCAGCTACTTCAACGGCGGCGAGGCGCTCCACGCATTCAACCGGGCATCCTTCGGCACGCCACAGAGCCTCGGCTGCGTCGAACTGCCGCTCGCCGCCGCCGCAAAGGTGTGGCCCTACACGCCGATCGGGACGCTCGTCACGGTCGAGCGTTAGGCCATTCGGCGAGGCCCGCTGCCGGTCAACCGAGCTGCAGAGTCAGCAGCGTGATGGCGGCAACCGCGCCGACGAGAACGATCATGCGGCCGCCTGCAAAACCGGCGGCCGCGAGCTTGAGCTTGCGGGGCGCGATCGCCCACACGAGCCCAAGCGATGCCGAACTTGCCGAGCGTTCCGCCTTTGAGCAGCAACCTGGCCGCGACCGCCGCCAGCACCACGACCCACCGTGCCGGCACGAAGCGAATCTCGCCGATCCTTCCCGGCCCTGCGCACCGGGGGCGCTCGAGCCGAATCCCCACTCCCTGCTGAGCAGGAGGTCGACCCGGCTTGCTCATGAGACCGGCCATCCCCCCGAGCGTAGCGTCGCCGAGCCTGTCGACCGTCCCGCCTCTCCCTGTCCTCGGTGGTTACGGGCGCGACGGCCTACTCCACCCCCGCCCGGTGAAGTTCGCGATCTGTCAGGCTTGCGCGCAGCCGCCGACCGAAGGGATCTGCGCTCCTGCGGGCTCCGACGCCGGCCCGACGAAGGGAGCTTCATGGAAGGACGGATGGCCACCTACACCCTCAATGGGGATGCCGACGAGCTCGCCCGGCGCGCCGAGGAGGGTATTCTGCCGCTCCTCGAGTCCCAGCCAGGATTCAAGAGCTACACGATCGCGGTCGGAGACGGCGAGGTGTTCTCGATGAGCGCCGGGACACGCGAGCCGACGCCGAGGCCGGCAGCGAAGCTGTCGCCGCCTGGGTCGCCGAGAACCTGGCCGACGAGATCACCCTGAAAGAGGTCCGCTACGCCGAGATCAAGCTCGACACCACGCTCGGCGTCAGCACGGCAGGCGCAGCCGCCTAGGCAATCGCCGGCAGGCGTGGGAGCACGTCTTGGGACCACCAGATCCCGCGCCTGTCGCCTTGCTTCGTAGCTGACGGCGAGCACGGCGGCGCCGGCGGCGATCACGGAACGGCCCCGCGGGATGGGGGTCGCCTGGTGGTTGCAGATCGAACTCGGCGACGTCGCTTGACGGGGCCGCGCAGCTTTCGTTCGACGGGGTCGAGCGGCTCGTCGCCTCCCTCGAAGAGCACGGATCAATGC
>CAVZWR010000005.1:0-462500 GCA_963779025.1 uncultured Actinomycetes bacterium
GATGAACCCGCGGCGGCTGTAGTCGGAGAGCAGGAGTTCCGCGATCGCCTTCTGTGTCCCGTAGCTGGTCGCGGGCGTCGTCCGCTGCTCGTCCCCGATCAGGTCGGGCAGCGGCGGCCCGAAGACAGCGATCGAGGAACAGAACACGACTCGCGGTCGGTAGCCGGTCCCGACGAGACGGATTTCCTCGAACAGCGTCCGCACACCGTCCAGGTTGACCCGGTAGCCCTTCTCGAAGTCGTCCTCGGCCTCGCCGGATACCACGGCCGCGAGGTGGAAGATGAGGTCAGGGCGGTCCGACACCAGGCCCGCGACCGCAGAGCGGGACGTGAGGTCGGCGACTGACGCGCTGACGTCGAAATCGGCTGCGGGGCGTTCCGGTTCTTCGATGTCGACGAGTGACAGCCGCGAGATGGTCATGCCCTCGATCGCGTTGGCCGCCGGCAGCCGTTGGGCGAGCTTCCGGCCGAGCATGCCTGCCGCGCCCAGAACGAGGATCCGCACAGCTGGACGCTACAGCACGTCCGTTCAGCGAATGGTCGCCCACGACTCTGCCCCCGGGACCGGTACCTGCAAGTCTCTTCGTGCGCGGGAGACCTACGAGGTGTGTTGCGAGAGTATGTGACCCTGATCGCTCTGGTTCAGGCAGCGAGCAGATTCAGCGAGTCGGGTTTTGGAACGCGCAGGTAGGCGTACGGGTGGTTGAACGCGTCGAGCGCGTCCTCGGGTGGTACACCGAACTCGAACTCGATGCCCGTGGCGACCTCGAGAAGTCGCAACGTGAGCGCATTGTCGAGCTTCCGCCAGAGCAGTGTCACCTCGACGCCGCTGGTGACTCGGTGGGCGAGCTCGCGGGACTCCGCCCGATCGATTGCCTGCACGTTCGTGACCACCGGGTACCTCCTCGTCTGCCACGGCGCCGACTCGACGCCCTTGGTGATGTAGACGAGGGGCGTGTAAAGGGCAGCGCAGAAACGCGTTAATTTTTCGGTTTGCATCGGCGCCGAGATGCGCACGATTCCGTACAGCTACACGGTCGGCTCGCGCGCTGGCTCCCGGCGAGCCAGGAGGTCGCGCCGGGCTCCTGGTCTGCCCCCAGGAGGTGCTCCGGCGAGGGCTTTCTAGGCTGCCCGCTGGTCGTTCTCGGTGATCAGCCGCTCGAGTTCGTCGTAGACGTCCTGCACCTGTTCGCGGGTGAGGCGGTCCGGCTCGTCGATGCCGGCGACGCGGAGGATGAGCTCGCAGACCTTCTCGCGGTCGGCGCGGCCGTCGGAACCGGTGAGCCCGGCGACGCGAGCCAGGGCGAAGACGCGGCGGATTTGTGGCTCGGAGGCCGGGCGGGTATCGCCGCGGGTTCGCAGTCGCATGAAGGCATCGAGGTCGAGTCGCGCCGATTCCGGCGCGAGATCGCGGTCGAGGAGCACCTTCACGAGTGCTGCCGTTGCTTCGGCGTCGTGCATCGCGTCGTGTGCGCCGGCGAGCTGGACGCCATGCCGCGCGCAGATCGCTTCGAGCCGGTGCTCCTGGGCGAGCGGTTCGAGTACGCGGAAGGCGTCGAGCGTGCAGGCAACTGCGGGTGGGCGGTACTCGAGTCCGGCAGTCCGGAGGGCGGCGCGCGAGCATTGTCAGATCGAAGCTCGCGTTGTGGGCTACGAAGACGCGACTACCCAGAAGCTCGAGCAGCTGTCCTGCCAGTTCGGCGAAGGTCGGAGCATCGGCAACGTCGGCGTCCCGAATCCCGTGGATCGCGGACGCCTCTTCGGGGATGGGGCAGGACGGGCGGACGAGCGATCCGAACCTGACGGTCTCGTTGCCATCCGGGTCGAGCAGCACGAGCGCAAGCGAGACGATCTCGTCGCGCTCCGGGTCGGTGCCGGTCGTTTCGCAGTCGAAGACTGCATAGCCCGGGGAGGTCGGAACGTCGCCCCGGCGGCAGAGCTCGCCTGGTGCGGTCACCGGAGTTCCAGCCATGCAGCGAGCGTGGATGCCCGATCGGACAGACAGGCGGAGCACCCTCATGCCCTCTAGTCACCGTGCAGCTCGGCCGGCCTTATCCGTCCGAGTCACCGGGCGGGGGGTCTAGGCTGACGCGGTGACGTTCCCATCGGACATTCTCGAGGCGGTCCTGGCCCGCTCGACGTCGCACACCTCGTCCCTCCACGGCCTTGCGCACTGGGAGCGCGTGCGCGAGAACGGTGTCGCGCTCGCCGGCGCGACGGACGGCGCCGACCCCGAGGTCGTGGGCCTCTTCGCGCTCTTCCACGACTCGATGCGCGTGAACGACGGGCACGACCCCGACCATGGCAGGCGGGGAAGCGCACTCGCGCGTGAGTTGGCCGGCCTTCTGCCGCTCGAGCAATGGCAGCTCGAGCGGCTGGCCACGGCCTGTGACGGCCACACGGACGGGTTCGTCAGCGACGATCCGACCGTCGGCGCCTGCTGGGATGCCGATCGGCTCGACCTTCCACGGGTCGGGATCCGGCCTGATGCGAGACTTCTCTCGACCGCCGCCGCACGGGCGCGCGCTGCTCTCTGATGCGGAGATGGCCTTGAAGCTGAACACCGACCGTTTCGCGTATGCGCTCGATTACGCCACGCGGGCACACGAGGAGCAGATGCGAAAGGGCTCCGACATCCCGTATGTCTCGCACCTGCTCGCTGTCGCCGCGCTGGTGCTGGAGGACGGGGGAGACGAGGACGAAGCGATCGCTGCGCTGCTCCACGACGTGGTCGAGGACCAGGGCGGAGCGGAGCGACTGGCTGAGGTGGAGCGTGAGTTCGGGCCGCGGGTCGCCGCGATCGTCGAGTCCTGCAGCGACACGCTGGTCACGCCGAAGCCGCCGTGGCGGGAGCGGAAGGCCGCGTACGTCGCGCACCTCGAAGACGCTGACTCATCGGCGGTCCGCGTCTCGCTCGCCGACAAGGTGCACAACGTCCGCACGATCGTCCTCGACTACCGCCGACTCGGCGAGTCGCTCTGGGAGCGCTTCGATCCCGGCGCAGATCCCGTCTGGTACTACCGGTCGCTCGCCGACGTGTTCGCACGACGCAGCTCGAGTCCACTCACAGCCGAACTCGAGCGCGAGGTGTCCGAGCTCGAGGCGTTGACAGGGTCGCCTCGGGAGCGGCAGTAGCCTCTGCCCGGTGCACCTGCTTTTCCTCGACGAGTCCGGACAGCTCGCGGAGAAGAAGTTCTTCGCGCTCGGCGGGATCGCGCTCCGCGACTCCGACTGGCCGTTCCTCCGCGAGCTCTGGCAGTCGACGCTTGCCGAGCACGGCTGGCCGGCGGATCGCGAGGTCAAGTGGCACGGGATCCGCACGGGCGAGGTCCCTCCTGCGCTCGCCGACGCCGTCGTCTCGGCGCTCGCGCGGGCGCCGGTCACCTGCTACGTCACGCTGCTCGAGATCGAGCTGGGCCTCAGCGAGGCGCCCGAGTTCTTCGCCACCGACGAAGACACCTACGCCACCGGACTCATGTTCCTCGCGGAGCGATTCCAGCATCTGCTTGCCGCCGAGGACGACCTCGGGATGATCATCGTCGACAGCCGCTTCCGCGAGGACGACGCACGGCTCCGTCGATTCTTCGCCGACCTCACGCATGACGGCACTCCTTACTCGAAGCTCGACCGGATCGTCGAAGGGCTCTTCCTCGGACCGAGCCACTACTCGATCGGTCTCCAGTCCGCCGACCTTGTTGTCGCGATCACCGCGGCCGCAGAGCGGGGAGGAGGCCAGGCGCGAGGCTACCTCAGGACACTGCTACCCCGGTTCGCGTGCCATCCAGCAACAGGCGCATTCGAGGGGGTCGGGATCAAACGCTTCCCGGAGCAGGTTCGCCGGCCGAGGGCGGAGACCCGCCTGTTCGAACCGCCTGCTGTCTAGCGCGGAGACTCCGCCCGTCGCTCCTGTCCTGTTTCTCCCTGTTGGTCTCTAGAGGCGCACCCTTCGGCCAGCGCCCTCGCGGAGCGCTGCCCGAAGCGCGAGCTCGGCCGCGACGAGATCTTCGACAGCGTGGCCCATCGCCTTGTAGAGCGTGACCTCCTCGGTGGACGTGCGCCCCGGCCGGTCGCCGGTCAGGACCTCGCCGAGCTCTGTCCCTGTCGCCGGATTCACTCCTTGCAGCTCGTAGCACCCGGTCGGCGTGGCCTCGAACGCGAGCCGTGTCTCGACGAACAGCCGCCCGCGCTCGAGCAGGTCCCGCGGGAACTCGCCGTGCGGCTCCCTGTAGCCCACCGATGTCACGTGGGCCCCGGCGCGGACCCAGTCGGCGCGGATCACGGGCTCGCCGGAGTGCGTGCACAGGCAGACGAGGTCCGACTCGCCTACTGCGGCTTCGAGACCGGTGGACGGGACAGCAACCGCCCGCTGATCTTGCTCGGCGAGTCGTTCCGCGTCGGCGAGCCGAAGCGAGCTGATCCGGATCTCCTCGATATCCCGGACGAGCGGCAGTAGCTCGAGGTGTGTTCGTGCTTGCACGCCGGCGCCCACGATCGTCAGCACCCGCGTGTCCTCGCGCGCCAGGATGCGCGCCGACAACGCGGCGGCGGCCGAAGTCCTCAGCGCCGTGATCTCGGTGCCGTCCATGACGGCCACGCAGGCGCCGGTCTCAGCGTCGAACAGCCCAATTAGGGCCATGTGCGACGGCAGGCCGAGCGACTCGTTGCCCTCGAAGACGTTGACGACCTTGATGCCGATGTGACCTCCCGGCCGGTATGCCGGCATCGAGAGCGAGAAGCCCTTCTCGACCGCGACCTCGACACGCGTCGGCGCGACGATCCTGCCGGCGCTCAGCGAGCGGAAGCCGTCTGCGAGCTCGTCGAGTAGCTCCCGGGGGTCGATCAGGCGAGCGACCGTGTCCTGGTCGACGAGGAGCACGTCCATGTCGGCCAGTATCGCGCGGCCGCTGAGTGGCCGGAGGCCGCGCGGCCAGACCGGTCGCCTTCGGCAAGGCTCGATTGGCCCGGGAGAGCGTCGGGCCCCGCGTGGCCGACGCCCTCCCGCTCCAGCTAGACGTTCGCCACTACCTGGCGAACCTCGACGTTCTCGAGAGTGACCGACTCAGAAACCATCTGCGGCACTAGCTCCGCCGCGGCTCGAGCAGCGTCCTCCGACTCGAACACGACCATCGACAAACCGTCCGTGCCGTCAGAGCGAGTCCAGTAGCCCGCCACGACGCCCGGAAGTTGCGAAACGCGCGGAATCGTCTCTTCTCGAAGTCTCTTCTCGGCTGCTTCGCGGTCGTTGACCGTGACCTTGACCACTACTGCGTGCACGTCGCCTCCAATCGTTCGGGAGACCGAAGCGTAAGCGACTGAGCGCTTATGTGCGCCGTGCCGCCTGACCCATTACGCGCCTGGGCGCACGAGCGGCTTGTACTTGATCCGGTGCGGCTCGAGCGCGTCCGCGCCGCGTGTCTCCTTCGCCCACGCGGCGTACTCCTCCCAGCTGCCCTCGAACCACGTCACCTGCGAGTCGCCTTCGAACGCGAGGATGTGCGTTGCGATGCGGTCGAGGAACCAGCGGTCGTGCGAGATGACGACGGCGCAGCCCGCGAACTCGAGCAGTGCGTCCTCCAGCGCGCGCAAGGTGTCGACGTCGAGGTCGTTTGTCGGCTCGTCGAGCAGCAACAGGTTGCCGCCGCTCCGCAGCAGCTTCGCGAGGTGCACGCGGTTTCGCTCTCCACCGGAGAGGTCGCCGACGCGCTTCTGCTGGTCTGCGCCCTTGAAGTTGAACCACGAGACGTACTGCCGCGAGTTCACCTCGCGGGACCCGAGCTCGATCGAGTCGTGCCCGCCCGAGATCTCCTTCCACACCGAGCTCGACGGCGTCAGGTCGGCGCGGGCCTGGTCGATGTACGCGATCTCGACCGTGTCGCCCACCCGCAGCGCGCCGGCGTCGGGGACCTCGTCGCCGACGATCATCCGGAAGAGCGTCGTCTTGCCCGCGCCGTTCGGCCCGACTACGCCGACGATCCCGCCGGGCGGCAGCGAAAACGAGGCGTCCTCGAACAGAAGCCTGTCGCCGAAGCCCTTCGCGAGCCCGTCGGCAGCGACGACGAGGTCGCCGAGGCGTGGTCCTGCGGGGATGTGAATCTCGACGCGGTCGAGCTTGACACTCTTCTCCTCGGCGAGGAGCTTCTCGTACGCCGCGACGCGCGCCTTCGACTTCGCGTGGCGGGCTGTCGGCGATGCCCGCACCCATTCCAGCTCCCGCGCGAGCGCGCGGCGCCGCGCCGACTCCTGCTTCTCCTCCCCGGCGAGCCGGGCCTGCTTCTGCTCGAGCCAGCCCGAGTAGTTCCCCTCGTACGGGATGCCCTTGCCGCGGTCGAGCTCCAGAATCCAACCCGCGACGTTGTCGAGGAAGTATCGGTCGTGCGTGACCGCGACGACGGTTCCCGCATAGTCGGCGAGGAAGCGCTCGAGCCACGCGACCGACTCGGCGTCGAGATGGTTCGTAGGCTCGTCGAGCAGCAAGAGATCCGGCGACGACAGCAGCAGCCGTGTGAGCGCAACGCGGCGGCGCTCGCCTCCGGAGAGCGTCGTGACGTCCCGGTCGCCGTCCGGTAGGCGCAGGGCGTCCATCGCGCGTTCGATCGTCGCGTCGAGCGACCACGCGTCGGAACGGTCGATTTGTTCCTGCACGATCGCCTGCTCGGCGATCAGCGCGTCGAAGTCGGCGTCCGGCTCCGCGAACGCGACGGAAATCTCCTCGAAGCGCGTCAGGAGATCACGCAGCCGGCGGACGCCGTCCTCGACGTTCCCGCGCACGTCCTGTTCCGGATCGAGCTGTGGCTCCTGCTCGAGCAGCCCTGCGGTTGCGCCCGCCGCGAGCTCCGCATGGCCGGACGACGGTTCCTCGCGTCCCGCCATGATCCGGAGGAGCGTCGATTTGCCGGCTCCGTTGGGCCCGAGCACTCCGATCTTCGCCCCCGGCAGGAACGCGAGCGTGATGTCGTCGAGCACCTTGCGCTCCGCCCCGTAGAACTTCGAGGCGCGGATCATCGTGAAGATGTAGTCGGCCACCGGCGGCGAGCCTAGCGCGACGGTGCCAGGAACGTCCTCGCCGTCAAAGGTACGTCACTGCGTCGGCGACGACCGGAGAACGGCCGCGGAGGAAGCCGAAGTCGCAGCCCTCGTTCGCCTGGAGGACGTGGTCCTCGTACATCCGTCGGTACCCGCGCTCGTCCTTGCGCTCGGGCGGTTCCCAGGTCTTGCGCCGGCGTTCGAGCTCCTCTTGGCCGACCAGCAGATCGAGCCGCCGCTCCTGTACGTCCAGGCGAATCCGGTCGCCGGTATGCACGAACGCGAGCGGGCCCCCGACGGCCGACTCCGGTGCGACGTGGAGAATCACCGCGCCGTAGGAGGTTCCGCTCATGCGCGCGTCGGAGATGCGCAGGAGATCGGTGACGCCGCGCTTCAGGAGCTTGGCCGGGATCGGCAGGTGTCCCCACTCCGGCATGCCCGGGGCGCCGACCGGCCCGGCGTTCCGCAGCACCATCACTGAGTCCTCGTCGATCTCCAGGGCCTCGTCGTCGACGCGGGCGGCAAGGTCGTGGATGCCTTCGAAGACGACCGCCGTCCCCTCGTGTCGAAGGAGGCGTCGGTCGGCGGCGGAGATCTTCATTACGGCGCCGTCCGGACAGAGGGATCCACGCAGGACGACCAGGCTGCCACCTGCGTCCAGCGGGTCCTCGGCAGGGCGGATGACGTCGCGATTGATGATCTCGGTCGGCGACTCGGCGAGGTTCTCTCCGACCGTTTGCCCGGTCACGGTGATCGCTCCGAGGTCGAGCAGGTCGGAGATCTGCGCCATCACTGCCGGCAGCCCACCGGCGTAGTAGAAGTCCTCCATCAGGTGCCGGCCGGCGGGCTTCAGGTCGACCAGCCAAGGGGTCGAGCGGCAGAGGTCGTCGAAGAGGCCGAGCGGCAGGTCGACGCCGACGCGGCCGGCGTACGCGATCAGGTGCAGGATCGCGTTGGTCGAGCCCGAGATTGCGTGCAGGACGCGAATCGCGTTCTCGAAGGCGGCGCGGGTGAGGACGTCGGACGGCTTCAGGTCCCGCTCGACGAGCTCGACGATCTGCCGTCCCGCGGCCTCGGCGACCTGAGATCGCCGGGAGTCGACGGCGGGGATCGCAGCCGCGCCGGGCAAGGTCAACCCGAGCGCCTCGGTCACGCAGGCCATCGTCGACGCGGTGCCCATCGTCATGCAGTGCCCGTTGGAGCGCGACATCGCGTTCTCGATCTCCTCGAACTCGGTCTCCGTGATGCGTCCGGCGCGCAGTTCCTCGTGGTAGTGCCAGCAGTCGGAGCAGGAGCCCAGCTCGCGTCCGCGCCAGCGGCCGTTCAGCATCGGTCCGCCGGTGACGACGATCGCCGGGATGTTCGCACTGGCCGCGCCCATGATCGAGGCCGGGTTGGTCTTGTCGCAGCCGGTGAGCAGGACAACGCCGTCGAGCGGGTAGGAGCGGATCGACTCCTCGACGTCCATCGCCATCAGGTTCCGGTACAGCATTGTCGTCGGCTTCATCAGCGACTCCCCGAGCGAGATCACCGGGAACTCGACCGGGAAGCCGCCGGCCTGGAGGACGCCGCGCTTGACCGCCTGCGCGAGGTCGCGGAGGTGCACGTTGCAGTTGACGAGCTCGCTCCAGCTGTTGCAGATGCCGATCACCGGCCGCCCGCGGAAGGTCTCGTTGCTCACCCCGGTCGACTTCAGCCACGATCGGTGCAGGAAGCCATCGAGGTCTCGCCGGTCGAACCACTCGCTCGAGCGGCGCCCGTTGCCCGAGCCGTAGCTACCGTTCCGGATCGTTGCCACCCGGCTCCTCCTTTCGAACATGACAGAGATCGCCGACGGGATCTACCGCATCGAGAGCGACCTGGGGCCGCGCTTCATGTGCCAGTACGTCGTTGCCGGCCGCGACCGCTCGGTGCTGGTCGACACTGGCCTCGCCGATACGCCGGCAGCGGTGATCGACCCCTACCTGAGCCGCGCAGGACTGGAGCCGGACTTCGTGCTGATCAGCCACGCCGACAACGACCACGTCGGCGGGAACCGCGCCTTCCGCGACGCCCATCCGGAGGCGGTCTTCGCCTGCCACGAGCTCGATCGGCGCTGGGTCGAGTCGAACGAGGCGCTCGTCCGCGAGAACTACGGCTGGCACGCGGCGTACGGGTTCCCGTCGATGGACGCAGCCGAGCTGCTGGCGTCGATGAGCGGCGACTCGCCGGTCGACGTCGGGCTCAGCGGGAGGGAGACGATCCGCGTGGCTGCGGGCCGCGTCGTCGAGGTCCTGCACCTGCCCGGGCACACGCCCGGCCACATCGGGCTGTGGGACGAGCACACGCGGGCGGCGATCATCATCGACGCCGTTCTCGCTGACGGCATCTACGACCGTGCAGGGAACAAGCTGATCCCGCCGCGCTATTACGATCTGGAGGCCCTGCGCCGGACGATCGCGCGGCTGGAAGCGCTCGAACCGGAACTCCTCCTGACTGCTCACTACCCTGTTCTCGAGCGGGCCGATGCGCTGCAGTGGCTCGCGACCGGCCGGGTGTTCGTCGACGATGTGGAACGGGTTGTCCGCGAAGCCCCGGCGGATGACCGAGACGACCTGTGGGCGCTGACCCAGCGCGTCGAAGCCGCGCTCGGACCGTTCCCCCAGTTCGTGACCGAGCTCGGAGCGACAGTCCGCGAGGCCGCCCACTAGCGGACGCGCCGCATCACGACCGACTGCATGATCAGCGCACCGACGATCACGGCGCCGTAGATCACCTGCGTGAGCAGCCCGGTCCAGCCGAGGGAAACGATCCCCGGCTCGATCGCGCCGATCACGAACGCGCCGACGAACGTCCCGAAGATCGTGCCGCGCCCGCCGAAGATCGACGTCCCGCCGAGGAAGACCGCCGCCACCGTCGGCAGCATCGCCCCGCTCCCGACAGTCGGCCAGAAGTAGTTCGTCTCCAGCGTGGAGGCGATGCCGGCGAAGGCCGCGGTCATCCCGACGAGCGCGAACGCCGACATCCGGACCCGGTCGGAGCGCACACCCATCATCCGGGCGCTCTGCTCGTTGTCGCCGACGAGATAGACGTGGGCGCCGAAGCGGTGCCGGTTGAGGAGGACCCAGAGCACGATCGCGATCCCCACCATCCAGAAGAACTCCGCCGGGATGCCGTGCCACCGGCCGGTGATCAGGCTCTGGACGAAGCCGTGCGCGAACTCGGTGCCCGCCCCCTTGCCTCCTGTCCTCCAGACCACGATCCCGCCCCAGAAGAACCACGTGCCGATCGTGGCGACGAGCGAGGGAATGCCGAAGCGGACGACGATGAGCCCGTTCAGGAGGCCGACACCGAGGCCGGCGGCAACTCCGGCGATGAGCCCGAGCTCCGGTTGCCCCACGGAGACGAAGACCCAGGCGCCGACCGCCATCACCGAGCCGAACGAGAGATCGATCTCGCGGGCGATGACGACGAGCGTCAGCGAGAGCGCGATCATTCCCGTGATCGGCACGGACGACATCAGCGAGCTGTAGATGTCGAAGTGCAGCCAGGTCTCCGACGCGCCGATCGCGAGGGCCGTCCAGAGCACGAGCGCCATCGCGAAGGTGCCGAGCTGGAGCCCGTAGCGCACCGCAAAGGTCTTGTGCCACGCCGGGGATGGCGTCTTCGCCGGCGTGGGAGCCTGAGCCGGCAGCCCGGTCTGGGCCTCGACGCGGCTCATGCGGCCGCCCCCTCGAGCCTGCCGGTCTCGGCCACGTGCCGCAGCTGCTCGACGAGCTCGTGCACGCTGATCTCGGACGGCCGGAACTCCCCGGCCACCCGCCCGCGGTCGACGACGACCACTCGCTCGCAGATCTCGTGGACGTTGAAGAGGTTGTGATCGATGAAGATGCAGGCCTTTCCGGCGTCCTTGATCCCGCGGACGAAGTCGAGCGTCTTGCGGGTCTCGGTCACCGACAGCCCCATCGTCGGCTCGTCGAGGATGACCAACTCGGCCTCGAAGTGGAGCGCCCGGGCGATCGCGACGCCCTGGCGCTCGCCGCCCGACATCGACCCGACGAACGAGTCGGGCGTGACCGCCTGCGACGTGAAGCGCAGGAACTCGAGCATCAGCTTCTCGGTTTCGGCGCGCATCGCGGGCACGTCGAGCAGCCCGATGCGGTTCGTCCGCTCGCGGCCCATGAAGATGTTCCGCCAGAGCGATTGCTGGTCGGCCAGGGCCCGCTCCTGGTAGACGGTCTCGATCCCGAGGTCGCGGGCGCGCTGGACCGAGAGGTGATGGACCTCCTCTCCCTTCCACCTGATCGTGCCGGTGTCGGGCGCGTGGAACCCGGTGATGATCTTGATCAGCGTCGACTTTCCGGCGCCGTTGTCGCCGAGCAGCCCGACGATCTCGTCGACACCGACCGTGACGCTGACGTCCTGCAGCGCGCGGACATGGTCGAACGACTTCGAGACGTGCTCGAGCTCGAGGAGGTTCGTCGTCGCCGTCTGCATGGACGTTTGCCGGAGTTTCGCAGAGAGCGGCGGCGCGATCTCCTGCGCCGCCGCTCTCGTCGCGAATCTCGCGTCGGAGCCTCCTGCTACCTGATCAGCCGCTTGACGAGGGGGATGAGCGGCGCGACGTTGCCCTTGTTGATGATCCCCGATCCTGTGTCGATGTAGAGCCCGGCGAACTTGTAGACCTTCGCCATGCAGATCTGCACGATCGGCAGGTAGCCCTGCAGCCACTCCTGCTGGTCGAGGACGAGATCCGTCCAGCCGCCCTGAATCGCGGTGATCGTCGCGGGGGACAGGTCGAACCCGGCGATGCCGATGTCGTTCGGGCCCTTGTGCGTCGCCTTCAGGAACGTCTGCGCGGTGGCGGTGAGAGCGCCGTGGTCGGTGACGACCAGCTTCACGTCAGGATGCGAGCTGACGTACGCAGTGAAGGTCGGGATGCCGGCGGCCGGGTCGGCGTTCGTCTGCTTGTTGATCTCGATGTAGTCGACCTTAAGCCCGGCCTTCTTCAGGGCGTCGACCGCTCCCTTCGTGCGCAGGCCGCGGGTGGGCTGGGACAGGAGCCCCCAGACCATCGCCCGATCGCCCCTCTTCAGGTGCAGCTGGGAGACGGCCGACTCGCCGAGTAGGACGCCCGAGTTGTAGAGGTTCTGGCCCACGTACCCGAAGCCCTTCGCCTGGTAGGCGTGGAAGAGCGTCGGCAACTCCGTGTTCTGGCTCGTGACGATGATTCCCTTCGACTCGGCTCTGGTCACCCACGGCTTCAGGGCCGCGTCGCCCGGATGGCCCATCACCGCGATGCCGGCGGGGTTGGTGGCGATCGCCGACTTGAACTGGCTCACCATCGTCTCCGGATCCCAGTTCGACCATACGTACTGAACGTTCGCGCCGATGTCTGCAGCAGCCTGCTTGGCGCCGTTGTAGACGTTGACGGCGAAGACACCGCCTGGCGGTCCGCCCGGGAAGAAAACGATCTTCTGTCCGCTGCACCACTTCCCGGCGTACGGCGACGCGTTCCCGTTGCTCGCGACGCCGAGGAACACAGCGGCGACCAGGGCGACTGCCCCGGCGGCGACAGGTAGAGCGGCGATTCGCAGTACTCGTTTCACTCTCGCTCCTCCTTCCGAATACACGTGCGCTGGCGATCGGCGCGAATCTAACACTGCTCATCCGAGATGTCTAGCTATAGAATTATCGTATGACTAAAAGGCGGACGTATCCGCGGCGCGGCCTGCACGGAGCCGTCGTGCACGAGATCGGAGTCCGGATCGTCAACGGGGGGCTCAAACCGGGGGACACGCTGCCCGACAACGGATTCCTCGACGAGGCGGAGGTGAGCCGAACCGTGGTGCGGGAAGCGATCAAGGTGCTCGCTGCGAAAGGACTGGTCGAGTCGCGGCCGAAGGTCGGCACCCGCGTCCGGCCGAGACGGGATTGGAACCTCCTCGACCCCGACCTTCTCGCCTGGCAGATCGAAGCCGGCCCGGATCCGCGTTTTCTCGAGCAGGCGCTGGAGCTGCGCCGGATCATCGAGCCCGCCGCCGCACGCCTCGCGGCTGAGCGTGCCACCGACGAGCAGATCGCAGAACTCTACGAAGCGTACGAGGCGATGGCTGCCGCCGGCGATGATCTCGATGCCTTCATGGAGCCGGACCTCCGTTTCCACCGCCTCTTGCTCGAGGCAGGCCAGAACGAGCTGCTCGAGCACATGAACGAGATCTTCACCGCGGTCCTGCACACGATCTTCGCGTACTCGTCGAGCAGCTCGCGCGCCTACCCCAGCGCTGCCCGGCGGCACCGGGCGATCGTGAAGGCGATCGAGGCACGGGACCCCGACGCGGCCGAGCAAGGTGTTCTCCGGCTGATCGACGACACGAAGAAGAACCTTGCCTCGGCCTTGCGGC
Source organism: uncultured Actinomycetes bacterium (assembly GCA_963779025.1). Classification (GTDB taxonomy): domain Bacteria; phylum Actinomycetota; class Thermoleophilia; order Gaiellales; family Gaiellaceae; genus DATBLE01. The sequence continues at coordinate 13,406 of CAVZWR010000005.1, forward strand.
GCCCGCGCGGATAGATCGCCACCGACCGGCGAGCCCCGGCGAAGCTACACTCGGGCGCGATGGGTGGTTTCCTGAGCAAGCCGGTATCGACTCCCGCCCAGCAGGGAGGCGGAGTCGGCTCGAGCCCCCGCGGTGCGCCGTGGCCAGGAGGGGCCAGCGAGCTTCGGTTCGTGCCGGCACGGTGGATTCTGGTACTCGCGGCAATCGCAGCCAGGTTGCTGCTCAAAGGCGGAACACTCGGCAAGTTCGGCATCGTCGGGCTGGTCTGGGCGTTCGCGCCCCGGAAGCTCAAGTTCGCGGCCGCCGGTCTTGCCGCCTCGGCAATGATCGTGCTCGTCGGCGCGGTCGCCGCCATCACGCTGCTGACTCTGCAGCTCGGTTAGGACAAACGCGGCGAAGCTCGTCACCGCACTCGTCGAAGCCGCAGCCCCGATATCGCCCCTAGGGGGTGATGTGCCAAGACGAGTTCCGCTCCATCGTCATGAGATCAGCGCCGCCGCGAGGGCGCACCACAAGAGAAGAGGTGTCGCATGAGTGAGGTCACCGACTCAACCTTGGCCGCCGAGGCCGAGGACGTCGACCTGCTCGGCCCCGTCGATTGGATCGTGGTCGAGTTCCCCGGCAGCAGGTTCGACGGCACGATCTTTCCGATCCTGTTGGATCTGGAAGCAGAGGGGACGATCCGCGTGCTCGACCTGGTCGTGCTCAAGAAGGACGCGGAGGGGACGCTGGAGGCGTTCGAGCTCTCCGATCTGGAGGACAGCGAGATCGGTGGGCTGCGGGACGCGGAGCGCCAGCTGGCGACGCTCCTGAGCGAGGAGGACGTTCTCAACGTGGCAAACGCGATCGAGCCCGGGAGCGCTGCCGCGCTGCTCGTCTGGGAGAACACCTGGGCGGCGCCGTTCGCTTCCGCCGTGCGGAAGGCGGGGGGTCAGCTCGTCGCGAGCGGACGCATCCCCGTGCAGGCGCTGCTCGCTGCGATCGAGGCCGATACAGCTGATGCTGACGAGGAAGGAGCCTGAGATGGGGCTTGCACGCAGGCGCATGGCCGGTCCCGGAGTGGTCGGGCCGGCACCCGTCGTACGCGCGGCGGGCGCGGTGGCGACGGTCGCCGTCGTCTCCAATCGCATCGACCGCCGGCAGGATCGCCGCGACGATCGCCGCCGCTGACGCGGTCCCGAGAAGGCCTATTCGTCGACGAAGGAGGAGGCTGGACAGCCTCCTCCTTCACCTTGTCCGTCCGGCCCCCACGGTGCGCCGACAGCCGGCCACGCGTGCGCAATTCTGGCGAAGTCCGACCGAGAGCTCGTCCCGCTTGCGGTCGACGGCGGGCGCGTGGTGGTTCGCCAGGACGACGGTTCTGTCTCGATTCTGAACAGCACGGGAATGCGGAAGCTCACACTCTCGTTTGCGCCGGGAGAGGTCACCGGCGCCACGCTCTGGCGCTCAGACCTGGTGGTCGTCAGCGGGCCGGCTCCGCCACTTTGCCGCCGGAACCGGAACGCTTCTACACACGCGGCCCTTGCCTTCGGTTGCCGTTGGCGGCTTCTGCGGGGACCTCTCGTGCCCGCACGTCGATCTTCGCGTCGACGACACCGCGCGAGGTTTGGTCGCGTACGGCTTCGCTGGGACCGTGCACCTACTCCGTCTGGTGACGGCGCGGATGTGGTGCTTGCACCGGCGGCCGAGGCTCATTTGGTGACGCAGGGCTCTTCTACGCGTTCACGATGACAGGCCAGTGGCAGGGCAGGATCCGCCTCGTCCCGTACGCGAAGCTACCCCTGCAGTAAAGAGACCGGTTGCGGAAAATTCAGCTCGAGCTGATTGGTCCGGGCAAGGCAGTCCAGGGTCTGATCCTCTGCCTCTCATCCAGAGTCGCGACCTTCTTTCCGCCCGCCCACTTGGCAGGCCCCGCGTTGTGAGGTAACCGCCCCGTGCCTCCGACTGGGATGCGCCCCTGAGAGCGAACCGACTACGGGAAGGCGGAGCCTGGGTCCCTGCCGACTTCTTCCCGATCGTGCTCGGTCAGCTCGTCATCCGCCGCCAGGCTCTTCTGCCGCAAATCTTCGGCCTCGGCCGCCTCCGCAGTCGTCAGCGGGCCGGTCGGCGGCCGATGTCCGCCCGGCAACCTTTCGAGCCATGCCCGGAAGCGCTTCATGGAGACGCGATCAGCCGCCGGTCGACGGGCTGGGGTTCGCGAGCTGGTCATGCCAGCCGCGTGCGCATCCGGTCGAGCAGAACGGATCGCCGTTCTTGACGGCGACCTCCGGACGCTCACCGCCGCAGCCCGAACAGCGTCCATCCCGGCGTCGGGAGGGATCAGCGCGAATCGGCCGCCGGTTGTTCGCCGCGGGAAGAAAGTGTCGCTTGCCATCGTCGATGGAACGGTCATGCCCAACCTCGCTGGGTCGTCGTCGAGTCGAATGCAGGTGCCTGGCCCTGCAGTCGAATCCAGTTCGCCTCGGCTCCATCGTCTCGCGCGCGTGAAGCGCGTCGGCAGGCTTCGGGCCTCGGCCGGGGTTCTGGCCACAGGGCCAGCTACAGACAGTCTACCCGTCAGGTGCGCCCGGCGTGTTGGGCGGCGACCTCATGGCTCGAGAGTCGCCTCGAGGAGCCGCCAGCGTCCGCTGTAACCGTCTCGGACCGCCGTGACGAACATGCCCAGCCGATCGCGGACCTGCGGGTGCCCCGACGGGCTGTACGCGACGACGAAGAGGCGGTGCAGGCGCAGGTCGCGCAGATCGAACCCCGGGCGGGGCCAGGCCTTGATCGCCACGAGCCTCGCGTGCTGAGTGCGCACCCACCAGCGAACGACGTCGACAGGATTGGCGAACGACGGCTGTGTGCCGGTGCCCGGCTCGAAGACCCGTAGGAACAACCGGGCCGACCGGATGGGCGCCGCGCCCGCGCGGGTGCGGAGCACGACCGGATAGATGCCGGGCAGGGCCGGTGCCGGCAGCGTGCCGCGCCAGGCGCCGTCGACCAGGTGGAGCGGCATCCACGGGAAGCTGACTGGCGGGTTGGTTTCCGAGCGTCTCCGTCGCGCCGGCGAGCAGCACCTCGAGCGAACGGGCGTGAATGCCCGAGACGGTGATGGTCACCCGCTCGCGGAGTTGCGCGACAGCCGGCTGCAGCTCGACCTGCGGGGCGGCCTCGGCTGCAGAGGCAAGGGTGGATACCACGACGATCGCGAGCGGCACGAGCAGAACGAAGCGGCGCATGAGCCCGACTCCTTTCGGGGCGGTTCTCTCGACGTGCACGAGCTGGCCCGATCGAACCACCCGCCGCCGTTCGTCTCTTCGGGGATCGCCCTGAAGTCCCGCGATCCCAGGGAAAACCCTCGGCCCTACGGTCGAATCCGGAGGACGCGGCCCTTGTCGTCGTTGACCCAGACCGAGCCGAAGCCGACGGACAGGCGCACCGGCCAGCCGCCGACGTGGAGCCTGGCCACGACCTGTCCCGTGCGCGGGTCGATGCGATCGACGTCGCCGGTCTCGAAGACGACGACCCAGAGGGAGCCGAAGGCGAGAGCCATTCCGACCGCATGCGGCTCGGCGAGCTCGGCCGTCACTTTCCGGGCGCGAGGGTCGATCCGGACGACGGCGGCCGTGCAGGTTGCACCTGCAGACCAGACGGCGCTTCGGTCGGCGACGATGTACCCGCAGGGCATGAAGTGCCCGAGCCCGATGCTGTCGACGACCTTGTTCGTCCGGGGATCGATCCGCACGACTTTGCGGCCGGCATTGACGGCGACCCAGACCGCGTCACTCGAGGCGGTCAGGCCCATACGCTCAGCGCAACACTCGCGAACCGGCCCCACCCGGATCGTTGCCACAACCCGGTTGGTGGCAGGATCGACTCGTTCGACGCTCGGCCCGCCTTCATCGGCGATCCAGACAGCTCCTGGCGAGACGGCGACTCCCGAGGGCCACGGGATATGGATCGTCGCGCTGACCTTGTTCGTCGCCGGGTCGATGCGCGAAACGGTGTTCTCCTCCGGGTGGGACAGCCAGACTGCGCCCTCGCCGGCGGCGGCCTCGTCAACGCGGGAGGACACGTGGATGCGTGCGACGACCGCGTTTCGGGCCGGGTCGATGCGCATCAGCGTCGAGGTGGCGTCGCTCATCGCCCAGACCGCGCCCTCGCCCACGGTGAAAGCACCGCCTTGCGGCGGGACGCGGATGCTCGCGACCAGCTGCGCGCCCGCCCGGCCGGTCCGCACCCGCGTCAGCGTGCTCGACGCGAAGTTGCTGACCCACACGGAGTTCCCTCCGGCGACGACGACGGCGGCCGACGCGCCCTTCTCCGGAGGGGCAACGCGGATCGGCCGAGGTGCCGCTTTCCCCGTGCGCAGGTCGATCCTGGTCACGGTTCCCCGCGCCGGATCGGCGGCGAAGAGTGACCGCCCGACGCTCGCCAGCCACCCGGGCCTGCCGCCGACCTGGATGGGCTTCCCGACCGATCGAAGCGTCCTCGGGTCGAGCCGGCCGATCTTGCCGCCGTCACGATCGGCGAACCAAACGTTCCCGCCCGCGACGGTGACTCCGACCGGGAAGCCTCCGACGTGGACACGGCTGACCGACCGCGTCGCTGCGTCGATCCGCAGCACGTCCCCGGCGTCGGGCTCGCTCGTCCAGACGTAGCCGCCGTCGGCTGCGAGTCCCGCCGCTCGTCCCGGCGACAGCCGAATTGGGGCCGCAGTCGGCGCGAGCGTGAGCGGATCGAGGCGCAGGAGCGCCGCCGGCCTGACCTGCAACGCCCACAGATTCTTCCCGCTCGCCGCCAGCGGCCCGATCAGCCTCGGGAACTCTCTGCGCGCCAGGAGGCGGCCCGTCCGCCAGTCCAGCGCGACGACCAGGCTCGGCCCCGAACCGCGGCTGCCGTTGAACTCGACCGAGGCGAGCAGCCTCCTGTCGACGTGCAGCAGGTAGGTGGCGCGCCCGCCGAGGGAGAGGCGCTGCTTGACCGCTCCCGACGCCAGGTCGAGACGAAGGAGCGGCCGCGTGCGAACGGTCGTGCGGTCGTCCGTGAGCGCGAGCCAGAGCGCGTCATCGCCTGCAGCCACCCAGCCGGGGTGCGCTGGCGTGCGCAGCGTCGCGGCAACACCGCGGGTGGTCACCTTCGCGTTCGAATCGTGGGTCGCGAGCAAGATGGATCCCGCGACCGCGGCCGCGACCGAGACGAGGATCACGGCGGGCCGGAAGCGGCGGGTCACCGGCTCATGATCTGCCACACGGTGCGAGATATCCACCGGCGGCCCGAAATCCAGGGAAAACCCTCGGGCCGCTACGGCAGGGGTGTGCGACGATCAGTGCGCATGCGCGTGCTGATCGTCGACGATCACGAGCCGTTCCGCGCCGTCGCGCGGGAGGTGCTCGAGCGCGCGGGCTACGTCGTCGCCGGCGAGGCAGGAGACGCGGCCGAAGCCCTCGCCGCGGTCGCCGCCGACGCCCCGGACGCCGTACTGCTCGACGTGCAACTCCCGGATCGAGACGGGTTCTCGGTCGCCGCCGAGCTCGCTGCTGCAGACGGGCCTCCGGTCGTGCTGATCTCGTCCCGCGAGGCGGACGACTACGGCCGGCGCGTTGTGGCCTGCGGAGCGCGCGGCTTCATCGCGAAATCGAAGCTCTCGGCGGCGACGTTTGCCGCCCTCCTGGAATGACGGCGTCGCCGGCAGTGCGGGCCTCGCCGAGGCGTGACCTGTTGCGCGATCCCGTGCTGGTGCTGCCTGTCGTGGTCGCCGCCGGGCTGGCCGTCGGCGCGCTCGGCGTCCACGAGCAGATCGCGGGCACACGGGTGATCGCCGACCTGGCGCTGGCCTGGGCGCTCACGGCGGCCGCGCTGGTCGTGCTCGAGCAGCCGCGCTGGCGTCGAGCGAGGTGGCTACTCCTCGCAACCGGTCTTGCCGTTCTGGCCGCGGATCTCCAGTGGGCGCACTCGAGCGCACTCTGGACGCTCGGTGCTCTGCTCGAGCAGGTGTGGGTGGCCGCGCTCGCTTTGCTCGTGCTGACCTTTCCGGAGCGGCGGTCCTGGCCCCGCCCGGCCCGGTTGCTGATCGCCTGTGCCTTCGCGGTCGCGCTCGGCGGGCAGCTGCTCGGCGCCTTCGTCGATCCCGACCCGCGGAGTCTGCTGTCCGTCACTTCCGAACCGGGACTCGCACACGCGGTCGACCGGGCTCAGGAGATCGCGGGGCTCGTCCTGGCCGTGGCCGCGCTCTTCCTCGTCCTCCGGCGGCTGCTCGTGTTGCGCGGGGCGGCCCGGCGCTCGCAGGGGCCGCTGCTGGTCGCGGCGGCCGCGACCATCCTGATGGGTCTCGTGTGGCTGGGTTGGGTAACTGCGACCGACGGTGCCGTCCCGTGGCTCGAGACGATCGGGAGGGCGGTTGCGGTGTCGCTCGCGGTCGGGGTCGTGGCGGGGATCCTCTGGTCTCGCCTTCGGCGTCCGGAGGCTTCCGAGCTCGTCGTCGAGCTGCAGGCACAGACTGCGGCGACGTTGCGCGAGCGGCTCGCGCGGGCGCTCGGGGACCCGACGCTCGAGGTCGCCTATCGGCTCGGCGACGGCCGGTACGTCGATGCGGAGGGCCGGCCGGTCGAGCTGCCGCGCGACCCCGACCGCGCCGTCACGCCCGTGACGGCGGGCGGGGTAGAGGTGGCTGCTCTGGTTCACGATCCGGCGCTGCTCGACGAGCCGGCGCTGGTCGAGTCGGTTCGCGCCACCGCCGCGCTCGTGCTCGAGAACGAGCGCCTGGCGGCGGAGGTGCGGTCCCAGCTGGCGGAGGTCCGGGCGTCCCGCGGGCGGATCGTCGCCGCCGCCGACGGAGAGCGCCTCCGCATCGAGCGCAACCTCCACGACGGGGCGCAGCAACGGCTCGTGACGTTGTCCGTCGCGCTCGGCCTCGAAGCTTCCCACGCCGATCCGGCCGCAGCCGACGCTCTCTCGCGTGCGCAGGACGAGGTCGAGCAGGCGATCGCCGAGCTGCGCGAGCTCGCCCGGGGGATCCATCCCACCCTGCTCCGCGACGAGGGCCTCCAAGCGGCCGTCGAGGCGCTTGCCCGACGCGCGCCGCTGCCGGTCTCCGTGCAGAGCACGGTGACCGGCCGTCTGCCGGATCCGGCAGAGCTCGCCGCCTACTTCGTCGTCTCCGAAGCGCTCACGAACGTCGTCAAGCACGCCTCGGCGACGCAGGCGTCGGTACTCCTCGAGCGCGAGCCCGGCCTGCTCCGCGTCACCGTCGCAGACGACGGAGCCGGCGGCGCCCGCATGACGGCCGGCTCCGGCCTGGCCGGCCTCCGCGACCGGCTGGACGCGCTCGACGCGACGCTCGCGATCGCGAGCCCACCCGGGCAGGGAACGACGATCCGCGCGGAGCTCCCATGCGAGTCGTGATCGCCGACGACGCGGCGCTGGTCCGCGAGGGAGTCGCGCGTCTGCTCACCGAGCACGGCGTCGACGTTGTCGCCCAGACTGACAACGGCGATGACCTGCTCGCCTGCGTGCGCGACCTGCGTCCGGACGTCGCCCTCGTCGATGTCCGGATGCCGCCGACCTACACCGACGAAGGCCTCCGCGCTGCCCGCGAGATCCGCTCGGACTACCCCGGCACCGCCGTTCTCGTCCTCTCTCAACACCTCGAGCCCGAGTACGCGCTCCGACTCGTCGAAGAGAGACCCGAACGAACCGGCTACCTGCTGAAGGAACGCGTGGGCCGCGTCGAGCAGTTGCTCGACGCCGTGGAGCGGGTCGCGGCGGGGGAGTGCGTCGTCGACCGGGCCGTCGTCGACGACCTCCTGGCGCGGCGCCGGCAGGTCGACCCGCTCGAGGAGCTCACGCCGCGCGAGCGGGAGATCCTCGCCCTGATGGCCGAGGGCCGTTCGAACCAGGGCATCTGTCGCGCGCTCTGGCTCAGTCCGAAGACGGTCGAGACGCACATCAGAGGCGCCTTCTCGAAACTCGGGATCAAGGAAGCATCCGAGGACAACCGGCGCGTGCTGGCCGTCCTCGCCTACCTACGCCGCTGACGCCTGGGTGAGGTACTGGTGCACGAAGGCGATCGCCATGCTGCCCTCGCCGACCGCGGCGGCGACTCGCTTCACGGGGCTGAATCGCACGTCGCCGCAGGCGAAGATGCCCGGCACGCTGGTCTCGAGGAGGTAGGGGTCGCGGTCGAGCTGCCAGCGTCCGGCAGCCCGCACGTCGGAGCCGGTGAGCACGTAGCCCTTCTGGTCGAGTGCGATCTCGGGTGGGAGCCACGCGGTTTCCGCGTCCGCGCCGATGAAGATGAACAGCCCGCCCGAGTCGAGCCGGGTCGTCTCGCCCGTGGCGTTGTCGTGGACGTCGATCGCCTCGAGCGAGGTGTCGCCGTGCGCGGCGACGACCTCGGCCCGGTAGAGCACGCGGATGTTCGCCCGGGTGGCGAGCTGGTCGACGAGATACCGCGACATGCCCTTCTCGAGCGCTTCGCCGCGGTAGAGGATCGTCACGCTCCGAGCGTGGGCCGAGAAGAACATCGCCGCCTGGCCGGCCGAGTTGCCGGCACCGATGATGTGGATGTCGAGGCCGTGGGTGCTCGCTGCTTCGCTCCGTGCGGCGCCGTAGAAGATGCCCTTTCCTGCGAGGCGCTCGAAGCCCTCGATCGCGAGGTGCCGCCAGGCGACCCCGGTTGCGAGGATGATCGTTCGCGCCTGCAACACATCGCCGCCGTCGAGGTGAACCTGACGGGTCGCGGGGTCGACTCGCGTGATCAACCGGGTGACGAGGATCTCCGCGCCGAGCCTGCGTGCCTGCTGGAGCGCCCGACTCGACAGCTCGTCGCCCGAGACGCCGGATGGGAAGCCGAGGTAGTTCTCGATCCGGGATGAAGTGCCCGCCTGGCCGCCGGGGGCCTCGCGCTCCAGCACGATCGTCCGCAGGCCCTCGGACGCGCCGTACACGGCGGCCGCGAGACCGGCAGGCCCCGCACCGACGATCACGGTGTCGTACTCGGCGGCCGTCGGCTCCGTCGGGATGTCGAGCAGTTCGGCCACCCGTCGAAGTGCTGGCCGCATGACCATCTTGCCGTCGACGACGCGAATCGCGGGGTAGTCGCCTTCCGCCGGGAGCGAGCCCCACTCCTCCGCATCGGCGGGCACGTCCGGCTTGAGCCATTTGAACCGGACCTGGTTTCGGTCGAGGAAGCGCCTCAGCTCCGCGCAGGAACCGTCCCACCGATGGCCGAGGACGATCGCCCTGAACGGGGCAGGTGCGGACGCGCGGGCCTGCAGGCCCTTTGACCCTCCGAGCCGGTGGGCCGCGAGGAGGGCGATCTGCTCTCCGACCTCCGGCGCGGCGGCGGCGAGTGCCTGGTAGTCGTTCAGCTCGAGCCGGAACACGCGCGAGGTCTCCGCGGCGCGGAACCCGCCGGGGTGGAGCATTCCGAACGCGATCGACATCTCCCCGAAGACATCACCCGGCTTCCGCTCGCCGACCACGCTTTCGACGCCGTCGACGACCCTGAGCACCTCGAACCGGCCCTCGAGGACGCCGAACAGCGCGCGCGCGTCACCCTCATGGACGGCGAACTCGCCCGGAACGAGCGTGATGTCCGCCACCACCCGGGAGAGCCGGTCGCGTTCGGCCGGCTCCAGGTCCGCGAACACCGCCACGCGGCCGATCTCCTCCGCCGTCACCATGAAACGGCCCCGGCTTGGCCTTTACGCCCTGGGCGCGTCATTCGCGACCAGCGCGCCGAGGCGTGTCGCGTACCAGTCCTCCCATCGTTCGCCCGGCTGGGCGGCGGCGTAGTCACGGTCGAGCTGGACGAGCGCGTGCACGAGATGGCTCCGCACCGGCTTCGACCCGAGGAGGGCGGGGAGCTCGGACAGGTTCAAGAGCCAATCCGCGTACCACGACGCCCAGTCCGGATCGTCGCCGTCGGTGATCCGGTAGACCACGTGGTGCGTCTCCGCCGCTTCGTGCAGGAGCTCGGCGAGCGTCACGGCGCGACTATCGCACAGTCCGCTACTGTGGACGGAGCGAGCCGCACCTTCTCCTCGCCTAGACCTCAGCCACTTGGTAGGCGATCGAAGGGAAGTACGAGATGCGTGCGATCACCGTCGAAGCAGAGAGCGTGGGGCCGGCGCGAAGTCTGTACAACGCTCTGATCGAGTTCCATCCTGAGCTGTCCGGAAGCGAAGACGAGGGCTTCCGCGTCTCGGTCGAGCTCGGCACCAGCGAAGGCCGAATCCTCGATGTCCTGGGCGCGATCGAGGATTACGTCACGGAGGCGAACAGCGGTCCCGCCAGCATCGACGTCGGCGGCCGCCGCTACACGATGCACGCCGTTCTTCCCGAGCCGTCTGAATAGCCTCGCTCAGGCGATGAGCAAGATCCTCACTACACGCAACCTTGCCGCGAAGGGCGCGGATGGCTGGCGGGTGGAGTATTGCGTCCGGTGCGACGACGGCCGCAAGGTGATCGTGGAAGCCGCGTGCTCCTGGACCGTCGAGGCATTCATGTCGAAGGATGTCCGCGCCTACGTGGCCGACAACGGCCGCGCGCGGGCGCTCGAGGAGACGGACAAGAACGAGCCCGGCATCACGCACATCCGTATGTGGGTGGATGCCGCGAACGGCAGGATCCGGGTCGATCCCCGGTAGAGCCTGACTCAGACGGCGAGCGGCCGGACGTTAGCGGCCTCGACGCCCAGCGAACCCACTGCCAGGACGTACTCGACCCGCTGGCCCTCGAACAGCTGTCCTCCGCCGTCCACGCTCCGCGGGCGAATCCAGATCTCCCCGGCGTGCCGGTCCGGGGCGATGAAGCCGAAGCCTTCGGCATTGACCGCGGTGACCGTTCCCGTCTCCATCTACTCCGGGCCGTCTGAGGGGACACGGTCGGTCGCATAGGACTGCTCCCAACCGACGTTGGTCAGCATGGCACCGACCTCCCGGATCGCAATCGCGATCTCCAGGCCGATCTCTCGAATCGCCTCCGTCTGGCGAGGAGTGGACTTGCCGCCCCGCAGTTCCTCGAGCAACCGCTCCAGGCGCTCGATCTCTGCGTAGTTCCTCTGCTCCGGGCTCACCATCGGGTCTAGTCGTTATGGCGGGAGCGAGGTCGCGTCTGCGGCTCCTGGGAATCACCGACGTAGGGGAGGAGAGCCATCTCGCGTGCGCGTTTGATCGCAACGGCGACCTGGCTCTGGTGCCTGCGGCAGGTCCCAGTGTTGCCGCGGCCCTTGATCTTGCCGCGCTCGGAGATGAAACGGCGGATCTGAGCGATGTTCTTGTAGTCGACTTCTGCGACCTTTTCTCTGCAGAAGAAACACGACCTCCGGCGCCGGTCCACGCCGCCCTTGCGGTCTCTTCCGGGCGCCGCAGACGAGGGGGCATCCCGGGTCTTTCCTCGCTTTGCTCGTGCAGCCATTGGCTACCTCCTTCGGGCTGGGATGTAAGGGGTCAGGCCGTCCACGTCGTCGAAGCCCGGGAGGTCTGGTGTTGCCAGTGTACGTCTCCGCGAAGGGCTCCCATGCGATTCACTTCAGGAGAGAGAGGACCGGGAAGCTGCCGTGGCGGGCGAGGATCGCCGGGATTCGGTGCAGCTGGGCGCGCGTACGATCGGCGATCCGTCTGCCGTAGCGGTGGATGATCTCACTGCTTCGCTCCTGGTAGACCGAAAGGGTCCGGTCCCAGGTCGGCATCGTCTCCACGATGATGTCCAGGCGGTTGACGATCTGGAAGCCGTGCCGGAGAAAGAGCGCCGGCCAGTCGGTCACCAGTTCCTCGCCGCGGTGGTAGAGAACAGACCTCAGCGTGCGGTTGTCCGTCGCCGGCGGGTTCGTGTGCAGGGCCAGATCGGAGAAGCCGATGCGGCCGCCCGGGCGCAAGACCCTGTGAAGCTCGCGCACGAGCCGCTCCTTGTCCTCCTCGCTGACGCAGATGTCTCCTGCCGCTTCCAGGCAGACGATGCCGTCGAACGAGCCGTCGGGGAAGTCGAGTGCCCGCGCGTCGCCCTTGATGATCCGCACCCGGTCTGACATCCGGCGCTGCTCCATCAGTTCCCGTCCCTGGCGGATCTGCTCACGGCTGATGTTGACCGCGGTGATCTTGCAGCCGTACCGGTCGGCGATCCGTGCCGCCGGCGCACCGAGGCCACAACCGACATCGAGGATGTGCTGTTCGCCCGTCGGGCCGGCCATCTCCGCGACGAGATCGGTATGCGCGTCGAGCGCTTGCGGCAGGGTCTCGGATCCCGTGCGGAAGTAGCCGAAGTGGAAGCTGTCGCCGTAGAAGCGGCGACCCTCGTCCGTGATCAGGTCGAAGTACGCGGCAACACCAGCGGCGGTCCGCCTGCCCGTGAGCATCATCGGCAGCGCCATTCCCGTGGCGGCACGCACCTTGCGCACGCACGCGCCCGCGCCCTGCTCGCGCCAGGTGTCTACGAGGATTCGGGTGGGCATCGGTTCCTGCTCAGCTTCTCAGGTCGTGCGGCGGCACGACCGGGCGACGCGCAAGCCTCGCTCGCTGGGCCCGGATACGGTGCTTCAGCGTCGTTATCCGGATGCGCATCTTCGCGTCCGAAGCGCGATGGCCCATCGTCGAAGCGCGGAGCCGAGCGTTGGCGTGGTCGACCGGCAACTCAGCCCGAGGTGGTCACGAGGCCGACGGCGACGTACTGGAGCGCGACGGCTGCAATGACCAGCGCGTGGAACAGCTCGTGGTACCCGAAGATCTGCGGCATCGGATCGGGCTTGCGCCGCGCGTAGATGACGCCCCCGGCGGTGTAGCAGACGCCCCCGACTGCGATCAGCGTGGCTGCCGCAACCCCGGCGTGATCGAGAATCTGGGGAAAGGCGGCGACGGCGACCCAGCCAAGCGCGATTCCCGCCACCGCCGAGAGCCATTTCGGCGCCGACACCCACGCAAGCTTCGCGAGGATCGCGATGGCAGCGCCTCCCCAGACGATCGACAGGACGACGATCTGCCAGGCACCGTGAAGAACCAGCAGCCCGAACGGCGTGTACGTGCCCGCGATCAGCCCGAAGATGCCGGCGTGGTCCAGCCGGCGTAACCACAGACGCGTCGGCGGCGACCAGGTGAATCGGTGATAGAGCGCGCTCGCGCCGAACATCGCGACGACCGCTCCCGCGAAGATCGCTGCGGAGACCTGCGCGCGTGTCCCGGCCGCCACAAACCCGAGCGCGACCCCGAGTGGGACGCTCACGTAGAGCGCGATCTCATGCAGAACTCCGCGCAAGCGCGGCTTCGGCACGGCAGGGACAGGGCCGGCCATGTGCCGATACCGTACCTCCCGCGAGCCTGTCCGGGGCGAGTAGCTGCTACCGTGGGTCCACTAAGAGCGAGTACCGGTCTGCGCCAGAAGGTGCCTTCCTACCCGTTCGTGAAGGCGCAAGGGAGGTGTTTTATGGGCAGCGGAACCGTTAAGTGGTTCAACGATTCGAAGGGGTATGGCTTCATCACCCCGGACGAGGGATCCAAGGATCTCTTTGTTCACCATTCGAATATCGCCGGCGAGGGCTTCAAGTCGCTCGCCGAGGGCGCGCGCGTCTCGTTCGAAGAGCGTGAAGGCGCGAAGGGGCCCGAGGCGACGAACGTCGTCGCCTTGGCCTAGCAGCCGTGGGGGTGCGCCCGCCGATCCCGGCGGGCGCCCTCCGAATTCTTAAGCCGAGGGAGGCGTGATCGCTCAGAAAGAGGAGAAGATCGAGATGGAGGGCGAGATCATCGAGTCACTCCGCAACCGGATGTTCCGCGTCCGGCTCGACAACGGTCACGAGCTTCTTGGCTACACGGCCGGCCGGCTGAAGCGGTACCGGATCCGGATGTTGCTCGGCGACCGCGTGCGGATCGAGCTCTCGCCGTACGACCTCGACCGCGGGCGAATTGTCTACCGTCTCCCGTAGCGCCAGCGCAAGATCTCCGGTCGCCGTCGGCAAGACGGTCGTGTACGCCGCTCTCGGCGTCGGCCACGTCGTGGCCCATGAGCGAAAACGAGTCGACGGCACAGACCGCGACTCCGTCGTGGTCGAGCTGGTGACCGGGCTACGAGTCACGCTTTCGGTCACGGACGCGACCGAGCGTCTGCGGCCGGTTGCCGACGCGGGCGAGGTCGAGGCCGTTCGGCAGATCCTGAGCGCCGAACCGCGCGAGCGGACCGGCCAGTGGACCCAGCGCCACAGGGAAACGAAGGCCAAGCTCGCCTCCGGTCGTGCAACCGATCTGGCGGAGATCGTTCGCGACGGCGAACCGTTTCAACACTCGGCTCGCCTTTCGCCCGCAGAGCGCGGCGTGTACCTCCAGGCGCGGGGCTTGCTCGTGCGGGAACTGTGCTTTGCGCGCAAGGTGGAGGAAGACGAAGCGGAAGCCTGGATCGGTGAGCAAATCGTTGCCGGCGACGGAAGCCGGGCCTAGTGGCTCAAAAGAAGTCACGCCAGACGTTCGAGAAGCTCAAGCGCGAGCAGGCGATCAGGGAGAAGCGGGTTCGAAAGCAGGAGCGGAAGGCGGCGGCGCGCCTGGCGAAGGCCTACGGCGACGTCGACGGCCCGACCGAGAGCAACGGTTCGACCGAGAGCGACGATTCGACCGAGACCGGCGACGCCGCAGATCCGAAACCGGAGAGCGCCGTCGACGAAGTCGGTACCGCTTAACCGCACATCCAGCTCGACGGTCGGGCATTCTCCGACGAGAGAGAGCGGGGCGGGTTCAATCGACGCTACTCAGCGGCGATCAATTTGTCGAGTACGTCGTGGAACGTCGTCCAGTGCGTTTGGCCTATGCGGTCGCGCCAGGCCTGCTCGACCTCTTGTCCGGCTGTCCAGACGGCTGCGTCCAGCGCCTGGCCCCGCTTCGTCAGCTGGATGATGCGGGCGCGCCCGTCGGTGGGATCTGGATGGCGTTCGACGTACCCCAAGCGTTCGAGCTCTCTCAACATGTCGTTGGTCGCCTGTTTGGACAGGTGTGCTGTCGCAGCGATCTCGCCTGGCCGACGCCGATCCAATCCGGCGAGCCGGAAGAGCGCGATCATCCCCGTCGTGACGTCTGGGTGCCCGACCGCGTGGATGCGCGCCAGCATTGCATTCCGTCCGAGGTCGTACGCGAGACGTAGCCGGCCGACGACGCTCGGTACATGCTCGGACGCCGCCGGAGTTGACAGGTCTCGTACGGCATCAGTACTATCTTTCGTACGGGTCACGTACTACACAGTATCGGAGGCGGCAATGAATCGCACCAAGATCAACCTCGCTCAGGAGGTAGGACCCATGCGGGTCGACACGAACGAGACGAGGTCGCTCTGGGTCATCGGACATCGAGTGACGCTGCTGCCGGTGGGCGGTCGCGTCGCCGCCCTCGAAGTGGTAACACCGGCGGGTGTGCCCGGGCCGCCCCCGCACCACCATGAGGACGCCGACGAGTTCTTCTACGTGACTTCCGGTCGTCTGGGGGTCATGTGCGGCGACGCGTGGACGTCCCTCGAGCCGGGCGGCTACATGAATGTCCCACTGGGGACCGTGCACACCTTCCGCAACGACGGGCCGGACGACGTGAGCGTCATTACCGGCTTCGAGCCGCAGGGCTTCGAGCGGTTCTTCCTCGAGTACGGTGTCGATGTCGACGAACCGGAAGCGTTCGAGACCTCAGTGAGCGAGGCGACGATCGCGCGGGTGATCGAGGGCTGCGGCCAGTTCGGCATGATCCTCGCAACGACGTAGGTTTCTCGGCGCTTTCACCACGCCGGACTCGAACCGGGGACCCTTCATTACCAGTTACCAGGGGAGCGCCGGTTCGCCGGCCGTCCAACCACCATCGACCGGTAACACGACGCCGGTGACAGCGCTGGCGAGCGGGCTCGCGAGGAAGACGATCGCGGCGGCGATCTCCTCCGGCCCGAGCAGCCGGCCGAGCGGAATCCGGCGCGTGGCGGCTTGCACGAATGTCTCGTTCTCGAAGAACGCGGCGGTCATCGGGGTCACGGTGAAGCCGGGAGCGACCGCGTTCACCCGTACTCCGTGCTCGGCCCAGTCGATCGCGAGGGAGCGGGTGAGCGCCGCGACGGCTCCCTTGCTCGTCGTATACGCGGCCTGAGACGGGAGCGAGACGAGGGCCGCCTGGGAGGCGACGTTGACCACCGCCCCGCGGCATTTGCGTAGTAGAGGCCCGAACGCCTGGCACGCCTGGAATGTCCCGAGCACGTTGATCTCGAAGTTCCGCCTGAAGTCCTCCACCGAGAGCTCGTCGACCGGTTTGTTCTCGGTCAAGACCCCCGCGGCGTTGATCAGGACGTCGAGCCTGTCGAGCCGGCCCGCCAGCGCGTCGAGTGCCGCTCGGTCGCTGACGTCGAGCGGCGGGTCGGCGGCGAGATCGACGACATGAACGTTCGCCCCGGCGCGTAGGAGCAGCTCACAGCACGCCTCGCCGATCCCGGAGGCTCCGCCCGTTACGACAGCGACTGCGCCGTCGAGACCGTCCACGTTGGCCACCCTAACCTGGTAGACATGGCGGGTGCGGTCCACGTTCACCGCCGAGGGGCTCGACTGGTTCGCCTCTATGCCCGCCGCGCCTGCCGCCCGTCTGGGCGACATCCTTGTCGTGTCGGGCCAGGTCCCGCTCGACAACGCGATGAACCTCGTCGCGCCCGGCGACCTCGTCGCCCAGACGCGCCACGTCTTCGACTCGATCGGCCGGCTCCTCGAGGCCGCCGGAGCGAGCTTCGACGACGTCGTCGACGTGATCGCGCTAACGCAGGACCCCCGTGAGATCGGCACCGTGCTCGAGGTGGCGCGCGAGTACTTCGAGCGCGACTACCCCGCCTGGTCGATCGCATCGTTCCTGGGCTCGTACGTGCCCGGCGTGCTCGTCTGCATCCAGGCGATCGCGCACGTCGGGCCGGGGAAGAAGGAGTGCTTCACGCCGGATTCGCTGAGGTGGTGGGGCTCGCGACCGGCGTCAGGGGGATGCCGGAAAGGCGACCTGCTGTTCGTCTCCGGCCAGTCGGCTGTCGATCCCGACGGCAACGTCCTCTTCCCGGGAGATCACTGTGACAGGCGCGCGCGTCCTACCAGGGGATCCTCGAGGTCGTCGACATGGCCGGAGGCTCCGTCGACGACGTCCTCGACTTCACCTCGTTCCATCAGGACCTGCGCGGCGCGGACGCGACCTTCACGGACGTCTACATGCCCGAGGTGCTGAAGGGGGAGCTATCCGACGAGCGGGCTCCCTCGACGAGCCACGTCGGCACGCCCGGTCTGGAGAAGCCGGGGCAGCTCGGTGCGTTCCGGGCCGTCGCCGACCTCTCGCCGGGCAGTCGGACTGCGTTCACGCCCGAGCTGAACTGGTGGAAGAACGTGCTGCCGCTCGCCGGCGGCGTCAAGAAGGAGAACGGCAGCTTCGTGACCGTCGCCGGCCAGGTCGCCTGCGCCGCCGACCAGAGCATCGTCGCGCCGGGCGACACGGGCGGGCAGGTCCGGTACATCCTCACGGAGATCCGCGAGGTGCTGGAGGGATTCGGCGGCTCGCTCGACAACGTCCTCGGCGTCCTCTCCTTCCACAAGGACCCGCGGGCGTGGCGGGACGCCATGCAGGTGGCCGCCGAAGTCTTTCCGACGGGCGCCGGGCCTGCCTGGACGGCGGTCTCCATGCCCGCCCTCTGGATGGAGGGCTATCTCCACGAGATAGCCGCGATCGCCGTTGTCTAGCCGTGCGGGACGGCTGGACGGCAAGGTGGCGCTCGTCGTCGGCGGCACCTCCGGCATCGGCCGCGGGATCGCTCTGCGGTACGGAGCCGAAGGAGCGTCCGTGGTGGTCGCGTCGCGGACCCGCGAGTCGAACGAGGGCCCCGAGCCGACGGACGAGCTGATTCGCCAGGGAGGCGGCGCCTGCGAGTTCGTCGAGCTCGACGTGACCGACGCGGACGCCGTCGACCGGGTCGTCGCCGGGGCGATCGAGTCCCACGGTGACCTGCACATCGTTGTCTTCTCGGCCGGAACGTTCTCGGGTGGCGACTCGCGCGAGCTCCCGCTGGAGGACTTCGACCGGCAGTTCGCGGTCGACGTGCGCGGCGCGTTTCTCTGTGCGCGTGCGGCGCTCAGACACTTCGTCCCGAAGCGCTACGGGAAGGTCGTGCTGGTCTCCTCGAACTTCGGCCTCGTCGGCGTGGCCGGCTTCGCCGCCTACTGCTCGGCGAAGGCCGCCGTGATCGGCCTCGTCCGCGCGCTGGCCGTGGAGTACGGGCCGAGCGGCGTCAACATCAACGCGCTGCTGCCGGGGGCGACCCACACGGCCACCAGCGACCCGTTCCGCGAGAACCCGGCGATCGACGAGATCTGGCGGCGGATGACTCCGCTGCGCATGCCCGGCGAGCAGTTCGTGGCCGACGCCGAGGACGTCGCGAACGCCGCGCTCTTTCTCGCCTCCGACGAGTCTCGCGCGATGACCGGCCAGGGGCTCGTCGTCGACGGCGGGTGGACGGCGCTGTAGCGCGACTCCGGCTCACCCGGCGGGAGATCCTCGCCTTTCGCCGGCGCGTCGGCGGGCTCGAGGAGCGAGTGCCGCTGACCGCAGGCTCGCTGCGGCAGGCGGCCTGGGCCGGCCTGCAGGACAGCATGCCGAGGGCAGCGCTGCTGTCGCTCCACGCGCGGCTCGAGGGGGTACGGCCGTCGGCGTGGGAGCATCCGTCGCTCGCCCAGCTCTGGGGGCCTCGCTTCAGCACGTACGTGGTCCCCAAGCGGGATTTCGCGCTGTTCTCGCTGGGCAGGCACCCCGAGGACGAAAAGGGCCGTCAGCGGGCGGAGCGGAACGCGGAGCGGATGCACGCCGGGCTCGGGAGCAAGCGGATGACCGACCGCGAGCTCGGGCGCGCGATCGGTCTCGGGAACGCGATGAGGTACGCGGCGACGACCGGCACGATCGCGATCCGCTGGGAAGGGGCGCGGGCACCGACCGTGTGGGCAGTCGAAGCCGCCCGGATCGAGCCGGCCGACGCGTGCCGTGCGCTCGCCCGGCGCTACCTCCACGTCTTCGGGCCGGCCACGGCAGAGGGGTTCGCCCGCTGGGCCGGAATCGGGCGGCGCTCGGGAGCCGACGCGTTCGCCTCGCTCGAAGGGTCGCTTCTGCCGGTCCGATCGCCGCTCGGCGACGAGTGGCTGCTCGCAGAGGACGAAGCGGCCGCGCGCGCCGCGGAGGCGGCCTCCACGTCCGTTCGCCTGCTGCCGAGCGGCGACGCCTACTTCCTGCTCGACGGCAAAGAGCGGGAGCTGCTCGTGCCTCGTGCCGACCTGCGGGAGCGGCTCTGGACGTCCCGGGTGTGGCCGGGTGCACTCCTCGTCGAAGGCGAGATCCGCGGAACGTGGCGGCGGTCGCAGCACACGGTGCGGATCGATGCCTGGTCACGGCTCTCGCGCCGGCTGCGCGACGCGGTCGAAACGGAGGCGGCTTCCCTCCCGTTGCCCGCCCTCGACCGGCGCATCGAAGTGGTCTGGGAGGCATGAGCCCGCGCGCCCGCTCCCGCCGGATAAGGTGACCGCGATGGATCCCGACCGCACACGTGAGCTGCTGGCCGCCGAGCGTCAACGGATCGAGCGCGAGCTCGCCGGGCTCGGACGGGAGGAGGGCGAGCCGCAGGACGAGGACGTCGAGACAGGCGACCAGGCGACCGACCTCTACCAGGACGAGCTGGACGAGAGCAGGGAAACCGACCTGCGCGACCAGCTCGCCGCAGTCGAGCGCGCCGAGGAGCGCCTCGCCGCGGGCACGTACGGGTTGTCGGTCGAGAGTGGGCAGCCGATCCCGGACGAGCGGTTGGAGGCGAGACCGACCGCCGAGCTGACGGTCGAAGAAGAACGCGCCCTCAACGGCTAGGCAGGCGGGTAAGTGAGGCTCGGCTACTTCACGATGCCGCTCCACCCGCCGGAGCGTCCGTACCCGGAGACCCTGCGCGAGGATCGCGAGGCGATCCTGCTCCTGGACGAGCTCGGCTACGCCGAGGCTTTCGTCGGCGAGCACGTGACCGACCTGGCGGAGTCGATCACCGACTGCTCGGTCTTCCTCGCGAGTCTCGCCCACCTGACGAAGCGGATCACGCTCGGCACGGGGACGGTCAACCTGCCGAACGGCCACCCGGCGGCGATCGCGGCCAAGATCGCGATGCTCGACCACCTGCTCGAGGGCCGCTTCATCTTTGGGATCAGCCCGGGCGGGCTGCCCTCCGACTGGGAGGTGTTCGGCAACCTCGATCTCGACCGGCGCGAGAAGTTCAAGGAGTGCATCGACCATGTGCTCGCGATCTGGACCGGCGAGCCGCCTTACCGGCTGCAGGGGAAGCACTGGACGATCTCGACCGAGCGGACGCAGATTCCCGAGATCGGCCAGGGCGCGATCGTGCGGCCGTTCCAGCAGCCGTATCCGCCGATCGTGGTCACGGTCGTCGAGCCGGGCTCGTCGAGCGCGGCCGACGCAGGCGCGCGCGGGTGGGGGATCATCTCGGCGAACTTCCTGCTGCCCCAGTGGGTGCGGACCCACTGGGGGCGCTACGTGGAGGGCGCGGGCGAGGCGGGCGGACCCGGCCGGCTGGCGGGTCGCGAAGACGCTCTTCGTCGCCGACGACGAGGAGACCGCGCGCGAGTACGCCTTCGGCGAGCGAAGCCCGTACCGCTTCTACTACCAGCAGCTCGGCTTCAAGCTGATCCGCGCGGGCCGCGCGAACATCTTCAAGGCCGACCCCGACATGCCCGACTCCGAGGTGACGACCGACTACATGCTCGACCGGCTCGTGATCGCCGGGACGCCGTCGCAGGTCGTCGACCAGCTGCTCGCCTTCCGGGAGGAGACCGGCGCGTTCGGGACGCTCGTCTACTGCGGGGTCGACTGGGTCGACCCGCGGCTCGCGCGTCGTTCGCTCGAGCTGACGGCGACCGAGATCCTGCCGGCGATCAACCGCGAGCTCGGCGAAGACTCCTAGGCGCCGTTCGCTTCGAACAGGCCCGTCTGGTACGCGAGCACGACTGCCTGGACGCGGTCGCGGAGGTTCAGCTTCTGAAGGATGTGCGTGACGTGCGTCTTGACGGTCGTCTCGCTGATGTAGAGCTCCTTGCCGATCTCCGCGTTCGACAGGCCGTTGGTCATCAGGCGGAAGACGTCCCGCTCGCGCTCGCTCAGCTCCTCGAGCTCCTTCGGAGCGGCCGGGCGCTGCATGCCGGCGAACTTCTGGATCACGCGCTTCGTGATCGCCGGTGAGAGCAGCGCCTCGCCCGCGGCGACGGTTCGGATCGCCGCGATCAGCTGCTCCGGCGAGTCGTCCTTGAGCACGAAGCCGCTCGCGCCCGCCCTCAGCGCCTCGAAGACGTACTCGTCGAGGTCGAACGTGGTCAGGATCAGGATCCGCGCGTCGCGGGTCGGTCGCGAGGATGCGTCGGGTCGCCTCGAGCCCGTCGAGCTCGGGCATGCGGATGTCCATCAGGATGATCGCCTGGGGTGGAAGCGGCCGGCCTTGTCGACCGCCTCGAGCCCGTTGCTCGCCTCGGCGACGACCTCCATGTCCTCCTCGCCGCCGAGCAGCATGCGGAAGCCGGCGCGGACCATCGACTGGTCGTCGGCGACGAGGACGCGGATCGTCATCGTGTCTCCTCGGCGATCGGAAGCCGAGTGCTGAGGACGAACCCGCCCTCGGGTGCCGTGCCTGCGGACATCTCGCCGCCGTAGATCTTGACGCGCTCGCGGACGCCGACGAGACCGTGGCCGAGGCCGTCGTTGTCGGCGATGCCCCGCGCCGTTGTCCCGGACCTCGATCTCCACTTCGTCGGGCCGGTAGCGGACGTGTCACGTCGGCGTCGCTGGCGTGCGCGTGCTTGAGCGCGTTCGTCAGGCCTTCCTGGACGATCCGATAGGCGGAGAGGTCGACTCCGCGGGGGAGCGGGAAGGGCTCGCCGTCGACGTGCAGCCGGGCGGGCAGACCGGCGCGGCCGACCTCGTCCAGCAGCGCGTGAGGCCGTCGAGACCGGGCTGCGGAACGAACTCGACCTCGTCTCCGTCGCGGCGCATCGCGGCAAGGAGGCGGCGCATCTCGGCGAGCGCGGTCCGGCCGGCCCGCTCGACGCTCCTGAGCGCGTCGCGGTCCTCCGCCAGCGTAGTCGGGGAGCTGGTGCCTGACGGCGCCCACCTGGAGCACCATCACGCTGACGGCGTGGGCGACGACGTCGTGGAGCTCGCGGGCGATCCGCGCGCGCTCCTCGGCCACCGCGATCCGGGCCGCAGCCTCGCGCTCGCCCTCGGCCCGGACCGCGCGCACCTCGGCTGCCTCGGCCTGCTCGGCGCGCTGCGCGCAGCGCGAAGCCCGGCGACCCAGGCGGCGACGAACCGGAGCGTGATGAAGATGAACGAGCTCGTCGGCTGCGGGCCGGGGATGTTCTAGATGAGGATCAGCATCGGCGCCGACGACGACGGCCGAGGCCGACCAGCGCCTTGCGGCGAGTCGCGCAGGTTGCCGAGCAGGAGCGCGCTCGCAAGGCCGACGACCTCGAGGCTGTCGACGGCACGCGATCAGCGCGCCCGTCGACGAACGTGATCGCGGCCGCGAGCACCCAGTAGGCAGCGGGTGCGGCGAAGGGGAACCGGCGGCGCGCGAAGAGCGGCAGGACGAGCACGACGAGCGCCGGCACGGAGAACCAGAGCGTCGTCGTCGGCGCACCCGGCGAGTCGTGCACGGACGAGCAGCTGCGATGATGCCCGCGATCAGCATCAGACGCCATCAGCAGCTCGAACCAGTACTCGCGCGCGAGTGTCCGATCCGGCTCATGCGCGTGAAGGTACTCCACGCTCTCGCTCGCCGCCTCCTACCTGAGTAGGAGCCGGTCGTCGGCAGTCGGAGCGGAAATCGTCGGCGGGTACGCAGCGCGAATCCGACTTTGTGACGGCGACGTGCGGGCCGCGCCCTCCTAGCGTCCGGGGAGTCAACGACGCAGGAGGAAACGAGATGTCCCCGACCACCGATACCGCCCGCGAACTCGCCGCCCGCGAGAGCGACGGACTCCACGTCCTTCTGCTCTGGCACCCGCGCGAGAACGCACTCACCGTCGAGGTCGAGGACGCCCGGATCGGCGACGGCTTCCAGCTGGCCGTCGCCCCGAGCGCGCACTCGACGCCTTCTACCACCCGTTCGCCTACGCCGCGTGAGCGCGGCCTGAAAGGAGGACCACCGTGTCCCCCAGCACAACCCCCACACGCAGGCCGCGCAACCTGGCCGCCCGGATGGGCCGCTGGAGCGCGAACCACTGGAAGACCGCCACCTTCGGCTGGCTGGCCCTGGTCGTCGTCGCCTTCGGCATCGGCGGCATGGTCGGCACGAAGAACCCCGATCCGAACACCGCCGGGCCCGGCGAGTCGGGCCGGATGGACCGGATCCTGCACGAAGGCTTCAAGCGGCCGGCGGCCGAGAACGTCCTGATCCAGAGCACGACCGCCACGGCCGGCACGCCCGCGTTCGACGCGGCCGTGAAGGACGTCGTCGCCCGCGTCTCGCGCGAGGCCGACGTCCGGAACGTCCGCTCGCCGCTCGCACCCGGCAATGCGGACCAGATCTCGAAGGACGGGCACTCGGCGCTCGTCGGCTTCGACATCCGCGGCGAGATCGACAAGGCGCCGGACAAGGTCGGCCCGATCGTCGACGCCGTCGCAGCGGCCCAGGCCGCCCATCCCGGCTTCTTCATCGGCGAGATGGGCGACGCCAGCGCGCCGAAGGCGGTCATGGACCAGTACGGCAAGGATCTCGGCAAGGCCGGGATGCTCTCCCTGCCGATCACGCTGATCATCCTGATCGTCACGTTCGGGGCGCTCGTCGCCGCGGGGATCCCGCTGCTGCTCGCGCTCACGGCCGTGTTCGGCACCTTCGGGCTGGTCGCGATCGCGAGCCACGTGCTCCCGATGGCGAACGAGACGCCGCCGCTCGTGCTCCTGATCGGGCTCGCGGTCGGCGTCGACTACTCGATGTTCTACCTCCGGCGCGAGCGTGAGGAACGCGCGAAGGGCCGGAGCGAACGGGCCGCGCTCGAGGCGGCTGCCGCGACCTCGGGCCGGTCGGTGCTGATCTCCGGCCTGACCGTGATGGTCGCGATGGCCGGCATGTTCGTCACCGGCGACAAGACGTTCGCCTCGTTCGGCGTCGCGACGATGATGGTCGTCGCGGTGGCGATGCTCGGCTCGCTCACCGTGCTGCCCGCGCTGCTCTCGCGGCTCGGCGACCGGGTCGAGCAAGGTCCGCGTCCGGCGGCGCCGCGACAACGGCGGCGAGAGCCGGATGTGGGGCTGGATCGTCGACCGCGTCCTGCGGCGGCCCGGCCCTGTCCGCGGCGATCTCCGGCGGCGTGCTGCTCCTGCTCGCCCTCCCCGCGATCCAGATGCGGATGGCGGACCCCTCGCCGGACACGTACCCGGCCCAGCTCGAGGTCGTCAAGACCTACAAGCGGATGCAGCAGGCGTTCCCCGGAACGGCGCTGCCCGCGAACGTGATCGTGAAGGCGCCGAACGTGAACGCTCCGGCTGTCCGCTCGGCGATCTCCGAGCTCGAGCGGCGGGCGCTCGCGAGCGGCCGCGCGCACGAGCCGATCACGATCGCCGTCAACAAGGCCGGCACGGTCGCGAACATCACGATCCCGATCAACGGCAACGGCTCCGACAAGGCGTCGAACCGCTCCCTGGCGCTGCTGCGCAAGACGATCATCCCGCAGACGGTCGGCGCGCTGCCGAACACGGAGGCCGGCGTCACCGGGCTGACCGCGCAGTGGAAGGACTCGGGCGACCAGATCCGGTCGGCGCTGCCGCTCGTGGTCGCGTTCGTGCTCGTGTTCGCGTTCGCGCTGATGCTGGTCGCGTTCCGCTCGATCGTGGTCGCGCTGAAGGCGATCGTGCTCAACTGCCTGTCGGTCGCCGCGGCCTACGGGATCCTCGTGCTGGTCTTCCAGCACGGCGTCGGCAAGGGCCTGCTCGGGTTCACCGACACCTCCGGCGTCTCGCCCGTGATCCCGCTGCTGCTGTTCGTGATCCTGTTCGGGCTCTCGATGGACTACCACGTGTTCATCGTCAGCCGGATCCGCGAGCGGTTCCAGCGTGGGGCGACGATGGACGAGGCGATCTCGGACGGGATCCGCTCGACGGGCAGCGTCGTCACCAGCGCCGCGGTCGTGATGGTCTGCGTGTTCGCGGTCTTCGCGACGCTGTCGATGCTGTTCTTCAAGCAGTTCGGCGTCGGGCTCGCGGCGGCGATCCTGATCGACGCGACGATCGTCCGCGGCGTGCTGCTCCCGGCGACGATGAAGCTGCTCGGCGACCGGAACTGGTACCTGCCGGCGTGGCTCGAGTGGCTGCCGCACTTCGACCACGGCGAGCTCGAGATCGACGACGAGCCGGAGCCCGAGCCGGCGCCGGCGGCGCGCAAGCGGAAGCGCCGCCTCGGTGCTCGCCCGCGTCACCGGTCTCGCTGCTGATCGCGATCCTGGCGCTCGGGCTCGCGTACGTGAAGCTCGCCTCCGGCGGGGACAAGGTGACCGTCCCCGCCGGCGCGAAGGCCGGCCAGCTGTCCCTGCATCCGTGCCACTACGGCACGGAGCAGGGCAGCTACGCCGCCGACTGCGGCACCCTCGTCGTCCCCGAGAACCGGGCCAAGCCCGGTTCTCGGCTGATCGGCGTGCAGGTCATCCGGATCAAGGCGCGCTCGGCCCACCCGGGCGCGCCCGTCTTCCGCCTCGAGGGCGGTCCGGGCGGCACGAACATGCACTTCGCGAGGGCGAGCCGGCTCGCCGAGAACCACGACGTCGTCCTCGTCGGCTACCGCGGCATCGACAGCTCGGTCCGGCTCGACTGCCCCGAGGTCTCCTCGGCGCTGAAGCGCTCGGACGGACTTCCTCGCACAGAAGTCCTTCGACGCCTACACGCAGGCGTTCCGCGACTGCGCCGCACGGCTCCAGGAGGACGGCGTCGATCTCGCCGGCTACACGCTGCCCGCACAGGTCGACGATCTCGAGGCCGCGCGCCGGGCGCTCGGCTACGGCCGCGATCAACCTCGTCAGCGAGAGCGCGGGCACGCGGCTCGCGATGATCTACGCCTGGCGGTACCCGCGGAGCATCAACCGCTCCGTGCTGATCGGCGTCAACCCGCCCGGCCACTTCCTCTGGGACCCGAAGGCGACCGACGAGCTGATCGGCCGCTACTCGCGCCTCTGCGCGCAGGACGCGGGCTGCAGCAAGCGGACGGACGACCTCGCCGCGTCGATGCGCGAGGACGGCCGCGCACATGCCGAAGCCGCTTCTGGGGCCTGCCGATCTCGGCGGGCAACGCGAAGATCGGCGTCGTTCTACGGGCTGATGGAGTCGACGTCGGAGTCGGCGCCGCTCTCGGCCCCGATGACGCTCGACTCGTGGATCTCGGCCGCGCACGGCGACCCGAGCGGGCTCTGGTTCCATGTCGCTGATGGCGCGGATGGCGTTTCCCGAGGCGTTTGTCTGGGGCGAGGTCGCGGCCGTCAGCCGGGCCGACACCTGGGCCGCCGACCGCTACTTCGCGCAAGGGCCCGCACCGCAAGGACTCGATCCTCGGCAACGCCGGCACCGAGTTCCTCTACGCCGGCGGCGGGCTGACGCACGCGTTCCCGCCGGCTCCGGACGCGAACGAGTACACGCGAGTGCAGGACTCGAACGTCCAGACGCTGCTCGTCAACGGCACGCTCGACTTCGCGACTCCCGCGAAGTTCGGGATCCAGGAGCTGCTGCCGCACCTCCGCAACGGCCAGAAGGTCCTGCTCGCGGAGATCGGCCACTCCGACACGTTCTGGACCTACGAGCCGAAGGCGAGCACCCGCCTGCTGAACACGTACTTCGACACCGGCAAGGTCGACACGTCGCTCTACACGCCGGCGAAGGTCGACTTCACGCCCGACGTGAGCCACACCGGCGCTCGGCAAGGGCTTCGCCGGCACGTTCTACGGCCTGCCGGTGATCGCTGCTGCTCTCGCTGCTGCTGATGTGGCGGCGCAGTCCGGAAGCGCGGCCGGATCGGCCGCACGGCGAGCGTGCTGCTCCGCTCGGTCTTCACGGTCGTGCTCGGCCTCGCCGGCTGGTTCGCCGGCGCTGGTCGTCGTGCTCATCGCCTTCCCGGCGGTGCCGCTCGACGACGGCGTCCTCGCCGTCCTCTCGGTCGGCATCCCGATCGGCGTCGGGATCCACCTCGCGGCGCTCGACCGCGACCGACCGCAGCGCGGACGGTTCGCGATCGTGCTCGCGGGCGCGCTCGTCGGCGGCTGGATCGGCTTCCAGGCCGGGTCGGGGCTCCTCGCCCTGATCACCACCATCGTCGGCGCGGCGCTGGGCGGCAACCTCGCCGCGATCGTCCTCGACGTCCGGCGCGATCGCGTCGTGGCCGAGGCGCCCGAGCGGGCGCCTGCGCTGCCGGCTCAGGCCACGTCGTAGGGATCGGCCTTCGGCCTGCCCCTAGAACTCCGGCGGGACCCGCGCGTCGTCCAGGTCGACACGGTTGCCGCGCATCGGGATCCCCTCGGCGAGCAGGAGCAGCCGCTGTTTCTTCCCCTGCGTCAGCGACCCGTCCGCCCGGACGACCCGGTGCCAGGGCATCTTCTCCTTCGAGGTCGCGAGCACGTGTCCGACGAGGCGCGGCGCGCGCCGATCGATGTCCCCGTAGGTGCGCACGTAGCCCTCCGGAATCGAGCGGACGCGTTCGATGATTCGCGCGACCCGCGCCTCATCCACCCGGGGACCAGACGTACGGCGTCGTCGTCGTCACCGGGACGAAGCCGAGCCGCTGGAGTATCGGGTTGCTGTCGTCGGAGGCATCCACCTCGATGTAGCGGCAGCCGCGCTCGGCGGCGAGGCGCGCGCGGTGGGCGACCAACGCTCGGTAAATCCCCCGGCCGCGCCACTCCGGATGGGTCGCGCCGCCCCAGAAGGTTCCGAACCCCGTGTCCGAGGGGAACCGCAGCCACGCGGCCGAGACGGTCAGGTCGCCGGCCTCTGCGACGAAGATCCGCAGCCCTTCCGGGTCCGCGTGGCGCTCCTCGGCGAGCTCGTCCATGAAGCCGAAGTCCTCACCGCGGCCGTAGACGGTGCGCTCGAGAACTGCGATCCGCTCCATGTCGTCGCGCTCGAAGACCTCGCGGATTGCGACCCCGTCCGGCAAGACCGGCTCGGCGGTGAGGGCCTCGATCGGGGCGATCACCACCGTCTCGCGCTCCTCGGGGACGAAGCCGGCGGCAAGGAGCCGCTCGGGCAGGTCGTCCGGTAGGTCGTGGCTGTGGTACTTCCACTCGAACCGCTGGCCCAGCTCGGCGAAGAAGCGGACCTGGCGGGCGATCAGCTCGTCGAGCTCGTCGCCCTCGATGCTCCCGAGGTCGCGGTAGAGGATCCAGCCCTGCCCGCCGAACCCGCTGGCGCGCTGGAGCGGCCCGTCCCACTCGATCTGGACGCTCTCGGGCATCGGCTCGTGGACGTGCGCGCGCAGCTGCGTCTGGTACGCCTCGAGCAGCGCGGCGGGGTCGGCGGCAGCGCTCATGCGCAAGACCTTACTCGAGGAAAAACGCCACTTTCGGCGTGAAGGCGCTCTTAGCCGATCGCGGTCGCCGGATCGACGGACGCGTCGCGCACCCGCACCTCGAAGTGCAGGTGCGGACCGGTCGCGTCGCCGGTCATGCCGACGAGGCCGACCGGCGTGCCGCGCGAGACGCGCTTGCCGACGGGGACGAGGATCTTCGACAGGTGGCCGTAGAAGGTCGCAACGCCGGAGCTGTGCTGGACGACGACGAGCGTGCCGAAGCCGTCCGCCTGGCCGGTGAAGGAGACGACGCCGTCGCCCGCTGCCCAGACGGTCGTGCCCATGGGGGCGGGGTAGTCGACGCCCGCGTGGAAGCGATTCGCCCTCGGGCCGAAGGCGTCGTCGGGCGAGGCGTCGATCGGCCGCACCAGCTTGATCGGCGAAACGGGGGGCGGCTCCCGCAGCGCGGCCAGCGTCTGCGGTCCGGCGACGCCGATCGCGTCGATGCCCGCCCAGCGCTGGAAGCGGAGGAGCGCGGCGAGAGTGCGGTCGCCGAACGTCCCGTCGAACGGCCCGGACGGGAACCCGTGCCAGGCAAGCAGCCACTGGAGCGAGGCGACGTCCCAACCGGAGCAACCGAGGATGAGGGGCCGGGTGCCGAGTTGAGGCGCGCCGAACGTCCCCAGCGCCGCGCGCGTCTCTGCGGCGAGCGGCGACGTCGCGCCCTGGAGCCGGCGGAGAGCGGCGAGCGTCTTCGGGCCGGCGAAGCCGTCGACGTCGTCGTCGTACAGCCCGAGCCCGGTGAGGCCGACCTGGAGCGCTGCGACGTCGGCGCTGCCGGGGGCGCCGGCCGACGCGGCGACCGGGACGGCCAGGGCGAGAGCCGAGAACAGCGCTGCGGGGAGAGTCGCGCGCATGTGCTTTCCATCGGCAGGGCCCGTGTCACCCTTTAGAGGGACATGCCGGGACTCACCAGGCAACGCCTAGGTAGCCGTTGACGCACGAAAGACCGCGTCACTATCGTCGAGCGCATGGTGCGTGCACTCGCACTGGTGCTGGTCCTCGCTGCCGTTCTGCCCGGCGCGACGACCGCAAAGTCCGGCGCCGCCCGGCCGCTGGTCTTCGCCGCCGCCTCGCTCACGGAGGCGTTCCCCGCAATCGACAGCCGGCCGGTCTACAACTTCGCCGGCTCGGACCAGCTCGCGGTCCAGATCCAGCAGGGTGCGCCGGCCGACGTCTTCGCCGCCGCGAGCCCCAAGTACCCCGAGCTCCTCTACCAGCAGGGGCTCGTCGAGAAGCCGATCAAGTTCGCGACGAACACACTCGTCCTGATCGTCCCGAAGTCGAACCCGGCCGGGATCCACTCGGTCACAGACCTGACCAGGCCGGGCGTGAAGCTGGTGATCGGGGACGCGTCCGTTCCCGTCGGGTCGTACACGCGAACCGTCCTGAACAACCTCGGCATTTCGGCAGCGGTGATGAAGAACGTCGTCAGCCAGGAGACGGACGTGAAGGGCGTGCTGGGCAAGGTTGCGCTCGGCGAGGCCGACGCCGGCTTCGTCTATGTGACCGACGCGAAGGCCGTGCTCGGGAAAGTCGGTGTGATCCGCATTCGCGAGTCCGCCCAGCCTCACGTCGTCTACGAGATCGCGGTCGTGAAGAAGGCGCCTCACCTTCGGGAGGCGTACGCGTTCGTGACGAGGGTGATCAGAGCGCCGGCCCAGCGCACGCTCGTCCGCTACGGCTTCGGCCGCAAGCCGGCGCTCGCGCCGGCACCTTAGGCCGGCCTAACGGTGCGGGACGTGATCGTCCTCGCCGTCCTCCCGCTCCGCGTTCATTGCGACGATCACCCCGTCCGGGTCGCCATTGTGCGACTGCAGCTGCCCGAACGAGACACGACAGCGGATCGCCTGGCCGCGACGGTTGTGCCCGGCGAGCTCGACGTCGCCGGGCTCGTCGCCTCCGAGCGCGGCCCGCAACGGGTCGCGGAGCTCGCCGACCGGGATCCCGATGTCCAGGTTGAAGAAGTTCTCGCCCTCCACCTCCTCCGCCCGCAGGCCCCAGAGCTCGGCCGCGGCGCGGCTCCACGCGGTCACGCGTAGCTGCTTGTCGACGACGACGACGCTCTGGTGAATGCCTCCGAGGATCGAGCCGAGAAACGAGTTCGCGCGCAGGGCCTCATCGGTGCGCTCCCGGAGCTCGTCGTTCATCGTCTCGAGCTCCTCGTTCGTGGACTGGAGCTCCTCGTTCATCGTCTCGAGCTCCTCGTTCGTGGACTGGAGCTCCTCGTTGGTGGTCTCGAGCTCCTCGACAGTCGACTGCAGCTCCTCGTTCGTCGTCTCCAGCTCCTCGACGGTCGACTGCAGCTCCTCGTAAGCCGTCTCCAGCGCCCGGCGCGCAAGCTCGAGCTCGAGCTGCATCGCACGGTGCGGGGTGATGTCGCGGAACGAGACGACGTAACCGACGAACTCGCCGCCCGCGCTCGTCAGCGGCGAAAGCTGCACGTCGAGGGTCCGCGCCTCGCCCTCCACCGGCTCCCACGGCACGTCGCTCCTGGTCACGATCGCGCGACGCTCGCGAACCTCGTCGAGCAGCGAGCGGAGCTCGACGGGCCGGTAGGAGATCTCCAGGTCCTGGACGGGCCGCCCGATGTCGGACAGCTTCAGGCCGAACAGAGTCCGCGCCGCATGGTTGAGCGATGAGATGTGCCCGTCGAGGTCGAGGACGATCTGCGCGCTCGGCGCGAGCTCGAACGCCGTCTCGGTGAGAGAGAACTGCGGCAGCTCGAGCATGACTCTGCGTTCGCGCCGGGGCGTCTGGAAGGTCTGCGCCGACGAGTGGTCCTTGACGAAGACCCGGCGCTTGAGGTCATACGTCTCGAACAGGTGTGTGCGGCTCTGCAGCGCCTCGGCCTTGCCCACCATCAGGTAGCCGCCCGGCTGGAGCGCAAAGTAGAAGTGCGCGAGGATCCGCTCCTGCGCGGGCGGGGCGAAGTACATCAGCGTGTTCCGGCAGATCAGCAAGTCCACGCGGGAGATCGGCGGGTCATGGTGGAGGTCGTTCCGCCCGAAGATCACGGCGCGGCGCACGTCGTTCCGGAACTGGTAGCCGTGGTCGACCTGCGGGAAGTACTTCTCGCGGAGCTCCGGCGGGACGTTCTCCAGCTGCTTGGGCGTGAACAGCGCCTCGCGCGCCTGGGCGAGCGCATGGTCGTCGACGTCGGTGGCGTAGATCTTCGTGCGCTCCCGGAACGCATCGTCACCGAGCGCCTCACAGAGCAGCATCGCGACCGTGTACGGCTCCTCGCCCGAGGCGCACCCCGCCGACCACACGCGGATCGGGCGCTCCTCGCCCTTCGCCTCGATGATCGCCGGAAGGACGTCCCGTTCCAGCAGCTCCCACGGCTCCTTGTCCCGAAAGAACTCCGTGACGTTGATCAGGATCGTGTTGAAGAGCTCAGCGTGCTCCTCCGGGTGCGTCTCGAGGTAGTCCTTGTACTCGTCGTAGTTCGTCGCCTCGACCGCATGCATTCGCTTCTCGAAGCGCCGCATCAGCGTCGGTCGGCGGTAGCTCGTGTAGTCGAATCCGCGCCCGTCGCGGAGGAACTCGAGCAGCGCCTCGAAGCCTGGATCCGAGTCGGTCATCGATGCGCCGCGAAGTCGACCACTGCGGGCGCGATCTCGTCGAGCGGAAGTACCTGATCGACCACGCCGGCATCGATCGCCGCCTGGGGCATCGCCGAGAACTCCGACGTCGCAGCGTCCTGCGCGATAACTCTTCCGCCGGCCTTCTTCACGGCCTCCGCCCCGACGGTGCCGTCTTGTCCGAGACCGGTGAGGACGACTGCCATGCAACGGCCATCGTAGGTCTCGGCCAATGAGCTGAGCAGAACGTCGCCGCTCGGACGAAGGTGGCGCACGGCGGGCCCTGTCCTGAGCGCCAGCGTGCCGCCGGCCTCGACGAAGAGATGAGCGTCCGGCGGGGCGACGTAGACGCATCCAGGCTCCAGCCGGTCGCCGTCCTCCGCCTCCTTGACGCTGAGCTCGGTCTTACGGTCGAGGATCTCGGCGAGGTGGCTGCGATGCTCCGGAAGCAGGTGGAGCAAGACGATCACAGCCGCATCGAGGTCGGACGGGAGGGCGCCGAGCACCTCGCTGAGCGCCTGAATCCCCCCGGCGGAGGCGACGAACGCCACGGTTTCCGGCGGATGACGTATGCGTTCCGTTCCGACTCCTCGCTTCGTGTTCGGAAACCAGGGGAGTACCATATGAAGTATGCGGGAGGCCGACCTGTCCGGCCTGGACGTCGACGAGCTTCGACAGCTCGTCGAGCGACTTGATGCGGAGCGCGGCCAGCTTGCGCATGCGCTCGAGTCGCGGATCGTCATCGAGCAGGCAAAGGGCGTTCTCGCCGAGCGCTATCGGCTGAGCGTCGGCGACGCGTTTCTGCTGCTCCGCAAGAGCGCTCGCAGCGCGCGTGTCCGCATCCACGATCTGGCTGCCGACGTCGTTCGCGACCCGACGACGCCGCAGGCGGTGCTGCGCGGCATGGCGAGCGACAGCCGGCTGCGCGCCATTGCGATGCGCGAGCGGACGGAGTTGTCGGCGGAGACGAACGAGCAGGTGCGTGCGGCAAGCGCCGAGCAGTTCGACCGCATCACCCAGTGGACGAGCGGCCGACTGCCCGCGTGCGCGTCACGAGCCGTTCCGACGCTGTCGACCTGGCCGCGAGGCTGGGCGGATACCGCTGGTACCTGATCGTGCCCGACGAGGAGAACTGGGAGGTGGTCGTCGAGTTCGCAGGACCTCCGGCGGCGCTGCCCTCGGAGCTGCGCGAGGAGATCGTCGACTGGCTGGCCGCCCGCGGGCTGCCATCGGCGCAGGTCAAGCTCGGGGAGACCGAGCTCAGCCGGCGGGCTCCTAGCCGCGCTTCGGCACGTACCGCGGCACCACGCCGCACGCGACGATTCGCGCGCCGGCGGCGGCGGTCTCGTGGACGACGAGCGCGTACCCCGAGAGATGCTTGATCGGGTTGCCGCGCGCCACGCCCTTTGCCGTTCAGGATCGAACCGAGCCGGACCAGGACCTGCCCGCCGCAGCCGCCCCTGAGCACGTTGACGGTCTGCCGGACGCCCTCCGGCGCCCCGCTCAGCCTGAAGACGACCTGCGTCTGGTGGAACCCCAGCGTCATCCGGGCGACGCCCCGCTCGCTCGAGCCGTTCCGGCTCCTGAGCACGACCCGGGCGTGCGACGAGGGAAGCGTGCCGAGGCAGACCGTGCCGGCCGCCTCGCACTCGCCGCTCCGGGCCGGCGCGCCGGCGGCGGTGACTGCCGCGGCGATCGCCGCGACGAGCAGCGCTGGCAATATCCGTCTCACCGCACCGATGATAGAGCTACAGGCGTGACGACCTTCGACCGTTTCCGCGAGCTCCACGAGCGCGACCAGGTGTTCCTCCTGCCGAACCCGTGGGACATCGGGTCGGCGAAGATCCTCGCCGCGCTCGGGTTCGAGGCGCTGGCGACGACGAGCGCGGGCTTCGCGCTCGCGATCGGCAAGACGCGACCAGACCGTGACGCGCGACGAGCTCGTCGCGCACGTCGCCGAGCTCGCCGCCGCGACGGCGCTGCCGCTGAACGTGGACAGCGAACGTCTCTACCCGGACGACCCCGGCGGCGTCGCCGAGACCGTTGCGATGCTCGCCGACGCGGGCGCGGCCGGCTGCTCGATCGAGGACTACGATCCCGCGAGCGGGCGGATCGACGACGTCGGTGCCGCAGCGGAGCGGGTCGGGGTCGCGGCTGAGGCGTCGCGCGGACGTCTCGTGCTGACCGCCCGCGCCGAGAACCATCTCTACGCCGCCGGCGATCTGGACGACACGATCGCGCGCCTGGTCGCGTACCGCGACGCCGGAGCGGACGTCGTCTACGCGCCGGGACTGACCGAGCTCGGTGACATCCGTCGCGTGGTCGAGGGCGTCGGCGTGCCGGTGAACGTGCTCGCCCTGCGCACGGGCCCGAGCATCGGCGAGCTCGCGGACGCGGGCGTCCGGCGCGTGTCCACGGGCAGCGGCCTCGCGCGCGCGGCCTACGGCGCCTTCGTCGCCGCCGCGGAGGAGCTTCGCGACTCCGGAACGTCCGAATACGCGGCGCAAAACCTGTCGAGCGACCGCTCTGACCGATGCTGACTCCTTAAACCGTTTCGTATCCGCCGCGTCCGGCGAGAACGGTGAGGCTATGAAGGTCGTCAGACGTACCGCGCCGACGCGCGAGCCGCAAACCGAGGTGACGCGCGTCGTCGAAGAAGGGGTCACGCCTCCGCCCGGGCCGCCGCTCGAGCCGGCGCCCGACCGCGATCTGTGGCCCTGGCTGTTGCTGCTGCTCGTGCTCGTGATCGGGGGCATCGTCGCCGCGGTCGTCCTGACCAGCAACGACGACAAGAAGAGCTCGACGCGGGGGACGACGGTGCTCGCCACGCCTCCCGCGACGACGGTGACCGTCGCGCGCGTGACGACGCCGCAGACGCCGGCCCGGCCCGCAGCCGCGCGCGTGCAGCTCGCGAACGTGCTCGGGATCCCCGCCTCGACGGCGGTGAAGCGGCTGCGCGACGACGGCTTCCAGCCGGTCGTCCGCAGCGTCTTCTCGACGAAGCCGCAGGGCGTCGTCGCGGCGCAGAAACCGGCGCCCGGCACGAAGCTCGCCAGGGGAGCGGCGGTGACGCTGAGCGTCTCGAAGGGCCAGCCCGCGAAGCCGGTGCCGGACGTCGTCGGCCAGTCCGAAAGCCAGGCGGTCGCGCTCCTGAAGGCGGCGGGGTTCGGGGTGACTCCGGTCTCGGTGCCGTCCGGCGAGACGAAGGGGAACGTGATCGCGCAGAAGCCGAGGGCCGGCGAGAAGGCGCAGCCGGGGACGAACGTGCGGCTGAACGTCTCGCGCGGGCGGCGGCGTCCGGGGCACGACCACCGCGCCCGCCGCAACCACGCCGGCGCCGCCAAAGCCCGCGCAGCCCGCAACCGTGACCGTTCCGGACGTCGAGGGGAAGACCCTTCAGGAGGCGCGTCTCGCGCTCCGCAAGGCGGGGATCGTGATGGCGATCAGGTACGTGCCGAACGAGCAGCCGAGCGGGACGGTCGTCGCGCAGGCGAAGAGCGCCCGGCACCACCGTGAAGCGCGGTGACCACATGCTGGTCACGGTCTCCGAGGGCGGCAGCGGCGGCACGGCGGCGGCCACGCTCGTCGCCGTCCCGAACGTGGTCGGCATGGACGAGCAGGCGGCGCAGGCGCGGCTCCAGCAGGCCGGCTTCGCCGCGATCGTCGAGGACTACGCGACGAGCGACTCGTCCCAGGACGGGAAGGTCGTGGACGAGCAGCCCGCGCCGGGCACGAAGGCGCCGAAGGGCTCGCAAATCATCATCTACGTCGGCCGGCTGCAGAGCACCGGCTGAAGCAAAGGAGACGAGACGACATGGGTATGGGAATCGGCTTGATCCTGATCGCGGTGGGGGCGATCCTCACCTGGGGCGTCAAGGACACGTCGGACGCGATCAACCTCGACGCCGTCGGCGTGATCCTGATGATCGTCGGAGCAATCGGCTTCACCCTCTCGATGATGTTCTGGTCGTCGTTCTGGGGCCCGGGCTACTTCCGGCGCACGTATGCCGCGGAGGGCCCGGCGGTCGGCCGCCGCAGCTACCGGCGCGCCGCCCCGGCGGAGGTCGTCGAGGAAGAGATCGTCGAGGAGCGGTAGACCACTACGCTAAGTGTCAGACACTGCTTGCGGTCCCGGATCTGGCGCGGCAGGAAGTGTCTGACACTCGCCCGCCCGTACCGGTACGGGCAGGCGGTTCTCCGGCGGCGCCAGCGGGCACGCCCAGCGTGGGTCGTACGCGCAGGACGGGTTGTAGGCGAAGTTGAAGTCGAGCACGAGGCGGCCCTTCTCCTCGCCGAGGTCGGCGCCCTTGACGGTGTCGAGCAGATACCGCCCCGCGCCGTACGTCTCGGTGCCGCTCGTCGAGTCGCGGAAGGGCAGGAACACGCCCCCGCCGTACGCCTCCAGCCAGTAGAGCGCGAGGCGCCGCTGCTCGCCCGCCAGCTCGAAAACCGCGCTCGCGAAGCGGCGAAACGGCGTTGGGTCCTCGCCGCTGCCCGCGATCAGGATCCGCGCTTCCTCCGCCGGCTCGACCTCGGCGAGCACGCGCAGCCCGGGGTCGTAGTCGAAGTAGCGCAGCCCTCCGAAGCCGTCGCGTGCCTCTGACAGGCAGCGGCGACTGCGGATGCGAGCGGAAGAGCTCGTCGCGGGCCGCACGCCAGCCGCGCCAGGCGAACTCCGGGTCGGCCGCGGCCCGCACCCCCGCGTAGAACGCGAAGACATGCCGTTTCCAGTCGAGCAGGTCGAGCTCGTCCAACTCTCTCCTCCCGGGCAGGCACAATACGGCGGTTCGTCGACGAAGGGGGGACCGTCGCGATGAGCAGGTTGACCTGGAAGCTGGTCGGGGGCACTGCGGCGATCGTCGCCGCCGCGCTCATGGTTCCTTCGGCGCCTGCGCTGAACAAGCCCGGGGCGGTGACGATCAGCGCCGCGACGAAGGTACACACGTACATCGATGCCGGTGCGCACGGACGCAGCCCGGGCGACGTCGACATCTACCGGCTCGTCCTCTACAACAAGCGGATCCAGGCGAAGCCTCTCGGGCACGGGGAGATGGTCTGCACGACCGTGACCGGCTCGACTCAGAGCTGCGACGCGACCTACTTCCTCCCGCGCGGCGAGCTGGTCGTCTCCGGAGTGATCTCGTCGCGCCTGATCTACGTGCTCGCCGTCGTCGGCGGGACCGACCTCTACAACAACGTGCGTGGGACGCTGACGGTGACCTCGTTGCGGCGCGCGCCGGCACGTGACCTCCTCGTGTTCCGTCTGACCGTTTGACCAAGGTGTTGATCTGCGACGACGAACCGCTGCTGCGGCAGCTGATGCGCGTCGCGCTGCTCGGGGACTACGACTTCGAGGAGGCCGGCACGGTGGAGGAGGCGATCGAGCGCGCGGAGAGTTTCCGGCCGGACGTGGCGCTGATCGACGTGATGATGCCCGGCGGCTCGGGCCTGGAGATCGTCCGCCATCTGAAGGGCGATCCGGGTCTCCGGCACGCGCGCTGCATCGTCGTCTCGGCGTTCTCGGGCGAGGCGGACATCCGCGAGGCGACCGACGCCGGAGCGGAGGCCTTTGTCCCGAAGCCGTTCGACCCGGACGACCTGTCGGCGACCGTCGCCTCGCTGCTGTCGGACGCACCGTGAAATGGGCTCGCGCGGCGGGCTGACCGGCTGGTTCAGGAAGCGGTACGACCGCGCCGCCGACAACGTCGCGACGGCGCCGATCGTCGCGCGCGTGCTCGGCGCGATCGGCGTGCTCGCGATCCTCGTCGCCGCCGCATTCGTGTTCGTCCTCGTTGCGCTGTCGAACCTCCGCGGCTCCACCAACGAGCAGGTGACCGCGAACCGGGTGACGACGGCGGCGCTCCGGCTCGAGCGCGTGGTCGACGAGCTCGACCAGAGCCTGCGCGGGGTCGTCCTCACGGGAAACAGTGCCATCCGCGCGAACTGGGAGACAGCCCGTCGCTCGCTGGCCCCGGCGATCACCGCGCTGGAGAAGCAGGCGGACTCCCAACGTCGCGAGTTGCCGCTCGTGCGGAGCGTGGCGGTCCAGGCGCGGGCCTACGTCTCCGACTACGGCAACCCGATCCTCCAGATCGCCGAGGAGGACCCGGCGGCGGCGCGGTCGCAGACGACGACGCGCGAGGGCCTGATCCGGATCGGCCAGCTACGCCGCGACCTGGCCCGGCTGCTCGCCGACGAGGACCGGCTCGTCTCCAGCCACGCTTCGTCGTCCCGACACCGGGCCAGTCAGGCCGTGCTGATCGGCGGCATCGCGCTCGCCACCTCCGGGTTCCTGCTGCTGCTCGTCAGCGGCTACCTCGTGCGCGCCGTCGCGCGTCCGGTGCGCGTCGTCGCGAGCGGCGCCTCCCGGATCGCCGCCGGCGACCTCTCGACGCGCATCCCGGAGGCCGGCCCCGCCGAGATCCGCGAGCTGACGAGCGCGTTCAACACGATGGCGGAGTCGGTGGAGCACGGGCGACGCGAGCTCGAGGTCCAGAACGAGCAGCTCCGACAGAGCGAGCGCGCGAAGTCGGAGCTGATCACGATCGTCTCCCACGAGCTGCGCACTCCGCTCTCGAGCATCCTCGGCTACACGCGGCTGATGTTGAAGCGCGACACCGACCAGCGCACGCTGCGCAAGTACGTGGAGATCATCCACGACCAGGGGGAGCGCCTCGCGGGGCTGATCGAGGGCTTCCTCGCCGCCGAGGACCGCAACGGGAGCGGGATCGAGCTGGCGCCCGACGCGGTCGATCTCGGCGAGCTCGTCCGGCGCGAGGTCGAGCTGATCGCCGCGGACTCGCCCGACCACGACCTGTCGGTGACTGTCGACCAGAAGCCGCTCACCGTCCACGCCGACGGCGAGCGTCTGGCGCAGGTCGTGATCAACCTGGTCACGAACGCGGTCAAGTACTCGCCGTCGGGTGGGGCGATCCGGGTCGAGGTCCGGCGGCACGGCGACACGATTCGCGCCAGCGTCCAGGACGAGGGCCTCGGTATCGCGGCCGAGCACCAGTCGCGCGTCTTCAGCAAGTTCTTCCGGGGCGAGGCGCGCGCGAGCGGCATTCCCGGCGTCGGGCCTCGGGCTCGCGCTCTCGCGCGAGATCGTCGAGGCGCACGGCGGCCGGATCGAATTCACGAGCGTCGAGAACAGGGGTTCGACCTTCTGGTTCGAATTGCCTGCCTATGCGCAGAGTCGGCGGGCCGTCCCCCAAAAGGGGAATCCGGTCTAACGAGGTAGCGATTCGCCTGCCGAAGTGCTACCAATGTTCTGCCCGGGATCTCAAGAGGAGGAGTCTCATCGTCAATCGCCCTCGCGTACTCGCTGCGCTCGGCGTCGCTAGGCGATCGGCAGTCGTCGCCGCGGCCTGTTCCGCCGGCGCGCACCGGCGACCGCAAGCCGCCGGCGAGTTCGCCCCGCCAAGGAGACCCGCCGAAGAAGTCAAGCACGACAAGTCGCCGCCGCTGCGGACGATCGCAGCCGAAGCCGTACAAAGGCGAAGCACAGAGCACGAGGAGCACCAGCTTCCCGACACCGCAGAGCAGCGGCTGGCCGGATCAGGTCGTCCAGTCGAGCGCGCCTACGGGTGCAGCGCCGATCGCCGGGCAAGGCTTCGACGGCGTCGGCCGTCCAGGACTCGCTGCCGCCCGACCCGAACGGCGCGGCCGGCCTCAGCCAGTACGTCCAGATCGTCAACGAGAGCTTCCAGGTCTTCTCCAAGAGCGGGGCGTCGCTGTACGGCCCCGTGCCGCACGAACACGCTCTTCACCGCGCTTCGGCGGCGACTGCGAGCTCAACAACGACGGTGACGCGACCGTCGCTCTACGACCACCTCGCCGACCGCTGGGTGATCAGCCAGTTCTCGGTCAGCATTTCACGGCCCCGCCCTATCTACCAGTGCGTCGCGGTCTCGGCCACGCTCGGACGCGACCGGCGCCTGGTACCGCTACGCGTTCCGGTACGACAGTTCCCGGACTACCCGAAGCTCGGCGTCTGGCCGGACGCGTACTACGAGACCTACAACCTCTTCTTCGACGCGCCAGCCTTCCACGGGCCCGAGGTGTGCGCATACGACCGCGCCGCGATGCTGCACGGCGACTGGACGCGGCGCCAGCAGTGCTAACGATCAGCGACCGAGCCTCGACGGCCTGCTGCCGTCCGACCTGGACGGCAGCACGCCGCCGCCCGCCGGCGCGCCGAACTACATGCTCGGGCTCAGCGACGCGCCCACGCTCGGCGAGTTCGGAGTTCCAGCGTCGACTGGGACTGCACGACCAACGCGACGCTGATGGGCGACGTCGATCATCCGGCGTCGCCGTCTCCCCGTTCACGCTGCCGTGCACGTGCATCGGCGGTACTGCATCCCGGAGAAGAGGGCCGTGAAGCTCGACACCGCTCGGCGACCGGCTGATGTACCGGCTCGCCTACCGCAACTTCGGCGACCACGAGTGCGCTGGTGGTCACGCACACGGTGCGACGGGGGACGAGCCGCACCGGCATCCGCTGGTACGAGCTCCGCGATCGCCGGCGCGAGACCCGAGCGATCTACCAGCAGGGCACCTACGCCCGACGTCGGACAGCGTCATCGCGTGGATGGGCAGCGCGGCGATGGACAAGGCCGGCAACATCGCGCTCGGCTACAGCGTCTCGAGCTCGAGCGACGTTCCCGGCCTCGCGT
Organism: uncultured Actinomycetes bacterium; assembly: GCA_963779025.1. GTDB lineage: Bacteria > Actinomycetota > Thermoleophilia > Gaiellales > Gaiellaceae > DATBLE01. The sequence goes on from CAVZWR010000005.1 coordinate 54,243, forward strand.
ACACCGGCAAGCTCGCGGATGATCCGCTCGGCACGATGACCCAGGGCGAGACACGTCCTCAAGACGGGCGCCGGGGTCAGCACGAGCGTACACCGCTGGGGCGACTACTCGAGCATGAGCATCGACCCGAGCGACGACTGCACGTTCTGGTACACGGGCGAATATATTCCGAACACCGGAGACTTCAACTGGACGACGTGGATCGGCTCGTTCAACCTCTGCACGGCCACAGGCGGCGGCGGTGGTGGCGGCGGTACGGACGACTTCTCGATCGCCGCCAGCCCGAGCAGCATCACCATCGTCAAGGGGAAGAGCGGCAACGTGACGATCAGCACGGTCTTGACGAGTGGCTCGTCGCAGAAGGTCGCGCTGTCGGCGAGCGGCAAGCCCTCTGGAGTGAGCGTCAGCTTCACGCCGACGTCGGTCACTCCGGGCGGCACACCGTCTGCATCGAAGATGAAGATCACCGTCGGGTCGAAGACGAGCAAGGGCACCTACACGCTCACGGTGACGGGCAAGGGCGCGAGCGCCACGCACACGGTCCCGGTTGTCCTGACGGTCAAGGGCACCACCTTGTCGAAGGGCTAGAGCCCGTCTCAGAGCTCTCGGTGGGTCCCCGCGAGCTAGCCTTGACCGGGTGAGGCTCGAGGGGATCCACCACATCACGGCCATCACGGCCGACGCGCCAGGGAACGTCGAGTTCTACGCCGGGCTACTCGGCCTGCGGCTGGTCAAGAAGTCCGTCAACCAGGACGACCCGACCGTCTACCACCTGTTCTACGCGGACGAGAAGGGCTCGGCCGGCTCCGACCTGACGTTCTTCGAGTATCCAGGCGCCCGTCGCGGCCGCCCGGGCGCGGGAATGGCCTATCGCGTGATCTGGCGCGTGGGCTCGGAAGCCGCGCTGGACTTCTGGGCCGGCCGGCTCGGCGCGGCCGGAGTCGAATCGGAGCGGAGCGACGGCCGCCTGCTCTTCCACGATCCCGAAGGGCTGGAGCTGGAGCTCGCCGTGGTCGAGACCGATGACGCGCCGCTCCTCGCAGACCACCCGGAGATCCCGAAGGAGCACGCGCTGCAAGGGTTCGATTCGGTCCGGGTCTATGCCGCCGATCCCGAGCAGAGCCGCCGCTTCTTCGAGGACACGTTGGGGTTCCGGCCGGCGGGCGACGGCGTCTGGGAGTCGCGGGGCGATGAGCGCGGCTCGCTCTACTTCGTCGACCGCACGGCGGAGCGCGGGGAAGGCGGCGCCGGCACGATCCACCACGTCGCCTGGGCCTCGCCGATGGATGAGCACGAGGCGTGGCGCGAACGCGTCGCCCAGGGCGGCGGGCGGCCGACGCCGGTGATCGACCGGTTCTACTTCCGCTCCATCTACTTCCGCGAGCCGAGCGGCGTCCTCTTCGAGATCGCGACGATCGGGCCGGGCTTCGCCGTCGACGAGCCGGCCGACCATCTGGGCGAACGGCTCTCGCTGCCGCCCGACTACGAGCACCTGCGCGAGCAGCTCGGGCCGGTGCTGACGCCGCTGCCGAACCCGCGCAGCGTCACCGCGTAGCTTTCTCGCGCGTTTCCCCTTAAATTACCCTATAAGTCGAAAGCCCCCCCCCCCCCCCCCTGGAGCGGCAGCGAGTGGGCGCTCGATCCGCCGGCACCTCAGCTCGAGACGTGGACATCGCCAGTCGCCGATTTCGACGTCAAGATCGCGGCGCCAAAAGGGATGATCGTCTTCGCTAGCGGGGCAAACGTCGGCCATGGACGCTGGCACGCGGTGGCGGTGCGGGACTTCGCGCTCGAAGCAGGGAGTTTCAAGGTAGCTCGCCGAATCGTCCACGTCCCCTTCCCGGTCGTGGTAACGGTCGCCGCCGCTTCGAAGTACACGTCTCTGCCGACGTTCCTCGGCGCGGCGGCGCGTGCGCTGACAACCTTCTCTCAACGCTTCGGGCCGTATCCGTGGCGCACCTACACCGTCGTTGTCGAAGCCGACCGGCCCACGCTGGGCGACGAGTATCCGACGCTCGTGTTCATCAGCACCGACCTCGGACCCAACGTCGTCACGCACGAGACGGCACACCAGTGGTTCTACTCGCTCGTCGGCAACAACCAGGCGCGCGACCCATGGCTCGACGAGTCGCTCGCCGAATGGGCCACGGCACGACTCATGGGCACTGTTGCAGTCGAGGCGGCGACGTTCACCCCGAGCGAGGTTCGCGGTCATCTCGGTGAGCCGATGACGTTCTGGGGGCCGTTGCCGTTCATGCCGACCGTATGGGACGGCCTCTACCTGCAGGGCGTACAGGCCCTAGCGTCGTTCGGCGAGGACGAGACCGTCGACTGCGCGCTGCAACGCTACGTCCACGACAATGCGTACCGAACCGCGGTGCCGCGAGACTTGCTTACGGCACTGACGCCGACGCTTCCGAATGCCGAGGCAGTCTTGACAAGCTTCGGCGCGCGATTCTGATCCAGCGCCTCGTCCGCACTAGGCAGGGCGGCCGGGCAGCGGCTGGTGCGCGGGCGGGTCGAGCGACCTGCCCGAGACGCCGCTCGGCTGAACACGCAAAGAAAGGGACAGGCCCCCGGGACGGGGCCTGTCCCTGGTGCTTCCGTCCTGCGCTACGCGACGGCGGGAACCGCCGGGACCTGCTCGTCCTTGCCCTCGTAGGTCGCCTCGTACCCGAGGAGCTTCCCGAGCGGCGCGCCGACCGCGAGCCCGGCAGCCTGCATCCAGTCGGGCGGGAAGGGAAGGCGAACCGTGTCGAAGTGCGCCTTCGCGATCACCGCGAGCCGCAGCGGGTTCGGCATGCCCTTCTTGTTCGTCTTGCCGTCGGCGGCGAGCTCGAACATCGTCTCGAGCAGCGACTCGAACTGAAGCGCCGGCCGCACCTCGCAGACGAACCGGACCGGCTCGTCGCCCGCGTTCCAGAACTTGTGTGCCTGGCCGGGCTCGACGATCGCGACGTCGCCGGCCTCGAGGGTCATCTCCTTGCCGTCGACCTTCAGAGCGAGGGTTCCCTCGGCGACCGCGAAACGCTCGCTCTGGGAGGGGTGGACGTGCGCCGCGGCGACGAAGCCGTCGGGCTGCACGACCGTCTCGATCACCACTGCCTCGCCGTCCGTGTCGGCCGAGGTGGCGAGGAACGTGATGGTCTCGCCGGTGACCTGGTTGTGGATGGTGTCGCCTGTGCGGATCATTTCTTGCCCCCTTCCGGGACGTAGTTGACAACCCGCACTCTGGCGCTCGCGAGCCGAAAAAACGTCGGCTTTACAGGCGATTTGGGCTCGGCCGGAAGGACGGTCTTCGCCGGGCCGGTCTCCTCCTCGAGGATGACTAGGAGTCGCCCGGCTGGACGAGCCCGGATTCGTACGCGAGCACGACCGCCTGGACGCGGTCGCGCAGATTCAGCTTCATCAGGACGTGGGCAACGTGCGTCTTCACGGTCGTCTCGCTGACGAACAGCTCCTTCGCGATCTCCGCGTTGGAGAGGCCGCGGGCGATCAGCTTCAGCACCTCGAGCTCGCGCGCGGTCAACTCGGACAGTCGCTCGGGCTGGGCCCGCACGGAGTCCGGCGGCCGCCGGACGAACTCCTCGATCACGCGCCGGGTCACGGACGGGGCCAGCAGCGCGTCGCCGCTCGCGACCGCGCGGATCCCGGCGACGAGCTGCTCGGGCGGGACGTCCTTGAGGAGGAAGCCGCTCGCGCCCGCGCGGAGGGCCTCGTAGACGTACTCGTCCATGTCGAACGTCGTCAGCATCACGACCTTCGACGCCACCTCCTCGCCGCCGAGCAGCTGCCGCGTGGCCTCGATCCCGTCCACCTCCGGCATGCGGACGTCCATCAGCACGACGTCCGGCTTCAAGGCGCGGGCCTGTGAGACCGCCTCGATCCCATCCGAGGCCTCTCCGACGACCTCGAGGTCGGGCTCGGCCTCGAGGATCATCCGGAAGCCGGTGCGGACGAGGACCTGGTCGTCGACGATCAGCACGCGGACGCGGGCCCCCGACGGCGCTTCGGCGTGCTGCTCCTGGCGGTCGGCGAGGTGCGGCGCGGTCTCGCCGGTCTGCGTGCGCAGCGGCGGGAAGTCGCCGTGCAGGCCCTCGATCGCCAGCTGGTAGATGCGCACCGGCCGGTCGAAATCCTTCAGCTGGTGAGGGCCGAGGTCGTGGAGGTCGAGGTCGACGCTCGTCGTCCTCGAGCAGCGACCGGGTCGTCTCCGAGAGCAGGACCTGGCCGCCGTGGCCGGCGTCGCAGATCCGGGCGGCGCGGTGCACGGCCAGCCCGACGTAGTGGTCGCCGGTGGGCGTCGCCTCGCCGGTGTGCACGCCGATCCGCACGCGCACCGCTGCGTCCTCCGGCCACGAGTGGCCCGCCAGGGCGCGCTGCGCCGCCACCGCCGCGTCGACGGCGTGCCGGGGGCGGCGGAAGGCGACGAAGAACGAGTCGCCCTCGTTGTCGAGCTCCCGCCCGCCGTGGGCCTCCCAGGCGTCCCTGAGCAGGCGCCGGTGATCCTCGAAGACGGCGCTGTAGTCGTCCCGCAGCTTGCGCAGCAGCGCGGTCGAGCCGTCGATGTCGGTGAAGAGAAAGGTGAGTGTGGTGGTTGCGCCGTCGTCCAGGCTCACGTAACGGGGAGTGTCGCACGGAGCCGGAATCCGCCGCCTGCCTGCGGTCCCGCTTCGAGCTCACCCCCGTAGACGGACACGCGCTCGCGCATCCCGACCAGCCCGTGGCCGCTTCCCCCGCCGTCGCCGTTCCCGCGGCCGTCGTCGCTGACGATCAGCTCGACGGTGCCGTTCCCGTAGCGGACGAGGACCTCCGCCCGGTCTGCGTTCGCGTGCTTGACCGCGTTGGTCAGAGCCTCCTGGACGATCCGGTACGCGGTCGTGTCCAGCGCCGGCGGGAGCTCGGTCGGCGTGCCTTCGATCTTCAGCTCGACGGGCAGCCCGGCCTCGCGCGTGGTGGAGAGGAGCTGGTCGAGGTGCTCCAGGCTCGGCTGCGGGGCCAGCGCCGGCGCCTCCTCGGGCCGCCGCAGCACTCCGACCATGCGCCGCATCTCGGCGAGCGCCTCGCGGCCGGTCTGCTCGACGACCAGCAGCGCCTCGCGCTCCTTGTCCTGGTCGGGCTCGAGCAACCGGCGCACGGCCGCCGCCTGAACCGTCATCACGCTGACGCTGTGGCCGACGACGTCGTGCAGCTCGCGGGCGATCCGCGCGCGCTCCTCGGCAACGGCGAGGCGCGCCTGCTCTTCGCGCTCCAGCTCGGCCTGCTCGGCAAGCCGGCGCGTCACGTCGGTCTCGCGAAGCCTCTCGCCGAGCGCGAAGCCGATGATCCACGCGATCGTGAAGGTGATCAGCGACCAGAAGTAGTCGCTCGCCGATTGCGTCTGCGGGTCGCGGTACGTGAGCACCACCGAGACGATCTGAAGCGCCGTCCACCCGGCGATCGCCTGGCGACGGTCCGGCCGCATCCCGAACCAGACGGCGATGCCGAGTGCAATCAGGTAGGCGGGGAACGCGTTGTCGAAGAACCCGACGTCGGCGAAAGCACCGGCGAACACCACGGCGATGGCGACGAGCGGGGCGGCCATGGGCCAGCGGCGCCGGAAGAACAGGGGTACGACGAATGCGACCGCGATCAGGACGTCGAGCCAGACGGGCCCGGCCGCGCCTTGGGGGTCAGGGGCCCTGGCGGCGATCGAGAGCAGGCCCGCCGTCGCGCCGAGGATGAGCACGTCGACCCAGAAGCGGCCAATGAGCGACTTGATCCGGTTCACGAGACCGGAAGCCTCGCGTGTAGCCGGTAGCCGCCCTCGGAGAGCGGGCCTGCCTCGAGCTCGCCGCCGTAGACGGACACGCGTTCACGCATCCCGACGAGCCCGTTGCCTCCGCTGTCTCCGCCCCCGTCGCCGGTGCCGTCGTCCGTCACCGTCAGCTCGACGTGGCCTTCGCCGTAGCGGACGAGCACCTCCGCGTGTTGCGCGCGCGCGTGCTTGACGGCGTTCGTCAGTCCCTCCTGGACGAGACGGTAGGCCGTCAGGTCGATGCCGGCCGAGCAGCGGCTCCGGTGTCCCCTCGATGCGCAGCTCGACGGGAAGTCCCGTCTCCCGTGTGTGCTCGATCAGTTTGTCGAGGTGCTCGAGGCTCGGCTGCGGCGCGAGTGCCGGCGCTTCCTCGGGGCGGCGAAGGACGCCGACCATCTTGCGCATCTCGGCGAGTGCCTCGCGACCGGTCTGCTCGACGACGAGGAGCGCCTCGCGCTCCTTCACCTGATGGGGCCGGAGCAGGCGGCGTGCCGCCGAGGCCTGGACGGTCATGACGCTGACACTGTGACCGACCACGTCGTGCAGCTCGCGCGCGATCCGCGTGCGCTCGTCCGCGACGGCGAGCCGCGCCTGCTCCACCCGCTCCCGCTCGGCGCGGGCGAGGCGCTCCTTCGCTTCCTCCGCCTCGTTGAACTTGCGCCCGAGCGCGAAGCCGATCCCCCAGGCGATCGTGAAGGCGATCGAGGTGAAGGTGAAGTTCCCGATGCTGCCCTTCGGATCGTTGTGCGAGATGATCGCCGCCACTCCGATCCCCAGTGCAAGGCCGGCGATCGCCTGCGTGCGGTTGCGGAGGAGGCCGAAGAGCACGAACACCGCGAATGCCGTCAGGACGGGAACGAGTCCGCTCGGGGTGACCCGGTCGTCGACGAAGGAGCCCGCAGCGAAGACGACGCCCACCGTGGCGGGCGCACCGAATGGGTAACGGCGCCGCGCGAAGAGCGGCACTGTGCTCCCGAGGGCGAACAGGACGTCGAACCAGAGCGGGCCGCTCGGACCGTCCTTCGTGTTCCGGGAGACGACGACCCAGGCGATCTCCAGGCCGAGCGCGGCGACGATCAGCGCGTCGAACCAGTAGGTCCGCGCCAGGATCCAGAGCCGGTGGCGGTTCACGCCCTGAAGGTAGCCTCGGCCTCGGCTTGCCGCCTCGGCCCGGAGGACGACTTTTCGCCTCCTCCTCGAGGATGAGAGCAGGGACAGGCCTCAGGCCTGTCCCTGCTTGTTCGCCTGGTTACGCGGGCCGGTTGGTGATGTGGAGGCGCGTCGTGTCGCTCTCGGTGCAGTCGTCGCGCAGCGCGATCTGCCCGGTTCGGCCGTCGCCCTTCCACGAGATCTCCGCGTCGTGCTCTTCCTTCTCGTCGAACAGGATGGTCAGTCCGGACGCCTCGACCTGATCCTTGTACTCCTTGTACGCCTCGTCGATGCCGGCGGTCCAGTAGCCGTCGATGACCTCGGTCGGCCCATCCTGGCGAACCGCGGTATAGGTCACCTCGCCGGGCTGCGGGAACGAGGCCGGCAGGCTGGTCTTGTCGTTCGTTGCGGCGGCCTTGCACGCCGACTTCGTGCCTTCTGACTCCTTGTCCCCGCCGCCGCCGCAGCCGGCCGCAAGCAGCGCGAGCACCAGCAGCGCAGCGCAGGGAACGATCCCTCGCAGCTTCAAATCCGCCTCCTCTTACCGTCTGCCTGACCCCAGCCGGGCGAGAGTAGACGACGGTGGTTTTCCGCGCGGCATACAGTGGCGCCGTGGCGCTCGACGACTTCCAGCGCTATCCGCTCGTGTTCGGGCCGTCGCCGGTCCACCGGCTCGAGCGGCTGACCGAGCACCTCGGCGGTGCGCAGCTGTGGGCCAAGCGGGACGACGTCAGCTCCGGCCTCGCCTACGGCGGCAACAAGACGCGGAAGCTCGAGTACCTCCTCGCCGACGCGCTTGCGCAGGGCTGCGACACGCTCGTCTCGATCGGCGGCGTGCAGTCGAACCACACGCGCCAGGTCGCCGCGGTCGCGGCCCGCGCCGGGCTGAAATGCGTGCTCGTTCAGGAGAGCTGGGTCGACTGGCCGGACTCGGTCTACGACCGTGTCGGGAACATCCTGCTCAGCCGGATCCTCGGCGCGGACGTCCGGCTCGTCCAGGCCGACTTCGGGATCGGCTTCAAGGAGAGCTGGGAGCAGGCGTTGGCCGACGTCGAGGCCGCCGGCGGCAAGCCGTATCCGATCCCGGCGGGCGCCTCCGACCATCCGCTCGGTGGTCTCGGCTACGCCCGCTGGGCGCGGGAGGTCGCCGAGCAGGAGGAGGAGCTGGGCGTCTTCTTCGACACCGTGATCGTCTGCTCGGTGACCGGCTCGACGCAGGCGGGCATGGTCGCCGGCTTCGCCGCCCAGGAGCGTCCGCGCCGGGTGATCGGGATCGACGGCTCCGCGAAGCCGCGCGAGACGAAGGAGCAGGTGACTCGAATCGCGCAGGCGACCGCGAAGCTGATCGAGGTCGGCCGCGAGCTGGCGCCGGACGAGGTGATCCTCGACGACCGCTACCACGCCGGCACCTACGGCATCCCGGACGAGCAGACGCTGGACGCGATCCGCCTCGGCGCCCGCCTCGAGGGGATGATCACCGACCCGGTCTACGAGGGGAAGTCGCTCGCCGGAATGATCGATCTGGTGCAGCGCGACGAGATCGCGAAGGACTCGAACGTGCTCTACGCGCACCTCGGCGGACAGCAGGCGCTGAACGCGTACTCCGCGCTCTTCAGGGTCTAGCGCGGGTCATCGCGGTCGACGTTCCAGTAGCGCGCGGCCGACGCCAGGTAGACGCCGCCCTCGTGGGGGAGGAGGCCGAAGCGCGTGATCGTCCGCTGGCCGCCTTCGTGATCGCCGTAAAGGATGTCGATCGACAGCGGCTGGTTCGCCTCGATCGCAGCCTTCGCTCCGGCGAACTCGGGCGAGGCGGGATCGCGGAACGTCCCCTGCCAGAAGCCGAGGTCGCGTGCCGGGACGTAGATGTCGCGGGTGAGCCTGGTGAACGAATCGAGTGCCGGCCGCTCCTGGTCGGTTCCCAGCAGCCGTTCCGGATAGAACCGCCATCCGTGCAGGAGCGCGACCCCCGCGCCGGCGTTCCGCAGCGACATCACCATCAGGATCGCGTCGTCGTCGATCTCGAACATCGCGCGACCGCCCTCGACTCTCAGATACTTCTGGTCTGCGAAGGAGATCTTCTGCACCGGGTCGTCGAGTCGGGACGTGACGATCAGCGGCCGAAGTCCGGCGAGCAGCGTCCGTTCGGCGACCCTCGCCGCGCGGTTCGCCGACCGCACCGCAAGGTAGGTCGCCCCCGCGAGCACGAGCGTGCCGATCGCCGTGGCGAGGGCCGAGATCGTCACCCAGTCGGTCGTGACGATCACGGCGCCTCCAGCTTCGCGATGTTCTCGCGCTCGTCCTCGTCTGGCCCTTCGACCGACAACCACGCGTCGACGATCTCGCGCGCGGTCTCGGGCGTCGTCCGCTTCAGGCTCATCACGAGCACGTTGGCGTCGTTCCAGCGCCGCGCGCCCTCGGCGATCCACGGATCCCAGGCGAGCGCCGCGCGCACGCCCGGAACCTTGTTGGCCGCGATCGAGGTGCCAGTCCCCGTCCAGCAGAAGAGGACGCCCTGGTCGGCCTCGCCGGCCGCGACCGAGCGGGCGACCCGCTGCGCCACGTCCGGCCACTGGCCGCGATCGAGGAGCTCGACCTCGTGCCCGCGCGCGCGCAGTTCGCCGACGGCAGCGTCCAGCGCCTCGCCCTCGTCGTCCGAGCCGACCACGAATCGCACGCCTCCATACAAGCACTGCGCGGCCCTGGGACCGCGCAGCGCAAGCTGGGAGAGGCTTCTCCGAACTCGCCGCGACTCTACCAAGGGTGATACAAGTGCGACCCGTGCACCCGCTCCGCGCCGTCTTCCGCCCGATCGAGCGCGCCGTCCTCGGCGCGCTGATGACCCTGGTCGCGGTCGTGCTCGACCGCCGGTTGCGGGCGCGGCAGCGCTGAGCAGCTAGCGACGCTTTACGAGGTCGGCGACCAGCGCAAGTCCGGCCAGACCGGCGCCGACGCCGAGCGTGACCGGCACCCACGTATCGATCGAGTCCGCTGCAGCGGCGAGCACGGCCGCGAGCAGCGTCGCTCCGCCCGCGAAGGCGAGCGCGATCCGGCGCCCGGCACGGCGGATCGAGTCCTCGAGCGTCTGGCTCCCGCGCAGCTCGATCTGGAGGCCCTGGCCCGGCCGGGCGCCGGTGATGCGCTCGATCCCCTCGATCAGGCGGGAGGCCCGCAGCTTCAGCTTCTGCCCCTCGTAGACGGCCTTCTGCGGGTCGAGCGAGTCGCGCAGGCTGTCGCGCAGCCGCTTGAACATGAACGGCCCGACGGCCCCGAACGGGTCGAGGTCGGGGTCGAGCTCCGCGACCGCGAGCTGCATCTGGCCGAACGCCTTGCCGGTCATCGCGAGTGCCGCCGGCAGCCGCACGCCGTGCCGGGTCGCGATCTCGATCATCTCGTCGAGCATCGGGCCGAGGTCGATCTCGGAGAACGAGCTGACCCGGAAGTGCTCGATCCAGGCCTCCAGGTCGGCGCGGAGCGCCTCGACGTCGATGTCTCCGCGGGCCTCGCCGAGCATCAGCAGCACCTCGGCGAGGAACCCCGAGTCTCCGCGCCAGAAGGCGAGCAGGAGCAGCAGCAGCAACTCGCGCGAATCGTCCTCGAGCGACCCCGTCATCCCGAGGTCGAGCAGGTGGATCTGGTCGTCGGCCCAGAGCAGGTTGCCGGGGTGAGGGTCGGCGTGGAAGAAGCCCTCGCGCAGCACCTGGCGGTAGAAGGCCTCGAGCAGCTGCTGCGCGGCCTCGCGCCTGGCCTCGCCGGGGGGCGCCTCGCGGAGCGGCACGCCGACCACCTCGTCCATCACGAGCAGCCGCCCGGTCGACAGCCGCGTGTGCACCCACGGCACGGAGAGGCGCGAGTAGGGGAGGAGGATCTCGCGCATCCGCTCGATGTTCGCCGCCTCCTCGCGGAAGTCGAGCTCGCGGCGGAGCGACGAGGAAAGATGCTCGACGACGGCCGGGATGTCGACCAGGCCGGCGAGCGCCTCACGCCCTTCCGCCTTCTCCGCGAACAGCGCGAGCAGGCCGAGGTCGCGCTCGATCTCCTCCGCGGCGCCGGGCCGCTGCACCTTGATCACGACCCGCTGGCCGCCGTCGAGCCGCGCGCGGTGCACCTGGCCGATCGTCCCGGCGGCGAGCGGCTCGGGCTCGATGTGCTCGAAGACGTCCTCCCACGGCACGCCCAGCTCCTGCTCCATCACCTGGACGACCTCCGCCTCGGTCAGCGGCGGGACGCTGTCCTGCAGGCTTGCGAGCTCGGCGACGACCTCGGGGGGAACGAGGTCGGGCCGAGTCGAGAGGATCTGCCCGAGCTTTGCGAAGGTCGGGCCGAGTTCCTCGAGGGCGGCGCGCAGCCGTGCGGCTCGGCTACGGCCGCCCTCGAGCCGGTCGCGCAATCCGTGCTTCGCGACGACGGCCGCAATGCGCGCCGTCCGGGCGGTGAGATGCCCACCGGCGAGCTCGGTCACCGCTTCTTCCACGGTAGGCGAAACCCTTCGGGTTGCGAGGTATCCACGATAATGACAGTGCAGCGTGCGTTGTGGGACACGCGGTTCGGGATGTTGCCGAGCAGGAATTCGCGCCGCCCACTCATCCCGACGTTCCCGACGACGATCACGTCCACGTCCTCGGCCTCCGCGGCGGCGATGATCGACGCGGCGGGGTCGTCCTCGGTGTCGACGCGCCAGCGCGCCCCCGGCGCGTGGTCCTGGACGTAGCGCTCGAGCTCGGCCGTCTCGCCGCCCGCCTGGAGGACGATCAGCTCCGCCTCGTAGCGGCGCGCCATGTCCAGCGCCCACTTGACCGCGCGCGTGGCGGTCTCGGAGCGGTCGGTGCCGACGAGGATGCGCTCGATCTTCACAGCGGTCAGCTCCTGCAGTGCCCAGAGCACGGCCTCGGAGAACGTGGGGAAGGGTTGGATCACGTCCAGCAGTGTGGCGATCGGGACCTCCGCGCGGATCGCCAACGTCAGCTGCTGGCACCACTCGCCCGCCTCGGGCCCGACCGCGACCGCGCCGACGAGCACGTTTCGCTGCGGGTCGGCGGCGAGCTTGAGGAAGCCGTGCCGCTTCGGCCGCTCGTAGGTCGAGGAGCGCGAGGTGTTCTCGACGTTCCGGTGCGAGCGACGACGAGGCCGTCGCCGTCGGTGTGCCCGACGGTGGCGATCTGCGGGTCGGTGAACGCGACGGCGGGGATCGCCCGGTAGTCGGCCGCGCGCGTCTGGCCCGCGATGTTGTCGGCGGCGACCCGGGCCTGGTACTTGCCGACGTGGGTGAAGAGGGCTCTGCCGGTGACGTCCCCGATCGCGTAGACGTTCTCGGCTGCCCGCAGGTGTTCGTCGACCTCGACGGCGCCGCGCTCGACCACGACCCCGAGCTGCCTCGAGCCCGAGCCCTTCGCCGTTCGGCTTCCGCCCGGTGGAGACGAGCAGCCGCTCGGCCTCGAGCGTCTCCCCCTCGAGCTCGACGACTACGCCGGGGTCGGGCTTCAGCCTGACCCTGCTCGTCGTGGTCCCGAGCCGAAGCCGGATGCCCTCCTCCTCGAACGCCGCCTGCAAGGTCTCCGCCGCCTCGGGGTCCATCCGCGGGATCAACCGCGGCCCGCGCTGCACGACCGTCACCTCGGCCCCGAGCCGCCGGTAGAGCTGCGCCAGCTCGCATCCGGCCACCCCGCCGCCGAGGACGATCAGGCTCGCCGGCACCTCGTGCGAGGACGTCGCGTCGTTCGTCTGCCAGGCGTCGATCTCTTCCAGCCCCTCGATCGGCGGCGAGAGCGGGGAGGAGCCGGTTGCGACGACGAGCGTGTCGTACTCGAGCTCCTGCCCGTCCACCTCGACGACTCCCGGGCGCACGACGCGCGCCTGGCCGCGCACGAGGTCGACGCGTTCGCTCTCGAGCCACTCGACCGCCCCGGCGTCGTCCCAGTTCGAGGTGACCCAGTCCCGCCAGCCGAAGATCGCCTCGAGGTCGAGCGGGCCCGCCTCGACTCCGGGTGCTCGCCTCGTCGCCTCGCGCAGCTCGGGCGCGCGGAGCAGGGTCTTCGACGGCATGCAGGCGAAGTAGCTGCACTCGCCGCCGACGAGCTGCGACTCGACCACGGTGATCGGCACGTCCGCGTCGAGGCGCCTCAGCGCGGCGCAGAAGTGCTCACCAGTCGAGCCTCCGCCCAGAACGACCACACCCGGCATCGGGAGGAGCTTACGGGGCGAAGACGGCGATCGTCTTCGTCGGCCCCGCGATGCGCAGGGCGCAGACCGGCCGAGTCCCGCGGCAGTCGCCGAGCCAGCGGAGGAAGCGGCTTCCCCGCAGAGGCGCGGCCCTGAGGGTCACGAGCGTGCCTGCGTCCAGCCGGTCGGCGCAGAACAGGCCGCACTCGATCGCCCCTCCGGTCACGGTGCCGGCGCCCTTGCCGGCCTTGCCGACGAAGAGGCGGTAGGTGGCGACGTTCGCGTTTGCGGCCTTCACCGCTCCTTCCGGATCGAGGACGCAGTGCCAGCCGACGTCGAGCTGCGGCGCCGCACGGCAGCCGCGCCGCAGCGCTGCGCGAACCTGGAGCGCGGTCAGCTGCGGGATGCGGCGGCGAGCACTTGTGCCGCGGCCGCCGCGGCGCGCGGGGCGGCGTTGGAGCTCGCCGTGCCGGGCGCGCCGATGTCGACCCAGACGCCGTGATTCGAGGCGGGGAGGAGGCGGCCCTGGTCGTCGACGGCGGTGACGCGGACGGCGTCGGGACTGTCGCTCGCCCACGGGTTGATGCGCGGGTTGCGCGTGCCGTCGTTCATCGCGCCCGTCGTGACGAGCGCGCCGCGCAGGGTCGCGTTCGCGATCGCCCGCTCGACCTCGCGAGTCGACTGCGCGCCGAGCGCGAGGCCCCAGCTGAGGTTGATCACGCGCGCGCCGTGCTCCGAGGCCCAGCGGATGCCCGCGGCGATCGTGCCCTGCGTCGAGGTGCCGTTCGCGTCGATCTTCACCGGCATGATCCGGCAGCCGTCGCAGCCCGCCGCGACCACGCGCGCGACGCCGGTCCCGTGGCCCTGGTCGTCGTGCGTGTCGGCGGAGTCGTCGAAGACGTTGCGGCCGGCGATCAGCCCGGGGACGGACGGATCGACCCCGGAGTCGACGACGGCGACGACGATCGGGGTCGTGGCCGGGGCGGCGGCGCCGGTGAGCGTGAGGGCGATCGCCGTGAGCACGAGGAGCGGGCGCATGCTCGATAAGACGTCGAAGCGACGCGGAAGGTGGGCGAACTAGGCTCTCGCGCATGGCTCCGACCGGCGCCGCCGAGATCGTCTTCGACCACGTCACAAAGCGCTATCCGGGGCGCGAGGAGGCCGCCGTCGAGGATCTCTCGCTGACGATCCCCGCCGGCGACATCTGCATCCTCGTCGGCCCCTCGGGCGCCGGCAAGACGACTGCGATGAAGATGGTCAACCGGCTGATCGAGTACGACGAGGGCGACATCCGGATCGACGGAACGAGCATCCGCGACCAGGACGTCACCCAGCTCCGCCGCAGGATCGGCTACGTGATCCAGCACGTCGGCCTCTTCCCGCACATGACGATCGCCGACAACATCGCGACCGTCCCGCGGCTTCTCGGCTGGTCGCGCGACCGCCAGCGCACCCGGGTGGCCGAGCTGCTCGAGCTCGTGGGCCTCGACGCCGCGTACGCGAAGCGCTATCCCCGCGCAGCTTTCGGGCGGGGAGCGCCAGCGGGTCGGGCTGGCGCGGGCGCTCGCCGCCGACCCGCCGCTGATGCTGATGGACGAGCCGTTCGGCGCCCTGGACCCGATCACGCGCGACCGCCTGCAGCTCGAGTTCCTGCGGCTGCACGACGAGGTGCGCAAGACCGTCATCTTCGTCACGCACGACATCGACGAGGCGATCAAGCTCGGCGACCGGATCGCGATCATGCGCGTGGGCGGAGTGCTGGCGCAGTACGACACGCCCGATCGGCTGCTCGCGCACCCGGCCGACGATTTCGTCTCGCGGTTCGTCGGGGCGGATCGAGGGCTCAAGCGGCTGGCGCTACGTCGGCTCGACGAGATCGAGCTCGAGCCCGTCGACGGGAGCGCCCCGCCGGACGCACCGCGCACGCCCGGGTCGACGACCCTGCGCGACGCGCTCTCGCTGATGATGTCCGAGGGGGCCGATCCGCTGGTCGTCGTCGACGAGGGCGGGCAGCCGATCGGGCTTCTGTCGGTGCACCGGATCGGGCGCGTGCTCTCGGAGCTGTGAGCGGCATGGGTCTTCACGGTTTCGGCGCATTCGCGTTTCCCACGCGTCACAGGCTCCTCGCTACGCTCGCAGTGGGTGGTGGGCCGGGGTGCCCCAGAGGGAGGCGTGGTGGGTCGGGGTGCCCGGGGAGGTCGGGGCGGTGAACGGGTTCTGGCTCCTTGCGCAGTCCGGCGGCGGCCCGGTGATCCCGGACTTCGGCACGGGCTCGAAGTGCGAGACCGAGAACCATCTCTTCTGCTGGGGCTGGGTGCAGGACCACTGGGGCGACACGCTCCAGCCCGCGCTGCTCGAGCACCTGAAGCTGACGGTGATCGCGGTCGCGATCGGCTTCGTAATCGCGTTCGTCTCGGCACTCGTCGCCTACCGCTACCGGCGGCTCGACCAGCCGATCGGCCTCTTCTCCGACTTCCTCTACACGATCCCGAGCCTCGCGCTCTTCCAGCTGCTCGTGCCGCTGACGGGGATCACGGTGACGACGGTCGAGGTCGCGCTCGTCAGCTACACGCTGCTGATCCTCTACCGCAACATCCTGGAGGGCCTCCGCGGCGTGCCGCCCGACGTCCGTGAGGCGGCCCGCGGAATGGGGCTCACGCCGCTCCAGACGCTCGTCCGGGTCGACCTCCCGCTGGCGGCGCCCGCGATCATCGCCGGCCTCCGCATCGCGACGGTCTCGACGATCTCGATCGCCACTGTCGCCGCGTTCGTCCTCCCGCAGGGGCTCGGCTATCCGATCTTCACCGGGATCAAGCAGGACGAGTTCAAGACGGAGATCATCGCCGCGGGCGCGCTCACGGTCTTGCTTGCGCTCGGCGCCGACGCGCTCCTGGTGGCCGCGCAGCGCTCGGTCACCCGCTGGAGGCGCGCGTGATCCTCGCCGACACCTTCGAGTGGTCGACCTTCCCGGACGCGATCCGCTTCATCGGCGACAACCCGGGCCTGCTCTGGGACAAGTCGCTCCAGCAGCTCGGACTCTCGGTCGCGGCGCTCGCGATCGCGGTCGCGATCGCGCTTCCGCTCGGGGTCGTCCTCGGTCACTTCCACAAGGGGTCGTTCATCGCGATCAGCGTCGCCAACCTCGGGCGCGCGCTCCCGAGCCTCGTCCTGATCGCGTTTGGACTGCTGATCTTCGGAATCGGCTTCTGGAACAACGCTGCCGCTCTGATCGTCCTGGCCGTGCCGCCGATCCTGACGAACGCCTACTTCGCGGTCGACGAGATCGACCCGAGCATCGTCGAGGCGGCGCGGGGGATGGGGATGCGCGATCGCGACGTGCTGCTGCGCGTCGAGCTGCCGCTCGCGCTGCCGCTCCTCTTCGCGGGCGTCCGGATCGCCGCGGTGTTCGTGATCGCAACCGCGACGATCGCCGCGATCGCGGGCGGCGGCGGCCTCGGCGACATCATCGTCAACCAGGCCACCTACCGACTCGCCGGCGTCGTCGCCGCGAGCCTGTGCGTCTCCATCCTCGCGTTCGCGGCGGCAGGTTGTCTCGCAATTGCGCGGAAGCTTCTGACACGTTCGTTCGTTTCGCAGGACTGACCGAGTAGTCTCCGGCCGTCCTATCCCTTCAGAAAGGAGCGAACGTGGTTCGCAAGCACGCTCGGCGAGCCGTCAAGGCCGCCTTCGCAGTGGCGTTGGCCATCCCGATCGTCTTAGGCGGGACAGCGAACGCGAAGACCACCGCGCCGACGATCACGATCGGCACGAAGAACTTCACCGAGCAGTACGTCCTCGGCCAGCTCTACAAGCAGGCCCTCCAGGCGAAGGGCTTCAAGGTCGCCTACAAGGAGAACATCGGCAGCTCGGAGCTGATCGACACCGCGCAGAAGAGCGGAAAGATCAACTTCTACCCGGAGTACACGGGCGTGGTCGCGCTCGTCCTCGGGCACGCGACGTCGCCGAAGACCCTGGCGCAGAACTACGCCGCGGCGAAGGCCTACGAGGAGAAGCACGGCTCCACGCTGCTCAAGCAGACGCCGTTCTACGACAGCGACTCGTTCGCCGTGCTGAAGAAGACGGCGGCGAAGTACGGGCTGAAGTCGATCGGCGACCTGAAGAAGGTGCCGAACCTGTCGTACGGCGGTTATCCCGAGTGCGACAAGCGGATCACCTGCCTGCTCGGCTTCAAGCAGGTCTACGGGCTGACGAAGATCAAGTTCGTCCAGCTCGGGACGATCCCCGTGACGAAGCTGATCGACTCGGGCAAGGTCACCGGCGGTGACATCTTCACGACCGAGCCCGCGTTCGCGACCGGCAAGTACGTCGCACTCGCGGACACGAAGCACATCTTCGGGTTCCAGAACGTGGCGCCGGTGGTCAAGAAGGACGTGATCTCCGCCTACGGCGCGAAGTTCACGGACACCGTCAACGCGGTCAGCGCAAAGCTGACGAACGCGGCGATGATCGCCATGAACAAGGCGGTCGACGTCGACAAGAAGAAGCCGGCAGCCGTTGCCGCAGCGTTCCTGAAGGCGAACGGCCTGGCCTAGCCACACGACCGAGGCGGGCCCGACATCGGGCCCGCCTCTGGTTTATGGTGCGCGTGTGGCGGACGGCTACTCGATCAAACGGCTGGACGAGTTCGAGAAGAACGGCCGCTGGTCGCTCGTCCGCCGCGGCCTCGACGTCGGGTCGTTCGGCCTGAACATCGTCGAGATCGAGCAGGGTTACTCGATTCCGGAACACAACGAGGTCGAGCGCGACCAGGAAGAGGTCTTCATCATCATGGACGGCGACGCCGTGGTCGTGATCGACGGCGAGGAGCATCCCGCTCCGAAGGGCACCTTCTGCCGCGTCGCGCCTCCGCTCCTTCGCACCGTCCGCAACGACAACGAGGCGCCGGTCCAGCTGCTGATCGTCTCGGCGCCGACGACGAGCGGCTACACGGACATGGGGTGGGCTTGACGTAGCGCCCCCGACGGCGCGATGATCGTTACCGCCGTCAGATGGACCCACAGCAGCCGCGAACCTTGCGGCTTGCGGCGCCGCACATGCACGGCCCGGACGTGGCCGATGTGCAACGCCTGCTCGGCGTGGACGACGACGGCGAGTACGGCCCCGAGACGGCGCGGGCGGTGGCGGACTGGAAGCGTGCGCGGGGCGTCGTGCCGGCCTCGCGGGAGCTCGACCCGCTCGAGCGGCGCCTGCTGCTCGGCGACGTGCTGCTCCGTGCCGTGCGGCTGATGGAGCACTGGGCGATCGCGCGCGTCGGCGAGGAGCCCGTCGGCTCGAACCGGGTGCCGGAGCTCGTCTCCCTGGCCGAGCGGCTGGACGTCCGGCCCGAATACAGCCAGATGGGCTACCCCTGGTGCGCGTTCTGCGCCTTGCTGGCGGCGCTCGTCGCCGGCGGCCGGACGGCCGCATTCGGGCTGCGGCGGAAGGCGTTCAACCCCCTGTACGTGCCTGATCTCCTCGCCGAGGCGAGAGCGAGCAAGTACGGGCTTTCGCTCGTCGCGGCGAAGGACGCGTTCCGCGGCGATCTCGTGCTTTTTGACTGGAATTTGTCGGCCGGCGATCCCGCCGACCACGTCGCGCGGCTCGTCCAGGCGCCTGCAGATGGCCGTGTGCGAACTGTGGACGGCAACTCCGGCGACGCCGGTTTGGTCGCCCTCCGTGAGCGTCCGCTGCGCGAAGTGCGCGCGTTTGCCCGCGATTCGTAGCGGCTCTCCCCTCGAATGGGGGGAAAGTCCGGGCTAAAGGGCCTGCACATGAGCGCCGATAGCCCGTTCTGTATGGATGCTGCCGAGCGCAAGGCGATTCTGTCTCGCTACGTCGACCACTCCCGCCGCTTCGATCAGGCAGCGGCCCGGAGGTCGAACGGCAGCGCCGAGGTCATCCCTTTCCAGCCGCCGCTCAAGGAGCTGGAGCATGAGCCGACGGCCCGGGAGATCGAAGTCCTTCAGCTGATCTCGGAGGGCCTCGTCAACCGCGAGATCGGCAAGATGCTCTTCCTCTCCGAGGAGACGGTCAAGAGTCATGTCCGGCACCTGCTGGCGAAGCTCCAGGCGCGGTCGAGAGCCCACGCCGTCGCCGTCGGCTTCCGCCGCGGTCTCCTGGCCTAGAGTCTCTCCCGCCCGGGATCTTGCGGGCGAAGCCAACGGAAGTGGTCAAGAGCCCACGCCATCGCCGTCGGCTTGAGGCGTGGGCTTCTGACCTAGGCCTAGGTGTTGCCTCTCCTCACAGCCTGTGGATATCCCTCAACAGGGGGACGACCTGCGGCTGTGCAAAACAGAAGCTACGAGAAAAGCCTTACCAAGCGTTGTGGCCGCCCGGGACCGGGAGGCGCAAACGCGCAACAAGCTGACGCATGAGAGAACTCCTCTCATTGAGGGACTAACGGCAGTACGGCTTATACCTCGTTCGAGGGACAAATGCAAACATTGACGCCAAACCCGAGAACTCACAGGTCCTATGGCGACTTGCCTTTGCGCCTGCTGTCGTACATCGCCGCCCTCGCCGTTGGAGTAGCCGGCGCTCGCGGCGGCTCTGGCGGCAGCCGGCTGGGGCTCGGGATCCTTTTGGACGCTGGCATTCTTGGCAACGGCCGGGGCGGTTGCTGAGCGTGCGAGTGTCCAACTTGTCAGAGGCGCCGCCGTTGAGAGCTCGATCTCGAACCTTCTTGTGCTTCTTGCCGCGGTGCTACTGGGGCCTCTTGGCCGCAATGGTTGTCGGTGCGGCATCGATGCTCGGCGCGTTTCGCCCGCCCGTACTTGAAGTGGGCGACCTACTCGTTGAGTCGCGCACTCAATGGTGCTCTGACAGGCCTTGCTGCCGCGGCCGCGGCGTCCCTCGCAGGCAGCGACATTGGATCTGTGGCGGCGGCGGCTCTCGCCGGCGGCGTGGTGGTCGAGCTAGTGGATCTAACCTTTGTGTCGGTCACCTACTGGCTGCGCGGGCACGATGCGAAGCCGCTCATTCGCGAACTTCTCCCGGTTACGCTCGCGTCCGTACCGCTCTATGCGCCGCTCGTCGGTCTACTTGCGATTGCGTACGAGAAGGTCTCGCCGCTTACGTTGCCGCTGTTCCTGGTGCCGGCCTTGGCTTTCCACAAGCTCTTTGCGCTTTACCAGGACAAGAGTCAGCTTGCCGATGACTTGGGCGCTGCGAATCAGCGCCTCGAGCGTGCGAACCTCTCGTTTGCTACTGCCCTCGTTGCCACGCTGGACGCCAGGGATCGGTATACAGCCGGACACTCGGCCGCCGTGGCGATCTACGCGCGTGATATTGCGGAGCGGATGGGATTGTCAGAAACCGATCAGCAGCTCGCCCATCTCTGCGGGCTGGTGCATGACATCGGGAAGATCGGGCTAGCGCCGGGGCTCCTTGAGAAGCCCGGAGCTTTGACGTTGGAGGAGCGACGGCAAATGCAGGAGCACTCCGCCATCGGGGAGCGTATTCTCGCGAAAGTAGAGGATTACGCCGAGATCGCGACGATCGTCCGGCACCATCACGAACGAGTGGACGGGATGGGCTATCCCGACGGCATCGCAGAGGATGAGATTCCGCTGATTTCGCGAATCATCGCTGTCGCCGACGCCTACAACGCGATGACGTCTGATCGACCATACCGCGACGCCATGCCTAGCCGCGTGGCGCGAATGCGGCTTGCGCAAGGCCGTTGAAGGGCAATTCGACACGACCGTTGTCGCCGCGTTCGAAGCCATTCTCGCCGGAGCTTCGGAGGACTACCGCACTGGGACCGGTGAAGACTTCACACTCGCGGCGCAGGATCACTATTCAGTTGCGCCGCGCGAGCAAGCAGCCTAAGACGTTTGGTGACCTTCGGTGCTGGCAGCTCTGACTGCCGCTTCCGTGCGAGTGCGGACGCCCAGCTTGCCCAAGATGTGCCTGACGTGAACCTTCGCCGTCGCTTCGCTGATGTACAGCGCACTAGCGATCTCGCGATTGGTCAACCCCTGAGCAAGCATCGTCAGCACCTCGCGTTCGCGGGGTGACAGGACATCACGTCCGGCATTGGCGGCGGAAAGGCCATGCTGGCCGGCCAGGCCTTGGTCCTTTGCACTCTCGAGCACTCGACGGAGTTCTTCATCAGAAGCTGCTGAGTTGCCGGCAACATGGCTGAGAAGCTGCGGGCAGGCTCGGTAGGCAAGGACGAACGAGTCGACGTTCTTGAGCTCAAGCGCTGTCTGGAATGCCGACACGCTCAGCTCCGTTGCATCCTCGCAACCGCCGAGCGAGCTCACGATCGCGCGCGTGCACGGTACGAGGACCGCGGCTTCTATCGTGCGTGCCACAGCTCTCTGCTTTCTCGGCGTGAGCGAGCGCCCTGCTTCGCTCGCCTGCGCAGGCAAGTGAGAGTCCGAGAGTCGCTAGGTACTCGGCTCGTTCCCCTTCGAAAGGAAAACGCTCCGGTGAGGCGCTCATGGCATCGACAGCTCGGTCGAAGAGGTTCTGGGAAAGCAACAGGCGGGCCCGGAGTAGTCGAGCTTCCACCTTTAGGAAGTCGTTCTCAGCGCGCTGTGCGTCTCGTTCGAGTGAGTCGATGAGGCGACCAGCTCGAGAAAAGCGTCTAAGACCCAGATTCGCCATCACCTTCATCCTCTTCGCGTGGGGGAGGACGAAGATGAGGCGCTCAGCCTTCGCGTACGACTCGGCCTCGCCTGCAACGCGCAGAGCTTCTTCGTACCGGCCTGCGATGGCCAAGAGAAACGCGTATGAAGTCTGGAACGATGAGACCGCAAGTGGGTCTTGAACTCGAGCAACGAGGTGCTGTGCGGTCTCGACTCGTGCAAGTAGGCCTTGCGTCTGCCCCGTGCGGATGCCGATCAAGACGTCGGCGGAGGTTGCGCGAAGTTGACTCATCGCGCTGCCGTCGTCATGCGTCATGAGTTCGGCGAGGAGACCGGGCACGTCGTCGTCTCGACCTAGGTCTACGGAGCACATGATCTGACCCCAGATCGCATCGCGGAGGCTCGCTTGATCGAAAGCGGCCTCCCGCGCGTTGCCGAAGTGAATTAGCCCGTCTTGGTTCCGGTAATCCATGTGCGCGCTGGACCCGGCGGTGTAGAAGGCATGCGAAATGAGACGGTGCGATTGAGGAAGTCGGCGAGCGGCGCGGGCGGCAAAGTGCTCCGCCCTCGTCCACATCGCTTGTCGGAACGCGACCTCCGCTTCAGCGAAGTCGACGATGCCGAGTCAGCTCTTTGGGCGCGGGCGAGTTTGAGCCACAGAGTTAGCGTCGGAAAGCGCGCCTCTCGCAAAGGTCTTGCAGCGCTCCTTCGAGCAACTCCTCGAAGATCCGCTCCGAAAAGAAGCGGTCAACAAGAAGAAAGGCCTCGTC
This sequence comes from uncultured Actinomycetes bacterium, assembly GCA_963779025.1. Classification (GTDB taxonomy): domain Bacteria; phylum Actinomycetota; class Thermoleophilia; order Gaiellales; family Gaiellaceae; genus DATBLE01. Next base: position 76,709 of record CAVZWR010000005.1, read on the forward strand.
CCATTGCTCGCGCTGAGCCAAATGGCGAGCGACTTGTGTCGCAAGAGCTGTCTTGACTGCTGGATCGGTGCTGCGGGAATCGAGGAATGTTCTGAGCAGGGGATGAAAATCAAGAAAGCCAGGCTGGGCGGAAGTGAGAAAGCCGAGTCGCAGTGCCTCGGAGAGAATCGCGTCGGCGCGATCACCGAGAAGTAACTCAGGCACTCCATGCGCCAAGGAGGGTGCGAGGGCTAACTTCGATAGCGCCTCTTGGGTCTCGAACGAAGCAGCGCGATAGAGCTCCTCGGCGAAATACTCGTAGAGACGGTCCGGCACATCGCCCTCGGGTAGCTCAAGCTCATCCGTAAGCGCCGCAAGCCCGATCACTGCCGGCCAGCCCTCCGCGAGCGCGACCAAGCCGGCAGCGGCCGCGTCCTTTCGATGCGACAGCACGGTCGCCGCCTCGTCCTGGTCCATCGCGAGCTCGTTACGGCCCAGCTCGTAGATCTCGCCGTACAGCAGCCGCCGCGCCGACGCCCACGACGGACGCTTGCGGCTCGTGAGGAGCAAGCGCACCGGTGCATCGCGAAGCAGCACCTCCATGAAGCGCTCGGGCGCTCTCGCCTCCATCGCGAACTGGTAGTCGTCAAAGACGAGCCAGGCGTCTTCCGGCCACTCGCCAAATCCTCCGCAAAGAGCTCGGCAAGACGTCGACGTCTTCCTCGGGCGTGCCGGTCGCACGCATGCGATGGAGCATTCGGTTACCGGCTTCGGGGATCAGCTCCGAGACAGCCACCGAGAGGCCGGCGGCAAGCGCTGCGACGTCAGCCGTCGCCGTTGTGCCCTGGTACCAGACGTGCGTCCGTTCGCCGGCCCATTCTCGGGCCAGCGTTGTCTTTCCGAAGCCGGCAGGGCCGATCAGCATCAGCACGCGTGCGTTGGCCTTGTCGAGAAGCCGCGTCAGGCGAGGCCGCTTGATGATGTAGCGGCGAGCAGCCTCGACAGCCGTCTCGATACCTGCCATAGCCCACCCAGGGGACGCGTCCCCTTTGGCGGACTGTACTCCGTTGCGGTGAGAAATCGAAGCCCCCGCGTCTGCAGCCCAGGCGGCAGACGCGGGGAGCTCGATCAACGATCCCCGCTGGAACTGCCCAGGGGGATCTCCAGCGGGTCCTCGCCTGTCAACCGACGGAACGCAGCGGGGATTTGCCTGCGCCGTGGCACTCCGAGCTTCTGCCGAAGAGCGTCGGAGTGCGCCTTGGCCGTCCGCGCGGAGATCTCGAGGCGCTGAGCGACCTCCTCGTTGGAGCAGCCGGCGGCGATGAGGGCGACGACCTCGCGCTGCCGTTGGGTGATCCTCGGCGGCGCGACCATGAGAGTCGTGTACATGGCGCGCACGCTATTCGCGGCGGGGCGCGCCGACCATTGACCGAAGGGTGTATTTCGAGCGATTACCTCCCCTGCCGCGACCGCAGAACCGCGCACGAACGACGCCTCGTGCCCGCGCGCGTTGGCCTCGCGCAGTTCGTCCTCGTCCAGCGCGCCGATCCGGCGGAGTAGCTCCAGCTCGTCGCGCAGATGCGTCCGCATCATCTCCGGGCCGTCCGTCGCGATCGTGAAACGGACGCCGTTCTCGACGAAGGCGCGGAACGTCTGGCGCACAGCGGCCTCGTCCGGCAGTGCCTTCGTCAACAGATTCGAGGTCGGGCAGATCTCGAGGACGATCCCGCGGTCGCGGATCTCCGCCATCAGTTCCGGCTGGCGCGCTGCGAGGATCCCGTGGCCGATGCGGTCCGGCCGCAGCGTCTCGACGACCTCGCCGATCTCCTCGATGCCGTAGTCGCCGCCCTCCTCACCGACGTGGATCGTCACGCCGAGGCCGGCCGCGCGCGCCTCGTCGCATAGCGGGGCCAGCGCCGAGTATGGTACCGCTCGCCGCCGGGCCGCGGCCCGGCGATGTCGATCCCGACGATCCCGCGCGACGCGTAGCGGATCGCCTTCTCGACGATGATCGCGTTCTGCCGCTCGTCGAAGGTGCGGTCCATCATCAGGATCAGCCCGGCGCGCACCTGCGGGTACTCCAGCGACGCCCGGTCGAGCCCGCGCGCCGCGGCCATGATGATGTGGTCGAGGTCGCGCTCGCCGCCGCGGTTTCGCTTCATCGGGTTGAAACGCAGCTCGAGCGTTGTGATCCGCTGCGAGCGGTACGCGCCGCCGATCGCCGTGTGCACCGAGCGCTCGACCGCGAGCGGGCTCGACTGGATCAGCTCCGTCCAGTGGTAGATCGCGTCCAGCGCGTTCAGGTCGGGGACGCCGCGCGGGTCGGAGACGGTGACGAGCCGGTCGAACTCCCAGAAGTCCTTCACCGGGAGCGCAATGCCCTGCTCGTGCGCGATCGACCAGAGGATCTCCGAGGCCACCGATCCGCCGAGATGGGTGTGCAGCTCGGCGAGGCCGTCCTCGAACACGAGCCGAGCATAACGTCCGGCTGCCAGATGGTTAATGCCGCGCTCTCGTGCGTCCGGGACGCGATCTGGGCGGGCTGGGCCGCTGCCGTCCGGCGCAGACCGGCCAAGCCGGTCTCCTCCGCCCGGCAGCTTCACGTCGCCGCGCCGGCGCCGATACTCCCGGTGTCGGCGCCGGCCCGTCGCCGCGCCCCAGCGCGCCCAGCTCGCGGCCCGGAGTCGACGAGCTCACGGCATCAACCATCTAGGCTCTTCGGCGCATGAAGGTCGGCATCGTCGTCCCGTTCTCGTGGTCCTTCTGGGGGGCCGTCCTGGAGCACGCCGAGCTCCAGGCGGAGGCGCTGCGCGCCCGCGGGCTCGACGTCCGGATCATCATCGGGAACGACCCGCCCGGCACGTTCACGCGCGCGCTGCACCCGCGGCACGGCCGTCACGGCGAGCCACCGCCCGGCGTGATCCCGATCGGCCGGACGGTGATCGTCCCGGCGAACGGCTCGCTGCCGAACCTCTGCCTGAGCCCGAGAGTCCCGTTCAGACTCAAGCGGGTGTTCGCGCGGGAGCGGTTCGACGTTCTTCACCTGCACGAGCCGATGACGCCGGCGGTCTGCGTCGCCACGCTCGCGCTCGCGAAGTGCGCGCTCGTCGCGACCTGGCACGCCGCGGGCGAGCTGCGCTGGATGCGGTACGGCCTGCCCTCATGGGGTTTCCTGCTCGACCGAATCGACCACTGCATCGCTGTTTCCGACCAGGCGAAGATCTCCGCCGAGCGCTGGCTGCCGTACGACTTCGAGGTGATCCCGAACGGCGTCCTGATCCCGCCGGAGGCCGACCCCGCGAACCGCGAGAACTCGATCGTCTTCATCGGCCGGCACGACCCCCGCAAGGGGATGCCGGTGCTGCTCCGCGCCTGGCCGGACATCCACCGGCGCACCGGTGCCCGGCTGCGGCTCGTGGGGGCCGATCCGCTCGCCGTCCACCTGCTGCTCACGCGCCACCGCGTCTCGAGCGAGGGGATCGACGTGCTCGGCTTCCTCCCGCAGGAGAAGCTGACCGAGGAGCTGCTGCGCGCGAAGGCGCTCGTCGCGCCCTCGGTCGGGATGGAGAGCTTCGGGATGGTGCTGACGCGTGCGTTCGCCTGCGCGGTGCCGGTTGTGGCATCCGACATTCCGGGGTACAAGGCGGTCATGACCGACGACACGGGCGTGCTCTTCCCGGTCGGCGATTCCGACGCGCTCGCCGAGGCCGTCGGAAACCTGCTCGAGGACGAGCCGCGGCGGCGCGAGCTCGGCGAGCACGCGCGTCGGATCGCGGTCGAGCGCTACTCGTGGGACGGGATCGCCGAGCGGCTCGAGCAGATCTACCGCGAGGTCGCCGCATGAAGTGGAAGGTGGGGATCCCGCGGTCCCCGTGGACTCGCGGAGGGATCGCGCTCGCGTTCCTCGCCGGGGTCGGCGCACTGCTCTGGTGGCACGGGCCGCACTGGGGCGACTTCAAGGACGCCTTCACCTCCGTCGACTGGAAGTGGGTCGCGGCGGCGGTCGGGCTCAATCTCCTCTCGGTCGTCGCGCGGGCGGCCGCCTGGGACACGGTGATCCACTCGGCGATGCCGCCGCCGCACCCCCGCTTCGGGCTCGTCTTCTCGGCGTTCTCGGTCGGTCTGCTCGCAAACGCGGTGCTGCCGGGCCGTGTCGGAGAGCTCGCCCGCGTCGCCGTCCTCACCCGGAGGACGACCGACCGCCGCAAGGGGCTCTGGCCGACGCTCGTCGGCACCGTCTTCGCGCACCGGGTCTTCGACCTCGTCCCGGTCGGGATCCTCGTCGTCTGGGTGCTCTCCACCGCGAAGATCCCGAACTGGGCCTTCACGAGCCTCGCGATCGTGCTCGCGATCGGCGTCGGGCTCTTCCTGTTCGCGTTCGCGACCGCACGGCACCACGGGCACACGCGGCTCGAGGGACTGGGGACAGTGCGGCGCGTCGTGACGATGGCGCGGCACGGCCTCGGCGTGATGCGGCAGTTCCGCCCGACCGTGATCGCCGTCTCCGGGCAGTGCGCCGGCTGGACGTGCCAGCTGTTCGCGGTCTATACCGCGATGCTCGCCTTCAACATCCACGAGTCGCTGCCGGCGGCCGGGCTCGTGCTGCTGCTGATGAACGTCGCGACGATCGTCCCGCTCTGGCCCGGCAACGTCGGGCTCGTACAGGCGGCGATCGCGCTGCCCCTCGTCCAGTACGGGGTGGACTACGGGACGGGGTTTGCCTTCGGGCTCGGGCTCCAGGCGATCGAGGCGTCGGTCGGCGTCGGGATGGGGCTGATCTTCCTCGGCCGCGAAGGGCTGTCGTTCGCGCGGCTGCGCGCGATGCCCGGGGCGGCGGGAGCAAACGTCCCGGAGAGCGCGCAGGCGCCGGAGGAGCCTCCCGAGCGTGAGCCCGCAAGCGCTCGCGTGCCCGGCTAGCCTCAAGGGCGTCCTGCCCGCGGCGGTCGCCGCAGAGGCGCTGGTGCGGGGCTTCGGGAAGGCGGGAGTCACTGCCGACGCGATGCCGATCGGGGACGGGGGAGAGGGCACGCTCGACGCACTCTGCTCTCGCTTCGAGCCTGTGCACGTGGCCGACGCCTTCGGCCGGCCGCGGATTGCCCGCACGGGCTTCCTGGGGGATGGGACACGGGTGGTGGAGGCAGCCGAGGCGATCCCGCTCGATCCGTCGCGGCTCGATGTGATGGCCGCGTCGTCCCACGGGCTCGGCATCTGGATCCGCGAGCTCGAGCCCGGGCCGCTCGCCGTCACGGTCGGCGGCACGGCGACGATGGACGCCGGGGCAGGGTTGCTCGAGGTACTCGGCGAGCTCCCGGGGCCGACGCGCGTGCTCTGCGACGTGACGACGCGGCTCTACGACGCGCCGCTGCTTTTCGGGCCGCAGAAGGGCGCGACGCCGGAGCAGGTCGCCGAGCTGGAGGCGCGGTTCCGCGCCGATGCCCGGCTCGCCCCCTACGCAGACCTACCCGGTGCCGGGGCGGCCGGCGGGCTCGGTGCCGCACTCGCCTCGCTCGGGGCCGAGCTCGTCCCCGGCGCGGAGGCCGTGCTCGACCTGCTCGGCTTCGACCCGGCGTCCTACGAACTCGTCGTCACGGGCGAGGGCGCGGTCGACCGGACGACGTGGGAGGGGAAGGCGCCGGCGATCGTGGCCCGGCGTTGCGCCGAGGCCGGCACCCGCTGCGTGGTCTTCGGCGGCCTGGTGCTCGAGGGCGATGCCGAGGCGTTGAGCGGCGACCCGGCGCGCGCCGAGGACGACCTCGTCGAGCTCGGTGAGCGGCTAGGAGTCCTGGTTCGCGGCGCGTAGGCGCTTCGCCATCCCCTGAAGCAGCTCCCAGGCGAGCGCCGCGTTTTCCTCGACCAGCGGCTGGAACTCCCAGGACGCGAGCCCGTACGCGGTGACGTTGCTGCCGGCCGTGACGGTCGCGGTGCGCGGGCCGTCGTCGATCAGAGCGATCTCGCCGAAGTAGTCGCCGGGGCCGGCCTCGCCGACTTCCTCGCCGCGGACGCTGTAGCGCACGGTGCCTTCGCCGATCACGAAGAAGCCGACGCCGCGCGTGCCCTCGGCGGCGATCGTCTCGCCGGCCGAGAAACGGCTCTCGCGGAACGACTTCGCGAGCCGGTCGAGCTCCTTCTTCGACATCTCCTCGAAGAGGTCGATCTTGCGCAGCAGTTCCAAAGGGATAGCCATGTGCCCGAGCTTATCGAGCGGGGCGAGCCGCGTCGACTCGCTTCGCGAGCTCTTCGATCTTGCCCTCCGCGGCGTCGAGCTGGCCGACGCAGAAGCGGTGGAGCTCCTCGCCGCGTTCCCAGAGCTTCAGCGCCTCGTCGAGGCTCGCCTCGCCGCGCTCGAGCCGCTCGACGATCTGGGTCAGCTCCTTCTCTGCTTCCTCGTAGGTCATTCGACGCGCGCTCCGAACGAGCCGTCGGCGACCTCGACCCCGATCGTGTCGCCCGTGGTCACCTCGGTGGTCGAGCGGACGAGCCGGTCGTCCCGGCGGACGATCGCGTAGCCGCGCTCGAGCGTCGCGCGCGGTGAGAGCGTGCGCAGCCGGCCGCCGGCCTGGGTGAGGGCAGCGCGGCGGCGCTCGACGAGCAGTGCGGGCGCGCGGCGCAGCCGCTCGTGCGTGTGCGCCAGGCCGGTCTGGTGGCGCTCCAGTGACCTCCGCGTCCCGCGGGCCAGGCCGTCTCGTGCCCGCGCGAGCCCGGCGAGCAGCTCCTCGAGGTCGGGGACGACCAGCTTGCCGGCGGCGGTGGGGGTCGACGCGCGGCGGTCGGCCGCCAGGTCGCAGAGCGGCGTGTCCTGCTCGTGGCCGACCGCGGTCACGACCGGAACGGGGCAAGCGACGACGGCACGGACGAGCCGTTCGTCGCTGAACGGAAGCAGGTCCTCGAAGCTGCCGCCGCCGCGGGCGAGGACGACGACGTCGATCTCGGGCTCTGCGCAGACGGCCTCCAGCGCGGCGACCATCTCGGCGGCCGCGCGCGGGCCCTGCACGTAGGTCTCGGCGACCAGGACGCGGGCGGGCGGGAAGCGAGCCTGGATCGTCGTCAGGACGTCGCGCTTCGCGGCTGCGTCGTTCCCGGTCACGAGCCCGATCCGGCGCGGCAGCCGCGGGAGCGCCCGTTTGCGCGACTCCGCGAACAGCCCCTCGGCGGCGAGCTTCTCCTTCAGGCGCTCGAGCGCGGCGAGGTGCTCGCCGAGCCCGAAGCGCTCGATCGACATCGCCCGCAGCCGCAGCTCGCCCTTCTGCTCCCACAGCTCCGGGCGGCCGTAGACGTGGACGCGCTCGCCGTTCCGGAGCTCGAGCCGCAGCGCGTCGAACTGGCCGCGCGGCATGGCCGCGGAAAGGCAGGCGCCGTTCTCCGGGTCCTTGAGCGTGAAGAAGACGGTCTGCCACGCGGCCTGGCGGCGCAGCTCCGTCACCTCGCCCTCCACCCAGATCGTCGGCAGCCGCTGAAGCCAGGTCGCGATCCCGCGGTTGAAGCCCGCGACGGTGAAGACCTTGCGGTCGCCGTAGAGGAGCGGCTCTACCTTCATGTCCCCATCGTAAGATGGGGCTCGTGGGTCAGGGGCGAGTCGAGGCAATCTTCATCTCCGCGAACCGCGGCGACCTGCCGCATCCGGTCGAGTCGGTAACGGCCGTTGCCGGGAAGGGGCTCGAAGGCAACCGCTATTTCGACACCGGCCGGCCCGAGCAGGAGCTGACGCTGATCGAGGCGGAGCAGCTCGAGTACGCGCTCACGGAGCACGGGCTGGAGATCGATGCGGCCGCGTCGGGACGCAACCTCCTCACGCGTGGCGTCGACCTGAACGCGCTCGTCGGCAAGCGCTTCCGAGTCGGCGAGACCGAGTGCCGGGGAATCGAGCTTTGCGAGCCCTGTACGACCTTGCAGGCGCGGACGGCGCCGGGTGTGATCGAGGCGCTCGTGCACCGCGCAGGGTTGAACGCTGAGATCCTCTCCGGCGGAGAGCTCCGACCGGGCGACGCGGTGACGGCCGTCGATTAGAGGAGGATGCGAGCGGCCGTCTCGTGGCCGCACCCGAACTCGACCAGCTCGACCGCGCGATGGAGGTCCGCCTCGCTGTCCGCCAGCTTCTCTGCGAGCGGAAGCGGGTAGCCCGCCTCGATCAGTACGTGGAGGCGCCAGCTCTGCACTTTCGCACGCTCGGTCGGCTGGGATTCGGCGATCTGGGTCATCTGAGTCACGCGCTTTCGTTCGCCTTCTCTTAGACGATCCCTTGTCGGAGAGGTTGGCGCGCAATCACTCGTCGGGGTGGCGCCCTGAGACACCCGCCGGGCTCTCCATCCGCTGGCGGATTCTGGTCTCCGCCTGCGCCATCCGGCGCTCCAGCTGCGTGATGAACTCCTCCTGGCGCCGCTCGAGCTCGCCGATCACGTTCTGGAGCCGCCGCTCGATCTGGCCGCCCCCGGACTGGCCGATTTCGGCAAGCCGCTCGCCAAGGAGGCGCTCCGCCTGCCGCGAGAATGACTCGATCGCCCGGTCGAGCTCGCGGGAGAGCCGGCGCGCGGCCTCCTCGCGGGTCGTCCGGATCGCGGAGTTGAACTCGATCGCCGCCTCCTCGGTCAGCCGCGCGGCCTCGCGCGCAACCGACTTCTCGACCTGGTCGACCAGGCGCCGCTCGATGTCGCCGAACGACTCGCTGACCTTGCGGACGCTCTCCGCGAGCTCTCGCTCGATCTGCTCCGCGAGCGTCCGCTCCCGGTTCCGCAGGCGGTCGGCGACCTCGTGGAGGGCGCGCCGCCGCTCGGCGGCGTGGGTCTCGAGCTCGCTCGCCGCGGAGTCGTTCGACTCCTTGATCTGCCGCTCGATCTCGGCCCGCAGCCGCGCCAGCGCCGAGCGGCTCTCGTCGGCCTCCGACGTCAGCCGCTCCGTCTCGCGGGCAAAGCGTTTCTCTGCTTCGGTGATCAGCTGGCGCTGCCGCTCCTCGAGCCTGGCGAGCTGGGCCGCGAGCCCCTCACGCAGGCGTTCGAGGTCCTGTGTCCAGCTCGACATCTTGCCCTCGAACTCCTTCTGGGCGGCGACGAGCCGGGTCGAGAGCTCGGTCAGGATGCTCTGCTCGGCGCGGGTGATCTCGTCGCGGCGTGCGTTGGTCAGCTTGCGGTGCTCTTCGGCCAGCTGTGCAGACGCATCCGCGCGCTGGATCGAGAGCGTTCGCATGAGCTCGGCCTCCCGGCTCTTGACCTCGGCGTCGATCAGCGTCTTCAGGTGCTCCTGCGCCTCGGCGAACGTCTGGTCCTCGGGCGGATGCTCATGCTTGCGTCGCACTGCCCTCAATCGTAGGCGACACTCTTCGCCGGGTGGAGCTACAGGCGGACCTGGACGCGATCGCGGCCGCTGCGGCGGCGCATGCCGGGCCTGGCGAGTCGCTCTCGGGCGTGCTGCCGACCGAGCCCGAGCCGGGACAGCGCGTCTACCTGTGCTCTTTCGACGGGGCGGGCTCGAGGAGCTGGCTCGCACTCGACTCGGACGGGCGGCCACTGCGCGAGCGAGGGCTCGTGCGCGCGGCGGTGTCGATCGCAGCCCTTTGCGAGTTGGCGGAGGAGGCGGCGGGCGGGGGCCAGCTCGAAGAGCTGCGCGCCCAGCTGGTCTCGCTGCGGCTGACGGAGAACCCGGAGGGGATCGACGAGGCGGAGGAGGCTGCGCTCGAGCTCGAGCGGACGATCGGCGCGCCGCCTCGGCTCGCGACCCCGGCCCACCTCGACGCGATCGGCGTGGCAACGCGGCGCCTGGAGCACGCGCTCGGCGAGGTGACGGGCTCCCCTTTCGGCGCCGCGATGCAGCAGGCGATGGCGGTCGTCGGCGAGCTCGAGACCGACGTGCTCGGCGGCTACAAGCTCGAGCTCAGCTAGCCTGGATCGAGATGGAAGGCGGCTTCAGCTTCCCCTTCGGCGGCGATCCCGAGGATCTGATGCGCGGGCTGCGCGAGTTCGCCGAGCAGCAGGCGGAGTCGGTCGCCGAGGCGCAGCGCGAGCAGTTCGCGACGCTGACCCTGAACACCGCGGTCGAGCTCACCGCCGCCGCGCTCTCGCGCGTGGATGCGAAGGGCGGCGCGGACGAGCAGGCGCTCGCGCTCCGCGACGCGATGCGGGTCCTGTTCCCCGAAGCGGTCGCGCTCGTCAGCGCGGCGCGCCAGGGGTTCATGCGCGAGAGCCAGTAGAGCCCTATCCCTTCGTCGCGTCGAGGAGGAAGTTGACGGGCATCCGCGGGTCGATCCTCGCCGCGCCCGGGTCGTCTGTGGCCGGCGGCAGCTCGGCGAGCTCGGTGACGTCGAGCGGGGCTCCGAACGCGACCGCGATCTCGCCGAGCCGCCACAGCCCCGGCGTGAAGTAGCTGTCCCGCCAGCGGAGGCCGATCGGGTCGATGCAGAGGAAGACCGGGTGCCAGTCGTGGAGGATCAGGCGCCCGTTCTTGCGCAGCGCCGAGGCGAGCGCGGAGGCGAACAGCCCGAGCTCCTGCACCATGCCGAGCGCGCCCTCGCTCGCGTAGACGAGACTGAAACGGCTGCGCCGCAGCTGGAGGGGCAGCTCGGCGAGCTCGGTCTGGAAGAACGCCGCATCCGGCGCGCGCTGCCGCGCGGCGGCGAGCTTCGCCTCGGACGGGTCGACGCCGGTGACGAGCGCCCCGAGCTCCATCAGCTGCGCGGCGGCTTCGCCGGTCCCGCACGGCAGGTGGAGGACGTGCTTGCCCTCGACGTTCGGCAGCCGCTCCCGGACCGCGTCCGGCAGCCCAGGGCTCCGCGTGGCGTAGCGCTGCTCCCAGGCCTGCCGGTTCTCGTCAGTCGGCCACACGTGAGCCTTGTAACACCCGGCTCAGACGCGAAGCGAGAACCCGCCGTCGACCACGAGGGTCTGGCCGCGGATCATCTCCGCCCCGGGCGAGCAGAGGAACGCGACCGCGTCGGCGATGTCGCGCGGCTCGACGAGCCGGCCGGCCGGCGTGCGCTCCGTGCTCGCCGAGAGCATCTGCTCACGGTTCGGGAAGTGGTCGAGCGCGTCCGTGTCGACCACCCCGCCCGAGACGGCGTTCACGCGGATTCCCTGCGGCGCCAGCTCGACTGCGAGGTACCGGACGAGCGCCTCGAGGGCAGCCTTCGACGTGCCGACGAGGACGTAGTTCTCGAGCACGCGTATGGAGCCGAGGCTGGAGATGGCGACGAGCGAGGAGCCAGGCTGCATCTGCGGCGCCGTGGCGCGGGCGAGCGAGAGAAAGGCGCGCGCATTCGCGGCCATCGTCCAGTCGAAGTGCTTGTCCGTGGTCTCGAGCGCGGGGCGGATCACGCCCGTCGCGGCCGCGTGCACGACCGCATCGAGCGGCCCGAGCCCGGCGATCTCCTCGGCGACCCGCGTAGAGGCGATGTTCCCGCGGACGAGCACGGGCTCGGCGCCGAGGCTCCGCAGCTCCTCGGCCGCCTGCTCGGCTGCGGCGTCGTTCCGCAGGTAGCCGATCGCGATCCGCGTTGCTCCTGCCTCCGCGAACCGGCGCGCGATCTCCTTCCCGATGCCGCGCGAGGCCCCGGTGACGAGGACCGACTGTGGCGTCACTTTCCGCTCCGGCGCCGGCAAAGCCGGCACCTCCGCTCTCTGTTGAGCTCCGTCGAGCCTACGCTCACCGTCGAGGCAGCGGCTGGTCGGCGGGTGCGGAGCTCGGGATCTGCTTCCAGCCCGGCCGCGACTCTGCCTCGCGCGGGCCTTCCTCGGCCTTCGACGAGGCATGCCCGAGCCGGTCGAGCAGCTCCATCTTCTCCACGCCGTGGCGGCGCACCGGGTTCTCCTCCGGCAGGTCCCGGATCAGCTCCTCGACGCGCGCGCGGATCTGGTAGGCGAAGTGGGGTGTCGCAGGCCCGACGAGGGCGTCGATCTCCTCGATCGTCGGCACGCCGGGAAGCCTACTGGCTACTCCAGGCGGTCGATGAGCGTCCCGATGCGTCCGCGCCACCTGGATCAGCTCGCGACGATGCCCCGCTTTCGCGCCTCGGCGACCGCCTGCAGCCGCGAGTGGACGCCGAGCGCCCGCAGGATCGCGCGGATGTGGTTGCGGACCGTCTCGATCGAGATCCCGAGCCGCCCGGCGATCTGCGGCGTGGAAAGCCCGTGGTCGAGCAGATGCAGTACCTCGAGCTGGCGGGGCGTCAGGTTGGCGACGAGCTTGGGCGGCTTGAAGCCCTGGGCGACAGGCTCGACGAGGCCGAACACCCCGACGACTCGGTGGTCGCTTCCCTCGACGACGACCGAGCTGACGTCGATCGGAATGTGGGTTCCGTCAGGGGCGATCATGTTGATCTGGTAGTCCGACGTCCGGGCGGTGCCGATCACCTTCTTGGTGAACTCGCGCCTCCACTCGTGGCTGCTCTCCGGAGCGACGTGCTCGGCGAGCGGCCGGCCGACACAGTCCCCGGCGAGCTCCGTCCAGCGCTCGTTCTGCCAGCGGATGATTCCGTCCCGGTCGGCGACGGCGGCCGCGACCCTGGACCTCGCCGAGCATCGGGTTCAGGTCGCCGCCGAGCGCGGCGACGGCCCCCGAGAGCTTCGTCTGCTCGTCGGCATGTGCGGATCGTAGTTCGCGCGGCTCCAGCGTCGCTAGGGTCGGAGGATGCGGCGCCCAGCCACCGTCGACCTGATCCTCGTGGCCACGGTGCTGATCTGGGCCTTCAACGTCACGGTCACGCGCTACGTCCTGACCCACGGATTCCAGCCCCTCGCCTACGGCGCGCTCCGGTACGCGGCGGCGGCGCTGCTGGCGGTCAGCGTGACGCTGTTCCTCGAGCGGTCGTTGTCGGTCGGCGGCCGGCGGAGCCTGTTCCTGATCGCGCTCGCCGCGGGATTCCTGCTGATCAACCAGGTCTCGTTCGTCTACGCGTTGAAGCTGAGCTCGGCGACGACGGTGGCGCTGATCATGGGGACGACTCCGATCTTCACGGCCATCGTCGCGTCGCTCGTCGGGCTGGAGCGGCTGACGCCCCAGTTCTGGATCGCGACCGCGGTCGGATTCGCGGGCGTTGCGCTCGTCGCGCTGGGCTCGGGCGGGGGCATCTCGTCCGACCTCGGCGGCGTCCTGCTCGCGCTCGCGCTCTCGGCGTCCTGGGGTTGCTACTCGGTCCTGATCGCACCACTGATGCGGCGCTACTCCCCGTATCGGATCAGCGCCGTCGTGCTCTGCGTGATGTGCGTTCCGTTCGTGGCGCTGAGCTCGCCGCAGATCGCCTCCCAGGACTACAGCTCGCTCAGCCCGCTGATCTGGGTCTGCCTCGCGTTCGCGATCGTCGGCCCGCTCTTCCTGACGAACCTGCTCTGGTTCACGGCCGTCCACCGCGTCGGACCGGCGCGGGCGACGCTGTTCGCGAACGTGCAGCCGTTCGTTGCCGCAGTGTTCGCGTTCCTGATCCTCTCGGAGCACCTGCACTGGCTCGAGGTCGTCGGCGGGTTCACGATCCTGGCGGGGATCGTTCTCGAGCGATACTGGCGCCCCGCACCGGTTCCGGTGCCGGCGGAATGATCCGCGAGCGCCTCGCCGCGACGCCGGAGGGCTACCGGTACCCGCTCGGGCGAGTGCTCGCCGTCTACGGGGCGCTGATGGTGACGCTCTTCTTCGCCGCGCTCGACCAGACGATCGTCGTCACCGCGCTGCCGCGGATCGTCGCCGACGTCGGGGGCCTGACGAGCTACTCGTGGATCGTCACCGCGTACATGCTCGCGCTGACGGTGACGGTGCCGCTGTACGGCAAGCTCGTCGACGTCTACGGCGCGCGCCGGCCGTTCCTGGGGGCGGTCGCGCTCTTCCTGCTCGGCTCCGGGCTCTGCGCGCTCGCCCAGACGATGCCGCAGCTCGTCGCGTTTCGCGCGCTCCAGGGCATCGGCGCCGGCGGGCTGGTGCCGATCGCGCTCTCGACCGTCGGCGGGCTCGTCCCGCCGCGCGACCGCGGCCGCTACCAGGGGCTGATCGGCGCGACCTTCGCAGCGGCGGCGATCGCCGGGCCGCCGCTCGGCGGCCTGATCGCGGACAACGCGAGCTGGCGCTGGATATTCATCGTCAACCTGCCGCTCGGGGTGATCGCGTTCTGCGCGATCGCGGTCGCGATGCCGCAGGAGGCGCCCAGGCGGGAGCACTCGATCGACTGGCTCGGCGCCGCGGCGCTCGCGGCGGGCACCGCCTCGCTGCTGCTCGCACTCGTCTGGGGTGGCCACCAGTACGCCTGGAGCTCAGCGGCAGGTGGTCGGCGCCTTCGTCGGCGCCGGCGTGCTCCTCGCCGCGTTCGCCTGGATCGAGCGGCGCGTGCCGGAGACGATCCTCCCGTTCGGGATCCTGCGAGGGCGGACGGCGGCGGTCGGCACCGCCGCGCTGTTCCTGATCGGGATGACGATCCTCGGCACCGTCGTCTACGTGCCGCTCTTCGTCCAGGGCGTCCTCGGCCGCTCCGCGACCTCCTCCGGCGTGATCGTGATCCCGTTCATGCTCGCCGCAGTGATCGCGAGCGTCTCCTCCGGTTGGTGGGTCTCGCGGAGCGGCCGCTACAAGGTCGTCGCCGTCGCCGGTCTCGCAGTGCTGGCCGCGGGCCTCGTGCTCGTCTGGCGGATGGACGCGGCGACCGGCGCGGGCGAGGTGGCGCGCAACGCGGCCGTCGCCGGGGTCGGGCTCGGCCTCGCGATGCAGGTGCTGATCGTCGCCGTCCAGAACACCGTGCCGCTCTCGACGATGGGCTCGGCGACGGCGCTCGTCCACTTCTCGCGCTCGATCGGCGGGACGCTCGGGGTGACGGTGATGGGCGTGATCGCGGCGCGCGAGCTCCCGCGCGGAGCGGACGTGCGCGGGCCGATCCCGAAGCATCTGCCGCTGTTCGTCCGCCAGGAGCTGGCGGAGGCGATCCGGCCCGCGTTCCTGTTCGCGGCGTGCGTCTGCCTCGCCGCGCTCGCCCTCGTCGCGATCGGGTTGCGGGAGGAGCCGCTGCGGCGCTCGTTCGAGGAAGAGCCCGTAAGATCGGTGCTGTGAGCCACGACGCGCTACCCCTCGAGGGCTGGGACCACGTCGAGCTCTGGGTCGGTAACGCCAGGCAGGCGGCGTACTACTACGAGCACGCGTTCGGCTTCCGCCGGGTCGCCTACGCGGGGCCGGAGACGGGGATCCGCGACCGCGCCTCGTACGTCCTGCGCCAGGGCGAGGTCACGCTCGTCCTGACGAACGGGCTGTCGGCCGAGCACGAGGCGACGCGCTTCGCCTGCACCCACGGCGACGGCGTCCGCGACATCGCGCTCCGGGTCCGCGACGCCGAGGCGGCCTACGCGGCCGCGGTCGAGCGCGGCGCGCGTAGCGTCCGCGAGCACCGGAATGGCTCGAGGACGACCACGGCCGGGTCCAGGTCTCGTCGATCGCGACCTACGGCGACGTCGTCCACTCGTTCGTCGCGCGGGACGACTACGCCGGGCCGTTCCTGCCCGGGTACGCGGCGGTGGAGCCGGACGGCCGGTGACCGCGGTGTCGGCCTGACGCTGCTCGACCACTGCGTCGGCAACGTCGAGCTCGGGAAGATGGACGAGTGGGTCGGGTGGTACGAGCACGTGCTCGGGTTCGACGAACATCATCCACTACGACGACGAGCAGATTCACACCGAGTACTCGGCCCTGATGTCGAAGGTGATGGCGGACGGCGAGGGCAAGATCAAGTTCCCGATCAACGAGCCGGCGGAGGGCCGGCGCAAGAGCCAGATCGCGGAGTACCTCGAGTACAACGCCGGGCCGGGCGTGCAGCACGTCGCGATCCAGACCGACGACATCGTGCGCACGGTCGAGGCGCTCGACGGGCGCGGCATTCGATTCCTGCGGACACCGGACGCGTACTACGAGGACGCCTTCGACCGCGTCGGCGAGATCGAGGAGTCGTGGGGCGACCTGCGGCGGCTCGGGATCCTGGTCGACCGCGACGAGGACGGCTACCTGCTCCAGATCTTCACGAAGCCGGCCCAGGACCGGCCGACCCTTTTCTTCGAAGTGATCCAGCGCCACGGCGCGCGCACGTTCGGCGAGGGCAACTTCAAGGCTCTCTTCGAGGCGATCGAGCGCGAGCAGGCGCTCCGCGGCAACCTCTAGAGGCCTCGTGAACGCGCAGCGTCGGACGGCGCTGGTCTCGGTCGGGGCGGCCTGCGCCCTGATCGCGCTCAAGCTCGCCGCCGGCATCCCGAGCGGCTCGCTCGGCCTCGTCTCCGAGGCGCTGCACTCGGGGACGGACCTGATCGCGGCGCTGCTGACGTTCTTCGCGATCGGAGTGCCGGGCCGGCCTGCGGACGAGGCGCACCAGTACGGGCACGGGAAGGCGGAGCACCTCGCGGCGCTGTTCGAGGCGGCGGTGCTTCGCGCTCGTCTCGGTCGGGGTCGCCGCGCTGCGCGGTCGCGCGGCTCGCCGGGCTGGGTGCACATCGAGGTCGACCCGCGCTGGTACGCGTTCCTCGTCGTCGGGTTCGTGCTGGCGATCGACGTCACACGCACGGTCGTCTCGCTGCGGACCGCCCGGCGCTTCCACAGCGCGGCGCTGCTCTCGAACGCGGTGCACTTCGGCAGCGACTTCGCCGGGTCGCTCGCGGTGCTGGTCGGCCTGATCGCGGCGCGCGCCGGCTGGGCGGCCGGCGACTCGGTCGCGGCGCTGTTCGTCGCTGCGCTCGTGCTGAGCGCGGCCGTCCGGCTGATGCGGCGGAACGTCGACGTGCTGATGGACCGGGCGCCGGCCGGGGCCGAGGCAGGCGGCCCGGGCGGCGATCGCAGGGATCGAGCCGCCGGTGACGCTGCGGCGGCTGCGGATCCGCTCGGCGGCCGGTCGCCACTTCGCGGACGTCGTGATCACCGTCTCGCCGGGGGCGGCGGTCGGGCAGGGGCATGCCGCGGCCGATCGCGTCGAGGAGGCGATCCAGCGCGCGCTCCCGGAGACGGACGTCGTCGTCCACGTCGAGCCCGCGGAGGAGGATGCGGTCACGCGTGAGCTCGCGCAGGCGGCCGCGCTGCGCGTCCCGCGCGTGCGGGAGATCCACAACATCAGCGTCCTGCGCGTCGACGGGCGAACCGAGGTCTCGCTGCACCTGAAGCTGCCGGGCGACCTGTCGCTCGACGAAGCGCACGAGGTCGCGAACGAGGTCGAGGGCGCGATCGAGGACGCGCTGCCCGGCGTCGACTCCGTGCAGACCCATCTGGAGCCGCTCGCCGAGGAGGCCGAGGGACGGCGTGCCCGAGGGGTGGAGGTCGCCCGCGGTGCCGAGCTCGTGCGCGCGTCGTCCGCGAGCGCACGGGTGCCGCCCCGCGCGAGCTGCGGTTCCTCCAGACCGACGACGGGCTGGTCGTGTTCCTGACTCTGGGGCTCGATCCGGGAGTCCCGCTTGCCGAGGCGCACTTGCGGGCAAGCGAGATCGAGGAGGAGATCCGCACCGCGCTGCCCGCGATCTCCGAAATCATCGTCCACACCGAACCTGATGACCGTGAAGCTCTGCATGTTCACCCCGAAGGACCTCGCGCTCGAGCGCGGCTGGCCCGGCCGGATCGAGGGCGACCGCGTGATCCAGCTCGCCGCGCAGACGCTCCAGTCGTTCTTCACCGGCGGCGGCGGCGCGCGCGAGCACGCGGAGTACCCGCTCGAGGACGTCCTGCTTCGGCCGCCGGTTCTCCAGCCGCCGGCGGTGCGCGACTTCTACGCGTTCGAGCAGCACGTGAAGACGGCCCGCGCGCTGCGCGGCCAGGAGGTGCCGCCGGAGTGGTACGAGCAGCCGGTCTTCTACTTCTCGAACCCGTCGGCGATCTTCGGGCCCGAGGACGAGGTGCCGTACCCGGACGGCACCGCCGAGCTCGACTACGAGCTCGAGGTCGCGGCGATCATCGGGCTCGACGGCGAGATCGGCGGCTTCACGGTGATGAACGACTGGTCGGCGCGCGACCTCCAGCGGCTGGAGATGAAGGTCGGGCTCGGCCCGGCGAAGGGCAAGGACTTCGCGACGCTCGCTCGGGCCGGTGGTGGTGACGCCGGACGAGTTCGACGGCTCCGGCGGGACGATGGTCGCGCGGGTGAACGGCGAGGAGCGCTCGCGCGGCGAGCTCGGCGACATCCAGTTCTCCTGGGCGGCGATCGTCGAGCAGGCCGCCCGCAACACCAAGCTCCTGCCCGGGGACGTGCTCGGCTCCGGGACGGTCGGCTCGGGGTGCATCCTCGAGCACGGCGACGGCCGCTGGCTCCAGCGCGGTGACGTGGTCGAGCTGGAGGTCGAGAGGCATCGGCGTGCTCAGGAACACGGTTGGCTGACGTCGCCGTCGTCGGCGCAGGCGTCAACGGGCTCGCGACCGCATGGGCGCTGCGGCGCGCCGGGGTCGACGCCGTCGTCTACGAGCAGTTCGAGCTGGGCCACACCCGGGGGTCGTCGCACGGGCGCTCACGGATCTTCCGGCTGGCGTACCCCGAGACCGAGTGGGTGCGGCTCGCGCAGGCGGCGCTCGAGGGCTGGCGCGAACTGGAGGAGGAGAGCGGGACGCAGCTGCTCCTCCTCAACGGGTTCCTGGAGCTGTACCGCGAGGGCGTGGTCAGCTCTCAGCAGGCGCTCCAGGAGTGCGGTGCAGCTTGTGAGCGGCTCACGCGGGAAGAGGCGGAAGCCAGGTTCGGCGTCTCGCCGGCGCCCGACACGGACGTCCTGTTCCAGCCGGACGCCGGGATCGTCTACGCAGACCGCGCGGTGGCGGCGTTCGCGCGCGGGCTCAGGGTCGAGGAGGGCCGCAAGGTCGGATCGCTCGACGAGCTCGAGGAGCCGGTCGTGGTCGTCTGCGCAGGCCCCTGGGCGCGGCGCTTGCTCGAACCGGCCGGGATCGACCTCCCCGTCCTCGAGACGCGCGAGACCGTCGCGTACTTCGAGCTCGAGGGCGAGACCCCGTCCGTCGTCGCGGAGGTCGTGACCAAGGGGCACGGCTTCTACTCGCTCCACGATCCGGCTCATGGTCTGAAGGTCGGCAGCCACAAGCGCGGGACGCCCGCCGACCCGGACGTCGTCGCCGGCCCGGACCCGGCGCTCGTGGCGGAGATCGCCGAGTGGACCGGGGAGCGCTTCCCGCGCGCGAATCCCGAGCCGAAGGGCGCGGAGAGCTGCTTCTACACCACCACCGACGACGAGCGGTTCGTCATCGAGCGCCACGGCCGGATCGTCGTCGGCTCGGCCTGCTCCGGCCACGCCTTCAAGTTCGCGCCGGCGATCGGCAAGCGGCTCGCCGCGCTCGCGCCGAAGCGCTGCACTAGCCGGCACCCGCCGAGCGAGTCGCGGCGTGCCCGGGAAAGGCGACTCTAACTAAGCTTCGCGCCATGCCGATGTACCAGCGTCTCGGCGACGTTCCGCGGAAGCGGCACATCCAGTTCCGCGACAACGGCACCCTCCTGAACGAGGAGGTCATGGGCCTCGAGGGGTTCTCGGGGAACGAATCGATCCTCTACCACCTCCAGTCTCCCGTCCGGGTGCGCGAGCTCGGCGACTTCGAGCCGATCGAGCGCGACGAATGGGTTCCGGACGCCCATGCGCACCGGCACTTCCGCACCTACGGGATCAAGGAAGAGGGCGACCCGATCTTCGGTCGCAAGCTCCTGATGTGGAACGACGACGTCGAGATCTCGCTCGCGCGGCCGAACGAGGGGATGGACTTCTTCTACCGCAACGGCGAGGGCGACGAGGTGATCTTCGTCCACGAGGGCTCGGGCACCCTGGAGACGATCTTCGGCGACGTGCCGTACCGCGAAGGGGACTACGTCGTCGTCCCACGCGGCACCACGTACCGCTTCGCCGCCGAGGGGCCCCAGCGCCACCTCGTCTTCGAGTCACCGGGGCTGATCGAGATCCCGGAGCGCTACCGCAACGAGTACGGGCAGCTGATGGAGCACGCTCCGTTCTACCACCGCGACATCCATCCGCCGACCGAGCTGCGCACGCACCGCGACCGCGGCGAACACGTCGTCAAGGTGCGCGTGCGCGGCGGGTACCAGACCTACGTCCTCGACTACCACCCGTTCGACGTCGTCGGCTGGGACGGCTACGTCTACCCGTGGACATTCAACATCGAGGACTTCGAGCCGATCACCGGCCGCATCCACATGCCGCCCCCGAGCCACCAGACCTTCCAGGGCCAGAACTTCGTGATCTGCTCGTTCTGCCCGCGCAAGCTCGATTTCGACCCGCTCGCGATCCCGATCCCCTACGTCCACTCGAACGTGAACAGCGAGGAGATGATCTATTACGTCTCCGGCAACTTCTCCTCGCGGAAGGCCGTGGACGTCGGCTCGGTGACGCTGCACCCGTCCGGGATCCCGCACGGCCCGCATCCCGGGCTCGCCGAGCGCTCGATCGGGATGACCGAGACGCACGAGCTCGCGGTGATGTGCGACACGTTCCACCCGCTGCGGCTGACGAATTTCGCGCGCGACCTCGACGACGGCACCTACGCCTATTCCTGGTACGAGGAGCCCGACACGGGCACCTACGACGAGGATCCCGCCGGCGCCACATCACACCTCTGAACATCCGCGCCGCAGTCCTCGAGGAGTTCGGGCAGCCGCTCGTCGTCCAGGACGTCGAGCTGGAAGAGCCGAAGGCGGGCGAGGCGCTCGTCCGGATCGTCGCCTGCGGCGTCTGCCACACCGACCTCTACACGGCGTCGGGAGCCGACCCGAGCGGCTACGCGCCGTGCGTGCTGGGACACGAGGGCGCCGGGGTCGTCGAGGCGGTCGGGCCAGACGTCACGTCGCTTGCTCCGGGCGACCACGTCGTCACCCTGTTCGCGCCCGAGTGCGGCGAGTGCATCCACTGCCGCAGCCCGCGGACGAACCGCTGCGTCGCGATCCGCGACCAGCAGGGCCTCGGCTACCTCCCGGACGGCACGACGCGCCTTCACCGCGGCGGCGAGCCGCTGCGCCACTTCATGGGCACCTCGACGTTCGCGGAGGCCGCCGTTCTGCCGGAGATCGCGCTCGCGAAGGTCAACCCCGAGGCGCCGCTCGAGGGCTGCGCGCCGTTCGCATGCGGGCTCTCGACCGGGATCGGCGCGGCGCTGAACACCGCGCAGGTGGAGGCGGGGTCGACGGTCGTCGTCTTCGGCGCCGGCCTGGTCGGGCTCGGTGCCGTGATCGGCGCGCGGCTCGCCGGTGCCGGGCGGATCATCGCGATCGACCTCTCCGAGGAGCGCCTCGCGCAGGCGCGCCACCACGGCGCCACCGACACGCGCGCCGCCGGCGAGGACACGGTCGAGTGGATCCGCTCCGAGACCGGCGGCTTCGGCGCGGATTACACGATCGAGGCGACGGGCAACGTCGCGGTGATGCGCCAGGCCGTCGAGTCGGCGCGTGAGGCCTGGGGCCTCGCGACCATGTGCGGCGTCGCCGGCAAGGGGGAGATGCTCGAGGTCGTGCCGCGCTTCCTGATCACGGGTCGCCGCGTCACCGGCTCGTCGTTCGGCGGCGTCAAGGGCCGGACGCAGGTTCCGCAGTACGTGGAGCGCTGGCTGCGCGGCGAGATCGACGTCGAGTCGCTGATCTCCCATCGGCTCACGCTGGACCAGGTCAACCACGGCTTCGAGCTGATGGAGGCGCAGGACGGCATCCGGAGCGTGATCACGTTCGCGTGACCGTCGTCGTCGGGATCCTGCTCTCCGTGATCGCGTTCGTCACCGCGGCGGTGGTGATCGGCGCGTTCGTCTGGGCGGCGCGGAAGGACGGCGAGGAGGACCTCGCCGTTCAGCGGCGCACGGGGATCCGCCGGAAGACGCGCATCGGCCTCTAGCCTCTATTGCATGGCCGGCACTCTCATCGTCGACTGGGACGGGACGATCACCGAGCGCGATTCGCTGCTGATGGTGCTCGAGCAGTTCGGGGACTGGGAGGAGTGCGAGCGCCTCGGCGAGGAGCTCTTCGCGGGGAAGATCACCCTTCGGGAGGAGATCGAGCGGCAGTTCGCGACCGTGCACGCGCCGCAGGACGAGGTGGTCGCCTGGGCAGTCGAGAACGTCCGTGTGCGCCCCGGCCTCCCCGAGCTCGCAGCGCTGCATCCGCTCGTCGTCTCCAGTGGCTTCCACGAGCTGATCGACCCGGTGCTGGAGCGGGAACGCGTCCAGGTCGAGCTCCAGGCGAACCGGATCGAGGCGAGCCCGGACGGCTGGCGACCGATCTGGCGCGAGCTCCCGGTCTGCTCCGTGTGCGGCCAGCCGTGCAAGCGCTCGTCGTTCCCGGCGGAGGGCGAGGTCGTCTACGTCGGCGACGGCTACTCCGACCGCTGCGGCGCGCTCGCCGCCGACCGGATCTTCGCCCGGCGCGGGCTGGCGACCTACCTCGAGGAGCAGGGCGTCGCGTACGAGCCGTTCGACGACCTGCACACCGTTGCTGCTGCGCTTTCCTGAGCCGTACGACTTCGAGATCTCGAGCGAGCGTTTCCGCGCCTTCGGGCTCGATGTCGCGAACCTGTGGCACGAGGGCGGCCTGCACCGCGTCGTCGGCGGGCGTGAGGTGCGGATCGAGGCGGCGCCCGGCGGCGTGCGGGTGTCGCCGCACTCTCGCGCGATCGAGCGAGAGGTGCGGACCCTGCTCGGCGAGCCCTTCGACCTCGACGCGTTCTATCGCTGGTCGCGCCGGGCAGACCCGGTCGTGCGGCGGCTCGCGAAGGCGCTCGCCGGCTTCCGGCCGCCGCTGGCGCCCGATCCGTTCGAGATGCTCGTCGGAGCGATCTCGGCTCAGCAGGTCTCGCTCTTCGCTGCCTTCGCGATTCGCAACCGCTTCGTCGAGCGTTACGGCGAGCGGGCCGAGCACGCCCACGCATTCCCCACGCGCGAGCGGGTCGCGCGCGCGAAGGAGGCCGACCTCGTTGCGCTCGGCTTCTCGCGCCGCAAGGCCGAGTACATCGTCGGCCTCGCGCGGTCCGAACTCGACCTCGAGGCGCTCGCGGAGCTGCCGGACGAGGAGGTGAAGGCCCGGATCGTCGCGGAGCGCGGTCTCGGGGAATGGACGGCGGACTGGTTCCTCGCCAGGCACCTCGCGCGGCCGCGCGCCTGGCCGTGGGGCGACCTGGGACTGCGGAAGGCGGTCGCCGCGTTCTATGGTGACGTCGATGTCCGCGCTGCCGGCGAACATTTCGAGGGGTTCCAGAACCTCACCGCCCACTACCTGCTCACGGGCATGAGGGTGGTTGGCGCGTGAACATCCGCCCGGCGACGAAAGCCGACGAGCCCGTTCTCCGCGAGCTCTGGGAGCAGTTCGAGTCCGAGCTACCGGCCCCTCCCGAGGACATGGAGACCTGGGAGCAGGAGTGGCAGGACGTGGTCGCGGACATCGACGGCCGTGGCGCGGTCTATCTCGCGGAGACCGGCGACGGCGTGCTCGGCGGAGCGCGCGCGAAGACGATCGGGGGCGGCGTCTGGTACGTGGTCTTCGCCTACGTCCGCCCGGACGCGCGGCGGCAGGGCGTGCTGAAGGCGCTCCTGCGCGAGCTCGTCCGGGAAGGGCGCGAGCGCGGATCCAGCCGGGTGACGCTCGACGTGCTCGCCGTCAACGAGGTCGCCGTTGCGGCCTGGCGGCGGCTGGGCTTCCAGGACGACAAGCACTACCTCGCGACCACCGTCGACGATCTCGAGTCGAGGCTCTCCGAGGTCGACACCGGCCCCTCGGTCGGCGCGCTCTACGTCCAGACCGACGACTCGTCCGCGGTCGAGCGAATGGTTGCCAAGTACCAGCCGCGGATCGGGCATTCGGAGTCGACGGTCGTGGTCGCGCCGGACAACGGTTGGACGCGCGTCGACGACGAGCTCTCCAGCCGCGACCCGCAGGCGTTGCGGCGCCTCAGCAGGGAGCTGTCCGCCGCGATGGGCGCGGTCGTGCTCACGCTCGGCGTCGAGGGCGGGGCGGTCGTCCGCTACATCCTCTGGGACCGCGGCGGTATCGCGGACGAGTACGTCTCGCTGCCGGAGTATCACGGGCCGCTGCCGCCCGGCGACGTCGTCGCCCTCGCCGCCAACCCGACGATCGCGGAGCGCCTGACCGGCGCGGACCCTGCGCGCGTCCGGGCCGTGGCTCGCACGGCGAGGGCGTCCGAGGAGCTTCCGCGCGCGAACGAGCTGGTCGCCGAGATCGCCGAGGTGCTCGGGGTGGCGTGGCCGGCGTGATCACGCTCTACGACGCCGAGCGCTGCCCGTACTGCGCGCGCGTCCGGATCGTGCTCGCCGAGAAGGGCGTCGAGCACGAGGTGGTCGCGATCGACCTCTCCGACCGGCCCGCCTGGCTCTACGAGAAGAACCCGCTCGGCAAGGTGCCGGTGATCGAGGAGGACGCGTTCGTCCTGCCCGAGTCGGCGGTGATCATGGAGTACCTGGACGAGCGTTACCCGGAACCGCCGCTGCTGCCGGCCGACCCGGCTGCGCGTGGGCTCGCGCGGCTCCAGGTCTGGCGCTTCGACGACCTGCTCGGTGACGACTACTACGCCTACCGTCGCGGCGACCCGAACCGGCTCGAGGAGCGTCTGGCCGCACTCGAGCTCGGGCACCAGCTGTTCGTCGACATCGCCTACATCCCCTGGGTGATCCGGGCGAAGCACATGCTCGGAATCGACCTGCCGGCCCATCTCGACGAGTGGCTCGAGCGCGCCGCGGAACTTCCCTCCGTCGCCGTCGAGCTCGAGATCGTCGCCGCGCTCGCGACATGAAGATCGCACTCCTCCATGCCCTGCCCTTCGACCAGCGGATCTGGGACGACCAGCTGACGGCGCTCGGCGAGCACGAGGTGTTCGCTCCGCGGTTGTACGACCTCGGCGGGAGCATCGACGAGTGGGCGCTCGGCGTCCTTCAGCAGGTGCCCGGGCCGCTCGTCGCCGTCGGCGCGTCGATGGGCGGCTACACCGCTGCGGGGATCGCGCGCCTCGCGCCGGAGCGTCTCCAGGGCGTCGTGCTGAGCGGTTCGTTTGCCGGCGCCGACCCGCCCGAGCGCGCGCCCGTTCGCGAGCGCTGGATCCAGATCGCGACCGAGCGGGGCGGCGAGGGGATGTGGGACGAGGTCGCGACCAGCTTCTTCCCGTCGGGCACCGACCCGGCGGTGCTCGAGCGCGCGCACGCGATCGCGGCCGAGCAGGAGCCGGCGGGCCTCGTCCGCGCGATCGAGGCGATCCGCGACCGTCCCGACTCGACCGAGGCCGTGACGAGCGGGATCCCGCTGCTCGTCGTCGCCGGCGACCACGACCCGCTGGTCACGCCGGAGATCGCGCACGGGCTCGCCTCCGCCTCGCCGAACGGGCGGGCGGAGGTGTTCGAAGGCGTCGGCCACCTCCCGAACATGGAGCGGCCGGACGAGTTCAACCGGATCCTGACGAGCTTCCTCGCCACCCTGTGAGCGACCTGCCCTCCGTCGTCGACGCTGCGTGGGTCGCCGAGCACCTCGGCGAGCCGGGGCTGCTGCTCGCGGACGTCCGCGGGCCGAACGCGCATGCCCGTGGCCACTTGCCCGGCTCGATTCCCGCTGGTGCTCGGCTCGCCGGCGCCGGTCACGGACGCCGACGTGCTTCAGGAGCTCGCGGCCGAGGTCGGGCTCCGGCTACGGCGCCACGGCGTCACCGGCGAGGAGCGGCTCGTGCTCTACGACGGCGGCGACTGCATCGGAGCGTCGTCCTCGGCGCAGCTCGCGGAGCTCGCTGGGCATCCGGCGGTCGCGGTGCTGGCGGGCGGCCTGTCGGCGTGGGAGGGTGAGCTCGAGCAGGGGGTGGTGGAGCTGGACAAGAACAGAAACGAGCTCGACCCGGACTTCGAGGCGGTGCCGACGCTCGAGGAGCTGCGCGGCCGTCTCGACGACCCCGAGCTGACGCTCCTCGACACGCGCCGCGAGGACGAGTTCCGCGGCAAGAGCGGATACCCGTGCGACCCGCGGCAGGGGCACATCCCGGGCGCGCGGCACCTCGATGTGGCGGATCTCTTCGCCGACCCCGGCCGGCCGCTGCCGCCGGAGCAGATCCGCGCGCTGGTCGGGCTCCCCGAGGGCGCCGAGATCGTTGCGTACTGCCACTCGGGCTCCCGCTCGGCGCTCGCCGCGATGGCGCTGCGCTCGGCCGGCTACCGCGCGCGGAACTACCCCGGCTCGTGGCACGAGTGGTCGCGCCACGAGGATCTGCCGGTCGAGCGTTAGGCGGGCGCCAGAGCTGCGACCGCGCCGCCGACCGGGCTCGCGATCCGCGTCGACTCCATCACCCAGTTCGTCTCCCACGTCCGGCGGCCGTCGAACGAGAACGACTGCTCCCAGCGGAGGGTGTCGGTGTCGATCACGTGCCAGTCGTAGCGGACGCGGAAGTGCACTCCGTCGATGATGTCGTCGCACTCGAAGCGCCCGACGCCGTCGTCCTCGAAGCGGCCGACGACCGGCTCGTCGAGCTGCCCGCTGCCGATCGACGATGCCCACCAGATCCGCCAGAGCCCGGTCTTCGGCTCGAACAGGCGCAGCGTGAAGCCCTCGAAGCCGGGGCGGTCCGGGAAGTCCGGCGCGCTGTACGTGTCGACGTTCCCGAGCCCGCCGACGATCGGCTGCGCCACCGAGAAGGCGTCGAACTCGATCCACTCGTCGTCGCCCGGGACGAGCGGGTTAACGCGCTTGCGGTTCGCGATCTGCCACGCGCCGAAGAGGAAGTCGAAATCGTGCCGTCCGTCGTCCATGCTCTCGCTCCTTTGCGTCCGATGATCGAGCTGGCAGCGTAAGAGCAATTGCGGACATTTTCTGTCCGCAACGTGGTTGAATCTTGGAGAATGTCGAGACCTGCGTCGCGCCTGCTCGCCTTCCTCGAGCTGCTCCAGACCCGGCCGGTCGTGGACGGGCGCGCGGCGGCCACCGACCTCGGCGTGACCGAGCGGACGATCCGCCGCTATGCGGTCGCGCTGCACGACATCGGCATTCCCGTCGACGGGCAGCCCGGGGTCGGCGGCGGCTACCGGCTCCGCGCCGGCACGCGCCTGCCGCCACTGATGCTGCACCGACGACGAGGCGACCGCGGTCGCGTTCGGGCTCGTCGTCTCCGAGCGCCGCGGGATCGCCGCCGGCGACGCGCTCGCGAAGATCATGCGCGTCCTCCCCGAGCGGCTCGCCCGGAGGATCGAGCGCCTGCGCGACGAGGTCACGCTCATCGGCGAGCCGTCCTCGGCGCCGCCGGCGTCGAGCGAGACGCTGCTCGTCGTCGCGGAGGCCGTGCGCCGGCGCCGCTGCCTCGAGATCGACTACGTGCGGGCCGACGGGCGCGCGAGCCACCGCGTGATCGAGCCGCTCGGGCTCGTCTCGCGGCGCGGGCGCTGGTACGTCCCGGCCCAGGACCGCGCGAGCAGCGAGCTGCGGACGTTCCGCGCCGATCGCATCGGCCGGGCGGCGATCGGCGAGCCGGCCGCGCCGCGCGAGCCCGGCTTCGATCCCGCTGCCCACGTCATCCGCATGCTCGCCCGGCTGCCGTACGAGTGGCGGATCGAGGTGGTCCTCGCCGCGCCGCTCGACGAGATCCGCCGGCGGGTGCCCCCGACGCTCGGGGAGGTGCGGGAGGACGACGACGGCACGAGGCTGGAGCTCGGCGCCGACTCGCTCGAGTGGGCGGCCGGGTTCCTCGCCGGGCTCGGCGCGGAGTTCAGCGTCGTCAGGCCGGACGAGCTACGAGCCGAGCTCGGCCAGCTGGGCGCGCGGCTCGCGCGGGCTGCCGGCTAGGCGCTCGGCGAGCTCGAGGAATCCGCCGCAGAGCGCGCGGCCGAGGTCGTTCCACGCGGCGATCTTCCGCTGCGTCTCCGCTTCCAGCTCTGCGCGGTCGAGGTCGGCCGGAAAGTCGTCCTCGTCGTCGAGCCACGACTCGACGATCTCGAGGGTCACCTCGGGATGGAACTGGACGCCCCAGGCGTTCTCGCCGAGGCGGAAGGCCTGGTTGCAGCGTGCGCTGCGTCCGAGTTCCTCGGCGCGCTCCGGGAGGTCGTAGGTGTAGTAGTGCCAGCCGAAGGCGTCGAACCGCACAGGCAGCCGGGCGAAGAGCGGGTCGTCGGCGGCCGCCGCGGTCAGCTCGACCGGGAACCAGCCGATCTCGGGGCCGCCCGCCAGCGGATAGACCGCGGCGCCCTCGGCC
The DNA here is from genome assembly GCA_963779025.1 of uncultured Actinomycetes bacterium. Classification (GTDB taxonomy): domain Bacteria; phylum Actinomycetota; class Thermoleophilia; order Gaiellales; family Gaiellaceae; genus DATBLE01. Next base: position 104,800 of record CAVZWR010000005.1, read on the forward strand.
TTCGCCAACAGCTGGATGCCGAGGCAGACCCCGAGCATCGGCACCTGCCGCTCGAGCAGCCCCTGGATGAAGCTGTTCTCCTCGATCAGCCAGGGGTGCCGGTCGTCCTGGTCGGCGTGCATCGTTCCGCCGAAGACGAGCACCGCGTCGTACTCCTCGAGCGGCCGCGGCGAGGGCCGCTCCCACGCGAGGCTCCACTCGTCGTAGTCGTGGCCGGCCGCGCGCACGGTCTCCTCGAAGACGCCGCCGCGCGCGTTCGTGCCGTGGATGACTGCGAGAACCTTCAGGTGACCAACGATAGCTGGCCGGTCTCCGGTGGCTCGACCGCCCCGCTGGCGGGAATCTCGCGCTCGTCGAGCAGCTGCCGGAGGAGCCTGGCGCTCTGCGGCGCGTAGTCGTACGCGGTTGTTGTTGAGCATCGCGTAGACCTCCTCCGAGCGCTGGTCGAGCTCGGCGAGCGGCTCGACCCACTCCGCGAGCTCCTCGCGGTCGTAGAGCCAGTCGAACCGCTCGGCGGAGGTCTTGCCCTTCAGGTTCCAGGTCCGCCAGTTGCGGCCGTGGAAGCGGACGTAGGCGACCGGGTGAGTCGCGGCGGCGATGCGGGGCATGATGTTCGACGCGTTCCCGCGCGGCGAGTCGACCGACACGTACGAGAGGCCGTGGCGCTCGAGGAAGGAGAAGGTGTCGGCGCGCTCGTCCTCCTCGACCCACGAGCGGTGCCGGAACTCGACGAGCGGGACGAGCGGGCCGAGCAGCGGCGCGGCCGCCTTCAGCTCCTCCATCGCCTCCCTGGATTTCTTGAACCGCGGCGGGTACTGCAGCAGCACGCCGCGGAGCTTGCCCGCGCGCTCGAGCGGCGCCAGCGCCTCGCGGAACTCGGCGAACGCCTGCTCGCGGTCGGCCTCCTCGTGCCCGGTCATCCCCTTGCTCGCCTTCGCGTGGAAGACGAAGCCTTCCGGCGTCCGCTCGGCCCACTTCGCCGCGGTCTCGGGCGAGGGCAGGTGGTAGAAGGGCGAGTCGACCTCGACCGTGTCGAAGCGCTCGGCGTAGTAGGCGAGCCTGGCCGCCGGCGAGGAGACGCCCCTCGGGTACCAGCGCTTGATCAGGCCGTCGTCGGCCCAGGAGCAGGTCCCGATCCGGATCAGGTGCGGACGACCACCTTGTTGCTGGTCCCCGAGTAGCCCGCGAGCGTCGCCCCCACGCACGGAACGGGCGGCTGGCTCGCGCTGCACGCGGACGCCCCGAGGTTGCGGCCGGGAGCCGCGATGCGCGCGGTCAGCGCCGCCGTCGCGGTCGGCAGGGTGACGACGGCCCGGAACTGGCCGCCGGAGTTGGTCTTCCCGCGCGCGACCACCTTCCGGCCGGCGAGGACGACGACGCTCGCTCCGCCGATCGGCGACGGCGTGCCGGTCGTGAAGAAGGCAGCGACGATGCGCGCCCGCTTCTTCCCGGCCCGCCTCGCGCTCAGCGATGCCTTTGCCGGCCCGCGGTCGAGCGCCTGCGTCTCGATCGTCCCGGCGGTGTTCGGTTTCCCGGTTCCCGCGCCGTACGGCGTCGCGATCAGGCTCCAACGCTTCTCGCCGGCGGGCGCCTTGAAGACGCCGTTCACCGTCACGGTCGCGTCGAACAGCTTCGCGCCGAAGGGCGAGCGCTGCGGGTTGTTGTTCGGAACGTCGGACGGGGAGAGGCAGAGCGTCAGCGTGTACGACGGGCCTCCGGCCGGGCCGGCGTCGACGAAGACCGGCACCTCGATCGACTGTCCGGCCGCCGAGAGGCTGAGGACCCAGAACGCGGCGTGCGTCGTCGTGCCCGTGCACTGCTTGGCTGCTGCGGACAGCGAGACGCCGGCGCCGCTGACGGTGAACATGCCGCTCGCGGAACGCGCCTGGATCGTGCCGCTGAGCGGGAGCGTCGCTCCGCCGAGGTCGGCGGCGGTCGCCTTCGCCTCTGCCGTCCCGATCGTCTGGCCGTCGTTCCCGAGCGTGGCCGTGAAGCCCTTGGGGACGAGGATCAGGATGCGTGCGCTGCCGAGGTCGCTCGGATTGCCGAAGACGCGGACGGTCGTTCTTCGGCCCGTTCGTCGAGGCGGTCAACGTCGGCTTGTAGGCGGCGAACGCGTCGCCGGCAAGGGTGAGCGCGACTACGGCTCCGAGGGCAAGCACGAGCGCACGGGTGATCCTGGTCATCGATCGGCTCCTTTCCGGCTGCGTCCTCGGCCGGACTCTACCGCCGTCAGGCGCGTGCGGGCACGATCGGCCCGAAGCCGCGCCAGACCCCGCGCGTGTACCGGTAGAGCTGCACCTGCTCGAGCGCGAAGCGGTCGGTCGGCGCGGTCTTCGCGACGATTCCGGGGAGCAGGAACGGGTTCGTTCTCTCCCTCAGGGTCGTCGCCGCCTTCAGCAGGCTGTCGCGGGTCGGGTTCCGGCCGGCTCGCTTCAGCGCGTCGACGAGCGTGTATGCGGCCGCCATCCCGTAGATGTTCGCGACCGCCTTCGGGTCGCTCGAGGGCGCGTAGCGCTTGAGGATCGAGTAGTAGAGCCTGACTCCGGGGTCCTTGCCCCAGCGCTGGAGGTTGCTCGCGTCCTTCAGGAAGGTGAGGCTGATCGCGCCCGCGGTCGCACGGCCGCCGGTGTTGTAGCGCGCGACGTTCATCACGAACGGGTCGATCGAGACGGCGGCGATGTACGGGTGCGGATGCCAGCCGAGCTTGTCCGCGCCGACGAGCGCCTGGATCGTCTGCTTCGGCAGCGCGAAGATCATCAGCGTGTCGGCGCCGGCGGCTTTCAGCGTCGCCATCTGCGAGGCGAGCGTCGCCTCGGTGACTGCGTAGCCGGCGGTCTTGACGATCTGCGCCCGTCCGGCGAGCCCTGCCTGGAGCCCGGCGAGCAGGTCCTTGCCGAAGTCGCTGTCCTCGTAGAGGACGGCGATCTTCGCGCGCGGCGCCGTGCGCCCGATGTAGCGGCCGTAGACCTCGCCCTCCGAGTGGAAGCTCGGGAGGTAGGGGAGCGACCACGGGTACTGCTCGTAGTCGTGCGCGAAGGTCTGGGCGCCGCTGCCCGCGAAGAGCTGCGGCACCTGGCGCTGGTTCAGGTACGGGCGCGAGGCGAGCACCTGCTCGGTTCCGACCTGGTTGAAGATCGCGAACACCTTGTCCTGCTCGACGAGGCGGCGCACCTGCTGCACGGTCTGCGACGGGTCGTAGGCGTCGTCCAGGTACCGGTACTCGATCTTCCGGCCATAGACCCCGCCGTGGTCGTTGACGTACTTGAAGTAGGCGTCGGCGCCGTAGGCGACCACCGAGTAGGCGGTCTCGGGGCCGCTGAGCGGCACGGTGCCGCCGATCAGGATCTTGTCCCCGGAGACACCGGGCGTATCCGTGCGTGCCGCGCCGGCGACGCCGGCCAGCGCGAGTGCGACGGCGGCGCCGGCGAGGACGCGCGCGGTCACGAGACCGGTCTGATCATGGCCGCGAGGCGGACGACGCCGTTCGCGACGGTGAGCGTGGGGGAGCCGGTCGGCGGGAAGGCGAGATAAAGGGGGCCCGCGGGCGTCCCGGCCGTCGAGCTGCCGAACGTGACCTCGAGTCGCGACCCGACGGGGATCGCGGTGATCTGCGAGAACAGCGGGATCGTGTAGGTGCGCGTCCCGGGCTTCGTCGGGATCGCGCCCGCGCTGACGACGATCTGCTTGCCGGTCGGCGTCGTCGCCGTGAGGACCGCGACGAGGTGGTCCCAGCCGGTGGTCGTCGTCGCCCGGACGACGACGACGGGCGAGCCGAAGTCCTCGATCTTCATCGTCGTCTTCCCGGCGGCGCGAACGACCTTGCCGTCCCAGCCGACCCGCTTCGGTCCGCCGAGCAGGGCGAACGAGAGGGCGCGGGTCGGCGGAAGGGCGGGGAAGTCGGCCGGCTTGCCGGTCCAGGGATCGGGCGCGATCTGGACGCGCGGATCCTGGTCGACCCCGTTGTCGTCGCCCTTGACGAAGTGGTCGAGCCAGGCGCGGGAGAGCGTCATCGCGTAGTTCGTGTCCGGCGCGGGAAAGGTCGACGGGTCGTGCCCGTGGTCGCCGAAGTAGAGGAGCTTCGGGCCTTTCAGCCGCTGGAAGGCCGTGATCGCCTGCTCGTTGCTGAACACGAAGTCGCGGCGGCCCTGGAGGATGATCGTCGGCGTCGTCACGCCTCCGGCGACCGGGAGCACCGAGCGCTGCCCCGCGAACGTCGCAGCTGGTCAGGGCTCTGCCCGCTGAGCGCGGGGGTCGGCAGCCAGGAGAGGCTCGGCGAAAGCTTGCCGGTTGGTATCTCGTTCAGGAGGCCGGCGATGACGCCCGACTTGGCGACGCCGTTCGGGTACAGGCGGTGAAGAGGTCGCTCCAGGTCTGCCAGACGGCGATCGCCTTGAACGGGACGCCCTGCGCGGCTGCGAGCCATGCCTGGGCGGCGCCGTACGAGATGCCCCACGCGCCGATCTTCAGGTCGTTCACCTCGGGCCGGGCGGCGAACTGCTGCTCGAGCGCGCGCAGGTCGGCGATCTCGCGGGCGCCGGCGAACGTGACGAAGCCGCCCGAGTCGCCGTGGCCGCGCAGGTCGTAGGTGAGGACGGCGTAGCCGAATGGGGCGAAGAAGCTCTCCGCGATCTGATTGGTGTCCTTGCGGCTTCCGCCGAGGCCGTGGATCAGGATCACGCCGGGCCAGCCGGCGGTCGGCGCCTCACCGGTCGGGACGTAGAGGGTCGTCCCGATCCGTGTCCCGTCGTCCATCACTGCGACGCCGTTGCTCTTCGTGAACGTGCCGGCATGGCCGGCCGGGGCGAGGACGGCGGCGGCGAGCACGGTCAGCGCGAGCAGGCGGAGGGGACGCACCGAAAGAGGGTACCGGCGGTTAGTCTCCGGCCATGGACCCCAGGCCGATCGGGGTGTTCGACTCGGGCATGGGCGGCCTGACCGTCCTGCACGAGTGCCTCGTGACGATGCCGCACGAGGATTTCGTCTACCTCGGCGACGCGGCGCGGCTGCCGTACGGCCCGCGACCGCTGCCGGAGGTGGCGCGCTTCGCGCACGAGATCGCCGGCTACCTGGAGGGGCAGGGCGTGAAGCTGATCCTCGTCGCGTGCAACAGCGCGACCTCGGCGGCGCTGCCCGAGCTCCAGGAGGCGCTGTCGGTTCCGGTCGTCGGCGTGATCACGCCCGAGGCGCACGCAGCGGTGCAGGCGACCAGGAACCGCCGGATCGGGCTCCTCGCGACGAAGGCGACCGTCGAGTCGCGGCGGTACGAGCAGCTCGTTCGGACGCTGGACGCCGGCGTTCGGCTGACGGCGGTTCCCTGTCCGCGGCTCGTTCCGCTGATCGAGAGCGACGACCCGTTCGGGCCAGAAACGACGGATGCCGTCCGCGAGTACGCCGAGCCGCTGAAGGAGGCCGACGTCGACACGGTGATCCTCGGCTGCACGCACTACCCGCTGATCCGACCAATCTTCCAGCGAGTCTTCGGCCGCGGCGTCACGCTCGTCTTCTCGGCGGAGGAGACCGCTCGCGAGGTCGCGGAGACCCTCGCCCGCAAGGGGATCGAGAACGACCCGGCCCGCGAGGGCGTCTACCGTTTCCTGACGACCGGCGACCCCGCGGACTTCCGCACCGCCGGCGCCCGCTTTCTCCAGCTCCCGATCGAGGAGGTCGAGGCCGTCGAGCTCGCCGACCTCACCCGCGCCGCCGCATGAGACACGTCCACGTGTCAGACACAAGCGCGGAGGCGTGACGTGAGCCGCGCGGATGGCAGACAGCCCGACCAGCTGCGGCCGCTCGAGATCGTCCCCGACTACCTGGAGCAGCCGCACGGTTCGGTGCTGATCTCGCAGGGGATGACGCGCGTCCTCTGCACCGCGTCGGTCGAGGAGAGCGTGCCGCGGTGGATGATGGGGCGCGGGAAGGGGTGGATCACGGCGGAGTACTCGCTGCTGCCGGCGTCGACCGGGCAGCGGACGCAGCGCGAGGCGTCCGCCGGGAAGCAGAAGGGGCGCACCGTCGAGATCCAGCGGCTGATCGGGCGCGCCGTCCGGGCGGCGACCGACTTCGAGGCGCTCGGGGAGCGGACGCTCTGGCTGGACTGCGACGTGCTCCAGGCTGACGGCGGCACGCGTTGCGCGGCGATCTCAGGTGCCTGGGTCGCGGCGCGGCGGGCGCTCGACCGGTTTGGCCTCTCGAAGGCGATGCCGGGCTCGGTTGCCGCGGTGTCGCTCGGGATCGTCGGCGGCGAGCTCCTCCTCGACCTGGACTACGTCGAGGACTCGAGCGCGGACGTCGACCTCAACGTGGTGATCACCGGCGACGACCGGCTGGTCGAGGTGCAGGCGACGGCGGAGCGCGTGCCCTTCGGGCGCGACCAGCTGGACGAGCTGCTCGAGCTCGCGGACAAGGGGATCGCGCGGATCAGAGAGGCACAGCAGCTGGCGGTCGATGCGCCTCGTAGCTGAGATCCCCTCGCTCGACTGGCTGGACGTCGTGTTCCGGCTTGCCGTCGCCGCCGGCCTCGGCGCGGCGATCGGCCTCGAGCGCGAGCTCGACGAGAAGGCGGCCGGACTGCGCACGCACATGCTCGTCTCGCTCGGCGCTGCCCTCTTCACGATGGTCGGCGCGTACGGGTTCGAGGACTTCGCCCAGAGCGGCGTCACCACCGACCCGAGCCGGATCGCCGCGCAGGTCGTCACCGGCATCGGCTTCCTGGGCGCGGGCGTGATCTTCCGTCAAGGCTTCACGGTCCGCGGCCTGACTACGGCGGCGAGTCTCTGGGTCGTGGCCGCCGTCGGGATGGCCTCGGGCGCCGGGTTCTGGAAGGGGGCGGTGGTGGGCGCCGTCGTCGGGATCGTCAGCCTGCGGCCGCTCGAGTGGCTGAAGGAGCGCGCGATCCCGCAGCGGGCGGCGGCCCGCTTTTCGGTCGAGCTCGCCGAGAGCGCGTCGGCCGGGCCGGTGATCGAGGCACTGGAAAGCGCGGGCGACCTGCGCGCTCTCAGCCGCGACGGCGGCAGGCTCGAGATCGAGGTGCGGATCGACCGCGACCAGCGCGCGCGAGTGCTGGAGAAGATCGCCGCCCTCGACGACGTCCGGGAAGCCCGCTGGCAAAGCTGATCCTCTGCTCGCGCAACGAGCACAAGCTGCTCGAGCTGCGGGCGGCACTCCCCGAGTGGGAGGTCGAGCCGCTCGAGGCCGACGACTACCCGGAGGAGACCGCCGACACGTACGAGGAGAACGCGCGCGGCAAGGCGCGATACGGCCGCGGCTGTCGCGCCCGCCGACGTGTGGGTCGATCGGCGAGGACGCCGGCATCGAGGTCGAGGCACTGGGTTGGGGGCCGGGGCCGCGGTCGGCCCGCTGGTCGGACCGGCCGCTCGAAGACGTGCTCGCCGCGCGGGCCTGGCGGCCGAGCCCGCTACCGCTGCACGATCGTCGGGATCGCCCCCGACGGCCGCGAGGTCGTCGGCGATGGAACGCTCGACGGCTCGGTCGCCGCAAGCGCCCGGGGCGACGAGGGTTTCGGCTACGACCCGATCTTCGTGCCCGACGGGGAGGTTCGGACCGTCGCCGAGCTCGGCGACGAGTGGAAGTCGCGGAACTCGGCCCGTGCCCGCGCCGCGGCCGCGCTACGCGAGGCGCTGGTCTAGGCGTACCGGTGCCGCCGTGGGGTCCCGCCGCGCCGGCGCTTCTCGAGCGCCGCGTCCAGCGCCCGGTTCAGCTCGTCGATCGACGCCTCGATCTCGCGGAAGCCCACGGAGAGCTCCTCGAACAGTGCGTCGTAGGCCCGCCGGACGGCGGGTTGCGCGCGGTCCAGCACCCGCCGCCCGGCGGCCGTCGTGCTGATCACGTAGGAGCGTCCGTCGTCCGGGTTCGGCTGCCGCCGGACGTGGCCGAGGTCGAAGAGCTCACGGAGCCGGTCGCTGAGGGTCGCCGGGGCGAGCCCCATCTCGGCCGCGAGCCGCGTGGGGGTCACGGGCTCCAGGAGCTGAGTCATCGAAAGGAGAGCGAACTGGGTGGTGCGTTCGCCCTGCGCTGCCAGCTCGAGCGTCATCAGCTCTTCGATGCGGTGGGCGGTCGTCCAGGCCGTGAGCATGATCGTGGTGCGCACGGGACCGATCGTACCGCCGCAGGCGGATAGTTCGATTCCGTATTGAATAGTTCGGATCCGGTGTATATTCTACGCGCGCATGCTGCTCCTCCTGATCGCGCTTCTTCTCGTCGGCGGCGGCAGCGCGGACGCTGCGCGGCAAACGCCAAAGCCGAAGCCGCGCCCGATTCCGATCGTGGAGCCGGGCGCGCTCGCCATCGACTACCAGGGCGGGCTCGCCGTCGCCGACCGGAAGCTGAACCGCGTCGTCAGGATCGACCTGCGAACCGGAGCGCGCCGCATCCTCGTCGCAGGCCTGCGCGAGATCGACGCGGTCACCTACGACGACCAGTACCGGCTGTACGTCGGCTCGGCCAACCGGATCTACCGCATCGACGGCCGTCGGAAGGTCCTGCTCGCAGGCACCGCGACTCGCGCGTACACGGGCGACGGTGGCCCGGCGACGGCTGCCTCTCTCGACGGCCTCGGCGGGTTCGACGTCGATCACGACGAGACGATCGTCCTCTCGGAGTACGACAACCGGATCCGCTTCATCGGGCCCGACGGGAAGATCTCGACGATCGCCGGCACCGGCGAGGAGGGCTATGCCGGCGACGGCGGGCCGGCGACGAAGGCGCTGCTCAAGCATCCGCATGACATTGCGACCCGGGCAGACCGCGAAGTGGTCATCGCCGACTCCCAGAACGGGGTCCTCAGACGGGTCGACCCGGCAGGCGTGATCACCACGCTCGCGAAGGGATTCCGCGCGCCGGTCGCGCTCCAGGGCGGCGCGGGCAACTCACTGTTCGTCGCCGACGCGGGCGCGAACGCGATCTACAAGCTCACCCCGGACGGCAGCTCGCGTCGCATCGTCGGCAGGGCGACTGCTCCGGCCTACCTCTCCGTCGACGAGAACGACACGATCTACATCTCAGAGCTGGCCGGGGCCCGCCGCGTGCTGCTGATCCCGCACGCCGGCCGGGCGCGCGTTCTCGTCACATAGCTAGCCGCGCGCCCGCCGCCAGTTGATCTCGGCGCCGAAGACGATCACGTTCGCCATCACGAACAGCCAGATCAGCAGCAGCACCGGCCCGCCGAACGCCTGCGCGGCCGGCACGTGCTTGGAGAGCCGCAGGTAGTACGGCAGCACCTGGAAGGTCGCCTCCAGCGCGATGGTGGCCACGATCGCGCCGGGCAGGACATCCCGGAACGTGAGCCGGGCGTTCGTCAGGTACCGGTACGCGGTCAGCAGGAACACGAAGATCCCGATCGAGGAGACGATCACCGACACGATGGTCGCGACGATCGGGTTGCCGAGGAACCCGGAAGCGAAGCGGTTGAGCAGATGCGCACCGACCCCGCCGACGACGAGGCCGGCGAACAGCGCGACGAGCGAGGTGAGCATGAACACGACCGCCAGGGCCTTCCCGTGCAGGAAGCCGCGGTTCGGCCGCCCGTAGACGATGTTGAACGCCGACTCGAGGACGCTGAAGAAGGAGAGCGACGACCAGAGCAGGAAGGCGGCGCCGAGGATCCCGATCGAGGTCGCGTTGCGCTGAATCGTGCGGATCACATCGACGATGCTCGAGATCGAGGCGCCGGGGAAGATCTTCTGGAGCTCAGTGACGAAGTAGCTCGACTCGTCCACGCGGCCCGACAGCCCGAGTAGCGCGAGCGCGAGGAAGAGGAGCGGGACGAACGAGAGCAGCGCGAAGTAGGCGATCATCGCCGCGAGGTGCGTGCCCCGGTCGGCAAAGAACTTGGTGAGGGTCTCGCGCAGATGCATGGTGGTAGCGTGTGCCGCCGATGGACGCGGCGCAAGCGCTATCCGAGCTGACCGCGCTGTCGGCGCAGATCACCTCGGCGATCGTCGTCGACGGAGACGGCTCGCCGGTTGCGTCCACGCTCGACGAGCAGAGCGCCGGGGAGCTCGCCCAGACCGTACAGGAGCTGGTCGCGGCGGCGGCCCGCGCCGGCGACGGCCGGCAGGTCGCACAGCTGGAGGTCGCGACGCCGGAGGGCAGCGTCTTCCTCGTCCGCGAGGGGGAGCGCGCGATCGCGGCCACGACCCGCCCCGAGCCGGCGGCCGGACTCGTCTTCTACGACCTGAAGTCGTGCCTGCGCGGCATCGCCGACCAGGCGAAGCCCAGGCCGAAGGCCCGGAAGAAGAAGGCCGATGCCACGGCGTAAGGCCATCACCGGGCTCGCACTCGCTGCGTCGCTCGCCGGCGCTGTCCTCTTCCGCAGGCGGTCACGCCGTCGCGACCGTGTCGAGCTCTACTTCGACGACGGCACGACGCTCTCGCTGGACGACGGCTCGCCCGAGGCTTCGACGGTACTCCCGCTCGCCAGGCGGATCCTCGCGGCCGCAGCCTCGTAGTGGACGACGCGCAGCTCGTCGGCGCCCTGCGCGAGCATGCCTACCTCGAGGGCGACTTCGTCCTTCGCTCCGGCAAGCGCTCCAAGTACTACCTCGACAAGTACCGCTTCGAGACCGTTCCCGACCTGCTCGAGGCGCTCGGCGCGCGGCTCGCCGCCGCGGTGGCCGAGCTGGAGCCCGGCGCCGCGCGGCTGGCCGGGCCGGAGCTCGGCGCGGTTGCGCTCGCAGCCGCGGCCTCGCTCGCGTCCCGTCTGCCGTTCCTGATCGTGCGCGGAGAGGCGAAGGAGTACGGCACCGCGAACCGGCTCGAAGGCGCCTACGAGGCCGGAGATCGTGTCGTTTTGATCGAAGACGTGGTCACATCGGGCGGCGCGGCGGTCGATGCCGTCCGAGCCCTACGGCAAGCTGCGCTCGAATGCCGCATAGCCATCTGCGTTATCGACCGGGAGGAAGGCGGTGTGGACGCCTTAGCTCGCCTTGGCGTGCGACTGCATCCGCTCTTTCGTGCGGCCGAAGTCGTCGAGGGCAGGTAGCGTGCCGAAAGGCTTGGTTGAGCGGAAAGTCCGCCCGGACTGGTAGCTTCCGGCATGTGATCTATTACGTCCAGAGGAGGAGGACCTAGGTGACCAAGCAAGAGTTCGTCGACGCCGTTGCCCAGAGAAGCGGGCTCGGCAAGCGCGAGGCGGCCCAGGCCGTCGAGGCGGTGCTCGAAACGATCACGGAAACGCTCAGGCGGCGTGATCAGATCAACTTCACAGGATTCGGGAAGTTCATGACCTCCGACCGCAAGGCGCGGATGGGCGTGAACCCCCGCAACCCGGGCGAGAAGGTGCATATCCCGGCGGCAACGGTGCCGAAGTTCACGGCCGGGAGCTCGCTGAAGCAGACCGTCCGCGGCGGGTAGGGCAGCGCCGGTCTCAGAGACACCGGCAGCCTCCTCCGAGTCCAGCCTCGGGCCGCACCCCCCTCCGGTCGAGGGGGTGCGGCCCCCGGCTTTCTTCGCCGATCGCGTCGCTGCGGCGATCGACGAGAAGCGGAGCCAACTGGTCGTCGGGCTCGACCCGCGACTCGATCTCCTTCCGCTCGAGCTCCGCGGCAACGCCCAGATCGGGCGGCCGGCCGCAGCCGACGCGACCGAGCGCTTCTGCTGTGGAATCGTCGACGCGGTCGCCCCCCACTGCATCGCCGTCAAGCCGCAGCTCGCGTTCTTCGAGGTGCTCGGCGGCGACGGAATCGCCGCGTTCGAGCGGGTTGCGACCTACGCGCGCGAGGCCGGGCTGCTCGTGATCGTCGATGGCAAGCGCGGGGACATCGGTTCGACCGCGCGCGCCTACGCGGACGCGTACCTCGAGCCGTCGGCGGGCCGCCCGCCGGTGGCGGACGCGCTGACCGTGAACACGTACCTCGGCCAGGACTCGCTGGAGCCGTTCGTCGCTGCCTGCCGCCGCGGCGGCGGCGGGATCTTCTGCCTCGTCAAGACCTCGAACGCCGGCAGCGTCGACGTCCAGGATCTGACGCTCTCCGACGGCCGCCCTCTGTGGCACCAGGTCGCGCTGCTCGTCCGCGAGCTCGGCGAGGAGCTCATTGCCGACTGTGGCCTCTCGAACGTCGGCGCCGTGATCGGGGCAACCCATCCCCGTGCGGTCGCCGAGGCGCGCAAGCTGCTCCCGCAGTCGATCCTGCTCCTGCCCGGCGTCGGCGCGCAGGGCGCGACGCCCGCGGACATCGCCCGGGCGTTCACGAGCGGGCCGGCAAGCGCGCTGGTTTCGTCCTCGCGTTCGGTCATGTACGCCTACCGGGAGAGGGATGACGACTGGCGAGCCGCCGCCGGCGCTGAGGCGGCGCGGCTCCAACGCGAGGTGTGGGCGGTCTCGGGCTGGTCGAACCCGGAAGAGGTGGGCGCAGTGGCTCGCGCCGGCCGTCTTCCTGCTCGCGGTCACGGGGGTCGTGTTGCTCGTGCGCTCGGCGCTGCACTCGGACACCTCCGCGACGCCGCCGGCGACACGGCACGTGACGACCAGGGCGAAAGCGAAAGTGGCGCCCCTCCGACCGCCGCCGTCGGCGCGCGTCCCGGCGCAGTACTACGTGATCCAGAGCGGCGACACGCTCGACGCGATCGCCGTCCGGTTCGCGACCACGGTCGACCAGTTGCTCTCGCTCAACCCCGGCACGGAGCCGACCACGCTGCGGCCCGGCGAACGCCTGCGCATCAAGTAGCGCTACGCTTCGCGCCCGTGAAGCTCCGGCTCACGCTCGCCGCGCTGGCGTTGTTCCTCGTCGGCGCCGCCACGGCGAGCCCCCCACGGGTCACCGCCCATGCCTACCTGGTCGAGAACGGGACGACCGGCGAGGTCCTGCTGGCGTCGCGGGCACGCGCGAAGCTGCCGATCGCGAGCATCACGAAGCTGATGACCGTGCTGGTCACGCTCCAGCACGCGCGCCTGAGCGACGTGGTGACGGTCAGCGGTCGCGCTGCGCAGGTCGGTGAGTCGTCGATCAACCTCCGGCCGGGCGAGCGGCTGACCGTCGACGACCTCGTCGAGGCCGCGCTGATCCAGAGCGCGAACGACGCCGCCGTCGCGCTGGCCGAGCACGTCGGCGGGAGCCAGGCGCGCTTCGTCGCGATGATGAACGCGGAGGCAAGGAAGCTCGGCCTGCGCGACACGCATTTCGCCAACCCGGACGGCCTCGACGCCCCGGGCCACTACTCGAGCGCCCACGACGTGACGCGGCTCGCCCGGATCGCGATGCGCAACAAGGTGATCCGCTCCGTCGTCGGCCACACGACCGCGACGATCGCCGGGGGCCGCACGCTGACGACGTGGAACGACCTGCTCTCCCGCTTCCCGGGCCTCTTCGGCGTCAAGACCGGCCACACCGGCGCCGCCGGCTGGTCGGAGGTCGCCGCTGCGCGGGCCAACGGCGTGACGATCTACGCCACGCTGCTCGGCGGGGCGACGCGCGAGGGCCGCAACGGCGACCTCGCCGCGCTGCTCGCGTGGGGCCTCGCCCGGTACCGGACGGTCGACCTCGTCAAGCGGCAGCGGGTGTACGCGACCGCGAAGGCGCAGTACGGGCGGAAGGCGCTCGCCCTCGTCGCCGCGGCGCCCACGCGTCGGATCGTCCGGGTCGACCGGCCCCTGGTCGAGCAGGTGGTCGCTCCGTCGGTAATCTCGTTGCCGGTGCGCAAGGGGGAGCGAATCGGCGAGGTGCGGATCTACGCGGGTCACCGGCTGATCGCGCGCCGTCCGCTCGTCGCCGTCGCGCTCGATCGACAGGCCGGGATTGATCGGCCGTAGCGAGTGGTATCTGGGGCAGGCAGCCCACCATGCCTGGAGCTGGATCTCATGATCGTCACCGTCACTCTCAACGCCGCCATCGACCGCACGCTGACCGTGCCCAACTTCCAGCTCGATCAGCGGCACCGGGCAAGCGCGGGCCTGACGCTTGCAGGCGGCAAGGGGATCAACGTCGCCCGCGCCCTGAAACGGCTCGGCGTTCCGGTCGTCGCCACGGGCCTCGCGGGCGGGCGCACGGGCACCCGCGTCGTCGAGGAGCTGACCGCGGAGGCGATCCTGAACGACTTCGTGCGGATCGACGACGATTCGCGGACGTCGACCGCGGTCGTCGACCCCACCGGGAACACCTACACCGAGATCAACGAGTGGGGGCCCGAGGTGACGCCGGACGAGCTCGACATGCTGCGCGAGAAGCTGCACTACCTCTCGATCGGCGCCGACTTCGTCGTCCTCTCGGGCTCGCTGCCGCGCGCCGTCGACGCCGACTTCTACGGCGACCTGATCCGCGAGCTCAACCGGCGCCAGGTGCAGACGGTGCTCGACGCGGAGGGCGAGCCGCTCCGGCTCGGCCTCGAGGCGGAGCCGTTTCTCGTCTCGCCGAACCAGCGCGAGGCAGAGGCGCTCGTCGGCCAGGAGTTCTACGAGCACCAGGACTTCGCCTATGCGCTCGAGCACATCGCCGAGCTCGGCGCGCGCAACGTGCTGATCACGAACGAGTCCGGCTGCTTCGCGCGACTCCGCGAAGGGCGCAAGACGCACCGCTTCCGGGTGCTCGCGCCGCAGGTCGAGCCGGTCTCCGCGGTCGGCAGCGGCGACGTGCTGCTCGCCGGCTACGTCGCGGCCGTGCTCGACAAGCGCTCGACCGAGGACGCCCTGCGATCGGCGGTCGCCGCCGGCGCCGCCTCGACGCTCGAGCTCGGCGCGGGCCGCTTCGACCCGCGGGTCGCGTCGCAGCTGACGCAGGACGTTCAGCTCACCGATTTCGAGGCCGTCACCTCCGACCGATAATCTGTTCTTCTTGGAAGGGCTGGAGCTAGGTCGGATCGAGGTCGAGCGGCTCATCTCGCTCGAGCAGAAGTTCGCCCGCGAGGGGCTCGCGTTCGACGACGTCCTGCTCGTGCCCGCCGAGTCGGAGGTGCTGCCGAACGACGTCTCCACGCGGACGCGGCTGACGCGCGAGATCGAGCTCGCGATCCCGGTCGTCTCCGCGGCGATGGACACGGTCACCGAGTCGCGGCTCGCGATCGCGCTCGCGCGGGTCGGCGGGATCGGGATCGTCCACCGCAACCTCTCGATCGAGGACCAGGTCGCCGAGGTCGACAAGGTGAAGCGCTCCGAGGCCGGGATGATCGTCGAGCCGGTGACGCTGACACCCGAAGAACCGGTCGCGGAAGCGCTCGCGCTGATGGCCCACTACCGCATCTCGGGGGTCCCGATCACGGATGCGGGACGGGGTGCTCGTCGGGATCCTGACGAACCGCGACCTGCGGTTCGAGACCGACACCGCGCAGCCGGTCAGCGCGCTGATGACGAGCACGAACCTCGTCACGGCGCCGGTCGGGACGACCCTCGCCGAGGCGGAGCAGATCCTCCATCGGAACAAGATCGAGAAGCTCCCGGTCGTCGATGCCGACGGCCGCCTCAAGGGGTTGATCACGGTCAAGGACATCTCGAAGCGGCTCGAGTTTCCGGACGCGACCAAGGATCCGCAGGGACGGCTCCGGGTCGGGGCGGCAGTGGGCGTCGGCTCGGACGCAGTCGAGCGCGCGGAGGCCCTCGCCGCCGCCGGCGTCGACCTGCTCGTGCTCGACACGGCGCACGGCCACTCGCGCGGGGTCGTCGACATGGCACGGCAGCTGTCGCGACTGGAGATCGAGCTCGTGGCAGGGAACATCGCCACCGCGGAGGCGGCCGAGGCCCTGATCGACGCCGGCGTCGACGGCGTGAAGGTGGGGATCGGGCCTGGCAGCTCGTGCACGACGCGGGTCGTGGCCGGCGTGGGTGTGCCGCAGGTCACCGCGGTCTACGAGTGCGCGCGCGCCTGCGGGGCCGCCGGTGTCCCGCTGATCGCCGACGGCGGGATCCGCAACTCGGGCGACGTGGCGAAGGCGATCGCGGCCGGCGCCGACACGGTCATGCTCGGCTCGGTGCTCGCGGGCTCCGACGAGGCGCCCGGCGACGTCATCCTCGTCCAGGGCGAACGGTTCAAGGAGTACCGAGGCATGGGCTCGCTCGGCGCGATGAAGGCCCGCTCGTTCTCGAAGGACCGCTACTTCCAGGGCGACGTCGAGGACGTCGAGAAGCTCGTCCCCGAGGGAATCGAGGGCCGCGTGCCCTACAAGGGCCCGGTGCAGGCGGTCATCTACCAGCTCGTCGGCGGAGTGCGGCAGTCGATGGGCTACTGCGGCGCGGCGACCATCGACGAGATGAAGTCCAAGACCCGATTCGTCCGGATCACGGCGGCCGGCCTCCAGGAGAGCCACCCGCACGACATGACGATCACGAAGGAGGCGCCCAACTATCGGCGCTGAGGTGCTGCCGTTCCCCGCTCCGGAGCCGGCTCCGGAGGCTCTGCGGGTTCCAGAAGAGGGGCCCGTGCTCGTCGTCGACCTCGGCGGCCAGTACTCGCAGCTGATCGCCCGCCGCGTCCGCGAGGCGCGGGTGTACTCGGAGCTCGTCGGCCACCGCTCCTCGGCGGCCGAGCTGCGCGGGAAGAACCCCGTCGCGCTGATCCTCTCCGGCGGGCCGGCCTCGGTCTACGCGGACAACGCGCCGCAGGTCGATCCGGGGATCTACGAGCTCGGCGTCCCGGTGCTCGGCATCTGCTACGGCATGCAGCTGATGGCGCAGGATCTCGGCGGACGCGTCGAGCGCGCTGCCGGCGAGTTCGGCAAGACGGCGCTCCGCTTGCGCGGAGCGCTGGGCCAGGGTCTTCCGGAAGACCAGACGGGATGGATGAGCCACCGCGATTCCGTGACTGCGGCACCGCGCGGGGCCGAGGTGACCGCCGGCTCCGACGCGACCCCGATCGCCGCCTTCGAGGCGCCGGACCGGAACCTGTACGGGGTCCAGTTCCACCCGGAGGTCGTGCACACGCCGCACGGCCAGGAGGTGCTGAAGAACTTCCTCTACGGCGTCGCCGGTGCGCGGCCCACCTGGACGCCCGCGGCCGTGATCGAGGAGCAGGTCGAGCGGATCCGCGCCCAGGTCGGGAAGGAGCGTGTGCTGTGCGCGCTCTCGGGCGGCGTCGACTCCGCCGTCGCTGCGCTGCTCGTGCACAAGGCGGTCGGCGACCAGCTGACCTGTGTCTTCGTCGACCACGGCCTGCTCCGCAAGGACGAGGCCGCTCAGGTGGTCGAGACCTTCGAGGGCCACTTCCACGTTCCGCTCGTCCACGTCGACGCGGCCGACCGGTTCCTCTCGAAGCTCGAGGGCGTCACCGAGCCGGAGCAGAAGCGCCGGATCGTCGGCGAGGAGTTCATCCGCGTCTTCGAGGAGGAGGCGGAGAGGCTCGGCGAGACACGGTTCCTCGTCCAGGGGACGCTCTACTCGGACGTGATCGAGTCCGGCGGCACCGAGGGCGTCGCGGCGAAGATCAAGTCGCATCACAACGTCGGCGGGCTGCCCGAGGACATGACGATGGAGCTCGTCGAGCCGCTGCGGTCTCTGTTCAAGGACGAGGTGCGGCGCGTGGGCGAGGAGCTCGGCCTTCCGGAGGCGATGGTCTGGCGCCACCCGTTCCCCGGGCCCGGCCTGGCGATCCGGATCATCGGCGAGGTCACGCGCGAGCGGCTGGCGATCCTCCGCGAGGCGGACGCGATCCTGCTCGAGGAGGTGCGCAAGGCCGGCCTCTACCGCGAGCTCTGGCAGTGCTTCGCGGTGCTGCCCGCGATCCGCTCCGTCGGCGTCCAGGGCGACGAGCGCACCTACGGCTACCCGATCGTGATCCGCGCGGTCACCTCCGAGGACGCGATGACCGCCGACTGGGCGCGTCTGCCCTACGACCTGCTGGAGGCGATCTCCGGCCGGATCGTCAACGAGATCCCGGGCGTGAACCGCGTCGCCCTCGACCTCACCTCGAAGCCGCCCGCCACGATCGAGTGGGAGTGAACCGCCCGACCGCGGTCTGCGAGCATCCCGCGGAAGCAGGCTCACCGGAAGGGGGCCGCCGGAGATGAACTACCGCGACGTGCACAACACGCTCGGCGGCAGCTAGGCCGCGCTCAGGCTCGCGACCGGATAGCGAGCCCGCACGGAGTCCACGAACCCGGCGAGGCGCTCTGCCAGCGCCGGGTCGTGGATCTCCAGCACGTTCTCGGCGTTCTGCTCGCCCGAGTGGGAGAGGTTGAACGAGCCGAGGAAGACGACGTCGTCGGCGACCGTGAGCTTCGCGTGCATGTAGTCGTGGACGGTGCCCGGGCCCCACGGCGTCGAGCGCTTGCCTGCGAAGCACCCCGAGGCGACGATCTGGAGCAGCAGCGGGAGCTTCCACGACCGCACGCCTGTCGGGCCCCACTGCACCTGCACCTCCTCGATCTGCGTCTGGTCGACCGCGCCCGCGACGCTGACCTTTCCGTCCGCGATCACCTGCGCGAGCGTCGCCAGGATCGGAGCGGCGGTGATCACCGGCGAGCAGATCCGCACCCGGCGCTTCGCCCGCCCGATCGCCTTCGCGATCCGGTGGGACAGCGCGTCGCCGAAGCCGGGGCAGAACCACGGGCGCACCTCGATCCCGTCCACCTGCACGGGGCGCGGCTCGACCTTGCCTGACGTCTCGACGATCCCCGTCGTCCAGAGCTCCTCGAAGTTGAGGTGGAAGGCGCGGGCGAGCGTCCGGCGACTCGACCACGGCGATCACGTTCTCCTCGCGCGACCACGAGTCGTCGGTCCAGTTGGTCGAGCCCGTCCAGACCGAGGTCAGGTCGCGGACGACGTACTTGTGGTGCATCAGGTCCGGGATCCCGGGGATCGCCTTGGTCGGCAGCCCGAGCCGCCCGACGTCCTCGGGGGCGAGCTGCGGCGGCGGGGGCACCGGGATCGGCGCCCGGAAGTCGGTGTTGTAGGCGACCCGGACGGCGACTCCGCGGCGGCCCGCCTCCTGGAGCGTGTCCACGACGAGCTCCTCGAGGCCGGGGCCGAGCGCGAAGTCGTAGAGCGCGAGGTCGAGCGAGCTCTTTGCCGCGGCGAGGAAGTCGTGGAGCGCCTGGGCGATCGTGCCCGGCTGCTGGCCGCCGTCCGTGAGCGTCGTGACCGTCATCATGCGCGCATGGAGTTTGCCGACGTTCTGCGGCACAGGAAGATGGTGCGGAACTACACCGACGAGCCGGTCGACCGCGAGGTCGTCGAGCGAATCGCCGCCCGCGCGCGGAAGGCGCCGAGCGGCGGCTTCAGCCAGGGCAACCGGTTCGTCGTCGTCACGGGCGAGGCGATGCGGCGTCGCATCGCCGAGCTCGCCCAGGAACCCAAGTACGTCGAGGCCGGGCTCGAGCCATGGATCTCGAAGGCGCCGGTTCACGTCGTCGTCGGGATGCGCGAGGAGTCGTACCACGAGCGTTACCGGAAGCCCGACAAGCTGCTCGAGGACGGCAGCGAGATCGACTGGCACGTGCCGTGGTGGTGGGTGGACGCCGGCAAGGCGATGATGCTGCTCCTGCTCGCCGCGATCGACGAGGGGCTCGGCGCCGGGCTGTTCGGCCTGTTCCCGGCGGAGCACAACGAGCTGCTGCGCGAGGAGCTCGGGCTGCCGGAGGACGTCTTTGTCGTCGGCGTCGTCACGATCGGCCACGCGGCGCCCGACGACGGCCGCGGCTCGTCGCGCCGCAAGTTCCCGTGGCTGCCGCTCGAGGAGGTCGTCCGCTGGGAGCACTGGTAGACGAGCTTGCGCGGGCGCGGATCGGCCGGACGTTCAACCAGTACTGCCGTTCTCGCCGGCTGCGTGAACGGCTAGCTGCCTACCTGGCGCGAACGCCGTCACGCGTCCATCGTGTTGGTGGGGGAAGCCGCGGGGTATCGAGGGGCGCGGGTCAGCGGGATCCCCTTCACGTCGGAGCGGCAGCTGACCGGCTGCGGGCCGGCGGAGGCAAGCGCCACGATCGTCCACCGCGTGCTGGCCGAGCTCGGGATCGAGGACGAGGTGCTGCTCTGGAACGTCGTGCCGACACATCCACACGAGCCCGATCGCCCGTATACGAATCGGCGGCCGACGCGCGACGAGGTGGAGTCCTCCGCCCGATTCCTCGAAGGTGTCGCGCGCGGCCGCCTCGTGATCGCGGTCGGCAGGCTCGCCGAGCAGGCGACCGGGGCGTCCTACGTGCGCCACCCGAGCCACGGAGGCGCGGAAGCGTTTCGGCAGGGCCTCGCGCGGCTGCTTTAAGCGGTTTGTTGCTACTATTCCGCCCCGGCGCACAGCCTTGTGCGCCGCTTCTACGCATGGCTACATCTACTCGGATGCAAAAGACCTGGAACGCAAAGCCCGGCGAAATTGCTCGCCGGTGGTACGTCGTCGACGCAGAGGGTCAGACCCTGGGCCGGCTCGCGACGCGCATCGCCGACACGCTGCGCGGCAAGGGCAAGGCGGAGTACACGCCGCACGTCGACACCGGCGATTTCGTCGTCGTCGTCAACGCGGAGAAGATCCAGGTCACCGGCAACAAGCTGGAGCAGAAGATGTACCACCGCCATTCCGGCTACCCGGGTGGGCTCCGGAGTCGCACGCTGCGCGAGCAGCTCGACCGCCGCCCGACCGAAGTGCTGCGCAAGGCGGTCAAAGGCATGCTTCCGCGCAACAGACTTGGCCGCGCGCAAATCGGAAAACTCAAGATCTACGCCGGCCCGGAGCATCCGCACGAGGCGCAAGGCCCGGAGCCGCTGAAACTGGAGAACAAGTGAGTGATCTAGCCACGTATCGCGGCACCGGCAAGCGCAAGACCTCGGTTGCCCGCGTGATCCTGCGCCCCGGCGACGGGACGACCTGGTTCAACGGCCGGCCGCTGGACGACTACTTCCCGCGGCTCACGCACCGCTCGCAGGTGCTGGCGCCGCTGCGCGTCGCCGGCGTCGAGGGCACGTACGACGTGCGCGTTCGCGTGCACGGCGGCGGGCCGAGCGGGCAGGCAGGCGCCGTCCGCCACGGGATCGCCCGCGCGCTCGTGGAGGCCAACCCGGAGCTGCGCACGGTGCTGAAGCGCGAGGGCTTCCTCGCCCGCGACGCCCGCATCGTCGAGCGCAAGAAGGCCGGCCTGCACAAGGCGCGCAAGGCACCCCAGTTCTCCAAGCGCTAAGTTCGCCCCCGTGGCGCGCCGCTACTTCGGCACCGACGGTGTCAGAGGGATCGTCGGCGAGGACCTGACCCCGCAGCTCGTCGAGCGGCTCGGGCGCGCAGTGACGCTCTGGACGGGCGGCGGCGCGGTGTTCATCGGCCGCGACACGCGCGAGCTCCGGCCGTGAGCTCGAGATCGCCTTCGCGAGCGGGGTCGCCTCGGCCGGTGGCAACGCTGTGCTCGCGGGCGTGCTGCCGACCCCCGCGGTCGCGCTGCTCGCCCTCGATCTCGGCGCGGTGATCTCCGCCTCGCACAACCCGCCGGAGTACAACGGCGTCAAGTTCTTCGACCGCAACGGCCGCAAGCTCACCGATGCGCAGGAGGAGGAGATCGAGGCGCTGCTCGACTCGGCGCCGAGCGACGAGGAGGCGGGGCGGATCGACGACCTCGAGGTCGCCGTCGAGAGCTACCTCGACCACGTCCTCGAGCGGTTCGGCACCGACCTGACCGGACTGCGCGTCGGGGTGGACTGCGCGAACGGCGCCTACGCGTGGATCGCACCAAAGGCGTTCAAGAACCTCGGCGCCGAGGTCGAGGCGATCGGGGTCGATCCGGACGGCTCGAACATCAACGTCGGCTGCGGCGCGACCGACCTCCGCGCGCTCCAGGAGCTGGTCAGGAGCGAAGGCCTCGACCTCGGCGTCGCGTTCGACGGCGACGGCGACCGGATGCTCGCCGTCGACGCCGAGGGCAACGCACTCGACGGCGACCAGATCATCGCTGTGCTCGCCATCGACCTCGGGGTCGACACCGTCGTCGTCACGAAGATGACGAACCTCGGCTTCCACCGGCTGATGGAGGAGCGCGGGATCCGGGTCGTCACGACCGATGTGGGCGACCGCTACGTGCTCGAGGCGCTCGACCGCGAGGGCGCGCTGCTCGGCGGCGAGCAGTCGGGCCACATCATCTATCTCGACGGGCACGTCACGGGCGACGGGCTCGCGGCCGCGCTGCTGCTCTGCGGTGCGCTCAAGGGCCGGCCGCTCTCCGAGTTGGCGGCCGTCATGCCTCGCTACCCACAGGTGAAGGAGAACGTCGAGGTCGCCCGCCGCGAGCTGAGCGACGGGCTGCGAAACGAGGTCGACAGGCTGAACGAGGAGCTCGCGGGCCGCGGCCGAGTCCTGGTGCGGCCTTCCGGCACCGAGCCCGTGATCCGCGTTCTCGCCGAGGCGGAAACGGATCAGGAGGCGCGGAGCTCTGTGCTAGCATCGCGGCGCTCGTGGTACGAGAGCTCGGCTGACCGTCCCGACGCTGGGGCGGCGACGCGGCCGAGCTCGTTTTGCTTTAAAAGCCGGAAAACCGGCCGATAATCCGAGGAGGAGCGCCGGATGTGCGGGATCATCGGATATGTCGGGCAGCGCGCCAGCAAGCCGCTGCTGATTCAGGGGCTCGAGCGCCTCGAGTACCGAGGCTACGACTCGGCCGGGATCGCGTTGCTCGAGGACGAGGGCCTCGACTACACGCGCGCGGTCGGAAATCTCAAGGTCCTGAAGGAGGCCACGAGGACGAACGGCTCGTCCGCCACGACCGGCCTCGGCCACACGCGCTGGGCGACCCACGGCAAGGTCTCGCACGAGAATGCGCACCCGCTCACCGGCTGCGACGGGCACAAGCTTGCGATCGTGCTGAACGGGATCGTCGAGAACTACCGCGAGCTGAAGGAATCGCTGCTCGCCGAGGGCCACACATTCTGCTCCGAGACCGACGCCGAGGTCGTCGTCCACCTGATCGAGCGCGCCTACACCGGTGATCTCGCCGCCGCCGTCCAGCACGGCGTTCGCGCAGCTCGAAGGTCACTTCTCGTTCGTCGCGATTCACCACGACCACCCGCTCGAGCTCGTCGGCGTTCGCTGCCAGACCCCGCTTGTTGTCGGCGTGGGCGAGGGGGAGATGTTCCTCGCCTCCTCGATCGCCGCGTTCCTGTCGGAGACGCGCCGCGTGCAGTTCCTCGAGGACGCCCAGGTCGTGACGATCCGGCCCGAGGGCGCCACGTTCTTCGACTCCGAGCCGCCGCCGGTCACCGAGATCGACTGGGACGAGGAGAGCGCCGTCAAGGGCGGCTACGAGA
Organism: uncultured Actinomycetes bacterium; assembly: GCA_963779025.1. GTDB lineage: Bacteria > Actinomycetota > Thermoleophilia > Gaiellales > Gaiellaceae > DATBLE01. The sequence continues at coordinate 127,955 of CAVZWR010000005.1, forward strand.
CGTTCATGCTCAAGGAGATCTACGAGCAGCCCGAGGCCGTGCGCGAGACGATCGGCGACCGCGTCCGCGGGCACAACCTGCTGCTCGAGAGCCTCGGGATGGAGGAGGAGCAGATCCGCAACCTCCGCCGGGTCGTGATCGTCGCCTGCGGCACCGCGTATCACGCCGGCGTCGTCGGCCGCTACGTGCTCGAGGAGTGGGCGCGGATCCCGGTCGAGCCGGACATCGCGAGCGAGTGGATCTACCGCAACCCCGTGCTCTCCCGCGACACGCTCGTGATCGGCATCTCGCAGTCGGGCGAGACTCGCGACACCGTCAACGCTATGAAGCTCGCCCGCGCGGCCGGCGCTCGCACGCTCGCGATCACGAACCTGATGGGAACGCAGATCACGCGCGAGGCCGACTCGGTGCTCTACACGCGCTGCGGGCTCGAGGTCGGCGTCGCAGCCTCGAAGACCTTCACGGCGCAGGTCGCGCTGCTCTACCTGCTGGGGCTGAAGCTGGCGGAGATCCGCCGCACGCTGCCGCAGCCGCAGATCGAGTTCATCCTCGACCGCGTACACGAGCTTCCCGAGAAGATCGCGGAGTTCCTGAACGGCGACCACCCGATCGACGAGATCGCGCGGCGGTTCTACGACCAGCCCTTCTTCCTCTACCTCGGCCGCCACATCGGGCTGCCGGTCGCGCTCGAGGGTGCACTCAAGCTGAAGGAGATCTCCTACGTACCCGACCGACGCCTACTCGGCCGGTGAGATGAAGCACGGCCCGATCGCGCTGCTCGAGGAGGGGACGCCGGTCGTCGTCGTCGCCACCGACCAGAAGGTGATCTACGACAAGGTGATCTCGAACATCCAGGAGACGCGCGCCCGCGGCGCGCACGTGATCGCGATCGCCACGGACGGCAACGAGGACATCCAGCACCACGCCGACGACGTGATCTACGTGCCGCGAACGCCGGCCTTCCTCCAGGCAGCGCTCGCGGTCGTGCCGCTGCAGTTGCTCGCGTACAGGATTGCCAGGCTCCGCGGCCTGAATGTCGATCAGCCGCGGAACCTGGCGAAGACGGTTACCGTCGAGTAGCCGGCGCTACTTCTTCTTCGTTACGGCTTCTTCTTCACGACGGGCTTCTTGGCGACGGGCTTCTTGGCGACGGGTTTCTTGGCGACCGTTTCTTGGCCGCCGCCGGCTCGGGCACGCGTACCAGTATCGACCGGTTCACGTAGTTGCCGTGGATGTCGCCGGCCTTGACCGTGATGTAGTAGTTGTGCCCGGCGACCGTACGGAACGGGGCGCGGAACGACACCCAGCCGTCCTGGCCGATCGTCGACACCGGCTGCTGGGTGCGGAGGAGCCGGCGGCCGTCGTAGACCGCGATCGTCATGCCGACCTTCGCGCCGGGGCCGGAACGCGACCACAGCTCGAGCGCCGCGTAGCGCACCATCGGGTTCGTCACGCCGGCCTTTACCTTGATCTGCGGGTTACGGCCGTCGTACTTGTCGGCCAGCGCGGCGTACACGTTGTAGGCGGGCTTCTTGGATCCGTCCCTGTTCAGTAAACCGCTCTGCCACGCGCTCGTCGGGTCGTCGCGGACGATGAACCAGATGAACATCGTCACGCGCGGGTCGTTGGCGGCGATGCTCATCGCCTGGCGCATGTAGGCGCCTGCTGAGCGGTGCTGACGCCCTTCGGCTCGCCGGGCTTCGTCTCGTAGCCGTACTCCGTGATCCAGATCGGCACGACTTTGTGGAACCAGAAGCTCCAGCGACTCCTCGAACCTGGGCAGCTGGCTGAGGTTGACGTTCGGCCAGCGCACCTTCTGCGTCGGAGGCGAGCTCGGCGTGGTCGAGTAGGGGTGGTGCGACCAGGCGTCGAAGCGGAGCATCGGCCGCTGCTTGGAGAGCAGCTCGGCGAACTTGCCCGGCGACTCGGTCTCCTGGGTGCCCGCCCGGCCGAGCGGCTTGTCGCGGCCTCGCGCGGAGGTCTCGCCGATGCCGACGAGCGCGCGCGAGTTCCCCGCCTTGATCCCGGCATACGCGGCGCGGTAGATGCGACGCGTAGATCGCGCGGCGCGGCCGGCTTGCCCGCGACGTACTGCGGCGACAGGAACTGGCCGAGGTTCGACTCGTTCCAGACCGTGTAGTAGCGCACGAACGGGTAGCCGTTGAACCGGCCCGAGTACCGCGAGGCGAGCGCCTTCGTGAAGTTCTGAAGGTCGGCGACCCTGGTCGGAGCGTAGTTCTGGCCCTTGCCGCCGTTCGCCCAGGCAGGGGTGCCCCAGATCGTCAGCATGACCTCCATTCCGTGCATGCCCGCGTTGCGGACGAACTCGTCGAGATCGTCGAAGTGGTACGCGGGATCGAACGAGTTGGCCGCGTTCGCCGGGCGCTTCTCGGCGATCCGCGACCAGTAGACGGTCGTCCGCACGATTCCCGCATTGGCCTTCTCGGCGACGTCGAAGACGCTCTGGCGGTCGTCGCGCCAGCGAAGGCTCGGGTCGTCCTGGAAGCCGACGAGCATGCGCGGCTCGGCCGAGGCACTCAGGGGGACGAGCGCAGATGCCAGCGCGCAGGCGAACGTGAGCAAGATCAGGCGGAATCGCATCAGCAGAAAACTCCTTGGGCGTCGGGTACGGCTCGGGGAAGGGTAGCGACGCTGTTCCCACACCCCGTCAGTTCTTACACCACCTTTACGAGGGCGGCCGACGCAGACGCTTGGTCTCCGAGCGCCTTTTCTTCTGTTCCAGCCGCCGCTCGCGGGAGGCGGCGGTGGGCTTCGTCGGACGCCGCTTGCGCTCGATTTTCAGGGCTGTGCGGAGCGTTTCGACCAGCCGTTCGACAGCCAGTTCGCGGTTCCGCCACTGGCTGCGCTCGTCCTGCGCCACGGAGCGCAGGGTCGGTCCCGCACGGGCGATCACGCGCCGTTTCTGAGCCTCGGTGAGCGCGCTGGAGGCCTCCACGTCGAGAATCGCCTCCACGCGCGTCTCGGAGCGCTGGGCGTGCTGCCCGCCGGGCCCGCTGGAGCGTGAAAAGCGCAGCTGGATCTCCTCGACCGGCAAGGTCACCGAGCGGGTAACGCGAAAGCCGGCCCCGGCGGGTTGTTCGCGGGGCCGGTGCCCTGGTTCGCGTGGCAAAGCCACGCGGCAGAATAAAATCGAAATCGGGCATGGCGGCCATTCTGCTCGACCTCGACGGCGTGCTGCACGTCTCCGGAGAGCCGATCCCCGGCGCGGCGGAGGCGGTCGCCGAGCTTCGCCGCCAGGGCCATCGGCTCCGGTTCGTGACGAACAACACGACCCGCCCGCGCGCGACGCTGGCCGAGGAGCTGCGCGGCCACGGGATCGAGCTCGACGACTCCGAGCTCCAGACGACCGCGGCGGCCGCCGCCCGCGCGCTGGCCGGCAAGCGGGTTTTCGCGCTCGTGATGGCGGCGCTCGTCGACGACCTGGAGGGGATCGAGCTCGTCGGCGAGGGCGCCGAGGCGGTGCTGCTCGGCGGGGCGGACGAGACCGAGGAGACCGGTCGCGTCTTCAGCTACATGAACCTCGCCCGGGCGTTCGGCGAGCTCGAGCTCGGTGCCGAGCTCTACTGCCTGCACAAGAACCGCTGGTGGCAGACCTCGCGCGGCCCGCTGCTCGACTCCGGCGCGTTCGTCGCGGGGCTCGAGTACGCCTCCGGGGTCGAGGCGACGGTGCTGGGGAAGCCGAGCGCCGCGTACTTCGAGGCGGCGCTCGAGGCTCTGGACGCCGAGCCGCCGCTGACCTGGATGGTGGGCGACGACCTCGAGCAGGACATCGCCGGCGCCCAGCGGTTCGGGCTGAGAACGGTGCTCCTCCGCACAGGCAAGTTCCGGCCGGACACGCTCGAGCGCTCGACGATCGTTCCGGACGCCGTGCTGAGCTCGATCGGGAACCTGCCCGAGTGGCTCGACGGGATTGCTTCGCCGTGACCGTCGGGGTCGACCTGATCGAGATCGACCGGGTGCGCCGCGCGCTCGAGCGCTACCCGAACTTCCGCGAGCGCTGCTTCACCGAGGAGGAGCAGCGCTACTGCGACTCGCGGCCGAACCCGGCGCAGCACTACGCGGCGCGGTTCGCCGGCAAGGAGGCGGTCGGGAAGGCGATCGGCTTCGGGGTCGCCCGTGCGTTCGCGTGGCGCGACGTCGAGATCGCGGGGCGGCCGAAGCCGTCGGTGCGGCTCTCGGGCCGCGTCGCGGCGTGGGCCGAGAAGGTGGGTGCGCAGACGCTCGATCTCTCGATGACGCACTCCCGCGAGCTCGCCGGGGCGGTCTGCGTCGCCGATGCTTGAAGCGCTCTATACCGCGGAGGAGATGAAGGCGGTGGAGGCGGGGCACGACGTGCCGACGCTGATGGAGCGCGCCGGGCGTGCCGTCGCCGAGGAGGCGATCCGCCGCTACCCGGACGCGCGCTCGTTCGGCGCGGTCTGCGGCGGCGGCGCGAACGGCGGTGACGGCCGCATCGCGCTCGAGGTGCTGCGCGCCGCCGGGCGGGAGGCGCAGGAAGGGGCGAGCGGCGACGTCCTGATCGACGCGCTCTTCGGCACCGGATTCCACGGGGAGCCCCGGCCGGAGGCGGCCGCGCTGATCGAGGAGCTCAACGCCGCCGGCCGGCCGGTCGTGGCGGTCGACCTTCCCTCCGGCGTGAACGCGGACACCGGGGAGATCGCCGGGGCGGCGGTGCAGGCGGACGTGACCGTGACGATGCACGGCCGCAAGGTCGGCCTCGAGGTCGCGCCGGGGCGATTCCACGCCGGCGAGGTCGTCGTCGCCGACATCGGCCTCGAGCCGCGAGAGACCGCGACCCGGCTCGTCACGCGGGAGATCCTCGGCCTCGTCCCGCCCAAGGGAGAGCGCGACAACAAGTACACCGCCGGCGCGGTTCTCGTCGTCGGCGGCTCGGCGGGGATGGGCGGCGCGGTCACGCTGGCCGCGACCGCCGCGTTCCGCGCGGACGCCGGCTACGTGACCGTCTGCTCGGAGGTCGAGCCGCAGCTGCTCGAGGCGGTCAAGCGGCCGCTCGGCGACGCGGTGGAGGCGGCCGCGAAGGCCGGCGCGCTCGGGATCGGCCCCGGACTCGGCCGCTCTCCCGAGAAGCAGGCGCTCGTGCGGCGGCTGCTCGAGGAGACCGACCTGCCTGCGGTCGTGGACGCCGATGCGCTCTTCGGCCTGGAGCCGTTCGTCCGCGAGGCGCCGACCGTGCTGACGCCCCACGCGGGCGAGCTGGCCCGCCTGCTCGACCGGGACTCGGCCTGGGTCGACGCGCACAGGCTCGAGGCCGTGCGGGCTGCGGCGGAGCGGTTCGGCTGCGTGTGCCTGCTCAAGGGGGCAGACACGCTCGTCGCCGCGCCGTCGGAGGGGATCCTCGTCAGCCGGCTCGAGCATCCGTCGCTTGCGACAGCCGGGACGGGCGACGTGCTCACCGGCGTGATCTCGGCGTTCCTGGCCAAGGGCGTCGACGCCCGCCTCGCGGCGGCCGCCGGAGCGATCGCCTGCGACGCGGCGGCCGGACACGGGCCGGAGCGGGGCCTGATCGCCTCCGACGTTGCCTCGCTGCTTCCGCTCGCGCTCGGCTGCAGCGACACCGGGCAGAGCCCGGCGTCGCGCCTGAAAACCCGGGAGAATCGCGGCGATGGCACGGTCTGAGCTGACCATCGACCTGGGCGCGGTCCGCCGGAACGCGAAGGCGATCCTGGCCGCGATCAACGGCGCCGAGCTCTGGGCGGTCGTGAAGAAGGACGGCTACGGGCACGGGGCGGTGAGCATCGCCGACGCGGCGCTCGGCGCCGGCGCGACGGCGCTCTGCACCGCGACGGTCCCGGAGGCGCTTGCGCTGCGGCGGGACTTCTCGACCACGCGCATCCTCGTGATGGGCCCGGCGTCGAACCGCGAGATCGCGCAGGCGCGCGAGGCCAGGCTCGAGCTGGCCGTCCTCGACGACGCGCCGCTGCCGGAGGGGATTCCGCTCCACCTGAAGCTCGACACAGGCATGGGACGCTACGGGCTCGCGGAGCTGCCGATCCCGCCGCTCCAGGTCGTCGGGTTCATGTCGCACCTCGCGACCGCCGACTCGGACCCGGCGTTCGCCGAGCAGCAGATCGAGCGCTTCAAGGACGCGACCGCCCCGTACCCCGGCTACATCCGGCACGTCGCCAACAGCGCCGCCGCGCTGCGGATCCCCGCCTCGCGGTTCGACGCGGTGCGCTGTGGGATCGCGCTGCTCGGGCTGTCGCCGTTCGGCGGCGACCCGGCCGACGACGGGCTCGAGCCGGCGCTCTCCTGGCGCAGCGAGCTGGCCCAGGTCAAGCGCCTGGAGCGCGGCCAGAGCACCGGGTACGGGCGCACGTTCGTCGCCGAACAGCCGACCTGGATCGGGATCGTCCCGGTCGGCTACGGGGACGGCTTCCGGCGCGACCTGACCGGCACGTCGGTACGCGTGGGCGGTGACCTGGCGAAGGTGGTCGGGACGATCTCGATGGACTCGTTCGCGGTCGAGCTGCCGGGTGAGCTGCCGGTCGGGACGCCCGTCACGCTGCTCGGCCACGGTGTGCCGGCCGAGTCGCACGCGCGCGTGGCCGGGACGATCACGTACGAGCTCGTCTGCGGGATCGACTCTGGGCCCGAGCGTGCCCGCCGCACCGTCGTCGATGGCTGAGCTGGCCCAGGAACTCCTGCGCGGCGAGGACGCGTGGGTGGTCGGGGGCGCGGTTCGGGACGAGCTGCTCGGGCGACCGGTGCTCGACCTCGACATCGCTTGCCGGGAGCCCGAGCGGGCCGCGCGCGCGTACGGGGCGCGGAGCGGGGGCGCCGTCTTTCCGCTCTCGGTGCACCACGGCGGCTGGCGAGTCGCGCTCGACGAAGGGCGGACCGTGGACTTCCTCCCGCTCCAGGGCGGCTCGATCGAGGCCGACCTCGGCACACGTGACTTCGCGATCAACGCGATCGCCGTCCCGTTGGCCGGCGGCGAGGCGATCGACCCGTACCACGGTCGAACCGATCTCGAGCGCGGCGTCGTCCGCGTCGTCTCGCCGCGCGTCTTCGACGACGACCCGCTCCGCTTGCTCCGCGCGGTGCGAATGGAGGACGAGCTCGGCTTCCGCCTCGACCCCGAGGCGGAAGCGCTCGTCCGCGAACGCGCGCCGCTCGTGACGCAGTCGGCCGGCGAGCGCGTACTCGACGAGCTGCGCCGGCTCTCGGCCGACGGGTACGAGCGTCTGGCCGGGCTGGGGCTGCTCGAGCCGCTCGAGCGGCAGCCTGTCGCCGCGGTTGCGCGAGTTCGAGTCCCCGGAGTACCGGCTTGCCGTCACGTTCGGCGCCCGGCTGCGAGGGCTGCCGATCTCGAACGAGCTCCGCCGCTTCACGGACACCCTGCTCCGGGCGCAGGCGCCGCGCGGACGGCTCGCCGCGCGCGATCCACCGCTTCCGCCGGGCGACCGAACCCTGGGCGCTGGAGGCGCTTGCCTACCTGGGCGCCGACGAGCACGCCGATGCGGTCCGGCTCGCCCGCGAGCATGAGCCTGCCCGGCCGCTCCTCCGCGGCGACGAGCTGGGCCTCCCTGAGGGCCCGGAAGTCGGGCGGCTGCTCGAGCTCGTCGCGGAGGAACGGGCAGCGGGCACGATCTCGACGAGAGAGGAGGCGCTGGACCTTGTCCGAAAATCGGTGGGCTGAGACCGCGGCGCGGATCGCGGAGCTCGAGGAGCTCCGCCGCGCCGACCTGACAGAGCGCGTGCGCCGCTTCGTCCAGCCCTCGGGCGGCGAGCGCGCACTCGACGCGGGCACCGGCACCGGCGCGCTGGCGTTCGCCCTCTCCCCGTATGTCGCCGAGGTGCTCGCCCTCGACCAGGAGCCCACGCTGCTCGAGGAGGCGCGGCAGCGGGCGGCTCCGTTCCCGAATGTCACTTTCGCCGAAGGCGACATTACGCGCCTCGACCTGACGAGCGGGACCTTCGATCTCGCCGGCTGCGCGCGGGCGCTGCACCACGTCAGGCGCCCGGAGCTGGCGATCTCCGAGCTGGCGCGCGTCACCCGGTTCGGCGGCCACGTGCTCGTGATCGACCAGATCGCGCCGGGCGACCCGCTGCTCGCCGTCGCGCTCGACCGCTTCGAACGCGCTCGCGACACCACGCACACCCGGCTGCTCCCCGACGTCGACGTGCGCTCGTTCCTGGAGGCGAACGGGCTGGTCGTCGTCCGGACGGAGTTCCACGAGGAGCAGCGCGACCTCGCTCGCTACCTCGACCTCGCCGCCTGCGAGGGGGAGGCCCGCGAGCGCGCCGAGGCGCTCGCCCCGGACGACTACTCGGGGCTCGTCGGCTGGTATCTCGCAGCGAAGCCGAGCCGTAGACCGGCGAGGCCGGAGCGTTTGCCGCGCGCGTAAGTAAGCTTCGCCGCCGTGGATCGCGCCGAGCTGACCAGCCGTCTCGCCGATCTCGCGGTCTCGTTCGCCGCCAACGTCCAACCGGGCCAGATCGTCACCGTCAGTGCCGACCACGGCCAGTACGAGGTCGCGCGCGCGATTGCCGAGGCTGCCTACAAGCGAGGCGCGAAGTTCGTCGACATCCAGTACTTCGACCCGTACCTCAAGCGTGCGCGGATCGCGTTTGCGGCCGACGACACGCTCGAGTTCGTGCCGTCGTGGTTCTCGTACCGGATGCTCGCGATCGGCGAGGAGCGGGCGGCGCGCATCTCGCTCGCCGGGCCGACGACCACCGGGCTGCTCGACGACCTCGACCCCGAGCGGGCCGGGCGCGACCAGCTTCCCTTCACCAAGGAGATCCTGAAGGTGATCGGCGACCGGACGACCAACTGGACGGTCGTTCCCTGCCCGACCGAGCCCTGGGCTCGCCTCGTCTTCCCCGACCTGTCTCCGGACGACGCCCTCGACAAGCTCTGGGAGCAGGTCGCCCATGTCTGCCGGCTCGACGAGCCGGACCCCGTCGCGATGTGGAACGAGCGCGCCGATGCGCTCACCGCCGCCGCCGCTCGCCTGAACGAGCGCGGATTCGACTCGCTCCACTTCGAAGGGCCCGGCACCGATCTGACGATCGGGCTGCTGGCGACCTCGAGCTTCCACGCCGCGCGCGACGAGACCGTGGACGGGATCGTCCATCTCGCGAACCTTCCCGACCGAGGAGGTCTACGCGACCCCCGACCCGCAGCGAGCGGACGGGCACGTTCGCTCGACGAAGCCGCTCGTGCTCGCGGACGGAACGATCATCCGCGGGCTTCAGGTCCGGTTCGAGGGGGGCAAGGCGGTCGAGATCGACGCCGAGCAGGGTGCCGGCGTGATGCGGGCGAGGGCCGCGTTCGACGAGGGCGCGTCACGACTCGGCGAGGTCGCGCTGGTCGACCGCGAGGGCCGCATCGGCAGGCTCGGGACGGTCTTCTACGACACGCTGCTGGACGAGAACGCGGCGAGCCACATCGCGCTCGGCGACGGCTCGGACGAGGGCCTCTCCGACGCGGATCGCGAGCGGCGCAACCGCAGCTCGATCCACATCGACTTCATGATCGGCGGCAACGAGGTCACGGTTACCGGGATCGGCAAGGACGGAAGCCGGACGCCGGTGCTCGTCGACGGCGCCTGGGAGCTCTAGACGCGCCCCGCGTTCTCCGTAGCGCCCGCGCGCGAGCATCCGGCCGACGAGCGAGGGAACGAGCACCTGGAGCCACGCGACAGGGCGGAAGAACCACGGCACGAAGCTCTCCCGGCGGTCGTGCTCGACCGCGCCGAGGATCGACCGGACGATCCGCTCGGGACCGATGACCGTCCACTCGAGCTGCTTCGGGATCACCCCGCGCTGCGGGAAGCCCTCGGTCTCGGCGAAGCCGGGGAGGACCGTGTGAACGCGGACGCCGCGCCCGCGTAGCTGCGCCGCCGTCGCCCGCGAGAACGCGAGCTGTGCGTGCTTCGACGCCGCGTACGGCCCTGACGGCGGCATCGTCACCGTCCCGGCGACCGAGACCACGTTGACGACGTCCGACGGCGCGGCCGCTTCCAGCGCCGGCAGGAACGCGCGCAGGCACCAGACGCTGCCGAGGTAGTTGATCCGGATCACGTTCTCGATCCGCTCCGGGTCGCCGGAGATGAAGTCCGACCGCGCGGGGATGCCGGCGTTGTTGACGAGCAGCTTGATCTTCGGGTGCCTCTCGGTGACCCGCGCCGCCAGGGCGTCAACCGCTGCCCGGTCGACCGACGTCGCAGACCTCCGCCTCCGCGCCGATCTCCCCGGCGAGCTCGCGCAGCCGCTCCTCGCCGCGCGCGACGAGCACGCAGCGCCAGCCTGCCCGGGTGAGGTCGCGCGCGAGCGCGGCTCCGATCCCGCTCGAGCCGCCCGTGATCACGGCTACGCGTTCGTCCATCGCTAGGGCTTCTTACACGCTTTGACGGAGCGGATGGCGGCCGCCTGCTTGCCGGCGGCTGTCGGTGACGACCGCGCTCAGCCGGTGCGGCCCAACTGCGAGCCCGGTCGTGCGCCAGTCGGCGGAGTAGAGCCCCGCGGCCGAGGTCCGGACGGTCGCGATCGGCTTGCCGTCGAGGCTGAACTGGACCGAGCGCGTCTGCCGCGGCGAGCCCGCGACGACCAGCAGCCGTTCCCGGGCGAGGAGGCACGCCCTCCGCTCCGGGGAGAGCCACTGCACGGTCGGCCGCCGCACGACCTTCAGGCTCTGGGAGAGGAACGTGGTGTTCGGGAGGATCGTCTCGATCTCTCCCGCCTGGTCGACGTTCTTGTCCTCCTGGAAGTCGCCTGCGGCGAAGACGACCGGCAGCTTGCCGGCCTTCAGGCGCGCGACCGACGCGGGCAGCGGGAAGATCGCGAACCCGGCCACCGGGTCGTAGGCGGCGGCGCCGATCAGCACGCGACCGTAGGCGATGACGAGCGAGAGCGGGTCGACGCCCGCCTGGAGGTCGAGCGTCCGCGCGACGATCGTCGGCCGCCCGGCTGCGATCGTCGTCGTCGTCATGGTCGCCAGCGGCGGGTTGACGTCGTTGATCCAGGAGTGCAGGAGGTAGCGCCCCGCGAACGGGCGGCCGGTGAACTCGCTGTGCCCGGAGTCGACCGCGACGTAGTACTGGCCCTGGGGCGGGTACTGGAGCCCCGCGGCCTGGACGTCGGCCCGGTAGTGGTAGAGGTACGAGTTCACGTTCACCGGCGTGCCCGGGTAGCCCGTGATGTCGTTCTCGTCGCGCGAGCCGAGGAACCACGGGTCGATCAGCGAGTTGGCGGACTGGCCGACGACGGCGACGCCGATGTTGACCGCCGGCTGAGCTGAGGTCGGTGACGTAGAGCTTCTCAGCGCCGTCCTCGTCGACGGGCGGCCCGGTGTAACTCGCCGCCGGGCCGAAGGGAGCGGTCGGCCACCGGTAGACGCTCGCCTTGTCGCCGCCCGAGAGGGTGTCGCCGTCCTGGAAGCTCTTGAGCTTCACAGGCGCGACCGACTCCAATCCAGGCCGCTCGACGGTGAACTCGTACGGGATCCGGCGCGTCGTGTCGCCCTTGCGCAGGACGATGAAGCCGTAGTCGTCGCCGGCGGCGGCGCCTGCCGACGCCCGGGCGACCGCAGTGAGCAGCGTGTCGCCGCCGGCGGAGAGCGTTACCTGCGCAGGTAGGTCGAGCATCGCGCCGGCGGTCGCCGACTGCGGCCTGGAGCTCGACCTGCCAGGTCCCGTAGCCGCTTCCCGCGTCCGAGATCGTGGCGAGCAGCGGCCGCGATGCCGACCCGTGGTTGACGTTCAGGTAGTGGAACGAGAGCGACTGCGGCTCGGTGAAGACGAGCGGCGTGTCGGCACGGCCGACGTCGATCAGTCCGGCGCCCTCGAGGAGGACAGACGCTTCGGTCGTGCGTGCGGTGTCGCCCCAGGCCGGGCCGGCCGTGGACATCAGCGCGGACTTGAGCTGCGCCGCGCTCCAGTCGGGGTGCCGCTCCACGAGCAGCGCCGCCGCCCCGGAGACGTGCGGCGCGGCCATGCTGGTCCCGTCGAAGACGGCGAACGGCTCGCCGACCGTCTCCTTCAGCGTCGAGGAGAGGATCGCCCCGCCGGGCGCGGCGAGGTCGGGCTTCAGGTCGTGACCGAAGGGCGTCAGTCCCGCGGACGAGAACGCCATCGGCGTCCCGCCTCGGCCGGTCTGCACCTCGAGCGGGTCACGGCCGACGCGGATCGTCGCCCGGCCGCCGGTCGCAGCCGCCGCCGCCCGCAGCCTCGCGCCGTCCACGTCGGCGATCATCACGGCCGGCAACCCGAGCCGGGCCGCATCGCCCGGCCACTCGGCCTCGCCGGGGCGGTTGTCGACGAAGACGATGCCCGCAGCGCCAGCAGCCCTCGCGCGGTCGACCTTCGAGGCGAACGTGCAGTCGCCCCGCGAGACGAGCGCGATCGCGCCGGTCAGCGATCCGGTCGGCAGCGTGCTGGCGAGCGCCTCGAGGTCGTTCGGCGGGCCGCACAGCCGCCGGTCGACGGGCTTGCCGTCGGTACCGACGATCGTCTCGACATCGACGAGCTTCTGGTCGATCGTCGCCCAGACCGGCGGCGTCGCGTTCGGGCCGCCGTTGACGGGGATCCGCCCGACCCCGGCCGGCGCCGAGATCGTCAGGGTCGGCATGAACACGTGGGCGTTCGAGACGGCGGCGACGCTGATCGCGTCGGGTGCGGTGCCCGGGGCGCCGACACTGCCGAGCCCGAAGTCGTCGCGGTCGTTGCCTGCGGAGATCACGGGGACCACCCCGGCGGCTGCGACGTTGTGCACCGCCTCGACGAGCGCGTCGTTCCGCGGGTCGAGCATCGGGCCGCCGCCCGAGAAATTGATCACGTCCATCCCGTCGGTGACGGCGTCCTCGAAGGCGGCGACGATCTGCGGCGTGAAGGCGCTGTTCCCGGCCGGGGTCGGCGCGTTGAAGACGCGGTAGCTCCCGAGCCACGCTCGCGGCGCGACGCCGGACAGGTTCTTGACCTCGGGGTGGTCCGGCCCGGGCGGCGCCGTCGTCCCCGCGTCGCCGGCGGCGATCCCGGCGACATGCGTGCCGTGGAACGAGGCCCTGCGGTCGAGCGGCAGCGTTCCCGGCTTCCCCGAGCCTGGGCCGGGGTACGAGCGCGCGACGATCACCTTCGGCGTCGTGTACTTCGTCTGGCCGCGCGGGAAGCCGGCCGGGTACGTGAAGCCCTTCGGGTCGAGGAACGCGCTCGTCTGGTCGATCCCGTCGTCGACGACGCCGATCTTGACGCCCTCCCCACGTGCTCCAGTGGCGTTCGAGAACGCCGGGACGCCGATCATCGACGGGCTGTCGTCGAGCGTCAGCGAGAAGCGAGCGCTCGGGTAGATCTTCCGGACGAAGCCGAGCCGGTAGAGCCGCGGCAGCTGCTTGACGGGGAGGCGGACGGTGAGCGCGTCGAGGATCACCCGGAGCTTCCGGCCGACCTGAGCCTGCGGAATCGCCCGATGGAGCTGGGCGGCGGCGTGCGCCTGGAGGCGCGCGAGCTTCGCGAGGTACTCGCGCGAGCCGGCGGAGCGGACGTCGAGCCGCCTCGCGCCGTCCGCGGCGGCGAGCGTCCGGCCGTAGGACGCCGCGAGCGGCGGCGCCTGCAGGGTGACCAGCACCGTCACGAGCCCGCGCGCATGCCCGTCGGGGATCGTCAGCGTCCCGGCGCGGACGCGCGGGATCTGGACGTCGCCGACGGTTGCGCTGGACGGGCTGGAGTGCGGCCGATGCCACCGCGGTGGGGACCAGCGCCGCTGCGAGCGCCACGAGGACAAGGGGGCGACGCAAGGGCGCCACAGTATCCGAAGCCGATTAGACTCGCCTCCCGTGGCCCTGTTCGAAGGCAAGCGCGCGCTCGTGCTCGGCGTCGCCAACAAGCGCTCGATCGCGTGGGGGATCGCGAAGCGTCTGGCCGACGGCGGCGCGACGCTTGCGTTCACCTACCAGGGCGAGCGGATCGAGTCGAGCGTCCGCGAGCTCGCCGAGAGCGTCGGCAGCCCGCTCGTCACCTCGTGCGACGTTCGCTCGGACGAGGACGTCGCCCGGGTCTTCGCCGAGGTTGCCGACACCTTCGACGGCGGGCTCGACATCCTCGTGCACTCCGTCGCCTACGCGGCCGCGGAGGACCTCGAAGGGCGATTCACGGACACGCCACGCGACCGCTTCTGGCTCGCCCTCGACGTCAGCGCGTACTCGCTCGTCGACTGCGCGCGCGCTGCCGAGCCGCTGATGGAGGCCGCCGGCGGCGGCTCGATCCTGACGATGACCTACCTCGGCGGCGTTCGCGCCGTGCCGCACTACAACGTGATGGGCGTCGCCAAGGCCGCGCTCGACGCCTCCGTGCGCTACCTCGCCTGGGATCTCGGCCAGAAGAACATCCGCGTGAACGCGGTGTCGGCCGGGCCCGGTGCGCACGCTCGCCGCGCGCTCGATCGCCGGGCTTCCCGACGATGGAGGCGATCGTCGAGGAGCGCTCGCCGTTGCACCGGCACGTGGACGCCGACGACGTCGGCGCCGCGGCCGCCTACCTGCTCTCGGACGAGGCGAAGAACGTCACCGCGACGACGCTCTACGTCGACAGCGGGTACCACTCCATGGGGATGTAGCCCGAGCGGCTAGAAGCGTCACAGGAACGGTTTCGCGGTCATGTCGAAGACGATCAGCAGCAGCAGGATCACGTCGACGCGGGCGAACAGGAGGATCCGCCGAATCCGCGCCTGGATCTCCGGATCGTCAGGGGGCCGGGTCGGCATCAGCTTCCCCAGCCGGCCGGCCTCGGGACCGAGGAAGAAGATCCCGATCGCGGCCGAGACGCCCCAGCCGGCCAACGCGAAGATCACGAAGAACTGGTCGTAGGTCCACGGGCTCTGGCCGTTCTCCATCAGGCCGAAGCCGAGCCCGAGCACCAGGAGGGAGAGCGGCGTGTACACGCGTTCGCCGATCAGCCCCGCCTTGCGGGCGAAGCTCGCCATCTCGGCGGGATTCTGCTCCCGGAGGGTGAGGACGGCGTACAGGGCGAGCGTCGCGCCGCCGCCCACCCAGGCGACTGCCGCCAGCACATGACCGGCCTTGAACCACTCGTACCAGGTCAGCGCCAGCACGGCGCGGGAATCTAACGCGTCCGCGGGAGGCCGGCGCTCGGCTACGGCAGCGAGTAGGCGACGATCCGCACGCCGCGCGGCTTGCCGCGGACGATCGGGAGGCGCGGCGAGTCGAGCGCGACCAGGTACCAGCGCGCGCTCGAGAGACCGACGCGGACCTCCGTCAGCTTGCGGACGACGAGCCGGGTGTGCGGGCGGCCGTCGAGCGAGACGGTGACCGGCAGCGGTTCCGGCGCCATCACGAAGAAGCGGGCGAACCCCGGCCCGTGCGCCCAGAGCGCGGCGTGGCTCGAGCTCGCCTGCCGCCCGGCCGCGTCCGGCGGGAACCACCCCTGGCAGAAGAGCGCCTCGCTCCGGCGCGGCTCCGGGAACGGCGGCTGCGCGCGCCGAGGCGCCGCGGACGAAGGTGGTCACCGGCCCGTCGGTCGCCGACGGCTTCCAGCCGTGGGCGACGAGGCCGCGCCAGGCCATCCAGGCCGTGTTCGCGACGAACGGGTTGTCCGTGTAGAGGCCGTCGTGGAGCGTGAGCGCCGAGACCTTCAGGATCTTCAGCCGGTCGGCCACGCCCGTCGTCCAGTCGCCGCAGTTCAGCGGCTCGAGGTGCCGGGCGACGACGTCGGCGCGCTTCGGGCGCCGTCGTCGAGTAGCCGAGCGGCCGCTCGCGCTGCACGCGCTGGTCGTAGTAGAGGTAGACGCTTCCGTAGTGGATGTCCGGGAGGAAGACGGGCAGCTCGACGAGACGGCCCTTCGGCGCCGTCGCGCACGGCGTCGTAGGCCGCGTTCTCGCCGTCGGCGGCCGAGGCGCCGAAGGCGCGCACGTGCAGGTCGGCGAGCAGGACGACGGCGACGATCGCCGCGAGCGCGAGTTGCGGGAGCTGCCGCGCCTCGCGCCGCTTCAGGCCCCAGTCGATCGCGAACGCCACGAACGCCGCCATCGCGAGACACGCGATCGGCATCAGCCGCTCGGGGACGCGCGGGTAGCGAAGCGGGGGGAAGGCGTGCCAGAGCGGGCCGTACAGAGGGTTGTGCGTCCCGAAGCGCGAGCAGGATCGGGACGACGCGCGCCGATCCCCGAGCGCGCTCGCGAGCCACCGCGTCCCGCCGCGCGAGCAGGATGAAGCCCGCCGATCGCGAGCAGCGGGGTCAGCCAGCCGAGGAAGACGAATGCCTCCGCGTTGCCGCCGACGTGGCGCGAGACGAGGTCGATCCCGGTTGCGGAGTAGACGTTCACCTCCTTCAGCGAGCGGCCGCCCTCGTCGATCGAGCCGTTGATCACCGTCCGAGTCGATCAGCACGCCGGCGAGGATCGCCGCCACCGCGCCGAGCACGGTCTCGAAGACGACCCGCGCCTCCCGCGAGCGGCAGATCCCGTACAGCACGTAGAACGGGATCGCCCCGAGCGCGAGGTGGACCTGGCCGGAGAGCGGGATCGAGACGAGCGCCGCGCGGGAGGCCCACCACCAGCGCTGGTCGCCGGTCTTGCGCGCGCGCTCGAACGCCCAGAGCGCGAGCGGCAGCAGCAGCGAGATCGGGCCGAGCAGGTGCCCGCGGCTCTGGACGAGGCGGTACGGAGCGATCTCGTAGACGAGTCCGCCCGCGGCGGCCGCGAAGCGGCGAGAGCCCGAGCTCGCGCAGCCAGAGCAGCGCCAGCGCGCCGGCGCCGAACAGGCACACCAGCGTGAACAGGTTCCACGCCAGCACCGGCCCGAAGACGCGGACGAGCGGCCAGTACGGCAGCCCGATAGGGCCACCACGCCGGGTTCGCCTGCTCGGCCTCGGGGCGGAACGAGTACGGGTCGATCCACGGCTGCTGCCCGTGCTCGAGCTGGTGGCCGGCGAGCCAGAGGCGGTAGCCGGTCTGGAGGTGGTCGCCCGGCGCGGCCTCGCCGTGGCCCGGGCGCGCCCGAGGCCAGGAAGGCGGTGAACGCGTGCACGATCGCCGGCTCGGTCGCGACCAGCGCCGCGACCGGCGTACAGCAGCGCAGCGCGAGAGCTACAAAGCCCGGGCGGCGGCCAGCAGCTCGTCGAAGTCCGGCACGAGCTCGTTCCCGTAGCTCCACGCTCCGCGTACCTCCCCTTCCCGGTCGATCAGGAATGCCGCCCTCTGGGGAACATCCTTCATGCCCCGGTAGTCCTGTGCCGCGTCGAACCCGCGGACGGCCTCGCCGTTCCAGTCGGAGAGCAGCCCGAAGGTCGAGGTCGAGCGCCTGCATCCAGGCGATGTGCGTCCAGGGCGAGTCGCGGGAGATCGCCGAGCGGCCGGACGCCGACGGCCTCGAACTCCTCTCTCCTGTCACGCAGGAGCTCCATCTCGTTCGTTCACGTCCCGGTCCAGTCGAAGAGGTAGAAGAGCAGCAGGACGGGCCCGTCCTCGACGATCTCCGCGATCGTGTGCTGCTCGCGCGGGCCGACCCACACGGTCGCCTCGGGGATGCGGTCGCCGGCCTGGAGCATCAGGCGCCCGTGACCTTGACGACGACGCGGTGGTCGTAGGTGTCGACGGTGAGCGTGTTGCCGTGGCGGGCGATCCGGACGGCCTGGCTCGGCAGCAGCACGCGGCCCTTGACCTTCCCGGTCGCGCGGTCGAGCGCGTACAGGTAGTCCGGCTCGGCGGTGTAGCCGTAGCCCGTCACGACCGTGTCGTTCAGGAGGACGAAGTTGTAGGCGTTCGCGACCTGGGCCGGGCTCCGCCAGAGCAGCTTCCCGCGCTTCGGGTCGATCGCGTTCAGGTAGCCGTTCAGCCCGAACGAGGACTTCGCGTAGGTCTGGTGCGCGGTCTCGACGTAGAGCACCCGTCCGGTGCGTGGTTCGCGTAGACGACCTGCTCGTAGACGAACTGGCCGCTCCCCGGGCGCGATCCGCGGCGGCCAGGCGTAGTTCTTGAGGTCGAAGCGTGTAGCCGGGGCCGACGACGAGGTGCTGCGTGTTCCCGTCCGGGCCCTCGATCCGCACGCCGCGCGGCTTCGGCGCACGCGACCAGCCGGGCCGGGTCGATCGGCGGTCGAGGAGAGGATCGTGAAAGTGGACGGCGCTCGAGCCGGCGCCGGTCGCGGGCGCGGGGAACGCGGGCCTGCGGCAGCACGGTCGTCGGCCGCGGCGCCGCGGAGACGCCGGCGAGGACGAGCGCGAGACGACGAGCGGCGACGAGCGATGCGCACGGCAGAGCGTACTCAGTCCCATCGGGATGACGCGGCTTCCTCCGATTCGGGAGAACGTGCCGTGCTGTGAAGCTGCGTCTGCTGCTGCATCCCGCTCGTCGCTCGGCCTCGGGCTGCTCGCTCGCCGGCTGCGGCGGTCGATCGACGAGACCGTCACGGTGACCGTGACGGCCGGTCGACCACGACCGCCCGACGACGACCGAGCCGTCGCCGGCGACGACGGCGGTCGTCGTCCGAGCTCCAGCAGGTGATGACCGACCTCGGCTACTACGACGGCCCGATCGACGGCGTCTACGGCCACGCGACGACCGAGGGCGTCAAGAAGATGCAGACCGACCTCGGCGTGACCGCCGACGGCGTCTACGGGGCGGAGACGCACGACGCGCTGAAGGGCAAGGGCAAGAGCATCGTCGCGTAGCTCCAGACCGGCTCTCAGACCTACGGGTACTACGACGGCGGCCGATCGACGGGGCCTACGGCCAGGCGACGCCAGGACGCGGTCAAGAAGCTCCAGACCGACCTCGGCGTGACCGCGGACGGCAAGTTCGGCCCCGAGACGGCCGAGGCGTTCGACAAGGCCGTCGCAGACGGCACGATCACGCCGAAGTCGTAGGCACCGCCTCGGTCGCGTCCGCGATCTCGCGGACGACCTCGACGATGTCGCGGTTCGCGTTGTAGACGCGTAGCTGGCCGTCGGCGCCGTTGCCGCGGGCGAGGATCCCGCGGATCCCCTCGAGCTCGCGCTCGCAGCCGAGCTCGCGGGCGTGCGGCTCGACGTCGCGCAGCGTCCGGCGGACGAGCTGCGCGACCGGCACGCGGTTCCGCCTCCCGGTCGCGAGGTCCATCACGGGCGCCTCGAGCCCGTACCGGGCCGCGAGCCACTTGTTCTCGGTGGTCAGGATCCGGTGGTACGACGGGATCTCCTCGCCGGCGTCGAAGCGCTCGGAGTAGAGCTTGACGAGCGACTGGCAGAACGCGGCGACCGCCACCGCATCCTCGAGCCTCGTGACCGCGTCGCAGATGCGGATCTCCACGGTGCCGAGCCGCGGGTGGAGCCGGATGTCCCACCAGATGTGCGTGTAGTCCTTGATGCAGCCGGTGCGCTCGAGCTGGCCGACCACCTCCGCGTAGTCGTTGTAGTCGCGGAAGCGGGGCGGCAGGCCCGGAGCGCGGGAAGGCCGCGAAGACCATCTGCCGGCTGGAGGCGAGCCCGGTCGGCTCGCCGCGCCAGAACGGTGAGCTCGCGGTCAGCGCCAGCAGCTGCGAGAGGTGGGCGAGCAGGCCGTTGACGACCTGGATCGCCTTCTCCGGCCCGTCGACCGCGACGTGAACGTGCATCCCGAAGATCAGCTCGCGCCGGGCGACGTACTGCATCTGGTCGACCAGGCTGCGGTAGCGGTCCTTGGCGGTGATCCGCTGGCGCTCGAAGAGGCTGAACGGGTGCGTGCCGGCGGAGCCGACGCGCAGGCCCTGCCCGCCGGCGACCTCGGTCACGTACGAGCGCAGCTCCGTCAGCTCGCGCTCGACGTCCGCGACCGTCCGGCAGACCGGAGTCGTGATCTCGAGCACCGACTGCATCAGCTCCGGGTTGATCCGGCCCTCGAGCTCGTGGCCGGCGACGGCCGCCAGCACCGTGTCGATGTGCTGGACGAGGTCGAACGTCTCCGCGTCGAGGAGCATGTACTCCTCCTCGACGCCGAGCGTGTACGGGTCGCCCTTGCCGAAGGAGTGGTCGAGAACGCTCCCGCCCGCGGCGAAGCTCTGGCCGGTGATGCTCGACGGCGTGAACTCCTTGCTCACGGGACCAGCGCCTCCGCCTCGATCTCGACGTGCCAGCGCGGGTCGATCAGCTGCGTGACGACGTAGGTGCAGGCCGGCTTCGTCTCGCCGAAGACGGCCCCGTGGGCGCGGGCGACCTCCTCGAAGATCGCGGCGCTCGTCGCGAAGATCCGCGTGCGGACGACGTGCTCGGGCTCCGCCCCGGCCTCGCGCAGCGCGGCGACGATGATCTCCAGGCAGCGCTTCGTCTGGCCGTAGGCGTCGGACGGCAGCTCCTCACCCTCGGGCATCACGGGCGCGGTGCCGGCGACGAAGACGTGCTGCCCGACGCGTACCGCACGCGAGAAGCCCATCACCGGCTCGTACGGCGATCCAGACGAGATGAGCTGACGGTTCATCGACCTAGTATCCATCGGGATGGAGGCTCTGGGGCTCGTCGACGGCTGGCCCGCGGACCGCGTCGCCGTCGGTGTCGCTTCTGCCCGCGGAACGCTGTTCGTACACGGCGACGCGGGCGAGTTCCGCTGGGCGTCGGTGACGAAGCCGGTGACGGCGCTCGCGTGCCTCGTCGCCGCGGAGGAGGGGACGCTCGACCTGGACGAGCCGGCCGGGCCGCCGGGGTCGACGGTGCGGCACCTGCTGGCCCACGCGTCCGGGCTGCCGTTCGATCCGGGGATCGCCGATCGCGAAGCCGGGGGCGCGGCGGATCTATTCGGAGTACGGATTCGAGGTTCTCGGCGAGACGCTGGCCGCCCGCGCGGAGATGCCGTTCGCCGACTACCTGTCCGCCGCGGTGCTCGAGCCGCTCGGCCTCGGGGCGCGGCTCGACGGGAAGCCCGGCTCGGGACTGCACGGCTCGCTCGGCGACCTGCTCGCGATCGGGCGCGAGCTGCTCGCGCCGACGCTCGTCTCCGCGGAGACGCTCGCGGAGGCGACGCGCGGTCCAGTTCCCCGGCCTCGTGGGGGTCCTGCCCGGCTTCGGGCGCCAGGAGCCGAACGACTGGGGCCTCGGGCTGGAGCTCCGCGACCACAAGTCCCCCCACTGGACCGGCTCGCGCAACTCGGAGCGGACGTTCGGCCACTTCGGCCGCAGCGGCACCTTCCTGTGGGTCGACCCGGAGCCCGGGATCGCGCTCGCGTGTCTCACCGATCTGGCGTTCGGCGAGTGGGCGAAGGCCGCGTGGCCTGAGCTTTCCGACGCAGTGCTCGCAGAGCTCTAGTCGCTGAACAGCGGCCGGATCAGCTCGTCGAACGTCTCCTTGTCGCAGCTCGCGACGACCGACGGGGTCAGCGCGCGCACCGACGCCGTGCGCGGGACGTCCATCGCCAGCGCGACTTCGCCGAAGTAGTCCCCGGGCTTGAGTGTCCGCCGCTCGCCGAGCGCTTCCTGGGTGACGTTCAGCATCCCCGAGAGAACGACGTAGAAGCGCTCGCCGTCGTCGCCCTCGCGGACGACCGTCGCGCCCATCGGCACCTGCTCGCGGCGCATCCGGTCCCCGAGCTTGCGCAGCTGCTCGCCGGGCAGCTCGGCGAAGAGCCCGATGCGGGCGAAGTCGTGCTCGCGAATCGGCATCGCCCGGAATACTGCCTGCATGGCACTGCTGGACGAGTGGCGTCACTGCCCGCGCTGCGGCGCGGTCGTCGAGCCCCGGGACGGTCGGGCGGAGTGCGGCGCCTGCGGCTACGTCGCGTACGCGAACCCGGCGCCGGCCGCCTGCGCGATCTGCGTCGACGACGAAGGGCGCATCCTGCTCACGCGCCGCGCCTGGGAGCCCTACGCGGGCATGTGGGACCTTCCGGGCGGCTTCCTCGGCGAGGACGAGCACCCGCTCGACGCGCTCCGCCGGGAGCTCGCCGAGGAGACCGGCCTCGACATCGAGCCGACGCGCTGGTTCGGCGCGTTCATGGTTCCCTACGGCGACGGCCCCGGCGCGCGGTGGGTGCTGAACCTCGTCTGGGAGGCGCGCGTCACCGGCGGCGAGCCGCGTGCGGCCGACGACGTCGCCGAGCTTCGCTGGTTCGCGCGCGACGAGCTTCCGCCGCTCGAGGAGATCGCGATGGGGGAGCCGCTCGCTGCCTGGATAGAAGCGGCGGCCTAGCGGCTAGGCGCCGTTCTCGCTCAGCCCGAGAGCGCGCTCGATCGCGCCCTTCGGCTGCGCGCCGATCACGGCTGCCGCGGGCTCGCCGTCCCTGAAGAGGACGATCGTCGGGATCGACTGGACCCCGTAGCGGATCATCAGCTCCTGCTCCTCGTCGACGTTGATCTTGACGAGGCGCAGCTCGTCCGCGCGCTCCTCGGCGATCTTGTCGAGCACCGGCGAGACGGCGTGGCACGGGCCACACCACTCGGCCCAGAAGTCGACGATGACCGGCTTCTCGCTCTTCAGGACCTCTTCCTCGAAGGTCGCGGTCGTAACTGCAGTGGACATTCGCAAATTTCCTTTCGTCTGATGGGGCACTGGTGATAACGCGCGGGGCGGCTGGAGTGTTCCCGGCCGGCAATACACTTGAGCACATGGCACGCCTGTTCGCGCCGCTTTCGCGCGTCCCCGATCACCCGGCGCTCGAGCGTGACGTCCTCGCGCGCTGGGAGCGCGAGCGCACCTTCGACCGGCTCCGCGAGCAGAACGCCGGCGGGCCGCGCTTCAGCTTCGTCGACGGGCCGATCACCGCAAACAACCCCATGGGCGTCCACCATGCGTGGGGCCGCGCGCTGAAGGACGTGTTCCAGCGCTACAAGGCGGCCAACGGGCACGACGAGCGCTACCAGAACGGCTTCGACTGCCAGGGGCTCTGGGTCGAGGTCGAGGTCGAGAAGTCCCTCGGGCTCAACTCCAAGCGCGAGATCGAGGAGTACGGCCTGGCCGAGTTCGCCGCCCGCTGCCGCGAGCGCGTCGCAGAGTTCGCGGAGGTGATCACCGAACAGTCGAAGCGGCTCGGGATGTGGATGGACTGGGACAACGACTACTACACCTTCTCGGACACGAACATCGAGTACATCTGGCGGTTCCTCAAGGAGGTCCACCGCCGCGGCTGGCTCTTCATGGGCCACCGCTCGACCCAGTGGTGCCCTCGCTGCGGAACCTCGCTCTCCCAGCACGAGCAGGCCGGTGAGGGGAACTACGAGGAGCTCGACCACCCGTCGCTCTACGTGCGCTTCCCGCTGCGCGACCGCGAGGGCGAGGCGCTCGTGATCTGGACGACCACGCCCTGGACGCTTCCCGCGAACGTCGCCGCCGCTGTGAAACCGGACGCGGACTACGGGCTCGCGAACGGCGAGTGGCGCCTGGCCGAGCCCGGCGGGGACTACGACCGGGTCGTCCGTGGCGAGGACCTCGTCGGGCTCGAGTACGACGGCCCGTTCGACGAGCTGCCGGCGCAGGAGCCGAAGGCGCACCGCGTGATCCCGTGGGACGAGGTCGAGCTCGGCGAAGGCACGGGGATCGTCCACATTGCGCCCGGCGCCGGAACCGAGGACTTCGAGCTCGGCCGCGTCCACGGGCTTCCGGTGCTCGCGCCGATCAACGAGGACGGACGCTTCTATCCCGGGTACGGCCCGTTCGAGGGCCTGTCGACGACGGAGTCCGAGGAGCCGATCGTGTCGGCGCTGCGCGACAGGGGCCTTCTGGTCGATGCAGGCCGGATCACCCATCGCTACCCGATCTGCTGGCGCTGCCACACGCCGCTGCTGTTCCGGGTCGTCGACGACTGGTTCATCGGCGTGGACGAGATCCGCGGGCAGCTGCTCGAGCAGAACGACACGGTCGAGTGGACGCCGCCGCAGTACAAGAAGCGGATGGACGACTGGCTGCGGAACATGCGTGACTGGAACATCTCGCGCAAGCGCTACTTCGGCCTGCCGCTGCCGTTCTACCCCTGCAGCTGCGGCACGCTGAACGTGATCGGCTCGCGGGCGGAGCTGGAGGAGCGGGCCGTGCGGGGGCTCGAACAGCTGCAGGAGCTCCATCGCCCGTGGATCGACGAGGTGCCGATCAGCTGCGAGTCCTGCGGCGGGGAGGTGCAGCGCATTCCGGAGGTCGGCGACGCGTGGCTCGACGCGGGGATCGTCCCGCTCTCGACGCTCGGCTGGCAGAACCCGACGTGGGTCGCCCACGGCTACGGGACCGGCGCGGCCGAAGGGCTGACCGGCGCCGACCTGCCCGACCACGGCTACTGGGAGCAGTGGTTCCCCGCCGACTGGATCTCCGAGAGCCGCGAGCAGATCCGCCTCTGGTTCTACTCGCAGTGCTTCATGTCGGTCACGCTGACCGGCCGCAACCCGTACCGGCGCGTGCTCGCGTACGAGCGCGTGCGGGACGAGACCGGGCGCGAGATGCACAAGTCGTGGGGGAACGCGATCGAGGCGAACGAGGCCTTCGAGCGCATCGGCGCCGACGTGATGCGCCTGATGTACGCGGCCCAGGTGCCGAGCCAGAACATCAACTTCGGCTTCGGCCCGGCGAACGAGGTCAAGCGCCGTTTGCTGACGCTCTGGAACTCCGTTTCCTTCTTCGTCACCTACGCGAACCTCGAGGAGTTCCGGCCGACGTACGCCGACCTCGAGACAGGCCCGTCCGCCGGTCAGGCGCTCGACGCGTGGGTCGTGGCGCGCACGCGGCAGCTCGTTGCCGAGGCGACCGACGCCTACGAGCGCTACTGGACGCCGTCGGCCACGCGCGCGTTCGAGGCCTTCGTCGAGGACCTCTCCAACTGGTACATCCGCCGCTCTCGGCGCCGCTTCTACTCGTTCGACGAGGCCGCGTTCCGCACGCTCTGGTACGCGCTCGTCCAGAGCCTGCGCGTGATCGCGCCCGTGATGCCGTTCGTCGCGGACGATCTGTGGCGGAACCTCGTCGCCGGCGTCTGCGAGGGCGCGCCGGACTCGGTCCACCTGGCCGGGTGGCCGCCGCTCGAGCAGGCGGACGAGCAGCTGCTCAGAGAGATCGGCGAGGTGCGCCGGATCGTCGAGCTCGGCCGCCAGGCCCGGTCACAGGCGGGGATCAAGCAGCGGCAGCCGCTGCGCAAGGCCGTCGTCTACGGGGCGTCGAACGGCACCGCGGCGCATGCGCAGGAGATCGTCGAAGAGCTCCGCGTCCGCGAGCTCGTCCCGGCGGAAGGATCGGGTGGCAGCTTCAGGCTGAAGCCGAACCTGCCCGTTCTCGGGCCGCGGCTCGGGAAGCGCCTGCCCGAGCTCCGGCGCGCCCTCGAAGAGGGGCGTTGGCAGTGGGAGGGTGAGCGGGTGCGCGTCGACGGCGAGCTGCTCGGTGAGGGTGAGTTCCTGGTCGAGCGGGAGGCCGAGAACGAGGGCTTCGCCTTCGCCTCCGACGGCGAGCTGAGCGTGGAGATCGACCCGGTGCTCGACGACGAGCTCCTCCTCGAGGGGCGGGTGTTCGACCTGACGCACGCCGTCAACGTGCTGCGCAAGGAGCGCGGCCTCGAGGTCAGCGACCGGATCCGGCTGGAGATCCCGGCCGCGGACGCCGACCTGCTCGAGCGCTACCGCGAGCGGATCGCCGAGGAGACGCTGGCCGTCGAGATCGAGGTCGGCGGGTCGCTCGACCTCCGCAAGGTCTAGGCCGCCGGCAGCTCGAGGCGCAGCTCGGGCGGCAGGCGGAAGAGGACGTCCTCGACGACCGTCGCGCCCAGGCGGACGTCGACCCCGCGCACACGGAACCAGTCGCAGACACGGCTGACGAGCCGCTCCGGAGCGGATGCGCCCGAGGTCAGTCCGACCGTCTTCGCCCGCTCGAGCCAGCGCTCGTCGATCGCGGTCTCGTCCTCGATCAGGTGCGCGTCCACGCCGGCGGCGCGGGCGGTCTCGACGAGCCGGTTCGAGTTCGACGAGTTCTGCGACCCGATCACGAGCAGCAGGTCGACCTCGGCGGCGAGCTCCTTGACCGCCCGCTGGCGGTTCGTCGTCGCGTAACAGATGTCGCCCTCCTGCGGGCCTTCGATCAAGGGGAACCGCCGGCGGAGCGTGGCGACGATCTCGGCGGTCTCGTCGACCGACAGCGTCGTCTGCGTGACGTAGGCGACGCGGGTCGGGTCGTCCACGCGGACGGCCTCGGCGTCTCCGACCGTCTCGACGACGATCGTCGCCTCCGGCGCCTCCCCGAGCGTGCCTTCGACCTCTTCGTGGCCGTCGTGGCCGACGAGGAGGATCGTGTAGCCCCTGGGCCGCGTACCGGCGCGCCTGCGCGTGCACCTTCGCGACGAGCGGGCAGGTCGCGTCGATCGTCCGGAGCCGCCGCAGCTTCGCGCGCTCGTGCACGGCCGGCGCGACGCCGTGGGCCGAGAGGACGAGCAGCGCGCCGACCGGGACGTCCTCCTCGCTCTCGACGAAGACCGCGCCGCGGCGCTCGAGCTCCTCGACGACGTGCGCGTTGTGGACGATCTGCCGGCGGACGTAGACCGGCGCGCCGTGCAACGCGAGCGCCCGCTCGACTGTCTCGACCGCCCGTTCCACCCCGGCGCAGTACCCACGGGGCGATGCGAGCACCAGCTTCCGCACCACGCCGTCAGGGTAGCTCCGGGCGGGAGACACCCGGTGACCTAGGGCACGCGAAGCGGCCGGAGGCTTGCGAGCAGAAGATGAGCGGAAAGAGCCCGCGGCTCGGGGGGGTCGTCGCCGCGGGCCCTTCCTAGTGCTCACCGCGGTATCAATGGCCAGGAACCACCGCGGTTCGCATCGCCCAGTGCCTGCAACGGTAGACGGGAACGGCGCTCGCGGGAATAGGCCGTCCGGCCTATCTTTTCAAATCAGGAAACGACACGACGCCCGACGGCGCTCCTCCCTATCATCAGGAGGCCCAGTGACCGACGATAGCCAGCGCGCCTGGTTGAAATCGATGCGACGCCGGATGGGGGCCGCGTTGGATCGAGGCGTCAGCGTGGGCAGACGAGGGGCGCGCGCGGCCGCGAAACGCGCGGATCTGCGCACGCGCGAGCTCGAATCGCTCGAGTCGATCTCGGCCGCGATCGCCCGGGCAGGCGACGTCGAGTCGGTGGCGCGTCGTGCTGCTCGACGAGATCGCGGCGCTGATCGGCGTCGAGTTCGTCGGGCTCGCGCTCGTGGACGAGGGCATGAACGAGGCCCGCGGGCCTGCTGGCGCGGCGCGAGGGCGTGGACTTCGACCTACTGGGCCGATCTCCGCTTCGACCTCCGCGGCGAGCCGTCGGGTGTCGCGAGCGCCGCATTCGACGTCGCGCCGGTGACCGTCTACGACACGGCGAGCTCGCCGCTGATCAAGCAGCCGGTCGCCGAGGCGATCGGCGCGCACAGCGCCGCCTTCGTCCCGCTCGTCTCCGGCGAGCGGGTGATCGGCGTGCTCGCGATCGCGACGACCCACGAGCGGCGCGCGTTCTCGCCGGAGGAGCTCGGCCCGCTGCGGACGCTCGCCTCCGAGGCGGCCGTCGCGCTCGAGCGGGCGCGCTCGGCCTCGGCGCTCCAGGAGGCGCTGGAGCGCGAGCGGCTGGTCTCGTCGATCGCGCAGCAAGGTGCGGTCGGAGCTCGATCTCGAGGCGCTCCTGCACGTCGCGGTCGAGGAGTTGGCGCGCGCCCTCGGCGCTCTCGCGGTGCTTCGTCCGCCTCGGCGAGGAAGGCCAGGGCCTGTCGATCGAGGCCGAGTGGGCGGCCGAAGGGCTTACGCCGGTCGGCCGCCCGGAGGCGGAGCGGCTGCCCGGTCTCGAACCGCGCCGCCCGGAGCGGGAGGACGGTCGCGATCGCGGACGTCCAGTCGGAGTTCGAGGGGGAGGACCTGGAGGTCTTGCGCGGGCTCGGCTCCGGCTCGGCGTTGGCCACGCCGATCGCCGTCTTCGACCGGATGATCGGCGTGCTCGCCCTGCACCGGGCCGAGGCCCAGGCCTGGACGGCATCGGAGATCGGGCTCGCGGAGGCGGTCGCGCGGGAGCTCGGGATGGGCGTCCACACCGCGCGCCTGCTGCGCGAGAACAGCATGCGGCTCGCCCAGCAGGCCGCGCTGCTCCAGGCCGCGCAGGTCGTGACGGGCGAGCTCCACGTCGACACCGTTCTCCAGCTGCTCGTCGACCAGGTCGCGCAGCTGCTCGATGCCGACGCGGCGGACTGCTACCTGTTCACGCCCGACCGCGGGTCGCTGCGCTGCGCGGCCGTTCACGGCCTCGACCCGGAGGTGATCGGCTACGAGTTTCCGGCCGACCGCGGGCTCGCGGGGGTGGCCTTGAAGGAGCGGGGCGCCGCGCTCGCCGGGGAGTACGCGACGATGCCCGCGCCGGTGCCCCACCCGGCGTACCGCGGCTTCTCGTCCGCGGCGGTCGCACCGCTGGAGTCGGACGGGGTCTCGCTCGGCGTCCTCGGCGTCGGCGCCCTCGACTCGAACCGCACCTTCGGCGACTCCGACGCTCGACGCGCTCTCGACCTTCGCCACTCTTGCCTCGCTCGCCCTCCGGAACGCCGAGAGCTACGAGCAGCGTGAGCGGCAGGCGCGCGTCGAGGCGGGGTTCTCGCGGATCGCCAGCCTGCTCGCCGAGCCCGTCTCGACGACGGCGACGCTCGACGCGGTCGCGCACGCCTCCTGCCAGGCGTTCGGCGGCGACCACGGCGCCGTCCTGATGCCCGGCCCGGAGGGATACCGGCTCGCCGGCGCGCACGACCTGCCCGAGCGGCTGCGCGGCGCCTTCGAGCACGGCTTGCCGAACGGCGCCGAGGTGCTCGCGCACGTGGCGCAGGAGCGTCGGACGATCGCCTCCGCCACTCTGGCGGTGGACGAGCGCTTCGAGGATTCGTTCCGGGAGGTCGCCGAAGCCGCATCGCTGCTCGCGATCCCGATCGCGCTTCCGCGCGGCGACCGCAGCGCGCTGGCCCTCGTCCTCTTCCGCGAGCCGCACGACTTCACCGACGACGATCTCGACCTCGCCGGCCAGCTCGCCGCCCGGGCCAAGGCCGCTCTCGCGCGCAGCGAGCTCTACGAGGTCGAGCGCAGGGCGCGGCTGCTCGCCCAGCAGCTGGCGGAAACCGGAGTGTTGTTCTCGGGCGAGCTCGAGCCCGCCGCCGTCCTCGACGAGGTCGTCGAGCAGGCGCCGATCGTCCTACGCGCCGACGCGGCGTCGATCCGGCTGCTCGACGGCGACGAGCTCGTCGTCGCCTCGGCCGCGGGCGCGGGCGCCTCGCAGATCGAAGGCACGAGAGGCCCGGCCGACAGTCCTGCCCGCCGGCACGGTGATCCACAACCGTGCGCCGCTCGCGCTCGAGGACGTCGGTGGAGACGCCCTGCTGACCGAGGGCGAGCCGCTGCTCTCGCGCGGCTACGCCGCCTACCTCGGGGTGCCGCTCTTCCGGGCGGAGGGCGAGCTGCACGGCGTGCTGGCCGTCTTCACGCGCCGGCCGCGCTCGTGGCGCGAGGAGGAGATCGAGGCGCTGGCGGCGCTCGGGGCGAACGCCTCGGTCGCCTTCGCGAAGGCCGAGCTCTACCAGCAGGTCGAGCTCGAGCGCGGGCGCAGCGTCGCCATCCTGGGGAACGTCGCCGACGGGATCGTCGCAGTCGACCGCGACGAGCGGATCGTCCTCTGGAATGCGGCCGCGGAGCGGATCACGGGCGTGCCGTCCGAAGAGGCGATGAGCCGCACGGTGCCCGAGGTGCTCCAGCGTGAGCTCCGCTCCGAGTCCGGCGGCGCCGCCGGCGACCGGCTGGTGCCGATCCGGCGCGGCGACAACGAGGTCTGGCTCTCGCTGACCGAGGCGGTGATGCGCGACCCGGCCGGCGAGACGGCCGGCCGCATCTTTGCGTTCCGCGACATCTCCGCCGAGCGGGTCGTCGAGCAGATGCGCTCCGACTTCGTCTCCACGGTCTCGCACGAGCTCCGCGCACCGCTGACCTCGATCTACGGCTTCGCAGCGACGCTCCTGCGCGAGGACGTCCAGTTCGAGGAGGAGGAGCGGAACGTGTTCCTCACCTACATCGAGAGCGAGGCGCAGCGTCTGACCACGATCGTCGACAAGCTGCTCAGCGTGGCGCGGCTCGACGCGGGCGACCTTCAATTGGAGCTCGCGCCGGTGGACGTCCGCTCGCTCGTCTCCGAGGTCGTCGATCATGTCAGGGAGGAGGAGAGCGTGAACGGGGGCGGCCACTCGTTCGTGCTCGACCTGCCCGAAACGCCGCTGCCGGCGCGCACCGACTCGGAGAAGCTCCGCCAGGTGCTCCTCAACCTCGTCGACAACGCCGTGCGCTTCTCGCCGGGGGGCGGGACCGTCACGGTCGGCGCGTCGGCGGCGCGGAGAGACGATCGTGCTCAGCGTCGCGGACGAGGGCGTTGGCATCCCCGACAACGAGCAGGAGAGGATCTTCTCGAAGTTCTACCGCGTGGGTGACGCGCAGACGGGCGGCACGGGCGTCGGCCTGTTCATCGCCCAGGGCCTGATCAGCGCGCTCGGCGGACGGATAACGGTTCAATCGACAGAGGGCCGCGGCTCGAGCTTCATTGTCGAGCTGCCGGCCCGCGACGGAGAGAAAGTCGAGGTCTAGATGCAGAACGCTCGCGTGCTGGTGGTCGACGACGAGGCGCCGATCCGGCTCCTGTGCCGCGTCAATCTCGAGGCGGAGAAGATGGAGGTGCTGGAGGCGGGGGACGGGCCGACGGGGCTCGAGATGGCGCGCAAGGAGCGCCCCGATGTGATCCTCCTCGACGTGATGATGCCCGGCCTCGACGGCTGGCGGGTCGCCGAGGAGCTGCTCGAGGATCCGGCGACGAGCTCGATCCCGATCGTCTTCCTGACCGCCCGCGCCGAGCTGCGCGACCGTGCCCGCGGCCTCGACCTCGGCGGCCTCGACTACGTGACGAAGCCGTTCAACCCGGTCGAGCTCGCGCCGCTGATCCGCGACCTGATCGCCAGGGTCGAGGGCGGCGAGCGCGAGGAGCTGCGACGGGCGAAGCTCGCCGAGCTGCGCAGGCTGATCGAGGAGGGCTAGCGCCTAGTCCCGCGCCGACTGCGCGAGGATGATCGCAAGCAGCACGACCAGCCCACCGATGAGCTGCGTCGTGCTGAGGGTCTCGTTCAGCCACGCATACGCGACGACGCTCGCCACGACGGGCTCGACCATCGCCACGATCCCGGCGCGGGTCGCGCGAGATGTGCCGCATCGAGCCGACGATCAGCATGAAGGGCACGATCGTCCCGAGCACGATCATCCACGCCAGCAGGGCCCAGACCGGCAGGTGCGTGTCGGAGAGGTGGCCGAGCAGCGAGACCGATCTCCCCGGCACGTCGAACGGGAAGCTCCACCACGGCTGGACGAGGGCCCAGAAGACGCTCGCGAACAGGAACCCGTAGCAGAGGAGCGAGATCGGGTCGCGGCGCCTGAGCCCGCGCTCGGCGAAGAGCATGTACCCGGCGAACGTGCAGCGCGGAGAGCAGCGAGAACAGCACGCCCAGTCCGTCGAGCGACACGCCGCCCCACAGGTCGACGACGAGCGTGAGCCCGACCAGCGCGAGGCCGATCGCCATCCAGAGCCGCCGGCGGACGTGCTCCTTGAAGACGAAATGCGCGAACACCGCGACGATCAGCGGCCCGAGGTACTGGATCAGCAGCGAGACGCCGATCTGGAGCCGGTGGATCGCGAGGAAGTAGAAGAGCTGGACGAGGGCGACCCCGAAGACGCCGAAAGCGGCGACCAGTACCAGCTCGCGCCGGTCGATCCGCAGCGTCTCCGGCCGCGTGAGCAGCACGATCGCGAGCAGGCCGAGAAAGCCGCCGACGCAGCGCACCTCGGTCAGCCGCAGCGCCGGGATCCCCGACTCGAGGATCACCTTCGAGACCGTGCCGTTGATCGCGAACAGCGTCCCCGCTGCGAGCGCCATGGCGTAGCCGACCGCCGGGCGGCGCTCATCCTCGACACGCTCGAGCGGAAGCAGGGCGACGTCGGACACGGATCGCGCAGGCTATCGGCCTACACTGTCGGCACGGGGCGTAGCTCAGCCTGGTAGAGCGCTGCGTTTGGGACGCAGAGGTCGCCGGTTCGGATCCGGCCGCCCCGACTAGTGGGTCTCGCCGTCCTTGCCGTCGCCGCGGCGCTCGCGCCCGGCTTCCATGCCCGCGTCCAGCCGATCCCGGCACCGATGCGCGCGCAGATGACAGGTGTCTCGTGGCACCGAGGCTGCCCCGTCGGGCTCGACGACCTGCGCCTGATCACGCTCACCTACCGTGGCTTCGACGGCCGGGCGCACACGGGCCGCCTGGTCGCGAACCGCAGCGCCGCGCCCGTGCTCGTCGCCGTCTTCCGCCGCCTCTACGCCGCGAACTTCCCGATCCGGCGGATGGAGCCGGTCGACCGCTACGGCGGCGACGACTTCCGCTCGATCGAGGCCGACAACACCTCGGCGTTCAACTGCCGCGCCGCGACCGGGTCGAGCCACTGGTCGAACCACGCGTACGGGCTCGCGATCGACGTCAACCCGATCGAGAACCCCTACGTCAGCGGAGGCGCGAGCTCGCACCGCGCGAGCGCGCCGTACCTCGACCGCTCGCGGCACCAGGCCGGAACGGCGTACGAGGGCGGCGTCCTCGTCGAGGCGTTCCGCTCGCAGGGGTGGGGATGGGGCGGCAGCTGGTCGGGCAGCGTCCGCGACTACCAGCACTTCTCCTACAACGGCCGATAGAGTCGCGCGCGTGCTGACGGGAGCTCTCGCCGCCTCGGTCACGCCGCTCCGCGACGGCGGCGCCGCAATCGACGAGGACGGGATCGGGCCGGTCGTCGACTTCCTCGCCGCCGGCGGGCTCGACGGGCTGCTCGCGCTGGGGACGAACGGCGAGGGGATCCTGCTCTCGCTCGCCGAGCGCAGGCGCGTCGCCGAGCTCTACGTCGAGGCCGCGCGGGACCGGCTCCAGGTCGCCGTCCACTGCGGCGCGCAGTCGACCGCCGACACGGTCGCGCTCGCCGAGCACGCGGCCGCGGCCGGCGCCGACGCGGTCGCGGTGATCGCGCCGCCGTACTTCAAGCTCGACGACGCGTCGCTGCTCGAGCACTTCGCCGCCGCGGCCCGCGCCTGCGCGCCGCTCCCGTTCTACGTCTACGAGTTCGCGATCACGAGCGGCTACGCAGTCCCGCCCGGACCTCGTCCGCCGCCTGCGCGAGCAGGCGCCCAACCTGGCCGGGCTGAAGGTCTCGGACCGCACGTGGGAGGAGCTCGAGGGCTACCTGATCGAGGGCCTCGACGTCTTCGTCGGCTTCGAGGGCCTGATCGCGCCCGCCCGGGCGAGGCGGCGCCGTCGGCGCGGTCTCAGCGCTCGCCTCGGCGTTCCCGGAGATCGTCGCCGCCGCCGTGCGCGGCGAGGACGTCGATCCCGGTGCGCTGCGGGCCCAGGTCGACCGTTATCCCGCGCCACGCGGCGCTCAAGCACGTGCTCGTACGCAGAGGCGTCCCGATCCGCGAGGACGTGCGCGCGCCGCTTGCGGGGACTGACCGCCGCCGAGCGGGCAGAGCTCGACGCGGAGCTCGAGCAAGTCCTCCAGGCGGCGTAGTGCTCCGGCAGCTGATCCTCGCGGCGGCCGACAGCCCGCGCGTCCGGCGCTTCGTCGGGAAGTACGGGATGCGACTCGGCGCTGCGCAGTTCGTCGCCGGCGAAACCCTGGACCAGGCCGTCGTGACGCTCCGCGGCCTGAACGAGGCGGGCCTGCGCACGAACACGACTCTCCTCGGCGAGTTCGTCCAGGACGCGGCCGAGGTCGAGACCGTCGTCCGCACCTACGAGGAGGTGCTGCGCCGGATCCAGGCCGAGCAGCTCCAGACGAACGTCGCGCTCAAGCTCACGCACCTCGGGCGTGAAGCTCGACGAGGAGCTGGGTTACACGAACGTCGAGCGGCTCGTCGCGGAGGCTGCACGGCACGGGAACTTCATCCGTATCGACATGGAGGACTCGTCGCTGGTGGACGTCACGCTGCGGATCTACCGGCGGCTGCGCGAGGCGGGCCACGACAACGTCGGCACCGTGCTCCAGTCGTACCTCTACCGCACCGAGGACGACCTCGAGTCGCTGCTGCCGCTGGAGCCGAACCTGCGCATCGTCAAGGGCGCCTACAAGGAGCCGGAGAGCGTCGCGTACCCGAGGAAGGCGGACGTCGACGCCGCGTACGCGCGGCTCGTCGCGCGCTCGATCGCCGGGGGCGGTTTCACCGCGGTCGCCACGCACGACGAGAAGCTGATCGAGCACGCGCTCTCGATCGACCCCGGGCCGGAGCGGATGGAGCTCCAGATGCTCTACGGCGTGCGCACGCAACTCCAGCTCGACCTGGTCGCGAGCGGGAAGCGCGTCCTCTGTGCAGCGCCCTACGGGCCGGACTGGTTCCCCTACCTGATGCGCCGGCTCGCCGAGCGCCCGGCGAACCTCTTGTTCTTCCTGAAGAACGCCCTCGGAGAGTGAGGGACCATGAATTCGCCGAGCCGGGTGTCGCTTTCGTCCACCGAACCGACCGGCCCTTCCGCTTGCGCGTACCGGCTGCTCGCCTCGGCTTCGACCTACTCACGCCCCGTGCTCGGCGCAAGCAGCACACTAGGGCGGATGCGACAGGGCCGCAAGAGGAGCGCGGACGAAAGTTGTTGCAATTTGCGGCCTCGTCTTCCGGGACATGGTCCGCGGCGCCGCCTACAATCCTCCGCGTGAGAGGGCGACGGCTCCTGCTTGGCGCGGTCCTGGCCGGCACGCTGGTGGTCGCGGGCTGCGGCGGCGCGAAGTCGTACGACGCGGAGAAGACACGCTCCTGTCTCGCCGACCAACCCGGCGTGAAGCTCAGCAACAAGGTGGACTTCGTCGCCTCGACGGCGCTCGGCGGCGCGTTCAACGCGAAGCTGCTCGGCAACCAGGTGACACTCGTCTTTGCCGAGGATCGCACGGAAGCCGAGCGGATCGTCAGGGCCTATCAGCGCTTCCGGGGCAAGAACATCGGCCTCACGGACGTGCTCCGGCCGTCTCACAACGTCGTGGCGCTCTGGGAGGCGCATCCCAGCGACGTTGCACTTCAGACGATTGAGGACTGCCTGAAGTAGGAAAGACCCATTACATGGAACCCTCTCTCCCGGATTTCCGAGAGGCTGCGGAGCTGCGCGCGGCGTTGCGCAAGTTCTTCCGTGCAAGCGAGCGGGTCGCCCGTGAAGAGGGCCTGACCCCGAGCCGCTTCATGCTCCTGCTGATGATCAAGACGACGGCGGGAGGCCGGTCCACGGTGACCGAGCTCGCCGAGCGCTTGCAGCTCACGCAGAGCACCGTCACCGAGCTGGTGACGCGGGCAGAGGCAGCGGGGCTCGTACATCGCACGCAGTCGGAGCAGGACGCGCGCGTGTACTGGCTGGAGCTCACGCCGCTCGGGAGCGAACGCCTGGCCCGCGCGGTCGCGCGCAACGGCCCCGAGCGCCGCCGCCTCCTCGAGCTTGCTCAGCGAAGCAGCCTAGGTCCTGCGCACCGTCGGGGCGCGGAACGTGTCCGCGCTCGATTCCTCGTGCAGGAAACGGCGCACGTAGATCGCGAAGGCGGCGAAGAGCACGATCGCCTGCTCGGCGGCCATCGTCATCCCCGCGAGCTGCTGGTCGGAGAGCGGTGAGAGGCCCCACAGCCGCGGCGCGTGCTCGTAGAAGTCGTAGACCGCCTTGGGCAGCAGCGCGAGCAGCAGCCCGAGCGGGCTCGCGAACACGAACGCGCCGAAGAGGTACAGCGCCTTCGTCCCGCTCGAGTAGCTGCCGTGGACGACGGGCCACCAGACCAGGACGCCTGCGAAGAAGTAGCAGGCGTGCTCGGCGTGGAGGATCGTCCACTGGTGGCGGAGGGCTGCGTCGTAGGCCCACGGCGTGTGCCAGGTGAAGTAGGTGACGAGCCAGATCGGCAGGGCGACGAGCGGATGGGTGAGCGCGCGCGCGCCGGGGATGCGCAGGAGCTCACGCGCCATCGCCGGGGTCAGCCCGAGCACGATCAGCAGCGGGCCCCACTCGGCGATCGCGACGTTCTGGAGGAAGTGCATCGTCAGCAGGAAGTGGAGCGCGAGCGTGTCCGCCGGCCCGATCTGGACGGCAAGCATCAGTGCGCATCCCGCCATGAAGCAGGCGATCCGCCAGCGCGGCGGCGGGGAAGCGGTGGAGCGCGATCAGATAAGCGGCGGCCATGCCCGGGATGACGACGAGGGCGTCGGCGTCCCACGAGAAGCGATACGGATCCACCGGCGGTACGCTAGTCCGCGTCGCCGCGCCCGTGGTGTAGCGGTAACACGAGAGCCTTCCAAGCTCTAATCGCCGGTTCGACCCCGGTCGGGCGCTTTCAGCAGTTCAGACACTTGCGGCGGGGACGAGTCGTCGCGAGCCTGGAGTGGAGTGTCTAACACTCGACTCCGTCGACTAGCGTAGGACGGTGCACACGCCTCCCCGGGTTCGCGGCGGGCTGGTCGCGCGCGGCGCCGCGCTGATCTTCGGGCTGTTCCTCTTCGCGCTCGCGATCGTCTGCCAGCTCGAGTCGAAGCTCGGGCTCTCGCCCTGGGACACGCTTCACCAGGGAATCGCCAAGCACTCGCCGCTCTCGTTCGGGGTCGCCAACATCTGCGTCGGCATGGCTGTGCTCGGGATCGCGTGGGCGCTCGGTGCCAGGGTCGGCTTCGGCACGGTCGCCAACGTGCTCCTCGTCGGCGCGTTCATCGTCGCGCTGACCGCGGTCCCGCAGGTCGAGCACCTTCGGAGGATCCCCTCGGCGTTCGCATCGGCTTGCTCGTCGTCGCGATGCCGCTCTTCGGGATCGCGTCCGCCCTCTACCTCGGCGCCTGGCTGGGCGCCGGGCCGCGTGACTCGCTGATGGTCGTCCTCGGTCAGCGCAGCGGGATCCGTCTGGGTGTCGTCCGGGCAGCGATCGAGCTCTGCGCGCTCGCGCTCGGCTGGTCGCTCGGCGGGACGGTCGGGATCGGCACCGTCGTCTTCGCGCTCGGGATCGGGCCCGCGCTCGAGGGCGGGATGTGGGTGCTACAGCGCTCCCGCTTCGGCGCGCCCCCGTCGGCGGCTACGCCGGTCCCAGCTCCACTCGCTGGATCGTGACCTCGTCGCGCGGGCGGTCGGAGCCGTCCGTCTCCACGCCCGAGATCGCGTCCACCACGTCCATCCCGTTCGCCACGCGGCCGAACACGGTGTGCTTCCCGTCGAGCCAGGGGCACGCGTCCGCGGTGACGATGAAGAACTGGCTGCCGTTCGTGTTCGGGCCGGCGTTCGCCATCGCCAGCGCGCCGCGCTCGATGCGGTGCTGGTTGAACTCGTCCTCGAACTGGTAGCCGGGGCCGCCGGAACCGGTGCCCGTCGGGTCGCCGCCCTGGATCATGAAGTCCGGGATCACGCGGTGGAAGATGACGCCGTCGTAGAAGCCGTCTCCTGCGAGCTTGGTGAAGTTCTCGACGGTCTTGGGCGCGTCCTCGGAGTAGAGCTCGATCTCGATCGCGCCGTGGTTGGTGTGGAGCGTCGCAATAGCCATGCTGCGAGCCTACGTGGACCGTCCGAGGCTGCGGCGATGCTTGACCCGTGAGCGAGGAGCGCGTGGTCCGCTTCAGCGTGCGGTCGGTCCTGACGGTGATCGCGCTCGTGATCGCCGCCTGGGCGCTGCTCTCGGTCCTCGCGATCACGCGGGAGGTGATCTCCTGGGTGCTGGTCTCGATCTTCCTCGCGCTCGCGCTCAACCCGGCGGTCGAGTGGTTCATGCGCCACGGGTTCAAGCGGAGAAGCGCGGCGGCCGCGCGTCACCTACATCCTCGCGATCGGCGCGATCGCGGGCTCGGCTTCCTCGTTCATCCCGACGCTCGTCCACCAGGTGAACGACTTCGTCCAGGCGCTTCCCGGGTACGTCGACGACCTGACGAAGGGCCGCGGCCGGCTCGGCTTCCTCCAGACGAAGTACCACATCGTCGACAAGATCCGGGACGCGGTCTACGAACGGCGGCGCGTCGAAGGTGCTCGGGCTCACCGGCACCGCGATCTCGGTCACGAAGAGCATCATCTCGCTCGTCGTCGCGATCGATCACGATCACGTTCCTGACCTTCTTCATGCTGCTCGAGGGGCCCGCGTGGATGGACCGCTTCTACGGGCTGATGCCCGAGCGGTCGCAGCCGCGGTGGCGCGCGGGTCGGCTACGACATCTACCGGACGGTCGGCGGCTACGTGACCGGCAACCTGCTGATCAGCCTGATCGCGGGCACGCTGACGACGGTGGTCCTGCTCGCGCTCGGCGTGCCGTTCGCGGTCGCGCTCGGCGTGATCGTCGCCGTCCTCGACCTGATCCCGCTCGCCGGCGCGACGATCGCCGCGATCATCATCGGCACGGTCGCTTTCCTGCACTCGGTCACCGCCGGGATCGTGATCGTCGTCTTCTTCATCGTCTACCAGCAGATCGAGAACCACTTCCTCCAGCCCGTGATCTACGGGCGGACGGTGCAGCTCTCGCCGCTCGCCGTGCTGATCTCGGTGCTGATCGGCGCGGAGCTCGCCGGCATCCTCGGCGCGCTCGGCGCGATCCCCGTCGCCGGCGCGATCCAGGTGATCCTGCTCGAGTGGCAGCGCGGCAGGCGCGAGCGCATCGCCGCGGCGACGCCGCCGCCCGAAACGGGCCCGCCCTAAGAAATCCCTCGATCGAGGTACTCGGTATCTACCCCTTTCGCCCGACAGTCAGTAGGTGGGGCGGAAGCTGGTTC
This sequence comes from uncultured Actinomycetes bacterium, assembly GCA_963779025.1. Lineage (GTDB taxonomy): Bacteria > Actinomycetota > Thermoleophilia > Gaiellales > Gaiellaceae > DATBLE01. Next base: position 166,656 of record CAVZWR010000005.1, read on the forward strand.
TTCTCCTCGTCGCGGCAGCGCTCGTCGCGGGCACGGCCGACGCGCGTCCGCGGCGACGACCGCGTGCCTGCCTCGAGCCGCGTCTCCGGGGTCCCGGCGCTCCAGGATCAGGTGCTGACGGCGATCAACGACCTGCGCAGGTCGAACGGACTGGGCGAGCTGACGCTCAACCCGGCGCTCTCGCTGGCAGCGCTCGGCCACTCGCAGTCGATGGCCCTGCACGGCTACTTCAACCACGAGGGCTGGAACGGCTCGCCGTTCTGGATGCGGATCAAGCCGAAGTACCGGCCGCAGCTCGGGAAAAGGTGGAGCGTGGGGGAGAACATGGTCTGGGCCTCGCCCGACCTCTCCGCCGACCAGGCGATCCAGATGTGGCTGAACAGCCCACCGCACCGCAAGAACCTGCTCACGCCCGCGTGGCGTGAGGTCGGCCTCGGCGCCGTACGCGCACTCGACGCCCCGGGGTCTACAAGGGCCTCGACGTCACCATCCTGACCGCCGACTTCGGCGTCAGATAGCTCGGAGTGTTTTCGGCTCCGGGGGCGTCACCGTCCGCGTGCGCGTTTTCCGGCAGGCCAGGTTGGATGCGCCTCGCCCGGCGCTAACCTTTCCTCTGACGCGCGCCTGTAGCTCAGGGGACAGAGCGGCGGCCTTCTAAGCCGCGGGTCGGAGGTTCGAATCCTCCCAGGCGCATCGCGGAAGACTCCCGCTTGCGCCTGCGCGCGCCGTCTTCCTTCCGGCCCGGACGTGTTGCAGCCTGGTGCGGGAGATGCGACACTGGACCCTTGCGCCGACTCGTTCCGGGGGTCGCGTTGGTTGCCAGGGCAGTTGCAACGGCGGTCGGACTGCTGCTGACTGGTCCGGCGGGCGGGCGCTCGTCGGGGCCGGAGAAGCGGGGGGCGACGGTCGACCCCACGGTCGCGTCCGGGCGCACAACTTTCGTCCAGTTCGCCTGCGCCCAGTGCCACGGCATGCAGGGCCGCGGCGGCGTCTCGCCCGGACGTTCCCGCGCTGACCGGCGTCGGGCAAGAGCTGACCCCCGCGCCAGCTCGCACGATCATCAACCACGGGCTCGGCGAGTCGGCCAACCCGACAGAAGCCGTACATGCCGGTCTGGGGGGCGGTGATCTCGGCCGCCAGGTGACCGACCTCGTCGCCTACATCCGCGCCGGCCTGCCGGCGGTGCCGACGCGGACCCGGTGCCGGTGCCGCAGGACCAGGGCGCGCCGTCGCAGGGGCGACGCTCTACGTCAACTACGGGTGCATCAACTGCCACGGGCCCAACGGCCTGGGCGGCGTCCCGAACCCGCAGTCGCCGGACAAGACGATCCCGCCGCTCTCCGGCGCCGGACTTCCGGAGCGAGTTCAACACCGACGCGAAGATCATCGACGTGATCCGCACGCGGCAGCGTGATCGGGCAGGCGCCGATCGTCAGCATGCCGCACTGGGGCGGGATCATCCCAACCGCGCAGCTGCACGCGCTCGTCGCCTACCTGAAGACGCTCAAGTAGCCGCGTTTTGCGCCTCCGGGCGACCTGAGGGAACGCGCATTTACGCGTTTCCGCTGATGCCTACGCGCTGCTTCCGGGACGATTATTGTGGCTTCTGGAACATTGAGACGAAAGGAACAATCATGCCTGTCTGGGCGTGGATTGTGCTCACAGGGGGTGTGATCGGCATGCTCGGCGCGGCTCTGATCGTCGCAGCAGTGTTCGAAATCACCTCGATGCCATTCCGAAAGTGGGACCCCCTCCCGTAGGCGTTGCGTTGGGTGGTGTGCCCCTCCCCCCCGGGGGGGGCTGAGGACGCGTCGTGACCGCAAAGGCTGACTCGCTTCTCAGGGGCGGGCAAGATGTGAATGCTGTTCGCAGCGGTCAGGTCAATCGCCAGCCGGCAGGGAGTGGCAACTAGAAGCCACATCAACCCACGACACTCGACGAGGAAGGCAGCCCGCCGGAAGTGGCTTCTTCGCAACTCCGGCGTACTCCACGACACGGGACCGGAACGTCGGGCTGATCCTCTAAGCCGCGGGTCGGGGTTCGAATCCTCCCAGGCGCATCGGTGGCCCCGGCTAGACTGACTCCGTTCGCGGTGGCGGTAGCTCGTTGGTAGAGCCCCGGGTTGTGGTCCCGGTGGTCGCGGGTTCGAATCCCGTCCGCCACCCCTCGATCGCGCTACGGGCCCCGTAGCTCAGCGGATAGAGCGGCAGCCTTCGAAGCTGCGTGCGGAGGTTCGACTCCTCCCGGGCCATTAGCGTTTTGGCGATCGGCTGCTCAGGTCCCCGCCGCGACCGGATATGCAGAACGCGTGCGTCGCATGTTTCGAAATCTCGGTTTGTGGTGACAGGATGTGTGAGCGAAGGGGTGGCGCACCTCAACCTCCCTCTCCCGGGAACGTCGGTGTTTGATCTCTGGGGGAATCATCAAACGCCGGTCGTCCAGCACCGCCCCTTCACTCTCTCCAAGTCCGGCCCGCTTCGCGGCCCGACGACTTGCTCAGATTCGCCGTCTCCCCGAGCGCCGGTACATGCCGCGCCCGCCGTGTCGGTCGCGGCGGCCGATGGTTCTATCCTGTTCGCAGTAGCGCGGGCGTGGCGGAACTGGCAGAACGCGACGGGTTTAGGACCCGTTGGGCGAAAGCCCTTGGAGGTTCGAGTCCTCTCGCCCGCACTGATTCCCTCGGCGGTCGCCCGGGTGCACCAACGGCTACGATGCCGCCGTGGCAGTACGCGTCGAGGAGCTGCCCGAGAACAAGGTCCGCCTGACGGTCGACGTGCCGGCGCACGACGTCCACCACGCGGTCGAGCACGCCGCCTCCGACCTCGCCTCGAGCGTCAAGATCCCGGGCTTCCGCAAGGGCAAGGTGCCGATGCAGGTGCTCGTCTCGCGGGTCGGCAAGGAGCGGATCTACACCGAGGCGGTCGACAGCCACATCGACGGCTGGTTCCGGAACGCGCCGCCGGGACGCAGCATTCGGCCGGTCGCCCGGCCCGAGTACGAGTACGAGCTGCCGAGACGCCGACGAGGCTTTCAGCTTCACCGCCACCGTCGACGTGCAGCCGAAGGTCGAGGTGGCCGACTGGACGAGGCTCGAGGTCCCCGCGGCCGAGGCCGAGGTGCCGCGAGGAGCTCGTCGACCAGGAGCTCGAGGCGCTCCGCTGCGCCGTCGCCGAGCTCGTCCCGGCCGAGGACCGGCCGGCGCAGGGAGGGCGACACCCTCGTCGTCGACATCGTCGGCCGACGGCGAGCGCGCAGCGCGACTACGTCGTCGAGCTCGGCGCCGGCCGCTGGTCGAGGAGGTCGAGGAGGCGCTCGTCGGCATGTCGCCGGGCGAGACGAAGACGTCGCGTACGAGCTCGCCGACGAGCCGACGGCGACGGTCGAGATGACGGTCAAGGAGATGAAGGAGAAGGTGCTGCCGCAGCTCGACGACGAGCTCGCGCGCTCCGCGAGCGAGTTCGACACGCTCGACGAGCTGCGCGCCGACATCGAGCAGCGGCTGCGCGAGCAGATCGAGGAGGAGGTCGAGACGCAGTTCCGCGCCGCCGCCGTCGACGCGCTCGTCGAGGCGTCCGACGTCGAGCCCTCGGGGCCGCTCGTCGAGTCGCGCACGCGCCGAGCTCCTGACCGGCCTCATCCGCTCGCTCGAGCGGCGCGGGATCTCGCCCGAGACCTACCTCGCGGTCACGAACCAGACGCCGCAGCAGCTCGAGGAGCGGATCCGCGCCGAGGCGGCGCGGTCGGTCGCGCGCGAGCTCGCGCTCGAGGCCGTCGCCGACAAGCCCGGGATCGAGGTCACCGACGACGAGGTCCGAGAGTTCGTCCGCGAGAAGGCCGACGAGGAGGGCGACGACGCCGACGAGGTGATCGAGCAGCTCTTCGCCACGGCCGGCACGAGCTGCTCCGCGAGGACCTGCGGCATGCGCAAGGCGCTCGACCGGGTCGTGGCCGAGGTGAAGCGGATCCCGCTCGAGCTCGCCGCCGCGCGCGAGAAGCTCTGGACGCCCGAGAAGAAGGAAGCGGCCGCGCCGAGACGAAAATGTGGACCCCCGGAAGCAAGGAGCCCGCATGAGCCCGTTGATCCCGATGGTGATCGAGCAGACCTCGCGCGGCGAGCGCGCGTTCGACATCTACTCGCGCCTGCTGAACGAGCGCATCATCTTCCTCGGCACCCCGGTCGACGACCAGATCGCGAACCTGATCGTCGCCCAGCTCCTCCACCTCGAGTCGGAGGACCCCGACAAGGACATCTCGATCTACATCAACTCGCCGGGCGGCTCGGTCTACTCCGGGCTGGCGATCTACGACACGATGCAGTTCATCAAGCCCGACGTGCAGACGATCTGCGTCGGGATCGCGATGAGCATGGGCGCGCTGCTCCTGGCGGGCGGGACGAAAGGAAAGCGGATGGCGCTGCCGAATGCCAAGATCCTGATCCACCAGGTGTCGGGCGGGTTCCAGGGCCAGGCGACCGACATCGAGATCCAGGCCCGCGAGACGATCGCCCTGAAGCGGAGGCTCGAAGAGATCATCGCCCAGCACACCGACCAGCCGCTCGAAAAGGTCTCGAAGGACATGGAGCGCGACTACTTCATGAGCTCCGACGAGGCCAAGGAGTACGGAATCATCGACCAGGTGATCGCGCACCGCTAGGTCGAGGGCTAGCCGAAACGAGCGAATCCGAGGTACAACGAGGACATGGCGCGCGCATCCGAAGGCAACGAGCAGCTCCTCTGCAGCTTCTGCGGCAAGAGCCAGCGGCAGGTCAAGAAGCTGATCGCCGGCCCCGGCGTCTACATCTGCGACGAGTGCATCGATCTCTGCAACGAGATCATCGACGAGGAGCTCACCGCTCCGACGCAGCTCGACCTCGACAACCTCCCGCGCCCGACCGAGATCTACACGCTCCTCAACGAGTACGTCGTCGGCCAGGAGGAGGCGAAGCGGACGCTCGCGGTCGCCGTCTACAACCACTACAAGCGCGTCCAGATGGGGACCGGCGAGGACGACGTCGAGCTCCAGAAGTCGAACATCCTGCTGCTCGGCCCGACCGGCTGCGGGAAGACCTGCTCGCGCAGACGCTCGCGCGGATCCTCAACGTCCCGTTCGCGATCGCCGACGCGACCGCGCTGACCGAGGCCGGCTACGTCGGCGAGGACGTCGAGAACATCCTGCTCAAGCTGATCCAGGCCGCCGACTTCGACATCAAGAAGGCGGAGACCGGGATCATCTACATCGACGAGGTCGACAAGATCGCGCGCAAGGCGGACAACCCGTCGATCACGCGCGACGTGTCCGGCGAGGGCGTCCAGCAGGCGCTCCTGAAGATCCTCGAGGGCACGGTCGCGTCGGTGCCGCCGCAGGGCGGGCGCAAGCACCCGCACCAGGAGTTCCTCTCGATCGACACGACGAACATCCTCTTCATCTGCGGCGGCGCGTTCGCCGGGCTGGAGAAGATCATCGCCAGGCGGATCGGCAAGAACGCGGTCGGCTTCGGCGCCGAGATCCACTCGAAGCACTCGATCGAGGTCGGAGCTCCTCACCGCAGGTGATGCCCGAGGATCTGCTCTCGTACGGGCTGATCCCCGAGTTCATCGGCCGGCTGCCGGTCGTCTCCGCGGTGCACCAGCTCCTCCGCGAGGACCTGGTCAAGATCCTCGAGGAGCCGAAGAACGCGCTCGTCAAGCAGTACCAGCGCTTCTTCGACTACGACAACATCGAGCTCGTCTTCACCGACGACGCGCTCTGGGAGATCGCCGACAAGGCGCTCGAGCGCGAGACCGGCGCGCGCGGCCTGCGCTCGATCATCGAGAACGCGCTGCTCGACGTGATGTTCGAGCTGCCCTCGCGGAAGGACGTCTCCAAGTGCGTGATCACGAAGGAGACGATCCCGAAGGGCCTGAAGCCGACGCTCGTCACGAGCGCCGGCGGGCCGGCGTCGACCTGCCCGACGAGCGGGTCGCGCGAGCGGCTAGCGGCCTGCCGATGAACGTCGGCGACGAGTTCGGTCCGAGCGAGTGGCTCGAGATCGACGCAGGAGCGGATCGACGCGCTTCGCGGAGGCGACGGACGACCAGCAGTGGATCCACGTCGACCCGGAGCAGGCCGCGCGAGGGCCCGTTCGGGACGACGATCGCGCACGGGTTTCTGACCCTCTCGCTGCTCGTCCGCTTCTGGTACGAGGTCGGCCCGGCGTTCGAGGGCTACTCGATGGGGATCAACTACGGCCTGAACAAGGTGCGCTTCCCGGCGCCGGTGCCGGTCGGCAGCAGGGTCCGCGGCCGTTTCACGGTCGCGGCGATCGAGGAGATCGAGGGCGGGATCCAGGTCGTCCTCGGCGGCGTCGCCGAGCGCGAGGGCCAGGAGAAGCCCGTCTGCGCCGCCGAGCTCGTCTTCCGCCAGTACCGCTAGTGAGTGCTCGAACTGGTCGGCAGACGGGTGGTCGGCTGCCGGAAGAAAAGTGGCAACACGCTCAATGATCCGCTCGACTGCGTCGAGCTTCGGGGCTGCGGTGTGGTGCCCGGCGCGAGCCGGGGCACCGCGCGAGATTCATCCGTTGTTGAGCACGACCTTGTCGACGGCGCCGTTCAGGACGTCTTGTCGCCGGCGACGACCGACGGAGGCGGAGCATGCACGTTGCCCGCTCAGGCATTTGAGGTTGGTACTGTACTTCAGCGTGCGCCCTGCGTCGGTCGGGGTGCTGCCCGGCTCGTCCGGAAGAGCGGACTTCAGGATGTCGCCCGAGTCCGTCGAAAACGGGTCGGCGCTGTCGTCCATGATGTCGATCCGGAACTGCTGGTTAAGCCGTTGGTGTAGTCGAAGTCGCCCGCGTTACACAGACTCCGGTACGGTTCTTCAGACGTAGAACGAGCCACCTGCGTGGGGCTTGGTCCCGGTGCTGAGGTCCGTGCGGTAGAGCACCATCGCCGACGGAAGAAGCCTCGTCGGTGACCGCCGCGTAGGTTCCCTGCGGCGGCTTGCCGATCGGAGCTGCCGACGTTCGGCGTGACCTGCTTGCCTGCGTAGACCGACCCACTCGCCGGGCACGCCGAGCAGTCCCGGTTCCAGCTAGGTGCGAAGTCGCCGGTGCTCGAAGTCGCCGTTCCCGAACCCCTCCGACTGCCGGCCAGCGACGGCGGTGAAACGACAAGCGCTGCGGCCAGGGCCAGCGAGTACCCCGATCCGCTTGAAGGCTACCTCTCACTCGTGGCTCCCCTCCTTACCGTTGCTGACGTGACGTCCCCGACATCAGTTCGGCGACGGCACATTATGCTGCGCCTGCTACCCGATGTCCGTCAAATTTGATGTCGGGTGGATCGCCGGTCAGGCGGAGCGCAACTCGGCCGACTGACGCTCCCGGACCTGGTCGAGGATCGTCTCCAGCATCCTGCCCGAGGCGAGGACGTGCTCCCGGGCCAGGAGCCGGGCGCCCTGGGCGCTGCCGGCGGCGATCGCCTCGCGGATCGCCCGGTGCTGGAGGTCGTTCTGCTCGTAGAGGTGGTCGATGTCGAGCCCGGCCGCCCAGACGACGTGCGTGAAGAAGCTGCGGCGGGCGCTCTTCGCCACGCGCTCGACGAACGGGGCGTCCGCGGCCGCGTAGATCACGTCGTGGAACGCATGGTTCGCGTGCACCCAGCTCGCGACCAGCGCGCCGTCCTGCGTGCCTTCGCGCGCACGCCGCCGCAGCTCGAGCGTCAGCTCGCTGAAGCGCTGCTCGGCCTCGTCGAGCGCCGCGATGCCCTCGGGGGTGATCCTCGGCACGGCCAGCTCGGTTGCGAGGCTCTCCAGCTCGGCGCGGACGAGGAACGCCTCGCGCAGCTCTTCGCGTGAGAGCGTGCGCACGCGGACGCCGCGGTTGGGGACGAACTGGACGAGCCCGAGCGCGGCCAGCCGCCGTAGCGCCTCGCGCACGGGCGTGCGGCTGACCTTGTACTGCTCGGAGAGCTGCTCCTGGCGGAGGACCGTCCCCGGTGCGATCTCGCCCGCGACGATCGCCTCTTCGAGGGCGAGCGCGAGGTCGTCGGCCTTGGTGCCGACCGGGGGCATGGGGGTGAGCTTAGCCCGCAGGCGGCGACACCGCGAACGTGCAGTCGTCGATCTGCACCGGGACGAGCGGCAGGTCACGCGCGGGGATCCAGTCCTCGATCGCGTGGGCGAGGCGCTCCTCGTCGCAGTCCTCGACCTGCGACGGTCAGGTGCGCAGCGTCGTCGACGAGCTCGCCCTCGAGCCCGTGCTCGGCGAGCGCCTGCGAGCAGGCCCGGGGCCGTCGGTCTCTCTGGTCAGCTCAACGGTTGACATCTGCGACCTCCTTGGCGGCGGTGAACTGGGCCTCTTCGGTCGATCCCTTCAGCGCGAGCGTCGAGCTCTGGCCGCCGGAGACGGCCTCGAGCACGCGGTCGAAGTAGCCGGCGCCGACCTCGCGCTGGTGGCGGGTGGCGGTGTAGCCGTGCTCCTCGAGCGCGAACTCGCGCTCCTGGAGCTCGACGTAGGCGGGCATGCCCTCTGCGGCGTAGCCGCGGGCGAGCTCGAACATGCCGGCGTTCAGCGAGTGGAAGCCGGCGAGCGTGACGAACTGGTACCGGTAGCCGAGCTCGGCGAGCGTCTCGCGGAAGGAGGCGATCTCGGCGTCGTCCAGGTGCTTGCGCCAGTTGAACGACGGCGAGCAGTTGTAGGCGAACAGCTTGCCCGGGAACCGCTCGTGGACGGCCTGCGCGAACTCGCGCGCCTCGCCGATGTCCGGCGTCGAGGTCTCGAACCAGATCAGGTCGCAGTAGGGCGCGTAGGCGAGTGCTCGGGCGATCGTCGGCTCGAGCCCGTCGCGGACGCGGAAGAAGCCCTCCGGCGTGCGCTCGCCCGTGCAGAACTCCGCGTCGGTCTCGTCGACGTCGCTGGTCAGGAGCTTCGCCGAGAGGGCGTCGGTGCGTGCGACCACGAGGGTCGGCACGTCGAGCACGTCGGCGGCGAGGCGGGCGGCGACGAGCGTCCTGACGTGTTGCGCGGTCGGGACGAGCACCTTGCCGCCGAGGTGGCCGCACTTCTTCTCGGAGGAGAGCTGGTCCTCGAAGTGCACGCCGGCGGCGCCCGCCTCGATCATCGCCTTCATCAGCTCGAAGGCGTTGAGCGGCCCGCCGAACCCGGCCTCTGCGTCGGCGACGATCGGCGCGAGCCAGTGGGTGCCGTTGCTGCCCTCGGCCCGGTCGATCTGGTCGGCGCGCAGCAGCGCGTTGTTCAGCCGTTGGGCCAACGCGGGCGCGCAGTTAGCTGGGTAGAGGCTCTGGTCGGGGTAGGTGTGGCCGGTCAGGTTCGCGTCGGCGGCTACCTGCCAGCCGGAGAGGTAGATCGACTTCAGGCCCGCCTTGACCATCTGGACGGCCTGGCCGCCGGTCATCGCGCCGAGCGCGGGGACGCACGGCTCGGTCTTGAGGAGCTGCCAGAGCCGTTCCGCGCCGAGGCGCGCGAGCGTGTGCTCGATCCGGACGGAGCCCCGCAGCGCCTCCACGTCGGCCGGGGTATAGGGGCGTTCGATTCCGTCCCAGCGGTCGGCGCTCGGCGCCTTTCCGTTCGTCGAGCTCACGGGCGTCTCCTATTCGTTGTCGTGGTCGCGTTCGCAGAAGTCCGGGCACGTGCACTCGGCCACGGCGGCGGTGGGCAGCGCGACCTGGTGCTTCGGATACGAGTATCCGCGATTTCGGATCCTAGAACGGCGGAAATAGCGGGTAATGCGCTGATAAGTGGTCATCTTGGATCCCATTCTACTCGAAGTTGGATCCAAGTAAACAGAGGAGACCGGACAAGTGCACAACCGCGGCTCCGTAGAATGGCCCCATGAGCCGTAGGCTCGACGGAGGCGATCATGCGCGCGGTCCGTAGAATGGCGTCGTATGGAGCCGCTGTACACCCCCGAGGGCGTCGAGGAGCGCTGGCAGCGGACGTGGGAGGAGGAGGGGCTCTACGAGACGGAGCCCGATCCCGGGCGGGAGAGCTACGTCTACTGCTTCCCGCCGCCGAACGTCACCGGCGAGCTCCATCTCGGCCACGCGCTCCAGCTCTCGCTCGGGGATGCGCTCGTGCGGATGAAGCGGATGCAGGGCCTGAACGTGCTCTTCCAGGGCGGCTTCGACCACGCCGGGATCTCGACCCAGAGCGTGGTCGAGAAGGAGCTGGAGCGGCAGGGCAGCTCACGGCGCGAGCTCGGGCGGGAGGCGTTCGAGGCGCGCGTCTGGGAGTGGCTGCGCGAGTACGGCGGCAAGATCATGCTCGACTTCCGCCGGATGGGCGCGTCGATGGACTACCGGCGCGAGCGCTTCACGATGGACGAGGGCTACGTGCGCGCGGTGATGCGCTGGTTCGTCCACCTCTGGGAGCGCGGGTGGCTCTACCACGCGCCCCGGATCATCAACTGGTGCCCGTTCCACCAGACCTCGCTTTCCGACCTCGAGGTCGACCACGTCGAGACCGACGACGAGCTCGTCTACGTGCGCTATCCGCTCGCCGACGGGCGAGGGCGGGATCACGATCGCGACCGCGCGGCCGGCGACGATCCTGGCCGACGTCGCCGTCGCCGTGCACCCGGACGACGCGCGGTACCGCGACCTGGTCGGCCGCGAGGTGGTCGTTCCCTACGTCGAGCGCCGCGTGCCGGTGGTCGCCGACGAGCGGGTCGAGCTCGACTTCGGCACCGGCGCGCTGAAGGTCACTCCCGGCCACGACCCGAAGGACTACGAGATCGGCCGCGAGCACTCGCTGCCGGAGCTGACGGTGGTCGGGCCGGACGGGCGGATGAACGAGGAGGCGGGCGACCTCGCCGGGCTGACCCAGGACGAGGCCGCCGAGCGGGTGCTGGCGTGGTGCGAGGAGCGCGGCCTGCTGGAGAAGCGCGAGCCGTATCGCCACTCGATCGCCGTCTGCGAGCGCTGCAAGAACCGGATCGAGCCCCTCATCTCGCTGCAGTGGTGGTGCGCGATGGATGGGCTGAAGCGGCCGGCGCTCGAGTCGCTGCGCGAGCGGCGCGTCCGCTACCACCCGGAGTCGCAGCACCGGTTCGCGATCGAGTCGCTCGAGAACGCGCCCGACTGGAACATCTCGCGCCAGCTCTGGTGGGGCCACCAGATTCCCGCCTGGTACTGCCCGGATGGGCACGTGACGGTCGCAGAGACCGAGCCGGAGGCCTGCGCGGAGTGCGGCTCGACCGAGCTCGAGCGCGACCCGGACGTGCTCGACACCTGGTTCTCGTCGGCGCTGTGGCCGTTCGCGACCCTCGGCTGGCCGGACGACACGCCCTCGCTGCGCGCCTTCTACCCCGGCGACCTGCAGACGACCGCGCGCGACATCATCCGGCTCTGGGAGAACCGGATGATCTTCTCCGGGCTCGAGCTGCTCGGCGAGGTGCCGTTCCGCGACGTGATCATCCACGCGACGGTGCTCGCCCGCGACGGGCGGCGGATGTCGAAGAGCCTCGGCACTGGGATCGACGCGCGCGAGGTGATCGAGCAGCACGGCGCCGATGCGAGCCGGTACGGGCTGATCAAGATGTCCTCGACCCAGGACGTCCGCTTCTCGGACGGCTTCCTCGAGGAGGGGCGCAAGCTCGCCAACAAGCTCTGGAACGTCGCCCGGCTGATCCTCGCGAACGTGGGGGAGGAGACGCCGGCGGAGCGTCCGTCCTCGCTGGAGGAGCGCTGGCTCCTCGCGCGGCTGTCCGCGTCGCAGCGGCAGGTCGAGGCCGCGTTCGCCGCGCTCGACTTCGCGGAGGTCGCGTCCGTCCTCTACCACGTCACCTTCGACGACTTCTGCGACTGGTACGCGGAGGCGATCAAGCCGAGGCTCTACGACGGCGACGCCGACGCGCGTGCGACAGCGCTCGCGGCGCTCGAGCGCCTGCTGAAGCTGCTCCATCCGGTGATGCCGCACGTGACCGAGGAGATCTGGTCGAACCTGCCGGCGCGGGAATCGCGACTGATCGTCGCGCCTTGGCCTACGGCGGGAGACGAGTCCGAGGCAGGCGCGCTCGATCGGGTGCAGGAGGCGGCGGCGACCTTCCGGCGGAGCGGCGTGCTCGTACCGCTCGAGGGCGACGAGAAGCGGATCTTCGACGTGGTCGTGAAGCCGGAGCGGCAGAAGGCGAACGGGAACGTCGAGGCGGAGCGCGACCGGCTGCGCAAGGAGATCGCCCGGGCCGAGGGAATGCTCGCGAACGATCGGTTCGTGTCGAACGCGCCGCCCGAGGTCGTCGAGGCCGAGCGCGAGAAGCTGAGCCGGTACCGCCGTGAGCTCGACGCCATCGGCGACTGACTGGATCGCGGCTCTTTCGCCGTGGCCCGAGGAGTTCGGGCTCGACCGGATGCGCGCGCTGCTGGCGGAGCTCGGCGACCCGCAGCTCGCCTATCCCTCGATCCACGTCGTCGGGACGAACGGGAAGACGACGACGACGCGGCTCACGGCCGCGCTCCTGCGGGCCGAAGAACTGCGCGTGGGCGCCTATACCTCTCCGCACGTGTCGGGCTGGGGCGAGCGGATCGATACCGATGCGGCGGGGTTCGAGCGGGCGGCTCGCCGGGTGCAGGCGGCGGCCGAGCGCGCCGGCGCAACCCAGTTCGAGGCGCTGACGGCGGCTGCGCTCGCGGAGTTCGCGGAGCAGGGCGTCGACGCGGCGGTCGTCGAGGCGGGGCTCGGCGGGCGACTGGACGCGACGAACGTCCTCCGGGCAGCCGGTCGTCGTCCTGACGAACGTCGGGCTCGAGCACACGGCGCAACTCGGCGAGACAGTGAGGAGATCGCCGTCGAGAAGCTCGCGGTGGTGCAGCCGGGAGCGACGGTCGTGCTCTGCGAGCCCGAGTGGGAGCCGCTGGCGCGCTCCTCGGGGGCCGGGGCGGTGGTCGTCACGGGCCGCAGCAACCTCGCGCTTGCGGTTGCCGCGGCGGAGTCGTTCCTCGGCGCGGCCGGTCGATCCCGCGGCGGCCGACGCGCGTGAGTGTCCCGGGGCGGCTCGAGCAGCGCGGCGACGCTCCGCTCGAGATCTGGGACGGCGCGCACAACCTCGACGGGGTCGGCTGGCTGTTGCCGCGCTTGCCGGACCGGCAGTATGTCGTCGTCGCCTCGATCCTGCGCGACAAGAACGCGGAAGGGATGCTGGCCGCGCTCTCCGCCGTCGGCGACACGCTCGTCGCGACGACGTCGGGGAACATCCGCGCCCTGCCCGCCGAAGAACTTGCAACGCTTGGCAGACGATGGTTCGAGAGAACGGAGACGGAGCGGGACCCAGACGCCGCAGTCGCGCGCGCACGATCGATCGCGGGCCCGCAGGGGGCCGTCCTGGTCACGGGGTCGCTGTACCTGCTCGCGGACCTCAGCGCCGGGCGCGAAGACGTACGATTCGGCGCAAGGGGCGGTTGAGTGTCTACGTCTTCGCAGCGATCATCGTGTGCGCCTTTGCAGGAATCGCGTTCGCGGTGGGGTACGTCGTCGGGAAGCTGCTCCTCTAGGCCATGAATCCACTGCTCGCAGCCGACACGACGACCACGACCAGCGACAGCGGTCTGTTCAACGGCGTCAACGACTTCTTCAACTCGGGCACGTGGCTCGTGATCCGGAACCTGGCGATCTTCTTCGTCGTCGTCTTCTGGCTGGCGAGCGCCTACTGGGTGTACAAGGACGCGCGCCGCCGGATCGCGGATCCGTGGATGGTCGCGATGGCGACCGTCCTCGGTCTGATCCCGCCGTTCCTCGGGCCCGCTGATCTACCTCTTCTTCCGTCCGCCGGAGTATCTGGAGGACATCCGCGAGCGCGAGCTCGAGATTCGTGCGATGGAGGAGCGCCTCGCCGGGCGCGAGTCGCACTGCCCGGTGTGCCGCGCGTCGGTCGAGCCCGAGTTCCTGATCTGCCCGGTCTGCACGACCAAGCTCCGCCAGGCGTGCGCCACCTGCAAGCAGCCGCTCGAGCCGCTCTGGCAGGTGTGCCCGTACTGCGAGACGCCGATCGTGCGGAGGACGCCCGTCTTCGAGGAGACGATGGCGCTCTCGACCGAGGAGCTGCACGAACCGCTGCGGACGCCGCGCCGCCGCCGGCGCTCGGTCGCCGAAGGCACCGCCGAGGATCTGACCGGCGATCAGTAGACTGCCGCCGCGATGGCGGTCGAGCGGACACTGGTGCTGATCAAGCCCGACGCGGTCTCGCGCGGGCTGGCGGGCGAGATCCTGTCCCGCTTCGAGGCGCGTGGGCTGACGATGCGCGGCGGCCGGCTGCTGACGGTCTCGCGGGAGCTCGCGCAGCAGCACTACGCCGAGCACGAGGAGAAGCCGTTCTTCGGAGAGCTCGTCGAGTTCATCACCTCGTCGCCGACGCTGGCGCTGGTGCTGGAGGGCGAAGGGGCGATCGCGGTCGTCCGCTCGACGATGGGCTCGACGAATCCGGCCGACTCGGCGCCGGGGACGATCCGCGGCGATCTCGCGCTCTCGATGCCGGACAACCTCGTGCACGGCTCCGACTCGCCGGAGTCCGCGGCGCGCGAGATCGCGCTCTGGTTCTCCGACGATGAGCTTGTTTGAGCTCTGACTCGCTCCACAACCGGGCGGCCTGGGACCGGCTGAGCAAGGAGTACCAGGCCAGGCACAGCGAGTTCATCGGGCAGCCGGAGCCGCGCTGGGGGATGTGGCAATTGCCGGAGTCGGAGCTCGGCGTGCTGGGGGACGTCGCGGGGAAGGACGTGCTCGAGCTCGGGTGCGGCGCTGCGCAGTGGTCGATCCTTTTGGCCGAGGCAGGGCGCCAGAGTCGTCGGACTGGACAACTCGGAGCGGCAGCTCGAGCATGCGCGGTCGCTGATGGGGGCGGCCGGGGTCGACTTCCCGCTCGTCCACGCGAGCGCGGAGGAGGTGCCGTTGCCGGACGCGAGCTTCGACGTCGTCTTCTGCGACCACGGCGGCATGACCTTCGGCGACCCGTACCGGACGGTGCCGGAGGCGGCGCGGCTGCTGCGTCCGGGCGGGCTGTTCGCGTTCTCGCACAACTCGCCGCTGTCGATGATCTGCTGGGACGAGGGGGCCGACGCGATGGTGGCGCGGCTCGTCGAGCCCTACTTCGGGATGCACCGCTTCGAGGGCCCGGCCGACGAGCCGGTCGCGTTCAACCTCCCCTACGGCGAGTGGATCCGGCTGTTCCGCGAGCACGGCTTTCGCGTCGCCGGGCTGATCGAGATCCGGCCGCCCGAGGGGGCAGAGTCGACCTACCGCTCGGCCGAGGACACCGAGTGGGCGCGCTCGTGGCCGA
The DNA here is from genome assembly GCA_963779025.1 of uncultured Actinomycetes bacterium. Taxonomy (GTDB): domain Bacteria; phylum Actinomycetota; class Thermoleophilia; order Gaiellales; family Gaiellaceae; genus DATBLE01. Next base: position 181,919 of record CAVZWR010000005.1, read on the forward strand.
TGGAGGAGATCTGGCGATGCGTGAAGGCGGGCTGACCGAGCACGCCGAGCGCAACCGGGAGGCGTGGGCACAGGAAGCTGCCTCGTACGTCGCCAACGCGGAGCGGAGCTGGGCGACGGAGGAGATCACGTGGGGGATGCTCGACGTGCCCGAGCGCGAGCTCGGGATGCTCGCGGACGTCGCCGGCCGTGACGTGGTCGAGCTCGGTTGTGGGACGGCATACATCTCGGCGTGGCTCGCCCGGCGCGGCGCGCGCGTCGTCGGCGTCGACCTGACGCCCGAGCAGCTCGACACGGCGCGCCGGATGCAGGAGCAGCACGGACTCTCGTTCCCGCTCGTCGAGGCGAGCGCGGAGGCCGTGCCGCTTCCGGACGAGTCGTTCGACCTCGTCGTCTCCGAGTACGGCGCGAGCATCTGGTGCGACCCGGACCTGTGGGTGGCCGAGGCGGCGCGGCTGCTCCGCCCGGGCGGCGAGCTCGTGTTCCTCGTCAACGGGACGCTGCTGATGCTGACCTCTCCCGACGTGGATCCTGTCGTTCCCGCAGGCGTGGAGCTGCTGCGGCCGTATTTCGGAATGCGCCGGTTCGAGTGGGCCGACCAGTTCGGCGTCGACTTCCATCTCGGTTACGGCGACTGGATCCGCGTGCTCGGCAGCCACGGCTTCGAGGTCGAGCGACTGGTCGAGTTGCGGAACCCCGGGCGGGACTCGGGACGGTACGGGCTCTTCACGGCCGAGTGGGCCGAGCACTGGCCGGCCGAGGAGATGTGGAAGGCGCGGAAGACGGCGTGAGCGTCCCGCCGCCGCTGCTGCTGGCGTCTCGACGTCGCCCGCAGCGCCGCGCGATCCTCGAACAGCTCGGGCTGCCGTTCGACGTCGTCGCGCCGCGCTACGAGGAGCACGACCCGCCGGACGCGGATCCCGTGGCGCTGGTGCGCGAGCACGCGCAGGGCAAAGCGCGTTCGGTGGCGGATGAGGCGGGCGACCGGCCCGTGCTGGGCGTCGATACGACGGTGGTGTGCGCCGGCCGGGTGTACGGCAAGGCCGCAGGGCCGGAGGAGGCGGCGGAGATGCTGGCCGCTCTCGGGGGCTCGACGCATGAGGTCGTCTCCGGCCTCTGCCTCCTCACGCCCGCGTGGGAAGAGCTCCACCACGAGGTCACGGCGGTCACGTTCCGCCCCCTGGCGGCCCGCGACATCGCCGCGTACGTCGCGAGCGGCGAGTGGCAAGGCCGTGCCGGCGCGTACGCAATCCAGGGGCTGGGCGCCGCCCTGGTCGAGCGCATCGAAGGGCGACTACCTGAACGTGGTCGGCCTTCCGGCAGCCCTACTGATCCGACTTCTCGCCGGCCGCTTCCCAGGTACGTACGGGATCGGCTGATCGGACCCGCCGGAGCGAGCTAGCTAGACTGGGCTTCCCCGTGGGTCTTTTCGACCATCTGACCGGCTTCGGCGGACGCGACATGGCCGTAGACCTCGGCACCGCCAATACCCTCGTCTATGTGCGCGGGCGCGGCATCGTGCTGTCCGAGCCCTCCGTCGTGGCAATCGACCAGCGCACCGGCGAGGTGCACGCGGTCGGAGTCGAGGCCAAGCGCATGCTCGGGCGGACGCCGGGGACGATCACCGCGATCCGTCCGCTGAAGGACGGCGTGATCGCCGACTTCGACGTCACCGAGCAGATGCTCCGGCACTTCATCCAGAAGGTGCACCAGAACCGCTTCGCGCACCCGCGCGTCGTCGTCTGCGTGCCTTCCGGCGTGACCGGGGTCGAACGACGGGCCGTCGAGGAGGCAACCCTGTCCGCCGGCGCGCGGCAGGCCTACCTGATCGAGGAGCCGATGGCCGCCGCGATCGGCGCCGGCCTGCCGATCGGCGAGCCGACCGGGAACATGATCGTCGACATCGGCGGCGGCACCACCGAGGTCGCCGTGATCTCGCTCGGCGGGATCGTCGTCTCCCAGAGCCTCCGCGTCGGCGGCGACGAGATGGACGAGGCGATCATCACGTACCTCAAGCGCGAGTACAAGCTGCTCGTCGGCCAGCAGACCGCGGAGGAGATCAAGCTCGAGGTCGGCTCGGCGTGGGGGATGCGCGAGGAGGTGCAGGCCGAGGTCAGAGGCCGCGACCTCGTGTCCGGCCTGCCGAAGACCGTGATCCTCTCCTCCGAGGAAGTCCGCCACGCGCTCGAGGACCCCGTGAACCAGATCGTCGACGCGATCAAGTCCACCCTGGACAAGACGCCCCCGGAGCTCTCTGCCGACATCATGGACCGCGGGATCGTGCTCGCCGGCGGCGGCGCGCTGCTCCACGGCCTGGACGAGCGCCTGCGGCACGAGACGCACATGCCGATGCACCTGGCGGAGAGCCCCCTCACTTGCGTCGCAGTCGGCTCCGGCCGGAGCCTCGAGGAGTTCGAGGTCATCCACCGGTCGCAACGCAAAGGCCGGAAGCCGGCCTACAGCACGAACAACCACCGCTAGCCCGTCCAGAGCGACCCGCCGCTGCGTCGCCTACACTAAGCCGTTCCGTGCCCCGCGAAAGGTCAGTGCGCGTGGCGGCGATCGGTACATCGACCCCCCGTTCCGGCTCGTCCACGCAACCCGCTCGCGCGAGCGCCGTCGCCCGGAGACGGGCGGTCGTCGCCGTGCTCACGATCGTGTGCCTCGCCATGGTCACGGTCTATTTCCGCGAGTCCGACGGGGGTGTCCTGCACGGCTTCCAGAGCACCGGCGCAAGCGTCCTGCGCCCCTTCGAGGTCGGCGCCGAGCGCGTCGCCAGGCCCTTCCGTGACGCGGCCGGCTGGTTCAGCGGCCTCCTCGGCGCGAAGGACGACAACAAGAAGCTGAAGAAGCAGGTCGACGATCTCCGCCAGCAGGTGATCCTCACCCAGTCGGCGCTGCGTGAGAACGCCCAGCTGAAGAGGCTGCTCACCTACCTCGAAGGCCCGACCTTCCCCAAGGACTACCGGCCGGTCGCCGCCCGCGTGATCGCCCGTGCGCCGAACCAGTTCACCCAGCAGATCGTGATCTCGGCCGGGAAGAACGACGGAATCTCCAAGCACGACGCGGTCGTCACTGCGGACGGCCTGGTCGGCGAGGTGACCAAGGTCGCGAACAACGTCGCGCAGGTCACGCTCCTGACCGACCCGACGAGCGCCGTGTCCGCGCTCGACAACCACTCGAACGCCGCCGGCATCCTCCAACTCGACCAGTCGGGCTCGACCCTGATCCTGGACCGCGTCACGAAGGACCAGGTCGTCGACCGCGGCGACGTGATCGTCACATCCGGCTTCCGCTCCGGCGACCTGTCCTCGCTCTATCCGCGCGGCCTCCCGCTCGGCGTCGTCACGAGCGTCAGCCAGAGCGACACGGACATCTACAAGAAGATCCAGCTCGACCCGTTCGTCGACTTCGAGAACCTCGAGGCCGTGATCGCGCTCGTCAAGAACCCCGAGCAGCCGAAGGAGCCGAAGAAGTGATCCTCGACAGCCTCAAGGCCGCAGGGATCGTCTTCCTCGCGGCGATCCTCCAGGTCTCCGTGTTCTCGAGCGTGACGATCCTGAATGGGACGCCCGACCTGCTGCTCGTGACGATCATCTGCGTCGCGCTCCTGCGCGGGCCGATCATCGGCGCGGCCGCGGGCTTCTGGGGCGGCTTGCTGCTGGACGTCGCGAACCTCACCACGCTCGGCGTCACGTCGCTGCTGCTGCTGGTCGCCGGCTACTGGACCGGCCGCTACGGCGAGACCACCGGCCGCGACCGGGCCCATGCGCCGTTCTTGTCCGTCGCCGTGATCACCTTCCTGTACGCGCTCGGCTCGCTCGCGTTCCACTTCGTCCTCGGCGAGCCGGCGCCGGCCCGCACCGTCCTCTGGGCCACCCTGTTCCAGGGGATCGCCCTCAACCTGATCCTGACCTGGCCCGTCTACAGGCTCGCGCGCTTGATCCTGCGGCAGCCCGACCGTCGCGAGCGCGTCCAGCGGATCCACGCCCTTGGCCAGTAACCCGACAACCGGCGGCTCCGGCCGCTTCCTTCCGCGCGACCCGCGCGTCGAGGAGCCCTACCTCTTCAGCCCGAGGATGGCGCTCCGGGTGGCGATCCTCGCCGCGGTCGCGCTCGCGGTCTTCGGCGTGCTCTTCCTCCGGCTGTGGTCGCTCCAGATCCTCTCCGGCGCGAAGTACGAGAACGCGGCCCTGAACAACCAGCTCCGCACCGTCCGCCGCGAGGCGCCGCGCGGCACGATCGTCGACCGCGAGGGCCGCGTGCTCGTCACGAACGTCGGCGCGACCGCGGTCGAGGTGTGGCCGGCCGACCTGCCGAAGCAGGGTCGCTACGCGGAGATGAAGCAGCTCGCCGGGGTCGTCCACGTCCCGCTCTCCAAGATCCTCGCGAGGCTCGAGCAGCGGAAGAACGACCCGCTGACCCCGGTGACCGTCCAGGTCTCGGTGCACAAGCCGCAGCTCGACTACCTGGCGGAGCACCGCCGCGAGTTCCCCGGCGTGCACACGCGCCTCACCTACCTGCGCAAGTACAACTCGCAGGCCCTGCTCGCCCACGTGCTCGGCTACGTCGGCGAGATCTCGCCCGACCAGCTGAAGAGTCTGCGGAAGGACGGGTACTCGGCCGGCGACGAGGTCGGGCAGACCGGCGTCGAGCGCACGTACGACACTTACCTGCGCGGCCAGCCGGAGATCGACGAGGTGCACGTCAACTCGCTTGGGCGGCCCGTCCCCGGGACGCAGCCGATCGTCCGCAAGGAGCGCCAGCCGGGCGAGCGCGTCCAGCTGACGGTCGACATCTCGCTCCAGCGCGCGACCGAGCGCGCGCTCCAGTACGGGATCCGGCTCGCGCACGACGACGGCAAGTGGCTTGCGAACGGCGGCGCGATCGTGGCGATGGACCCGAACACCGGCGAGATCCTCTCGATGGCCTCGGCGCCGACGTTCAAGCCGAGCGTCTTCGTCGGTCGCACCGACCCGAAGAAGCTCGCTCCGCTGCTCAACCCGACGGTCGCCAAGGAGAAGAACTACCCCGGCCTGAACCGCGCGACCGAGGGGCTCTATCCGCCCGGATCGACGTTCAAGCCCGTGACCGCGCTCGCGGCGATGCAGGAGCGGCTGATCTCGCCGTTCCAGACGATCCCGTGCACGCCCGACTTCAAGGTCAAGGGCCAGGTCTTCAAGAACTGGGACCCGTACGCGAACGAGCCGATGACGATGCCGCAGGCGATCGGCGCCTCCTGCGACACGTACTTCTACAACCTCGGGTACGCGTTCTACGCGCTGCCGCCCGACCGCGGCCACCCACTCCAGGGCTGGGCGAGCCGCTTCGGGTTCGGGCAGCCGACCGGGATCGACATCGGCCCCGAGCAGGACGGACTGCTCCCGACGCCCGAGTGGCGCGACTCGACCTACACGAAGAAGACCGACCCGTGCTGCTGGCAGATCGACCGGCTCTGGAAGCCCGGCGACTCGATCCAGCTCGCGATCGGCCAGAAGGACCTGCTCGTCACACCGCTCCAGATGACGCGCTTCTTCTCGCTGATCGCGAACGGCGGCAAGCTCGTCCAGCCCCGGATCGTGCGCGCCGTCCAGCAGCCCGAGTCGACCGGCTGGCACTACCTCAACCCGCCGCTGCCCACCCCGAGTGGCGTCGACCCGGCCGCTCTCGCCGTCGTGCGTGACGGCCTCTGGCGCGCTACGCACGCCTCGTACGGAACGGCGACCTCGGTTTTCGGCAGCTTCCCGATCACCGTCGCCGGCAAGACGGGCACGGCGGAGAAGTCCGTGCGGCCGCCCGGCTACAAGTACGCGGTTCTTCAGGACCAGTCCTGGTGGTGCGGCTACGCGCCCGCCGAGAAGCCGACGATCACGGTCTGCGCCGTGATCGAGAACGGCGGCCACGGCGGCACGGCGGCCGCTCCCGCCGCGCTCAAGGTCTTCGAGCAGTACTTCCACGAGAACGCGCCGCCGCTCGGGAGCATCTACTCCGACTAGCCATGGCCGACCTCGTCTACACCAGCAGTTCGAGGGCGCGCGCGCGGGCGCGCCGGCGCGAGCTCGCGCAGGCGGCGCCGCTGCTCGCGCGGCTCGACTGGTGGATGCTCCTCGCCGTCGCGCTGATCGTCGGCTACGGCCTCTGGGCGATTTCCGGGATCACCCACCACGACGTCGCCGGCGACTCGCGCTATTTCGTCAACCGCCAGTTCGTCTTCGTGGCGATCGGCGTCGTCGGGCTCGTCGTCGCGACCTGCATCGACCCGGACGTGTACCGGCGCTACCAGAAGCACATCTACGTGGGCACTCTCGTCGTCTTCATCGTCGTGTTCCTCGAGGGCGAGGCGAGGCGCGGCTCGCGCCGGTGGATCGATGTCGCGTTCTTCCGCTTCCAGCCGTCCGAGTTCGGGAAGCTGCTGATCGTCCTCGCGCTCGCCGGCTTTCTGGCCGACCGGTACAAGCGGATCGGCGAGTCGCGGACGGTAGTCGCCGCCGTCGCGCTGGCGCTGCCGCCGATCCTGCTCGTCTTCATCCAGCCGGACATCGGCTCGGCGCTGGTCTATGTCGCCGCCCTCTTCGCGCTGCTGTTCGTCGCCGGCATCCGCTGGTCGCACCTCGCGGTGATCGGCGCGATCGCCGCAATCGGGATCACCTCCGTGCTCTGGGTGCTTCCCGCATCCGGCGTGGACGTGCTCAAGCCGTACCAGAAGAATCGCCTGACCGGCTTCCTGAATCCTTCGCAGGACCCGCGCGGCTCGACCTACAACGTCTCGCAGTCGATCACCGCGGTCGGCTCCGGCGGCTTCGAGGGCCGCGGCGTGAAGGGCGCCACGCAGACGAACCTTCAGTTCCTGCCCGAGCACGCCACCGACTTCGCGTTCGCGTCGCTGGCCGAGCAGCGCGGCTTCCTCGGCGCCGGCTTCCTGCTGATGCTCTACCTGTTCGTCGTCTGGCGAGGGCTGAAGGTGATCGCGACCGCGAGAGATTCCTACTCGGCGATCGTCGCCGGGGGGATCGTGTTCGCGTTCCTGTTCCAGGTCTTCGTCAACGTCGGGATGACGATCGGGATCGCCCCGGTGACCGGCATCCCGCTACCGATGATCAGCGTCGGCGGTTCCTCGATGGTCGCCAACCTGTGCGCGATCGGCGTGCTCCAGGCGATCTATGCGCGCGGCCGGGGCCGCGGGCGGCTGGCGCCCTGGTGAGCCCCGGGACAAAGGCCCCGGTCGAGCCCGGCGCTGTCCTCGGCATCCTCAAGGAGCTCCGCACTTCCGCGGAAAGCGACCGCCCGCTCGCGGTCACGGGCGCGCGCGAGCTGGTCTCGGTCCTGACGCGGGAGCTGGCCCGCGGCGGTGTTGCCTCCGCCGTCCAGGAGGGCAAGGTCGAGGGCGCCGCGGCGCTCGTCCACATCCTCGCCGGCGCGCCTGACGGGGACGACGAGCACGTGCTGAAGGAGGCGGCACACGCGCGAATCCCGATCGTCGTCGTCACGCACGGGAAGGCAGACCCCGATGCTCATATTCCCTATGTCCTGGACGGGAACGTCGTCCGCGTCGGCAGCGGCAAGAGCCTGCCGGTCGAGGAGATCGCGGAGCGGCTCGCCCGCTCGCTCGGCGAGGCGGGGACGCCGCTCGCCGCGCGGCTGCCCGTGCTCCGCCGCGCCGTCTGCGAGGCGCTGATCCGCAAGTTCTCGCGCCAGAACACGTTCATCGGGCTCGCCTTTTTTCTCCGGCGCGCCGAGACCGCCGGTGCTGACGCTGAACCAGGTGCGGCTCGTCTTGCGGATCGCCGACGCCTACGGCTTCGAGATCGACAAGGACCGTGCGCCTGAGGTGCTCGCCGTGATCGCTTCGGGGCTCGGCTTCCGCAGCCTGGCACGGCGGACGGTCGGCGTCGTCCCCATCGTCGGCTGGGTGCTGAAGGGCGGCTACGCCTACATCGGCACGCGCGCGCTCGGCGAGGCGGCGATGCGCTACTTCGAGCGCCGTGCGCCGGTCACGCGGGTTGCCGGCGACCGCACGCTGTTCCCCCGCTAGCAGACGGAGACCCAGACCGCGCCGTGACCCGCGGCGATGCCCTGTGGGGCGGTTGCCGATCGGGATCGTCGCTATCACGCGTTCGTGCCGCGGGTCGATGCGGCTGAACGATGAAAGCCGCGCCGGTTCGACGACCCAGATTGATCCCTCGCCGACGGCGATCCCGAACGGGTCGGCGCCGACGGGGATTGTCGCGACCACCGCATTCGTCTCCGGGTCGATCCGGCTGACCGTACCGCGAAGAACCGGCGAGTCCTGGCCGCCGCTGATGGACGAGAACGCCAGCCGTCGGCTCACCACCCAGACCGCACCTTCGCCGACGGCGATCGCGGTCGGGTTGGGCGGTCCGCCGGTCGCGTTCTGGGCGATCGGGATTCGTGCGACGATCCCGCCCGTCTGCGGGTCGATCCGGACGACGTCCGCGCTGCCGATCACCCACACGCCGCCCTCGCCGATGTCGATGCCGCTCTCCGCCTCGAACCCGGCTGCGCCCACGGGGCTGACCCTGATCGTTCGGAGAAGCCTCCCGGTCGAGGGGTCGAGCCGCAGGACGAAGCCGGCGCCCGTCATCCACGCCGCGCCCGGAGCGAGCGCGAACAAGCCGGAGGGATCGAAGAGCCGACTGAGCGAGACGAGCTGCTTGACGTCGTTGAAGCGGGCGTCGATGAACGCAGCCCCCGCGAAGTCGACGTACCCGCCGGCCCGCGAGCGCCTGTAGACGAGCCATGCGCCCGAGTCGTCGGCGCCGATACCGCCGGTTTCTCCCGGGATCGCGATCGTGCGGACGACGACGCGCCGTGCGGGGTCGACCCGCGAGACGGACTCGTCGGCGCTGTTCACGACCCAGAGCGAGTCGTCGGTCAGCGCCATCTGGCTCGGCGCGGCCCCGACGGGAATCTGGGCGACGATCCGGTTCGACTTCGGGTCGATCACGCCGACCGAGTTGGCGGCGACATGGGCAAGGCTCTTCGTCTCGCCCCCCGAAGTGAGCGCCATCGCGCCGGCTGCGATTCCGGCAGCGAGCAGGGCGGCGGCACCGAGCGCGATCAGCAGGCCTCCGCGACGGCGAAGCACGACCGGAGTCCGGGCCGGGGGCGCGGGCGCATCGAGCGCCGGGTCTTGCGTGAGAATCTTGCGTTCCAGCTCCTGCAGGTGTCGGCTCGGCTCGAGGCCCAGTTCCGCGTCCAGCGTCCGACGCGCGTGGCGGTAAGCCTCCAGCGCGTCCGCCTGTCGGCCTGAGCGGTAGAGCGCGAGCATCAGCTGCTCGAGGAAGCGTTCGCGAAGCGGATACGCACGGGTGAGGGCTTCCAGCTCCGGAGCGACTGCCGCGTGGCGGCCCTGTTCGAGATCTGCATCGATGCGCGTCTCGATCGCGGAGAGATGCAGCTCCTCGAGCCGGTCGATCTCCGCGCGGGCGAAGTCGTAGTACGCGACCTGGGCGAGCGGCGGGCCGCGCCAGAGCGCCAGCCCGCCGGCGAGCGCGTCAGGCCGTCCGTCCACGACAGCCTGCTCGAGTCGCTCGGAGTCGAGCTCGCCCGGCTCGACCCGGAGCATGTAGCCAGGCGAGCGGGTGACGAGCCGCTCGCCGAGCTCCTTGCGAAGGAGCGAGACGGTGTTCCGGACGACCTTCGGCGCCGTCGGCGGCGGTGATCCCTGCCACAGCTCCTCGACGATTTGATCCGTCGGGACGACTTTGTTCCGGTGAACGAGCAGGAGGGCGACGAGGGCGAACTGCCGGCCGCCTCCCAGTGCCAGCGTGTGGCCGTTGTCGCTGATCTCCAGCGGCCCGAGGATGCGGAACTCCATTCGCCGACGCTAGCACCGGTTTGTTGCGATTGGAACGGCCTGTGGCCGATTCATGGCGCGAGCGTGGCCGTTTCCTGGCGCCCGGGGTGCACCGTGGGCTCAGCGGCCGCAACGGGCGGCCGGGATTCGGAAGGAGCAGGAGATGAAGCGCACGGTCACACTCGTTCTCGCGGTCGCGGCGATCGCAGTCCCCACTGCGCTCGCCCAGTCGCCGGTCGACCGGATCAACGCCCAGGAGCGCGCGCGGGGGAACGACACGCGCGTAGTCGGTACGCCTGCGCAGCCCGCAGGACCGGTTGCGGCGATCATCGCGCAGGAGCGCGGCCGCCGACTCGACCAGCGGCTGCTCTCGACTCCGGCGCCGTCGATCCAGATCGTCGAGTCGGGTGGCTTTCACTGGAGCGACGCCGGGATCGGAGCCGGAACCCTGGCAGGGCTGCTGCTGCTCGCGCTCGGCATGACGTTGGTCGTACGGAGTGGGCGGGTTCGGAGCGCCTAGCCACCGCTCCGTGGCGCCGCGCGCGGAGAGTGTCCCCTCGCCGCGCGCGGCGCCGTTCGCGTTCTGTTTTCCCCCGGACGGAGTGATGTCCGTCCGGGGCGGGACCTACCATCCGGGCCGTCAGCGAGCGGGGAGGTACCCGAGATGTCGAGCACGCGCGAGGCAGAGGAGCTGCTCATGATCGAGGAGGCCGACGCCTGGTTCGAGTATCTGGAAGCGACGAGGAACCAGACGGAGGTGCGCTACGGCGAGGTCGAGCCGTGGGCGTGGGCTCGTCTGAACCAGCGCTTGCGCGCGATCCGCACGCGCCGCGCGAAGCTGCGGCCGGCCGCGGCGTAACGGCGCTGACAGGGGTCGTGACCAGGGGGGCTGCTACCCTGACGGGCGAGGCACCCATGCCGAGATCTTCCGAATTCAATTCCGCTGCGCCGGCGCTCGTGATTCGAGCAGCCGGGCGCGCGCATATCAAGGAGTATCCACTTGCCCCTGCCATGGTTCCGCAGGAAGACATCCGATCAGACGCAGCTGCCTCCGGCGGCTGCGGAGGTAACAGCACCACCTAGAGTCGAAGCACCGGCGCCGCCCGCCGCAGATCGTTCCGGGCAGCGAGGGCGAGACGCCGGCACAGAAGAGGCGCCGTCGCGGCAGCCGCGGCGGACGAGGCCGCAAGAAACCCGGCACAGCCGCGGTGGCGACTGCCGTCGCCGAGGAGAAGAAGGCCAAGCCGGCCGCGAAGTCTCCCGCCAGGGAGCGCAAGGAGCCGTCCGAGAGCCGGCGTCGCTCGTCGTCGCCGCGCCGCCGGCAGCCGCCGCGCCGAGCGCCGCTCCCGGCCGCCAAGCGCGAGCTGCTCGTGTCCGTCGACGTATCCGAGCAGCGCGTCGCCGTCCTCGAGGATGGCCGCGTCGCCGAGGTCTACCTGGAGCGGCCCGAGCGCCGCTCGATCGCCGGGAACATCTACAAGGGCGTCGTCGACAACGTGCTCCCGGGGATGGAGGCCGCATTCGTCGAGATCGGGCTCGAGAAGAACGGGTTCCTGTTCGTCGACGAGATCGTCGGCCCCGAGCTCGAGGGCCGCCGCCCCAGAGGCCGCCGGATCACCGATCTGATCAGCCGCGGCGAGGAAGTCATCGTCCAGGCGGTCAAGGACCCGATGAAGACGAAGGGCGCGCGGCTCACCACCGAGATCTCGCTGCCGGGCCGCTTCGTCGTCTACGTGCCGAGCGGCGAGGGCCTCGGCGTCTCGCGCCGGCTCGAGGAGGACGAGCGCAACCGTCTCCGGGACATCGTCAAGGCGATCGCCCCGAAGGAGGGCGGCGTGATCGTCCGCACCGCGGCCGAGGGTGCATCCGCCGACGACGTCCGGCTCGACCTCGAGTTCCTGATGAAGCTCTGGAAGTCGATCCAGGCGCAGGCGAAGGCCGCCAAGGCGCCGGCGCTGATCTTCCAGGAGGCCGAGCTGCCGCTCCGCGTCACGCGTGACCTCTTCACGGGCGACTTCGAGCGGGCGCTCGTCGACGACGACCGCGCGCTGAAGCGCATCCAGGGCTACCTGAAGAAGACCTCGCCGCACATGGCCGAGCGCGTGTCGCGCTACCGCGACAAGCCGACGCTCTTCGAGGCCTACGGGGTCGACGCCGAGATCCGCTCGACGCTCTCGCGCCGGGTCGACCTGCCTTCGGGCGGCTACCTGATCTTCGACTACGCCGAGGCGTTCACGGTCATCGACGTCAACACGGGCCGCTTCGTCGGCTCGCGCTCGAAGGTCCTCGAGCCAGCGGCTCGAGGACACGGTCACGAAGAACAATCTCGAGGCGGTCAAGGAAGTCGTCCGCCAGCTCCGGCTCCGCGACATCGGCGGGATCATCGTCATCGACTTCATCGACATGGCGAACCCGAAGAACCGGGAGGCCGTCGAGCAGGCGCTCCAGCAGGAGCTCGAGCGCGACCGGACGAAGACCTACGTCGTCGAGATCTCCCCGCTCGGCCTCGTCGAGATGACGCGCCAGAACGTCACGGACGGGCCGCGCGAGATCCTCACGCGTAAGTGCCCGACCTGCGCCGGCGAGGGCATCGTCGTCTCCGAGGCGACGGCGGTCGTCGATGCGGAGCGCAAGCTGCGCGCGCTCGCCGCGTCGAAGCCGCGCACCAAGGCGTTCAAGGTCGAGCTGAACGACCACGTCGCCGGGTTGCTCGTCGGCCCGGGCGCGGCCCGCCTGGAGGAGATCGAGGCGCAGGCGAGGCGGCGGTTCTCGGTCGTCGGGAAGGCGGGCGTCGGCCACGACCACTTCGCAGTCATCGACGAGGGGACGGTCGAGAAGCTCGCGGTCGAGGGCGCGCCCGTGGAGGAGGGCCAGACGCTCGAGGTCAAGCTGGTCGAGGTCGGCCGCTTCGACGTCGGGGCCGGGATGGCGAAGGTTGACGGCGGCTACCTGATCTGCGTCGCCGGGGCAGCGAAGCTCATCGGCAAGAAGGTGAACGTGCGGATCGCCCGTGTGCTCGACGGGACGGCCTATGCGCTGCTGGCCGATGCCGCGCCGGCGGCGACCTCCGCGCCGATCACCGCCGAGGCCCAGGCCGAGAAGCCGACGCGCGCCTCGCGCGCGAAGAAGCCCGAGGCCGAGGCCGAAGTCGAGCTCGAACCCGAGCCTCAGCCCGAGGCGGTCGAGGTCGAGATCGTCGCCGAGGAGGAGGAAGAACGAAGAGGAGCCTGCTGCCGATACGCCGCCGAAGCCGAAGACCCGTCGCGGCTCGCGCGGCGGTCGGGGGCGGAAGAAGAAGCCTGGCCGTCACGGCCGAAGCGCAGCTCTTGAAAGTGTCGGACACGCCGACCGAGGCATCCGAGCCCGCGGCAGAAGTGTCTGACACTACGGACGAATGCGCCGCCGAAGAAGAAGACGCGCCGCGGCTCGCGGGGCGGTCGTGGCCGGAAGAAGCCGGCCTGCGGCGGTCGCGGAGACGAACGGCGCGGGTGAGCCGGAGCCGGAGCCGGAGACGGCCGAGCCGCGCCGTCCGACGATCCACGTGCCGGAGGCCGAAGCGCCGAGCACGAACGGCGACGAGCCCGGTGCGGCGCCGGCGCGCAAGCGGACACGCCGCGGCTCCCGCGGCGGGAGGCGTCATCGCAAGCCGACGGCCGCGGCCGCCGAGCAGCAGCCCTCAGACGAGAGCTAGAACCTCGCTCAGCGCCGAGATCCTCGGCCCGTCCCACCCGACCGTGCCCTCGTGCTCCCATTCGTCGTGGGGCGCGCGGATCAGCACCGGCGTCATGCCGGCGCCGGCCGCCCCCTGAAGCTCCCGGTAGGCGCCGTCTCCGACGAAAACGCACTCCTCCGGGGCGACCGCGAGCAGTTCGGCCATCCGCGCGTAGAGCCGGGGGTCGGGCTTCATCATCCGCTCGTCGGCCGAGAAGAGCACGGCGTCGAAGTGGGGCTCGAACGCGCTTTCGGCCCACAGCGCGGACATCTCGCTGCTCGCGTTGCTGATCATCCCGAGCCGGAAGCCGCGCCGGCGCAGCTCCTCGAGCGTCGAGACGGCATCGGGACGAGGCACGAGCAGTCCGCGCAGCCGCTCGAGCCGGAGCGTGAGCGCCGGGCCGAAGTCGGCGACACCGAGCTCGACCGCAGATCGACTCGAAGCAGTCCTCGATCGGGCCGGTGTAGCGCGCGACGTCCTGCGACTCCCAGAGCGCGGTGAAGCGCTCCGGATCGGTGCCGAGCGCCGCGGCCGTCTCGTGCAGGAACGTCCCGTAGTCGGCAGGCGGAGAATCGTCGATCAGGGTCCCGAAGAGATCGAAGACGACAGCGCGAATGTCCATCTGGCTACAATGCCGATCCGGCGCGGCACCGCGCCGCTTTCTATGACGTACGCGATCGTGAAATTCGGCGGGAAGCAGTACCGCGTCCAGGAGGGCGAATATTTCCTCGTGGACCGGCTCGCCGTGGACGAGAACAAGACCTTCCACCCGGAGGTGCTGTTCGTCGGCGGCGACGGCCAGGCCGAGCTCTCGCCGAAGGGCGTCCAGGTGACCGCGAAGGTGCTCGCCCACGAGAAGGGCAAGAAGATCTTGATCGGCAAGTACAAGAAGCGCACCGGCTACAAGCGGCACAACGGCTTCCGCGCCTCCCTCTCGCGGGTCCAGATCGAGTCGATCGGCATGAAGACGACTCGGGCTGCCGCCCCGAAGGCCGAGGCGGCCGCCGAGGAGAAGCCGAAGGCGCGCGCCGAAGCCGAAGGCTGCTGCCTCGACCACGGCGGCCGCGAAGAAGCCGGCCGCGCGCAAGACCACGACGACGAAGAAAGGCGGAGTAATGGCGCACAAGAAGGGCCTTGGCTCCTCGCGCAACGGGCGCGACTCGAATCCCAAGATGCTGGGCGTGAAGATCTTCGCCGGCCAGGCCGTGAAGTCCGGGATGATCCTCGTCCGCCAGCGCGGCACGCGCTTCCGGCCGGGCACCGGCACGGGCATCGGCCGCGACGACACGATCTTCGCCACCCAGGACGGCAAGGTCGAGTTCCGGACGAGCGGCGAGCGCCGCACCGTCTCGGTCGTCGACTAGGCGGCGCGATGTTCCACGATCGGGCCCGCATCTCGGTGCAGGCCGGACGTGGCGGCGACGGCGGGCTCTCGTTCCGCCGGGAGAAGTTCGTCCCCAAGGGTGGGCCTGACGGGGGCGACGGCGGCCGCGGCGGGGACGTCCTGCTGATCGCCGACCCCGACCTCCGCGACCTCTCGCCGCTCGGCTCGAAGCGCGTGTTCAATGCCGGGCGCGGCGAGCCGGGGCGGGGGAGCGGGAAGCATGGCGCCGACGGCGCGGACATCGAGCTGCATGTCCCGGTCGGGACGCAGGTCTTCACCGAGGACCAGATCGTCGCCGACCTCGCGGCGCCCGGCGCCCGGGTGGCGGTCGCGCGCGGCGGAACCGGGGGGCGCGGGAATCGCCATTTCGCGACGCCGACGCGCCAGACACCGCGGTTCGCGGAGACCGGGCTCCCCGGGGAGGAGGCGGAGCTCGAACTGCGGCTGAAGCTGCTGGCGGACGCCGCCCTGGTCGGGCTGCCGAACGCGGGCAAGTCGTCGCTGCTCCGGCGGATCTCGAACGCGAAGCCGAAGGTGGCGGATTACCCGTTCACGACTCTCCAGCCGGTGCTCGGGACGGTGGAATCGCCCGACGGCCGGCAGCTGACGGTCGCAGACGTCCCCGGCCTGATCGAAGGGGCGAGCCAGGGCGTCGGGCTCGGGCACGAGTTCCTCGCGCATCTCGAGCGGGCGCGCCTGCTGCTGCACGTGATCGACGCGGCCGCGGCGGACCCGGCCGAGCAATTCCGCCAGATCGACCACGAGCTCGCCGAGTACGGCGCCGGTCTGGACGAGCGGAACCAGGTCGTCGTCCTGAACAAGATCGACCTCATGCCCGAGCCGCCGCCGTTCGACCTCGACGACGGGCGGATCGTCGGCGTCTTCCACGTCTCGGCCGCGACGGGCGCCGGGATCGAGGAGCTGAAGCGCAAGCTGTTCGAGCTCTGCCCGCCGGTGCTGCCGCCGCAGGTCGATCCGGAAGGGCTCGCCGAGTTCCTGGTCTACCGGCCGCAACCGCGGGCCACGACGTTCAAGATCCTCCGCACCGACCGCGGGTTCCGCGTGCTCGGCTCCCCGCCGCCGCCGGACGAGCTCGAGGCTGCGCTGCGTGCGGCGGGCGCGCGCAGCGGCAGCGAGGTCGAGGTCGGCGACGAGACCCTGGTGATCGAGTGATCGGCCTGTTCGGCGGGGCGTTCGACCCGCCGCACGTCGGGCACGTCGCGCTCGCCGACGCTGCGCAGAGCCAGCTGGGGCTGAGCGACGTGGTCGTGGTCGTCGTGGCGGATCCCGGTCACAAGGACGTCCACTGCCCGGTCGAGACGAGGCTCGCGCTCGCGCGGGCGGCGTTCCCCGACCGCCCGGTCGAGGTCGACCACCATGCGCGTACCGTGGACATGCTGCGGGCAGGGAGCTGGGACGACCCGGTCTTCCTGATCGGCGCCGACGAGTTCAGCGCCTTTCCGGGCTGGAAGGAGCCGGACGCCGTGCTCGAGCTCGCGCGGCTGGGGGTCGCCAGCCGGCCCGGGTACCCGCGCGAGCGGCTCGAGCAGGTGCTCGCGGGGCTCTCCCGGCCCGACCGCGTGCTGTTCTTCGAGATCGAGCCCGTGACCGTTTCCTCGAGCGACATCCGGGAAAAAGTGGAGCGCGGGGAGCCCATTGACGGTCTCGTGCCGCCCGCCGTGGCCGCCGAGATCGCCCGTCGCGGCCTGTACCGCGGCTAGACTGGCCCCGTTCCCACCGCTCTGTCCATTGAACTACTTGGAGCACTGACCGACTGACACCGCTCGAGCTAGCACGCCACATCGCCGCTCTCGCCCAGGAGAAGCTGGCGAAGGACGTCGTCATCCTGGACATGACACCGGTGTGCACCTACACCGACTACTTCGTGATCGCCACGGGGCAGAACCCGCGGCAGACGAAGGCGATCCACGACGAGGTGCACGCGACGCTGAAGAAGGAGAGCCGGACGCTGCCGGCCTCGGTCGACGGCGTCCGCGAGTCGAGCTGGATCGTTGCCGACTACCTCGACGTGGTGCTGCACGTCTTCACACCGGATGCGCGGAAGTACTACGCGCTCGAGGATCTATGGGGGGACGTGCCGTCCGTTTCGGTCCAGGCCGTTTCGGTCTAGTTGTCCGACTAGGAAACTAGTCTTGGAAGGTGCTCAGCACCGACCGGAAGGGTTCCATCGCCGAGATCGCCATTGCAGGGGCGGCGATCAGGCTCGGCATCGACGTCTACAAGCCACTGAACGACGGGACGCGCTGCGATCTGATCTTCGATCTGGGAGAGCGGCTTACCCGCGTGCAGTGCAAATGGGCAGCGCGGCACGGCGAAGTCCTCATCGTGCGCTGCTATCGGAACCGCAGGACGCGCGGGGGGATGCTCACCCGCACTTACACGGCCGATGAGGTCGATGCTTTCGCGGCCTACTCCATGGAACTCGACCGGTGTTACTTCCTTCCCTTCGCCGAGTTTGCCGGCAGACGGAACATCCAGCTCCGGCTCGCGCCGTCCCGCAACAACCAAAAGGCAGGGATCAACTGGGCGGAAACGTATGAGTTCGGCGCTACACTTGGCACCCCTGGGGCCGTAGCTCAGCTGGGAGAGCGCTTGGATGGCATCCAAGAGGTCAGGGGTTCGATCCCCCTCGGCTCCATCGAGAAGCCCTGCTGAAGGCCCGACCCCGGGCCCCCGCGCGTTCATCCCGCCCGGATGACCGTCGAACCGCTCGCCTCGCCTAGCCTCGCCGGGAGGAGGGCATGCCCGAGACTCCCAGTGACCGCTAGGCTCCTCGTCCTGTTGCTCCTGTTCCGGCTGTACCTGATCGCGCGACTGATGGTCGGCGCGGCCGTGCTGAACGCGACTCTCTGTGACCGCGAGCTCAGGAGCCGAACCGCATCGTGAGCGGAGCCGTCCCGACGGTCGAGCCGGGGGTAGCAGGGCAGGAACCGGCCGGCGAAGAGTCGATTTTCCAGGCGCCGAACGTCCTGCGGATCATGTGGGCCGACCCGCAGCACATGGCGGAGCAGCTCGTCGTCTGGTCGCTGGCCCGCTTCGGCCCGCGCGCGGAGAAGGCGGTCGAGAAGACGAAGCAAGAGCATCCTGACGCTGGCCGGGAGGAGCTCGAGGATCTCGTCACCAGGAGTCAGGCCCGAGTCGCGGCGACGGAGGGCGCATTCGTCGGCGGCCCGTTCATCGTCCTGATGCCGGTCGCGTTCTGCGCCGCGTTGCTCGCGCAGGCGCAGATGGTCTACGAGCTCGCGGCCGTCTCCGGCCGTGATCCGCGCGACGCGATGCGCGCGGCAGATCTCCTCGTCCTGCTCGGAGCGCACGACTCGATCGCCGAGGCTCAGGCGGCGATCGCGGGCATGAAGAAGAACCCGCGCCAGGAGGGGAAAAAGCTTCCGGCCGGCGCTCGCATCGACATGGTCAAGCGCATGTCGTACCTGCTCGGCCTGCTCGCGCCGGACCCGGGCTACAGTCGGTTCCGCTTCATCATCGGGTGGGTCGGGGTCGGCCTGCTCCTGCTCGTCGGATTCGCGCTGCCGCTCGTCTGGGTCCCGTACCTCGCGTATTCCATGCGCCGCAGTACGCTCCGGCTCGCGGTGCGCGCCCGCGAGTACTACGTTGCCGGCGGGGCGGCAGATGCCGGGCTGATCGTCCGCCGCGGCGAGAGGCGCGCGAGCTTCGGGGGCACCGTGGCGCTCGGCCGGACGTTCGTGCTGCTCGTCCTGCCGATCGGCGCCGTCGTCGTCGCGCTGCTGACCGGCATCTCCCCGGGCGGCGGCAGGTGGCTCGTCACCGGCCTGATCTTCATTGGGGTCTCCTTCATCGCCAGCTTTCTCTGGCTGGGCTTCCGCTGGCTGCGCCGGACGGGGCGCCGGTTCGTTCGGTCGCCCCGCCCGGCGGACGAGAGTCACGGCTGAGGCGACCAGTTCGGGCGCCTCGGCTTCGACTCGGTGATCTCCCGGCTGCTCGCGGAATCGACCGCCGACCTCGGTGTTGCGCGGCGGCTGCAGCGTTCCGGGTGCCCGCTCGCGACCGCGTTCCGCATCCTCGCGTAGTCAGCGTAAGCTGACGGCCCGCGCCGATAGGTGCATGGCAGGGCGGTCTCCGTCCGAGCGGACGCGGGTCCGGCGTGAGCCGCAGCGGGGCGCGTACGAGCGCGAGCAGATCGACGCGATCCTCGACGCCGGGCTCGTCTGCCACCTCGGCTTCGTTCACGACGGCCACCCGTTCGTGATCCCGACGCTCTACGGCCGCATCGGGAACGAGGTCTACGTCCACGGCTCCTCGGCGAGCCGGATGCTGCGGAAGCTGAAGGGCGGCGTCGACGCATGCCTGACGGTGACGCTCGTCGACGGACTCGTCCTGGCACGCTCGATCTTCAACCACTCGATCAACTACCGCTCCGTCGTCGTGCTCGGCCGCGCGGTCGAGGTGGAGGGCGCCGACGAGAAGCTGCGCGCGCTGGAGGCGTTCAGCGACCGGATCCTCCCGGGCCGCTGGGCGGACGTCCGCCCGCCGACCGCGACGGAGCTGAAGGCGACCTCGATCCTGCGGCTTCCCCTCGACGAAGCGTCGGCGAAGCTGCGCGCCGGGCCGCCGAAGGACGACGAGGAGGACTACGAGTGGCCGGTCTGGGCGGGCGTGATCCCGCTGGCGCTACGCGCAGGTGAGCCGCAGGCGGACCCGCGGCTCGCGTTCGATCTGGCGCCCCCCGAAGTGCCCCCGCGCTACGGGGACGCGCAGATCACGTAGACCGACAGCACGAGTGCGGGTGGAGTCGTCCGCGCGTGCCCTCGCGCTTCGAGACTCTTCGGCCCAGTCACTCTCGGCCACGTCCTGAACGGCCAATAGCGCGCTGCTCGCGCCCGCTGCTAGAACGGACACGAAGTTGCGCTTCCGTTCCGGACCCGTCACACGCGCGTTTCAGATGCCCCGCTACCGTTGCCGCTGATGGCAACTACGCGAGGAGGCAACGATGTTCACGGAGCTCAAGGAGGAGCTGCTCGACCTGCGGGTGACGGAGAAGGGCTACCGCAACGCGCTGTACGCGAGCACGCCGCCCGGGGGGCTCGGGGTCGTCCAGCAGCACGGGTTCGTCCTCCAGCCTGACCTGTTGCAAGCTCTCCTGGAACTGACGCGGCCGCGGCGGAGGTGCGGGGCATGAAGCTCCCGTACCTCCCGCCCTGGTATCGCATCGCAACGGAGGACGCCAGGGTCGTGCTCGAGTACGGCCAGCGCATTGTCTGCATCGAAGGTGCGGCGGCCGGACACCTCGTTCCCGTGCTCCTTCCCCTGCTCGACGGGACGCGGACGGTGGACGAGATCGTCGCCGTGCTCGGTGAGCCGGCCCGGCCGGCGGTCGAGAACGTGCTCGCGGAACTGGACGACCACGGGCTCGTCGAAGAGGGGCCGCCGCACGGCGACGACCTGCCGCGGCCGGTTGCGGGATCCGTGCAGCTGCTCACCGCGTTGCGCCCCGGAACCCGAGTCGTCGACACCGCCGCCGCTCTCGGTTCCTGCTCCGTGGGTGTCCTTGGGGACGGTTGCGCGGGTCTGGAGGCGGCTCGGCTCCTCCGTCTGGGCGGCGTCCGGGTCGAGCGGCTCGGCCGGCCCGAAGGCGTCGATCTCGTCGTCTGCGCTCCGGCGGCGGGCGAGCTCCCGCGCCTGCCGGGGTGGAACGCGGAAGCACTCGCGTCCTCGCAGCCGTGGCTCCAGGTCCTGCCCTTCGACGGGCGCTATGCGACCGTCGGCCCGCTCTACCTCCCGGGTGACACCGGCTGTTACGAGTGCTTCCGCCGGCGCCGTGCCGCGAACCTCGCGGCGCCCGAAGAGCTCTCGCTGATCGATGCGGTTCCCGCTGCCTACCCGTCGACGCCGGCGTTCGATGCTCTGCTCGGCGCCGTCGCGTCCCAGTGCGCGCTCCACTGGCTCGTTCTCGGCGACCACTATGCACCCGCCGTCTTCTACGCCCTGGAGGCTCTCCCGTCCATCACGCTGACGACGCATCACCTGCATCGAGTCCCGCGCTGCGATGCGTGCTCGGGGGTTACCGACGTGGCCGCGCCGCTGCCCTGGTACAAGGAGGTGCCGCTTGCCGCCGGTCTGTGAGCTGCGGCCGGTGCCGCCGACGCCCGCGTCGGCGACGCTGCCTCGTCTGCGCTCCTTCGTCTCGCCGCTGACCGGGGTCGTGCGCGGCCTGTCGGAGACGCTTGCCGCGCCCGGCGAGCTCCGCCTCGTCGGCATCGGGTGCGAGCTCGCGGACGGCAGGCCGACGATCGGAACGCCGCTCGAGTCGTACACGGGCAGCGAGCACTGGTCGCGCGACCTGGCCGAGGCGGCGGCGATCGGCGAGGCGCTCGAGCGGTACTCGGGCTCCTACATCCCGCACGAGCGGATCGTGGTCGCATCCGCTCTGGAGCTGGGAGATGCAGCGGTGGACCCCGGGCGGTTCGCGTTGTTCTCGGAGGCGCAGTACAGGGATCCGGCGTTTCCGTTTCGGCCGTTCACGCGCGAGACGGCGGTGGGCTGGATCGAGGGGTTCTCCCTGCCCGGCGGGCTGCGCGCCTCCCTGCCCGCCCAGCTCGTGTTCATGCCGTGGCAGCGGCAGGCCGGGGAGGAGGTTCGCGTCGGCCACGCGACGAGCAGCGGGCTGGCATGCGCCGGCGACCCTGGAGGAGGCGATCCTGACCGGGCTCCTGGAGCTCGTCGAGCGCGACGCCTTCATGCTCGCGTGGCACAACCGGCTGTCGCTGCCGCTCCTCGACTGGAGTGCCGATGAAGAGATCGGCAGGGTCGACAGTCGCTACTTCGCGCCTTCCGGGCTTGGCGTATTCGGCCGTCGACCTGAGCGCTTTCCTGCACGTGCCGACCGTGCTCGGGGTCGTCCACGGCCCGCCCGGGATCCTTGGTGCGCTCGGCGTCGGCGCGGCAAGCGCGCCTCGGGTCGCCGACGCGTGGCGCAAGGCCCTCGCCGAGGCGTTCTCCGTCCGCCGCTGGGTTGCCGACCGGGCGCTCGAGGAGCCGGAGCTCGTCGGACGCTCGGCGACGACGATCCAGACATTCGACGACCACACGCTCTACTACGCAGACGAGGAACGCGCCCGGCTGGCGTCGTTCCTCGACGCCGCGGAGGACCGAAGGGCAATCGCCGACGTCGAGCCGCTCGAAGGCTCCAACGTGCTCGAGCTGATCGAGGCCGTCTGCGGTCGGCTGTCTGCGCATGGCACCTCGGCCTATGCCGTCGACGTGACGAGCCCCGACGTGGCTGCTGCAGGGCTGAGCGTCGTCCACGTGCTGGCACCGGAGCTGTGCCAGCTCGACGTGGTCGCGGGTTGCCGCTTCCTCGGCGGTCGCCGTCTGTACGAGGCCGCCTTCGAGGCAGGTCTCGTGCCTCGTCCGCTCGGCTCCGACGACCTGAACCCCGACCCGCACCCCTTCCCGTGATCGAGCCGGTTCGCGCCCCCCGCCAGACCGCTCGCTGGCTCGAGCTCGTGTACGGCGGGCCGCCGGACCCGTTCGACCCGGCGGAGGCCTACCACGAGGCGTCGAAGGTCTCACCGACCCAGATCGGGCGCCAGGTCGCCGGGGCAGCGCGGCTCGAGGCGACTCCCGACCTTCAGCTGTCCATGACCCGCGCAGTCCGGAGGCTGCCGGTGCCGCGGCGCGCACTGCCCGCACCGCGCCGGCCGGACGTGCCGCTCTGGCAGGCGATCGCCGAGCGACGCTCGTGCCGCCGCTTCGCCGACGCTCCGGTCTCCGGACACGACCTCGCCGGATTACTCGAGTCCGCCTACGGAGTGACTCATGCGCTGGAGGAGCACGCGCTTCCCGCTGCGCGCGGTTCCGTCGGGTGGTGCGCTCTACCCCCTGGAGCTGATACGTCGCCGCTCTTCGGATCGAGGGGCTCGAGCCCGGCCTGTATCACTTCGACCCGCTCGCGCCGGCACTGGCGGTGGTGCACGACTCGCTCGCGGCGGATGACGTGTCGCGCGCTCTCGACCTACCCGGAGATCGTTGCCGGCAGCGCCGCCGTGCTGTTCATCGCGGCCGTGTTCGGGCGGACCCGCTTCAAGTACGGCGTGCGTGGGTACCGGTTCGCGCTGCTCGAGGCGGGCCACGTGGCCCAGAACGTCCTGCTCGCCGCCACCGCTTTCGGTCTGGGCGCCGTGCCGCTCGGCGGCTACTACGACCGGCTGACCGACGAGTTCCTCGGTCTCGACGGCGTCAACGAATCGACGCTCTACACCGTCGCCGTCGGGAGCCTCCCCGATGGGTGAGCTCGGTGTTGCTTCGGGACCGGTCTGCGGCGCCATGCTCTTCGTCGCGCTGGCCGGCGGAAGAGTGCCGCGCGTTCGGCTGCGGGCACGGTCTCGCGCGCTTGCGCTTCGGTGGCTCTGTCTCGGTTCACTCGCCGCATTCGAGGAGCTGCTCTGGCGCGGGTTGATCCTCGCGGGTCTCGCGCTTGCGCTTGGCTCGTTCGCCGCGCTCGTTGCCTCCTCCGCCGGATTTGCCGCCTGGCATGCGTCCACGCTCGGCCGTCGATGCGTAGTCCACCTCTTCACCGGCTTCGGGTTCGGCGGCGTCTTCCTGCTTGGCGGCCTCGTCGCCGCGATGCTCGCGCACGCGACCTACAACGTCCTTGTCGACTGGGGCGTCCAGGGCGAGAGGTGCAGGACTTGATCGCCGCCGCCCTCCGCAGGGTGTCGAAGCGCTTCGGGGAGGCGGTCGCGCTCGACCGGGTGGACTTCGCGGTCGAGGCAGGAGAGGTCGTCGCCCTCGTCGGCCCGAACGGCGCTGGGAAGACGACCGCACTGGCGATCCTCCTCGGCCTGCGTCGTCCCGACGAGGGCACCGCGGAGGTCTTCGGAGTCGACCCGCGGCAGGTGCGCGCCCGCCTTGCGGTCGGGGTGACGCCGCAGGAGTCCGGGTTCCCGCCGACGCTGCGGGTGCGGGAGATCGTCGAGCTCGTGCGGGCACATTTCCCGTGCGCCGTACCGACGGATGAGCTGCTCGACCGGTTCCGCTTGGGCACCATCGCACGCCGGCAGACAGGCGGCCTTTCGGGCGGCGAGCGGCGCCGGCTCTCGGTCGCGCTCGCCTTCGCCGGTGACCCGGCTGCGATCTTCCTCGACGAGCCCACGGCCGGGCTCGATGTCGAATCCCGCCGCTCGGTCTGGGCCGAGATCGACCGGTACTCGGCAGACGGCGGCACCGTCTTGCTGACCACGCACTACCTGGAGGAGGCCGAGCGGCTGGCCGGGCGGATCGTCCTTCTTGCCCAGGGTCGCGTGGTGGCAGAGGGGAGCCCCAGCCAGCTCGCCGACCGGGCCCGGGCCTCGGGCCTGGAAGAGGCGTTCCTCGCTCTGACCGAGGCGTTCACATGAGACTCGTCCTGCTCCACGCCAGAGCGTCGACGCTCGAGCTGCTTCGCTACCCGACTTTCAGCGTCCCGACCCTCGCGTTCCCGGCGCTCTTCTTCCTGCTCTTCGTCGCTCCGCGCTCCGACCCCGACGTCGACCCGACGCTGCTGCTGGCCTCGTTCACGGGCTTCGCAGTGCTCGGCGTCTCGTTCTTCCAGTTCGGGGTCGGGATTGCCGCAGAGCGCGAGTCACCCTGGGAGCAGTTCGTGAGGACGCTGCCGATCCGCGTCCGCGTGCGCTTTGCCGCCCGTGTTCTCTCAGCGGCGCTGTTCGGCGTTGCCTCGGCCGCGTTCGTCGTCGCCGCCGCGCTCGCGACGACCGATGCGCGGCTGACTCCTCCGCGCTGGTTCGCACTGGCCGTCGCGCTCGTGGTCGGAGCGCTGCCGTTCGCTCTACTCGGCATCGCGCTCGGGTACTGGGCCTCACCGAGAGGCGCGCTCCCGATCGCGAATGTCCTGTATCTCGTGCTCGCGTTCCTCGGCGCGCTCTGGACGACGCCGCGCCACCTTCCCGGCTCGGTGGCGGGAATCTCGCCCGCTGGTCCCGACTCGCCAGTTCGGGAACGTGCTTGTGGGGTGCGACGAGAGGGCACCTCTGGCGGCCGCTCGACTGGCTTCTGCTACTGGCCTGGGGTGTGGTCTTCGGGGGCCTCGGCGCCTGGGGCTACCGGCGAGACGAAGGGAGGAGGTACCGATGACGTAAACTCTGCGCCCATGACGTGGGAGCTGATCTGGATGCTCGTCATCCTGAAGATCCCTGTGGTCTACCTCTGCCTCGTCGTCTGGTGGGCGATCCGCGCAAAGCCGCTTCCGCTCGAGCCTGCGCTCAAGCCGGTTGCGAGCGAGCCCGACCCGAGGCCCGGGTGGCGCTTCTCACGGGTCCGGCCCCGGCCCCGCCGGGGGCCGCACGGCTTCCCCGGACGCGGGTACGCGCGGGTCGCGAGGGCGAGGGTGACGCCGTGACCGTAGGCTCGACGGAGGTCACCAAGGAGCGGAGGTGCCGGCTTTGCCGGCGCCGGAGCGGGAAATGAGCAGCGTGCACCCGGAGGCCGAGGGGCGGTCCGGCATCGACACGCTCGCCGGGCTGATGGCGTCGGTGGCGATCTTCCTCGGCGTCCTCGGGGCGACGGACTTCAACTTCAGCATCGAGGGGACGCACCTCGACGCGCGCCCCATCAGGATCAGCGTCGCCGCGGTCGTGCTCGCGCTGATCGCGGCGGGGCTCGGCGGGCGGCATCGGCGGCTGGCCGGCGCGGCGGTGGCGATCGCCGGCGCGTGCTGGGTGATCGCGATGACGGTCGCGGTCGTGACGCAGCGGCCGCTCTTCTGAGCCGATCGGCAGGGATGAGCGCCCTGCTACAAAAGAGGTAGAGATGCCCGACGTCGACGGCCTCAACGCCGGCTATGCGACCACGATCCTCGAGCAGTACCTCGAGAACCCGGAGTCCGTCCCGAGCGAATGGCGCGCGCTCTTCGAGAGCGGCGAGAGCGAGCTCGTCAGGGAGCTCCCCGGCCTTGCGCGCCTGCTGGAGACGATCGAGCGGAACGGCGGCAACGGCGGCGCGGCAGCCGCTGCTCCCCCCGCGCCCGCCCCGACGGCCTCGCAGCCGAGCGCCGTTCCGGACGAGCTCCTGCTCGGCGGCGTCGCCGCGGCGATGGCGCTCGTCAAGGCGCACCGCATGCACGGCCACCTCGCCGCGCGCCTCGACCCGCTCGGCTCCGAGCCGGTCGGCGACCCCGCGCTCGAGCCCGAGCGGCTGATCCCGAAGCTGACGCCCGAGCTCCAGGCGCAGATCCCGGCCTCGCTCCTTCGCCTCTACGTCCCCGCGCAGACGCTCGCCGACGCGCTCCCGCGCCTGCGCGAGACCTACTGCGGGACGCTCTCCTACGAGATCGAGCACCTCTCCGACCACGAGCTCCGCGTCTGGCTGCGCAAGGCGATCGAGTCGGGGAGGTACCGCCGGCCGCTTTCCGCCGACGAGCAGAAGCGCCTGCTCGAGCGCCTGACCGAGGTCGAGGGAATGGAGCGCTACCTCCGCCGCGCCTTCCTCGGCCAGAAGTCGTTCTCGATCGAGGGTCTCGACGTGATGGTGCCGATGCTCGACGAGGCGATCGAGATCTCCGCCGCGGCAGGGGCGCACGAGGTCGTGATCGGCATGGCCCACCGCGGCCGCCTTTCCGTCCTCGCGCACACGCTCGGCCAGCCCTACGAGGCGATCCTGCGCGAGTTCGAGGGCGAGCGCTCGATCGAGGCCGTCGTCTCGACCACCGAGGGGGGGTCCGGCGACGTCAAGTACCACCTCGGCGCGGAGGGCGTTCGCAAGACGAAGGCGGGGGAGATCACCGTCGCGCTCTGCGCGAACCCGAGCCACCTCGAGGCGGTCAATCCGGTCGTCGAGGGCCGCGCGCGCGCCGAGCAGACCGACCGCTCGACCCGCGCCGGCGTCCACGATCCCGGCGTGGCGCTGCCGATCCTGATCCACGGCGACGCCGCGTTCGCCGGCCAGGGGGTCGTCGCCGAGACGCTCAACCTCGAGGGCCTCGCCGGCTACACGACCGGCGGCACGCTCCACCTGATCGCCAACAACCAGGTCGGCTACACGACCGACCCCGCCGAGGGCCGTTCGACACGCTACTCGAGCGACCTGGCGAAGGGCTTCGACGTCCCGATCATCCACGTCAACGCCGACGACCCCGAGGCGGCGATCTCGGCGATCCGGCTCGCGCTCGCGTTCCGGCAGCGGTTCGGGCACGACGTCGTCGTCGACCTCGTCGGCTACCGCCGCTTCGGCCACAACGAGCAGGACGAGCCCGCCTACACGCAGCCGCTGATGGCGCAGATCATCGCGAACCACCCGACCGTCCGCGAGCTGTACGCCACTCAGCTCGCCGAGGAGGGCGTCGTCCCCGCCGAGGAGGCGGAGCAGCTGGACAAGAGCGTCGAGTCGGAGCTCAAGGCCGCCCACGAGCGCCTGAAGGAGGCGATCGCCGAGGACGACCCGCTCCGAGGTGCCGCCGCTGCGCCCGCCACGCCGCGACCAGCGGCCCGGTGACCGCCGTCGCCGCCGACCGTCTGCGCGAGCTCGACGAGGGGCTGCTCCGCGTCCCCGACCACTTCACCGTCCATCCGAAGCTGCTCAAGCAGCTCGAGCGCCGCCCGGCCGCCCTCGAGGAGGGCCGCATCGACTGGGGCCAGGCCGAGGCGCTCGCGTTCTCGAGCCTGCTCGTCGAGGGGATCCCGATCCGTCTCACCGGCCAGGACACCGAGCGCGGAACGTTCGGCCACCGCCACCTCGTGCTCCATGACGCCCACACCGGCGAGCGCTACGCGCCGATCCAGCACCTGAGCGACGCGACCGCCTCGTTCGAGGTGCACAACTCGCCGCTCTCCGAGTACGCGTGCGTCGGCTTCGAGTACGGCTACGCGGTCGCCGCGCCCGAGGCGCTCGTCCTCTGGGAGGCGCAGTTCGGCGACTTCGTCAACGGCGCGCAGATCATGCTCGACCAGTTCGTCGTCGCCGGCCTCTCGAAATGGGGCGAAGCCTCACGGCTGACGCTGCTGCTGCCGCACGGCTACGAGGGCAACGGGCCAGAGCACTCGAGCGCGCGGCTGGAGCGCTTCCTCCAGTCGACCGCCCAGGAGAACATCCGCGTCGTCAACCCATCCACCGCCGCGCAGCAGTTCCACGTACTCCGGCGACAGGCACTCGAGCCGGTCGCGCGGCCGCTCGTCGTGATGACCCCCAAGGGGCTGCTCCGCCTGAAGGATGCGGCGTCGAGCCTCACCGACCTCTCCGAGGGCTCCTTCCGGCCGGTGCTCGACGACCCGACCCAGTACAAGGAGCGCATTCAGCGGCTCGTCCTCTGCTCGGGGAAGGTCTATTACGACATCGTCGGGCACGAACTGAGGGGGAAGTCGACCACGTCCGCGGTCGCGCGGATCGAGCAGCTCTACCCGTTCCCATCCGAGCACCTGAAGGCGCTCGTCGCCTCCTACCCGAGCCTCCAGGAAGTGATCTGGGCGCAGGAGGAGCCACAGAACATGGGCGCGTGGCGCTCGATCAGGCACCGCCTCGAGGAAGCCCGCCCGAAGGACGTGCCGCTTCGCTACGTCGGCCGCCCCTGGCGGGCGAGCCCGAGCGAGGGCTACCCGACCGCCCACCTCCGCGAGCAGGACCGGATCGTCCGCGAAGCGCTCGGCAGCGCCTAGGGCTTCTTGCGGGCGGCCGCCGCGGCACGCGCCGAACGCAGCGCCTGTGTCGCGACCACCGGGCCGTACCGGCGGACCTGCTGCATCACCAGTTTGCGCTGGGTCGGCGGCAGTCGCCGCCAGACGTCATAGGCGGTGAGTGCGATACCGAGCGGGCCAACGCGTGCTGGGAGCTTGGGCATGTCCCCCCAATGTTGCACATCCGGTGCAGGTTCCGTCCGTTTCACGTCGTACTCTTGAAACACCGGTTCCTCACAAAAGGGTTACAATCAGCCACCGAATCGTGCCCCCCACGTCGGAGGATCGAATGCCTGTAGAGACACCGTCGATTTTCAGCCAGGTCATCCAGGAGCATCTGGAGCTCAAGCGCCGCAACGCGGAGCTGGAAGGCGACATGCCCCTGAAGAGCTACGAGTCCGAGGACCCGTTCGACAACCACCCGCTCTTCAAGACCGAGGAGCAGGCCCGTCTCGAGGAGACGATGGACGGAACCGAGCCCGCAGTGGAGGTGACCGGCCCGACGATGCCTTGGCCGGGAGAGCAGAACCTCGAGAGCCCCGAGCTCGTCGCCCACATGGACGACAGCTTCTGGGGCCGCTCGCGCGATTTCGACTGGGGCGACTAAGCCTCAATTCGATACGCGCCTCGTGGGGGCAGGCTGGAGGAGCCTGTCCCTTCGTCTTTCAGGGCCTCAGTTGATGCAGGGCTGGTTGCGGGTGTCGAAGGTGTTCCCGCTCCAGGTGTTGCTGCCGCAGGTCGGCCCGTTGTCGTCGAACATGTCGTAGGCGCTGCTCCCGGTGGCCGTGTTTCCGGTCACCGTGGTGTTGGTCGCGGTATCGTCGAGAACGACACCGTAGACCGAGCCGGTGATCTGGTTGCCGGAGACCTCGTTTCCGTCGCCGTAGCTCCAAACGCCTGCGAAGTTGTTCGTGAAGGTGCTGTTCTCGACTCTGCTGTCGTCCGCGCCCAGGTAGAACAGCACTCCGGGGCTCGGGTTCCCTGTCAGGGTGCTGCGCGTCACGAGCACACCGGTGGAGTCATTCGCCTGGACGCCGGACTTGCCGTTGCTCGCAGCGGTCACCCGCTCGACCGTGACCTCGCTCGAGCCGTCCACGATCAGGATTCCCCAGGAGAAGTTCTTCTTCGTCGTCAGGTCGCCGACATACGCCGAGCTGACGTCCTCGAGGAGGACGCCGTGGTTGTAGTTCTTGATCGTCCCCGGACCGACGATCCGCAAGTCGGAGACGTTCACGGCGTAGACGCCGACATGTCCCTCGTCGCCGGTGATCGTGTGGCCCTTCAGGTTCAGCACGACGTGGCTCGCCTTGATCGTGATCCCGGCACCGGAGCAGTTGGTGGTCAGCTGGTAGGTGCCCGGCGACTTGATCGTGCTCCCGCAGCGGACGCTCGTGATCGCCGACGCCGAGCCGGCGACCAGGAGCCCGCCGGCCACGGCGACGACAAGGCATACGGTCAGCCTGCGGGTCACTAGCTGACGCAGCTCGTCGGGAAATTCGTCCCGAAGGTGTTGCCGGTCCAGATATTGCTATCGCAGTTCGTGTTCCCGTCGTAGAGGTCGAAGTTCCCGTTACCGAGCGCGGTGTTGTTCGCGATGAAGTTGCCCTGCGAGCCGTTGACGACGAAGATGCCGTCGTCACCGTTGCCGCTCGTCGTGCTGCTTGGTGATCTGCGTCTCGAACGAGTCGACCACTTCGATACCGTCTTGAGGGTTTCCGGTTGCGCGGACGTTGTGGAAGCTGTTGCCCCCTGTGAACGCCTCGTAGAAGCCGACGCCCCCGTTGTTCTCGGAGACCGTTCCGTCGAAGCTGACGGCCTCGGCGAGTTGGACATTTACGCCGTCCGTCGTGCTCTTCTTGAGGGTCACGCTCCCGACCTCGATGCCGCCGACCTCGCCGAGCACAATGCCGATGAAGTACTTCTTGATCACGCCGGGGCCGAGGATCTGGACATTGCCGACGTCCACGGCGTAGATGCCGTAGTTCCCGGACATTCGCCGTGCCCGTCATCGTGTGCCGGTTGAGGTCGAGCATGACGTTGCTCGCCTTGATCACGGATCCCCTGCCCCGAGCAATCTTCGTGGAGCTTGTAGCTGCCGGGACTCTTGATCACGCTGCCGCAGGTGACGGGGTTGATCGCGGCTGCCGAGCCGGCGAGCAGGAGGCTGCCCGCCACTGCGACCACGACGCCAATCGCAAATCTGCCGCTCATTGCCCCTTCTCCTCGTTAGTGGCCGTAAAAAGACAAGCCCGCCGTCTTGCGGCGATCCTAACTAGGCCGGCAGACGAATGGAAGACTCCGCCACGTCTCGCGGCCAGACGAGCTTTTGCACGCCGTTCTGCCATTGCATCAGGTAGCTGCCGTAGCCGAGCTGGCGGCCGGCCGAGTCGAGCTGGAAACGGCCGGCGACGGTGTCGCGGCGCATCGATCCGAGCGCGGCCCGGATCTTGTTCTGGTCGAGCGAGCCCACGCTGCGCACGGCGGCCGCGAGCACCTGGAGCGAGGCGTACGCCATTGCCGAGTGGTAGACGGGGGTGCGGTGGAACGTGCGCTCGAAGGAGGCGACGAAGTCCTTGTTCCCCTTTGTCTTCAGGCTCGGCCACCATGTCGTCGAGCCGACGATGCCGTCGGCGAGCCGGCCGAGCGCCGCGCCGAAGGAGGGGTCGGTGGGGCCGATGCTGAACGCCTCCAGCTTCGGCTTCACCCCCGCCGCCGCGAGCGCGCGGGCGAGCGCGATCGAGTCCGGCAGGAACGCGCAGCCGACGACCACGTCCGCGCCGGCTCCTTTGGCCGCGGCCGCGTAGTCGGCGAAGGCCGTCGCCGAGCGCGGGTAGCTTCGGTCGAGCACGACCTGGAGGCCGAGCGTTTGTGCGCGGGCCCGCACGCCGGCGCAGATCTCGAGCGTGCCGGGCGCGTCGTTGGCGAGGAGCGCGACCGTGGTGTAGCCGGCGGCCTTGGCGACGTCGGCAACCGCGGGCAGGTAAGTCGAGCCCTGCGGATTCCCCTGCACGGCGTACTCGCCGGTGAAGAGGCTGGTGCCGGCGGTCTGGCCGATCAGCACCTTGTGCTGCTCCTCGACGACGGGGATCACCGCCTGGCTGACGGCGCTCGCATACGGCCCGGCGAGCAGGTCGACCTTGTCCTCGGTGATCAGCTTCCGGTAAAGCGTTGCCCCGGTCGCCGGGTCGCTGCGGTCGTCGTAGACCCGCAGCTGCACGGGGCGCCCGAGCAGGCCGCCGTGATGGTTCGCGTCGCCGACCCAGCGCTGGTAGCCCTGGAGCACGTACGCGGCGGTGCCGGCGGCCGACCCGGTCTGCGAGATCGTCACGCCGATCGTCAGCGGCGGCGGTGCCGCCGTTCCCGCGCCCGCTATCGACGCGGCCACCAGCGCGACGAGGACGAGGCTGCGACCCAGTCCCACTCGATTACTTGGTTGCGAGCGTGTCAAGAGCCTTGCGGCAGCCCTCTTCGATCTTGTCGCGGTCGGCCGGCGTGGACTGGCAGTTGATCAGGTACTCCGTCGCCTGGTCGAAGAGCACGGCCATCCGGCTCTGCCCCTGGGGCGGGCTCTTGACGTTGATCACGTACTCGTAGCCCGGCAGGCCGCCGTACTCGACCTCCCGGCCGCTGACGCGGCGGCCGGCGAGCTGGCTGATCACGTTGTCGACTTCCCCCTTGAACTTCGTCAGGTTGTCCTTGGCGATCTTCACGTTCAGGTCGTAGCGCGAGACGATCAGCGCGTTCACCTTGTCGAGCGCCACCCCCGACTGCGCCGCGGCCTGCGCGCCTGCGGTCTGCCCGAAATTGATGTCGGTGATCCGGTGGAAGCTGGGCGAGTACTTGAAGGTGATCCCGATGTTCTGGTTGTCGAACGTCTTGTCACCACTGCCGCCGCCGCAGCCGGCTATCGCCAGCCCTGCGACCAGGCCGAGCCCGGCCAGAAACAGCGTGCTCCGCCGCACCATGCTCTGAACGTAGCAGCGGCCCCGGCGGGCGTAAATCACCCGTTCGAACCGACTACGCGGAGCGCTGAAGCGTCTTGAGCGCCTGGTTGCAGGCGCCGTCCAGCTCGACGCGCGTCTCCGGCGTCGACTGGCAATTGAAGAAGTACTCGACCCTCTGGTCGAACAGGACGAACAGGCGGCTGACCCCGCCGGACGGCGAGTCGAGCGGCACCGTGTACGCGTAGCCAGGGAGCCCGCCGTAGTCCACGCGGCGCCCGCGGACCGGCTTGCCCGCGAGGCTCTTGATCACGCCGTCCACCTCGGTCTCGACCCCGGCGACGTTGCCGCCGGTGACCGGCCGGCGCAGGTCGTAGCGGCTGACGAGGATCACGTTCGCCTTGTTGATCCCGACGCCGGCGCGGGCGGAGTCGGCGCTGCCCGCGGTCGAGCCGAAGATCAGGTCGTCCGCCTCCTTCAGCGTGGCGGGGTACTGGAACGTGATGTCGAAGCCCCGGCGCTGGAACCGCGCGGAACCGGCGTCCGATTCGTCCGACAGCGACGCCTTGCCGCCGCAGCCGGCGACCACGGCTGTCGCCAGGAGAGACCCGATGAGGACGACCCCGTACCTCAACTTGCGCCGACCCTACGAGGTTGGGCCGCGTTTTTCAATAGGCCGGGTGACCGATTTGGGGCGATCGACGGGTCCCCTTGAGGTTTGGGCCACCCTGCCGATGAAGAGGAGCAATGAGGTTCTCCTGGAGAAGGCTGCTCCTCGCGGCGATCATCGGCACGCTCTTCGTCGCCTTTCAGGCTGCGACGGCGCTCGCCGGCCCCGGGATGATCGTCGGCGCCGACGAGGATTCGCTCGTCTGGGGCAGCGCGCAGCAGCCCGCCTCGAACGCGCGGGCGCTCGGGCTGAAGGCGATCCGCATCACGCGCCAGTGGCATCCGGGCGAGTCGAAGGTGCCTTCTGACTTCCAGGACACGATCTACCGGATCGTCGGCGAGGTCTCCGGGCTGCGGATCGTCGTCTCGCTCTACGGCCGCGCCGAGGACACGCCGCGCACAGACGAGGCGCGCCGGCAGTTCTGTGGCTACGTGGCCGACATGATCACGGTCAACCCGCAGATCGAGGACGTCGTGATCTGGAACGATCCGAACGACCAGGCCTTCTGGGCGCCGCAGTACAACGCCGACGGCTCGAGCGCCGCTCCAGCCGACTACGAGGCGCTGCTCGCCACCTGCTGGGACGCTGCCCACGCGGTCAATCCCAACGTGAACATCGTCTCCACCTTCGTCTCGAAGGCCTCCGCAATCCCGGGCGGCTTCACGGTCGGCTACCACCCGCCGGCGACCTGGGTCTCGAAGCTCGCCGCCGCCTACAAGGCGAGTGGCCGGGCGAAGCCGATCTTCGACACCTTCGGCTACATCCCGAAGGCGCTCGGGTCGGCGGAGCGGCCGTGGGCCAAGCACCCGACCTCGCCTGCGTACGGGATCGGCGACTACGACGCGCTTGTCGCCGCGATCGACTCCGGCTTCCAGGGAACCTCACAGCCCCTGCCCGGTCAGGACGGTACGACGATCTGGTACCTCGCGCAGGGTTACCAGACGGCGCCCGATTCCGCGCACTCCGGCCAGTACACCGGTAGCGAGAACGACACCACGCCCCTCCCGGCGCTCTCGCCGAACGAGGCCTCGGATCCCCGAACCGGAAACGGCCTCGACCAGCCGATGCAGCTCGCGGACGCGATCAAGATCGCGGACTGCCAGCCGTTCGTCGGCGCCTACTTCAACTTCCACCTGGTCGACGAGAAGGACCTCGCCGGCTGGCAGTCCGGCGTCTACTGGGCCGACGGCTCGCCGAAGCCCGCCTACCAGGCGCTGGGCAAGACGGCCGGCCAGGTGAACCAGAACACCGTGGACTGCCCGGCGTTCTCGAACGGCGTCCCGCCGCGCTCCGACCCGGTGCACGAGGTCGGCCCGCCGCTCCAGCTCACGAACCTGGAGGCGAGCTCGCTCGCCTCCTACGGCGCGACGATCACGTGGCAGTCCTCCGCCCCCGCGAACGTGCGCGTCTCGTACGGCACCGTCGACTCTCGGCGTCCCGACGGCCTGGGTCCCGGCCGGGGTCGCCGGCGGCAGCCCGGCCGCGACGCTGATCGGGCTCGATTCGTCGACGACCTACCGGATCTGGGTGAAGGCGGTCGCGGAGGACGGCCAGCGCGCCCAGGCGACCCTCGACATCACCACCCCCGGGGTCGTCGCAAACCCGAAGATGGACGTCGGCCGGCCGAACGGCTCGATCCTGGTCAACGGCCAGCCCTGGTTCCCGATGATGGTCTACTCGGTCTGCCCGTGGGAGTACCCGAACGCGCTCGCATCCGGGATCAATCTCTTCGCGCTCAACCCCTGCGGGAACCTCCAGAGCCAGTTGAACGCGCTGCACGGCGACGCCTACTCGGCCGGCGCAGCAGGCGGTCACGGCGGCTCCGGGCCGGGCATCGTCGGCTGGTTCCACTACGACGAGCCGGACGGTGCGAACGTGTCGGCCGACTCGCTGCCGCCCGCGCCGCCCGGCGTCGGCGGGCTGTCGTTCCTGACGCTGACCAATCACTTCTACTCCGGCGCCGCGCCGCTCGACTGGGGCCGCGGGATGTACCCGTCGCTGATCGCGAAGGCGGACGTGATCGGATTCGACCTCTACCCGCTCCAGGAGTGGTGCCGGCCGAACCGGATGGCCGATGTCTACTGGTCGCAGCGCGAACTCGTCGAGGATCTGCCGGCGACAAGCCGACGTTTCAGTGGATCGAGGCCGACGACTGGAAGTGCCCCGGCGGCGCGACCGCCGTCACGCCCGCCGTCGTCCGCGCGGAGTCGTGGATGGCGATCGCCGGCGGCGCGCACGGCCTCGGGTTCTGGCCCGGGCACTGGCCGGTCGGATCGGCGCACGCGATCAACGCGGTCGCCCGCGACGTCGCCCGCCTCGGCCCGGCGAACTACATCCCCAACCTGCCCGCGACGAGCGACCAGGGCGAGCTCCTCCTCGTCGCCCGGAACTGGGGCGGCGCGCTCTACGTGATCGCGATCAACCCGACGTATCACTCGATGGACGCGACGATGCACCAGTCGCTCCTGAGCGGCCGGACGCTGACCGTGCTCGGCGAGAGCCGCAAGATCCGCTCGGTCAACGACGCCTTCGGCGACAGCTTCGCGCCGCTGGCCGTGCACATCTACTACGCCGGCCCGAACGAGTAGCGGCGCGGGCCCCGTGGGGCAGCGTTGAGCGGATGCGCTACCCGAGCACGGCGCCCTCGCCCCGTTCCTCGTGCAGCGAGTACGCCGGCACCTCGGGGACGGGGGAGAGGCCCATGCCCCAGAGCTTGAGCTTGGTCGTGCGGCCGCGGATCGGCAGCTCGTCGACGTAGGTCAGCTTTGCCGTCTGCTCGGGACGGAGCAGCACGTACGTGGACTCGGCGACGTGGAGCATGTACGGCGTCTCCTTCGTCAGGCTCTCGAGCCGCGAGCACGTGTTGATCGTGTCGCCGATCGCGGTGTAGGCGAGGCGCTCGGCCGAGCCGATGTTGCCGGACATGAACGGCCCGCTGTTCAGCGCGATCCCCATCTCGAAGCCCTCGTGGATGTCGTTCTCCTCGAGCCAGTCGTTCCACCGCGGGAGCCGCACCTCGAGAATCTCGTCGGCGGCCGCGAACGCGCGCTCGGCATGGTCCTCCTGCGCGATGGGTGCGCCGAAGACGGCCATGATCCCGTCGCCGGTGTAGGAGACGAGCGTGCCGCCGTGGTCGAGGACAGCGTTGGCGATCTCCTCGAGATGGTGGTTGATCACGTCGAACACCACCTGCGGCGAGAGATGCTCGGAGGCGCTCGTGAACCCGCGCAGGTCGGTGAAGAGCACCGTGCCGACCACCTCCTCGCGCGGCCAGGCGGAGGTCCGAGTCGGTGCGCTTGAGCACGTCGCTCGACCACCGCCTCGGGGACGAAGCGCGCGAACACGTTGCGCACCTGCTCCCGCTCGAATGCGGTGAGCACGATGTGGACGCCGAGCGCGCCCATCGTCGCGAGCGCGAGCGCGGCGAGCGGATAGACGAACGAGAGGATCCAGCCGTGGTTGAACGAGAGCTGCGCTGCGGCCGCGAACGCCACCGCTGCGATCACGGCGGCGATCGCGGAGTACCGGAGCTTGTTGCCGAGCGAGACGCCCGGGATCAGCAGCGACATCAGCACGATCAGGAAGATCGCGAGCGCCGACGGTGAGCTCCTCAGCGGCACGCCGCGCAGGACGGTCGCGATCGCGTTCGACTGGATCTCGCCGCCCGGCATCAGCGGGTCGACGGGCGTCTGCGTGGATGTCCTGCAGCCGCGGCGCAGCGGGGCCGATGACCACGATCTTGCCCCTGAAGGCGCTCGAGGGGACGCGGCCGTTGTAGACGTTCGAGTACGAGTAGCGCGTGAAGCTCCCGGACGGGCCGGCGTAGTCGATCCACGCGCCCTCCTTCCCGAAGGGGCCGGGCGCGACGCGGCTGGCCGGTCGCGGTCTCGACGGTGACCACGGCCAGCGTCTTCAGCCCGTTCACGGAGTACTTCACCTTCCGGATCACCCCGGCGGAGTCGGTCGGAAAGAGGCGCGCTCGCAGGCTTGGCGCCGAACTGGCGCAGCGTGTCGTTGCCGCCGAAGATCCGGGTCGCCCCGTTCGGGAGCGTCTCCGTCGTCGAGAGGACGACTCCATGTGCATTCGCGACCGAGTCGATCAGGGCGTTGTCGTCGCGCGCGTCCGTCTGCTCTGTGAACTGGATGTCGACCGCGATCGCGCGCGGGTGGCCCGCGTTGATCCGGTTGATCACCTTCGCGTGGTACCGGCGTGGGTACGGCCAGCGCGTCTTGTCGAAGTAGCTCGTCGTCACGTCGTCGATCGCCACGAACACGATCTCCTTGGGCGCCGGGCGGTCGCCGCGGATCGAGAAGCGCGCGTCGATCGATTGGCGCTCGAGCGAGTCCAACACCCCGAAGCCCCAGAGGACGAGGACGAGCCCGGCGGTCCCGAGCCCGACGGCCAGGAAGAGAATCCCCCGCACGCGTTGGTAGCGCGCGCCTCGCATCAGCCGGTCCCGTCGGGTGGCTCTGTCACGATCTTCCCGCCGTGGCGATGCAGCGATTCGAGATTCCGGACCCGCAGGCGCTCCCCGAGCAGCTCCCGCCCGGCCGGACGGAGCCGATGAACACCCAGGAGCTGTCGCCGCAGATCGACTTCCTCTATCGCGCGGCGGACAACTTCACGCAGTCCGTCCAGTTCGCGGACGCGAAGGCCGGCGGCGTCGTCCTGATCCTCAGCATCGGGATCCTCGACCTGTTCAAGCAACATCCGCCAGTTCCTCGACGCGCGCGACATCTCGGCCGGTCTGGGGCTGGCTCGCGACGATTTCCAGCGTGATCGCGACGATCTTCGCGATCATGACCGTCGTCCAGATCGCGCGGACGCTCTTCCCGCGCCGCCGCCCGGGGCTCGCCTCGCTGTTCTTCTTCGGCGTCGTCGCCGGCTACCCGGCCGCGAACGCCTACGAGGACGCCGTCTGGCGCGCCTCCGAGCGCGAGCTCTTCCGCTCGATGGCGTCGACCTGCTGGAATCTCGCCGGGATCGCCGGCGAGAAGTACAAGCACCTCCGCATGGCCTATGCGTTCGCGCTGCTGTTCGCCGTCTTCTGGGCGGTGGCGCGGCTCGGGCTCTCGCTCGCGCATTGAGCGCAAGCTTACGGCGCGGGCGCGAAGAAGCTGTGCCCGCCGGTGACGAAGTGGTGCGTGTTGCGGGGGATGTCGAGGACGTCGACGCGGCCGTTCTGGACGAACACCAGCGTCCCGTCGCAGTAGTCGAGCGTCTCCCAGAGCGTCCCCGTGACCGTCGCCGAGGCGTACTTGCCGCGCGTGCGGAACTTGCCCTTCACGTTCCCCCAGAGGTGGCGGATGACCTTCTTGCCCGGCCGCGGCGGCGCAGCGAAGAATCCCGCGGTCGTGCGGGCCTTGCAGTCGGGGAGCGGGCCGGTCATCAGCAGTGAGCGTGATACGGGACCTTCTTGCCGTTGACGATCAGGAAGACGCGAAGGATCTTGAATCGCCCCTCGTAGAACAGTCCGTTCGAGCCGTCGGGTGAGGTCAGTCGCACGCGCCCCTTCGTCGTGTCCAGTTCGGTGCCGAGCTTGACGTTCCTCAGGTCCGTCAGCGGCACGAACTCGCCGTTGACATTGATCAGGACCGTGCCGAACGGCTGCACGTTCTCCTGGCCCGGCGGCGGGAAGTTAAGCTGGATGCGCATGAGGCCGCGGAACGAGTCGGTGTGCCCGTCGGGGTCGGTGACCGTGACGACGACCGGGACGTTGCCCGGGTTCGGGAACGTGTGCTGCCCCGTGACCTCGCAGTCGCGGCCGCCGTCGGTCGTGTGCTTGACGGTCACCTTCGTGGTCGTGCCGTCGCCCCAGTTGATCGTCGCCTCGTAGTCCTCGACCTGACCGACGAACTCGGTCGAGCCGAGGATCTCGGCCTGGATCATCTCGTCGGTCTCGCCGGCGGCGAAGTGGCGAGATAGAAGTTGAGCTCGACGTCGGTGGGCTGGCGGCCGAGGTACGCCTGGAACCACCCCTTGATCAGGCGCGTGCGGAACTCGGTGCTCTTCAGCACCTGCAGCGCGACCTGCTGGCGCGTGGCGCCGGCGCCGAATGCGGCGTCCCACTGTGCCTGCTCGGCGGAGGACGGCGGGCGGCCGAGCAGATCCTGGTAGAGCGCGGCTGATGAAGCCGGCGTTCGTCCCGCCGCCGCGCGTCGCGTAGTACTCCTCGGAGCTGAGGATCGCGGCCATCACGTCCTCGTCGGTCGCGCCGCCGGCGAGCATCGCCAGGAACGTCGCGAGCTCGGTCGGCGTCGCCGCGCGGTGCAGGAACGTGTTGAAGAAGCCCTGGACCAGCAGCGTCCGGTACTCGACGCTGTGCAGCACGTCGAGTGCGGCCTGGGTCAGGGACAGGCCGGCCACGAAGCGGGGGTGGAACGCGTCGAGCGAGGCCTGGTCGATCTCGCGGTGCAGCACGGCGTTGAAGACCTCGTCGAGCCAGAGCTGCTCCGGCGAGTAGCAGTCGAAGACGAGGACGAGCGTGGAGTCGCCGCCGGCCTTGCCGGGGTCGTTGATCGGGTTGCACGGCGGGCCGATCTCGTCCGGCGGAACGACGTGCCGGCCTGAATGTCGCGGTCACGTGGCGCGGTCCGTCCATCGTCACGCTGCAGAGCCCGCCGCACCAGCAGTCCCCGCTCCAGCCACGAAGTGGGTCCCGGCGCGGGCACGGGAAGAGCGGAACGACCGTATGCTCCGGATAGGTCTCGCTGCAGTCGCTGCCGCAGTCGATGCCCCGGGCTGCTCGCGACCGACCCGGCGCCGACGATGCTGACGGTCAGCCCGAAGTGCCGGGTTCCTCGTTCGTCGGCTCCGACGGATGGGTCGGCTGTTCCTGATCCGGCTCGAACGTCGCCGTGACCTTCCGGTCGCCGTCGACGAAGACCGTGCATTCCGGGTCGCGGCCGGAGCAGTCGCCGCCCCAGCCCTCGAACTTCCAGCCCGG
Source organism: uncultured Actinomycetes bacterium (assembly GCA_963779025.1). Taxonomy (GTDB): domain Bacteria; phylum Actinomycetota; class Thermoleophilia; order Gaiellales; family Gaiellaceae; genus DATBLE01. The sequence goes on from CAVZWR010000005.1 coordinate 222,047, forward strand.
GTCCGGAATCGCGCGTCAGCGTGATGGTGAAGTCGCCTTCGTTCGACATCTTCGCAGTCGCCGGGGCAGTCGATCGGTGAAGCTCGCCTTCGTGCCGGTCACGTGGCCCTGGCCCTTGACCTTGACGGTCAGTTGGGGATCGGCCAGAGAACGGGCACTCGCGGGCGCGGAGAGCAACAGCACGACGGCTGCAGCCAAAACGACGGCGATGACGCCGGTGCGCATCCCATCGCGGATACTACGGGCCTTCACGGACCGTGGGGAACTGCGAACGCGACGGCGAGCTTCATCGGGCGGGAACTCGCCGAAACGCGCAGCCCCGCTATTCCCCGCCCTGGGGATCGGAGAGCACGAGCGCGACGACGCGCCCGCTGACGACCTTCGCCGCCAGCCCGTAGTCGCCGACCGCCTGCGAGAGCTTGACGATCAGGCCGACTGCGCTGGGGCCGGCGAAGTGCGGCTTCTCCGCCCGCGGGTAGAGCTTCCGCGCCTTTGCGAGCGTGTCGCCCTTCCGGAGGCCGCGGTCGGTGACCCAGATCCCCGTGATCGTCGCGATCCCGAAGGGCGTGTCCGGCTGGCACTGCTTGGCGTGGGCGAGGGTGTAGAAGCTGATCCTGATGCCGGCCCAGCCCATCAGGCAGTCGCGGTTCGGGGTGTTCTTCGTCGAGGTCGCCCGTCCGAAGGCGGCACGCGCCTTCGCCGGGTTGCCGCCGCGGACCTTGAACGTGCCGATCTGCGAGAAGCCGACGACGCGGATCGGCGGCTCGGCCGCGGACGCCGCCTGACTCAGGCAGACGGACGCGGCAACGAATCCGAGTAGGACACAGCGCCTCATCGGGCGCAATCCTACGGAGCGCTAGGACGCAATGAGTCTCTGGAACTCGGGCTTTTCTTGAACTCGGGCTCGGTTGTCCTCGCCTGCTGCGAGCGCCGCCTCCTCGAGGTCAAGAACGCGATCTGCAGTCTCGGTCGCAGCCATGTGTGTCTCCTCTCGGTCTTCGGGCCGGCTCCGTACAGGCGCTCGGCGCGTTCTGCCGCCAGTTGCAGGTGCAGGTGGGTCTCGCTCGAATACGTCTCCGCCACCTCCTTCTAGATCGAGTATCTTCATCTCGAACTACTTGGACCCGGAAGCTAGCACGGCAGATGTCTTGACGTCAAGATACTTTGGATAAACAATTCAGCTGATGCCCTCGAAACCCGATCACGTCGACAAGTTCCTGGAGGAGATCCGCGGCGAGCTACCGGCCGATCTCGACATCGAGGTCGAGGGCATCGTCGACCGGATCAACGGGATCAACCGGCGGATCCACAAGATGCTCGACGAGACGCTGGAGCAGTACGACCTCGCGAGCGGAGACTGGAAGGTGCTCTGTTCGCTGCGCTGGCAGGGGAAGCCGCACCGGCGCTCGGCCGGTGACCTCGCCCGCATCGCCGACCTCTCGAGCGGCGCGATGACGAACCGCCTCGACCAGCTGGAGAAGGCCGGTCTCGTCAAGCGCCTTCCCGATCCCGACGACCGTCGCGGCGTCCTCGTCGAGCTGACGCCGAAGGGCCGCCGGCTCCACCAGGAGGCGATCGGAATCCAGGCCGAGAAGGAGGCGCTGCTCGCCGAGGCGCTCTCAAAGCGCGAGAAGCAGCAGTTGAACGACCTGCTGCGGCGGGTGATGCTGGCGCTGGAGTCGCGCTTCCCGGGCGCAGCTCGTCGTAGCAAGAACACGGGGCCGCCCGAGTGCAGGCGGCCAGGGCGTTGTTCGACCGGGACGGGTCTCAGCCGGCGGCGGCGTCAGCCGTGCGGCTCCTATTGCGTTGCCGCCGGATCCGCGGCAGGAGCCACATGATCAGCGCGCCGAGGGCGACGCTGAGCAGGACGAGCCAGATCACCCGTGTCTTCTCGGTGACGAAGACGAAGTTCACCGAGACGGTCTTCGAGTTGAAGACGATCAGCAGTACGGCGTAGATCGCCAGAGCCGCGAGCAGGATCACCTTCCAGCTGACCCCGGCGATGCCGCTGCGCTCGTCCGTCCGCTCGGAGGACTTGCGGGGCTTCTTGTTGCGTCGCCGGAGCCGCGGAACGAGCCAGATGATCAGCGCGCCGAGGGCGATGCCGAGCAGGACGAGCCAGATCACGCGCGTCTTCTCGGTGAAGACGACGAAGTCGACCGAGACCGTCTTCCTGTTCAGGACGATCAGCAGGACTGCGTAGATCCCCAGCGCCGCGAGCAGGATCGCTTTCCAGCTCCATCCTCCGCGCTCGGCTTGCTGTGGTGCCTGCGGCTCGGCCACGAGTGCCGGCAATCCTAGTGCGCTGCGCCGCGTAGGGTTCGCCGCGTGGCCTCACCCACGTTCGGCATCTTCGACCACATCGAGGAAATCCCGGGCACGGACACGCAGCGGCTGTTCCGGGACCGGCTCGAGCTGATCAAGCTCGCCGACGAGGCCGGGTTCGAGAGCTTCCACCTGGCCGAGCATCACGGTTCGGGTCTGTGCATGGCGCCCAACCAGGAGCTGTTCGTCGCCGCGGCGTCGCAGGTGACGACGAACATCCGGCTCGGGCCGATGGTGAAGCTGCTCCCGCTTCACCACCCGGTACGGCTTCTCGAGGACATGTGCGTTGCCGACCAGCTCACGGGCGGCCGGCTCGACTTCGGCGTGGGGAGCGGCGTCGCCCCGATCGAGCACGCCTGGTTCGGCAGCGACTGGACGGAGCGCCGGTCAGCGCTTCGAGGACACGCTCGGGATCATCTGCCGCGCACTTGCCACCGGCGAGATCTCGAGCGAGGGCAGCGTCTACCACGACTTCCCGACCGTCCCGCTCGCGACCAGGCCCGTCCAGGATCCGATTCCGTTCTGGTATCCGGGGAACCCGGCGGCGGCGGGCCGGTACGGCATGAGCCTGATGTGGCCGGGCCCGATCGACCGGCAGACCCATGACGTCTACGTCGAGGCCTGGAACAGCCACAGGGGGGACACGCTGCGCGTGGACGGGCCGGACTCCCGGCCGCGCGTGGGCTGCACGATGATCCTCGCAATCGCCCCGACGGAGGCCGAGGCGCTCGAGATCGGCTCGCCGCGGCATGGAAGGGCTCGTCCGGCGAGCCGAGGCCGTGCACCAGAACGACCGCCTGATCATGTCTCCCGGAGGACTGCGAGAAGGCGCTCGGGCCTCTGCGCGCGATCCTCGCCCACATCGAGGACGCGATCGCGGCGGGCTCGGGCACGGTCGAGCAGATCACCGAGCGGTTCGCTGCGATCCTCGAGCCGGGGCTGATCGAGCACGTCGATCTCCAGCTCCCGACCGGTGACATGACGTTCGACGAGGCCAGGCGCACCTTCGAGCTCTTCGCAGCCGAGGTGAAGCCGCAGCTGGAGTCCTCGACGTGAGCGGGCGGCGCCGTCCCGAGGGCGAGCTCGTCACCTCCCGCCGGGGGTTCTTCTGGGTCGGCGGCGAGCGAGTCCCGGTGCACGAGGGGACGGCGCTACGCGGCCAGATGTTCGTCCAGTGGGAGGAGCCGGAGGAGGTGACGCAGCCGTACCCGGTCGTCCTGATCCACGGCGGCGGCGGCCAGGGCACCGACTGGCTGGGCACGCCGGACGGCCGCCCGGGCTGGGCGACGTTCCTCGTCCAGCAAGGCTATGCCGTCTACGTCGTCGACCGGCCCGGCCACGGCCGCTCGCCGTACCACCCGGACGTGCTCTGCCCGCCGGGTGGCGTCTTCACGCTGGAGATGATCTCGGCGCTCTTCTGCGACACGGAGCAGTGGCCGGGAACCGGCGACCCGGACGACCCGCACGTGAGAGCGTTCGCCGCCGGAACGGGGCCGATGCTCGCGGATTGCGGGCTGGCGCACGCGCTGGAGCAGGCGTGTGGCGCGCCCTCCTCGACGAGATCGGCCCGGCGATCCTGATCACCAGCTCCGCCGGCGGCCCGATGGGGTGGCTGACCGCAGACGTGCGTCCCTCGCAGGTCAAGGCGATCGTCTCCGCCGAGCCGATCGGACCGGCGTTTCTCGACAACCCGGCCATCGGCCTCTCGCTTCCCTGGGGCCTCACCGCCGCGCCGATGACCTTCGATCCGCCGGCCGACTCGCCGGACGACCTGCACGTCGGGCCGGCGCAGGCGGCTACCCGCCCTGGCGGGGATCCCGATCGCGCTCGTCGAGGCGGAGGCGTCATTGCTCGCCCAGCCGAGTCCCGAGATCGCCGCGTTCCTCGAGCAGGCGGGCTGCCACGTCGATCGAATCGTCCTGGCCGATCACGGCGTCCACGGCAACGGGCATCTGATGATGATGGAGCTGAACAACCGCGAGGTGCTCGAGCCGATCCTTCGCTGGCTGGACGACAACGTGCGCCGGCCCTAGGTCCAAAAAGAACACCGAGCCGGTGGCGCCTTCGTCCACCACCCCCACAAGCTTTCCGCCTGGCCCGAAGGCTTCCGCGTACGACCCGTAGGAGAGGCTTCAACCTAGAAGCGCTCCGTACTCGGTGCTCGACCAACCTATGACAGCCGAGGCCCGTCCGCAAGGGCCCGGGCGAAGAAAAAGACCGCAAAGAGCGGAGGAGTCGCTTCGCGGGCCGGGGTGTGGCTGGCCGTACCCCGGGAGTGATGCTGGCTCCATTCCCTTTCGTCTGCGCTCTCCGCAAGATCCGATACGAGACCGGACCAGTACCTGCAGAAAGTGAGGGCGACGATGCAACTGGCGATACCCCCCGTGGGACTGGGGTACCGGGACCAGGCGAGTCCAGCCGACTGGGCCGACATCCTGGCCACCTTTCCCTTGTTCGACGGAATCCCCAGGCGCCGGCTACGCGACCTCGTCCGGCATGCGACGTTCGCCGAGTACGGCCGAGGCGACATGGTGCTCCAGCGCGGAGCTCGCGGAGACTCGCTCCTCGTGATCCTGAGCGGATCGGCGAAGGTGCTCGGGAAGCCCGCGGGCCGCACGCTTCGCACCGGCGATTACTTCGGAGAGCTTGGCGCCCTCGAAGGCGCCCCGAGGTCGGCCACCGTCTTCGCGACGGGCGAGCTCCACGTGATGAGGCTGCCGCGAGACGACTTCCTCCGCCTCGCGGAGCGCGATCCGACGGTCTCGCTCAAGATGCTGGGCGAGCTCGGATCCCAGTTCCGCCGCCTCGAGACGCTGCCGGGTCGGGCGTAAAGGCAGGCATGGACAGCGAGCGCAAGTGGACGCGCGGGCCCGCCCGCGTCGCGGTGTGGGTGATCGTGGCCGCCCTGCCGATGGCCGGCCTTGCCTCGCTGCTGCTGCGGTCCCAGCTCGACCCTCACATCGAGAACTACCCGCTGCACTTCGTCGTCTTCGGCATCGTCGGTGCGGTCGCGTTCGCGCTGGGATACGCCGCCGGCGAGGCGGCCAATCGTCGCGGGGACGCCCGCGTCCTCCTCCTCTCGCTGGCGTTCATGGCGACCGGGGGCTTCCTGTTGCTGCACGCGATCGGGACGCCGACCGTCCTCTTCGCGGAGGAGCACGCCGGTTTCCAGGTCGCGATCCCCGTGGGCCTCGTCCTCAGCGCGGTGTTCGCGATGGGATCGGGGTTCGTGGACGCGCGTCCGGAGCTAGGAGACGCGGTCATTCGCCACCGGGGGCTGCTGCGGGGCGGCGTGCTGGCCGCGATGGCCGGCTGGTTCGGGTGGACGGTCGCGAACCTGCCGCCGCTCGGCGGTCCGGACAGCGAGGCCGCCACGACCCGGCTGCTCACGGTTTTCGCGGTTCTGGGGACGGCGGTGTACGCGGTCGCGGCGCTGCGGTACTGGCGTCTCTTCCGGCAATCGGCGTAGCTGGCTCGCAGCAGCTGTCATAGCGTGCTTCGTCCTGCTCGCCGAGGCCATGATCGGCGTTGCCGTCACCGGCGAGCGGAAGTGGCACGCGAGCTGGTGGGAGTGGCACGGCCTGATCCTCCTCGCGTACGCCGTCGTCGGCCTCGCCGTCCGGCGCGAGTGGGCCGATGAGCGGTTCCGTCGCCTCTACCTGCCGACGACGCGCGAGCGTTACGAGGACGTCAGCGTCCTGTTCGCCGATCTCGTCGGGTTCACCGGCTTCGCGGAGCGATCATCTCCGACCAGGGTCGCAGCGGTGCTCGACGCGTACTGGGGCATCGCGGCGCCGCTGATCACACAACGGTTCGGCGGCGAGGTGGAGAAGTTCATCGGCGACGGAATCATGGCCAGGTTCAACGTCATGGGCGACCAGCCCGACCACGCCGAACGAGCAGCGTCTGCCGCTCTCGCGCTGCAGCGCGAGGTTGCCGGTCTCGTTGCACGGCACCCTGACTGGCCGCGCATGCGCGTCGGCGTCGAACAGCGGCACGGTGCTGGTGCGCGAGATCGGGAGCGACGGCTACGTCGCCTACCCCTCGGTCGGCGACGCGGTCAACACAGGTGCTCGCCTGGAGAGCCTGGCGCCCGCCGGCGGAGTCCTGATCGGCCACGAGACCTATCTGCAGCTGCCGCCGGGAACGGTGGTCGAGAAACGTACGGGACTTCGTCTGCGTGGCAAGGACGACACGGTCGACGCATACGTGCTCCACGCGCTCCCGTGGGCTCCTGGGGACAACCATCTAGTAGAGGGAGAAGAGATGTACGGAGATCTGATGAGTTTCGAGACGCTGCGGCGTCAACAAGAGAGAGAACTGGAAGTTCAGCTCTCCCGGAAGCGATTCGAGCCGCGCGACGCGGCTCCGAACGTCCGGCGCGCCGGGCCGGCCGCCCGCCTCTGGGCGTTTGCCCGGAGGCGCTCGAGCCTCGATCGGAAGCGAACCGCGCTGGGGCGCATACCGCTGTTCGCCGGGCTTCCGCAGGAGCGCTTCGATCTGCTCGCGCGCAACGCGCAGGTCGTGGCTGTACCCGCCGGGGTCGACCTGATTCGTGAGGGTGAGACTGGGCACGAGTTCTTCGCAATCGCGGCCGGCGAGGTGGAGATCTCGAAGAAAGGCAGGCGCGTGGCGACGGAACGCGCCGGCGGCGTCTTCGGCGAGATCGCGCTCCTGCGCGGAATCCCGCGTACTGCGACGGTCACGACGATTGCGCCCTCGCAGCTCTTCGTCCTGCACGCCCAGGCATTTCACAGCCTCGTTGCGCCCAGCTTCTCCTGAGCGCGGGCCTCGTCGTTCGTCTCGGTTTGGCAGGCCCGCAGAGGGTTAGCGCTGTAGCCTCCTGATCGAGAAACGTGTTTCGCTCGAGCGAAGGGGTGATCCCATGAGCCAGGACGAGAAGACCTACGAAGGGCAGTGCTACTGCGGTGCGGTCAAAATCGCCGTCAAGGGCGACCCGGTCGGCGCCGGCTACTGCCATTGCGCCAACTGTCGAAGCTGGTCCGCCGGCCCCGTCAACGCGTTCACGCTCTGGAAGCCCGAGTCGGTCGAAGTGACTCAGGGAGAAGACCAGATCGGCGAGTACCACAAGACCGAGCGGAGCTATCACCAGTGGTGCAAGGCCTGCGGTGGCCATCTGCTGACGAGGCACCCCGAGTGGGACCTGGTCGACGTCTACGCCGCGACGATCCCGACGTTTCCCTTCACGCCCGGAGTGCATGTCAACTACGAGTCGACCGTGCTGCCGATGAAGGATGGCCTCCCGAAGCTCAAGGACTTCCCCAGCGAGCTCGGCGGCTCCGGCGAGGCGATCGCCGAATAGCTCGGCGACCGGGGACTCAGCGCCGCAAAACCGCGCTACGATCGCGGCCGTGGGGCAGCAGGTTCGGTTCTGCGTCGCGCCGGATGGTGTTCGGGTGGCGTTCGCAGTGCACGGGGGCGGACCGCCGATCGTCAGGGTGGCGACGTGGCTCACGCACCTCGAGTTCGACTGGGAAAGTCCTGTCTGGCGGCACTGGCTCGAGGAGCTCGGCAGAGGCCATACCGTCGTCCGGTACGACGAACGGGGTTGCGGGCTCTCCGACCGCGATCCGGGCGAGCTCTCGATCGACGCATGGGTGGCTGACTTGGAAACGGTCATCGATGCGGCAGGCCTCGACCGTTTCGCGCTGCTGGGTATCTCACAGGGTGCGGCGATCGGGCTCGTGTATGCAGCGCGTCATCCCGAGCGGGTCACCGACCTCGTCCTCTACGGCGGGTACGCGCGCGGAAGGAAGTTCCGCACGCCGAACGGGCGCCGTGAAGAGGATGCGCTGATCGCAGCGATTCACGCCGGCTGGGAGCGGCCGACCCCGACGTTCCGGCGCGTGTTCAGCATGCTCTTTGTGCCCGACGGGACGCCTGAGCAGATGGAGTGGTATGACGATCTGCTCCTCCACTCGACGACCGCGGAGACCGCCGCGCGGCTCTACGACGCGCGCGGGAGCCTCGACGTCGTCGACGTAGCGCCTGATGTCCGGGTCAGGACGCTGGTCGTACACGCGCGCGATGACCACGTCGTTCCGGTCGAAGAGGGGCGGCTGCTCGCCTCGCTGATCCCGGGGGCCGAGCTCGTGCTCGTCGAATCGGCCAACCACATCCTGCTCGAGGACGAGCCGGCTTGGCAGGAGTTCCTCGCTGCGCTTCGCCGGTTCCTTGGCACCGAGGCACCGGCCCCGTCCTCGGCGGCCGTGCTGAGCAGGCGCGAGCTCGAGGTGCTCGAGCTCGTGGCGGCCGGTTTGACGAACGAGGCGATCGCAGCACGTCTCGTGCTGAGCGTGCGGACGGTCGAGCGACACCTCGCGAACGTCTACGCGAAGCTCGGGGTCTCCGGCAAGGCCGGCCGTGCCGCAGCCGCTGCCCAGTTCTCGGTGCTCCGAACGGCCGGCCGTCGCTGAGCTGCGGCTACGTGCACGCCGCCAACTGACGCCAGAAAGTTGGGTGGTGCCGCCGATGTCCTCGGACGCGTCGGCCGTTAGCGTCCGGCCGTCGTCCAGACGCGAAGGAGGCAGCCGTGGAGCTCGTTGTCGGCAGGGGGCCCGTCACGACACACGAAGTCAAGGGTGGAAACGGGCTGAGACTGCACGTCCGCGAGTGGGGCGACCCGGCAGGCCCCGCCGTGCTGTTCGTCCACGGCTGGTCCCAGAGCCAGTTCTGCTGGGCGCGTCAGTACGAGGCCCCAGAGCTCATGGGCTTCCGGCTGGTGACACTCGACCTCCGAGGCCACGGGATGTCCGACAAGCCGCTGGAGTCGGACCAGTACGCGGACGCGCAGGCCTGGGCAGACGACATCGCGGCGGTCGTCGACCAGGTGGGCCTCGATCGCCCCATTCTCGTTGGCTCGTCGTACGGAGGATTCGCGATCACCGACTACGTGCGTGCGTGCGGCGACGCCGAGATCGCAGGCATCGTCTTCGCCGGCGGAGCGGTGCTCCTGAAGCCTCCGAGCTTCGACCACATCGGGCCGGGCCTTCTCGAGAACGCCGAAGGCGCGTGCTCAGGCGACCTTGCGACGAGCATCCCTGCGATGTGTCGTTTCCTGCGCGCGTGCACAGCACAGCCGCTGGTGGACAAGGACTGGAGTGCCGCGCTCGCGTGGAACATGGTCGTTCCGCCGGAGGTCAGGGGCGCGCTGATCGCACGCGAGATCGACGGCGACGACGCCCTCGCGACGCTGTCAGTGCCACTGCTCGCCGCCCACGGCCGCGCCGACACGATCGTCCTCCCATCGATGACCGAGCACGTCCTCGCCGTATGCCCAACAGCGAAGCCCTCGTGGTACGACGGCGTCGGCCACATGCCGTTCTGGGAGGACACGCCAAGGTTCAACCGCGAACTGGTGGAATTCGTGAGAAACGTCGGCTAGACGGCGACGTCTGCAAGCCCGCTCTTTCAACTGGACGGCCTTGAGAACGATCTAGGCTCGTTGGAGCGAACGTGTGACCCACCTCCCCGCCCAGCCCAGTCCGGCTCACCACGGCGGTTCAGGAGCTGCTTAGCCAGCGCGCGAGGCAGTGCGGCCGGCCAGCGCGTCAGCCAGTAACCGGTGAAGGAGGTCATCACGACGCACATATCAACGACCATCGCGGAGGTCGGTACACAATGAACGCCCCCGCCTCGATCACGATCACGCCAGTCCGCGTTGCCGATCTGCTCGCCGAGGGCGAGCGGATGCCGGTCTACGTGCACGTCATCGACCATCCCGATGCGCGCGTGCTGGTCGATACCGGCATGACGGAGCTGCACCCGGCGGTGGCCGACCTCGATCCCCGCCTCAGTCCACTGAGTGAGCAGGACTTCGACCTCGCCGGCATCGACATTGTCGTCAACACACACCTGCATTTCGACCACTGCGGCGGCAACCACCTCTTCGCCGGCAGGCCGATCTATGTCCAGCGTCGGGAGCTCGACGACGCTCGCAGCGAGGACGACTACACCATTCGCGAGTGGGTCGAGGCGCCCGGCGTGCGGTACGTGCCGCTCGACGGCGAGCTCGAGTTGCTTCCCGGGCTCCGGCTTGTCCCGGCGCCTGGTCACACACGCGGCATGCAGGTGGTCGTCGTCGAGACTGGCGGACGTCCGGTCGTCGTCGGCGGCGACGTGGCGGTTTGGTTCGGCGAGCTCGACGAGCCGCACACCGAAGGCCAGCTGCGGGTGCGCGCGCTCGACCCCGAGCTGGTCTGGCTCGCGCACGAGCACGAGCCGTGGCGACCCCGCACCGTCTAGGCATCACGCCGTGCGCTCTCTGGGCGTCATCCGCCAGCGTCCGGTGGCCCGGCGGGTAGTTGCACCGTGACGCGGAGCCCGCCGGCGGCCCGGGGGGTGAGCGTGAGGGCTCCGTCGTGTGCGTGGGTGATGCTCTTGACGATTGCCAGGCCGAGACCGACGCCTGCGTGGTCGGTGCGTATGCGTTTGGCGCCGCGAAGGAACGGCTCGGCAAGCGTGGCAGCTAGCCCTGGGGTGAGCTTTTCGCCGGTGTTCTCGACGGTGAGCAGCGCACTCTCGGGGTGAACGCTGGTCGTGACCCACACGTTGCCCTGTTCAGGCAGGTTGTGGACGATCGCGTTCTGCAGGAGGTTCGTAGTCAACTGCAGCAGGAGCGCGTGTGAGCCGATTGTGGGGGTCAGGTCGCCGGAGACCTCGATCGTCACGCCATGCTTTTCTGCGAGGGGGAGGAGCGTCTCGGCGGCTTCTTCCGCTACGAGGGACAGGTCGACATGTTCTGCGGTGAAGGACCGTTGGTCGGCGCGGCTGAGCAGGAGCAACGCTTCAGTGAGGTCGATCGCTCGGGTGTTGACGGCGTGGAGGCGATCGACGAGTTCGCCGGTGTCGCGATTCGGATCGTTGCGGGCCACGTCGAGAAGTGTTTGCGTGATCGCCAGCGGGGTGCGCAGTTCGTGAGAGGCGTTGGCCGCGAACCTCTGCTGCTCGGCGACGTGTGCTTCGAGCCGCGCGAGCATGGTGTCGAAGGTGTCGGCGAGCTCACGGAACTCGTCTTTGCGGCCTTCCAACTGGATTCGGTGGGAGAGCGATCCGGTCGCGGCTATGCGTGTGGCGTCCGTGATGCGAGTCAAAGGGGCGAGCATCCGGCCGGCGAGAAGCCACCCTCCCACGAGACCGAACACGAGCAGGAACGCCAGCACGATGGCGGCGGTCGGAGCGAACTCGCGCAGGAGATCGGCGTGGCTGCGCACCATGAAGACCACACCAGGGTGCACACCACGCGAAAGGGAAAAGTACCCGGCGACGAGCAGCACGGCACCCGCGAGCATGAGGAAGCCGGCGTAGCTGAGGGTGAGCTTGAGGCGAACGCTCAAACCAGGGGCTCTATCCACGGTCCTCTCCCTCCGGCCCGGGTTCTGGTTCCGTGTCGATGCGGTAGCCGACGCCCGTCACGGTGGCGATGATCCATGGTTCGCCGAGCCGTTTGCGCAGCCCCGAGACTGTGATGCGCACGGCGTTGGTGAACGGGTCTGCGTTCTCATCCCACGCCCGCTTCAGTAGCTCTTCGGCGCTGACGACACCCCCTTCGGCGGCGACGAGGACTTCGAGCACTGCGAACTGCTTCCGGGTCAGCGCGACGTAGCGGCCGTCGCGGTGGACCTCCCGGCGGAACGGATCCAACCGCAGACCCGCGATCTCTCGCACGGGTGGCCTGTTGTGGGCGCGCCTGCGGTCGAGCGCTCTGAGACGGAGCACGAGTTCTCGGAGCTCGAACGGCTTGGTGAGGTAGTCGTCGGCGCCGAGCTCGAACCCGGTCGCTTTGTCGTCGAGACGGTCGGCAGCGGTGAGCATGAGGATCGCCGTGCCGCTGCCGGAGGCGACGATGCGTTCGGCGATCTCATCGCCGGAGGGTCCGGGAATGTCTCGGTCGAGCACGGCGATGTCGTAGGCGTTGATGCGGAGCAACTCCAGGGCGGTGTCGCCGTCACCTGCGATGTCTGCCGCGATCGCCTCCAGGCGTAGGCCATCGCGGATGGCCTCTGCCATATACGGCTCGTCCTCGACGATCAACACCCGCATGTCCCGATGCTACGAGCCAGCGCATGTCGTCGGCATATCGAAAAGCACATACGTGCGGGCAACACCGCGCTGCCTTGAATTGCGGCATGACCTACAGCAAGCGAGCACGAACCTCGACCCGTCGGATTCGGATTCGCTGGATCCGTGTCGCCGGCCTGCTAGTCGTCAGCGCGGCGATCGCCGCCCTCGGCTACCACTTGCTGGCATCCTCGTCCTCGAGGGCCGCATCACCCGTGGACGTCCTTCGCAGTGAGCAGGGTGGTGCGCTTGGTGAAGGGCTGCCCAGCACGGTGTGGCCTGCACATGGCCAAGCCGCGGTTCAAATAGGGCAGTCGCCGGTCCAAGCCGGCCCGAACCAGCACGCGGCTGCAATCGCCAGCGTCGCGAAGGTGATGACGGCCTATGTCGTACTCCGTGACCACCCGCTACGGCCCGGCGAGGACGGCCCGACGATCACGCTCACCGACGCGGATGTGGCCGACACCGATCGCCGGCGCCGACAGCGGGAGTCGGTCGTGTCTATCGCCGCGGGAGAGCAGTTGACCCAACTGCAGGCGCTGCAGGCACTCCTGCTGCCGTCGGCGAACAACATCGCCGCGGTTCTGGCACGGTGGGACGCCGGCTCGGTGGACCGGTTTGTTGCGCGGATGAATGCCGCCGCACGGTCGCTGGGCATGACCCACACCCGGTACACCGATCCGAGCGGCTTCGACGACGCAACCGTGTCGACTGCCGCCGATCAGGTGCGTGTTGTCGATCAGGCCACGCGCCTGCCGGTGTTCGCGAGCATCGTCGCCACACCGAGCGCGACGCTCCCGGTCGCCGGCACGGTGCACAACACCAACACATTGCTCGGGGACAACGGGTTTGTCGGCGTCAAGACCGGCTCGACCGCCGCGGCCGGTGGCTGCTTCGCGTTCCGGGCCATCCGCCGGATCGACGGCAAGCGGACGACGATCACCGGGGTCGTGTTGGGCCAGCCCGGCGACGACCAGATCGCGGCGGGTCTCGCGGCCTCCGACGCCATAGTCGACCGCATCACCGGTCATCGGGTTGCGCCAACTCCACAGCAACGAACCCTCCCAACGCCAACTGCGCCCCCAGGGTCGGCGTACATAAGCGTACCGCGATCGAACCGGTGACCCCGGCTTGCAAAGCAACCATCCGGTGGACAGCGGTGCGCCCATTTGTTAAAGAGCCGATTGCAGCGAGCCGTGCTCGCTGTCGTCCGACGACAAGGGGGGAACTGATGCAGGCCAACCGCCCAAGTTGGCAGGCGTGTCGGCGCTTCGTCCGTGGGGCCGTTCCGGCCGCCCTCGCGGTACTTGCGCTCGCCCTGCCGCCCAGTAGTCTCGGCTTTGTCCACCTCGACGGCACCGAGTCCAAGCAACTGCCGGACTTCGACTCGCGCGTCTCTGCCCAGCCGGCATCCGACCAGCGCGCCGCGGCGAGCCAGCTCGGCGCAGATGTCCAGTGGAACGATTCCGGCACGCCGGCGTCCATCATCAAGTACGGCGGGTATGTCGCCACCGGGCTCAATGCAACGAACGCCGTCAGCGCTGCGCGGGGATGGCTGGACGCAAACGCAGTGCTGTTCGGCCCCGGGGCCACGACCGCCCTTTCCGTCTGGAGCTCGGCCCGGCTCGTCGGCAGCGACGATGCATACGCCGTCTCGTTCCGGCAGCAAGCAGGTGGTGTCGGCTCGACGGACGGGATCGTGACCGTTGCCGTCGTCGGCTCGAGCCAGGCCGGGTGGAAGATCGTTTACGCATCGTCCAGCCTCGCGCCAAGCGACGACGCGACGGGCTCGTTTGCTCTCGAGCCCGCGGTCGCCTGGACGGAGGCGGCCAACGACACCGGAGCGGACGTCTCGATCGTGGACGTGAAGCCCGTGGCCGTGCAGAACGGGGTCACGACGCTGGAAGTCAACGGCTTTTCCGGTCCGCAGTACGTCAAGAAGGCAACGTTCGGGACCACACACAGAGGAAGGCGTGCCGCGTACCAGGCAACGGTGGTGTCCCACGCCCCCGACGGATCCCTCAGCGGCTACGACGTGGTCGTCGACGCTCAAACCGGCGAGCTCCTCTATCGCCAGAGCACCGTCGACGAGGTGAGCGACAACCCAACATGGAATGCATATTCACTCGCCCCGCTGACGACCCCGATCAACCGCTTCCCGTGGAACTACTCGAGCTCGGACACGCGCCGGCTGTGGTGCTGGACAGCTCTCAACGGGTGCCCGTACGCGGCGCAGGACACCGGTGTGAGCTACCCGCTCGGCGTTGCGTCGAAGCTCATCTGGGACGTCAACCCGGACCCGACGACCGGCGCGGATCTCGGTACGACACAGTCGACCGGCAACAACGTCGACGAAATTCAGCGCTGGGTCTCGTCCGGCCCACGCACCTGGGGTGGCGGCTACCACGCGACGAGCGCGACCCGCGACTACCAGTACCCGCGGACGAATGCGTGGTTCGAGTCGAACTGCGACCCGTCCACGCTGACGGGCTCGGGCAACGACATCGACGCGGCAATCGCGAACCTGTTTGCGATGCACAACCGCATGCACGACTACGCGTACTACCTCGGCTTCGACGAGCCGCACTGGAACGCGCAGCAGTTCAACAACGGGCTCGGCGGCGTCGCGAACGACGGCGTCTTCGGAAACGCGCAGGCCTCCGCGATCAACGGTGGGGCGCCCAACTACGGCGGCCGCGACAACGCCAACATGTCCACCGGTGCCGACGGTGGCCATCCACAGACGAACATGTTCCTCTGGCAGCCGCTCCCCGGCGCGTTCTACGCGCCGTGCGTCGACGGCGACTTCGACATGAGCGTGATCGGCCACGAGTACGGCCACGCGATCGAGAACCGGCTGATCGGCAAGGGGGTCGGCGCACGCCAGGGCACGCACAACGGCGCGATGGGCGAGGCGTTCGGCGACTTCAACGCTCTCGAGTACCTGAGCGAGAACCACTATGGAGCGACTGCGGGTTCGGATCCCTGGACCGTGGGCGCGTACGTCACCGGCAATCCCTACAACGGCATCCGCGACTTCCTCGCGAGCGAGCCGATGGGCGGGGACCTCCCGTCACCCGGCCACAACCCGAAGACCGATCCTCTCAACCTCGGAGACTACGGTTTCGACAACGTCGGTCCGGAGGTCCACGCCGACGGCGAGATCTGGGTGGCCGTGCAGTACGACATTCGCGACCTCCTGCTCGGCCGGTACAAGGCGAAGGGCGCCCAGCTCGACATCGACTGTGCACGGGGACGGGTTCCGGTTGCGAAGTGCCCCGGCGACCGGCGCTGGATCCAGCTCTACTACGACGCGATGATCCTGTGGCCGCGGAACGGGACGATCCTCCAGGCCAGGGACGCGATGCTCGCGGCCGACATGGCACGCTTCGGGGGAGCGGACCTGGACCTCCTCTGGCAGGGCTTCGCGCAGCGCGGGTTCGGCCAGGCCGCGACGGTGACCGGAAACGGCGATACCGACCCGGTGCCGGACTTCGCGTCCCCCCTCGCGGACGAGGCCACGCTCACGTTCGACGCAGAGGCGGCAGACGGGACGCCGGTGCCCGCAGGCATCTACGTCGGCGACTACCAGGCGCGCGTCACTCGGATCGCCGACACCGACCCGGGGACGGTGGGCCCGAACCGTGACGAGACCGCGCAGTTCGTGCCGAACGAGGTCGGCCGCAACGACACCTACAACTTCGTCGCCAGCGCTCCAGGCTACGGCCACGTTCGGTTCATGGTCAAGCACCTGTCGCCCGGCGAAACGCGCAACATCACGATCGAGTTCCCGCCCAATCTCGCCTCGGCGGCGCAGGGCGCGAGCGCGACCGGGGATGGAGCGGGTCTCGGCAACCTGATCGATGACAATGAGGCCACGAACTGGTCCGCAACCGGCGCTCCGGCTGTCGGCCGGCAGGTCGTCGTCGACCTCGCGGGCACGGATCCGGTCGAGTTCAAGCGGGTGAAGGTCTCGGCACTCCTCGTTCCCGGCCAGAACCGTTTCACGGCATTGCGATCGTTCGACCTGTATGCCTGTACAGCCGGCCAGGCCGAGGGCAACCCGACGTGCGACGGCACGATCGCCGCCGGCTGGCGACGGATCCTCCAGTCGGGCGACGACGCCTTCCCGGCAGTCAACCCGCGTCCGGCCGCGCCGGACATGACGCTACGCGGTTGGAACGTGCCCGACACGACGGCGACGCACGTCAAGTTCGTCGTGACAGCGAACCAGTGCACCGGCCAACCCTCGTACCAGGGCGACCAGGACAGCGATCCCGACAACAACTCGGACTGTCGGGTGGGCCAGGCACCGTTCGTGCCGCGCGACACCGAGGTGCACGCCACGGAGCTGCAGGTCTTCGCCGACGACGCGACGGTCGACGGTAAGGAGGTCACTGCGGGGTAGAGATCACGATTCGGTGGGAGGGCGGCAGCGCGCCGCCTTCCCACCACCGTTTCGCCCCAAAACGACGGTGCTATAACCACCACGTGGACTTCCTTCGGGTCGTCCGTACGGGGGTTGGTTCGGGGGTGTCGGTCGTCGCGCTCGTCCTGCCTGCCGCGCCTCCCGCGGCGACGCCTCCGCCATTCGCCAGGGCGCCGATCACGCTGGCGCAGTCGGGCAAGACGTTCAGGTTGGCGAAGGGCCGGGCCGTAGCCCTCCGGCTGTCGGGCCGATGGACCTGGACCGAGCCGAGACGGAGCTCGAGCGTAGTCGAGTTGACACGGGTCGTTTTCATCGTCGACCCGGGCTACAGCGAGTGGCAGATCGCCGCCAACAGGCGAGGCACGGCCACGATCCGTTCGGTCGGCACACCGAGGTGCCACGACTGCGGGCTCTCCGTGCGACGCTTCGTCGTCACCATCCGTGTCGTATGACGGCGGCCGTGGAGCACTGCGTCGTCCGACCCCTCATAGGTGGGTCGCAGTTCCCGCAAAGTGCGACATCGGATCGGTTCAGGCTCCCGCGAGGGAGAGGCGTCTGTCCGCCTGCTGGTCGAGAGCCGTCAAGGCGACGGAAGGTACGTCGTGGAGAATCTCTTCGCGAGCGTTGTAGAGAGCGGGCCAGATGCTTGCGGCCCACGCGACTTCGCGCTCCTCGACGCTGAACGTGCGACCGCGCGAGACCTGATAAGCGTCCAAGAACGCCATCGAGCTTTCCAGCGGCGCGAGTAGCGGTCCTTCCGCGCTGGCGAACATTCCCGCCGCTGCTCCGACAACGGCGGCCTCGGGAAGCCATGCCAGGCTGTCCCAGTCGTACACGACATGGGGCTCGGTGCCTGCCCATCTCATGTTCTGTGCCTCCCAGTCGGCATGTCCGACGACTGGCCTGAGCGCCGCTTTCAACAACCGAGCACGAACGCGAGGGGCTGTTTCAAGGATCACGGCTGGTAGGGGCGTTCTCACTGCGAGCGGGTCGTGGCGTGGGTTGGGGGGAAAGTCGCCCGGCCCTTCGTGATCCCATCCGACCCATTCTGGGTTCGGCAAGGGAGGATCGGTGCGAATCCCTTCCAGGCGCCGCATCAAGTCACCGAGTAACCAGGCAGAGCGGATCGCCGCTTCCGGGCCATCTTCTCGGATCGGCTGTCCGCCTGGTCGCCACTCCTCAGCATGAACAGCACGGTCGCCCACCACCGTCACCATCGACAGAGGACGCGGGCACGGGAAGCCCTGCTCAGCCAGCAGCCGCTGAACCTCAACGCAACCACTCGCTCGCCTCGCGTCATCCGCGACCCGCGCCTTCAGCACAACCGCGCGTCCATCGTCGAGCCGAACCGCTCGCACTTCTGCCATCGCATCAGAGACGAGTAGTTGCTCAACCGGCGTTGCGCCCAACACCTCTCTACACCACTCGACAGCCCATGACGGCACCTCCCCCGCAAACAGTGCCATCCAGGCTGGGAACGAAGTCGTTCGTTACTGCGACCAAGGGAGTCAGCGCGAGGCGGTGGCAGGACCGACCGTGGTTGCGCGGGCATCCCCCGTAGGGCTACCACGAGGGCGACCGCGGGCCTGATTTCGTCTTGAAGCGTAG
The DNA here is from genome assembly GCA_963779025.1 of uncultured Actinomycetes bacterium. GTDB lineage: Bacteria > Actinomycetota > Thermoleophilia > Gaiellales > Gaiellaceae > DATBLE01. The sequence continues at coordinate 240,489 of CAVZWR010000005.1, forward strand.
ACCTCGCAGCAAAACGAAAACCCGCCGTTTCCAGCGGGTTCTCGGTGTGGAGCGTACCGGGATCGAACCGGTGACCTCCGGCTTGCAAAGCCGGCGCTCTCCCAGCTGAGCTAACGCCCCTGGCTCGGTTCAGTGTAGACGGCCTGCCGCACGGGCTTCAGAAGGCGGCCCAGTCCTGCTTGCCGCGGATATACCAGCTCGGGCACAGGAAGCGGAACGCCGAGGCGAACCGCTGCGCGCGTGCAAGCTCCGCCTCGGTCTTCGCGCGCTCGACGGCGAGCGGGCCGTCGAAGAGTTCCGCGAAGTAGGCCTCCGCCGCCTGCTGGCGCGCCTCGTCGCTCGGGAACTCGGCTCGGATCGAGCGGAGCTCGCCCGCGTCCAGCCAGACGCCGGCGCACTCGGGACACTCGTCGATCGTCACCAGACGCTTCACGCTCGTGAAGTGGCGCATCATCACGGGACGGTCGGCGCACTTCGGGCAGATCCGCCGCGCCTCCAGGTGTACGACGACCGACGCGTCGCGCGGGATGTCGAGCAGCGACTCGCCGGCGGACTCGCTCGGCTCGTCGACCTTTCTGAGCTCGAACTGGTCGAACCAGATTCCGGCGCAACCGCCGGCGCACACGTCGACGGTCAGGCCGCCGGCCGTCTGCGCGGTCAGGTCTCGCTCACAGGAGGGACAGGTCACACCACCCTGTTCCCCGCGGTCGGGGAGGGTCCTACGCGGCCCGCTCGAGGCGCTCTTCGGCGCGGGCGCGCTTGATGATCGCGTCGCGCTCGCCCCAGCGGCGCTCCGCGCGGGCGGCGCGCTGCTCGTCCCAGAGCTCGGCGATGCGCTGCTCGAGCTCCTGGTGCTCGGCGGCGAGGACCGTGTCGTGACCCGTGGAGAGGTCGTGCATGACCTCAGCACGGCGTGCGGTCAGCTCCTCGATCTCGATGCGGATGTCGTCGATAGTTCTCATCGGCTGTACAAACGTCATGCCCGGTCTCCCTATTCCTTAGCGCCGAGGCCCGATGAAAAACATCGCGATCACGACCACTCCGACCACTGCAGAGGCGATCGCGATCCCCACGAGCAGGCCGTCAGGCATAGCCGAGCTCGTCGAGCCGGTCCTCGTCGATCCCGAAGTAGTGCGCCAGCTCGTGGAGGACGGTGATGCGGATCTCCTCCTCGAGCCGTTTCGGGTCGTGCCCGAAGTCCTCGACGAGCGGCCGCCGGTAGATCGCGATCCGCGCCGGCAGGTACGGCGGCTCGTCGAACAGCCCGTAGATGTCGGGCTCCTCGGGATTCTGCTCCTCGACCACGACCGCCACGTTCTCGAGCCCGCGCGCGAGCTCGGGCGGCAGCATGTCGAGTGCGGCGCGTACGTGCTCCTCGAACCGGCTCATCAGGCGCTCTAGGGGACGGTCAGCGCGAGCAGGGCCTTCTCGGAGTGGAGGCGATTCTCGGCCTCGTCCCAGGCTGCGCACTGCGGGCCGTACAGCACCTCCTCGGTGATCTCGTCGCCGAGGTGGGCCGGCAGGCAATGGAGGACGATCGCGTCCGGGTCGGCGAGCGCGAGCAGCTCGCCGTCGATCCGGTAACCGGCGAAGTCCCGGGCGCGCCGCTCCCGCTGGTCCTCCTGGCCCATGCTCGCCCAGACGTCCGTGCAGAGCACGTTCGCGCCGCGCGCCGCCTCGCGCGGATCGCGCAGCGGCTCGATGCCCGGCGCCTCGTAGCCCTCGGGCGTGGCGGCGACGAATTCCATTCCGAGCGCCGTGCAGATCTCGGACAGCGACACACAGACGTTGTTGCCGTCGCCGAGCCAGGCTACTCGCACGCCGTCGAAGCCCCCGAGACGCTCCCGGATCGTCATCGCGTCGGCCAGCGCCTGGCAGGGATGCGCCTCGTCGGTCAGCCCGTTGATCACGGGGATGTACGCGTGCTCGGCGAGCTCCTTCAGCAACTCCTGGGCGAACGTTCGAATGATGATCGCGTCGAAGTAGCGGGACAGGACGTAGGCGACGTCCCTGATCGACTCGCGGTGCCCGAGCCCGACCTCGGGGCCGGTCAGGTGGACGGCATGGCCGCCGAGCTGCTCGACGGCGAGCTCGAAGGAAACGCGCGTCCGCAGCGACGGCTTCTCGAGCAGCAGGCCGAAACTGCGGCCGGGGAGGAGGGGCTCGTCGACGTAGCGCTTGCGCTCGTCCTTCAGGCGGTCGGCGAGGTCGAGGACGGCGAGCAGTTCCTCGCCGGACCAGTCGGAAACCCGCAGAAAATCGCGGCCCTTGAGCGATTCCATGCGCCCGATGCTAGACGGGCGCCGCTCACGGGGCGTCGACGTCGAGCCCGGACTCGGCCAGCAGCTCGCGCAGCCGTTTCAGCCCCGTGAACATCCGGCTCTTGACCGTCCCGAGCGGGAGGCCGAGCCTCTCGGCGAGCTCGGACTGCGTGAAGCCGCCGTAGTAGGCGAGCTCGATCGCCTCGCGCTGGTCGGGCGGGAGCTTGCGCAGCGCCTCCTGGACGACCTGTCGCTGCGCGCGGAGCCACGCCTCCTCGTCGGTCGCCTCGCCCGTGGGGTGGTCGGTGTCCTCGAGGGGTTCGGCCCGGCGGCGCTCCTCGCGGCGGACGAGATCGACGGCGCGCCGGTGGACGAGCGTCAGGATCCAGGTGCTCGGCTTGCCCTGCTCGGCGAGGAACGCGCCGGCCGAGCGCCAGACGGCGAGGAACGCCTCCTGCACCGCGTCCTCGGCGAGCGCGCGGTCGCGCACGATCCGCAGCGCGAGCCCGTAGGCGACGCGGCCGTAGCGGTCGTAGAGCTCGCCGAGCGCGTTCTCGTCCGCCCGCGAGCAAAGTGCGAGTAGCGCCTCGTCCGAAAGGTGGGCGAGGTTCCGAGCCGGAGTCTGGGCCTCGGTCTGACCTCGAATGAATTCGCTCACCGTCTGCACGGGAGCCTACGCAGTCTCCGTCTTCATGAGTAGCGGTCCTGTCGGCCTGGGCGAGCCGCCGGCAGGCTCGAGCGTGACGGCGACCTCGGCCCCGCGGGGGACGTGTGCCACGTGCGTTCGCCCGCCGTGGGCGAGGCCGGCGCGGACTGCATGCCCGTGACGGACGAACCAGATCTCGTACACCTTCCCCGCCGGTGCCGCAGGCAGGTTGAAGGCGACGCCGGCGGGCTGTCTTCGCCCGTCGGTCAGCCCGACCACCAGCGCTGCGCAGGCGGCGAGGGCGGCGGCGGAGGCGAGCGGCGCCGTCCAGCGGCGCCGGAAACGGAGGACGACCGCGTCGACCCCGAGCACCCGGCGGCGGAGGGCGGAACGCGGAGGCGGGAGCTCGCCCGCGAACGCGAGGGCGGCCGCCGCGATGCGGAGCGGCTCGAGATCCTCCTCGCAGCCCGGGCAGAGCTGCACGTGACGCTCGAACGCCTGTGCCTCGTCCGCGTCGAGCGCGTTGAGCACGTAGGCCGCGGCCTGGTCGTGCATCACAGGAAGTACGGTGCGAGCTGAAGCGCGCCGAGGGCGTACCAGAGGCCGAAGAGCAGGCTCAGGCCGCCGAGCGCGGGCGCGAGCCGGCCGAACGAGCGGCTCGCCGTCGCGTTCGCGAGGGTGAGCCCGAAGCCGGTCGAGAGCGCCGCCATCGAGATCGCCGTGCAGAGGGCGAAGAGCGCGAGCGCCACGACCGCGACTCCGCGGTCGTGGATCGCGGCGAGGAGGAGGACGCCCACGCCCGCGCTTCCGCCCATCCCGTGCACCAGCCCGATTCCGAACGCCTGGAGCGGTCCGCGGGCCCGGACCGTGTGGACGTGCGGGTGGGGGTGAATCTGGAGCCGGCCGCGCCGCCAGCGGACGAGCAGCCAGACGGCGAGGCCGATGATCAGGAACCCGACGGCGGTCTCCGCTCCCTGCTGAACCGGCTCGGGCAGGTACGCCTTGAAGAGGACGATCGGCAGGCCGAAGGCGAAGAGCGAGGCCGCGTGGCCCATCCCCCAGGAGAGGCCGAGGCGCGCCGCCATGCGGGTGGTGCGCTCGCGCCCCGACGCGATCAGCGTCGTCACGGCGGCGAGGTGATCGGGGTCGGTCGCGTGGCGGAGGCCGAGCAGGATCGCGACGCCGACGACGGCGAGCAGGGTGGCGCCGCCGGAGAGGTGTGCGATCCAGTGGTCGAGGCCGAACACTCTAGGTCACCTTCGGGAGCGCGCGCAGGGTCATCGCCAGGCCGAGGCCGAGGACGACGAGCGCGCTGATCGCGGGGAGGAGGCGGATCAGTCCGCCGTCGAAGTCGACGCGGCGGAAGACGCGCTTCGCGCTGACGGCGATGACCCCGATCGTCGTCATCGCGCCGGCGAGGCCGAGGCTGAAGGCGAGGATCAGGACGAGCCCGTAGCCGACGCGGTGGAGCGAGATCGCCGCGAGCAGGACGACGAGTGCGGTCGGGCACGGCACGATCCCGCCGGAGATGCCGATGCCGAGCAGCCGCCGCGCGCTGAGCGCGTGGTCGTGATTGTGGTGGTGCCGTGACCGTGGCTGTGCCCGTGGTCGTGGTGGTGGTCGTGCTGACGCGTCCTTCTTCCGCCACTCGCGCACGCGCCAGCGGAGCACGCTGACCCCGACCGCGACGATCAGCAACGCCGAGACGAGGTTCAGCCAGGGAAAGAGCTGGTCCGGGACGATGAACTGGGAAAGGCTGAGCGTGACGAGCCCGAGCGCGAAGACGCCGATCGTGTGGGTGACGGTCACGGTCAGCCCGAGGAAGACCGCGTGCCGCGGCGTTCCGCGTGACCCGACGAGGTAGGCGGCGACGATCGACTTGCCGTGGCCCGGCGAGAACGCGTGCGCCGCGCCCCAGAACATCGCGATCAGCAGCGAGAGCAGGACGAACCCGGCGCCGAGCTTCTCGTGAGCGATCAGGCTCGCGAAGCCGCCGTCCGCGACGCGGTCGGGCGCCTCGAGCGCACGGCCGCGGGTCAGCCCAGGCGGCAGGGTCGCTCGTCGGCGCGAGCGTTGTCGCCACCGACGTGACGTGCAGCGGGCTGGAGAGCAGGTCCTTCGGGTACGCGCGCAGCTCGTCGCTGCGGCTCTTCGCGTGCGCGCCGACGACGATCTCCCGCCAGCCCAGACGGCCGGCGTAGTTCGTGTCGCGGTAGGTGATCCGGCTCGTCCCCGCGACCCGCGGTCCACGGAGGATGACCTCGAGCCGCGTCGTCCGGAGCCCGCCGGCACCCCTCGGGAATGCGAGCGCATGGGCGGTCGGGACGAGCCGGGTCCGGTTGCCGTCGACGCGCAGGTGCGCGCCGGCGGCGATTCGCTTCGCGTAGACCGCCGCGTCGATCCCGCCCGCCTGCTTCGCCTGGAAGGTCGGGATCTCGGCGAGGTCGAGGACGTAGCGCACGTAGACGCGGTGTCCCGAGACCTCGACGCGGCTGAAGGTGTTGATCGTGAAGTTGCCCAGCGGATGCGCGCTCGCGCTGGGCACCAGCGCGAACGCGCTGGCTGCCGCGGCGATACGAGGACGAGAGCGAGCTTCTTCACGCGGCCCACCGCTTCGCCGCCGGCGCCCAGAGCAGGGAGAAGTGCGGGTTCAGGGCGAGCGCCCGACGGAACCACGCCTTTGCGACCGCGTCGTGCCCGAGGCAGCGCTCGATGTAGCCGCGGTGGAAGAACTTGAGCGCGTCCTGAGTGCCGAGCCGGAGGGCGGCGACCGAGTGGGGGAGGGCCTCGGCGCAGCGGCCGTTGCGCGCGAGCGTCCACGCCGAGGACGTCGTCGCCGTCGATCGACGGCCGCTCGGCGCGGGCGACGCGGGCGCGCTGGAGCGCGTGCCGGCAGCGCGATCCCGTGGTCGGCCTGGAAGAGCGCGATCTCCAGGTCGGTCTTGACGCCGTTCGCGTGCAGCAGCCGCTCGATCGCTCCGATCAGCGCGTACTGGCGGTGGGCGAGCACAGGCCGGCCGGTGACCTTGTACAGGTCGCCGAGCGCCGCGACGTACTGCGGCAGCGGGATCGCGTCGACGGCCTGCCGCTCGGCTGCGATCGCCCGGCCGTACGCGCCGCGCGCGGCGAGCGCCTGCGACAGCGCGTCGAGGCCGTAGGGGTAGTTGGGGAAGATCCGGAGCGCGAAGCGGAACTCGCGCTCGGCGTCGGCGATCCGGCCGTGGCCGAAGTAGAGCTTGCCGAGCTGGACGTGCGTCCAGGCGGTCGGCTCTGCGGCACCGGAGGCGGCGTCGATCGCGAGCTTCATCGCCTTGATCGCGGCGGTCGTGTGGCCGATCAGCTCGCGGCCGTAGGAGGTGCGCGCGTAGGAGGAGAGGCTCGGGCGGAGCTTGTTCATCGTGTCGAATGCGTTGAAAGCCTCTGCGTAGCGGCCGAGCTCGATGTACGCGTCGCCGATCACGCCGAACGTCCGGGCCGAGTAGGGGTTGAGCTCGCGCGCCTGCTCGCCGAGCGAGAGGGCGTCGCGGAAGCGGTGGCGGGAGAGCGCCAGCGAGCCGAGCCCGCCGACGGCGAGGTAGTCCTTCGAGTCGAGGGCGAGCGGCGCGACGCAGCACGCCTTCGGAGCGCGTGTACCAGGTGGGATCGCCCGTCTCGCGCGCCCGCTGCTGGTAGGCGAGCCCGAGCAGCGTGTACGAGTGCTCGTCCTTCGGGCTGACGCGCAGGTGCGACTGGAGGTCGGCGATCAGGGAGGCCGTGCTCGCGTTCAGCGAGAAGCCGGCCTTGAAGTCCTCGTTCGCCTGCGCGCCGGCGAGGGCGGCGGAGGCGGCGGAGGTGCGGTCGCGGAAGACACCGCCGTAGAGGGCGCCGATCGCCGCTCCGGCGAGGACTGCGACGAGAATGAGGATCCGGTTGCGCATGTGAGTGGAAGGAGACAGGGGGCCCGCCGCAGCGGGCCCCCTGAACGTTTGCTCCTTACTTCGTCGCCTTCGCGTTCTCGTAGCCCTGGTGCGGGGCTGCGACGTAGGGGAAGTGGCCGAGGTTCGCCACGTCGTTCGCGTTGACGCCGTCGCCGAGGGGCACCTTCTTGCCCTTGAGGAAGCCGGCGACCGCCTGCTCCTCGATGTCGACGATGTCGTCGCCAAGCCGGCGCCCGTTCGGGAAGCCGGCGTTGTCGCCGCCGAGCACGCCCATGCGGCTGGCCTTGCCCGCCGGGGTGACCGGGACGGCGAGGTTGACCCGGAGCTCGTCCGCGAAGGTGTTGCCCGTGAAGGTCACCTTCGGGATGCCCGTGCCGAGGACGGCGACGAGGTCGTCGCGGCCCGTCTCAGGAACGCCGAGCTTGTACAGCTTGTTCAGCACGGCGGCCAGGATCGGGGTCTCGTAGTACTTCTTGAACTGCGCGTCCTGCGCGGGCTTCGTCCGGTTCCAGAGGTCCTTGAGCCCGGTGGGGATCACGACCTCGTTGATCAGCGGGTTGCCGAGGCGGGAGACCTGCGTCCAGCCGCGGGCGGACCTTGCCGTCCACGGTCACGTTCTGGCGCTCGGTCGAGGACCAGACGCCGACCACGTGGCTCGGGGTGTCGACCAGGCCGATCGGGATCTGCAGCGCGATCGTGTGGACGTTGTAGGCGGACAGGAAGTCCTTGCCGCCGCCCATGTTCCCGGTCGTGCCCGCCTTGCGGATCGCGACCAGGTCGAAGATCGCGCCGACGTCGGCGTAGAACGGATCGTCACGCTGGCCGGCGAAGATCCGCAGCCCCCGCTTGGTGACGATCGCCTTCTCCGCGGCGGCTTCGTAGTCCTTGACCCCGACGAACCCGTTGAAGCGCGGGCCGATGTTGTTGATCGGGGTCTTGCCGCTCGCGAACCCACGGTCGTTCCGCCGCACTGCCACGACTGCTGCGTGTTGCCGAGAAAGTACGGCCCGGTCGGGGTCTTGAAGCGGAAGCTGTAGGTGATGTCCGGCTTCCCGTCGCCGTTCCGGTCGATGTGGATGTTGTACTTGGCGCTCTGGGAGAACGTGTAGTAGTTCGGCCCAGCCGCGGGATCCTCGCCCGGGATCCAGTTCGAGACGATCGTGAGGGTGTTCGGCCTGTCCGGGCTGCGGAACGCGTACAGGTCGGTGTTGTCCGCAGTCGGATCCTCCGAGATCAGCGGCGCCTCCCGGTGGCTCGATGCGTTGCTCGAGCCGGGGGCGAGGCGGGCGACGAAGAGCGCAGTGAGCGCTGCGCCGACGACCGCCAGCAGAATGAATGCATGCTGCTTGCGCATTCGGTGCGGCTCCTTTCTGACGGCCGGTCGGTTGGGGAGTCAGTTGGTCGTGGCCGTCGTACGGGGCCTGATTCGCGCGAGGAGCCGGATCGGTTCGCACTGCGCAGATTTGGTCATGCCCGCCGGCCCGGACGAGCGGAGACTCACCTTGTGGGGGCTCTACGCAATGCCCCCGAGGAGTAGGGAGGTTCGGATGTTCACGTATGTCGGGCTGTTCAAGCTCACGCCGTTTGCGCGCGAGAACCTCGTCAAGACTCCCGAGTACTTCGACAAGATCCACAAGATCGTCGAGGACGAGGGCGGGTCGGTCGAGCGCTTCCTCGCGGTGATGGGCCCGTGGGAGTACCTCGCGATCTTCGAGGTTCCCGAGATCGAGGCCACGTTCCGCATCCTCGGCAAGATCGCGAAGCTCGAGGTGTTCGAGACCGAGACGTTCCCGGCCGAGGACGTCAAGGTCTTCTGGAAGGCGCTCGTCTAGTCCGGAACCGACCAGCAGGGTCAGACACCCTGCCGGTGCCAGTTGTGGCGCCGCAGGAGTGTCTGACACTGGTTCTCGTTCCCGCTCTCGTTCCTTCTTCGCCGAGCGGCGGATGAAGTAGCCGAAGATCAGGAGGCCGACGACGACGCTGCCGGTCTCGGCGATCAGCCCGGGGATGCCGCCGTGCGCGAGGACGGGACTCATCCCTGGCTCAGCACCCAGAGCCCGCCGACCGTGAACAGCACCATCAGCACGAGCATCGGGTACTGCGTCCAGAGCGCCATGCGCGGCGTGTGGAAGAGGCCGACCGCCCGGTCGTGCGCGATCGCGAGGCCCGCCACGTGCCCGATCACGAGCGCCGCCGACCTGCACGTACCAGATCGTGTGCGGGGTCAGGAACGTGAAGTTCGGCTGGAAGTCGTGGGTGCCGAACAGGTCCCAGCCGCGGCCCCACGGGTCGGAGAGCAGCTTCACGCCGACCTCCCCCTGGTAGAGGAGCAGCGAGAAGTAGTGCGCGACGATGTAGACGAGCGCGATCGGAATGAGGCTGTCGACGAACTCCGGTGACAGCGGCCGCCGGCCGGCGATCGACTCCGTCCCGCGCACGGCCAGCCGGAACGAGAGCCCGACGAAAGCGACGCAGGCGAGCATCCCGCCGACGCTCATCAACTGTCCGACGAGGTCGGCGAGGCTCGGCTTGTCGAGCAGGTCGACCTGCACCTGGTAGTAGCGGTTCTGCCAGATGCTCGTGCGGCTGAAGCCGTCGAAGAACGTCGTCCCGAGCATCACCGCGACGAACGCGATCGTCCCGGGCGTCGGGTCGGTGACCGAGAGCCCGGAGAACGGCGTGCGGACGACGAGCTGCCCGTCGTCCCGGCGCGCGAACGGGGCGATCCGGGAGAGGAGGGCGAAGTCGACCGAGAAGCCGTCGCCGTACCGGAACCAGTCCTCGGCCCCGAAGGCGACGGCGCCGGCCCAGGTGAGCACGCTGTAGATCGCGATCGCGAGCGCGAGAACATGGGGATCGGAGGGATCCGGGTAGGTCAGCTCGATCGCCGCGAACGAGAGCAGGAGCACCGCAGCGGGCCAGCGCCCGAGGCGCTCCGGGTACCGGAACGGCGGCGCGCGCCGGCCCGCAAGCCACCCGACTCCCTCCGCCGCCGCCTTCCACGGTGACAACGCCGACCAGACGTTTCCGAACACCGCCGAGACGAGCGGCATCCCGATCCAGAAGAAGACGTAGACGAAGGTCGGGGTGAAGTTGACTCCGCTCGAGTTCTTGCCGACCAGCGCGCCGAGCCAGAGGAAGCCGAGCAGGAAGACCGAGAGCGCCCCGACCGTGATCCGGAGCCAGGGGGAGAAGAGCACGCGACCCAGGCCTTCGGGCAGCGGGCGCCCGTCCCGCCGCGCGGCGAGGACGGGCTTCCGCCAGAGGAACGCCAGGGCGGCGAAGGAGACGACCAGCACCCCCGCCGCCCCGTAGAAGAAGACGTAGCGGGGGACCGGGAGGTCGCGGATCCCGCCGATCCCGTGGGCGAGGAGCCAGGTCACTTGACGGTCAGCTCCAGGATCTGGAGCTTGCGTTTCTCGAGCTCCGCCTCGAAAACGCCCGGGATCTTCGCCTGGAAGCGGATCCGCGCGGTCCCGCCCGGCTCGACGTCTTGATGGAGGTCGTAGCCGTGGAGATGGACCTCGTCCGCGACGTCCGAATGGACGACCAGATCGACGCGCTGGCCGTTCTTGACGTCGGCGCGCGTGATCCCGCCGACCGGCTTGCCGTCCTTGATCTGGATCGCGATCACCGTCGCCTTCGGCAGAGCCGTGGTAGTCGCAGGGCTCGCCGTCGGGGGCGCTGAGGCTGTCGTGCTGGGCTCGGTCGAGGAGCTGCTCTTACTGCCTCCGCAGCCGGCGAGCACCAGCGCGCCGGCGGCGGCCATGAACGCAATCGCAATGCGCATCGGGACCTCCATCGTGTGGTGTGGAACCGAGAGACCGGCTAGACGCGAGGCGGCGCTCGGCCGAGCCGGTCGAACGCGGGCGAGGCAGGCGAGACATGCCCAGCCGGGACGGCCGCCACGAGCGCGGCAGGCAGCGGGAGGGTGGGCCGCCGAGTCGCGAGCGGCCGCATCGCCTCGTCGGCGACCCGGAGGAGCATCCGGGCGATCGCATAGGCAGCGAAGGCGATGGGCAGCTGCGCGGCGAGCCCGACGTACACGGCCGGCGCGAGCACCGAGTGCGCGGGCAGTCCGGCGGCGAGCCGCTCGAGCAGCTCCTGCGTGAGGAAGGCGATGGGCGGCAGCGCGGCAAACGGCCACGCCGAGGGACGGCCCGTCAGACGTCCCGACACGCGCAACGCGAGCGAGCCGGCGACGAGCGCCGCGCAGACCGCGAGGAACTGCGGTGCGAACGCCAGATATCCGTGGACGCGCGCGTCCTCGGGGCTCATCCCGACGAGCGCGTAAGCAACGGCGTGGCCGGCCAGGCACCCGACAGCGGCGACCGGCAGCGACAGCGAGAGGAGCGCGCGCTTCCTCACGGAGCGAAGGATAGAGTCAGCGGCGATGGGCGCGTTCCACGACGCAGTCAACGAGCAGATCGGCTACGAGTTCGCCGCCTCGCAGCAGTACATCGCGGTCGCGGTCTACTACGACACCGAGACGCTCCCTCACCTGGCCGCGCACTTCTACCGCCAGGCGGTCGAGGAGCGGAACCACGCGATGATGCTGACCCAGTTCCTGCTCGACGCCGACGTCCCCGTGACCGTCCCGGGGGTTCAGGCGCCGAAGACCGACTTCGCCGACGCCGCCGAGCCGGTGCGCGTGGCACTCGAGCAGGAGAAGCGCGTCACCGAGCAGATCGCCAACCTGCTCAGGCTCGCCCGCGAGGAGGGCGACTTCGTGGGCGAGGAGGCGATGCACTGGTTCCTGAAGGAGCAGCGCGAGGAGGTCTCGTCGATGAGCGACCTCCTGAAGCTCGTCGACCGCGCGCTGGAGTCGAACATCCTGCTCGCCGAGGACTCGCTCGCGCGCACGCCCGTCGGCGACCAGGGCGTCGTCGACCCGTCGGCGCCGCCTGCCGCCGGCGGCGCGCTCTAGCCCAGGAGTCTCCGAGCGGCTACGCGCCTGCGAGTGCGTCTCGCACGTGCTCGGAGACCGCCTCGAGCTCGATCTCGGCCGAGGTCAACTCCTTCAGCAACTCGTCCGCGGTCAGCCGCTGGCCCTCCGCCCAGAGCTCGCGGAGCAGCGACCCCGCTTCGCGGCGCGCGAACCACGTCGAGCCGAACTTCTCGCGGAAGAACCGCTCCAGCTGCGCCTCGAACGCCCACGCGCGCACGTAATCGGTGACGTAGAAGCCGGCGTCGACGTCGGCGAGGTAGTCGGTCTCGCTCGGCTCGATCTTCAGCGCGTCGGCGAGGAGCTCGACGTATCGCTTCCTTCAGCGGGACGGGGTCCTCGGCCTCGAACAGCTCGATCTCGTAGAGCAGCTTCGCGCAGTAGCGGCGGACGAGGTAGAGCAGCGAGGCTCGCGCCCTCGGCGACGAACTCGCGCGGGCGGGGCACGTCGAGGCGGCGGTTGAGCCAGGCGGCGTCCTGGACGAGGTGCTCCATCAGCATCGCCCACCCCTCGGTGACTGCGAAGTCCCCGAGCCTGCGGTCCTCGACCGCCAGGTCGGCGTTCGTGTGGGCGTAGTGCTCCGTGTGGCCGGCCTCGTGGAAGAGGGCACGCCAGTCGTCGACGCCGCCGATCGGCTGGATCACGAGCACGACGCGCTGCGGCACCTCGATCGGCGCGCAGAAGGCGCGCGGCGTCTTCTTCTCACGCTTCTCGACGTCGAGCTCGACGTTCTCCTGGGCGTAGAGATCGATGCCGAGGTCGGCGAGCGTCGCCTCGAGCGCGGGGAGCATCCTGTCTCCGGGGAAGGCCGAATCCCACTCGGGCGCGCGGAAGAGCCGCGCCACGTCCCAGCGCTTCGCCTCCGCGAGGCCGACGCCGACCCGGTCCCGGAAGAGCCGGTCGGCTGCCTGCTCGAACATCGACTCCGTCTGCTGGAGGAATGCGCGGGCGCGCTCGGCCAGCTCGTCGAGCTGGAAGCCGAGCCGGCGATGGAGCTCTGCGTAGTTCGGCGCGCCGAGCTCGCGGACGGCCGCCTGCTCGACGGCCGATCGCGTCCAGCTGGAGCGGTAGCAGGTGCTCCTCGGTCAGCGCGTTGCGGGCGTGCTCGAGCCGCTCGCCGCTTGTCGCGGTCGGCCTCGTTCGCGATCGTCGGGCGGATCATCCGGTAGGGGATCTCCTCGCCGTCGACGGTCGCGGTCAGGTCGGCCTCGATCTCGCGCCGTCTTCTCCTCGTGCTCGCGCGTCAGGTTCCCGAGGTAGCCCTGGCACGCGAAGCGCCAGAGCTCGCGGATGCGGCGGTCGCCGTTCACGGCCGCGCCCATCCGGTTTGCCTGCTCGAGGCTCGGTCAGCTCGACGAACTGCTCGTAGATCGGCTCGAGGTCGAGCGTGTCCTTCAGGCCCGCGTAGTGGAGGTAGTACTCCTCGTCGATCGCGGCGATGAAGCGGTCCGCCTGCTCGCGGTAGTTGTCCAGCTCATGCTGGGAGAGGACGTCGGCCATGCGGGGTCGCCTAGGATACCGGGGTGCAGCGAATCAGCCTTCGGACCGAGCGGAAGACCCAGCTCGTCGACATCACGGAGCAGGTGCAGGCGGCGTTGGACGGAGCGAACGGCGCCGCGGCCGCGCTCGTCTACGTCCCGCACACGACCGCGGGCGTGACGATCAACGAGGGCGCCGATCCCCTGGTCGCGCGCGACCTCGAGGCCGCGCTCCAGAAGATCGTCGATGACGGCTGGCCATGGCAGCACGTCGAGGACCCGGACGGGCCGAACGCGCCCTCGCACGTGCGCGGCTCGCTGATCGGGCCGCAGGTGCTCGTCCCCCTGGACGAGGGCAAGCTCGGCCTCGGCCGCTGGCAGGGGATCTTCTTCTGCGAGTTCGACGGGCCGCGCGACCGGCAGATCTTCGTCACGACGCTCGCCTGATCTCCAACTGCGGCTCGGCCGGGTCGTCGTTGAAGACGATGACGTCGGCCACGTCGAGGGGGCGGGTCGCCGCGAGGTAGAGCTTCTGGGCCGGGAGGTACCGCGTGCGATAGCGGCGCTCGACCTCTGCCGCGGAGCCGAACAGAGCGAGATCGCGGCGGAGCGCGCGTCGCACGGTCTCGTCGAGGTCGACCGACACGAAGATCCGCAGATCCCAGTGGTCGGCGAGCTCCGGACGGAGGAGGAAGACGCCGTCGAAGAGCAGCACGGCGTCTTCGACCGTGCGGGTCAGGGGCGCCGGCGCCGGCGCGTCGGCCCTGTGGTCGTAGATCGCGGTCCGAATCGCTCGATCGCCGCCGGGGCCGAGCGGCCGGAGCAGGGCATGCGTCAGCGCTTCGTAGTCGAAGGCGTCCTCGTAGTAGCCCTCGGGTGAATCCTCGCCGCGGCGATAGCGATCCGCGCGGGGTCGATGGAAGTCGTCCGCAGATGCACGAATCACGCTTCGATCGCGACCGGCGAGTACCCCCGCCAGTTCGTCCGCGAGCGTCGTCTTCCCCGCCGCGTCCGGCCCGTCGACAGCTACACGGACTGGATGCGGCCGCTGCACTCCCTCGACGACCTGGACGAGCCGTAGGAGAAGCGCGGCGCGCGTCACCGTCGCGAGTCTAGGCTCACGCCCGGCTACGCTCCTGTGATGGCTGCTCCCGTGGCGAAGGGCGACGAGCTCGAGCTCCAGATCGACTCGCTCGCCTACGGCGGCAACGGCGTCGCCCGGCTGAACGGCTTCGTCGTCTTCGTCCGCCGGGGGCTGCCCGGAGACACGGTGCGTGCCGAGGTGACCAAGGTGAAGCGCGGGTTCGCCGAGGCGACCGCGACGGAGGTGCTCGTCCCGAGCGCGGAGCGCACGGACGCGCCGTGCAAGCACTACTACGAGGGGTGCGGCGGCTGCCGCTTCCAGGATCTCCGCTACGAGGCCCAGATCGCCGCGAAGGAGGCGCAGGTCGGAGATGCGCTGCGGCGAATCGGCCGGATCGCCGAGCCGCCGCTCGAGCCGATCCTCCCAGCCGAGGAGCAGTTCCACTACCGGAACAAGCTCGAGTACTCGTTCACGGCGACGTCGCGCGGCGCGGCGCTCGGGTTCCATCGCGCGGGGCGGTGGGACGAGGTGATCGAGGTCGACCGCTGCTGGCTCACGACCGACCTCGGGAACTCGATTCGAGAGGCTGTGCGCGACTGGGCCCAGGAGGAAGGGCTGCCGCCGTTCGACCAGGAGGCGCACACCGGCTACCTGCGGCACCTCGTCGTGCGGGAGGGGCGGAACACGGGCCAGGCGCTGGTGCAGCTCGTGACCGCGCCGGGCGACCTCCAGGGCGCCGACCGGCTGGTCGCGGCGTTGCGCGAGTTCCCCGAGGTGCGCTCGATCCACTGGGCCGTGAACGACTCGCCGGCCGAGGTGACCAACCTGCCGACCAACCTGCTCTGGGGCGAGGAGGCGATCGAGGAGCAGATCCTCGGGTTGCGCTTCCGCGTGCGGCCGAACGCGTTCATGCAGACGAACACGGCGATGGCGGAGCGGCTGTACGACCTGGCGATCGAGTTCGCGGGCCTCACCGGGGGCGAGACGGTCTACGACCTCTACTGCGGTACCGGGACGATCGGTCTCGCGATGTCCTCGCGTGTCCTGACGGTGTGGGGGCTGGAGGCGAACGAGGAATCGGTCGCCTGCGCGATCGAGAACGCCGGGCTGAACGGGATCACGAATGCGGGGTTCTTCGCGGGCGAGGTCGGAGCGTCGCTGGAGGACCTCGCCGACCGTGCCGGGAAGCCGGACGTGGCGGTCGTCGACCCGCCGCGCGCGGGGCTCTCGGGGAAGGCGCTGCGCCGGCTCGCACGGCTCGAGGCGCCGAAGATCGTCTACGTCTCCTGCAACCCGACCACGCTCGCCGGGAACCTGAAGGACCTCGTCGAGGAGTGGGGCTACACGCTGCAGCGCGTCAAGCCGGTCGACATGTTCCCGCACACGCCGCACGTCGAGTCGGTCGCGCTCCTCACCAGGGACTGACCCCGAAGGGGTCTGTCCCGCCGGGTTTCGGCAGGATGCGAGCATGCGCGTCGCGCTGATGATCGAGGGCCAGGAGGGCGTCTCCTGGGAGCACTGGCTGGCGCTTGCCCGCGTCTGCGAGGAGAGCGGGATCGAATCGCTCTTCCGCTCCGACCACTACCAGTCCGTCTTCCAGGATCCGACGCGCATCGCGTTGGATGCCTGGGCGACGATCTCCGCGCTTGCCGCCGTGACCGAGCGCCTCCGGCTCGGGACGCTCGTCTCGCCGGTCACCTTTCGCCGGGCCGGCGAGCTCGCGAAGGTGGTCGCGACCGCAGACCACGTCTCCGGCGGTCGCGTCGAGCTCGGGCTCGGCGCCGGCTGGAACGAGCGCGAGCACGAGGCGTTCGGCTTCCCGTTCCCCGATCTGCGCGAACGGATGGACGAGCTCGAGCAGCAGCTCGGACACGTCAGGCGGCAGTGGGCGGAGCTCTCGCCGCGGCCGGTGCAGCAGCCGGGTCCGCCGGTGATCGTCGGCGGCACCGCCGGGCCGCGCAGCTGCCGCCTCGGCGCGCACTATGCCGACGAGTACAACACCGTGTTCGCCTCGGTCGAGGACTGCGCCGAGCGGAAGGAGCGGGTCGACGCCGCGTGCCGTGCCGAGGGCCGCGAGCCGATCCTGTTCTCCCTGATGACCGGCTGCGTCGTGGGCCGTGACCGCGCGGAGGTCGAGCGGCGCGGTCGGTGCGGTCGCAGAGCGAACAGGCCTCGAGCTCGACGATTTCCTCGGGAGCGCCGGGACGATCACGGGCACGGTCGAGGAGGTGGTCGCGCGGATCGGCGAGTACGCCCGGGTCGGCGTCGGGCGCGTCTACCTCCAGCATCTCGTCCACGAGGACGTCGAGATGGTGGAGCTGGTCGGCACGGAGGTCGTGCCGGCCGTGGCCGACTGCTAGGGTCGCGTCGTGCGCAGGGTTGCTGTTCCTTCTGATTCCGCTGGCCGCGATCGGCTTTGCCCTCGCGGGCTGCGGCGGCAGCAAGGAATCCGCGTCGACGACCACGCGCGCAGCCGGGTTCTCGACCGTCGAGGCGACGACGACCGAGCCGGTGACGACCCAGGCCACGACGTCCGAAAACGACGCACGTCGAATCCGACGACGACGCCCACGTCCACGGTGGCCTCGGCCAAGAACTGCAAGGGCCTCGCCGACCTCGGCCAGAAGTTCTCGTCCGCCTTCACGGGCGCCGCGAACTCGCAGGATCTGAAGAAGGAGGCATAGCTCCTGAAGGAATTCGCCGACAAGACACCGGCGGACATCCGGCCGGACTTCCAGGTTCTCGCGCAGTACATGACGAAGATCGCCGACGCCGCTCGGGGGTCTGAAGCTGGGCGGCACACCCAATGCGGCGACTCTCGCGAAGCTCCAGAAGCTCTCGACCGAGATCGACCAGGCCAAGCTCACCGCCGCCTCGGCGCACATCTCCGCCTGGGTGCAGAAGAACTGCCACGGCGTCAGCGCCTCCGGGTAAGAGCGGTCAGGTCAGGCGCGGCCAGCGCCGCGCTTTGACCCAGAGCAGGTCGACGTTCGGGAGCAGGAACCCGAGCGAGATCGCGGGCAGCGCCGGTAGGCCGCTCAGCGTCGTCCACTGCGCGAGCGCGACGGTGCCGCCGAGGAACGCGACCATCCCGAACCACGTCCAGCCGACGCGTAGCCGGAACCGGTAGGCGGCGGCGAGGAAGAGCGCGAAGAAGAGCAGGTCGGGCAGCCCGAGCCGCGCGGTCTGCCCGTCCGGGAGCGGGAAGGCGAAGCTCAGGTTCGTGAACACGTGCGGATGCTTGGAGACGATGTGGCCGGTCGGGCCGCGGAAGACCGAGTAGGCGTCGACCCACGGGATGATCAGCGCGACGATCACGAGCAGGACGAGCTCCTCGAAGAAGCGAAGGAACCAGAAGGCGAAGAACGTGACCGCGGCGAGCTTGGCGAAGTTCGCGAGCACTTCGAGATCGGCGAGCGTCGCCAGCACGGCGAGCACGCCGAGCGCGACCGAGAGCGGAAAGAGCCCCTTCGCCTTCGAGAGCGGCAGGACGATCAGGTCGAAGGAGAAGACTGCGGGGATCAGGACGAAGCCGAGGAGGACGACGTCCCACCAGTCCGACAGCGCGGGCAGCGAGTCGACCGCGTAGTACCAGGCGGTCAGTCCGGCCGCGAGCGCGACGAACGCGACGCCGCGAGGAGTCTTTAGTAGGGAGGCAGCTCCGCCCACCAGGAGCCGAGCACCTTGAACGCGTTCCAGAACGCGGTCTTCGCGGGTTGCTCGTCGAGCGACGTGTCGATGTCCGGGACGACGAGCGCCTGCACCGTCGGGGTGAACTGCTGGAGCTCGCCGAGCTTCGACTCGACGGGCTGCGCGAGCGGGAACTGGAGGTCGTTCAGAAATGCGAGCGCGTCTTCGCCCATCACGACGATCAGCTTCGGCTGGACGATGTGCAGCTCGCGGGTCAGCCAGCCGCGGGCCTCGTCGTCGGCGGCGCCTCCGGCCAGCTTGACGCAGTTCGTGCCGTAGACGGCCATCGGGTCGACGCGCAGCCGCTGGAGCGACTTGAGGATCGCCTGCCCCGCGCGCCCGTAGAAGGCGACGCCCTCCTGCGCCTCGGAGGCGAGCGGAGAGTGCTTGAGCAGGAAGACGTCGGCGAGCGGGTGGCCGGACCCCAGGACCGGGACCGCGGCTCCGCCGGCCGCCTTGGCGATCTCGTCTCCGAGCTCGTTGATCTCGGTGATCGCCTTGCGGAGGTACTTCTCGTGGATCTCGTCGGCCGGCACGGTGCTCACAGGGGGCACGGACTCTTTCTCCTCTAGCGGACCCTTTCCTTGGCCTGGGCGACCCACTTCAGGCCCTGGAGGTACACGAGCGACTTCGGCCGCCGGAGGATCTCTGCCCCGTTGAGGCTGACCAGGAACTCCTCCGGCCCGTTGAAGGCGCGCATCCGCACGGCCCCGGTGCCGACTCCCTGGAGGACGTGCGCGTCGGAGCCGGCGCCCATCGTCAGGTCGTACTTGCGCGCGAAGCGGAGCGCCTCGGCGTTGAAGGACTCGCGCAGGAGCCGCGCGTTGTAGACCTCGAAGACGTCGATGTCGGCGAGGTGGCGGTGCAGCGTTCGCGGCGACGGGATCGAGTGCATCCGGTCGAAGGGGTGGGGGAGGTAGACGAGCCCACCCTGCGCCCTGATCGCGGCGATCGTGTCGGCGAAGGAGAGCCCACGCGGGATCTCCTCCTCGAGGAACAGCCCGATCACCTCTCCCTGGCCGTCGGTCTTCACCTCCTCGGCGGGGATCACGGTCAGCTTGCGGCCGCGCGCCTGCTCGACCGCCTCCTGGGCGCCGCCGAAGCGGTTGTGGTCGGTGACGGCGATCGCGCCCAGCCCGATCGCCTCGGCGTGGTCGAGCAGGTCGGGTACTGCGATCGAGCAGTCGTGCGACCACGCGGTGTGCATGTGCAGGTCGCAGAGGATCCAGGGGCGGCCGGCAAGCGGGTCGCCGTCGCGGCGGGCATTGCGCCGGCGGCGGGCGAGGGCGCGGTAGAGGCCGTCCAGCTCGGCGGCGACGGCGGCGAAGCTGTTCTCCTCGGCCCGGCGGCGCGACTTCTCGCTCTCGCGCGTTCGGGCGTCGGCGTTCTCGGCGAGCCGCGCGACCGCGGCGCCGACGAGCTCGGGCTGCTCCTCGCGGTGGGGCGGCGTGGCCGAGGCGGCGCCCGCGGCGTCGGCCTCCAGGGCGAGCCGCGCACTGCCTTCGAGGGCCGGAACGAAGATCGAGGCCTCGGCGAGCAGCCGCGCGCGCTCGGCAGGGCTCCGCGCGAGCCGCGAATGGACGCGGCGGGCGAGCCGCCGCGGGACGTACGGCCGCCCGGAGAACGGCCGCGTGCGGAGCACGACGAGCTCCCAGCCGGGCAGCTCGTCGAGCATCCGGATCACGCTGCGGGCGAGCTGGCGCTCGAGGCCGCGCCACTCGAGCACGATCAGCCGCCGCTTCCGGCCCGGGTGGAAGAGCTTCGTGTCGACGCCGGGCGAGAGAACGCGGTAATCGCCGGGAAACCGCTCGGCGGCCGCCTCCGCGACCTCCGGCGAGGAGGCGACGAGCGCGTCGATTCGCCCGAGCAGCCGCTCTCGCTGCGCCTTCCCCGGCGGATACCCGAGGCGCTCGGGCG
The DNA here is from genome assembly GCA_963779025.1 of uncultured Actinomycetes bacterium. GTDB lineage: Bacteria > Actinomycetota > Thermoleophilia > Gaiellales > Gaiellaceae > DATBLE01. Next base: position 260,428 of record CAVZWR010000005.1, read on the forward strand.
AGAAGAAGCTCGCGACCGAGATCGTGCGCGCGTGCCTGAGGGCGAGGTACGAGAGGCTCGGCAGCCCGGGCTCGAAGCCGTGGACGACGTCATAGCTGCCGCGGGTGAGCGCGATCGTCAGGCTTGCGCGGGACCCGACGGGGACGCCCATGCTGGTGCGGCGCGAGATCGGTACCGACGGGCCGAGCGCGATCAGGTCGGCGTCGGCGCCGTCCGCGAGCGAGCGCCGTCCCTCGCGCAGATCGGCGGCCCTGCCCGACGGCGCGAGCACGGTCACGCGGTGCCCGAGCTTGCGCAGCTCGGCGGCGACACCGGCGACGTGGTCGTTGACCTCGTGCGGCACCGACCAGGAGAACGGGGTGACGAGGCAGATCCTCATCGCCGAGAGGTTATGTTCAGGGACAGACCCTCTTTCGAGGGTCTGCCCCTGGAGTGCGAGGCCTCAGGCCTTCGCCGCGACCTTCGCCGGCTTCCGCGTGTGCTGCTTGATGAAGCGCTCGGTGTTCTCGCGCGCCTCGTCGTCGCGGATCTGCACCGGCGGCGACTTCATCAGGTACGAGCTCGGCGCCTCGAGCGCGCCGGCGACGCCGTTGTTCAGCGCCAGCTTCGCGAGCCGGACGGCGTCGATCACGATCCCGGCCGAGTTCGGCGAGTCCCAGACCTCGAGCTTCAGCTCGACGTTCAGCGGCACGTCGCCGAAGGCCTTGCCCTCCATGCGGATGTAGGCCCACTTGCGGTCGGTCAGCCACGGCACGTAGTCCGACGGACCGACGTGGACGTTGTCCTCGCCGATGTCGTAGTCGAGCATCGACGTGACCGCGTTCGTCTTCGAGATCTTCTTCGACTCGAGGCGGTCGCGCTCCAGCATGTTCCGGAAGTCGGAGTTGCCGCCGACGTTCAGCTGCATCGTCCGGTCGAGGTGGACGCCGCGGTCCTGGAACAGCGTGGTGAGCACGCGATGCGAGATCGTCGCGCCGACCTGCGACTTGATGTCGTCGCCGATGATCGGGACGCCGGCCTCCTCGAAGCGGCGCTGCCAGTAGGCCTCGCGCGCGATGAAGACGGGCATGCAGTTCACCATCGCGCAGCCGGCGTTGAGGATCTGCTCGACGTACCACTTGGTCGCGTCCTCCGAGCCGACCGGGAGGTAGTTGACGACGACGTCGACGTTGCGGTCCTTGAGGATCCCGACCACGTCGTCGGTCTCGCCGGGCGCCTTCTCGACGACCTCGGCGAGGTACTTGCCGATCCCGTCGAGGGTCATCCCGCGCGAGACCTTCACGCCGGTCTTGGGGACGTCGGAGAACTTGATCGTGTCGTTCGGATGCGCCCAGATCGCGTCGGCGAGATCGACGCCGACCTTGCCCTTGACGACGTCGAAGGCGGCGACGAACTCGATATCGCTGATGTGATAGCCACCGAGGTCGACGTGCATCAGGCCGGGCACGGACTCCTCCGGGCTTGCGTTCTTGTAGTACTCGATGCCCTGGAGCAGCGAGTTGGCGCAGTTGCCGACGCCGATGATCGCCACGCGGACCTTCTTGTCCGAGCGGGCTTTGCCGTTCGTCGTGCCGTTGTTCGAAGCCATTGCTTCCTTTCCGTTCAGGCCGAGCCGCTCGGAGAGCGTCCCGACGATCAGCTCGTTCACGGTCTGCCTGCGCTCGGCGGCGCGCCTGACGAGGCGCTCCTTCAGCTCGGGCGGCATCCTCAGCAACACCGACCCGCCCTCGCGTGGAGCGCTCCCGACGCGTCCGCTCGGCTCGAAGGCACGGCGAAGCTGGCCGCAAGGTGGCCGACTGCGACGTCGTTGACGCTGCGGCCGCTCTGTTTGACCTCGTCGGCCAGCCGGCGCTTGAGCTCGCGCGGCATCCGGACGAATACGCTCTTTCGTGCTAGCACAGGAGTGCTATCAGCCTATCAGGTGCCTAGGTCTGACGCTGCGGAGCTGCGTCCGCACCGACCAGATGCGCTGCCCGACGGTGATCCAGGCCGTGGCGGCGAGCAGGTAGATCGCCCACTGCAGGCCGCCCCACGGAGCGACCGCCAGGCCGAGGCAGATCACGACCACACGCTCGGCGCGGGAGCCGATTCCGACGTCCCCCTTCAGGCCGAGCGTCTCGGCCTTCGAACGCGTGTACGAGACGAGGAACGACGCGACCATCGCCGCGAAGGTGAAGAGGAAAGCCGTCTCGTTCCCGTCGCGGACGAACGCCACCGAGATCGCCCCGAGCATGAACGCCTCCCCGACCCGGTCCAGCGTCGAGTCGAGGAACGCCCCGAAGACCGTCGCCTTGCCGCCCGCGCGGGCGAGTGCGCCGTCGAGGATGTCGAGGATCGAGCCGATCGCGAACACGATCGAACCGGCCCAGAAGAAGAACCACTCGTTCTCGTACTCGAAGTAGACGAGCACGGAGGCGAGCGCGCAGAGCGTGACGCCCGCGAGCGTCAGCATCGAGGGTGTCAGCCGAGTGCGCGCGAGCCCCGAGATCGACTGCGAGGCGAGGCGGCGCGCGCCGTCCGTATAGGTGGCCTTGACGCTCGTGCCGCTCGACCTCAGGCCGGTGCCGTTGCCGTGGCCGGGCGGAGGCGCCGCCACAGCGGTCGCCGGTAGATCACGACGCCCGCGATCGCGGCGACGACGATCCCGGCGAGGATGTCGAGCCAGAAGTGGTTGCCGGTCGCCATGACCGCGAACCAGACCCACGCCGGCCAGAGCAGCCAGATCGTCTTCGACCACCACCGCCGACAGACGAGGAACATGCTCAGCCCGACGATCAGCGCGTCGGCCGCGTGCAGGCTCGGCATCGCCGCGTACGGGTTCGAGGCGAGCTGGATCAGGCCGCTGCCGTGGTTGAGCCCGCCGAACTCGGCGAGCGTGTCCGGGAAGCCGAACGTCGGGAACATCCGCGGCGGGGCCGTCGGCAGCGCCACGTAGCCGACCAGGCCGATCGTGTTCGCGAGCAGGATCCAGTTCCGGAACCGGTGGAAGTACGTGTAGCGGCGCACGTAGACGAAGAGCAGCGTCAGCCCGACGACCGTGAACTCGGAGTTCCAGTACGTCCACGAGACGACGAAGGTCAGGAAGTGCGAGCCCGCGATCAGGTTCGCGAGCGTGACCTCGAACAGGTCGCCCACGCGCTCCTCGATGTTGATCACGCCGAGCCCGTTCTCGAACGCCCGCGTCGGGTTGCGGTCGGCCACCCCACGCGCGACCTGGTAGAGCGCGAGGAAGCCGAACCAGATCGCAAGCTGGCGCCCGAGGTCGAGCCAGCCCCTCGGTAAGTGTCTACGGCCTGCTGCGACGATCGCGGTCATGAAAATGTGCCCCTGGTGGGCCTGGCGATTCTAAACGACCGAGTGGGCCACTTTCATCCCTAAATATGCCTGCGGGCTACGCCGGCCCGGTGTCGCGGTAAATCTCGTAGGCGAGCGTACCGTCCACGAACGGCATTGCGGCCGCAACACGCGCGTATTCGGGGTCGAGCGAGTCCTCCGCCTCCTCCCGTTCGTAGGCGTTCAGGTCGGTGTAGGTGAACACGAGCCGGACAGCGTTCATCTCGCCGGCGAGGGCGTGGAGAATCTTGCACTCCGCGCGGCCGTTGTCGGCTCTGAAAGCGCGCCACCGCTCGGCGGCCTCGACGAACTCCCCGAAGCGGCCGACCGCCACCCGTCCGTGACGTGGACCTCGATCGCCATCAGCCGCCGATGTAGCTCATTTCGACCTTGGGAGGTCGGCGGTCTTGGCGGTGCGGAGCTCCGAGTACCGATCCGTGCGCCGTGCCCAGACGCGCCCGACCGCCTCGCGGAGCTCTTCGTCGGTCGCGCCGCCGCGGACGAGCGCGCGCAGATCGTGCCCTTTCAACGCGAACAGGCAGGTGTACAGGCGGCCCTCGGCGGAGAGCCGTGCGCGGGTGCAGTCGCCGCAGAACGGCTGCGTCACCGAGGCGATCACGCCGATCTCGCCGCTCCCGTCCTTGTACCGCCAGCGTCGCGCGACCTCGCCGGTGTAGTTCGGCTCGAGCGGCTCGAGCGGGAGCTCGGCGCCGATCGTCTCGACGATCTCCGCGGCGGGGACGACGTCGTCCATTCGCCAGCCGTTCGTGTGGCCGACGTCCATGTACTCGATGAACCTGAGGATCGTGGCCGCGGCCGCGGAACTCGCGCGCCATCGGCAGGATCGCGTGCTCGTTGAGGCCGCGCTTGACGACCATGTTCACCTTCACCGGCAGCCCGGCGGCCGCAGCCGCGTCGATGCCCTCGAGCACCCGCTCGACGGGGAAGTCGACGTCGTTCATCGCCTGGAAGGTCTCGTCGTCGAGCGAGTCGAGGCTGACGGTCACGCGCCGCAGCCCGGCGTCGCGGAGGAGTGCGGCCTTTTGCGGGAGCAGCGAGCCGTTCGTGGTCAGCGTCAGGTCGAGGCCCTCGATCGCCGCCAGTTGCTCGATCAGGCGCTCGAGGTCGCGGCGCACGAGCGGCTCGCCGCCGGTGATCCGGATCTTCTCGACTCCGTGGGCGACGAACGCCCGCGCCAGCCGCTCGATCTCCTCGAACGTCAGCAGCTCACGCCGATCGAGGAACGCGTAGTCGCGCCCGAAGACCTCCTTCGGCATGCAGTACACGCAGCGGAAGTTGCACCGGTCGGTGACCGAGATCCGCAGATCGCGCAACGGGCGATCGAGTGTGTCACGGACGTTCATCCGCCTACAGGCTACCCCTGCCCAGGCAGCCGACGATTGCGCGCGCGAAGCGCTCCGCGGCGCCCTCGCCGAACGCCAGATAGAGCGACGGCTCCGCGACCTCGAGCTCGAGCACGACGCCGTCGACGAGGTCGACCCGGCCGTAGAGCAGCTCGCCCGGGGCCGCCGGCCAGCGCGGCCTCCGCGACCGCGCGCTCCTGCTCGCCCGCCCGTGCGGGTCGGAGCTCCTCGTCCAGGTAGAAGACCTCACGGTCGCCCGCGGCCGGGAGCGGCACGCGACGGTGCAGCGCGTGCGAGTACGCGCCGTCGATGAAGACGAGGTCGGTCTCCTCGACATCGCCCAGGTACGGCTGAACCATCGCCGTCCGCCCGTCGGCGTGGATCCGCGCGACGAGCGAGCGCGCCGCCTCGCCCTCGCCGGCCTCGAACCGTGCCGAGCTGCGCCCACCGGCCGAGATCGCGGGCTTGACGACGAACGGCCCATCCGGCGCGTCGAGCATCTCGCCGGGCGCGACGAAGCCGGTCGGGACGACCGGCACGCCGGCTGCCGCCAGATCCGTCAGGTAGCGCTGCTTGTCGGTGTTCCACTCGAGCACGGTCAGCGGGTTGAGGACGCGCGGGAGCGAGCGAGCCCAGCCGAGAAAGGCGTCGCGCCGCTCGGCGTAATCCCAGGTGGAGCGGAGGACGACGAGGTCGAAGCGCGCCCACTCCACGTCGGCATCCCAGACAGCCGGCTCAGCCTCGATCCCGAGCTCCGCCAGGGCCGCGATCAACGCCGGAAAGTCCTCGTCGCCGTCGGGGATCTCGGCGGTCCGAGGCGACACGCGCGACTCAGATCAGCCAGGTCCCGCTCTCCTGGACGACCTCGCCGTCCAGTTCGATCCGGCCGCCGTTGCGCAGGTCCTTGACCAGGTCCCAGTGCAGCGAGCTCTTGTTCTTGCCGCCGATGTGCGGGTAGCTCGCGCCGATCGCCATGTGGATCGTCCCGGCCATCTTCTCGTCGAAGAGGATGTTGCGGGCGGGGCGGGTGATCCCCTCGTTGCAGCCGATCCCGAGCTCGCCGACGAACCGCGCGCCGTCGTCGATCGCGAGTGCAGCGAGCAGCGTCTCCTCTCCGTGCTCTGCGTAGGCCTCTTCGGCGCGGCCCTTGCTGAAGCGCAGGCGGATTCGGTCTACAGGGTCGCCCTCGAAGTCCGTCGGCAGGTCGAAGAGGATCGTCCCCTCGGCCGAGTCCTCGACCGGTGCGAAGAAGAACTCCCCGCCGGGCATGTTCACCTTCCCCTCGTCCATCTCGCCGTTGCGGCCCGCGATCGACATCGTCAGGTCGGTGTCCTCACCGACGATGCGCACGGTGCCGGCCGCGTCGAACCGCTCGAGCAGCCGCTTCATCTTCTCCGCCTCGGCGTCCCAGTCTCGCAACACCGCCCCGTAGAAGAACCGCTCGAAACTCGGCGACCGACATCCCGGCCTCCTGGGCGAGCGCCGGCGTGGGGAACTGGCAGCTGACCCAGGGGATCTCGTGCGCCATCGTCCGGCGGAAGAAAGGCGCGGACCCCTTCCTGATCAGGGCGCGGCGCTCGGGCGGCAGGGCGGAGACGCCGCGCGTGTTGTCCGGCGCCTCCATCGTCACGCGCGCGTCCATGTGCTCGCTCGCGAACAGGTCGATCTCCGAGAGCTCCCCGACGAGCTCGTCCGGCGCCGTCTCCGCCCACGGCTCGTCCGCCGGCCAGAGCGAGTGGTTCAGCCGCAGGAGGGGGAAGGCGCCCCGACCGGCGATCAGTCGCATCATCTCCTCGAGCACGGGCCGCGCCGCCGGCTGCGAGCGGATCACCACCTGCCACCCGGGCTGCACGTCCAGGCACCGCCCGACGAGCAGCTCGGCGTAGTCGGCTACGCGCGGCTCTACAGCCATCGCCCGTTCTCCTGGACGACCTCGCCGTCGAGCTCGATCCGGCCGCCGTTCCGGAGCTCCTTGACCATGTCCCAGTGGATCGCGCTCCTGTTCTGCCCGCCGATCTGCGGGAAGCCGGTCCCGATCGCGAGGTGGATCGTGCCCTCGATCTTCTCGTCGAAGAGGGTGTTCTTCATGTGCCGCTGGATGCCGGGGTTACAGCCGATCCCGAACTCGCCGAGCCGCCGGGCGCCCTCGTCGGTGTCGAGGGTGCCGAGCAGGAACTCCTCGTCGGCGGTTGCGGACGCCTCGACGATGCGCCCGCCCTCGAAGCGGAAGCGCACGCCGTTGACCTCGTGGCCGATGTAGCAGGCGGGGTACTCCGAGTAGCTGATGACCCCTTCGGCCGAGTCCTCGATGGGCGAGTAGAAGATCTCGCCGCCGGGCATGTTCGCGCCGAGGGCGTCGACCTTGCCCTCGCGGCCGGCGAGGCTGAACGTCAGGTCGGTGCCCTCGCCGACGATCCGGACGGTCCCGGCGGCGTCGAATCGCTCGGCGATCTTCTCCATCCGTTCGCCGAGTGCCTTCCAGTCGATCAGGACGGCCCCGTAGAGAAACTCCTCGAACTGGGGAAGCGTCATGCCCGCGTCCTGAGCGGCGGCTTCGGTCGGGAAGTAGCAGCCGACCCAGGGCTTCTCGTCGCGCAGGAAGGGCTCGTGCGCCGTCCGCAGCGCGGCCTGGCGGATCCCCGCGCGCTCGGCCGGAACGTCGCTGCCCTCTCGCGTGTTCTCGGGCGCGATCAGCGCCATGTACGAGTTCGCGGTGTCGACTTCGTGGCGCTCGATCTCACTCAGCTGGCTCAGGAGCTCGAGTGGCGCCTCCCGCACGAACACGCCGCCGACCGAGTCGAACATGAGCCGGACGAGCGCGCGCACGTGCCGGCGGCCGAGCTCCCGGCAGACCTCCTCGACGAGCGGCCGCCCGCGCGGCTGCGAGCGGACGAGCACTTGCCACCCCGGCTCGGGGTCGATGCAGTCGACGAGCAGGCGCGCGTAGGCCGCGATTCTCGGGTCGCTCACACCTCGATCATTCCACGCGGGCGGCATCCAGCCGCGCACCCACCACCGCGTCGGCGGCGCGCGCGCTCGGCGGATGCCCCGCGACGGCGTCCAGGAACGCGTGCCGGCCGAGCGCCAGGAGCTTCGAATCGGCCGCGGCCTTGACCGTCGCGGTGCGGGGGACGTTCCGGAGGAGCGCGATCTCGCCGAAGAACTCGCCGGGGCCGAGCTCGCCGGTCCGGGCGCCGTCCACGGTCACCTCGAAGCGGCCCGACTCGATCACGTAGAAGCGGTCACCGGGCTCGCCCTGCCGGACGACCTCCGTCCCCGCGGAGACCTCGACGGGGACCGCCTGCGAGGCGAGCCGCTCGAGGGTCGCTGGCGGCAGCGGCGAGAAGATCGGGATCGGCCGGAGGAGCCGAAGCGCTTCGGTCGGCGGCTCCGACTCCGCGTCGATCTGCACGAGCTTCCGCCAGGTGAGAGCTGCGAGCACAGGCAGGAACGCACCCGTGACGACGAGCGCCCAGCGGATCCCGATCCAGTTGATCAGGAGCGGGGCCAGCGCAGCGCCGAGGCCGATTGACCCGACGAGCATCATCTCGAGCACGCCGAAGACGCGGCCGATCACGGCCGGCGGCGCCGTGCGCTGGAGCAACGTCAGGCCCGCGACGTCGACGAGAGTGTTCCCCAACCCCAGAATGCCGAACGCCAGCAATGCGACCGACGTGTTGGGCCAGGCACCGATCACGGCGAGCGGCGCCCCCCAGAGTACGATCCCGAGCCCGAAATCGGAGGCGAGTCGTTTACGGCCGATCAGGGCGAATGCGGCCAGCGCGCCCACGATTCCGCCGATCCCGGAGGCCGCGTTCAGCAGCCCGACTCCCGATTCCCCCGAGTCGAGCAAGTCGAGCGCGGTGACGACGACGAGCACACCCAGCGCGCCCGCGAGCACCGTCTGCGCCGAGTAGAGCGCGATCACGAGCCGGAGGCGCCTCTCGTTCGCGATCGCCTTGAAGCCGGCAACCGTGCTCCGCAACATCCCCTCAGGCGAGGGCTCTTCGTCGGCGTCGACCGATCCCTTCGCCAGCGGCCGGATCAGCGAGACCATCGCGGCTTCCCAGACGAACGTCGCGGCCGCCGCGATGAAGACGACGCCGGCGCTCGTCGCCGCGAGCAGGAAGCCGCCGATCGCCGGGCCGACAAAGCTGCCGACGCTTTCGATCGTGCTGCGGGTGACGTTGGCGGCGGTCAGCTCCTCGGGATCGCGCGCGAGATCAGGAAGGAGCGCCGACTCCGCCGGCAGGAACAGGGTGCCGAGGATCGACGACACGCCGGCCAACGCGTAGACGGCCCATGACGGCCCGTCCGAGAGGACGACTACGCCGGCGGCGGCGACTGCAATGGCGCTGCCGAGGCTGCTTGCGGACATGACCGGAATCCGCGGGAGCCGGTCGGCGAGCGTCGACAAGAACGGTGCAGCGACCGCTGCTGGAATCGTCCGGACGAGGGTCACAACCGCGACGGCCTTCGCCCCGCCCGCCTCGTAGGCGTACACGGAGACGGCGATGCTGTACGCCCACTGTCCCACCACCGACCCGGTCCCGGCGAGCTGAAGCCGGCGGAGTTGAGGATTCTCGAAATTGCGCCGGAAGGCGGCCGCCGACTCCGCCAGCTTGGCGCGCAGACCGCTCATCCGGACGAGCATCGCAGGCTGGCGACGCATCAGTGAAGAGAACGTGGGAAGATTTCCGTGCGGTTCGCCGTCTAGTAGGGCAAGACCGCGACACGCGGAAGCGACCCAAGGGAGGACCATCGTGTCGGAGGAAGAGCGCAAGGATCTGGAGCAAGAGGGTCAGGACGAGAAGGAAGACGTCGAGGCGCACCGCAGGCACGGCGGCAAGATGACGGACGAGGCCGGCGGCGACGACGACGCCGACGACGTCGAGGCGCACCGCAGGCACGGCGGGAAGTAAGTTCGCGCTAATCGAGCGCTGAAAGAGGCCCGCGTGAGCGGGCCTCTTTTGTCGCTAGCGCAATACCTCCTCGAGCGCCGCCAGCAGTCGCGCGCCTGCCTCGTCTTCCCGGGCTTCGAGCGCCGCTGCCACCCGGGCGACCACGGCGAGTCGCCCGTCGCCGCCGAGCGCGGCCTCCGCCTCGCGGGCCCGCTGGAGCAGGTCGACCGCGATCGCGGCCTGCGCCGCGAAGAGCCCGAGCAGCTCCATCTCCTGGAGCGTGAACTTGGCCTGGCGGTCGAGCACCTCGAGCACGCCCAGCGCCCGCTCGTCGGAGAGGAGCGGCACGGCCATCAGCCCCTCCGGCACGTAGCCGGTGTCCTCCGCGACGTCCTTGGCGAAGCGCGGGTCGCGGCCGACGTCCTCGATCACGAGCGGCGTCCGGGTGGCGAGCACCCAGCCGGCGACGCCGGTGCCCGCGGGGAATCGCTGGCCGAGCAGGGTCTCCTCGCCCTCGCCGACCACGGCCTCGAAGACGAGCTCGTTCGACGCCTCGTCCAGCAGCAGCACGGAGGAAGCCCTGGCGCGGAAGATCGCCCGCGCGACCTCCACGACCGAGCGGAGCAGCTCGCGGAAGCGCTCCTCGGAGCCGAGCACGCCCGCGGCGACGGCTGCGTTCAGATCCTCGGTCATCGCCTGTCCGCCACGTTGCGCGAGGTCAGATGCAGCAGGCTCTTCAGCTCGAAGGGCGTCAGCTCCGGGTGCTTCGAGCGGATCAGCGCGCAGATCCCGGCGACGTGCGGCGTCGCGAAGCTGTTGCCGGTGCAGGTGATCGTCTCCCCGTCCAGCCAGGCGACATCCAAGTTGACGCCACGCGCGAAGAACTCCACCGGTGGGTTCGGGTTGTAGTACAGGACCATCGGATCCTCCTCCATGTGGCTGCCGACGGAGATCACCGACGAGAAGCGCCACGGGTAGCTCTCGACGGGCATGTTGTGCGCGGAGGCGACGAGCACCGTCCGCTTGAAGTAGGCGGTGTCCGCGAGTTCGTGCAGGACCGCGGCGTGATCCTTCTTCGTCGTCGAGAGGCTCATGTTGACGACGTCGAACCCCTGCTCGATCGCGTGGCGGAGCCCGGCGAGCAGGTTCTTCCCGCTGCCGGTGTACCCCGGGCCGAGGACGCGGACGCTGTGGATCTCCGCCTCGGGCGCGAGTGCGCGGACGATGCCGGCGCAGGCGGTGCCGTGCCCGCACACGTCGCCCTCCGTGTCGGGGTCGATCCTCGGCTCGCCGTCCTCGCCGGTGGTGACGACGACTGCGCTCTGCACCTCTCCGACCCGCGGGTGGCCCGCCTCGACGCCGCTGTCGAGGATGCAGACGCGCGCGCCGGCCCCGGTCGAGTCGCCGTAGGCCCAGTCGCGAGTGATCGCCGCGGGCCAGGAGCTCTGGATCGCGATCTTCGCGGTGGCTTCCGACGGGAGGCTCCAGGCGGGGAGATCGTGCTCGCTCATGCGGGCATCTGCTCCAGTAAAGCGTCCAGGCGGGCGCGCGCGAAGGCAGCGCCGACGACGTTGCCCTTCGCGTCACATAGCTCGACCGCCTTGCGGTGCACGAGTCGATCATCCCTCGCGCGGGGCGAAAACGCTATGGCGCGAGAAGCTCTCGAAGCTGGGCGATGAGTGGAGACGTAGGCTCGATGCCCTCGGCGGCGAGCGCGGCCTCGAGGTCGGCGACGATCCGCTCGCGCTCGGCGGCGTCCGCCTCGGCCCGCGCGACCAGCGTGTCGAGCGCGGCCCTTGCAGTCGGCAGCTCCTGCGCTGCGCGGACCCATCCTTCGGGCACCTCTGGCAGCAGGCGGAGCAGCTCGCCCAGTCTCTCTTCGTGGTAGCTCATGGCCTTATCTCTCCAGACGGCTCTGACACGGGGTTTCTTCCCGCCAGGCGTATTCCACAGCCTCGTCGGCCTCGACGTCCGTGGTGGCGCGGAGGGCCCGAGCTCGTGCGCACCTGCGCGACCATAGCCAGATTCTTCTTCGCTGGTACCGGTTGAGCGCCTGCTAGCGCTCGGCGGCCTCGTCGTCGACCCGCAGCGGCGAGAACCTCGCGAGGTCGCGGAGGGCGTCCCCTGGTTGTTCAGTCCGTCGGTCGATGCAACGATCGAGACTCCTCGCGAGCGAGCGATTCGGCCTCTGAGTGTTCCCGCGGTGGGCGTGGACGAGCGCCTGTGCCTGCCGGCAGAGCGTTTGCGTCATTAAGTCCTGGTGGGCGAGCTAGCGGCCGAGCAGCGCGGATCGCTCTGCCTCCTCATGCTGTCCGAGCGCGCAGAGCACGCGCGAGGCACGGCGCGTAGGTCGAGAGGTATGAGCGATGACCCGTCGTCTCGACAGGTCGCAGAGCTCGCGCAGGTAGCGGGCTGCGGCCGGGCGGTCGCCGGTATGCACTGACCGCCGATGCTACTGCGGGAAAAGCCGTGCGCGAGCTTCCGCGAGGAGAATCGAGGTGCGGCTCGACGCCCTCCGCGGCGAGGGCAGCCTCGAGGTCGGCGCCGATCCAGTCGCGCTCGGCTGCATTGGCCTCGGCCCGCGCGACCAGTGTGTCGAGCGCGGCCCGTGCGGCGGCAGTTCCTGCGCTGCGCGAACCCAGCCCTCGGGCACCTCCGGCAGCAGGCGGAACAGCTCGCCCAGTCTCTCCTCGTGGTAGCTCATGGCCTCACTGCTCCAGACAGCGCGGAGGGCTCGTTTCTTCCCGCGAGCGCATATGCGACCGCTTCGTCGAGCGAGAGCCCGGCGCCCTCTGTGCGTGCCTGGTCGAACTCAGGGCCGACAACACGCTCGAGACGCGCGGCGTACAGCGGCCGCTCACTCTCCCACGACCGCTCGGAACCCGGCCCGTTTCCGCCTCGATCGCGCCCCAGAGCATTCCTGCGCGTTCCGCATCGCCGCGCCCCGCCGCGGCCCACGCCGCGATCGCAAGGCCGAAGACCATGACCCGGCGGTTGGCAAGCTCGCGCTCGATTTCGAGTCCTTCCGCCACGCGCTGCTCGCCCTCGTCGACGTTGCCCAGGCCGAGGGCGTGCTCCGCGAGCGATGCAGGAGCTTCCCCGCCTCCCACCACCGCCACCCGAGCTCGGCGGGCGAGCTCGACGTTCTGCTCGAGCAGTTCTTGCCCGAGCTTCGGGTCACCGTGGATCGCCTCGAGTGAGGCCAGATTCCCCGCCGCTTCGCACTCGCCCACCCTGTTTCCCTGACGGCGAGCCGGCGCGGCTCTCCTCGAGCAGGGCCTTCCCTCGCACGATCTCGCCGGCATCGAGGCAGGTGGTTCCCAGGCGGAAGAGCATCAGCGTCTCGCCGGCCTCGTCCCGGCGCGGCGGTAGAGCGCGAGGGCCTCTTCGCTCGCGGCGACGGCGCGATCCAGCTGCCACGAGGTATGCGCCGATTCCGCTGAGGACGCGGAGCGCGCTGCCCCGGAGAGCCGTCGGCGGATCTTCTGCGCGGGCCGAGCAGCGACGTCGAGTCGCCGTACCGCTTCGACCAGGGTCGTTCGTCACCCAGAACTGCTCCAGCGCGACTGCGAGGCGGAGGCCGAGCTCAGGGTCGTGCTCCGCCGCCCAGTCGAGCGCGGCACGTAGGTTCGCCATTTCGGGAAGCACGAGCTCGCGACGCTCCGGTGCCTCGCGTACATCGCTCGACGGAGAGATTGGCCGACTCGGCGAGGGCCAGGAAGAACTCCGCGTACCCCCGCCGCAGTTCCCCCGAGTCCGGGTGCTCTTCCAGCCGTTCGACCGCGTACTCGCGGATCGTCTCCAGCATCCAGAAGCGGCCGTCGGTGTGTCGGAGCAGGCTCTTCTCGACGAGGCTCTGGATCGTGTCGACGTCGGCCTCGGCGACGGCCTCGGCGGCGGCGAGCGTGCAGCCGCCGGCGAAGACGCCGAGGCGGGCGAAGAGCGGCTGCTCCTCGGCGAAGGAGCAGGTCGTGGCTACCACTCGATCGTCGCGCGCAGGGTCTGCTGCCGGTCGTCGGCGTCGCGGCCGCCCTTGAAGAGATCGAGCCGCTCGCCGAGCCGTTCGAGGATCTGCTCCGGGGTGAGTGCCTTCGTGCGGGCGGCGGCGAGCTCGAGCGCGAGCGGCATGTTGTCCAGCCGGCGGCAGAGCTCCTCGATCGCCTGGGTCGGCGCGATCTGGGCCCGGGTCGCAGAAGAGCTCGACCGCCTCCGGGTCGGCGAGCGGGAGCACCTCGTACTCGACCTCGCCGCGGACGCGGAGCAGCTCGCGCGAGGTGACGAGAAGCTTCAGGTTCGGGCAGGCCTCGAGGAGCGCGGCGAGCTGGGGCGCGGCGTCGACTACCTGCTCGAGGTTGTCGAGCAGCAGGAGCATCTCTCGCTCGCCGACGTGCGCCGCGAGGTCGCCCTGCGGCACCGATCGTCTGCGCGATCGTGGGCAGGACGACCGCCGGGTCGTGGACGCGTCGCGAGCGGCGACCCAGAAGACGCCGTTTCGGAACTCGCCGACGAGCTCGGAGGCCGCCTCGATCGAGAGCCGCGTCTTGCCCGAGCCGCCCGGGCCGGTGAGCGTGACGAGCCGCGCCCGTCCCGAAGCAGCGTCGGCCACCTCGCCGACCTCGCGCTCGCGTCCGACGAAGCTCGAGGCGGGGCGGGGGAGGTTCGTGTTCGAGATCGTCTTCAGCGGCGGGAAGACGCTCGTCGCCGAGCTGGTAGATCCAGACCGGCTCGTCGAAGTCCTTGACGCGGTGCTCGCCGAGGTCGCGCACCGCCTCACCGTCGAGCAGGTCGCGGGTCGCCTGCGTGAGCAGCGACCTGGCCGCCGTGGCCGGCGCGCGGCGACGCGCGCGCCGAGATGGACGTCGGCGCCGACGTAGCCCTCCGCGGTGCGCGACGGCTCGCCGGTGTGCAGGCCCATCCGCACGCCGCACCGGGCCGGCGGCGAGCGCCGCCTGGCCGGCGCGCGCGGCCGCGACCGCCTCGGCGCGGCTCGGCGAAGGCGAAGAAGAAGGCGTCACCCTGCGTGTCGACCTCGGCGCCGCCGTGCGCGCCGAACGCCTCGCGCAGCACGCGCCGGTGCTCGGCGAGCGCCGCGGCGTACGCCGTCGCCGAGCTCGTGCAGGAGCCGCGTCGAGCCCTCGACGTCCGTGAAGAGCAGGGTCGTGCTCACTCGAAACCGCTCCCGCAGCTTCCCCAGGCAGCGCGAGATCCGGCTCGCGATCGTGCCGGACGGGATCCCCAGCTCGTCGCCGATCGTCCGGTAGCTCTCGTCGCGGCAGAAGAAGCGGTCGAGCACCTCCTGGCACTCGTCCGAGAGCCCGGCGAGCGCCTCTCGCACGCTGAACGCCTCGTCGAGCTCCTCGACCGTCCGCTCGGTCTCGGTCGCCTCGACCTCGGCCGGCTCCTCACGGCCGGACGCCGCCAGCCGGTCGAGGCAGACACGCCTCGTCAGCTGCGCGATCCAGGGCCGGAGCGCCTCCGGGTTCCGCAGCGTGCCCAACCGGTCGTAGACGCGGAGGAACACCTCCTGGAAGGCATCCTCGGCATCCGCCCCCTGGAGGCGGAAGCCCTTCGAGACGATCGCGTAGACGTACCGCGAGTAGATCTCGACGAGCTCGTTCCAGGCGGCCTGGTCGCCCGCGAGGCAGCGTTCGACGAGCTGTGCATCCGCGGCCATGCGGGAGCGATCAAAGCATTGTCAGGAGCCCGCGTCGAGGGCGCGCAGGGCCGAGGCCCGGGCGGCGTCGGCGCAGCGAAACGCCTCGACGACCTCCGGATCCTCCGGCGTGACGAGGAGGTTGGCGCGCACGAGCTGCGCAGCCGCAAGCGCGGAGCCGGAGGCAAGCGCGGCCGAGGCCGCTGCGTCCGCACGCAACACGCCGTCGCAGCGCTCGGCGACGAGCGCGTGCGGCCTCGCAGACGTCCGCGGCCGTTCGTGCGATCTCGAGCGGCACTTCGGCCGCCCGCGCCATGCGCATCGGCAGGTCGCGCGATCCCGCCGCGAGCGCGCCGAGTGCGGCCGCGAACGCCTCGGCGTCCTCCGTCGCGAGCTCGTCCAGCCGCGCCGCGAGCGCGTTCGCCTGGGCGGCGACGCCTGCGGCGCCGTCCCAGCCGGTGCTCTCGCGGGCGACCGCGGCGACCAGCCGCGCAGCCTCCGCAGCCGCCTGGCGGCCGCATAACCGGCTCCATGGAGTCGACTTGACATGTAGGGGCTTAGATTTTATCCTGTTTGAGACATTAAGTCAGCAAAAGGAGATGGCTGCACTATGGCAAAGGTAATCGGTATCGACCTCGGCACGACCAACAGCTGTATGGCCGTGATCGAGGGCGGCGAGCCGACGGTGATCCCGAACGCGGAGGGCGGGCGGACGACTCCGTCCGTGGTCGCGTTCACGAAGGACGACCAGCGGCTCGTCGGTGCGCCCGCGAAGCGCCAGCAGGTGACCAACCCGCAGAGCACGATCTTCTCGATCAAGCGCTTCATGGGCCGCAAGTACGACGAGGTCTCGGAGGAGATGAAGATCGTCCCATACGAGGTCGACAAGGGCCCGAACGAGGACGTCCGCGTGAAGGCCGGCGGCAAGGAGTACGCGCCGCAGGAGATCAGCGCGATGATCCTCCAGAAGCTGAAGACGGACGCCGAGGCGTACCTCGGCGAGTCGGTCACCGACGCGGTGATCACCGTCCCGGCCTACTTCAACAACGCGCAGCGCGAGGCGACCAAGGACGCCGGCACGATCGCCGGCCTCAACGTCCTGCGGATCGTCAACGAGCCGACCGCGGCCGCGCTCGCGTACGGGCTCGACAAGGAGGGCGCCGACCAGACGATCCTCGTGTTCGACCTCGGCGGCGGCACGTTCGACGTGTCGGTGCTCGAGCTCGGCGAGGGCGTCTTCGAGGTCAAGGCGACCTCCGGCGACAACCACCTCGGCGGCGACAACTTCGACAAGGCGATCGTCGACTGGATGGTCGCGGAGTTCAAGAAGGACCAGGGCATCGACCTCTCGACCGACCGGATGGCGCTCCAGCGCCTGTACGAGGCGGCGGAGAAGGCGAAGATCGAGCTCTCCTCGACGATGACGACGCAGATCAACCTGCCGTTCGTCACCGCGACGCCGGAGGGCCCGAAGCACCTCGACCTCCAGCTCACCCGCGCGAAGCTCAACGAGCTGACCGCCGAGCTGCTCGAGCGCACCGTCGGCCCGACCAAGCGCGTGCTCGAGGACGCCGGCCTCTCGGCCGACCAGATCGAGCACGTCGTCCTCGTCGGCGGCATGACCCGCATGCCGGCCGTGCAGGAGAAGGTCAAGGAGATCGTCGGCAAGGACCCGCACAAGGGCGTCAACCCGGACGAGGTCGTCGCAGTCGGCGCCGCGATCCAGGCGGGCGTGCTCCGCGGCGAGGTCAAGGACGTGCTCCTGCTCGACGTCACCCCGCTCTCGCTCGGGATCGAGACGAAGGGCGCCGTGTTCACGAAGCTGATCGAGCGGAACACGACCATCCCGACCAAGAAGTCGGAGATCTTCTCGACGGCCGAGGACAACCAGCCGTCGGTCGAGATCCACGTCCTCCAGGGCGAGTCCGAGATGGCCGCCTACAACAAGACGCTCGGCAAGTTCCAGCTCGTCGGCATCCCGCCGGCGCCGCGGGGCATGCCGCAGATCGAGGTCACGTTCGACATCGACGCGAACGGGATCATCCACGTCTCGGCCAAGGATCACGGCACCGGGAACGAGCAGCAGATCAAGATCGAGGGCGGCTCGGGCCTGAAGCCGGAGGAGGTCGAGCAGATGATCAAGAACGCGGAGGCGCACGCCGACGAGGCGCACAAGCTCCGCGAGGTCGCCGACGCGAAGAACCACGCGGAGGCGCTCGTCTACGCGACCGAGAAGAGCCTGAAGGAGCACCGTGAGGCCCTGGACGAGGCCGAGGCCTCGACGCTCGAGGGCCGGATCATGGAGCTGAAGCAGGCGCTCGACGGCGACGACGTGAACGAGATCCGCGCGAAGACCGACGCGCTCCAGGAGGCTTCGCACAAGCTGGCCGAGGCGGTCTACGCATCGGCGACGGCGCAGCAGGCCGCCGCGAGCGGGAACGGCGAGGCGCCCTCCGACGACGAGGTGATCGAGGACGCCGAGGTCGTCGACGAGGAGGCTCCGACCACCTGATGGAGGAGCCGAAGGTCACACCAGGGACAGACCCCTCCGAGGAGGGGTCTGTCCCTCGGGTTTCGCCCGATGTCGCGGAACTCGAGCAGGAGCGCGACGACTACCTCGACGCGCTCCAGCGCCTGAAGGCGGAGTTCGACAACTTCCGCAAGCGGACCGCGCGCGAGCACGAGGCGATGTCCGCCCGCGCCAACGAGGCGCTGCTCAGGGAGCTGCTCCCGATCCTCGACGACCTCGAGCGGGCGCTCGAGGCGGCGGAGGAGCACGAGGAGGCGAAGCTCGAGGAGGGCGTTCGCCTCGTCCACCGCGCGCTCGCGGACACCGCGCGCAGGCACGGGCTCGAGGAGATCGAGACGAACGGCGCCTTCGACCCGCACGTCCACGAGGCGCTGCTCGCGCAGCCCGCGGAGGACGCGGAGTCGGGGTCGGTGGTGCAGGTGCTCCAGAAGGGCTACCGCCTCGGCGACCGCGTCCTGCGGCCGGCGAGGGTCGTGGTCGCGGAGTGAAGAGCCCCTACGAGATCCTCGGCGTCGCCAAGAACGCGTCGGCCGACGAGATCAAGAAGGCCTACCGCAAGCTCGCGCGCCAGTACCACCCGGACAAGAACCCGGGCGACGCAGCCGCCGAGGAGCGCTTCAAGGAGGTTCAGAACGCGTACGACCTGCTCTCCGAGCCGGAGAAGCGGGAGCAGTACGACCGTTTCGGCTCCACGAACGGACGCGGCCCGGGCCCGGGCGGCGGCGGGTTCAACTGGTCGGCGACCGAGGGCGTCGACTTCGGCGACCTGACCGACCTGTTCGGCGGGATGTTCGGGGGGCGGTTCGGCGGCGGCGGCCGGCCCTCCCCCGCGCAGCGCGGCAACGACGTCGAGGTCCAGGTCAACCTGTCGTTCGAGGACGCGCTGAGCGGGGCCGAGGTCAAGATCCCGGTCACGCTCGAGGTCGCGTGCCACACGTGCCACGGCTCGGGCGCGAAGCCGGGGACGGCGCCGAAGGTCTGCCCGCAGTGCGGCGGTCGCGGTGTGATCGCCGAGAGCCAGGGCTTCTTCGCGCTCTCCCAGCCGTGCCCCCGCTGCCGCGGGAACGGCACGATCATCGAGGAGCCGTGCCCGACCTGCCGCGGCGCCGGCCGCGAGCGGCGGACGAAGCGCTACACGGTGAAGATCCCCGCGGGCGTCAAGGACGGCTCGCGGATCCGCCTGAAGGGCAAGGGCGAGGCGGGCTGGAACGGCGGCCCGGCCGGTGACCTGTACGTCGTCACGGCCGTCGAGGCCTCGAAAACCTTCCATCGGCGCGGCGACGACCTGCTCGTCGACGTCCACGTCCCGTTCGCGGACGCGGCGCTCGGGACGACCGCGACCATCCCGACGCCTGTCGGCGGCCACGTCCAGGTGAAGATCCCGGCCGGCTCGCAGGACGGCAAGCTCCTGCGCGTGCGCGGCAAGGGTGCGCCGAACCCGAAGGGCTCGGGACGCGGCGACCTGATCGCCCGCGTGAAGATCGACGTCCCGAAGAAGCTCTCGAAGAAGGAGCGCGAGCTGCTCGAGCAGCTGAAGGAGGCGCGCGCGTGACGACGCAGGACTACGAGCGCCCGCGCTACATGATCTCGGTCGCCGCCGAGCTCGTCGGCATGCACCCGCAGACGCTGCGCATCTACGAGAACAAGGGCCTCGTCCGCCCGGGCCGCACGCCCGGCGGCACGCGGCTCTACTCCGAGCGCGACCTCGACCGGCTCCGCCTGATCCAGCGCCTGACGACCGAGCTCGGGCTGAACCTCGCCGGCGTCGCGCGCGTGATCTCGCTCGAGGACGAGCTCACGCAGATGCGCGCGCGTTTCGACCGGCTCGAGCGGGAGATGCGGGAGACGATCGCTCAGGTGCACCGGCAGTACCGGCGGGACCTCGTCGTCTACCGCGAGCACGAGCCGTTCCCGGCCAGGAGGCAGCACTGATGGATTTCAACAAGCTGACGATCAAGAGCCAGGAGGCGGTCGCCGCCGCGCAGGAGCGCGCGCGCCGTCTCGGCAACCCCGAGCTCTACCCCGAGCACCTGCTGCTCGCGCTGCTCGACCAGGAGCTGCCGCGGGCGCTCGTCGAGTCGGCCGAAGAGCTGCGCTCTTCGGCCGAGGAGAGGCTTGCGTCGAAGCCGCGCCTCGAAGGTGCGCAGCAGCAGCCTCAGGTTTCGGCGGCGCTCGCGAAAGTGCTCGACCGGGCCGTCGACGAGGCGAAGAAGCTCGAGGACGAGTACGTCTCGACCGAGCACCTGCTGCTCGCCCTGGACGCCGTCCCGCGCGACCAGCTGCTCGCGAAGATCAAGGAGGTCCGCGGTGGCCAGCGGGTCACGTCGCAGGACCCGGAGGGCACCTACCAGGCGCTGGAGAAGCTTCGGCCGCGACCTGACCGCGCTCGCCGAGGCCGGGAAGCTCGATCCGGTGATCGGCCGCGACGAGGAGATCCGCCGCGTGATCCAGGTCCTGTCGCGCCGGACGAAGAACAACCCCGTGCTGATCGGCGACCCGGGCGTGGGGAAGACCGCGATCGTCGAGGGTCTCGCGCAGCGGATCGTCGCCGGCGACGTCCCCGAGGGGCTGAAGGGCAAGCGCGTCTGGGCGCTCGACATCGGCGCGATGCTCGCCGGCTCGAAGTATCGCGGCGAGTTCGAGGAGCGCCTGAAGGCCGTCCTCACCGAGATCAAGAACGCCGAGGGCGAGCTGATCCTGTTCATCGACGAGCTGCACACGATCGTCGGCGCCGGCGCAGCCGAGGGCGCCGTCGACGCGGCGAACATGCTGAAGCCGATGCTCGCCCGCGGCGAGCTGCGCTGCATCGGCGCGACGACGCTCGACGAGTACCGCAAGCACATCGAGAAGGACGCGGCGCTCGAGCGGCGCTTCCAGCCGGTCTTCGTCGGCGAGCCTTCGGTCGCGGACACGATCGCGATCCTGCGCGGGCTCAAGGAGCGCTACGAGGCGCATCACGGCGTCGCGATCCGCGACGCCGCGCTCGTCGCCGCGGCGGTGCTCTCCGACCGCTACATCTCGGACCGGCAGCTGCCCGACAAGGCGATCGACCTGATCGACGAGGCCGCGTCGCGGCTGCGGATGGAGATCGACTCCTCGCCGCTCGAGCTCGACGAGGCCGACCGGCGCGTGCGGCAGCTCGAGATCGAGCTCGCGGCGATGAAGAAGGAGAAGAAGGAGGTGCGCGAGCCGATCGAGCGCGAACTCGCGGAGGCGAAGGCACGCCGCGACGAGCTCGCCGCCCGCTGGGCGAAGGAGAAGGAGGCGCTCGAGCGGGTCTCCGAGATCAAGCGCCGCATCGACGAGCTGCGCATGGAGTCCGAGCGCGCGGAGCGGGACGGAGACCTCCAGCGCGTCGCCGAGATCCGCTACGGGGAGCTGCCCGGCGCTCGAGCAGGAGCTGACGGCCAGGGCGGAGCCGGAGGCGCCGCCAATGGTCAAGGAGGAGGTCGACGAGGACGACGTCGGCGCGGTCGTCGCGCGCTGGACGGGGATCCCGGTCGACCGGCTGCTCGAGGGCGAGACGGAGAAGCTGATCCACATGGAGGAGCGGCTGCACGAGCGCGTCGTCGGCCAGGACGAGGCGGTCTCGGCGGTCGCGAACGCATTGCGCCGCGCCCGGACCGGGCTCCAGGACCCGAACCGGCCGATCGGCTCGTTCGTCTTCCTCGGCCCGACCGGCGTCGGGAAGACCGAGCTCGCCCGGGCGTTGGCCGAGTTCATGTTCGACGACGAGCGGGCGATGGTCAGGCTCGACATGTCCGAGTACCAGGAGCGGCACACGGTCGCGCGCCTGGTCGGCGCGCCGCCCGGGTACGTCGGCTACGACGAGGGCGGCCAGCTCACGGAAGCGGTCCGCCGCCGGCCGTACTCGGTCGTCCTCCTCGACGAGATCGAGAAGGCGAGCGCCGAGGTCTTCGACGTACTGCTCCAGATCCTCGACGACGGCCGACTGACCGACGGCCACGGCCGCACGGTCGACTTCCGGAACACCGTGATCGTGATGACCTCGAACGTCCGCTCGGTCGATGCGCTCCGCGAGTTCTTCCGGCCGGAGTTCCTGAACCGCATCGACGAGATCGTCGAGTTCCATCCGCTCTCGCGGGAGCAGCTCGGCTCGATCGTCGAGCTCCAGCTCGCGCGGCTGCGCGAGCGGCTGGCCGAGCGTTCCCTGGCGCTCGAGCTGACGGACGAGGCGAAGGAGGTGCTCGCGGAGGCCGGGTGGGACCCGACCTACGGCGCCCGCCCGCTGAAGCGCGCGATCCAGCGCATGCTCGAGAACCCGCTCGCGCTGCGCCTGCTCGAGGGCGAGTTCGAAGAGGGCGACACGATCCGCGTCGACGCGCAGGACGGCGAGCTGGTCTTCGCGCGGGCGGAGCGGGTCGCCGCCGCCGCCTGAGGCTGCTAGGGCTCTGCGTCCTCGAAGAAGTCCGCGCCTTCCTGAACCGGGGGCGCGCCGTAGATGAAGACGACCGCCTCGTCGGCGCCGTCGTTCCGGAGCTGAAGCGCCGTTCCCGGCTCCACCGCGACCACGCTCTCGGGCGGGAGCTCGACCCGCTCCGGCGGGTCGCCGAGGTGCATGGTCAGCGTCCCGGCGAGGACGACGAAGACCTCTTCCTGCGCGTGGTCCGCATGCCGGCGGCCGAGTGTCCCCGGCGGGTAGCGCCAGAGACGTGCCCGGGAGTGCTGAAGCTCCGCCGCCGTCGAGATGTCGGATGCGGTGCGGGCCGGGTCGCTCTCGCGACCCTCGGGCTTCTGGCGTTCCTCGTACGAGTGCTCGCCGGCGCGGACGACGTGGTAGCCCATCGCCGCCGATGCTACTCATCTACGCTCGGCACGTGCCGCCGCTGCTCGGATCGTTCACGCCTGCGCAGTTCGTCCTCGCGCTGCTCTTTGCAGTGGCGCTCTCGATGTGGATCTACTGGCATGCGAGCCGGCACGGCAGCAAGCACGCGACCGCGTGGGGCATCGGCGCCTTCTTCTTCTGGGTAACGGTGCCCGTCTACTTCCTGCTCTACCTGCTGAGGCGGCGGCGCTACTAGTGGCCCGGAGGGGGCGCACGAAGTCGGCGCCGCGTAAACCCGAGCCCCGCCCCGCCCCGCTGCCGCCCGAGCGCCGGACGCTCGGCCAGCTCGTCGCCGAGACGATCCGCTTCTACCAGGGACATTTCTTCCAGTCGCTTCCGCTCGGGATCTCGGTCGCCGCGATCACCCAGCTGACCTTCGCGTTCGGGCACCGGCACGTCGAGCCCCGGGGTCACCCGCCCGCGAAGTGGTTCCACGAGCCGAAGTCCCTCCTCGGCGGCGGAGTCGAGACCTCGACCACGCTGGGCGCGCTGCTCCTCACCGTGTCGTACCTCGCGGCCTACGTGCTCGTCACGGGCGTGCGCCCCGACGGCCGCCGGCTCGCGAGGGCGTACGGGATCGGCGTGCTCGTCTTCATCCCGGCGCCACTGCTGGCCGCGGTGCTCGGCCTGCTGGCGCTGCCGGCACTCGCCTACCTCGCCTTCTTCGCCTGGGTCGTCCCGGCCGCGCTCGTCGAGGGCAAGGGCTTCCGGGAGTCGTTCAAGCGCTCGATCCGGCTCGGGCGCGCGGACTACGTGCACGCGCTCGGCGGGCTGGCGACGCTCGTGATCCTCTTCTACGTCGTCCGGCTGATGCTCGCCCTGCTCCTGCGCGGCGGCGGCGAGATCACGGAGCGCTCCGCGGCGTTCCTCGCCGACCTCGTGCTCTCGCCGATGCTCTTCCTCGGCTCGGCCCTGCTCTACCTCGACCAGTCCGCGAGGGAGAAACTACGCTCCGTTCCTCGACCGAAGGAGGCGTGAATGCCGAAGTACGTGATGCTGTCCACCCTGACGCCGAAGGGGACGCAGACGCTCCAGGCCAACCCGGACCGGCTGAAGGAGGTCAACAGGGACGTGGAGGAGCTCGGCGCGAGCGTCCTGCACCAGTGGGCGATGATCGGCGCCTACGACTTCCTGAACATCATCGAGGCGCCCGACGCGAAGACGATGGCGAAGATCTCGGTCGCGCTCGGCGCGCGGGGAAGCATGCGCTTCCAGACCTTCGAGCTCGTCGAGATCGACGAGCTGCTCGAGCAGCTCTCCGCCTAGTTGCTCGTCTTCCTCGCCCGGCACGCCGAATCGACCCTGAACTTCGAGCGGCGCGTGAACGGCGATCCGTCGGTCGCGGTGCCGCTGACGGACAAGGGGCGGGAGGAGGCACGGCTGCTCGGCGCGCAGCTCGCGAACGTCGAGCTCGACCTCTGCGTGCACTCACGCTTTCCGCGGACGAAGGAGACGGCGGAGCTCGCGGTCGCGGGCCGCGACGTCCCGGTCGAGGTCGAGCCGCGGCTCGACGACATCAGGATCGGCGACCTGGAGGGGTTCCCGATCGAGCGGTACCGGGAGGTGAAGCGGGAGCTCGGACGCAAGCGGGCGTTTCCGGGAGGGGAAAGCCTCGACGATGCGGCGCGACGGTATGCGGCGGCGTATCGCGACCTGCTCGAGCGCAACGTGCAGCGGGTGCTCGTCGTCTGCCACGAGATCCCGGTGCGGTACGCGCTGAACGCCGCGGCCGGGTCGGACGATCTGGACGGGCCGCCGTTCCACGACCTTCCGAACGCGGTGCCGTTTGCCTTCGACGGCGCGGCGCTGGCGCGGGCCGCCGAGCGGATCGAGCAGCTGGCAGAGTAGGCGCGTGGATGAAGGTCGTCGCGGTCGCGGCCGGCTGCGTTCCTTCCTGATCGGCGGGCTGGTCGGCGTGTCGGCCGGGGTCGCAGCCGCGCGCCGCAAGCGGCCTACGAAGCGCCGCACCCCCGCGGGCCTCGCTGCGTTCGACGCGGCGCCGTGCTACGAGGAGACTCTGGAGCGCGAGCGGACGAAGAGCCGGACCTGAGCCTGTCGGATCGTCGCGTAGTTGATGTCGGCGTCGCCCATCGCGAGTGACTTGCCGATCAGTTCGGCCTTGCGGGCTGCGTCCAGGTAGTGCGCGATCGTGACGGTCGGCTTGCGGGTGCGGATGATCAGGTAGGGCCCGTAGGCCCGGCCCTCGAACTCGCTGCGCGGGAAGGGCAGGCGCAGCTCGACGTGCGTCTTCTTCACGTAGTTGTTGTTGTCGCCGGCGTCGAAGACGAAGACGCCTCGTCCGAGCGGCTTCTTCGCCTCCTCGAGAGTCTCGAGGGCGAGCTTCGGGTCCGCGCGCGGAACGACCGTCCGCGAGACGGCCGAGCGGTTGCGCTCCCAGGCGGCGAGGTAGAGCGGCTCGTAGGCGAAGAGGACGTCGTCTGGGCGTGAGGTGGCGGCAAGCCACGTCGCTGCGGCGCCGCGCGCGTCCACCCGTACCGGGTTCTCGCGGTCGAAGAGCGCGGGCGTCTTGTGCCAGCCCCAGGCGACCTCGAACGGGAGCAGGGCGACGACGACGAGCGCTGCCAGCCAGCCGCCGTAGGGTGCGTCGCGCGTGACTGCCAGGATTCCCGACGCCGGCCGCGAGCGCGAGGAAGGGCAGGACGAAGATCAGGTGGCGCGACTCGGGCGCCGAGTTCCCGCCGAAGCGGCCGACGAGGAAGAACAACATGGGGGTGAGGACGACACAGGCGGTGAGCAGGCCGGCCTGCGGCCTTTCGCGCGCGAGCCAGATCAGCCCGATCAGGGCGAGCACGAGCACGACGACGAGTGCGCCCGTGTAGCCGGTCGACGAGTCGCCGGCGACGTGCCAGAGGTAGGCGAACACCTCCCGCGGGGTGCGAAGCTTCCCGCCGCCGCCGCCCCCGACGCCGACGTCGAAGCGGTTCGCGAGCACGAGGCTGCTCCGCCAGAGCGGGATCGCGAGGAGGAAGACGGCCGCAAAGGCCGGGATCGCCTGCCGAAAGCGGCGCCGCGTCACCAGGACGTACAGCCCCTGCGAGCCGAGCACCAGCGCGCCGTAGGGATGCGCGGAGATCGCGAGCAGCATCAGGATCGCCCAGGGAATCCAGGCGCGGCCGCCGCGGTCGAGCGCGCGGAGCAGCGCCAGGTACGAGAGCGTGGAGAGGAAGAGGAAGAGGCTGTACATCCGCGCGTAGATGCCGTGGAAGAGCAGCACCCAGCTTCCGGCCGCGAGCGCGGCCGCGGCGAGCCCCGGCCCACGGCCGGCGAGCCGGCGGCCGAGGATCGCGATCGCCGGGAGGCTCGCCGTCGCGAAGAGCGCGGAGAGGAAGCGCATCGTCTCGAGCCCACCCCCGGCGTGGGCGACGATCCAGGCGAGCACGAAGTGGAGAGGCGCGCCGCCGCGCTTCCCGAGCACGATGTCGAACAGGTCGCCGAGCGAGTGGCGGCCGACGAACAGCGGCAGCGTCTCGTCCTCGTGCGGCGGCCAGCCGGAGAGCTGGACGAGCAGGAAGGCGCCCGTACCGATCGTGATCGCCGCGACGCCCGCGGCGAACAGGCGCCGGCCGAGGTCTCGCGGCGTCGCCCGGGCGAGCGTACGGGGCCTGGGTTCGACGGCTGTCTCGGCCACGGCTGCTCAGGTTACGCGGCGGGAGTGGCCGCGGATGCCGGTGATACCGTTGTTTTGCCGTGCCGATCTACGAATTTCGTTGTCCGAAAGGTCATCTGTTCGAGGTTTTCCACAAGATGAGCGATCCGGACCCGGAGGTCTGCGAGGTCTGCGGCGCGAGCCCGCTCGTGAAGGTGCTGCATCCGGTGCCGATCCACTTCAAGGGCTCCGGGTTCTACTCGACGGACTACGGGCGGAAGGGAAAGAAGCGAGACTCGTCCGACTCGACGCCCGACGGTGGCAAGAAGGACGAGAAGGCCGAGAAGAAGGACGAGAAGCCGGAGAAGAAGGCGGCCGCCGACAGCGGCTCGTAGACGTGGGACAGGCTTCAGCCTGTCCCGGCGAAGCGCACTACCGCACGCCCAGCGTCCGGTTCCCGGTGACGCACCCCGGCCCGAACGCGCCCGACCCGGGCGGGGGCGGCTGCGGCGCCGAGTCGCCCTTGACCATCGAGATCACCGCGCGGTCCTCCTCGGTCGGGATGATGTCGCCCCCGCTCGACTCGCCCCCGAGCCGGCAGTGCAGGGTCCCGTCCGCGCTGCCGCGGAACTTCGACCAGCCGAGTGAGAGGAACCCCTGCGTCGAGATGTCGGTCGCGACCGGCGCAAGCAGGTCGTCGCCGATGAACGGCAGCTTGACCACCGTTCCGAAGCCGGTCAGCTTCGCCGCGACCGCGTTCAGCACTTGCTGGTTGTGCTCCGCGCGCGAGAAGTCGGTGTCGGCCGGGTTCAGCTTGTTCTTCCGCACGCGGGCGTAGATCAACGCGCGGCGCCCATCCATGTGCTGCTTGCCCTTGGCGAACCGCCAGCCGTCCCACTGCGCGCACCGCTCCTCGGTCGCGTACGGGCAGTCGAACTTGGACACGATCCTCTCGGGCACGTCGATCGTGATCCCACCGAGCTTGTCGATCAGATCCTCGAACTGGCTGAAGTCGACGACGACGACGTGGTTGACCGGCAGCCCGGTGAGCACGCGCACGGTCTTGACCGCGAGCGCAGCGCCGCCGAGCTGCATCGCCGCGTTGACCTTCCCCGAGCCGTGTCCGGGGATCTCGACGCGCAGGTCGCGCGGAATCGAGAGATACGCCATGCGGTGCTTGTCCTTGTCGACCCGGAGGAGCGTGATCGAGTCCGTCCGGTTCGCAGACTCCCGCCCCTTGAGCTGCGCGTGGTCGGTCCCGAGCAGGAGGATGTCGGTCGCGCTGCCGTGATCGTCGTCGAGCGCCTGCCGAGCCCCGTCCGGAAGCCGCTTGTTCGCGTCCGAGACGCCGTTCCGGAACTGGAAGTAGCTCGCGAGCCCCCAGACGACGAGAAAGACGACGAGGATCCCGAGCGCGACCGGGATCCAGCGCAACCAGCCCCGGTTCGGCCGGAAGGTCGAAGCTCCGCCGCGCGCCGCCCCGCGGCGTCGGCTTCTGCGCCTTCGGAACCTTCCCTCTGGCGCGGCCGCCGCGGTAGACCCGGTAGGGCTTTTCTCCGGACGGCATCCGGCGGGTTATGGTAGCCGCCGCCCTTGGATGCCCAGGTGATCGGTGTGGACGTCGGCGGGACGAAGATCCTGGCCGGTCTCATTGCCCGCGACGGCACGGTGGTCGGCCACCGTGAGTATCCGACTCCGATCGAGAATGAGAACGCTCTGCTCGACGGCCTCGAGGCTGCCGTCCGCGAGTTCATCGATGAGAGCGTCGTCGCAGTCGGATTCGGGATCCCGTCTCAGATCGACCAGCGGCATGGCATCGCGCTCGGGTCGGTGAACATCCCTCTGCGCGGAGTCCCGTTCAGGCAGAAGATGACGGACCGGCTCGGCGTCCCGGTCGGGATGGACAACGACGCGAACGCCGCGGCGATCGCCGAGTGGAAGGCGGGCGCGGGGCGTGGGACGACCGACATGGTCATGCTCACGCTCGGTACCGGGGTCGGCGGCGGGCTGATCCTCGGCGGCAAGCCCTACCGTGGCTGGTTCGGCGCCGGCGCCGAGATCGGACACATGGTGATCGTCCACGACGGCGTGCCCTGCCGGTGCGGCGGTCGCGGGCATCTGGAGTCGTACGCGTCCGGAAAAGCCGCGGACGAGCTCGCCGCCGAGGCGTTCGGGCCGGCGGCCGACGCCCACCGCCTCGTCCGCCTCGCGCGCGAGGGGGATCCGCTCGCCGTCCGCATCCTGACCGGGATCGGCGAGCACCTCGGCTCGGGAATCGCGAGCCTCGTCAACATCTTCAACCCCGAGCTGATCGTCGTCGGCGGCGGCTTCGCCGCCGCGGGCGAGCTCCTGTTCGAGCCGGCGCAGGCGATCGCCGACCGCGAGGTGCTGGTCTCGGTCCACGACTCCTACCGGATCGTTCGCGCGGAGCTCGGCACCTCAGCGGGAATGATCGGTGCTGGGATGGTCGCCTTCGAGGCGCTCGAGACGGCCTCGACCTGATGCCGCTCGCGGTCTGCGCGACTCCGATCGGCAACCTCGAGGACGTCACCCTGCGCGTGCTCCGCGAGCTGGCCGAGGCGGACGTCGTGCTCTGCGAGGACACTCGCCGGACGCGCGTTCTGCTCCAGCGGCACGGAATCTCGCGCGAGGGTCGTCAGCTACCACGAGCACAACGAGGCGAAGCGCGCGGCAGAGCTGCTGCCGCGCCTCGAGGGAGGCGAGCGAGTGGCGCTGGTCTCCGATGCCGGCCTGCCCGCGATCAACGACCCCGGCGCCCGGCTGATCGCAGCCGCGCTCGAGGCGGGCGTGCCCGTCACGGTTCTTCCGGGTGCCTCGGCGGTCGAGACGGCGCTCGTCGCGAGTGGCTTTTCGGCGGAGCGCTACCAGTTCGTCGGGTATCTGCCGCGCGGCGCCGCTGCTCTCCGGGCGCTCTGGGAGGAGCTCGCCGGCTGGCAGTGGCCGGCGGTCGCGTTCGAGTCGCCGCAACGGCTCCCGGCAACCCTGCGCTCGCTCGCCGACGCGTACCCGGAGCGCCGGGTCGCCGTCTGCCGGGAGCTGACCAAGCAGTTCGAGGAGGTCGTACGCGGCAGTGCCGCCGAGGTGGCGGACGCGTTCACGGAGGCGCCCAAGGGAGAGATCACTTTCGTGCTCGACGCGTGGGCCAGGAGCGGGCCTGACGAGGATGCAGGAATCGCCGCCGTCGCGGAACTCGTCGGCGTTGGCATTCCCCGCCGCCAGGCAGCCGATCTCGTCGCTCGGCTGACGGGGGCGTCTCGTAACGCCCTGTATCGGGGGTCACTGTGACAGAACTCACACGAGACTGTGACTAATCTGTAATCAGATTTGACAACGGCGATTGCGTCCGCCTACCCTGGACGCAGTGTTGCCGCGACTGCGAACAACGAGCCTCTTGCTCCTCGCGTCCCTCGTGCTCGCGCCCGCCGCGGGCGCCTGGAGCTGGCCCGTGTCAGGATCCGTGTTGCGCCCGTTCGGGGTTGGCGACGACCCGTACGCCGGCGGCCAGCACCGAGGGGCCGACATCGGCGGCATCGAGGGCGAGGTGGTGCGCGCGCCGCGCGCCGGCGTCGTCGTCTTCGCGGGATCGTTGCCCAGGAGTGGACGCTCGATCACGATCCGTGCCGCCGACGGCTACTCCGTGACGCTCGTCCACCTCGGCTCGCTGGGCGTCAGACGGAACGCGTCTGTCGACGAGGGCGATCCGATCGGGACGCTCGGCAGCTCAGGCGACGCCGAGTGGGCCCAGCCCTACCTGCACCTCGGCGTCCGCCTGACCAGCGATCCGAACGGGTACGTCGATCCCTTGCGCTTTCTTCCGTCGCGCTCAGCCTCGGCGCCTCCGGCGCCTGTGCCCGCGCCGGTCCCGTCGGATCCCGAGCCCCCGACGCGGGCAGCGCCTCCGCCGCCGCCCGCGCCTACCGCGATGCCCGCCTCCAGGGCCAGCAGCGCTCCCAAGGCGAGCCCGGCTCCCCTCGCGGTGCCGGAACCGCCTCCGTCCTCGCCCTTGCCTGCGCCTGCGGCGGCGCCGGCGGCTGCCGAACCGCCTCTTGAGACGCTGCCGGCGTCGGTGACTCCAGGCAAGGCCTCCGATCTGCCCACGGCCGGCGAGTCGCCCGCGCTCACGATTGCCGTAGCCAAGCGCACGCGCGTTTCCCCCGAGCCGAGATTCGTGGCTCATCCCGTCGTGCACCCGCCCGTGCGAACGGTCCGGCGGCCCCCGGCGACGGCCGAGCGGCAACCGGTAGCTCCGCATGTGGCTCCTGCGCCGGTACGCCCGGAAGCCGTGGAATCCACACCCGCGTCGTCGCCTGTCACCGAGTCGTCGTCCTCCACCGAAGCGATGCGACCGCCGGACGCAGAACGCCGATCGCGGCCGATTCGCCGTTCGACGACGTCTCGCGCGGTGCAGCCGCCGGTTTCGGTAGTACCGCCGGCGCATCCGCGTCCGCTCGTGCCGCTGCCGCTGCTCGTCGCGGCCGCCTGCGCGCTGGGATCGATCGCACTCGTGCGCCGCCGGCCGTCCGGCTCGGCGCCGGGCCGGGTCGCGCAACACCTCGCGCCTATCATCCCGGGTGATGCGCTTCTACCT
Organism: uncultured Actinomycetes bacterium; assembly: GCA_963779025.1. GTDB lineage: Bacteria > Actinomycetota > Thermoleophilia > Gaiellales > Gaiellaceae > DATBLE01. The sequence goes on from CAVZWR010000005.1 coordinate 291,271, forward strand.
GACAACGCCGATCTACTACGTGAACTCGACCCCGCATATCGGGCACGCCTACACGACGATCGCGGCCGACATCCTCGTCCGCCATCACCGCCAGCGCGGCGAGGAGACTTTCTTCCTCACGGGCGTCGACGAGCATGCGACCAACGTCGCCAGGGTCGCTCGCTAGCAGGGACTGGAGCCCCAGGAATACGTCGACAAGATCGCGGTCGTCTGGCGGGAACTGCCCGAGCGCCTCAACATCTCGAATGACTTCTTCATCCGGACGAGCGATGAGGGGCACAAGGCGTTCGTCCGAGCCTTCCTCCAGCGCATCTACGACAACGGCGACGTCTATGAGGACGTCTATGCCGGCTGGTACTGCGTCGACTGCGAGGCGTTCAAGAACGAGGATGAACTCGTCGACGGCAAGTGTCCCGATCCACGACCGACCGGCCGACTGGATCGAGGAGAAGAACTACTTCTTCCGCCTCTCCGCCTACCAGGACAAGCTGCTCGAGATCTACGACTCGCGACCCGACTTCGTTCTCCCGGGCTTTCGCTACAACGAGGCGCGGAGCTTCATCGCCGGCGGCCTGCAGGACTTCAGCATCAGCCGCGCGGGCCAGGACTGGGGCATCCCGTTGCCGTGGGACGAGAGCCAGGTCGCCTACGTGTGGGCGGATGCGCTCGTCAACTACCTGAGCGCCCTGACATACGCCCGGCCGGGCGACGACCTCGTGCCGGAGTTCTGGCCGGCTGTCCACCACCTGCTCGCGAAGGACATCCTCCGCTTCCATTGCGTCTTCTGGCCGGCGATGCTGCTCTCCGCCGGCTACGAGGTTCCGCAGCAGTTGTTCGTCCACGGCTACCTGCTCCTCGACGACCGCAAAATGTCGAAGAGCCGGGGTAACGTGATCGACCCGTTGGAGCTGATCGACGTCTACGGCCCGGACGCGGTGCGTTTCTGGTGCGCCCGGGCGATCTCGTTCGGGCAAGACGGGAGCGCCTCGCTTGACGACGTCCGCGAGCGCTACGAGCGCGAGCTCGGCAACGACTTCGGCAACCTCCTCTCGCGGACGACCGCGATGATCGCCCGCTACCGCGACGGGGCGCTCACGAAGTCGCCCGGGTCGGGTGCGATCGATGCAGAGGCGCTCCGCGCCGCGCTCGTCGAGCGCCTCGATCGGTTCGACATCACTGGTGCGCTCGAGGAGATCTGGCAGGCGATCCGCCGCCTGAACCAGCACGTCGAGGTGAACGCGCCCTGGGAGCTCGCGAAGGACGAGAGCAGGGCCGGCGAACTCGACGCCGTCCTCTACGACCTGGCCGATGGTCTCGTCGCGGTCGCCGTCGCGGTTTCGCCGTACCTGCCGGATACGGCGCCCCGCATCCTCGAGGCGCTCCGGCAGCCGGCGGACCTCTCGCTCGATCGAGTGCGCTCGCAGACCGCGGAGGCGGCCGAAGGGATCGAGCCGGCCGCGCCGCTCTTCCCGCGGATCGAAGAGCAAGACGCAGCAGCGTGATCGACACGCACGCGCATCTCGATGCGCTCGACGATCCCGACGGCGCCGTCGCCCGCGCCGCGGAGGCCGGCGTGGCGAGGATCCTCACGGTCGGGACAACGGTCGAGGGCTGCCGCACCGCGCTCGAGCTCGCGGGCGCCCAAGAAAGTGTCTTCGCGATCCTCGGGATCCATCCACACGAGGCTGCGAGCGAGGGAGGCCGGCTGGGTGAGCTCGAGCCGCTGCTCCGGCATCCGCGTGCAGTGGCCGTCGGCGAGACCGGCCTCGACTTCTACCGTGACCTGTCGCCGCGGGCGGAGCAGCGCAAGGTCTTCGAGTCGGAGCTGGCGCTCGCCGAGCAGCTGGGAAAGCCGGTGGTGGTCCACACTCGCGCGGCGGACACCGAAACGGTGGACGTCCTGCGCAGCTTCGCCGGCACGGTCATCCTGCACTGCTTCTCGTCGGCCGGGCTCCTGCCCGTCGCGCTCGAGCGCGGCTACTACGTCTCGTTTGCCGGGAACGTCACCTACCCGAACGCCTCTGAGCTGCGGCTCGCTGCCACCCAGGTGCCGGCCGATCGCCTGCTCGCGGAGACCGACTGCCCCTACCTGGCGCCGCAACCGGTCCGGGGCCGGCCGAACGAGCCGGCGAACGTGATGCACACACTCGCCGGCCTGGCGGCGGCACGCGGCGACGACCCGGACGAGCTCGAGCGGCAGATCGAGTCGAACGCGAAGGTCGCCTTCCAGCTGCCGTGAGCGTGCGGCCCAAGAAGGAGCTCGGTCAGCACTTCCTCGTCGACGAGAACATCCTCGGCGTGATCGGCCGGCTCGCCGGGCTCGAAGCCGACGACGTGGTGCTGGAGATCGGGCCGGGTCTCGGCGTGCTCACGCGCTACCTCGCCGGCCGCGTCTCGCTCGTCCACGCAGTCGAGATCGACCGCTCGCTCGAGGCGCACCTCGCCGGGATCCCGAATGTCCGACTCGAGTTCGGCGACGCGCTCCAACTCGACCTGGTCGACCTCGAGCCACCCCCGCGCAAGCTCGTTTCGAACCTGCCCTACAACGTGGCCACGCCGATCGTCGTCGAGAGCCTCGACGGCCTGCCAGCGCTCCGCAGCTGGTGCGTGATGGTGCAGCGGGAGGTCGCGGACCGCTTCTTCGCCGGCCCGGGGACGAAGGCCTACGGCGCCGTCTCCGTCCTCGTCCGGCTCGCAGCGGAGCGCACCGGTTTCCACCCGGTGTCGCGCACGGTGTTCAGGCCCCCTCCCAACGTGGACTCGGCGCTGGTCGCCTTCCGGCGCACGCCGCTCCCCGATCGGTTCCCGCAGGTGAAGCGCGTGGTCGAGGCCGCGTTCGCGCACCGGCGCAAGACGCTCCCGAACTCGCTCTTGCTCGCGGGCGCCGCCTCGCGGGAGCAGGCCGTCGGGGCCCTGACCGCGCTCGGGCGGCCGCCCGCCGTGCGCGCCGAAGCTCTCGAGCCCGAGGAGTTCGTCGAGCTCGAGCGGCTGCTCCGGTGAACGCGCACGCGAAGATCAACCTCGCGCTCGTCGTCGGCCCCACGCGGCCGGACGGAAAGCACGAGGTCACCACCGTCCTCCAGCGGATCGAGCTGGCCGACCGGATCGAGCTCCAGCCGGCCGAGCGGCTCCGTGTGGACGGCTTCGACGGAGACACGCTCGTTCGTAGCGCACTCGAGCGGCTCGCGGCAGCAGCCGGTGTCGACCCCGACTGGGCCGTCCGCATCGACAAGGTGATCCCGGTCGCAGCCGGGCTCGGCGGCGGCAGCTCAGACGCCGCCGCCGCCCTGCGGCTCGCGAACGAGACGCTCGACCCGCCGCTCTCGTCCGAGGCGCTGCACGGCCTTGCCGCCGAGCTCGGCGCAGACGTGCCGTTCTTCCTCCGCGAGGGGCCGCAGATCGGCGAGGGCGACGGCAGCGACCTGGCGCCGCTCGACCTGCCGCAGCCACACACCGTGCTCCTGGTCATTCCCGACCGCGAGACCAAGCAGTCGACCGGCGCCGTCTACGCGGCGTTCGACGAGCGGCGCGGCGCGGACGGGTATGAGCAACGCCGGGCACAGCTCCTCGCCGCCCTCTCCGCGGGCGACCTCGTCTCGCTCCCCCCGAACGACCTGAGCTCCTCGCCGCTGGCGGACGAGCTGCGCGCACTTGGTGCGTTCCGAGCCGACGTCAGCGGTGCCGGTCCGGCCGTCTACGGGCTCTTCGACGACCCATCGCAGGCCGTGATCGCCGCGACCCGAGCGGAGGCCAACGGCCGGGTCTGGGTCGGCGGGCCGGCGTGGTAGGTTGCGCGCGTGACGGAGACGGCAGCAGAGCAGGAGCACGAGCGAAGCGGCACCGCGGTCTGGCTCGAGGCGCGCCGGCTGAAGCTCGCACTCGGGCTCGCGTTCCTCGAGGGGATCATCGTGGCGCTGGAGAAGGACTTCACGCGCTGGACCGTGATCATCATCTCCGCCCCGATCATCGCCTTCTACGTCTTCGCTGGCCGGTCGCTCGACTCCGACACCGGCCGCCAGCTCTCCTGGATCGCCGCCGCCACACAGGCGTTCGCGATTCTCTTGTGCGTCATCGCGCTCCTGATCGGCAGCTTTGCGCTGATCATCGCCGGCCTCTTCGCAGCCGTTGCGGTGATCCTGCTGCTGGGTGAGCGTGGCGGCAGCCGGACATCGAACAAGACCTGAGGCACAATCAGTCCGTGATGGGCCGTAGCCAAGCGGTAAGGCAGCGGGTTTTGGTCCCGCGATCCCAGGTTCGAATCCTGGCGGCCCAGTCATCGACACCGTGACTTCCTCGAACAACCTCGCGGCAATAGTGATGGCAGGCGGACTCGGGACGCGGATGCGGTCGTCCGTGCCGAAGCACCTGCACCCGCTGCTCGGTCGGCGCGTGATCGACTGGGTGATCGCGGCTGCTCGCGAGGCCGGAGCCGACCCGGTCGTGATCGTCGCCTCGCCCGACTCGGCAGACGCCTTCGAGGGAATGCAGGTCGCGGTCCAGGAGCAGCCGCTCGGGACCGGCGACTCCGTCGCCTCGGCCCGGGACGCGCTCTCCGGCTTCGAAGGCGACCTGCTCGTGCTCGACGCGGCGGCGCCGCTGCTCACTGCCGAGCACCTGGGAGAGCTCGCCGCCGAGCACGAGCGAGAGGGGGCCGCGGTGACGATCCTCTCGTTCGAGGCGAGCCGCCCGCTTCCCTACGGCCGGATCGTCCGCGGCGGCGACGGAAGCGTGGAGGCGATTGTCGAGGACCGGGACGCCTCCCCGGAGCAGCGCGAGATCCGGGAGCTCAACTCCTCCACCTACGTTTTCTCCGCCGGCCCGCTCTGGACGGCGATCGAGAAGCTCGACCCGCACAACGCCCAGGGGGAGCTCTACCTCACCGACACGATCGCCCACCTTGTCGCCGCGGGCCGGCGCGCTGCTGCGTGGCGCTGCCCCGACGAACTCGCCCCGCTCGGGATCAACACCCGTGCGGAGCTTGCGGTCGCCGCGGCGGAGCTCCGCGACCGGATCAACGAGGCGCACATGCTCGCCGGGGTGACGATCGTCGACCCGAGGACGGCCTGGATCGACCATGGGGTGACCCTCGAGGCCGACGCCGTCGTCCATCCCTTCACGGTTCTTCGCGGCAGCACCAGGATCGCCGCCGGCGCCGAGGTCGGCCCCCACGCGGTCGCGGTCGACGCCTCGATCGGCGAAGGCGCGATCGTGGGCCCGTTCTGTTACCTTCGCCCCGGCACCGTTCTCGAGGCGGGAGCGAAGGCGGGGACATTTGTGGAGATCAAGCAGTCGCGCATCGGCGCCGGCGCGAAGGTGCCGCACCTTTCGTACATCGGCGATGCCGAGATCGGTGAGGGCACGAACATCGCGGCCGGCAACGTGACCGCGAACTACTCGCACGAGCCCGGCCGGCCGAAGGGAAAGACGACGATCGGCAAGAACGTCAGGACCGGTGTCGACAATACGTTCGTTGCTCCGGTCACGGTTGGGGACGATGTTTGGCTTTGGGCGGGAACGGTCGTCACGGATGACGTCCCGCCGGGGTCGCTCGCGGGCTTCCCCCCGCGGCAGGAGACGAAGGAAGGATGGGTCTACGAGCGTGGAAAGGACACCGACGGTGGCGACGACTGAGCTGGCAAGCCTGCCGGGGCTCGGCCCGATGACCGAGCACGCGCAGCCGCAGCCCGGCCACTGGATCGAGCGGGGGCCGTCGAAGCGCCTGATGGTCTTCGCCGGGCGCTCACACCCCGACCTCGCGCAGCGGATCGCCGACAAGCTCGGCGTCGAGCTCGGCGGGATCGAGCTCTCGACGTTCGCGAACGACGAGACCTACTGCCGCTATGACGAGTCGATTCGCGGCGCCGACGTCTTCCTCGTCCAGACCGGCTGCGCCCCGGTGGACAAGAACCTGATGGAGCTGCTGGTGATGATCCAGGGCGCGAAGCTCGCCTCCGCGAAGCGGATCACCGCGGTCGTGCCGCTCTATCCGTACGCGCGCCAGGACCGGAAGGCGAAGCCGCGCGAGCCGGTGACCGCGCGCCTCGTCGCGGACATGCTGCAGCTCGCCGGCGCCGACCGCGTGCTGACGATGGACCTGCATGCCGGCCAGATCCAGGGCTTCTTCACGATCCCGGTCGACCACATGACTGCGCTCCCGCTCTTCGCGAACCACTTCCGCGACCTCGGGCTGACCGGCCCCGACGTCGTCTCGGTCGCGCCCGACGCCGGCCGGGCGAAGATGGCGCAGCGCTTCGCCGAGATGATCGAGGCCGACCTCGCGATCATGCACAAGACCCGGCCTGCACACGACCAGGCCGCCGTCACCGAGATCGCCGGGCGCGTCCGCGACAAGACCGCGATCGTCGGCGACGACGTGATCATGACCGGCGGAACACTGCTCGCGAACGTCCGGGTCCTGAAAGAGCACGGCGCGGGCGACGTCTGGGTCTTCGCGACGCACGGGCTGTTCTGCGGCAACGCGCTCGAGAAGTTCAAGAACTCCGACATCGCCGGCATCGTCGTCACCGACACCGTCCCGATCGACATGCTCAACAGGCCCGACAACCTCCGGGTGCTCTCGGTCGGCGAGCTGCTCGCGGACACGATCATGAACGTGTTCTCCGACGACTCGGTCTCCGCCATCTTCGGCGGCGAGAACCAGCTGTTCTAGCCCGGCTGCCCGGCAGGGACTATTTCTTGCCGCCTTCAAGGCGCGCCGGCGCCCTTCGCTACACTTCTCCGCCGCATGGCCGGCGAACGGATCCGTCTGGAAGTTCAGGAGCGCGAGCACCGCGGGACGCGGGAATCCCGGCGGCTGCGCCGCGACGGGATGATCCCCGGCGTCCTCTACGGACGCGGGCACAAGCCGCACCCGATCTCCGTCCAGGAGCGCGAGCTCCGGCGCGTGCTGACGGGCGGCCACGGCCTGCACGCCATTCTCGACGTCGTTCTCGAGGGCCAGAAGTCGACCCACGCGTCGATTCTCAAGGACTACCAGGTCGATCCGATCCGCGGAAAGATCGAGCACTTCGACCTCCAGGAGGTCCGTCTCGACCAGCCGATCCAGAGCTCCGTGGTCGATCGAGCTCGTCGGCGAGTCGGTCGGGGCGAAGGCGGGCGGCGTCCTCTCGCAGGTTGCGCGCGAGATCCGCGTCGAGGCGCTGCCGCTGGAGGTGCCCGATCGCATCGAGCTCGACGTCAGCGCGATGGAGATCGGCGACTCGCTGCGGCTTTCCGACCTGGCGACGCGCGAGGGCGTCACGTACCTCGACGATCCCGAGACGGTGCTCGCGACGGTGACCGTCGCCGACGAAGGTCGAGGAGCCGGAGCCCGAAGAGGTCGAGGGCGAGGAGGGCGAGGAAGGCGTCGAGGGCGAAGTGGCCGAGGGCGAGGAAGCGCCGGAGGGCGCTGGGGAAGCACCTGCCGAGGGCGAGGCCGAGCCTGCCGGCGAGCCCGACGCCGCCGAAGGCTAGGTCCCCGTGCGCCTCCTCCGTCGGGGCGAGTCCGCCTCGACGCTCGATCTGCTCGTCGCAGGGCTCGGCAACCCGGGCCGCGAGTACGCGCGCACGCGCCACAACGTCGGCTGGATGGTCGTCGACGAGCTCGCGCGGCGGCAGGGCGGCTCCTGGCGCTCGAAGTTCTCCGGCCAGCTCGCGGAGGTCCGTCTCGACGACGCGCAGGCTCGCGCTGGTCAAGCCCGAGACCTACATGAACGAGTCCGGCCGCTCGATCGGCGCGGCCGCGAAGTTCTTCAAGACGCCCGTCGACGCTGTGCTCGTCGTCCACGACGACGTCGACCTCGAGGAGGGCCGCCTCCAGGCCCGCCTCGGCGGCGGCCTCGCCGGCCACAACGGTCTGCGCTCGATCGCGTCCTCGCTCGGCTCCCAGGACTTCCTGCGCATCCGGATCGGAGTGGGGAGGCCCGGCCGCGGCGATCGCCGCTCGGTGGCGGACTACGTCCTCGCTCCGTTCGACCCCGAGACCGACGTCGACGCCCTCGTTGCCCGCGGCGCCGACGCGGTCGAGTCGATCGTGCGCGAGGGCCTGGACGCCGCCCAGCAGCGTTTCAACTGACCGACCCGAAATCGGCGCACTTCCGTCACGCCCTCGTGACGTGCGGCGCGCTAGGCTCCCGCCCCCCTCCCAGGGTGGGGGGTGGGTCCAGAAACGGTATGCCGTCGCCCAGCTAGAAGCGCGACTTGACCGCGCGCCGGGCGAGCGTTCCGGCCAGCTGGTTGCCGCTCAGCCTGACGCGGCCGTGCGCGGCTCCCGGGCCGCCGACCGAGAGCAGTGCGTACTGCACGGTCAGAGGGACGACAGGGTCGCCGTAGGGGTCCATCCTCAGCACGATGTTCCCGCTGAGCGTGAGCCCGCCGACGCTGCTGTAGCCCTGGAGGCGGATGACGCCGCCGGGGTCGGGTGTGAGCCGCCCGCCGGCCAGGCCGCTCGTCGTCTCCTGGGAGCCCGCGTGAGGAGCCAGTTGTCCTCGGCGTCGTGGATCGTCTGGAGCAGCGCGGCCAGGGTCTTGCCGGCGAGCCCGGGCACGCGGGCAACGGGCGGCGTTGCCGCGACCGACTTCCGCCAGGCGCCGAGCGGCGGGACGTAGAGCGAGAACTTCGTGCAGACCGCCGGCGGGGTCGCTCCGTTCAGCCAGCCGCGAACTGCGTTCGCTGCGCAGGCCGAGTGGTTCAGCACCGAGTGGCCGGCGCCGGGGACGACGAGGACGTGTCCCTGCCGGAAGCGCGCCGCGATCGCGCGGGCCCCGTCGGTCGGCGTCCTGATGTCGCGGTCGCCGGTGAGGACGAGTACCGGGACGTCCGGCAGCGGCCCCGCGCCGTAGACAGCGCCGCCGGAGGGTGACGGCCAGCTGACGCAGAGGAACGGCAGGAGGCTCTGCAGCGCCCAGCTTCCGAACGGGCCGGCGGAGCCGGCCGGGAGCGCCGCGACCGCCGCGTCCAGCGCGGCCTGACGCACGTCAGGTGTGGCGTTCGGGTCCCACGGGAACGGCCCGTCGCCGCAGTTCGTCGTCAGCAGGAGGACGATGTTGACGTCGCTCGCCGAGGCCGTGTTGTTGACCTGGTCGAGGAACGCAAGCCGCTCGAGCGGCAGCATCCACCCGGCCAGGGCGGCGTCGACCGCGGCCGGGAGCTGCGACGAGACCGCGGAGCTGAGGTCGCTCTCGTAGGCGAGGGACAGCAGCGCCTGGCCGTCGAGGGTGACCTGGAACGGCGCCAGCGTCGGGCCGAAGGAGATCGAGGCCGTGACCGGGTGCGCCTGCGAGCTGGTTTGCGAGCTGGACGAGCCGATCGCCCGCCCGGGCGGGATTCCGGCGCACGGGTTGTTGGCGCAGATCCCGTTCACCGAGGCGGGGACCACGCGCAGCGACAGCGGGTCGATCGTGTCCTTGTCCGGCAACACCTCGGAGTCGAGCAGCAGGCGCTCGACATGGGTCGGGTGTGCGAGGGCATAGGCGACCGCGTGCTTCGTGCCGTAGGAGACGCCCCAGACGGCGACCTTGTCGACCCCGAGCGCCAGGCGGACCGACTCGATGTCTTCGCCGTGCTCGGGCGTCGTGTAGTCGGCCCGGGTCGGTGATCGCGCTTCCGCACGCCGCGATCGTCGGCGCGCGGGGGCAGTCGAGCGCGCCGGACTTGCCCGTGCCGCGGTCGTCGTAGGCGACGAGCGTGTACCCGGGGAAGAAAGCGCGCCAGTACGCGGCCTTCAGGCCGAGGTTGAACGTCTCCGCGGAGGCCTGGCCCGGCCCGCCCGCGAGCATGATCATCACGCCGCGCGGCTTGCCGACCGCCGGGAGCTCCTCGACGTAGAGCGGCACCTGGCCGGCGGCGGGGTTCGCGTAGTCGAGCGGGACGCTCAGCGTCGCGCAGACGAGGCCGTTGTCACCGCACGAGGCAAAGGGCGCCTGCGCGGCCGCGGCCGGCGCTCCGACCAGCACAGCGAGCACTGCGCCGAGGGGGATGAGGCGCTTCATCGGCTCTCAAGGTAGCGGCGGTTTCGCCCAACCGCCCCGGGAGTACACTCGAACGCGCGGAACCGCCCGGTTCCGTCTTTCGTCATGGACCGGCCGACACTGCATCCGCTCGCCGTCGAGCTCGCCGAGAGCGAGCGCCTCGGCGCGTTCGCAGATGACCTGGTCGGAGCACGGGCGCGCGTCTCCGAGGCCGGGCTGCCGCTGCTCCTCGCCGCGCTCCACCTGCGCGCCGGGCGCGCGCTCGTCGCGCTCCTGCCGGAGGACGCCGACGCCCGGGACGCCGCCGAGGCGGCAGCGTGGTACCTCGGCGACGAGCAGGTCGCGCTGCTCCCGAGCCGCGGCGTCCGCTGGGACTCGGGCCTCGAGCCGCCGCCGCACCTCGTCGGCGAGCGCGCCCGGGCGCTCGACGTGCTCGCCGGCGGCGGGCTCGTCTGCGCCTCCGCGGCCGCGCTCGCGGAGCTGCTGCCGCCGCCCGGCCGGCGTCCCGAGCGGATCGACCTCGCCGCGGGCGACGAGCCGGGCATCGAGGGTCTCGCCGAGCAGCTTCGCGCTCGCCGGCTACGAGCGCGTCGAGCGGGTCGAGGAGCGCGGGCAGTTCGCCGTCCGCGGCGGGCTCGTCGACGTCTTCCCGACCACGGGCCGCGAGCCGCTCCGGATCGAGCTCTTCGGCGACGAGATCGAGGCGATCCGCGCCTTCTCGCCGTTCACGCAGCGTGCCCTGCACCCGGTCGAGCGCGCGACCGATCTACCCCGCGGCGGAGCGCCGCCTGGATCTCGTCGAGCCGACCCTCCTGGACGAGGGCGAGACGCCCGGAGTCCCCGACGACCTCGTGCCGGTGCTCGACCGCCCTCCCGACCTCGTCTTCGAGCCGGAGGAGGTCGAGCGCGTCTGGGAGGAGGAGCAGCTCGACCCGGTCCCGCTCGACGGGGCGGCGCAGCTCGATCCGTTCCCGCGTGGCCAGCCGCACGCCTTCGAGGCCCAGCGGCCGGCGGTCGCGGCGCGGGGGCTCGCCGAGGCCGAGCACGAGCTGGCCTCCTTCGTCCGCGCGGGCCAGCGCGTCGTCGTCGCCTTCCCGCACCGCGGCGACGGCCTCCGCACCGCGGCCCTGCTCCGCCGCCTCGAGGTCGAGTGGCTCGAGGAGGGCGGGGAGCTCCCGGACGAGGCGGGCCTGTTCTTCACGGTCTCGCCGGCCCGGCGGGGGTTCGTCTGGCGCGACCTCGGGCTCGTCCTGCTCCCGGACACGCAGATCTTCCGCAAGCGCGCCCCGAGCGCCGGCGCCCGCCTCGGCCGCGCGCTCCAGTCCTTCGCCGACCTCCGCACCGGCGACTACGTCGTCCACGAGGACCACGGGGTCGGGAAGCTGCTCGGCTTCGAGACGAAGGAGGTCGCCGGCGTCACGCGCGACTACCTGTTCCTCGGCTTCCGCGGCGAGGACCGGCTGTACGTCCCGCACGAGCAGATCGGGAAGGTCTCGCGCTACATCGGCGCCGACGCGAAGGCGCCCGCGCTCTCGAAGCTCGGCGGCAAGGCCTGGCTGCTGCTGAAGAGCCGCGCCCGCGAGTCCGTCCAGGAGCTCGCCGGGCGAGCTGATCGGGCTCTACGCGCGCCGCCAGACCACGCCCGGCGTCGCGCACGACCTCTCCAGCGACTGGCTCGAGCGGCTCGAGGCCGAGTTCCCCTACCGGGAGACCGAGGACCAGCAGCGCGCGATCGAGGCGGTGAAGGAGGACCTCGAGGCGCCGAGCCCGATGGACCGCCTCGTCTGCGGCGACGTCGGTTTCGGCAAGACCGAGGTCGCGGTCCGCGCGGCGTTCGCGGTCGCGCTGAACGGCAAGCAGACGCTGATGCTCGTCCCGACGACGGTGCTCGCGCAGCAGCACTGGAACACCTTCCGCGAGCGCTTCCGCGACTTCCCCGTGCGGGTCGAGATGGTCTCGCGCTTCCGCAAGCCGGCCGAGACGAAGGCGGTGCTGAAGGACTTCGCCGAGGGCAAGGTCGACATCCTCGTCGGGACGCACCGGATCCTCTCCCGCGACGTGATCCCGAAGACGCTCGGGCTCGTGATCGTCGACGAGGAGCAGCGCTTCGGCGTCGCCCAGAAGGAGCTGCTGCGCGCGCTGCGCCTCGAGGTCGACGTGCTCGCGCTGACCGCGACCCCGATTCCGCGCACGCTGCACATGTCGCTCTCGGGCCTGCGCGACATCTCCGTGATCGAGACGCCGCCCGAGGGGCGCCGGCCGATCCGCACGCACGTCGGCGAGTACGACGAGGAGCAGATCAAGGCCGCGCTCGACCGCGAGCACAGGCGCGGCGGCCAGTCCTTCTACCTGCACAACCGGGTCGAGACGATCGACGAGGCCGCCGAGCGGCTTCAGTGAGCTTTGCCCCGACCTGCGAATCCTCGTCGCGCACGGCCAGATGAAGGAGCGCGAGCTCGAGGACCGAATGGTCGAGTTCCTCGCCGGCGAGGCGGACGTGCTCGTCTCGACGACGATCATCGAGTCGGGCCTCGACATCCCGCAGGCGAACACGCTGATCGTCGAGCGCGCGGACGCGCTCGGGCTCGCCCAGCTCTACCAGATCCGCGGCCGCGTCGGCCGCTCGGACGTGACCGCCTACGCCTACCTCTTCTACCCGGCCGCGTCGGAGCTGAGCCCCGAGGCCCGCGCGCGGCTGGCCACGCTCGCCGACCACACCGAGCTCGGCGCCGGCTTCGCGATCGCGATGCGCGACCTCGAGATCCGCGGTGCCGGCGACCTGCTCGGGGCGGAGCAGTCCGGACATGTGGCGGCAGTCGGCTTCGAGCTCTACGTCGAGCTGCTGAACGAGGCGGTCGCCGAGCTCTCCGGGCGGCGCCGCACCGCCGCGCGGCCGGTCCGCGTGGACGCGCGCGTCGACGCCTACGTGCCGGCGGCCTACATCGGCTCGGAGGCGCTGAAGATCGACCTCCACCGCCGGCTCGCCCTCACGGAGGAAGAGGACGAGCTGCGCGAGCTGCGCGCGTCGGTCGAGGACCGCTACGGAGAGCTGCCCGGGCCGGTCGAGAACCTGTTCGCGATCCAGGAGGCGAAGCTGAAGCTCGCCCGGATCGGCGCCGACTACCTCGTCTTCCGCGGCGGGCGGATGAGCGTCGGCCCGCTCGTGCTCGGGTCGGGCGAGCTGAAGGAGCTCCGCGACCGCGCCGCGACCGCCGTCTACACCTCTGCGAAGCAGGAGGTGACGCTGCGCCAGGAGGACTTCCGCGAGGCGCTCGGGCTCGTCGACGCGCTGCTCGAGGCCGGACAGGCGGCGTGAGGCGGCTCGCGGCTCTCCTCGCCGTCGTCGCACTCACGGCGTGCGGCGGGAAGAGCGACACGGCGAGCGTTCCGCCTGGGGCGATCGCCGTCGTCGGCGGCCGCGCCGATCACGCGCGGCGCGCTCGACCGCGAGCTCGTGCGCGTCCGGCATGTCTACGCGCTCGGCGGACAGACGTTCCCGGCGCGCGGGACGACGGCGTACCGCGGGGTGCGGAGCAACCTCGTGCGCCTGCTCGTCGACCGGGCGCGGCTCGAGGTCGAGGCGGAGCACGAAGGCATCTCGGTCACGAGGCCCAGGTCGAAGCACGGCTGCGGCGCCTGAAGCAGACGACCTTCGGCGGCGACGAGGCGCGCTACCGCTCGCAGCTCCGCGCAGACCGGCATCGACCGACGCGGGCGTCCGCGAGGCGCTCCGCGATTGCGCTGCTCGGCAACGCCCTCGTCGGGAGAGCACCCGAAGCCTCCCCGCGTGACGTACGCCCCGGGGTTCGAACCTCACGGAGGTGCGTGACGCCGCTGCTACCCTGCACCCGCTCATGAGGCGCCTTTCCTTCTTGCTGCTCGGCGTTCCGCTCGTCCTGTTCGCGGCCGCCTGCGGCGGCGGTGGCGGCGGAAGCGGCAGCGTCTCGAAGGAAGACGTCGCGGTCGTCGGCGACGAGCACATCACCCGCGCCGTGCTCGACCGGCGCATGGGGCAGGCGAAGTGCAGCTACGACCTCCAGAAGCGCGCCTTCCCGAAGGCCGGCTCGGCCGAGTACCAGGCAGTCCAGCAGCAGATCCTCCAGAGCCTCGTCCAGCGTGCCGAGCTCGCCCAGAAGGCGCCTTCGCTGAACGTCACGGTCAGCGACGCACAGGTCGAGAAGCAGCTGAAGCAGATCAAGAAGCAGTACTTCGGCGGCAGCGAGCAGCGCTACAAGACGGAGCTGAAGCGCCAGTGCGTCACCGACGCGGAGGTCAGGCAGGACGTTCGCGCGAACGTGCTCTCGGACTCGATCTACAAGAAGGTCACCACGGACGCGAAGGTGAGCGACGCCGACGTGAAGTCCTATTACGACTCGCACCAGTCCGTGTACACGACGCCCGAGACGCGCGTCGTGCGTCACATCCTCGTCAAGGACAAGGCGCTCGCCGAAAAGCTCGAGGCGCAGCTGAAGGGCGGCGCGGACTTCGCGGCGCTGGCGAAGAAGTACTCGCAGGATCCGGGCTCGAAGGCTCAGGGCGGGACGCTGACGATCTCCCGTGGCCAGACCGTGCCGGAGTTCGACAAGACCGCGTTCGACCTGAAGACCGGCGAGGTCTCGCAGCCGGTCAAGACGCAGTTCGGCTGGCACATCATCCAGGCCCAGAAGGACGCGACCAAGAGCAAGAAGACGCCGTACGCGCAGGTGAAGGAAGCGATCCGCCAGCAGCTGCTCCAGCAGAAGCGGAGCGACTCGCTCCAGAAGTGGCTCACCGGCATCCAGGGTGAGTTCGCCAAGAAGGTGAAGTACGCCGCCGGCCTCGCGCCGCCGGCGACGACCACCACCTCGGCGACCACGACCGGTTGACGCTCGACCGGGCACTCCTCGATCTCCAGCAGCTGACCGAGCGACTCCGTCGCGACTGCCCCTGGGACCGGGAGCAGACCGCGCGCACGATCGTCCCGCACACCGTCGAGGAGGCCTACGAGGTCGCGGATGCGGCGTTCGCGGACGACCCGGCGAAGCTGCTCGACGAGCTCGGCGACCTGCTCTTTCAGGTCTACTTCCTCGCGCTGCTGCTCGAGGAGGAGGGGAAGGGCGACCTGGAGGCAGGTGGCGCGGAACGTCCACGAGAAGCTCGTGCGCCGGCATCCGCACGTGTTCGGCGACGTCGAGGCGAAGACGGCCGGGCGTGTGCGCGAGAACTGGGAGCGGATCAAGCGCGACCAGGAGGGGCGCGAGGGCGTCTTCCACGACGTCGCGGAGGCGCTGCCGGCGCTGCTGCACGCGCGCAAGGTGCAGCGCCGCGCGGCGGACGTCGGGTTCGACTATCCGGACGCCGCCGGCGCGCTCGCCGACCTCGACGACGAGCTCGCCGAGCTGAAGGCCGAGCTCGACCGACGGGGCCCGGCGCGCCGAGGAGCTCGGCGACGTCCTCTTCGCCGCCGTCAACGTCGCCCGCAAGCTCGGCGTCGACCCCGAGCTCGAGCTGCGGCAGGCGACCGGCCGCTTCGTCGCGCGCGTCGAGGGGGCCGAGCGGCTCGCCGGCGCGGACGGGCACGAATGGGCGAAGCTTCCGCTCGCCGAGCAGGACCGCTACTTCGACCTCGCCAAGGAGATGCAATGAGCGCGATCAAGGACGTCCACGCCCGCCAGATCTTCGACTCGCGCGGGAACCCGACCGTCGAGGTCGACGTCCGGCTCGAGTCGGGCGCGCTCGGCCGAGCCGCCGTGCCCTCGGGCGCGTCCACCGGCGTCCACGAGGCCGTCGAGCTGCGGGACGGCGGCGACGCGTACGGCGGCAAGGGCGTGACGAAGGCGGTGGCGAACGTCGAGGGCGAGATCGCCGCGGCCGTCCGCGGCCGCGACGCGGCCGACCAGGACGGCCTCGACCGGATGCTCGTCGAGCTCGACGGAACCGAGAACAAGGGCCGGCTCGGCGCGAACGCGATCCTCGGCGTCTCGCTGGCGAACGCGAAGGCGGCGGCGAACGAGGCCGGCGTTTCCCTCTTCCGCTACCTCGGCGGCGAGGAGGCGGCGACGCTCCCGGTGCCGATGATGAACGTGATCAACGGCGGCGCCCACGCCGACAACTCGATCGACCTGCAGGAGTTCATGGTCGTTCCCGGCGGCGCTGCGAGCTTCGCCGAGGCGATGCGGATCGGCACCGAGGTCTACCACTCGTTGAAGCAGCTGCTCCACGACCGCGGGCTCTCGACGGCGGTCGGGGACGAGGGCGGCTTCGCGCCCGACCTCGCCTCGAGCGACGAGGCGATCGAGGCGATCCTCGAGGCCGCCGAGCGGGCGGGCCATCGCGAGCGCGTCGCGATCGCGCTCGATCCCGCCGCGACCGAGTTCTACGACACCGGGCTGTACCGCTTCGAGGGCCGCGAGGAGAACGGCGACGGCATGGCCGCCTTCTACGGCGACCTCGCCGAGCGCTACCCGGTCGTCTCCGTCGAGGACGGCGTCGCCGAGGACGACTGGGACGCCTGGCAGACGCTCACCGAGCAGCTCGGCGGACGCCTCCAGCTCGTCGGCGACGACCTCTTCGTCACGAACATCGAGCGGCTCGCGCGCGGGATCGAGCAGAAAGTCGCGAACGCGATCCTGATCAAGGTCAACCAGATCGGGACGCTGACCGAGACGCTCGATGCGATCTCGCTCGCGCGGTCGGAGGGCTATTCGGCGGTCATGTCGCACCGCTCCGGCGAGACCGAGGACACGACGATCGCCGACCTCGCGGTGGCGACCGGCGTCGGCCAGATCAAGACCGGCGCGCCGTCGCGCACCGACCGCGTGGCCAAGTACAACCAGCTGCTCCGGATCGAGGAGGAGCTGGGCGCGAAGGCCGAGTACCCCGGCTGGGACGCCTTCCCCCGGAAGAGGAGTGGGCGCCGGCCGGGCGGTAAGGACCGCCCGGCCGGTCCTGGCGAGCTACCTCGCCGGGTGGACGCCCACGGAGACGAGACGGCGGGTAGAGACACCCGCGAGCGGGTTCTCACCCGCTTTGCGCGCACGGACGAAGAAGTTCACCCGCGCCCCTGCCTTCATCGGCAGAGCCTTGAGCGGCTGGAAGTGAACCGTTGCCCAGCCGGTCGAGTCGGTCTGGACCTCACCCGAGCGCGTGACCTGCGACGCAGGCACCGCGATCGCGTACACCAGCGCGCCGGCGACAGCCTTGCCGGCGTTGGCCTCGGTCACCTTGAAGCGCGCCGTGATCTGCTGTTGGCGGCTCGTGATCACGCGAGGCGTGAACTGGATCGAGGAGATGACCAGGCGATTCGGCAGCGAGATCGCCGTGATCGAGATCGCCCCACCGACACCGACGGGCGTCGGCGTGGGCGTCGGCGTGGTGCCGGCCGTGATCACGCCGCTCTGGTCGGAGTTCGCCGTCGTCGTACCGACGAGGTTCTTCGCCGTCACCTGGACGCGGATCGTGTTGTCCTTGTCACCGGACCGGACGCCGTAGGTCTGGCCCGTGGCACCCGTGATGTCCTTGCAGTTGGCGCCGCTCTTGTCGCAGAGCTGCCACTGGTAGGCGAACGAGGCCGGGCCCTCGGCCCACTTGCCGGGGCTGGCGGTCAGCGTCTCGCCGACCTGGGCCTTGCCCGAGACCGACGGCTGCGTCGTGGCACGCGGAGCCGCGTTGCCCGAGATCACGTCCGTCGCCTTCGAGTTGGCGGTCGTCGAGCCGTCGCCGTTCTTCGCTATGACCTGGACACGGACGGTGTTGCCGGTGTCCGCGTCGGTCAGCTTGTACTTGGTGGTCGTCGCGCCGGAGATGTCGCCGCACGACGAGCCGTCGTTGTCGCACCGCTGCCACTGGTACGTGTACGTGGTCGGGCTGCCCGACCACTCACCCCTGTCGGCCGTCAGCTGCTGGCCGACCATGGCCTTCCCGTCGATCGACGGTGCGGTTTGGTTTTGCGGCGCCGCCGCGAGTGCGCTGGCGGCGACCACGCCGGAAACAACAAGTAGGCCCAGTACGAGCCCGGTCGATCCTTCTCATTTTCAGACCCCCTTAGTGGTCGTCGTCCTTCTTGCTGCGGCGTATCGCCCTCCTGTGAAACGCCAAACGTGGAGTGACCCTCATGGCTACCCTTGCCTGATGGCGCCCGACCCCCGGCGGACGAAGATCCTGGCCACGATCGGGCCGGCGAGCGGTGACCGAGACCGGCTCGCGGCACTCGTCGACGCCGGGATGGACGCGGCGCGCCTCAACTTCTCGCATGCGACGCACGACCAGCACCGCGCCTGGGCCGACCTGATCCGCAGCGCGGGTGACGACGCGGGACGCCCGCTCGCGCTCGTCGCCGACCTCCAGGGCCCGAAGCTCCGCGTCGGCGACCTCGAGCGGCCGAGCCTGCTCGCGCGCGGGGAGGAGGTCGTGATCGCCCCCGAGGAGGCCGCCCGCGACGGCGACCTGCCCGTCTCGCCTGCCGTGATCGGCGAGGTGCTGACGCCGGGGAACGACGTACTGATCGACGACGGGCTCGTCCGCCTGCGCGTCGAGGAGGTCGAGGACGGCCGCGCGCGCTGCGCCGTCGTCGTCGGCGGCGTGGTCAGCTCCCACAAGGGCGTGAATCTTCCCGGGGTCGTGCTCCCGATCCCGTCGCTGACGCCGAAGGACCGCAGTGACCTGGAGCTCGCGCTGGAGCTCGAGGTCGACTACGTCGCGCTCTCGTTCGTGCGCAAGGCCGAGGACGTACGCGAGCTGTGCCAGCTGATCGAGCAGGCGGGCTCCCACGCGGAGGTGATCGCGAAGATCGAGAAGCCCGAGGCGGTCGACGTCGCTCGACGAGATCCTCGCCGCGACCGACGCGATCATGGTCGCGCGCGGCGACCTGGGGGTCGAGATCGGTCCGGCTTCGGTGCCGCTGCTCCAGAAGCGGATCATCCTGCGCTCGCTCCAGCTCGGGAAGCCGGTGATCACGGCGACCCAGATGCTCGAGTCGATGATCGAGCACGCCGAGCCGACGCGCGCGGAGGCGAGCGACGTCGCGAACGCGATCCTCGACGGCTCGTCGGCGCTGATGCTCTCGGGCGAGACGGCAGTCGGCGCCTACCCGATCGAGGCGGTCTCGTACATGGACCGGATCGCCCGGGCGGTCGAGCCGAGCCTCGGCTACCGCCACCAGATGCCGGACCCGGGCGAGGAGACGACGGTCGGCCGCGCGATGTCGAACGCGGCATGCGATCTCGCGGAGGCGCTCGGCGCGCGTGCGATCCTCGTTCCGACGGCGACCGGGAAGACGGCCTCGGCGGTCGCCCGCCTGCGCCCGCAGCGCCCGATCGTCGGCCTGACTCACAACCGCTACGCGCTCCAGCAGATGGCGCTCGAGTGGGGCGTGATCCCGCTGCTCCTGACCGAGGCGGAGAACGTGCAAGAGCTCTGGGACCAGGCGATCGCCGCCGCGCGCGACGCGGGCCTCGTCGACGCCGGCGACCGGATGGTGATCACCGCGGGCACGTCCGTGAACATCCCGGGCACGACGAACCTGATCAAGGTCGACATCGCCTAGAGGACTCGCGCGGCCGGGCGGCGAAGGAACCAGCGGCCGATGCTTCGCCCCCGGAGACGCCGCAGGCTCGCACGCTGGCTCACGCTCGGCGTCGCTCGTGCTGCTCGGGCTCCTCTACTACCGGCCCGTCCATGCGTATCTCGACACCAAGCGCTCGCTTCGCGCCCGCACGGCCGAGGTGAGCGACCTCGCGGCGCGCAAGAAGGACCTCGAGGAGCGGCTGGCGGAGATCCGCAGCGGCTCGACGCTCGTGCGGGGCGCCCGGCGGCTCGGGCTCGTCAAGCCAGGCGAGCGTCTCTTCATCGTGCGCGGCATCCCCGAGTGGCGGCGCGCGCACGGCCGGCACTGACCTAACCTGCGCCGATGGACGACCGCGCCGTCGTCGCGCGGCAGATCGGCCGCGAGCCTCGCGCCTTCCTGCGTGCCGTCGTCCGCTGTCCCTGGGGCCTGCCCGCCGTCACCGAGCAGTCGCCGCAGGACGAGGACGGCAACCCGTTCCCGACCACGTACTGGCTCACCTGCCGCCACCTCGTCGCCGCCGTCTCCCGGATCGAGGCGGCCGGAGGGGTGGAGCGGTGGACCGAGGCGGTGCGCGCCGACCCGGCCCTGACGGCGAGCCTGGAGCGGGCGAGCGAGCAGCAGCGAGCGGTGACCGGCCTGGGAATCGGCGGCTCGTCTCGCGGCGGCAGCCTGAAGTGCCTTCATGCCCACGTCGCGTACGCGCTCGCCCGTCCCGGGCTACGAGCTCGGGCAGCGGATCCTGGCCGAGTTGGAGCCGCTGTGGCCCACCGGCGGCTGCTGCAGCGACCAACGCTAGAGTCGGACGCCGTGGCGGCAGAGCTGGCGAGACACGAGTGGGCGGCGGGGTACCGCCGGCTCGAGGACGAGCGCGAGAACGAGGCGCGCTACCGCGCGCTGCTCGCCCAGGTCGCGGGCATCTCGGACGAGCTGCGCCGGCGGGTCGGATCGGTGTTCACGATCTCCGAGCTCGCGTCGGAGTACCGGCGCGCAGACGACTGGGTTCCGCAGGCGCTCGCCGAGCTGCCGCCGGAGGCGCACTACCCTGCCGGGGTCAGCCTCGCGACCGACGCTGCGTTCCACTTCTATGCGCGCGGCGCGCGAGACTACGAGCCCTGAGCACCGCACCGACACCGACACCGCCGGCGCGCCGGGAGCGACGACCGTCGAAGCGGGCGCGTCGCCGGCGTGCGCCTGATCGGGGCGATCGTGCTCGTCGTCGTCTTCGGCGTGGGCCTCGCGCTCGGCCAGGCGCTGGACGACAACCCGTCCTCCGGGGACACCCAGACGTTCGTGCGGACGTTGAAGCCTCTGGAGCTGCCGCCGGCGCGCGAAACGGTGACCGTGACCGTCAGGCGTTAGGAAACTGCATTTTTGGGTAGCTTCTAGGCGTGGCTGTGAGTCGGTCGTAGAGCCGCAGGGACCGGAAGCTGACTGGCTGACGCTCGGCCAGGCGGCCAAGTACCTGGGCGTCGCGCAGAGCACGATTCGGAAATGGTCCGACCAGGGCCTCGTGCCCGCGTTCTACACGCCCGGCGGGCCATCGCCGGTTCCGCCGGCGGGATCTGGACGGCTTTCTCGCCCGCTCGGGTCGCGCGCAGCAGCCCGGCCCGCTCGTCCTGATCGTCGACGACGACCCCGGCCTGCGGCGCGCGGTGCGCGCGAGCCTGGAGGCGGAGGGCTACTCCGTGCGGGAGGCCGGGAACGCCGACGAGGGGATGGCCGCGCTCGAGGACGAGTCGCCCGACCTGATCCTGCTCGACGTGATGATGCCGGAGGTCGACGGCTGGGAGCTGCTCCGCCGCGTCCAGGAGCGCCACGGCGTCGGGACGATCCCGGTGATCATGTTCAGCGGCCGCGTCGAGGAGGGGGCGGACGAGGCGGCGAGCCGCGGCGCGCAGGGCTTCATCGGCAAGCCGTTCGACCCCGAGTCGCTGATCGAGTCGACGAAGGCGCTGCTGCCGGTTGAGCTCGCCGAGGTCTCAGCACTACAGCTCCTCGCCGGCTCGCAGCAGCCCGGCCACGATCACGGCCAGGGCCGACAGCAGCCCGATCCAGAGCCCGATCGCGCGGCCGCTCGTGCCCGCGAACGTGTCCGGGATCGAGATCAGCCGGATCAGGACGAGGATCGTGCCGAGCGCGCCGAGCCCGATCGTGACCAGGCTCTCCGGCACGGTCGGGGGCAGCTCGAACCCGACTTCGCGGAGGATCGCCAGCGCGACGATGGCGAGGCCGACGAAGAACACGAGCTTGCCGATCGTGCCCGTGTGCCAGCCGATCACGGCCAGCGTCGGTCCCTCGACCGACTTGCCGGCGTACCACGACATGAACGACGACAGCATCAGGATCAGGCCGGCGATCCAGGCGATCCGCCCGCCGAGCGCCCCAGATCTGACCGCCGGGCCGCGGCGCCGGTGTCGGCCCGCGCGGGCGGGCGGCTGCGGGCGCGGCGCGCGCTCCGGCTCGGGCTCGGGCTCGGGGCTCGGGTCGTCGAAATCAAAGAGGTCCGGTGTTTCCACGCCTAGAAGTATGGGCATCTCGGTCGTCGACGGTCACGGGTACCTGACAAGGGAGGTTTCATGGCAGCCGGAATCGACGTGCCGGGACAGGGAATGAACCCGCGCTCTGGTCGCGGGGGTCAAGGCCGAAGGGGGAGTTCCGGTGTGCCGGCTGCGGCTACGGCATCAGCATCTACAGCAAGCTTCCGCGCTGCCCGATGTGCGGCACGGAGTCATGGGAGCACGCTGCACTGGACCTTCGGTCCCAGGTAGGTCAGACAGCTAGACCGATTCGCGCTCTACAAGCCGAACAGCTTCGTGATCTCGCCCCAGACCGTCACGCCGAGAACGGCGACGGCGAGCACGAGGATCACGCAGGATCGCCCAGAAGCGGGCGTGCGCCATCCGCGTGGCGCGGCGGTGCTCGGTCTTCGCGTGCCGCCTGGCGCGATAGAAGTGGTAGGCCTGGTCGACCGCCGTCGGGTCGACCGGCGGCGCCTCGACACGTGTCCGCGTTCGTGGGCTCCGCCGATGCGCAGGCTCGGCCATATGTCCAAGTGTAGAGAGATTTGGCCCGATTTTTCACGACTTGCGTATGCTTTTCGCTCGAACGGGAGGTTTTCACGGCCGTCGAATCCCGCACGCCCGCACTGACTGCGCTCTCGGCGGCGGCGGACCGCCTCGCATCCGGCGCCGATGCGCTCGAGGCACTCCAGGCCGTCGCGGAGACCGCGCGTGCCGCTGCCTCGGCCGACCTCGCGGTCGTGCGCCTCGTCGATCGCGGTGAACTGGTCGTCCGCGCCGTGGCCGGGCATGCGGCGCTCGCGGCGGAGATCGAGGGCTCGCGCGTGCTCGACGCGCCACCCGACCAGGAGCTCGACCAGGTCAGCGAGCTCTCACCGGGCCTCCGGCGGATCGTGGAGCGCGCCGGCGCGCGGGCCATCTTCCTCGTCCCGATCCGGCTCGAGGGCCAGGGTCGGCGCGCTGCTCGAGCTCCACCGCGCGGGCGGCCCGTTCGGCGCGACCGAGCGGGAGGCTGCGCGAGTCGCGGCGGGCCAGGCGGCTCTCGTCTTGCGCGCGTACGCCGACGGGACCGCGACCGGATTGTCCGGCTCGGCGCTGATGCTGACCGCGGAGGCCCTGGCGGCAGGCGGCGACGAGGCTGCGGGGCGCCGAGCGGATCGCGCGGCTCGCGGCCGACGCAACCGGCGCGGCGGGATGCGTGATCTGGCGGAGCGCGGTCGAGGGGCTCCAGGTGCTCGCCCGTACCGGCGCAGCGGACGAGCGCGCCGTCCGGCCGTTCGCCGAGGCAGTGCTCGAGGCGCGCGTCTCCGGGCTCGACGACCTCGACGACTCGACGGTCGCATCCTTCCCGGTCGGCCAGCCGCCGATCGGCGTGCTCCAGCTCGTGTTCCGGTCGTCGGCCGTGCCGCAAGAGAGCTCGCTCGCCACGATCGCGTCGTTCGTCACCCGGGCCGGCCAGGCCCTGCGCGCGCTGGAGCGTGCGGACGAGCTCCGTCGCGAGCTCGAGCGCACGCGCGACCTGCTCTCCGTCGTCGACGAGGCGACCTCGCAGCTCTCGCTCTCGCACACGCTCGAGACCGCCGTCGTCCGCCTGCCGCGCCTGCTCGACGTGAGGTCGGTCGGCATCTACCTCCGCCAGCACGGCCGGCTCGAGACCGCCGCCGCGTGCGAGGTGACGGGACCGCACTCGGTCGTCGCCGAGCGTCTCCTCGAGCTCGCGCTCGGCCCGTTCCGCGCGCGAGGGTTCGTCGCCGCCACGAATGCGCGCGCCGACCGGCACCTCGTGCCCGTCCGCGCCGCGGTCGAGGAGGCGGCGATCGAGGCCGTGCACGCGGTGCCGCTCCTCGCGCAGGGCGACGTGATCGGCCTCCTCGCCGTCTACCCGCAGGCAGGGCGAGCGCTGACAGACGACCAGTCCGCGCTGCTCGCCGCGCTTGGCGGCCCAGATCGCGGTCGCGGTTCAGAACGCCGGCCTGCACGAGGACCTGAAGCTGCAGGAGGCCGAGCAGAAGCGAGCGCGCGAGGCCGAGGGCGTCGCGGCGCGGCGTCTCTCCGCGCTCTACGAGATCTCGCGCTCGTTCGCGCACAGCCTCTCGCTCGAGGAGACCCTCGACGCGATCGCGACCACGGTCGTCGAGCTGCTCGAGGTCGACGTCGCCGTGATCCGGGTGCCCGACGAGCGCGGCGACGTGCTCGACCCAGCGGGTGCACGTCGCCGGGCCCGCAGCTGGAACAGGCGATGCTCGCCGTCTTCCAGAGGCCCGAGCACGTGATCCCGTCGCCGGCGCGCCGCCGCCTGGTGCAGGGGCACTCGGTACGCGTCGATGCCGAGGACGGCGGCGGAGCTCGGGCACGCGCACGGGCTGCTCGTCCCCTTCCTCGAGCGCGGCTCGACGGCGGCCGTCGTCCCGATCGCCACGCCCTCGGAGCTGCTCGCGACGCTGACGATCGTCTCGCTCGACCCGGGCCGGCCGCTGACGGACGAGACGCTCGACACGGCGCTGTTCGTCGCCGCCCAGGCCGCGCTCGCGGTCGACAACGCGCGGCTCTACCAGCAGCAGAAGGCGTTCACCGACTCGATGCAGCGGTCGCTGCTGCCGCGGTTCCGCCCGCACGTGACGGGCCTGGAGATCGGCGCGGTGTACGAGTCGTCCGCCCTCGTCGGCGTCGGCGGCGACGTCTACGACTACCTGAAGACCGGCGACAAGCGGCTCGCGATCGTGCTCGGCGACGTCACCGGGCACGGGATCGACGCGGCCGCCGACATGGCGATGGCGAAGTTCGTCTTCCGCTCGCTGGCGCGCCTCTACCCGGAGCCGGGCGCGTTCCTTGCCGCCGCGAACGACGTCGTCGTCGAGGAGATCGGCTCGGGCAAGTTCATCACGATGCTGTACCTGACCGTGGACGCGGAGATCGGCGAGGTCGCCTGCGCATCCGGCGGGCATCCGCCGCCGAGGCTGCTGCACGAGGACGGCGCCGTCGAGGGCCTGGAGGCCCCGGGGATGGTGCTCGGGATCGAGCCCGGCCAGCCCTACGAGGAGCTGCGCGCGGCCGTTCGAGCCGGGCGACGCCGTCGTGCTCTACACCGACGGCGTCGTCGAGGCGAGGCGGGAGGGGGAGCTGTACGGCGAGGAGCGCCTCGACACGCTGCTCAGCGACAACCGGGAGCTCCCGGCCCAGGAGCTGGCGGAGGCCGTCCTGGCCGACTGCCGCCGCTGGGTCGGCGGCGACCTGCGCGACGATTGCGCGATCGTCGTCGTCCGGCGTCTGTGAACCTGCGCCGCGGCGACCGGCCGCTCCTGATCGGCCACAAGGGCGCTGCCGCCCTCGAGCCGGAGAACACGCTGGGCTCGCTCTCCCGCGGCGGTCGAGCTCGGCTGCGACCTGGTCGAGTTCGACGTGCTCTCGCTGGACGGGCGGCTCGTGCTCGGGCATTCGCCGGAGGAGCTTCCGGACGAGCCGGCGAGCCTCGACGACGCGCTCGCGCTGCTCGCCGAGAGCGGGGTCGGCGCGCACGTCGACCTGAAGTGGCACGGCTACGAGGCGGAGACCGTGGATGCGATCGCCCGGCACGGCCTCGTCGACCGCGTGCTCGTCAGCACCTGCCACGCTCGGAGCCTGCGGGCGATCGCGGCCCTGGAGCCGCGCGTGACGCGCGGGATCACCTATCCGTACGACCGGAGTGGCGTCTCGCAGAGGCGTGCGCTCGCTCCGCTGACCAGGACTGCGCTCGCGACGCTGCGGGCTCTTCTGCCGCTGCGGATCAACGCGCTGCTCACCGGCGCAGAGGCCTCGGCGGCCGTCCTCCATCACTCGGTCGTCTCCCGCGCGGTCGTGGCGAAAGCGCACGCGCGGGGCGCCGCGGTGCTCGCGTGGACGGTGGACGACGTGCCGGCGCTCGAGCGCGTGCTCGCCGCCGGGGTCGACGGCGTAATCACGAATGATCCCGGCCTGTTCTCGCAGTACACTGCGAGCCCTTGAAGCGTCCGCTCCTGATCGGGTTGTGCGTGCTGGCCGTCGCCGCAACCGGCGTTCTGGCCGCGATGGTCCCGATCGGCGGTGCGCAGTCGCCGCCGCCGTCGACCGACACGACGACGACCACCGAGTCGACGACGACCGCACCGGAGACGACGACCGAGGCCACGACGACGACCACGACGACGACGCCGCGCCCGCCGAAGGGGCACCCGAAGCCGAAGCTGATCCCGCTCGGTGTCACGGTCGGCGGCATCCACGTCGGCGGGCTCTCGGCGACCGCTGCGTACATCGTCGTGCGCGCGGCGTTCCGGGCGCCGCTCGTCCTCCAGGCCGGCGGGCACAGGGCGATGGTCAACCCGGCCAACCTCGGCGCGATCGCCTACGCGAAGGCGGCGGTCGCCCACGCGCGCAGTGCACCTGCAGGCGCCGCAGATCCCGCTCGGGGTGAGCATCCACGGCCGCGCGGTCCGCGAACTCGTCGACTCGCTGGCCAAGAAGTATGAGCGCGAGCCGATCGACGCGAAGCTCTTGCTGCGCCACCTGCAGCCGTACATCACCGAGGGGCAGCCCGGAAAGACGCTGGACCGGAAGGCGTCGGTCGCGGCGATCCTGCAGGCGCTCCGCGAGAACAGGCGCACGGGGATCAAGCTCCCCTGGGTCGAGATCCCGCAGGACGATCAGCCGAAAGACGTTCGGCTCCGTGGTCGTCATCCGTCGCGGCTCGAACCGCCTGTTCCTCTACAAGGGCATGAAGCCGTGGCGCACCTTCGTCGTCGCGACGGGCCAGTCGGTCTACCCGACGCCGCTCGGCCGCTTCCAGATCGTCGTCAAGTGGAAGGACCCGTGGTGGTACCCGCCCGACTCGCCGTGGGCGCAGGGCGCGAAGCCGATCCCGCCCGGCCCGGGCAACCCGCTCGGGACGCGCTGGATGGGGCTCTCGACGCCGGGTGTCGGGATCCACGGGACGCCCGACTCGGCCTCGCTCGGCTACTCGGCCTCGCACGGCTGCATCCGGATGTACATCCCGCAGGCCGAGTGGCTGTTCGACCACGTCGACGTCGGCACGCCGGTCTACATCGTCCCGGCATAGTTCCGTTGTGCCGACCGGGCTGAAACGGGGCCTCCAGGGCGTTTCCGTCGCGGTCGTCGCCGGACTGCTCGCGCTGCTCGTCTGGAAGGTCGTCCACCAGGACAAGGGCGTCGCCGGCGAGCTCGCGAAGGGGAAGCGGCCCGCCGCGCCGCACTTCGACCTCACCCGCCTCGACCGCACCGGCAAGCTCTCGCTCGCGTCGCTGCGCGGCAAGGTCGTCGTCCTCAACTTCTGGGCCTCGTGGTGCGCGCCGTGCAAGAGCGAGGCGCCGCGCCTGGAGGCCGCGTGGCAGAACTATCGCCGCGACGGAGTCGTCGTCGTCGGGGTGGATGCGCAGGACTTCTCCGGCGACGCGCGCAAGTTCATGCGCGCCCACAAGCTCACGTACCCGAACGTCCACGACGGCCCGGGGAAGGTGCTGCCCAAGTACGGAGTCACCGGTTTCCCGGAGACGTACTTCGTCGGCCGGGACGGGAAGCTCGTCGGCGAGCGGATCCAGGGCGAGATCAGCAGGCAGCAGCTGACCGCCGGGATCAAGCGCGCGCTCGCGTCGTGAAGACGCTCGCTCGTCGTCGTGCTCGCGCTCGGGCTCGCTGCCCCCGCGCTCGCGAGCGAACGCCACCCGACGCTCGGCGAGCTCGAGGGCGAGGTGATGTGCCCGACCTGCAAGACGACCCTCGACCAGTCCTCGGCGCCGATCGCCGACCGGATCCGGCAGTTCATCACGGCGCGGATCGCCGCCGGCGACACGAAGAGCGAGATCAAGGCGAAGCTCGTCGCGCAGTTCGGGCCGGCGGTGCTGGCCGAGCCCTCGAAGCACGGGTTCAACCTGCTCGCGTGGGTGCTGCCGCTCGTCGGGATCGGGCTCGCGGCGGCGGCGCTCGGCCTGCTGGCCTGGCGCTGGACGCGCTCGCGCGAGCCGGTGGCGGCGGTCGCGGGCGCACCGATCGACCCGGAGCTCGACCGCCGGGTGGACGACGAGCTTGCTCGCTTCGACGGGTGAGCTCGAGGTAGCCGATCCCGGTCGCGTTCGCGGTCGGCTTCGTCTCGATCGTCCTGCCCTGCGTTCTGCCGCTCGTTCCCGGCTACCTGTCGGCCGTGTCCGCGGTCGAGGCGCGGCACTTCGGCGAGCCGGGAGTGGGGCGGCGGGTCGCGCTCGCGAGCCTGCCCTTCATCGCCGGGTTCACCGCCGTGTTCGTCCTCCTCGGCGCCGGCGCGGCGGCGATCGGGAGTGTTCTCAACGCGCGCACGAAGACAGAGTTCGCGGGCTTCCTCCTCGTCGTGATCGGGCTCGGCTTCATGGGGCTCCTGCCCTGGCCCGAGCGGGCGGTGGCGCCGGGCCTGCTGGCCCGGGCGCGCGGGTCGAGCGTCCTGCTCGGGCGCCGCCTTCGCCGTGTGCGCCGCGCCCTGCATCGGCGCGGTGCTCGGGACGATCCTCGCCCTGGCGGCCAGCTCCGGCACGGTGCTGCGCGGGGTGGTGCTGCTCGCCGCCTACTCGCTCGGCCTCGGTGCCGCGTTCCTGATCGCGGGCGTCGCGTTCGCGCGGGCGATGGCCGCGTTCCGCTGGGTTCGCGACCGGTACCGGATCCTCCAGATCGCCGGCGGCGCGACGCTCGTCGCGCTCGGGCTACTGCTCTTCTTCGATCGGTCCTGGTGGCTGAACGTCGCCGTCAACCGCGTACTGGAGAAGGTCGGGCTCGACCAGATCTAGGCGCGCGAGCAGCGCGGCGACGTCGACGCCTCGGTGCGCGGGCGCGTACGGAGCGAGCCGGCGCCGCGCCTTCTCGAGTTGCCGCTCGCAGCCGACGGGGTTTCGGCGCTCGGACTGGTACCAGGCGACGGCGACGTGGATGAGCCCCTGGAGGAAGTCGCGCTCCTGCGGAGCCGCCTCCCGCCACTCCTCCTCGAGGGCCTCGTGCGCTTCGAAGTAGCGCCCGGCGCGGATCAGAGCGAGGCCGTCTTGGAGTCCGCCGGGCACAGTGTTAGTCTCACTCCCGATGGCGACGATCCTGCTCGTTGGGGTCGACCTTTTCTTCCGCGGGAAGCTCGACGGGCTGCTGCCCGGCCATCACCTGGTCACGACGGACACGATCGCCGAGCCCGAGCTCGTGATCGCGGACATCTCCCGGATCGAGCCCGAGGAGGTCGCGGATGCGTGGCCGGACATCCCGATCGTCGGCTTCACCAGCCACACCGACACCGCCGGCCTGCGCCGTGCGAATGCCGCCGGCTTCGATCAGGTGCTCGCGAAGTCAGCGCTGCAGAACCGCTGTTCCGAGGTGATCGAGGAGCTGCTTGCCCCGGTAGAGTAGGTCCCCGTGACCTACATCATCGCCGAGCCCTGTATCGACATCAAAGACCGCTCCTGCGTCGACGTCTGCCCGGTCGACTGCATCCACGAGTTCGACCGAATACTCGTGATCGACCCGGAGGAGTGCATCGACTGCGGCGCGTGCGAGCCGGAGTGCCCGGTCGAGGCGATCTTCCCCGAGGACGCGCTGCCCGAGAAGTGGGAGCCCTTCGTGAAGATCAACTACGCGTACGGAAACGCCGACGAGATCAACCGGCTCGTCAACGAGTACGCGACCGAGCACAACGTCCAGAATCCGCCCCTCGAGTAGGTCGAACCGATTTGCCGTCCGCGGCGAATACCGGCGAAGGGCATGAGATGACGAACGACCAACTGCACGATCTGAGCGCCGCCTACGCGCTCGACGCGCTCGACGACGAGGAGCGCGCGGCCTTCGAGGCCCACCTGCGCGACTGCGAAAACTGCCGCGCGGAGGTTGCGTCGTTCGGCAACACCGTGGAGACGCTCGCCTACGCGAACGAGGGGCCGGCGCCGCCCGCCGGAGCTGCGCGACCGCATCGTCCAGGCCGCCCGCGAGGAGCCGCCGAAGGTCGTCGCGCTGCGCCCGCGGCGGACTCGCCTGTACGCCGGGATCGCGATCGCGGCGGCCGCGTGCGCGGCGCTTGCGATCGGGCTGTCGGTCGGCCTCTCGGGCGGGGGCGGCGGGAAGAAGCTCGCGCTCAGCGTCCAGCCCGGCGGAACCGCCCAGCTCGCCGTGTCGGGCTTCGACCCGGCGCCGGAGGGCAAGGTCTACGAGGCCTGGGTGATCGCGGGCGGGAAGCCGGTCCCCGCGGCGGTGTTCCCCGGCGGCCACCACGCTGTCGTCGTGCTCGAGCGGCCGGTGCCGAAGGGCGCGACCGTCGCGGTCACGCTGGAGCAGGCGCCGCGCGCGCAGACGCCGACGCTGCCGATCCTCGCGCAGACGACCGCGGTCTAGTCGCCCCGGTCGGCGAGCGCGTGGACGACCTGGACGAGGTCAGGCTTCGCGATCCGGTTCGAGAGCTTGATCCAGGTGCGCGTCGACGGGCTCGTCGGCGGTGAGGTCAGTACCTCGACGACGGGTATCCCGCGCTCGGCGAGCTGCGCCGCCTGCGCGCGGCCGATCAGGCGCCCCCGGAACACCACCGCGACGTCGGCGTTCACCGCCTTGCCGTCGAGCGGCCGCGTGCGGAGCTCGACTTCGAAGCCGGCCTCCTCGAGCAGGCTGCTGAACTCGGGTTGGCGGGCGGCGATGACGAGAGCGCGCGGCATGGGGGTGTGAAAGGTAACGGCGTGGGCATCAACTCGCCTGAGCCATCCGAAAGGAGAATCTCATGCCCCAGAAGGCCTGGAGCTCGAAGAGAGAACGGCAGTACGAGCACATCAAGGAGAGCGCGAAGAAGGGCGGCGCCTCGACGAAGCGCGCGAAGGAGATCGCCGCCAGGACGGTCAACAAGGAGCGGGCGCGCAGCGGCGAGGCACGAACATCGTCGCGCACATCGCGGCAGGACATGTCGTCGGGCCGCCGCGGCGGCCTCCGCTCCGGCACGCGCCGGGGCACCGGCCGCACGAAGGAGCAGCTCTACAACGAGGCCAAGCGGATGAACATCGCCGGCCGCTCGAAGATGAACAAGGCCCAGCTCCAGCGTGCAGTCGACCGCAAGAAGTCACGCTGAACTAGCCTGGTCGGGGATGCAGCCGACCTCACTCGATCACGTCGCGCTCTGGGTGACGGAGCGCGACGTGATCGCCGATTTCGCCGTGCAGCAGCTCGGCATGCACGTGATCGAGCGGACCGACAGGTTCACGCTGGTCGGGTGGGACGCGCGGCGCGGGAAGCTGACGCTGTTCGAGGCGGAGGGCCCGCGCGAGCCGGGAGCGCTGGAGCACATCGGGCTTCGCGTCCCCGGCGGCCGCGACAGCGTCGAGCTCCCCGACGGGCTGACGCTGACGTTCGTGGACGGAGACGGTGACCTCGACCACGTTGCGCTTCGCTCGCCGGATCCCGAGCGAGCGGCGCGAGAGTGGCTGGGCTACGGCTTCGCGCCTGCGGGAGCCGCGGCGCGTCGAGGTCGGCGGCGCGTTCCTCGAGCTCGTCGAGGGCGACGCCGCCTGACGTCGAGAAGCCGCTGCTCAACCACCTCGGCGTCCTCGTCGACGAGGCTGCGCCCGCGCAGGAGCTCGGCGTCGAGGTCGCGGACGTCGTCGACGCGCCGAACACCTTCGCCGTGTTCGTCTGGGGCCCGGACCGGGTCAAGCTCGAGTACGTCGAGCACAAGGCAACCTTCTCGCTGCGCTGATCACCGTTCTCGGAGCGGGGATGGCGGGGCTCGTCGCCGCGGCCCGCGCGCGCCAGCTCGGCGTCGACGTGCGCGTGCTGGAGAAGGGCGATCGCGCCGGCGGCTCGATGCTGCTCTCGAGCGGCGTGATCTGGCGCTACCGCGACTTCGAGGAGTTTCGCCGGCAGTGTCCCGGCGGCGACCCCTCGCTCCAGCGGCTCGTCTGGGAGCGGCTCGACGACGCGCTCGACTGGCTCGAGCGGCTGGGCGCACCCGTGGTCGAGCGCGACACCGAGCGCTCTTTCACCACGGGGCGGCGCTTCGAGCCGCGCGGTCTCACGCGCGCGCTCGTGCGGGCGGCCGGCGACGCTCGAGCTCGCCGCGACCGGCGAGCCGGAGGCGCCGATGATCGTTGCCACCGGCGGCTACCCGGTCCGGCTTGCCCGGGAACGCGGGTTGCTCGTTCGCTCCAATCCCTGGAGCGACGGTGGCGGCATCGACTTCGCGCTGGAGCGCGGTGCGGAAGCCGCGCCCAGCGACGAGTTCTACGGCCGGGCGATGCCCGGTCCCGTCCCCGAGGAGCAGTTCGTCGCCGCCTCCCAGCTCTACGGCCGCTTCGCGCGCCGCGTCAACGACCTCGGCGAGGAGTTCTTCCCCGGCGAGCCGTCGTGGTCGGAGAACGACCTCGCCCAGGCGATCGCGGCCCAGCCCGGCGGCCGGGCCTGGTACGAGCTCGACGCCGCCGCGCTCGAGCGGCCGGAGGTCGCCGATCGGATTCCGTTCGCCCAGGAGACCGAGCCGCTTCCCGGCGGCGGGCTACGCGTGCGCGTCTACGCCGCCGTCACGCACACCTACGGCGGCGTGAAGGTCGACAACCGCGCCCGCGCGGCGGACGGCGTCTGGGTTGCCGGCGTCGATGCGGGCGGGATCTCGAACGGCGGCTACGCGAGCGGGCTCGCGCAGGCGCTTGTGCTCGGGCTCGTCGCCGCCGAGGACGCGGCTCAGTAGCGGTCGAGCTCGACGAGCCGCTCGTCGCTGATCCCGAAGTGGTGCGCGATCTCGTGGACGACGACGCGGCGGACCTCGGCCCGCAGCCGGTCGGGATCGCCCGCGGCCCGGCGCTCGAGAGGCCCGCGGTAGATCGTGATCTTGTCCGGAGCAACCCCGGCGTACCCGCTCGTCCGCTGGGTGAGCGGGACGCCCTGGTAGAGCCCGAGCAGCGGCAGCCCGGCCGGCGGCTCCTCGTCGATCACGACGGCGACGTTCGACATGAACGCGCGCAGGTCGTCCGGGAGCGACTCGATCGCTTCCTCGACCAGCAATTCGAACTCGTCCACTCCGGCCAGCGTAGACTCCAGCCCATGGGACGCGGCTCGAGGGCGATCAAGCGCTGGCGCAACGACCGGCAGCGCAAGAAGAAGGCGCGCGAGAAGCGCGCGCTGCCGAAAGCCGAAGCGCTCCTAAACCGGCTGGACGTACGCGCAGCGGCGGCTGTCCCCGGGGAGGGGAGATCCGACGACCTTCGTCACGGTCACCTGGCTGCCGTCGCCGTCGATCACGTCGCCGACCTGCGGCGGGTCGCCGTCCCGCTCGACGAGCTCGTAGCCGCTCGGCCGCCCCAGGAACACGAGATAGCCCACGGGAGGAACCTAGCGAATCGCGTAGGCCGGCAGGAAGACGACGACGGTGGTCCCGGCCTCCGTGCGATCGACCTCGACGCGGCCGCTCAGCGGCCGCGCGCGCTCCTCGAAGGCCTCGGCGCTTCCGCGTCTCCGCTCTAGATGTCCGTCGTCCGCGACCCGTAGCTCGGCGCCGCCGTCGTCGCTGTCCCGCAGCGTGACTGCGATCGTGGTCGGACGGCGGCCGATCGCCTGCATCAACGCCTCGCGGATCAGCTGGTAGAGAGCGACCCGCGCGCGCTCGACGAATTCCTCGCCCGACGCGACCTCGACCTCGACCTTGACGGACTCGTCGATCCCGAGCCGGTCGGCGAGAGCCTTCACGGCCGGGAGGAACCCCTGGTCTCTGAGGATGATCGGCTCGAGGTTGAACGAGAGGTCGCGGAGCGACTGGATCGTCTGGCGCTGCCGGTTGAGCGCGCCGTCGAGGATCTGCTTGGCGTCCTCCGGCCGGCCCTCCTCGATTGCGTGGCCGACCGCGTCGAGCATCAGCGCGATCCCCGAGAGCGACTGGACGGCGCCGTCATGGAGGAACAGCGCGAGCCGCCGTCGCTCGTCCTGCTCGGCGGCGATCAGCTGTTCGAACAGACGGACCCGCTCGCGCTCCTCGCGGCGGCGCTCGCCCTGGCGCCGCTCGCCCTGCGGCAGCGGGGCCGGCGGGCCTTCGCCCTCAGTCAATGATCGACTCGCGAAGCGCGATCGCGACCGCGTGCGTGCGCGTGTCGGCCTCGAGCTTCGCGAGGATATGGCGCACGTGGCTCTTCACCGTCTCCTGGCTGATGAAGAGCTTCGAGGCCACGTCGGCGTTCGACATCCCGTCGGCGAGGAGCTGGAGGATCTCGCGCTCGCGCGCCGTCAGCATGTCTGTCTGGTCCTTGCCTGTGAGGAACGCGGGCATCAGGGCGGGGTCGACATAGCCCTCACCCTTGGCCACTCGCTCGATCGCGCGCAGCAGCGTCTCGTGCGGCGCCTCCTTGAGGATGTAGCCCTTGGCGCCGGACTCGAGCCCGCGTGCGAGCAGCGAGCGCTCGCTGAAGGCGGTGAAGATCAGGACGGAGGCCTCGGGCACCCGGCTCATGATCAGCTTCGTCGCCTCCAGGCCGTCCATCCCCGGCATGCGGACGTCCATGATCACGACGTCGGGCTTCCGTCGCTCGACCAGCGCGAGCGCGTTCTCGCCGTCGCCGGCCTCGCCGATCACCCGGATGTGCGGCGCGCGGGAGAGCGACAGCCGCAGTCCTTCCCGGACGACCTCGTGGTCATCGACGATCAGGACGGTGATCTCGTCCGCGTGAAGCCCCCTCCATGGCGCGATCATAGAACGGGCGGCTGCTGTCGGAACTACTCCGGCAGGAGCATGAGCTGTTCCGGCCGAGGTTCCGGCCGCAGCTTGACCCGGCGGCGGTCGCGGATCTCCGTGCTTCGCGCGCAACTCCGCGACCAGCGCACGGATGGGCTCGCCGAGCTTCCTGGGGAGGTAGGCGCGATTCCCGTAGAGCTGCTCGTAGCGCTCCAGCTCCTCCGGCCAGTCGCGGGCCAGCGCCTCGAGGAAGTGCTCACGCGTGCCGGGCCGCAGGTAGAGGACGTTCGCCCAGATGCTCGTCGCGCCGGCCTCGCGCGCGGCGCGGACGACCCGCTCGAGCTGGTCCGGCCGGTCGGAGATGCCCGGAAGGATCGGGGCCATTCCGACGCCCGCCTTGATCCCCGCGTCGACGAGCCGCCGAACCGCATCGAGGCGGCGCTGCGGCGGCGGCGTCCCCGGCTCGGTGCGCCGCCAGACGTCCTCGTCGAGCGTCGGCACCGAGAAGACGATCCCGACCTCGGCCCGCTTCGCCGCGTCGACCAGCACGTCGAGGTCACGGACGATCATCGGGCTGCGCGTGATCAGGCTGAACGGGTTCGAGGCGTCACGGAGGGTCTCCAGGCAGGCACGCGTGAGCTTGTAGCGACCCTCGGCGGGCTGGTACGGGTCGGTGGCAGCGCCGATCGCGACGGTCTCGCCCTCCCACGACGGCCTGGCGAGCTCGCGGCGCAGCACCTCGGCGACGTTGACCTTGACGCGGATCGAGCGCCCGTAGCGCTCGTCGAACGGCCGGTCGGCGCGGAGCTCGAACGCGCGGACGTAACAGAACGTGCAGCGGTGCGCGCAGCCCATATACGGGTTCAGCGACCAGTGGAAGCCCATGCCTTTGACGCGGTTGAGCGCGCTGCGGCACGGCTCTTCGCGGTACTCCACACCCACCTCCGGGAGTATAGAACATACGTTCGTCTGCCTCGACGACAGATCCGGGCCCTATACTCAGCGCCAGGTCCCTTGGAGAACGACCTCCCGCCCAGTACCGGCGCCCCGCTCGACGGGGCGCGTGACTTCGGATGACCCTCTTCCTAGAGCTCGTCGCGGTTGCCGCGCTCATCCTGCTGAACGGCTACTTCGTCGCGGCCGAGTACGCGCTCGTCACGGTGCGCCGGACGCGCATGCACGAGCTCGAGCAGGCAGGGAACCGACGGGCGCGCGTCGTGCTCGGGATCACCGCGGAGCCGGCGCGGTTCATCGCGGCGATGCAGCTCGGCGTCACTGTCACCTCGCTGGCCATCGGTGCTCTGGGCGAGCAGGCCCTCGTCGAGCTGTTCGATCCGGTGATGGCAACCATCATCGCCGTGATCCTCGCGCTCCTCCTGCTGACGTTCTTCCACGTCGTCGTCGGCGAGCTCGTCCCGAAGGGGATCTCGCTCGGCTACTCCGAGCGGACCGCGCTCTTCGTCGCGCTCCCCGTCCGGGGGTTCTTCACGGTCTTCAAGCCCCTGATCTGGTTGCTCCAGCGCTCGAGCGACTTCACGCTGCGTGCGCTCGGGCTGGAGCCGCCGGGCGCCGAGGGCGCCGTCTACTCGGAGGCGGAGCTGAAGATGCTGCTCGAGCGCTCGACCGTCGAGGGCGAGCTCGAGGAGGACGAGCAGGAGATGCTCTACAAGGTCTTCGACTTCGCCGACAAGGAGGCCTCCGACGTGATGCGGTCGCGGCCGGAGGTCGTGACGATCTCAGTGGACATGCCGCCGGAGGAGGCGCTGCGGGCGGTCGTCGACTCTCCATACACGCGCTACCCGGCCTACCGCGAGACGCCGGAGCACATCATCGGGATCCTCCATCTGCGCGACCTGCTGAAGGCGATGATCGACCGGGGCATGGCGGAGGTCGATCTGGAGGGGATCCTGCGGCCGCCGTACATCGTCCCGGAGACCAAGGACATCGCAGCGCTCCTGCACGAGTTCCGGAAGACGAACCAGCACATGGCGATCGTCGTCGACGAGTACGGCGACATGGAGGGGATCGTCACCCTCGAGGACGTGCTCGAGGAGATCGTCGGCGACATCGAGGACGAGTTCGACCTGCCGGACGAAGCCGTCGAGCGCGTCAACGACCGCAAGATCCGGATCAGCGGCACGTTCCCGATCGACGACTTCAACGAGCAGTTCGACATGTCGCTGCCGATCGAGGACTACCACACGATGGGCGGCTACCTGTTCGGCCTGCTCGGCCGGGCGCCGGAGCCGGAGGACGTGATCGAGGACGGCGGGCTGCGCCTCAAGGTGCTCGACATCGAGGGCACGCGGATCGAGCGGATCGAGGTCGAGTTCCTGCCGATGCTCGAGGCCGAGCGCTCCGGCGACGCCGAATCGCCGGCAGCCGCAGAAGGGTTAGGCCGGGCCGGAATACACTTGACCGCGTGAAAGCGGTCGTCATCGAGCGGCCCCACGAGGCTGCTTTCCGAGAGGTCGAGACACCCGCGTGTGGGCCGGGAGACGTGCTCGTGCGCAGCCGGCTGGCCGGCGTCTGCCGCACCGACCTCGAGGTGCTCGAGGGCGAGCTCGACCGCCGCTGGGTGAACTACCCGTGCATTCCCGGGCACGAGTGGAGCGGCGTCGTCGAGCAGGTGGGGGAGGGCGTGCCCGGCTCTCGACCCGGCGACCGCGTCGTCTGCGAGGGCTTCTGCTACTGCGGGATCTGCCGCCGGTGCCGCGCGGGGGACACCAACCTCTGCGAGAGCTACGACCAGCTCGGGTTCACGCGGGGCGGCGGTTACGGCGAGCTGGTGGTCGCCCCGCGCCGCGTCGTCCATCGCCTGCCGGAGAACGTCCCGCTCGACGCCGCCGTCCTGATCGAGCCCGGCTCGGTCGTGCTCAAGGGCCTGCTGCGGGCGCGTCCGACTCCGGGGGAGACCATCGGGGTCGTCGGCGTCGGCACGCTCGGGGCACTGACGATCATCCTCGCGAAGTTGTTCGCGCCGGCCGCGATCGTCGCCTACGGGATCCGCGAGGCGGAGCTCGAGCTCGCGCGCTCGCTCGGAGCGAGCGAGGCGATCGACGTCTCGGGCGGGTCGGCCGCTCACGAGGGCGAGCTCGACCTCGTCGTCGAGACGGCGGGCGCGGTGCCGGCCGTCGAGCTGGCGACGCGGCTCCCCCGCGAAGGTGGGCGGATCGTCGCGCTCGGCATCGCCGGCGCGGGCCGCGAGCTGCGCGTGCCGGCGGACCGCTTTGCCCTGCGCGACCTCGAGCTGATCGGCAGCGTCGGTTACACGACCGCCGTCTGGACGCGGCTGGTCGAGCTGCTGGCGGCGGGCCTCGTCGATCTGTCGCCGGTCGTCGCGAAGCGCATCCCGGCCGAGCGCTTCGAGGACGCCTTCCGGATCATGGGCGAGGCCGACGGCGTCGTCGGCCGCATCCTCTTGGAACACGCATGACCGTCGCTCGCCTTCGGCTCGCTCCCGTGGGGGAAACAATGTTTCCCCCACGGTCCCCCTTCTTCCAGAGGCCGATGTTCATCGGGAAACCTCCCGGTTTCCCCCGGCCCCTTCCCCACGATCATGGGGCCGAGGACGCCCCATGATCGACCGCGCCTCTTTCCTTCGCCGCGCGGGAGCCGGAGCGGCGGGCGTCTCGCTGGCCGGGCTGCTCGGCCCGGCGGCCGCGCTCGCCTCGGGGGGCGGCGACTTCCCCGACCACCCGCGCTGGCGGTTCGTCTTCGTCAGCCACGACACGCTCGATCCGCTCTTCGTCGCCACGCAGTTCGGTGCCCAGGACGCAGCTGCGCTCGTCCACTGCACGGTGCAGTGGACGGGCTCGCCAAGCGGTTCCGCCGACGAGACGGCGCGTGCGCTGCGCTCGGCGGTCTCTCACAAGGCCGACGGGATCGCCGTCTCACTGCCCGACGTGAAGCTCTCCGCGTCGGCGATCGAGGCTGCGCGCAAGGCAAAGATCCCGGTCGTCGCCTTCGGCCTCGGTGCCGGCAACGGGCGGGTCCCCTTCGTCGGCCAGGATCCGGAGTGCGTCCGGGCGGCGGGCGGGGAAGGAGCTCGCGCGGCTGGCCGCGCTCGGGAAGGGTGCTGCTCTTCGCGCCGGCGACGATGCGGCCGTGGCAGGACGCGAGGGTGGCCGGTCTTCAGGCCGTCCTCGGCAGCCGCGCGGCGGTCGTCCGGCTCTCGGGCGACGTCCGCAAGCTGGAGGCCCAGATCGAAGACGCGCTCGGCTCCGCCCGGGGCGCCGTCGCAATCGACCGTGACGGGCACGGTCGCGCTCGGCAAGGTGCTCAAGCGGTCGAGGCGGTCGCTACCCGCCGGCGGGTTCGACCTGCTGCCGGACGACCTGGCGCTCGTCGCCGGCGGACAGCTCGCCTTCGTCGTCGACCAGCAGCCGTACGTCCAGGGCTTCTCGCCGGTGATGCAGCTCTTTCTGGCGCGGATCTCCGAGGGCACGGTCAGGCCCTCGGGCACGGGGACGTCGATCCTGCTGCGGAAGGCGGACGTCCAGCCGTTCGTCGCGACCAAGAGCCGCTTCGAGGGCAGCTCGAGCAGGCACGAGTACCCGCTCCGGCGCACCTGAGTTGCGCCGCTGGTCGGTTTTGCTGGCGGGCACGTTCGTGCTGGCCGCGCAGGCCGGGGCGATCTCGGGACTCGCCGTGCTCGCGCCCGAGTTCCGCGACCACTACGACCTGAGCCTGACCGAGATCGGCGTCCTGCTCGGGGTCTCGAGCATCGGCGCACTGCTCACGCTGCTCGCCTGGGGCCTCGCGGCCGACCGGATCGGGGAGCGCAGGACGGCCGCGATCGGGATGCTCGGGGCGTCGGCGGCGCTGACGGCTGCCGCCTACGCGACCGCGTTCGCGTCCCTCGTCGCGCTGCTCTTCCTGATGGCCGCGTTCGCGGCCAGCGCCAATACGGCCACCGCCCGCGCGGTGACGAGCTGGTTCGCCCGCAGCGAGCGCGGCTTCGCGCTGGGGGTGAGGCAGACCGCGGTCCCGATCGGCGGGTTCGCGGCCGCGCTCGCTCTGCCGGCGATCGATGATGCCTGGGGCCTGCGCACGGCAATGCTGGTGATCGCGGGCGCGGTGCTCGTCGCCGCAATCGTCGCCGCCACGCTGATGGTCGAGGGGCCGATTCGGACGGTCGACGACGAGGCCGACGCGCTCCGCCATCCGGTGCGCGACCGGCGCATCTGGCGGATCGCGAGCGGGAGCTCGCTGCTGCTCGTCACCCAGATCGTGCTCACCGGCTTCGTGGTGCTGTTCCTCGAGTCACAACGTGGCTTCTCGCACGGAGCGGCCGGCGCGGTGCTGGCCGGCATGAACGTCGTCGCGATCACGGGGCGGCTCGTCGCCGGCCGGCTCTCCGATCGCCGCGACTCCAGGATCGGGCTCATCCTTCGGATCGCGGTCGCCACCGCCGTCTCGGTCGGAATCTCGGCGGCGCTCGTCGGCGGCCCGAACTGGCTGCTTTGCGTCGCGCTCGTCGTCGGCGGCGGCCTGTCGATGAGCTGGAACGGCCTCGCGGTCGCGGCAACGGTGGAAACCGTCGGCCCCGGCCGGTCGGGTGCGGCCCTCGGGGTCCAGCAGACGATGCTCCAGGCGGCTGCCGTGCTCGTGCCGCTCTCCTTCGCCCCGTTCATCAGCGCGACGTCGTGGGGCGCGGGGTTCGCGGTCGCAGCGCTCTTCCCGCTCGCGGGGGCCTACGTGCTGCAGCACGCCCGAGCGCTGAGCGATAATCGCCCGGTGGAACGGGTGCTCATGCTCGCCGGCGACGCCGTCGAGGATCTGGAGATCTACTACATCCTCTACCGCCTGCGCGAGGCCGGGTATGCCGTGGACGTGGCTGCGCCGACCCGGCGGACGATGCGCACGGTCGTGCACGACTTCGAGCCGGATTCCGACGCGTACGTGGAGAGGCCGGGGCGACGGCTCGAGCCCGATCTCGCGTTCTCTGAGGTCGAGCCCGAGCGCTACGTCGGCGTCGTCATCCCCGGCGGCCGGGCGCCCGAGTACATCCGCGTCGACCCGGACGTGAAGCGGATCGTCTCGCATTTCTTCGACAACGACCTCCCGGTCGGGACGCTGTGCCACGGCCCGCAGGTCCCGGCCGCGCTCGGCTACCTCCAGGGGCGCAAGAGCTCCGGCTTCCCGCCGCTCGCGCCGGACATCGAGGCCGCGGGCGGGACGTTCGTCGAGGGGCCCGACGTCGTCGACGGGAACATGGTCTCGTGTACCGGCTGGCCCGATCTCGCCGAGTGGTCGAGGGCATACGTCGGGCTGCTCGAGCGCGCTGCGGTCCCGGCCTAGCCCGCCAGAGCTCTCTCCAGCGCCTCGAGTCCGTCCTCGAGCACGGGCTCGCCGTGCGTGACGAGCACGCGGTCGACGGGCAGGTCGAGCAGCGGCCGTAGCGCGGTGACGGCGGCGTCGTAGCCGTCCTGGAGCCACGCCCTCGGCACCTCCAGGCCGTGCGCACGGCCGACGACCAGGTCGCCGGCGACGAGCGCGCGGTGCTCGGGCAGCCAGAACACGAATTCTTCTGCTGCTTCCGCCGCGATCCCCACCCCGGCCGGCAGGCGCGGCCGCTCCGGCGGCAGCGGCGGCGGATCGACGTCGTGCCGCTCCGCAAGGTCGGCAGCGCTACGCCGGTGCGCGTCCACCGTGAGCAGGATCCGCACAGGCTTCTGAACCTGCTCGACGTCGCGGTCGAGCGCCTCGAAGAAGCGATCGCGGTCCTCCATCGGGATCAGCGGGTCGAAGAGGCAGATCGCGTCCGGCCCGTCGTAGAAGTAGCAGCCGACCTCCTGATCCCACCCGTCCGGGCCGCCGTCCGCGGGTGTCCAGCCCGGGTGACGGCCCGTCCAGTACCACAGCCCGGTTGCGAGTTCCCGTACCTGCATGCCGTCTCTATCCTGGCAAGGTCGGGAACCACTCGGAAGGAGATGCAGTTGTTTCGGTTTCGCACTCTCGTCGTGACCGCAGCGCTCGCCGGACTGGCGACGCTCGCGCTCACGTCCTCTGCCGGCGCCGCCGCGCCGACCAGGCTGGTCGGTGCCGTCGGCCCCGGCTTCACGATCACGCTGAAGAAGGGCGGCGCGCCCGGTTCGCATGCTTGACGCCGGGCCGCTACTCGATCACCGTTGCGGACAAGTCGAACATCCACAACTTCCACCTGAAGGGGCCGGGGCTCAACAAGGAGATCACGACCGTCGGCTTCGTCGGGACGAAGACCGTGATCCTCGCCCTGAAGAGGGGCACCTACACGTTCGTGTGCGACCCGCACTTCACCTCGATGAAGGGGTCGTTCAAGGTCGGATAGAAATCCGCGCCGGTCGCGGCGGCGTAGTGTTCAGGCATGAAACTCATCTGCACAGCACTCGCCGCCACGGCCGTCGCCCTTGCACTGACGGCCGGGGCATCACCGGCGGTCGCTGCCGAAGCTGACCGGCACCGTGGGCCCCGGGTTCACGATCACGCTCAAGCGGGGCACCGCCCCCGTTCGCGTGCTCAAGGCAGGCTTCTACAATCTCACCGTCGCCGACAAGGCCTCGATCCACAACTTCCAGATCGAGGGGCCCGGGCTCGACCGGGCGGTCACGACGGTCGGTTTCATGGGAACGAAGACCGTGCGCATCCATCTCAGGCGCGGCACCTACAAGTACTACTGCAAGCCGCATGAGAGCCTCGATGTTCGGCAACTTCAAGGTGACCTAGAGGTCACCCTGGAAATCGAGGGGGAGCGGCTCGACGGCTCCCCCTCGAATCGTCCACGCGCAGAGCTCTCCGGTCGGCCGCGAGAGGATCAGGTACGGCCGGTCCTCCCAGAGGCCGATGTTCGCGAGATCGGTCTTCGACGGCCGGGCCGAGTCGGTCGGGTGCGAGTGGAAGACGGCGAGCTCGTAGCCGTGCTCCTCGAGCTCGAAGATCAGCTCCGGATCGGGCACGCGCAGGTCGAAGCGATAGGGGCTCGCCGCGGTGTTGATGCAGGGGATGTAGCGCTCGGCGACGCCCGCGCGGAGCGCGAGCAGCCCGCAGGCCTCGTTCGGCGCCTCCTCTTCGGCGTGCCGCTCCAGCTCGCGCCGGATCGCGGCCGGCACTACCACCAGTGGCCGTGCTCCATCGCAGCGTCGGCGTCGAGCGCGTCCCAGAAGTCCGCGGAGAGGTACTTCCAGCCTCCGTCGGCGAGGATGCAGACGACGGCGCCTTCGTCGAGCTCCTCGGCCAGCCGGCGGGCGACGTGTACGACCGCGCCGGAGGAGATCCCGGCGAAGATGCCCTCCCGGTCGACGAGCGCGCGCAGGCCGGCGACCGACTCGGCGTTCGAGACGAGCAGCTTCCGGTCGAGCTTGCCGACGTCGAGGATCGGCGGCACGTAGCCGTCATCGAGCGAGCGGAGGCCCATCACGGGGTCGCCGGGAAGAGGCTCGGCGGCGGCGACGACGACGTCCGGGAAGCTCTCGCGGACACGCTCGCCGGCGCCCATCAGCGTCCCGCCCGTGCCGAGCCCCGCGACCAGGACGTCCACGCGGTCGAGCGCCTCGGCGATCTCCGCGCCGGTGCCCTCGTAGTGGGCGCGCGGGTTCGCCTCGTTCGCGTACTGGAACGGCATGAAGAGCTTCGGGTCGCGCTCCGCGAGTTCGAGCGCGAGCCGGACCGACCCGTTCGAGCCCTCTGCAGCCGGGGA
Organism: uncultured Actinomycetes bacterium; assembly: GCA_963779025.1. Lineage (GTDB taxonomy): Bacteria > Actinomycetota > Thermoleophilia > Gaiellales > Gaiellaceae > DATBLE01. Next base: position 334,634 of record CAVZWR010000005.1, read on the forward strand.
GTCGATGATCTCGGCGCCGTAGATCCGCAGCAGCCGCCGGCGCTCTTCGGTCGCGTTCTCCGGCATCACGCAGGTCAGCGGGTAGCCCTTCAGCTTCGCGACCATCGCCAGCGAGATCCCGGTGTTGCCGCTCGTCGGCTCGAGCAGCGCGCGGCCCGGTTCGAGCTCACCGGACGCCTCTGCGGCCTCGATCATCGCGAGCGCGACGCGGTCCTTGATCGACCCGGTCGGGTTCGCGCCCTCGAGCTTGGCGTAGAGCCGGACGCTCGGGCCTCGGCGAAAGGCGCGGAAGCTCGACCAGCGGCGTCTGGCCGATCAGGTCGAGGACGCCGGGTGCCAGGCGGCTATGCACCGCCGGCCATCGCCGGCAGGAGGATCACCGTCGCGCCCTGCGCGGACGGGCGTCTCGAGCTCGTCGAGCGTGCGGATGTCCTCGCCGTCGACGTAGACGTTCGCGTACTGGAGCTGGCCCTCGAGCGCGGGGAAGCGTGACATCAGGTCGTCGAGCAGCTCGCCGACCGTCTCGCCCGAGCCGGGCACTTCGCGCTCGCCGCCGGTCGCGGCACGGAGCGTGGGGGGGATCCGAACCTTCATGCGTGTGCCCTCCTTCCACCAGCTGTCGGGACAGCAGAGCAGAACTCCACGTAGTCGATGTACTCGGTGATGCTGGGGTCCTCGCCGCATACGGGGCATGCCGGGTCACGGCGGAGAGAAACCTCGGTGAACGAAGCGGCCAGCGCGTCGAAGAGGAGCAGGCGGCCGACGAGCGGGTCGCCGATCCCGAGCGCGAGCTTCAGCGCCTCGGTCGCCTGGATCGAGCCGACGACTCCGGGGAGGACGCCGAGGACGCCGCCCTCGGCGCAGCTCGGCGCCAGCTCGGGCGGCGGCGGCTGCGGGAACAGGCAGCGGTAGCACGGGCCTTCCTTGGGCTTGAAGACCGTGACCTGTCCCTCGAAGCGGTAGATGGAGCCGTGCACGACGGGGATGTCGTGCCAGACCGACGCGTCGTTCAGCAGGTAACGCGTCGGGAAGTTGTCGGCGCCGTCGACGATCACGTCCCAGCCCTCGCCGAGGATCCGGTCGACGTTCTCGGAGGTCAGGCGCTCCTGGAAGGTCTTGACGGTGACGTCGGGGTTCAGAGCCTCGATCGTCCTCTTCGCCGACTCGGCCTTCGACTCGCCGAGGCGCTCGGTCGAGTGGACGATCTGGCGCTGGAGGTTCGTCGCGTCGACGGCGTCGTCGTCGACGATCCCGAGCGTCCCGACGCCGGCCGCGGCCAGGTAGAGCGACGCGGGCGAGCCGAGGCCGCCGGCGCCGATCAGCAGGATGCGCGAGTCGAGCAGCCGGAGCTGGCCTTCCTCGCCGACCTCCGGGATCAGGAGGTGCCGGCTGTAGCGCGTGCGCTGCGTCTCCTGGAGCCCGCGCGGCAGCTCGGTCGGGAAGCCGTTTCGCTTCCACTCCGTGAAGCCGCCGGCAAGGTTGACGACGTTGTCGTAGCCGAGCTCCTCGAGCGTCTTCGCCGCGAAGGCCGAGCGGTGGCCGACCGAGCAGTAGACGACGATCGCGCGGTCCCGGTCGACGCGGCTCTCGACGCGCGACTCGAGGCTCCCGCGCGGAATGTGGAGAGCACCGGGGATGATCCCCTGGTCCCACTCGTCCTGCTCGCGCACGTCGAGGAACATCGGCGCGTCTTCGGACTCGAGCAGGCGCGCGCCCTCGGCTGGGGTCGATCTCCTCGATCTCGCCCTTGGCCTGGTTCAGGAGCTCGCGGTAGGTCGCCATTGCTTCAGAAAGGATAGCGAGTATCAGCAGGGCTGTGGAAGGGGCGGGGCTACGCTCGACCACGATGCGCCGGCGCTACCTGATCACGGCCGCGGTCGCACTCGCCGCGGCGGGCGTGACCGTCGGGCTGACGCTCGCGACGAGGACGACCCCGCCGAAGCCGCACAGGCAGGCGGGGCGGCCGCCGCTGGTGCTCGACTTCGGGGTGCGGTCCGACGCGGAAGCGGTCGCCCTGCGCCGCGCGACGGATCTCTACGACGCCGGCAAGGTCGACCAGGCGGCGCCGCTCTTCGGCCGGTACCGGTCGCTGGAGGCCGAGGTCGGCTCGTCGCTCGCGGACTGGCCGCACGGCTTCGGCGACCTCGCGTCACTGGCGCGCGACAATGCGCGCAGCTCGCTCGTCCAACTCGCGTACGGCCTCGCGCTCTACTGGCGCGGCGACCGGTCGGGCGCCGAGGAGGCGTGGCGCCGGCGCGGCGAGCGCAGCAGGACACGCCCTACTCGCTGCGGGCGGAGGACCTGCTCCACCCGAACTTCCCGCGCGGGCTGCCGAACTTCGTCCCGAGCTTTCTCCCGCCGCCGGGCCTCGCGCGCCTCTCCCCGCCGAGGCAGCTCGAGTATCTGCGCGAGCACGCGACCGACCTGCACGGGAAGCTCCTGTACGGCGTCGCGCTGGAGCGCCTGGGCCGGCAGCTGTCCGCGCAGCGCGAGTTCGAGGCGGCCGCCCGGCTCGCTCCCGATGACCCGGAGCCGCAGGTGGCAGTCGCCGTCGGCCGCTTCGACAAGGCGGACCCGTCGCGCACCTTCTCGCGCCTCGGCCCGCTGGCGAAGCGCTACCCCGCGGAGCCAGAGCGTCCGCTTTCATCTCGGTTTGTCCCTGCTCTGGCTGGGAAGCGTGAAGAAGGCAAAGGAGGAGCTGCGGCTCGCCCGCGACGCCGGTTCCTCGACCCCGTTGGGGACCGAGGCGCGCCGCTTCCTGGAGCGCCTCCAGGGCGTCGGGACAGGCTGAGGCTAAGATGGGCCGAACGGCCTATGGCGTCCGTCCGTCGCGTCTGCAACAGTGCCGCCTTCTTGACGGGGCACCCGCGTTTGACGGCACACCGGCCGACGGCTAGCTTTCCGGCCTTGACGGGAGGGGTACAGGGATGAGCGCTACCGAGACTGTCGTCGCGACGAAAGTCGTCGCGGTGCTCGAGACCGAGGAGGCGCGGACGCTCCTCGAGGCGGGGCGTGAGGCCGGCTCGCTGACTGCGGACGAGATCACGCTCGCCCTCGACGAGCTCGATCTCGACGCCGGTCAGCTCGACGACTTCTACCAGGCGCTCGACGAGCTGCAGATCGAGGTCGTGGCCGCCGAGGAGGAAGAGGACCCCGCCGAGGAGATCGAGGTGCAGGAGGTCTCGACCGACGCGCTTCAGCTGTTCCTCAAGGACGTCGGCCGCGTCGACCTGCTCACCGCTGCGCAGGAGGTCGAGCTCGCGAAGCGCATCGAGCGCGGCGATCACCGCGCGAAGCAGGAGATGGTCGAGGCGAATCTCCGCCTCGTCGTCTCGATCGCGAAGCGCTACCGCAACCAGGGCCTGCCCTTCCTCGATCTGATCCAGGAGGGCACGATCGGGCTCGTTCGCGCCGCCGAGAAGTTCGACTACCGCAAGGGCTTCAAGTTCTCGACGTACGCGACGTGGTGGATCCGCCAGGCCGTCGCCCGCGCACTTGCCGACAAGGCGCGCACGATCCGGATGCCGGTCCACGTCGTCGAGAAGCTGAACAAGATCGTCCGCTCCGAGCGCAAGCTGCGCGCCGAGCTGGGGCGCGAGCCGCTCGCCTTCGAGATCGCGCGGGACCTCGAGCTGACGCCCGAGGAGGTCGAGCAGATCCGCCGCACGGCCCAGTCGCCCGTGTCGCTGGAGAAGCCCGTCGGGGACGACGAGGAGTCCGAGTTCGGGCACTTCATCACCGACGAGTCGGTGCCGCTGCCCGAGGAGGCCGCCGAGGTCACCCTGCGGAAGGAGACGCTGGAGAAGATCCTGTCGCAACTCTCCCAGCGCGAGCGCAAGGTGCTCGAGCTGCGCTACGGGCTGAACGGCGAGCACCCGCGGACGCTCGACGAGGTCGGCCGCGCGTTCAACGTCACGCGCGAGCGGATCCGGCAGATCGAGAATCAGAGCCTGAAGAAGCTGCGGGCGCTGGCCGAATCTCAGAAGCTCCGCGACGTCGCCTGACGGGTAGCTAGCTTTCGCGGCCTTGGCCGCCGCGATCGACCCCACCTGGCTGGAGGAGCTCTCCGAGGTCCTGCGCATCCCGAGCGTCAGCGCGGACCCCGAACACCACGACGACGTCGTCCGCGCGGCCGAGTGGGTGCGCGATTTCGTTCGTGCCGCGGGCGGCGAGTGCGAGCTCGTCCAGGGCACGAGCCCGCGTCCGCTCGTGATCGGGGAGCTGCGGGCTTCCCGGAACGCCGACTCGGCGCCGAGCCGTGCTCGTCTACGGCCATTTCGACGTGCAGCCGCCGGCGCCGCTCGACAAGTGGGAAAGCCCGCCGTTCGAGCCGGAGATCCGGGGCGAGTGGCTGTTCGCTCGCGGAGTGGCGGACGACAAGGGGCAGCTCTATCTGCTGCTGAAGGCGGCGGCGCTGCTCGCCGCCGAGGGCGCGCTGCCGGTCAACGTGCGCATCGCGTGCGACGGCGAGGAGGAGGTCGGCGGGCACGCGATCGTCGACTGGCTCGCGGAGGACGAGCGCGGGGCGGATGCCGCAGTGGTCTTCGACGCGCACCAGCCCAGGCGCGGCCAGCCGGCGTTCTACGTCGCCACGCGCGGGATGTGCTACTTCCACGTCAAGGTGCGGACCGGCGGGCGCGACCTGCACTCGGGCACGTTCGGCGGCGGCGCGCTGAACGCGCTGCACGCGCTGATGCAGGCGTTCTCGGGGGTGCTCGCGCGCGACGGACGGCTGCCCGAGCCGCTTCGCGAGGGCGTCGTCCCGCCGACCGACGAGGAGCTCGCCGGCTGGGCGCAGCTGACGCCGGGCGCCGAGGAGCTCGCGGGCCAGGGCGCGCGTCCCGCGGATGCCCGGGCGGCCGAGGAGTTCTACCTGCGGACGTTCGCCGAGCCGTCGGTCGACGTCCACGGGATCGAGGGCGGCTCGCCGCAGCTCCAGAAGACGGTGATTCCGGTCGTCGCGGAGGCGAACTTCTCGATCCGGCTCGCGCCGGGGCAGCACCCGGCCGTGATCGGGCCGAAGGTCGAGCAGCTCCTCCGTGAGGCGGCTCCCGACGGCGCCGAGCTGGAGATCGAGCGCTGGACGGACACCGAGCCCGGCCTCGTGCCGCCGGACGCCGACGCCATCCGGCTGGGTCAGGACGCGTTCGAGCGTGCGCTGGGCGTGCGGCCGCTGCTGCTGCGGGCCGGCGGCTCGATCCCGATCGTCGCGGCGCTGTCGGCGCGCGGGATCCCGGCGATCGTCACCGGCTTCGACACGCCCGAGGGGAACCTCCACTCGCCGAACGAGCGCTTCCTCGTCGAGCACTTCCCGCTCGGCGTCGCCGCAGCGCGTGAGCTCTACACCGCGCTCGCCGCGCCTGCGGTAGCTAGTCGTGCCTGTGGTCCGGGTCCTGGACGAGCCAGTCGTGGCCGAAGTGCCGCATGGCCTCGATCACCGGCAGGAGCGCGAGCCCCTTCGGGGTCAGCTCGTACTCGACGCGCGGGGGAGTCTCCGCGTAGCTCCGGCGGTCGACGACGCCTTCCTCCTCGAGCCAGCGCAGGCGCTCCGAGAGCGTGCGCGGGCTGATGCCGGGGCAGGAGTGCTCGAGCTCGGAGAATCGGCGCGGGCCCTCGGACAGATCGTGCACCAGCAGCGCCGTCCACTTCGAGCCGATGATCTCGGCCGAGCACGCGACCGCGCAGGTCGCGTCGTGGACGGGCTTCATCGTGCGGGTACTCACGCCGACATTGTAGCCCGGGCAGGATGATCGATCTCCACTCGCACATTCTCCGCGGCATCGACGACGGAGCCCGCTCGCTGGAGGACAGCCTCGAGATCGCCCGCGCGGCCGTTGCCGACGGCATCACCGTGATCGCCGGCACGCCGCACGTCCGCGACGACTGGCCGACCGATCCAGGGGTGATGGAGTACCGCGTCGCCGAGCTGGCCGACGAGCTGGACCGGGCCGGAATCCAGCTCGAGGTGCGGCGCGGCGGCGAGATCGCAGTCGAGTGGCTCTCGCGGCTGCCGCTCGAGGAGCTCCGGCGGTTCGGCCTCGGCGGCAACCCGCGCTATCTGCTCGTCGAAACGCCCTACTACGGCTGGCCGCTCGCGCTCGCGGACAGCCTGTTCTCGCTGCGCGCTTCGGGGATCACGCCCGTGCTCGCGCATCCGGAGCGGAACGCCGAGGTGCAGGAACACCCGGACCGGCTCGTCCAACTCGTCGAGGGCGGCGTTCTCGTCCAGGTCACGTGCGCCTCGCTCGACGGCCTCATCGGACGCCGTCCGCAGGACTGCGCGCGCCGCCTGATCGACGCCGGGATGGTCCACCTGCTCGCCTCGGACGCGCACCACGCGTCGGTGCGCGAGGTGGGAATGAGCTCGGCCGCGAAGGCGGTCGGCGGGGAGCTGGCCGAGTGGCTGACCTACGAGGTGCCGGCGGCGATCGTCCGCGACACGCCGGTCCCCCCGCGCCCGGCGAAGGGTGGCGGCAGCAGCGGGGCCGGCTGGCTCGGGAAGCTCTTCGGGGCCTCGCTAGCCGCGGCCGCGCGCGAGCGTTACCAGGGCGGGGGGTTGTGCGTCCAGCGGCCGCCGACCATCGTCGCGACCACCTGCACCTCCGGCAGCTCCTCGGTCGGGATCGCGAACGGGTCGCGGTCGAGCACGACCAGGTCGGCGAGGTAGCCGGGGATCAGCTTGCCGCGGCGGCGCTCGTCGTAGGTCTGCCAGGCCGGCGCAACGCACGTCGCGACCAGCGCCTCCTCGAGGGTCACGCGCTGGTCCTCGCGCCAGTGGCGGAGGACGCCGTCGACGATCCCCTGCCACGGCAGCAGCTCCTCGATCGGTGCGTCCGAGCCGTTGATCAGCCGCGTGCCCGCGTCGAGCAGCGAGCGGAACGAGTAGACGCCGTCGAGGCGGTCGGCCCAGAAGCGGTGCGCGAGCTCCTCGTCGGAGGGCGCGTGGCAGAACTGCACCGACGCCGTCAGGCCGAGCTCGGCGAAGCGCGGTACGTCCTCGGGCGTCAGGCACTGCGTGTGCTCGATGCGGTGCCGTAGCCCGAGCGGCTGCCAGAGATCCTTCGTCTCCTCGAACGCGTCGAGCGCGTTCCGGTTCGCGAGGTCGCCGATCGCGTGCACCGCGACCGGCCAACGTGCCTTCGCCGCGCGCCGGAGGATGTCCGCCAGCTCCTCGCGCGATGTGATCTCGACCCCGGTGCCGTCGGTCATCAGCGCCGTGTGCGAGCCGAGCGTGCCGTCCATGAAGACCTTCAGGTAGCCGACGCGCACGCGCTCGCCGAGGCCCGAAGCGATCCCGATCTCGCCCAGCCGGTCGACGTTCTCCGCCGGGACCGACTGCCAGACGCGGAGGGGGAGCGCCTCGTCGCGCTCGAGCTCCTGCCAGAGGCGCGGAATCGCCGGGATCCAGCCGTCCTTGTCGTGAATCGCCGTCACCCCGCGGGACGACGCGACCTCGAGCCCCTCGCGGAGAGCGGCCAGGTATTCGGAGTCGGAGAGCTCGAGATGGTCCTCCTTGAAGCGCCACGCGGACTCCTCGCGGATCAGCCCGGTCGGCTCGCCGTCCGGGCCGAGCTCGACGACGCCGCCCGGCACGTCGTACTTGCGCAGGTCGCCGCCCGTTCTGGCGATCCCGGCGGAGTTGAGCCAGATCGCGTGGAAGTCCTTGGAGATCACTGCGGCGGGCGTGTCGCCCGTGACCGCGTCGAGCACCTCTTTGGTCGGCAGCGCGGGCCAGTTCGTCTCGCGGAACCCCTGTGCCCGGAACCAGTGGTCTGCAGCTGTGCCCGGCACGCCCGGCGCCATCCGCGCCGCAGCGTCCTCGGCCGAGGTCGTGTCCTCGAGCCGGATCACGTTCCGCGCTGCCGCCCAGGTCGGGAAGTGCACGTGCGAGTCGGTGAAGCCGGGGAGGACGCAGCGGCCGCCGAGGTCGACCACCTCGGGGGAAGCGAGCGCGGTCTCGTGGGTGCCGACCCCGCCGGCGATCCGGTCGCCGGCGATCGCGAGCGCGCCCGCGGTCGGGAGCGACGGATCGAGGGTGCGGACGGTCCCGTTCTCGAAAATCACTCGTCTGACAATAGCCCGGCCGTTGAGCTTTTCCGCACGCTCGCTCCAGTGCGCGGTCGTCGCGGTCGCCTGTGATCGCGCACACGGGGCCGCGCGCGACTAGAGTCGACGGTGTGCCCTGGGACGCGTGCCTGGGACCGACCGCCGAGCAGCGGGAGCTTCGCGAGCTCGTTCGCACGCTCGCGCGCGAGCGGATCGGGCCTCGTGCGGCCGAGATCGACGAGAGCCACGAGTTCCCCTGGGACGTCGTCGAGCTCTACCGCGAGCAGGGCATCTTCGGCCTCCTCTTCGGCGAGGAGTGGGGCGGCACCGGCACCGGCACGCTGCTCGCGCTCGTCGCGATCGAGGAGATCGCGAAGGTCTGCGCGACCAGCAGCCTGATCCTCGCCGTGCAGGAGCTCGGCTCGCTCGGGCTGAAGCTCGCCGGCTCGCAGGAGCAGAAGGAGCGCTACCTCCCGAAGCTCGCCTCCGGCGAGTGGCTCGGCGCCTACGCGCTGACCGAGGCCGGCTCGGGCTCCGACTCGGCGGCGATGCGGACGACCGCCCGCCGTGACGGCGACGAGTACGTCCTCTCGGGCGGCAAGCGCTTCATCACGAACGCCGGCGTCGCCAACCTCTACACGGTCTTCGCGAAGACGGATCCGGACGCCGACCACACGGGGATCTCCGCGTTCGTCGTCGAGTCCGACACGCCCGGCTTCCAGGTCGCGCGCCTGGAGCCGAAGATGGGGATCGCCGGCTCGACCACGGGCGAGCTCGTCTTCGACGAGTGCCGCGTCCCGGCCGCGAACCTGCTCGGCGAGGAGGGTGAGGGCTTCCGGATCGCGATGCGCATCCTCGATCGCTCGCGCCCCGGCGTCGCCGCGCAGGCTCTCGGGATCGCCCAGGGTGCGACCGACTACGCGCTCGAGTACGCGCGCACGCGCGAGACGATGGGCAAGCCGATCGCCGAGCACCAGCTCGTCGCCGCCAAGCTCGCCGACATGGAGACCAAGTGCGAGGCGGCGCGCGGCCTCCTCTACCGCTTCGGCCGGATGGTCGACGACGGCGCGCCGGACGACGACCTGACCAAGGCCTCCGCGATGGCGAAGCTCTTCTGCTCGGACGTGGCGATGGAGGTGACGACCGAGGCGGTCCAGATCCTCGGCGGCTACGGCTACATCAAGGAGTACCCGGTCGAGCGCATGATGCGCGACGCCAAGATCACGCAGATCTACGAGGGCACGAACGAGATCCAGCGGATCGTGATCGCCCGCGAGATGCTGAAGGAATAGCGCGCCTTCCTGCTCGCCGGCGTCATGTGAACAGGCTCGTCACGTAGAGGATCCCGAAGCCGACCGCGATCCCTGCGAGCGAGAGGAAGTTGACGGCGCGGCCGGCCGAGTCGCGCATCGCCGGCCAGATCACCTCGGCGACCTGGACGACGGCGCCGCCGGCGACGCCGAAGAGGAACGCCGCCAGGCTCGCGTTGAAGGCGATCGACCCGATCCACGCGCCAACGATCGCCGGCGCGCCGGCCAGCAGCCCGAGGGCGAGAAGACGCCTGATCTGCGGCTTCGAGCGGGCCATCGGGGCGACGATCGCGAGCCCTTCGGTCACGTTCTGGATCGTGAAGCCGACGACCAGGAACGTGCCGAACGCGACCGAGCCGATCGCGTAGGCGGCGCCGATCCCGAGGCCCTCGCTCAGGTTGTGCAGGCCGATGCCGATCGCGACGAGCAGGGCGACGTTCGCGCCGGTGAACGCGCCCTTCGTCTTCTCCGCGGCCGCAGGCGCGTGTCGGCCGCCTTGAGCAGCAGGTAGGCGAACAGCGCGCCGGCGAAGACGAGCAGCGCGCCGCCGAAGGCCGGGCGCCGAGTCCTGCGCGATCTCGAGCCCCTCGAGCATCGCCTCGACGACGAGGAAGAGCAGGAGGCCGATCGTCACCGCCATCAGGAACCGGAACCAGCGCCAGCCGACCGCCCGGAAGAAGGGCAGCCAGAGCAGGCCGAGCATCACGGGGATGATCCCGACGTACGTGCCGAGCAGCGCCATCAGGCCGTAGAAGGAGAGCGTCGCCTCGGGCGTCTCGACCGCCGCCTCGATGTTCGTCGCGATCGTCGTCCCCGTCGAGAGCAGGAGGGAGATCTCGTACGCCTCTCCGCCGATCCAGGGGTACGAGAGGACGAGCTTCTCCGACTCGAGATGTCCGATCGGCTCAGTGGCCGCCCGCTGAAGGCGACGAACCCGTCATTGACGACCGCCTGCGCGACGGTGACGTCGTCCAATCCGTTGTTCCTGACCTCGAGCTCGATCTCGCCCGGCCGCAGGACCGTGCGCTCGACCGTGAGCTCCTCCTGCGGCGGGCCCCGGTCGGCTTGCCGATCCCGGTGCCGCCGAGCGCGAAGAAGAGCCCGAGCACGAGCGCGAGGAGCGCGAGCGGCACCAGCCCGTAGAGCCAGAGCCGCGCTCCGCGCACCGGCGGGCCTTCGAACGCCTGCCCTTCGGCCGCCATTAGCCCTTCACCTCGAAGAAGCCCATCCAGCCGAGCTCCGCGAACTCGGTCTTGTGGGCGTGGAACATGTACCTGCCGGGATACGGGAACTCGAGCTCGAGGATCCCGCGCTGCCCCTGCGCCTGGACGATCGTGTCCGTGTACTCCGACGGCGTCAGCGACGTCCCGGTCGGGAAGTAGTGGAAGAAGTTGGCGTGGATGTGGAACGAGTTGATCTGGTCGAACTCGAGGATGTTGACGCAGGTAGATCCGGACGAGCTCGCCGCGCTTCACGACGACCGGGTCGGTAGAGATAGTGGAACGCCGACGGTGTTGACCGCGTAGATCTCGTTCGCCTGGTCGAAGTTCGTGTCGAAGCCGTTCATCACCATCACGAGCTCGTCTGCCTCGGCGCGCGGCTTCTTCGGATCGATGATGAACGCGCCGTAGAGGCCCTTGGCGATGTGCGCCGCCAGCGGGCCCGCGTGGCAGTGGTACAGATGGAGCCCGAACGGGTGCGCGTCGAACTCGTAGACGGTGCTCCCGCCGGTCTGGATCAGCCCGAGGGCCGATGCCCGGAACGCCGTCCATGAACGACGGGTGGATCCCGTGGAAGTGAATCGTGTGCGGGTGCGCGGACGCGTTCAGGAACCGGATCCGCAACAGGTCGCCCTCGTGGGCGCGCAGCGTCGGGCCGGGCACGCGACCGTTGTACGTCCAGGCCGGCGTAGGTGACGCCGGGCGCGACCTGGAACTCCTTGTCGTGCGCGACTAACTCCCACTCGCGCAGGACGCGGCCGCTCGCCAGCCGTGTCGTCCTCCCCCAGTCGAAGTCGCGGACGATCTCACTCGGGTCGAAGCCGTTGAACTTCGGATCGACGATCCCGGAGCCGGCGAACCCGGCGTGCGCCGAGCCGCCGTGCTGCGCCGGAGTGTGCTGCGCGTGATCGTGCGTCGCGTGCATCTCGCTGCCCGGGTCGCGGGCGGACGCGAAGCCGACACCGGTGGCACCGGCGATCACGGGGGCACCGAGCAGGCACAGGGCACGGCGCCGGGTCAGTTTCTGGTTGTCGCCTGCCATTCCGACCTACCTGAAAGAGAGAATACACCTGGACACGAAGTTATTTTCGGCTAACCTAAATTCGATGGCTTCGAATCGGCAGCTCGAGGACCGGCCGCCGCTGACCGCGGCCGTCGAGGACTACGTCAAGGCGATCTACATGCTCGAGGGCAGCGGCGAGGCGGCCTCGACGAACGCGCTCGCCGCGCGGCTCGACGTCACGCCCGCCGCGGTCTCGGGGATGCTCCGCAAGCTCGCCGGGCTCGGCCTGGTCGAGCACGAGCCCTACCGCGGCGTCCGGCTGACGGAGCGAGGAAGGTTCGTCGCGCTCGAGGTGATCCGCCACCACCGGCTGCTCGAGCTCTTCCTCGTCGAGAGCCTCGGCATGGGCTGGGACGAGGTTCACGCCGAGGCGGAGGTGCTCGAGCACGTCCTGTCCGAGGAGCTCGAGGAGCTGATCGCGGCCAAGCTCGGCAATCCGACTCTCGACCCGCACGGCGACCCGATCCCGAGCCGCGAGCTCTCGATCGCCGACGATGTCGGGAGCTGCGACCTGTACCAGCTCGAGCCCGGCGGCTCCGGGACCTTCGTCAGGGTCTCGGACGCCGACCCGGAGATGCTTCGCTTCCTGACCGAGCGCGGGATTCGGCCGGGGATGCGGATCGTGGTGCTCGAGCGCCAGCCCTTCGACGGTCCGCTGTCGGTCCGCGTCGGCAAGCAGGTTCACGTGCTCGGCGCAGTGCTGGCCCGCGCAATCCGGGTGCAGACGCCTCCGTGACCAAGCTCGCCTCTGGGCGGGCGCGCGAAGGCGATCTGATCGGCGGGGTGCTGCCCGGTGAGGCGGCGACCCTCAAGGCCGCACAGGAGGCGCTCGACGGCCACCGGACCGGGCCGAGGGCGCTCTGGCCGTTCCTCGGGCCCGCCTTCATCGCCTCCGTCGCGTACCTCGATCCCGGCAACTTCGCGACCGACGTCGCCGCCGGCGCGAAGTACGGCTACCTGCTGCTCTGGGCGGTGCTCGCCGCGAACCTGATGGCGATGGTCGTGCAGACGCTCTCGGCGAAGCTCGGGATCGCGACCGGCCGCAACCTCGCGGAGGTCTGCCGCGACAACTTCCCGCGCAGGGTCTCGTTCGGGCTCTGGCTCCAGGCCGAGGTGATCGCGATGGCGACCGACCTCGCCGAGGTGCTCGGCGCGGCGCTCGGGCTCAGCCTGCTGTTCGGGATCCCGCTCGGGTGGGGCGCGGTGATCGCGGTCTGTTGCGCTTTCGCGATCCTCGCGCTGCAGGCGACCGGCTTCCGCCGCCTCGAGGCCGTGATCGCCGTCTTCGTCGGCGTGATCGTGGTCGCCTTCGCGTTCGAGCTGCTCCGGGTGACGCCCGACCCGAGCGTGATGGCCGACCAGCTCTTCTCGCCGAAGTTCGAGGGCGAGGCGCTCCTGATCGCGGTCGGGATCGTCGGCGCGACGGTCATGCCGCACGTCATCTACCTGCACTCGGCGCTGACCCAGAACCGGATCCGCAGCGAGAGCGAGGGCGTGCTGAAGCGCATCCAGCGCTTCGAGCGGATCGACGTGCTGATCGCGATGACGATCGCAGGGCTCGTCAACCTCTCGATGCTCGCGATCTTCGCGTCGAGGTTCTACGGGACCGACGCGGACTCGCTCGAGGATGCCTACCACGGCCTCTACTCGGATCCGGGCAAGTGGGCGGCGTACCTGCTCGGGATCGCGCTGCTCGCGTCGGGGCTCTCGTCCTCCTCGGTCGGAACGCTCGCCGGCCAGGTCGTGATGCAGGGCTTCATCCGCCGCCAGATCCCGGTCTTCCTGCGCCGTGCGATCACCGCCGTGCCGGCGCTCGCGGTCGCGATCGCCGGCGTCGACCCGACGCGCGCGCTCGTGCTCAGCCAGGTCGTGCTCTCGTTCGGCATCCCGTTCGCGCTCGTCCCACTCGTGCTCTTCACGAGCAGCCGAAGCGTGATGGGCGGCCTCGTCAACAACCGTTTGACGACAATCACCGCGTGGGGGATCGCCGTGCTGATCAGCGCGCTGAACGTCTTTCTGCTCGTCCAGACGTTCCGCTGATCGACGCCGCCGCCGCGACGTTCGAGCGCGTGGCGGCCGAGTACGACTTCGGCCGGCCGACGTGGCCGGCCTCGCCGTCGAGGCGGCGGGGCTGCCGCGGGTCGCCGCGGTCGCCGATCTCGGCGCCGGGACGGGCAAGTTGACCCGCGTCCTGCTCGGGTACTTCGACCGCGTGATCGCGATCGAGCCGCTCGCGGGCATGCGTGCGCTGATCCCGGCCGAAGCCGACGTCCGAGACGGGACGGCAGAGGCGATCCCGCTCGCGGACGCGAGCCTGGACGGCGTCTTCTGCGGCGAGTCCTTCCACTGGTTCGACTGGCCCCGTGCGCTTCCGGAGCTCGCGCGCGTGCTTCGTCCCGGCGGCTGCCTGGCGATGTTCTGGAACCGCGGGCGGCACGGGTTCTCCAGGCAGATCCAGGCGCTGCTCCCGTCCTCGAGCCCCGGCGAGCGGCGGTACACCGCGTTCGCCTGGCGCCGGGCGTTCAGGGGCGCGCCGTTCGAGCCGCTCCGCCAGGAGAAGTTCGCGAACGTGGACGAGGTCTCGCGCGAGGCGCTGCTCGCGCGGATCGGCTCGTGGAGCAACTTCACGACCCTGCCGCCGGAGGAGCGGGCCGCGCTGCTCGAGCAGATCGGCGCCCTCCTGACCAGGCCCTCGTACCGGATCCGCCTCGAGACGCACGCCTGGTACACGCGGCGTGCCTAGCGCCGTCGTCGTCGGCTCGGGGCCGAACGGGCTCGCCGGCGCGCTGACGCTCGCCCGCGCCGGCTACGCGGTGGAGGTGCGCGAGGCCGCGCCGGCCTACGGCGGAGGCGTTCGGACCGAGGAGCTGACGCTGCCCGGATTTCGTCACGACGTCTGCTCTGCGATCCACCCGATGGGACGCGCCTCGCCGTTCTTCCGAGTTCGCAGACCTCGGGCTCGACTGGGTCACGCCCGCCCGCGGCCGTCGCGCATCCGCTCGACGACGGCACGGCCGTGCTGCTCGAGAGCGACCTCCGCGCGGTCGACCTCGGCGCGGACACGGCCGCGTATCGCCGGCTCGTCGAGCCGATCGTCAGCGCCTGGGAGGCGGTGGAGCCGCTCGTGCTCGGGCCGTTCCCGCCGCCGCTACCCGCGCTGCTCGCGCTGCTCCGGCTCGCCCCCGCTGCCCGGGCCGCGCTCGGTGACGCACGCTCGGTCGCCGGCTCGGCGTTCGAGACGAAGGCCGCGCGCGCTCTCTTCGCCGGGCTCGCCGCGCACTCGATGCTCCCACTCGAGCGGCGGCCGAGCGCCGGTTTCGCGATCGCGCTCGCCGTCCTCGCCCACGTGGACGGCTGGGGCTTTCCGCGCGGCGGCGCGCAGGCAATCGCGGACGGGCTCGTCCGCGAGCTCGGCCGGGCAGGCGGGGAGGTGCACACGGACAGCCCCGTCGATGAGATTGCCGCTCGCGAATGTCGTGCTCGCCGACGTCGTCCCCGCCGAGCTACGGCGAATCGCGCGCCTGCCCGAGCGCTTCGACCGCGCGCTCGGCCGCTACCGGCACGGGCCGGGCGCGTTCAAGCTCGACTGGGCGCTCGACGGGCCGATCCCGTGGCGCGCTCCCGAGTGCGCCCGCGCTGCGACCGTCCACCTCGGCGGGACGTTCGACGAGATCGCCGCCTCGGAATGGGGCGCCTGGCGCGGCCGCCCGGTCGAGCGGCCCTTCGTGATCCTCGCGCAGCACACGCTCTTCGATCCGACCCGCGCGCCGGAGGGAAAGCACACCGCCTGGGCGTACTGCCACGTCCCGAACGGCTGGGCCGGGGACATGACCGAGGCGGTCGAGGCGCAGGTCGAGCGCTTCGCGCCGGGCTTCCGCGACCTCGTGCTCGCGCGTCACGTGACGACGCCGGCCGACTTCGAGGCGCGCAACCGCAACCTCGTCGGCGGCGACATCAGCGGCGGCACGCTCGACCTCGGCCAGGCGTGGACGAGGCCCGTGCGCGCGCTGAACCCGTACCGGACGCCGCTGCACGGCGTCTACCTCTGCTCGGCGGCGACGCCGCCCGGCGGCGGCGTGCACGGGATGTGCGGGTACTCGGCGGCGCTGACGGCGCTCAGGGACGGATCGCGGCGGGATCGATGACCTGGAAGTCTGAGCCGTGTACGCGGCCGAGCGTGTGCAGGTCGTCGTTGTTCCAGCGCGCACGGTAACGCCCACCGGCGCGAGAATCGCCCCGTACGGGTGCTTCTCCGCCTCGTACACTCTGGCCATGGAGTTCCGGGTCCTCGGCCCGTTGGAAGTGTCGTCTGAGGGCAGGCTCCTGGATCTCGGGGGCGCGAAGCAGCGCGCGCTGCTGGCGATGCTGCTCCTCGACGCCAACAGCGTCGTCTCGACCGACCGGCTGACCGACGGCCTGTGGGAGGACGGTCCCCCGGAGACCGCGCAGAAGGCGCTCCAGGTGCATGTCTCGGGGCTCCGGAAGGTGCTGGGTAAGGAGCGGGTCGTGACCAAGGAGCCGGGCTACCTGCTGCGACTGGAGGCGGGCGAGCTCGACCTGGCCCGTTTTCACCGGCTCCGAGAAGAGGGCAAGCCGGCCGACGCGCTCGCGCTCTGGCGTGGGGAACCGCTGTCGGAGTTCAGCTCGAGCCGCTTCGCCCAGTCGGAGATCGCCCGGCTGGAGGACGCGCGACTCGCATGTCTCGAGGACCGCATCGATCAGGACATCAAGGCCGGTCGGCACAACGAGCTGACCGGCGAGCTGGAGGGGCTCGTCCAGCAATATCCGCTGCGCGAGCAGCTGCGCGCGCTGCTGATCCTCGCCCTGTACCGCTGCGGACGCCAGGCCGAAGCGCTGGCCGCCTATCAGGAGGCTCGGCGCGCACTCGTCGACGAGCTCGGGATCGAGCCGGGCAAGCCGCTGCGAGACCTCCACCAGGCGGTGCTGAACCAGGATCCCGCGCTCGATCTGCCGGGGGAGGAAGTACCGGCGCCCGGGTTCGAGGGGCGCAATCGGCCCACGACGCTTCCGACCGGAACGGTCACGCTGCTCTTCGCCGACGTCGAGGGATCAACGCGGCTCCTCTACGCACTCGGAGGAGAGCGGTACCAGGAGATGCGCACGCGGACGCGCGAGCTCGTGCGTGCCGCGGCAGAACAACACCGTGGTGACGAGGTGGACTCGACCGGCGACAGCGTTTTCATGGTCTTCGAGAGTGCGGGGGACGCGGTGGAGGCTGCCGCCGAGATCCAGCATTCCCTGCTCAGGGAGTCGTGGACTCCAGACGCCGCGGTGCGGCTTCGCATCGGCATTCACACGGGCGAGCCCGAGCTCACGGCCGACGGCTATGTCGGCGTCGACGTGCATATCGCAGCGCGACTCTGCGCTGCCGCGCACGGCGGGCAGGTGATCGTGTCACAGGCGGTCCGTGAGCTCGTGGGCGCCGAGCCGCTGGCAGGTCTGTCGTTCCGCCCGCTCGGTCGCCACCGGTTCAAGGACATTCCGAGCCCGGAGCCGGTCTTTCAGCTCGTCGCAGTGGGTTTGGCTGAGTCGTTTCCTCCGCTGCAGACCTTGGGCGGGGCGACCCTTCCCGCTCTGCACCACCGGCTTGTCGGCCGGAAGGGCGATCTGGCAGAGATCACGGGCCTGCTTGCCCGCAAGGACGTTCGGCTCGTCACGATCACCGGCCCGGGTGGCGCTGGGAAGAGCCGGCTTGCCCTCGAGGTTGCAACGGGGGTGGCACTCGAACGGCCGGTGCACCTCGTCGGCCTTGCTCCGATCGCCGATCCGGAGCTCGTGGTGGCGGCCATCGCCCAAACGCTCGGTGTCCGCGAGTCGTCTGGCCAGCCTCTGATCAACAGCATCGCCAACGCGTTGACCGGCACCCGGACGCTTCTTTACCTGGACAACCTCGAACACCTGACGACGGCCGCACAGCATGTCTCGGCGCTGCTCCAGCTGGTGCCGGACCTTGATGTCATGACCACGAGTCGCGTGCCCCTCCGACTCTTGGGGGAGCACGTCGTGAGGCTAGATCCGTTGCCGATCGACGACGCAGCGACGCTCTTCGTCGAGCTCGCAGCCGCTCGAGGCGTCGTACTCCATGCGGACACGGTGGCGTCGGTCGAGGCGATCTGTCGCCGTCTGGACGGGCTCCCGCTCGCAATCGAGCTGGTCGCAGCCCGGCTCGTCGTCCTCTCTCCGGCGCACATCTTGCAAGCCCTCGACGAAGGCCTCGCGCTGATGATGGAGGGACCGGTCGACCTTCCCGAGCGACAGCGGACGCTCCGGGCGACGATCGAGTGGAGCTGCCGGCTACTGACCGGGAGCCAGCGCGAGCTGCATGGCGCGCTCGCGGTGTTCGTGGACGGCTGCACGCTCGAGGACGCGCAGTCGGTGGCAGATGGGACTCCACGCTTCCTGGCCGATCTGGAGGCGCTCGTCGGCTGGAGCCTTGTACGCAGCGACCTCTCGCACGACGACATCCGTCTGTCGATGCTCGAGACAGTGCGCGAAGAGGCCCTGGCGCGTCTTGCCTCCGAAGGAAAGCTCGAGGGGCTTCGGCGCCGCCACGCCGGGTGCTTCCTGGAGCTGGCAGCAAGCGCAGAGACCGAGCTGACCGGGGCGGCACAGGCGGAGTGGCTCGATCGTCTCGAGCGCGAGCTCGGCAACATCCGCGCGGCACTCGATTGGTGCCTTTCGTCAGGACGGGTCGAAGATGCTCTACGGGCTCTGTCCGCTCTCGAGCGCTTTTGGCGCGCGCGTGGTCATCTGACCGAGGTGCGGCGGTTGCTGTCGCAGGGCCTCGCGACGGCAGACGGAGTGTCCCCTGCGGTTCGGGCGCGCGCGCTGTGGACTGCGGGTCACGAG
This sequence comes from uncultured Actinomycetes bacterium, assembly GCA_963779025.1. Classification (GTDB taxonomy): domain Bacteria; phylum Actinomycetota; class Thermoleophilia; order Gaiellales; family Gaiellaceae; genus DATBLE01. Next base: position 353,143 of record CAVZWR010000005.1, read on the forward strand.
GCGATGATCCAATCCGACTATCGCGCTGCGGTCCCGGTCTTCGAGGAGGCGCTGGGCATCTTCCGCGAGCTCGAGGACGACCGCCATGCCGTGTTTGCGCTGTGCGAGCTCGCGCGCGCTCTGTCGTCGCAGGAGGAGCTCGACCGCGCGCAGCGGGTTGGGGAGGAAGCGCTCGCGATGTCCGAGACGGCCGCCGACGATCGGGCAGCTTCGGCGGCGCTCGACACCCTCGCCATGATCGCCGGCTACCGCGGGCAGAACGAGCAGGCGCAGGCGCTGAGCGAGCGGAGCCTCACGCTGCGCAGGTCGCTCGGCGACCCACACCTGATTGCCACCTCTGCCAACACGCTGGGCCTGTCAGCAATGCGGGTTGGCGACCTTGACACGGCTGAGCGTGCCTTGGACGAGTGCCTCCGGCTGGCCCGAGAGCTCGGCGAGAAGGTGCTGACGGCGGCAGCGCTGTGCGCTCTCGGCGAGATTGCCCTGAGTCAAGGGGAGCCCGCGCTCGCGGCCGAGCGCCTGCTGGAGGCCTTCAGGCTGTACCACGAGCTTGGCGACGAGCGCGATTGCGCGGAATGCCTGCACGTGCTCGGCGGGGTCGCCGCAGCGCAAGGACGCGCACACGATGCCGCTCGGTTCTGGGGAGCGGCGGAAGCGCTGCGTAGCCGACGGGTCGCGGCCTTCACCCCCGAGGAGAAGGCGGTCGACCGGCGTTTCGCGTCCGCCGTGGCCGACGAGCTGGGTCCCGACGAGCTCGCCCGCGCCCGTTCGGAAGGTCGCTCGCTCGACCTCGAGCACCTGGAGGCGCTCTCCCACCGCTTGGCGGAAGAGGCCATCCCGAGTAGGCTCGCTTCAAACCGGACCGACGGATGAAAGGAGGAACGATGGGCTACGAAGGTGAGGGCCACGCAGACGAACTCGGGTACAAGTTCGAGTGCGAGCCGGCGTTCGACGGTGAGGAGGTAGAGGGCAGCTACTTCATCGGTTACTCGCGCGACGGGCTCCAAGATGCGTTCGATGCCGCAGTCAACCGTGCGAACAAGAAGCCCGGCACGACATTCGTCGTCACGCAGATCGAGGTCGTGTCGGAGGGCGATCCGCACGTCGGCGGCTACAAGGTGATCCTCACCACCCCCACCGGGTAGGTCCGGCTACGGCCGGTACTCTCGCGCATCACGCACACAAGGGCGTGCTGTCTCAACCCGCTTTGCGAGACGCCTTGTACGCCCGCTTCGCCGCCTGGTAGCTCGCGAGCGCCTCGGCCGAGTCGACGTCGCCGAGCGTCGGGTGGTTCGGGACGAGCCCGTTCGCCGCGGCGACGCCGAACCGCTTCGCGAGCACCGAGCCGAGCGCCTTGATCTTCATCTCGCCGAACCCGGGCAGCTCGCCGATCCGCCCGCGCAGGTCGTCGGCGTCGGCCGCCTCGGTCCAGACGCGCTCGGCCTTGCCGTCGTAGCGGTCGGCGACGAACGCGGCGAGGTCCTGCACGCGCGTCGCCATCGTCCCGGGGAAGCGGTGGATCGCGGGCTTCTCGCGGAACGCCGCCTCGAGCGCGCCGGGATCGGTCGCGGCGATCCGGCCCGGATCGAGCGTCCCGATCCGCTGCTTCAGCTTCAGCGGCCCGGCGAACGCGGTCGGCACCGGCACCTGCTGGTCGAGCGCGAACCCGATCAGCAGCGCCATCGGCTCCTCCGCGAGCAGCCGGTCGGCCTCGTCGTTCCCGGTGAAGTGCAGCCGGTCGGGCACAACTCGATCCTAGATAACCTGCCCCGCGTCCACGAACGAAAGGGGGATTCGTTGAAGGGGCGCATCATTCTCAGCGGGCTGATCGCAACTGCTGCGCTGACTGGGATCGCAACGGCCGGCGGGGCCGCGAAGAGCTCCACGGGCACCGGGACGGTGTTCTTTCCGAACCCGGTGGCCCAGCTCCAGGATCAGTCGCTGACCGACCAGAAGGACGCGGACTATGCGGCTCTCCAGCCGGCGTACCGCAACGTCATGCTGACGGATCTGGACGGGAGCGGGACACTGACCGGCGCGTGGGCGCAGGTCGTCAGCGAGACCGGCGTGCCGGCGCGCTCGCCCACCAACACGTTCACCTACCACCGCAACGACGACCGGTTCGAGCAGGTGATGGCCTACTACTGGGTGACGCAGGCGCAGCGCTACATCCAGAGCCTCGGCTTCGGCACCGGCAAATATCCGCCGGTGAACAAGCAGTCGCAGCGGCTGCGCATCAACCAGTACGGCCAGGACAACTCCTTCGCCACCGACCACCCGGTCGACGAGCTGCGGTTCGGCAAGGGCGGGGTAGACGACGCGGAGGACGCCGAGGTGATCCTCCACGAGTACGGCCACGCGATCCACTTCTCGCAGAACTTCTCGTTCGCGAGCGAGGAAGCGGGGGCGATCAGCGAGGGCTTCGGCGACTACTGGGCTGCCGACGTCACGAACAACCTCGCGCCGACTCCCGATCCGGCCTGCGTCGCCGACTGGGACTCGGTCTCGTACACCTCGACGGTGCCGCACTGCCTGCGGAGGGTGGACACGAACCTGCACTACCCCACCGATCTGAGCGGAGAGGTGCACCACGACGGGCAGATCTGGTCGCGGGCGCTGTGGGACATCCGCACCGCCCTGGGTCACATCAAGGCGGACACGATCATCCTCAACGGACAGTTCGACTTTCCGGGGACGACGATGACGGCGCTCGCGCGCAGCACGGTCGCGGCCGCGCAGTCGCTCTACGGGAAGTCCGCGGCGACGGCCGTCACGAAGGCCTTCGCGGACCGCGGGATCCTGTAGCCGCTAGTGCGAGAAGACGCGCGGGCTGATGTTCTGCCCGTGCGTCGTCCGCACGAGTACGAGCTTGAACTTGGGCCCGACGCGGAACAGGTACGCGGTCTCCCTGCCCTTGGCGACGGTGTCGACCGCGATCTGGTGCGGTAGGCCGTCACGCGTCCCCGCACGCAGCCAGCGGAAGATCGTGCCTTTCACCGTGCCCTGGTGGACGATCCGCGGTGGGTCGAACTTCGAGTCGATCACGCTCACGTCCATCGTGCCGGCCGTCGGGTCGCGGTCGACAGTGATCCCCTCGACGATGGGCGATCCGAGGACGTCCGCGAGGCGATACGTGACGATGAACGCCTCCGGGGCCACATGCGCGCGGTCGATCCAGGCCGGCACCGGCGGTGATGCGAACGCGAACGCGAGGATCAGGGGGAGCACGGCGCGACTATACATCCCGGTCCGAAGCGAACACTTGTTCGTGCGGCGCGAGAGCGGTACGCTGCCCGTATGTCGGTGCTCGAGCTCTTCAGTGACAGGACGCGCGAGTGGTTCACGCAGGCGTTCGAGGGGCCGACACCCGCCCAGGAGCAGGGCTGGCCTGCGATCGCCTCGCGGCGAGCACACGCTGATCCAGGCGCCCACCGGCTCGGGGAAGACCCTGGCCGCGTTCCTGTACGGGATCGACCGGCTGACCGCGCTCCGGGCGAGGGGCTGCGGCTGCTCTACGTCTCGCCGCTGAAGGCGCTGAACTACGACGTCGAGCGGAACCTGCGCGGGCCGCTCGCCGGGCTCCAGTCCGAGCTGAACGTGGCCGTGCGCACCGGCGACACGCCCGCGAAGGAGCGCGCGGCGATGCTGCGCAGGCCGCCGGACATCCTGATCACCACGCCCGAGTCGCTCTTCCTGCTGCTCACCTCGCAGGGGCGGGAGATGCTGCGCAGCGTCGAGACGCTGATCCTCGACGAGGTGCACGCGGTCGCGGGGACGAAGCGCGGCGCGCACCTGGCGCTGTCGGTGGAGCGGCTCGACCGGCTCGTCCCGCAGCCCGTCCAGCGCGTGGGCCTCTCCGCCACCCAGCGCCCGATCGAGGAGATCGGGCGGTTCGTCGTCCGGTGCCCGGGCCGATCCGGATCGTCGACGCCGGCACGCGGAAGGAGCTCGACCTCCGCGTCGTCGTGCCGGTCGAGGACATGCGCGAGCCCGGCGCCGGCGCTGTCACCGACCCGCTGCTCGGCACGGGCGGGGAGGGCAACGCGACCTCGATCTGGCCGTCGATCTACCCCGAGCTGCTGCGGCTCGTCGAGGAGCACCGCTCGACGATCGTGTTCGTCAACAACCGGCGGCTGGCCGAGCGGCTGGCGCTGCGGCTGAACGAGCTGGCGGAGAAGGAGGTCGCGCGCGCGCACCACGGCTCCCTGGCGCGCGAGCAGCGCGTCGAGATCGAGGAGCTGCTCAAGCTCGGCGAGATCCCGTGCCTCGTCGCCACGTCGTCGCTCGAGCTCGGGATCGACATGGGTGCGGTCGACCTGGTGATCCAGGTCGAGTCGCCGAAGTCGGTCGCGCGAGGGCTCCAGCGCATCGGCCGCGCGGGCCACGAGCTCGGCGCCGTCTCGAAGGGCCGCATCTTCCCGAAGTTCAGGGCCGACCTGCTCGAGTCGGCGGTCGTCGCCGAGCGGATGCTGGCCGGCGAGATCGAGGAAACCGCGATTCCGCGCAATCCCCTGGACGTGCTCGCGCAGCAGATCGTCGCGATCTGCGCCGACGAGGAGGTCGAGATCGGCGAGCTGCACGACCTCGTCCGCGGCGCCTATCCCTTCGCGGACCTCTCGCGGATCCAGCTCGAGAACGTACTCGACATGCTCAGCGGCCGGTATCCCTCCGACGAGTTCGCCGAGCTGCGGCCGCGAATCGTCTGGGACCGGACCGCGGGACGGATCCGCGGGCGCGACGGCGCGCGGCGGCTCGCGGTCACGAACGCGGGCACGATCCCCGACCGCGGCCTCTTCGGCGTCCATCTCGTCGGCGGCGGCGGGCGCGTCGGTGAGCTCGACGAGGAGATGGTCTACGAGGCGCGTGCGGGGCAGACCTTCCTGCTCGGAGCCTCGACCTGGCGGATCGAGGAGATCACCCGCGACCGCGTGATCGTCTCGCCGGCGCCGGGGCTCCCGGGCGCCGTGCCGTTCTGGAAGGGCGAGGGCATCGGCCGCCCGTACGAGCTCGGCGAGCAGATCGGGCGCGCGTCCCGCGAGCTCTCGGCTCTGGCGACGCGCCAAGGCGCTCGAGCGGCTGACGACCCAGCACAGGCTCGACGACCGTGCCGCCCAGAATCTGCTCACGTTCCTGGAGGAGCAGCAGGCGGCGACGGGCGCGATCCCGTCCGACCGGACGGTCGTGGTCGAGCGCTTCCGCGACGAGATCGGCGACTGGCGCGTCTGCATCCTGACGCCGTTCGGCGCGCGGGTGCATGCGCCGTGGGCGATGGCGGCCGCCGCCCGGCTGCGCGACTCGCTGGGGCTCGAGGCCCAGTCGATCTGGTCGGACGACGGCATCGCGTTCCACCTGCCGGACGCGGACGCGCCGCCGCCCTCCGAGGAGCTGCTGATCGATCCGGACGAGCTCGAGGATCTCGTCGTCAACGAGGTGGGGGAGACGGCGCTGTTCGGCTCGCGGTTCCGCGAGAACGCCGCGCGCGCGCTGCTGATCCCGCGCCGCCGCCCGGGCGAGCGGACGCCGCTCTGGCAGCAGCGCCTGAAGGCGCAGTCGCTCCTCCAGGTCGCGCGCAAGTACCCGGCCTTCCCGATCATCCTGGAGACCTACCGCGAGTGCCTCCAGGACGTCTTCGATCTGCCGGCGCTCAAGCGGCTCCTGCACGGCCTGCGCACGCGGCAGATCGACGTGGTCGACGTCGAGACCGCGAGCGCGTCGCCCTACTCGAGCTCGCTGCTCTTCGACTACGTCGCGACGTACATGTACGAGGACGACACGCCGCCCGCGGAGCGGCGGGCGCAGGCGCTCTCGCTCGACCGCGACCTGCTCCGGGAGCTGCTCGGCCAGGAGGAGCTGCGCGACCTGATCGACCCCGGTGCGCTCGAGGACGTCGAACGCGCAGTTGCGGGGAGATCCACAAACTCCTGATCATTTGCATGATCTGCTTAGACGAAGAGGAGATTTGCGAATTGATGAATACAACAAGGATTTTGCAGACACTCTTGTTCGAGAGAGACGAGCTGCAATCGTTCGCATAGCAGGCGAGGAGCGGCTGATCGCGGCCGAGGATGCGGGCCGCTATCGCGACGCCCTCGGCGCGATGCCGCCGTCGGGTCTGCCGGAGGCGTTCCTCGAGAGCGGAGATGAGCCGCTGCGGCTCGCTGGTCGCGCGCTTCGCGCGCTCGCGCGGGCCGTTCACGACCCGTGAGGCGAACGAGCGCTTCGGCCGTCGACGTCGAGCCCGAGCTGCGCGCGCTCGAGCGTGCGGAGCAACTCGTCCGCGGCGAGCTTCGTCCCGGCGGCAGCGAGCGCGAGTGGTGCGACCCGGAGGTGCTTCGGCGGCTCCGGCGCGCGTCGCTCGCGGCGCTCCGCCGCGAGGTCGAGCCCGTCGAGCAGGCGACGATCGGCCGCTTCTTGCCGAGCTGGCACGGGATCGACCGGCGGGCGACTCTCCGCGAGGCGCTCGTCCCGCTCCAGTCGCTCTCGCTGCCGGTCTCGCTCTGGGAGAGCGAGGTGCTGCCGAGGCGCGTCCCCGGCTATCGCCCGGAACAGCTCGACCAGCTCTGCGCGACCGGCGAGGTCGTGTGGGTCGGAGCCGGGCTCGACCGCGTCGCGCTGTTCTTCCGCGAGGACGCCGCCGTGCTCGGCCGCCCCTCCGGCGCGCCGACGCCCGAAGGCGGGGCGCACGACGCGATTCGCGCCGCGCTGTCGACGAGCGCCGAGTTCTGGTTCGACCTGCTCGCCGCCACGGGGCTCGAGGCCGAGGCCGCCCTGCCGGCGCTCTGGGATCTCGTGTGGGCGGGCGAGGTGACGAACGACGCCTGGCAGCCGCTCAGGTCGCGGCGTCGCTTCGCGACGCCGCGAGTAGAAAGGCGACCTCGCCGATTCTCGCGGGCCCGTGGCACCGGGGACACGGCGACGCAGGGCAGATGGTCGCTCGCCGATCGCCTCTTCGCAGGCGACCAGGACCGCCGCGCGCTCGCCGAGCTCCTGCTCGAGCGGCAGGGGATCGTCACGCGCGACGGCGTCCGCGCTGAGGGGATCCAGGGCGGCTACGGCGCGGTCTACGGCGAGCTGAAGGCGCTCGAGACGCTCGGTCTCTGCCGGCGCGGCTACTTCGTCGAGGGTCTCGGCGGCGCCCAGTTCGCGCTCGGCGGCGCGGTCGAGCGGCTCAGGGAGCTGCGGCCGCGCGAGGACGACGAGGACGAGCCGCTCGTGCTCGCCGCCGCCGATCCGGCGCAGCCGTACGGAGCCGTCTTGCCGTGGCCGAAGAGGGCGGGCGCACGCGCGGCTCGCGTCGCCGGCGCCTATGTCGTCCTGCTCGGCGGCCGGCCTGCCCTGTTCGTCGAGCGCGGCGGCCGATCGCTCGTCCCGCTGCGCGATTGGGCTGGGAGCGCCCCGGGGAAGAGTGGCTGCGGGTGGCGCTGGCGGCGCTCGTCGACCACGCGCGGCGGTTCACGCGCAAGCGCCTCGCGGTCGAGCGGTTCGACGGAGGGCCGGTCGGAGAGAGCGACGCTCTACCGCTCCTCGTCGAGGCGGGCTTCCTGGCCGGGCCGCGCCGCGCGGTTCTTCGTCCCTGAGCAAGGAGCGGGCTGGGGGCACTGAGTTGCCCGAAGGCGACGCCCTCCACCGGGCGGCGCGGCGGCTCCAGCCGCTCGTCGGCGAGCACGTCGAGGTCGAGACGCCCAACCCGCGGGGGGCGGCCCAGCGGCTGGCCGAGCGCCTCGACGGCCGCCGCCTTCTCTCGGTGCGCGCCGTGGGCAAGAACCTGTTGCTCGAGTTCGAGGGCGGCTATGTCCTGCACAGCCACCTGCGGATGAACGGCCGCTGGACGCTCGTGCCGCGCGGCTCCGACCTCCGCGGGCCGCCCTGGCTCGTTCTCCGCGGCTCGCGGGTCGAGGCGAGGCAGTGGAACGGCCCCGTGCTCGAGCTGCACGCGCGGTCGGTCCGGCGGCTCGGGCCGGACATCCTCGACGCGCCGCCCGACCTCGACGCGATGCTCGGCAATCTCCGCCGCACCGATCAGGCCGCGAGGTCGGCGACGCGCTCCTCGACCAGCGGCTCGTCGCCGGGATCGGGAACAAGTGGAAGGCCGAGGCGCTCTGGCAGGCGCGCCTGTCTCCGTGGCGCCGGGTCGGCCGGGCGACGGACGAGGAGCTGCGCGCGGCCCTCGAGGCCGCCGCGACGCTGATGCGCCGCTCGCTCGACGGGCTCCCGCACGAAACGACGTCTACCGCCGGGTCGGCCGCCCATGCCCACGCTGCGGCGAGCGCATTCGCTCGCGTGGGCAGGGCGACGCGAACCGGATCGCGTACTGGTGTCCTGGCTGCCAGGCGTGATCCAGGCGAGCTGCAGCTACGTTAAAACGTGCATGGCGGTTCGGGCTCCGCATCTTCACGCTGCTGTGCGTGCGTTCTGCCTCGCAGCGTTCGCCGAGCTCGCGCCGGAGGCGGGCGGGGGAGAGATCCCGTTCGTCCTCGACGAGCACGGCTCCGGCCTCTACGAGTACCGGCCGCTCGTAAAGGACCACGTCGGAGGCGCGCGCCTTCTGGCTCGCGAAGCTCCCCGATGCCGGGATCGCCCTCGGTGAGCTGCGCCGCGAGCCGGCGGCGGCGATCTTCGCGCGCGCCCGTGACGACGCCTCCATCGACCGCGCCCTCTTCCACGCGATCCTGCTCCCGGTGCTGAGCCGAACAGCGGAGGCCTGCGGGGGGTTCGACTGGGAGGACGGCGCCTTCGAGCGCATCTACGCCGAGCTCGAGCGCTCGCTGTTCGGCGCGAGTCGCTCGTACGCCGCGCTCGCGCCGCTTGTCGGCGTGTCGATCCCGGAGCGGATCGTGCTCGGGCAGGGGATCACGGTGCGCCCGTCCTCGCCGCAGGATCTCGCCCTGCGCTGGCCGGAGGCGACCGACCTGCTGCCGCCGCGCTTCGGCGAGGAGGAAGCGGACGCCAGCGTGGTGGAGCTCGAACGCGAGCTCTCGGCGCGAGGACGACGGCCTGCCCGACGCGCCGGCCGAGCTTGCCGCCGCCGTCACCGCACTCCGGCTCGCGACCGGCGCGCCTGCCGCCGCCGGGCCGGTCGTGCTCGAGCGGCTCGACTGGCACCCCTTCGGAGCCCGCCCGCTGCCCGGGCTGGCCGCTACCGAGCCCGCGGGCGAGGCCGGCCGGCTCGATCCGTGGCGCGGCAGCCTCGCCGGCGAGCTGCTCGCGCGGCTCGGAAGCTTCGAGGACGACCTCGAGCTGGCGGATGCCCTGGAGCGGTGGGAGCTCGCGCTCTTCGAGGACGAGCCGGCGCGCTCCGAGTACCTGCGCGAATCGCTCGCGGCGCTTCTCGGCGGCCCCGACGGCCTCTGGGCGGCCGCGATGCGGGCGACGCTGCTGCTCGCGGACGGCAACCGGGAGCGCTCCGGGCTGATCGACCGCCTCCGCGCGCTCGCGCGCGGCGAGACGGGCGGCGTCCAGGTCGCGGACGACGTCCGCCGGGCGCTCGTCGAAGTGCTCCAGCACGACGACCGTGCGCGGCTCGCTGACCGCGCTGGACGAGGCCCTGCTCGGCCTGCGGGCGCGTCCGGCCGGCTACTTCTCCGCCCGCGCGCTCGCGAGTTGACGCTTTCGTATCCGACGCGTCGCAGACACGTCGAGACCCGCGGCTACCGTCGAGAGATGGAGGAAGCGCGGCGCGTCCTCGCCCGGCTGGAGCGCATCGAGGCGCTCCAGCGCGAGCAGGCGCTCTCCCGGCCGACCTGCTCGCCGAGGTTCGTGCGCTTCTGCACGAGGCCGAGGCCTGGGCGCGCGCCGAGCCCGACGTCCCCGAAAAAGCCCTGCAATCAGTGGCTCTCGGGCCGCGAAATGCTGGGGATTTCGAGCAGGACTCTGCTAGCCTGAGCCGAAGGAACGGCTCGGTGGCGGCCGTACAGAACATTCAGCGCCCGAACGACCGGGCGTCCTCTAAAGGAGCCAGTGTGACCAGGGTCATCGCGCTCGCCAACCAGAAAGGTGGCGTAGCGAAGACGACGTCGACGTTGAATCTCGCCGTCGCGTTCGCCGAGAAGGGGCACAAGGTACTTGCGCTCGATCTCGATCCGCAGGGCAACCTGACGATGAGCCAGGGCCTGAACCCGGACACGATCGAGCGCTCGATGTACGACGTGCTCGTCCACAGGCTCCCGCTCGAGCAGATCCTCCACCACGGCGAGATCGACCTCGGGGTCGCGTCGATCGACCTCGCCGGCGCCGAGCTCGCGCTGTCGAGCATGATCGGCCGCGAGCGCGCGCTGGAGAAGGCGCTGGCGCCGGTGCTGCCGGCCTACGACTTCGTCATCATCGACACGCCGCCCTCGCTCGGGCTGCTGACGATCAACGCGCTCGTCGCCGCGACCGGCGTGATCGTCCCCGTGCAGTGCGAGTACCTCTCGCTGCGTGGGCTCGTGCAGCTGGAGAACACGCTGAGCATGATCCGCGAGAACCTGAACCCGCACGTCGGGATCGAGGGGATCCTCGCGACCATGTACGACAGCCGCACGCTGCACTCGCGCGAGGCGCTGGAGATCCTCGAGGAGAACTTCGGCGATCTCGTCTTCAAGACCAGGATCCGCAAGACCATTCGTTACGCGGAGGCCCCGGTCAAGGGGACCTCCGTCCTGAAATACGATCCGACTGGGTCCGCCGCCGAGGCGTACCGCGAGCTCGCGAAGGAGGTGCTCAATGGCGCGAAAGCGCGCAAGCATGCGTGAGGGCCCGCTCGCGGAGCTCTTCCGCGCGACCGAGGCCGCCCAGCGGCAGGCCGAGCAGGCCGAGGGTGAAGGCGAGGAGCAGCCGGCCGCCACGCCGGAGCCCGAGCCGTTCACGCCCGACCCCGAGCCGAGGTCGAGCTGCCCGCCGCCGCGCCGCCGTCGCGCCGACTGCGCCGCCCGTCACCGAGGCTCCCTCCTGGCGGGCCGAGCGCGAGGCCGAGCCCGTCGCGGAGGCGCCGCCGTCGACGCCCGAGCCCGCGGTCGAGGAGCGGGAGACCCGCTGGGTCGAGCCGCTGCCCGAGCAACCTCCGCGCCTCTGGGCCGCACCGCGGCGCCGACTCGCCCGCGTACCTGGCCGTCATCCGCGTCGTCGGCATCGGCGGCGCGGGGCTGAACGCGCTCGACCGGATGATCGACGCCGGGATCACGGGCGTCGAGTTCGTCGCGGTCAACACCGACATCCAGCAGCTCCAGATGTGCGACGCGCCGGTGAAGATCCACATCGGCCGCGAGCTGACCGAGGGCCTCGGCTCCGGCGCCGACCCCGAGGTCGGCCGCCAGGCCGCCGACGAGGCCTACGACCAGATCAAGCGGGCGCTCCGCGGCTCGGACATGGTCTTCGTCGCCGCGGGCGAGGGCGGCGGCACCGGTTCCGGCGCCGCGCCGGTGATCGCGCGGATTGCCCGCGAGCTCGGCGCGCTCGCCGTCGGCATCGTGACGATGCCGTTCCGGTTCGAGGGCACGCGCCGCAAGGGGGCCGCCGACGCCGGCGTCCAGACGCTGAGGGACGCCTGCGACACGGTGATCGTCGTCCCGAACGACCGGCTGCTCGAGGTGCTCGAGAAGAACACGTCGATGCTCGACGCGTTCAAGGTCGCCGACGACGTCCTCCGCCAGGGCGTCCAGGGCATCTGCGACCTGATCACGATGCCGGGCCTGATCAACCTCGACTTCGCCGACGTTCGCACCGTCATGTCGGACGGCGGCAACGCGCTGATGGGGATCGGGTACGCAACCGGCGAGAACCGGGCGCGCGAGGCGGCCGAACGGGCGCTCCGCTCGCCGCTGATCGACACCGAGATCGCCGGCGCCCGCGGGATCCTGCTCTCGATCGCCGGCGGCGACGACCTGTCGCTGTTCGAGGTCAACGAGGCAGCGGAGGTCGTGCGCCAGGGTGCGGTCGACGACACCAACCTGATCTTCGGCGCGACGATCGACGATCGCCTGACCGGCCAGATCTGGGTGACGGTGATCGCGACCGGGCTCGGCGGCGAGCGCCGGGCGCGCAGGCCGCTCTCGGTGCATCCGCGGGACGTCCCCGCGGACGACCCGCTCGAGCCGCCGAGCTTCCTGCGCGAGATGTAGTTCGCCTACGTTTTCCGAATGAGCGTAGGCTCGACGGAGCTCATCAGGGAGCGGAGGTGTCGGCTTTGCCGGCTCCGGAGCGGGAAATGCGCGGGGCGATCGCCGCCGGGCACCCGCTGACCGCCGAGGTCGGCGCCGCCGTGCTCGCCGAGGGCGGGAACGCGGTCGACGCCTGCGTCGCGGCCGGCTTCGCCTCCTGGGTGGTCGAGAGCCCGCTGACCGGCCCGGGCGGGGGCGGCTTCATGCTCGTCCACCGCGCGCGCGACCGGACGACGCGGCTGCTGGACTTCTTCGTCGCCGCGCCCGGGCTCGGGCGGCCGCGCAGGCCCGCCGAGATGGAGTCGGTCGACGTCGACTTCGACAGCGAGACGGCGCAGGTCTTCCACATCGGCTCGGCCTCGTGCGCCGTCCCGGGGAACGCCGCGGGCCTCGAGGAAGCCCATCGGGCCTTCGGATCGCTGCCCTGGCCGCGGCTCGTCGCGCCGGCGGTCGAGCTCGCCCACGACGGCTTCGAGCTGACGCGTCAGCAGGCGTACCTGCACGCGATCCTCGACCTCATCCTCCGGCACACGCCCGAGGGCCGCCGCGTGTACCCGAAGCGCGGGGCAGGCGACCGGCTCCGCCTTCCCGATCTCGGCGACACGCTCGAGCGGATCGCCGCCCGCGGCGCGAGGGAGCTCTACCGCGGCGAGCTCGGGCGGGCGATCGTCGCGCACCTGCGGGAGACGGGCGGAGTGGTCACGGCCGCCGACCTGGACGCCTACCGCGTCATCCGGCGCCGGCCGCTGTCGGTGCGCTTCCGCCGCCACGAGGTGCTCTCGAACCCGCCGCCGTCCTCGGGCGGCGTCCTGATCGCCTACGGGCTCGCGCTGCTCGACCGGCTCCCGAGCGAGCGGGGCGGAAGCGCCAGGGCGATCGCGCAGCTCGCCGAGGTGATGGCCGAGCAGACCCGCGCCCGCGAGCACGGCTTCGCGCGCGGGCTCTACCGCGGCGGGCTGGCCTCGAGCCTGCTCGCGAACGAGAGCGTCGAAGCGCGCGCTCGCGCGGGTGCGGGCGGTGTCGAGCACCACGCACATTTCGGCGATCGACGAGCGCGGCAACGCGGCCTCGCTCTCGGCATCGGCCGGCTCAGGGCTCGGGGGTGATCGTCCCAGGCACCGGGATCCACATGAACAACATGCTCGGCGAGTACGACCTGCGCGGCCCGGCAGGGCCCGGCGCCCGGCTGACGAGCATGATGGCTCCCTCGATCGTCCTGCTCGGCGGGCGGCCCCGTCTCGTCGTCGGCAGCGCGGGGTCGGCGCGGCTGCGCGGCGCGATCATGCAGGCGATCGTCAACGTCGTCGACCACGCCTACGGCGTCGAGGAGGCGATCACGGCACCGCGTGTCCATCTGGACGAGGGCCATCTGCACTGCGAGGGCGGCGCCGACCCGGCGCAGCTCGACCGGCTCGAGCGGCTCGGGTACGAGCTCGTCCGCTGGCGCCGGCGCAATCTCTACTTCGGCGGCGTCTCGGCGGTCGAAGTCGCCGAGGACGGCTCGCTCGCCGCTGCGGGTGATCCTCGCCGCGGGGGTCACGGAGTGGTCGTCCGGTGATCATCCGTGCAGCCGACCCTCGAGACGCTGCCCAGCTGGTCGCGCTGGCCGAGGCGGTCGGCTCGGAGCCCGAGGGATGGCTGATCTCGGACAGCCGCTGGCGCTCGGTCGGGGACGAGCGGCGCTACCTGCGTGCAGTCCGCAAGCACCCGGATGCCGCCGTCTTCGTCGCGGAGCTGGACGATCGCATCGTCGGCCGGCTCTCGGTCGCCCGCGACCCGCATCCGGCGAGCCGCCACGTCGCCGACCTCGGGCTGATGGTCGCGGCCGACGCGCGCCGCCGGGGGATCGGCCAGGCGCTGCTCGCGGAGGCCGCCGACTGGGCGCGCCGGGTCGGCGTCCGGAAGCTCGAGCTGCACGTCTTTCCGCACAACGAGCCGGCGATTCGCCTCTACGAGCGCTTCGGGTTCGTCCAGGAGGGCTACCGCAAGGCGCACTATCGCCGCCGCCGCGACTTCGTCGACGCGATCCTGATGGCCTACGAGGTCAGGTCAGTCCGGGTGCGGCGTGACCTTGCCGTTGCCGGAGGCGCGCTCACGCACCTCGGCTTCGCGCGTCAGGCCCGCGACGGCCCGCTCGAGCAGCTCGGCCAACCGCCGAAGCCGCTTCGGCTCGGAGCGGAGCTCGAGCAGCTCCTGCTTGAGCTCGTGCCCGAAGTCGACCCGCGAAGCGAGCTGGAACGAGAGTGTCGACGAGTCCATGTCCGGCTCGTCGATCTGCTCCGCCTCCGCGACCGCGACCAGGCGGCGGTAGACCTCCATCACCCCGGCGACGTCGCCCTCGGTCGGCTCCTCGTCGTCGTCCTCGACCGGCTCGACCTCGGCGGTCCGGAACGAGCGGCCGTCGGTCAGCCGGGCGACGCGGAAGCGGTCGTGCCCCTCGACCAGCACGTTCATCCGGCCGTCGTCGAAGGTGTGGATCACCTCCAGCACCGCGGTGCTGGTGCCGATCTCGCGAAGCCCGTCCTCGGTCTCGAGGATCAGCCCGAACTCGCTGTCCTCGGCGAGGCACTCGCCGATCAGCTCCTTGTAGCGATCCTCGAAGATGTGCAGCGGGACGCGCTCGCTCGGCAACAGCACGAGCTCGAGCGGGAAAAGGCCGATCTCCGGCACAGTCGTCGGAAGAGTAAGCGGCTACAGTCCACGCCGTGGCCTCCTCCGTCGCCAGGATCGCGGACAGCTTCTTCCGGCCCTGCGTGCAGGAGCTCGTCCCGTACGAGCCCGGGAAGCCGGTCGAGGAGGTTCAGCGCGAGCTCGGTCTCGAGCGCTGCGTCAAGCTCGCCTCGAACGAGGGCCCGTTCGGGCCGTTCCCGGCCGCGCTGGAAGTGCTGGCGCGCTGCGTCGAGGACCTGAACCGCTACCCGGACGGCGGGGCCTGGCGGCTACGCACCGCGCTCGCGGAGCGCCTGGGTGTCCGGCTACGAGGAGATCGCGGTCGGAGCCGGCGCCGACGGGCTGATCGACTGCATCTCGCAGGCCACGCTCGACCCGGGCGACGAGATCGTCTGCGGCTGGCCCTCCTTCCCGAGCTATGTGATCGACGCGGCCAAGCAGGGCGGTGTCTGCGGTGAAGGTGCCTCTGCGGGACGACCGCTACGACCTGGATGCCCTGCTCGCCGCGATCACGCCGCGGACGAACGTCGTCTACGTCTGCCACCCGAACAACCCGACCGGGACGATGAACACGCGGGCCGAGCTCGACGCCTTCCTCGACGCCGTCCCCGACCACGTGCTCGTCGTGATCGACCAGGCGTACCGCGAGTACGTCGACGACCCCGACTACCCGGACGCGATCGAGGAGTACTTCAAGGCAGGCCGCCCCGTCGCCGTACTGAGGACGTTCTCGAAGATCTACGGCCTCGCCGGGCTGCGCGTCGGTTACATGGTCGCGCCGGAGGAGGTGGTCACCGCGGCGAACAAGGTCAAGCGCGCGTTCGACGTCTCCAGCGCGGCGCAGTCGGCTGCGCTCGCCAGCCTCGACGACTCCGAGGAGCTCGCACGCCGCCGCAGCGTCAACGCCGAGGCGATGGCCGAGCTCGGCCGGATCCTCCGCGCCCAGGGTCTCGAGCCGGCCGGGCCGGCGGTCGCGAACTTCCTCTACGTCGACGTCGGCGCCGACTCCCGCCCGCTGTTCGAGGCGCTGCTCCGGGAGGGCGTGATCGTCCGCCCGCTGCACGGGCTTCGGCGCGCCGACCGCGATCCGCGTCACCTCCGGGACGGCCGGAGGAGAACCGGTTCTTCGCCGACGCGCTCGCGAGCGCGCGCGGCAGCGTCCCGGCGCGCTAACGTCGCGGCCGTGCGGCTGCCGCTGATCCTGTCGCGTCAGGGCGACGTCCTGCGCGCGTCGCCGAGCTTCCGGCTCCTGTTCGGCTCGACGCTGATCTCCGGGCTCGGCACCTGGATCGCCGTGATCGCGCTCGTGGTCGACGTCAAGGACCGCACCGGCTCGGCGGTCTGGGTCAGCGCGCTGCTGATCGCCGACTTCTTGCCCGGTGTCGCGATCGGCCTCCTGCTCGGCCCGCTCGTCGACCGGCTCTCCCGCAAGCGGATCTCTGGTCGGCGCCGACCTCACGCGCTGCGCCGCGTTCGTGCTGCTCGCCCTCGCCGTCAGCCCGGGGCAGATCGTCGCCCTCGCCCTGGTCGCGGGAATCGCCTCCGGCTTCGCCCGCCCGGCTGCCTACGCAGGCCTGCCGAACCTGGTCCCCGAGGAGCTGCTGCCGCGCGCGAACTCTCTGCTGCGCACCGCCGACCAGCTGACGATCATGGCCGGCACCGTGCTCGGCGGCATCCTCGTCGCCGCCTCCGGGCCGGACCTCGCGTACTGGCTGAACGCCGCGAGCTTCGCGATCTCGGCGGTGCTCGTCGTCCGGATCTCCGCGTCGCTGCTCCAGGAAGGGAAGGTGCAGAGCGAGGGCCACTGGCACGACGTCGCCGAGGGCTTCTCGGCGATCCTCCGCTCACGCGCGCTCATGGCGGTGCTCGTCTCCTGGAGCATCGCCACTGTGACGATCGCCGTCGCGAACGTGGCCGAGGTCTTCCTCGCGACCGTGTCCTTCGACGCCGGCTCGTTCGGCTACGGCCTGATGTGGACGGCGAGCGGCCTCGGCGCGGTGGTCGGCGCGCTGTTCGCCTCCTCGTGGCTGGAGCGGCGGAGCATGACCATCGTCTACGCGTCCGCAATCGCGCTGATGGGGATCGGAGACATCGCCGCGGGCTGCTCACCGAACGTCTGGGTCGCGATCTGGTGCGTCCTGCTCGGCGGGGTCGGGAACGCGACCGCGATCGTCTGCAACTCGCTGCTCGTCCAGCGCGGCGCGCCCGACCACTTGCGCGGCCGCGTCTTCACCGTGCTGATCGGTGCGACCTCGGCAGTGCTCGGGATCGGGATGGCGCTGACCGGCCCGCTCGTGGACGCCGTCGGGCCCCGCTGGGCCTACGTGATCGCCGGCGTCGTCGCCCTCGTCGCGGCGGCGACCGGATTCGTCATGCTGCGGCGGGAGCCGGCTCATGTCCTCGAGCCGGCAACTTCGTGAGCAGCAGACGCGACTGGACACGTGAGACCCTCGTCGACGGGATCCGGGCGGGCGACCGGCGGGCGCTCGCACGGGCGATCACGCTCGTCGAGAGCTCCGACCCGCTCGCCTACGATCTCGTCCGCGAGCTGTACCCGGAGACCGGCAGCGCGTACGTCGCTCGGCGTCACCGGGCCGCCCGGGGTCGGCAAGTCGAGCCTGATCGGTGCGGTGCTCACGCACGTGCGGGGCCTCGGGCAGACGGCGGGCGTCGTGTCGGTCGATCCCTCGAGCCCGTTCTCGCACGGCGCGCTGCTCGGCGACCGGATCCGCCTCTCCGACCACTTCCTCGATCCCGGCGTGTTCATCCGCTCGATGGGCACTCGCGGCCACATCGGCGGACTCTCCGAGGCAACGCTCCAGGCGGCGTTGCTGCTGGACGCGGCCGGGAAGGACCTCGTCTTCGTGGAGACGGTCGGCACGGGGCAAAGCGAGATCGAGGTGATCGGCGTCGCCGACACCGTGCTGCTCGTGCTGATGCCCGGCTCCGGCGACTCGATCCAGGCGCTGAAGGCCGGGATCATGGAGATTCCCGACGTGATCGCGATCAACAAGATGGACCACCCGGCTGCGAAGACGATGCTGAACGAGGTTCGTTCCGTGCTCGCGCTCGACCGCGAGCGTGCGTGGAAGGTGCCGATCGTCCTCACCGAGGCCCAGCGTGGGGAGAACGTCGACGAGCTCTGGGCGAAGATCGGCGAGCACCGCGCGTACCTCGAGCGCGACGGGTTGCTGGAGGAGCGGCGGCGGCGGAACCTCGCGGGCGAGGTATTCGCGGTCGCCTCCGCGCGGGCGAAGGCGCACCTCCAGCACGCCGTCGCCGAGGATCCCGAGCTGCGCCGCCTGCTGGACGAGGTCGCCGACCGCGAGCTCGACCCGCTGTCCGCGGTGCGGGAGATCGTCGAGAAGGTGTTCCGGATCGATGGCGACGGTCGACCCGGCTGAGGTCTCGCTCGCGCGCGAGCGGATCGCCGGAATCGCCCGCGTCACGCCCGTCTACGGCTCGGAGACGCTGTCGCGCCTCGCCGGGCGGCCGGTCCACCTGAAGGCCGAGAACCTCCAGCGGACGGGCTCGTTCAAGATCCGCGGCGCCGTCAACAAGCTTGCGACGCTGGACGACCGGCAGCGCGCGGCGGGCGTCGTCGCGGCGAGCGCCGGCAACCACGCGCAGGCGGTCGCCTGGGCGGCGAGGGAGGCCGGGATCCCTGCGACGATCTTCGTTCCGCAGGACGCGCCGATGGCGAAGGTCGAGGCGACCAAGAGCTACGGCGCCGGCGTGGAGATGGGCGGTGTTGCGCTCGAGGAGGCGATCGCCGCCGCGCAGGCGTATGTCGAGGAGACCGGTGCGACGTTCGTCCACCCCTACGAGGACGAGGCGGTCGTCGCCGGCCAGGGGACGATCGGGCTCGAGCTCGCCGAGCAGGTTCCCGAGGCCGAGACCGTGCTCGTCCCGATCGGCGGCGGTGGCCTCGCGTCGGGAATCGGGCTCGCCCTCGGCCGGGAAGACGCGTGTGATCGGCCTGCGCGCGGCGCCGGATGCGTTCTCGGTCGCCGACGGGATCGCGGTCAAGAAGCCCGGCGAGCTGACCGGGCCGATCCTCGACGAGCTGCTGGACGAGGTCGTCGAGGTCGGGAGCAGGGAGATCGCCGAGGCGATGGTCTTGCTGCTCGAGCGCACGAAGCTCGTCGTCGAGGGGGCGGGCGCGGTCGGGATCGCGGCGCTGCTGGAGGGGAAGGTCGGCGGCAGCGGGCCGGTCGCGGTCGTCCTCTCCGGCGGGAACATCGACGCGAGCACGCTGATCGCGGTGATGCGAGCGGGGCTCACGTTCGCCGGCCGTCACCTGGTCGTCAAGACGTGGGTGCCGGACCGTCCGGGCGAGCTGCTCAAGCTGCTCGACCTCGTCGCGAAGGAGCGGGTGAACGTGCTCGACGTCGAGCACCTGCGCGAGGGGGTCGACATCCCGGTCGGCGCGACCGGGATCGAGCTCACGCTGCTCACGCGCGACGATCCGCACTGCGAGGCCCTGCTCGCCCAGATGCGCGGCTGGGGCTACGAGGTCGAGCGCGTGACGTGAGCTCGCCGCGGCGCCGCCGCCCGCTTCTCCTCCGCCTGATCGCCGCCGAGCGGGCGATCCGCGGCCTCCTGCTGATCGCGGCGGGCGCCTACCTCTTCGGCCACCTGCACTCAGATCTCGGCAAGCTCGCAGACCGCTGGATGCGGCGCATCGAGCTCGATCCGAACCGACATTTCCTGCGCCGGATCGTCGAGCAGCTGCACCACGTGAGCACGAACGAGGTGAAGATCTTCGCGTTCGCGGCAGTCGTCTACGGGGTGCTGGAGCTCGTCGAGGGCGTCGGTCTTTGGCTCGACAAGCTCTGGGCGGAGTACCTGACGGTGACCGCCACCTCGCTGCTGGTCCCGCTCGAGCTCTACGAGCTCGCCCGCAAGCCGAGCATGTGGAAGGCGATCGGCATCGCCGTCAACGTCCTGATCGTGATCTACCTCGCCCGGCGGCTGCACCGGCGTGTCAAGCACGCCTAGACTCGCGCCGTGTCCGAGGCCCGTCGGGAGCGAAAGGTCGTCACGATCCTGTTCGCCGATCTGGTCGGCTTCACCGCGCGCTCGGAGCAGCTCGACCCGGAGGACGTCGCCGCCGAGCTCGGCCGCTACCACGCGCGCGTACGGGCGGAGCTCGAGCGCTACGGCGGCACGGTGGAGAAGTTCATCGGCGACGCGGCGATGGCGATCTTCGGCGCGCCGGTCGCGCACGAGGACGACCCGGAGCGCGCGAGTCCGGGCGGCGCTCGCGATCCGCGAGTGGGCCGACCGACGAGGGCATCGAGGTGCGGGTCGGGGTCAACACCGGCGAGGCGCTCGTCACCGTCGATGCACGGCCGGAGGCGGGGGAGACGATGGCCGCCGGGCGACGTGGTCAACACGGCCGCCCGGCTCCAGTCCGCGGCGCCGGTGAACGGCGTCCTCGTCGGCGAGCAGGCGTACCGGGCGACCGAGCGCGCGATCGAGTACCGCGAGGCGGAGCCGGTCGACGCGAAGGGCAAGGCGGAGCCGGTCGCAGGCGTGGGAGGTCGTCCAGGCCACGTGCGCGGATCGGGGTCGACCGCGTCCACGGCGCCGCGCTCGTCGGTCGCACCCGCGAGGTCGCGCTGCTCGAGGACGCGCTCGCGCGCACGCTGGGCGAGCGCTCGCCGCAGCTCGTCACGCTCGTCGGTGTGCCCGGGATCGGCAAGAGCCGGCTCGTCTTCGAGCTCTACGGCGCGATCGAGCGCCACCCCGACCTGATCTCCTGGCGGCACGGGCGCTGCCTGCCGTACGGCGAGGGCGTCACCTTCTGGGCGCTCGGCGAGATGGTCAAGGCGCAGGCCGGGATCCTCGACGGGCGACGGCGAGGCCGAGGCGGCCCGCAAGCTCGTCGGACGCCGTCTCCGACCCCTGGATCGGGTCGCACCTCGGCCGCTGGTCGGGCTTGCCGGCGGTGCGGAGCCCGCCGGCGACTGCCCGTGACGAGGCGTTTACCGCCTGGCGGCGCTTCTTCGAGGGCCTGGCGGACGAACGGCCGCTCGTCCTCGTCTTCGAGGACTTGCACTGGGCCGACGACCATCTGCTCGACTTCGTCGACCACCTCGTCGAGTGGGCGTCCGGCGTCCCGCTGCTCGTCGTCGGCACGGCCCGGCCCGAGCTGCTCACGCGGCGGCCCGGCTGGGGAGGCGGCAAGCCGAACGCGCTGACGGTCTCGCTCTCGCCGCTCACCGACGACGAGACCGCGCGCTCCTGCACGAGCTGCTCGGCTCGGTCCTGCCCGCCGAGACGCAGCTCCAGCTGCTCGGCCGTGCGGGCGGGAATCCCCTCTACGCCGAGGAGTTCGCGCGGATGCTGCGCGACCGCGGCGGCGAGGGCGAGATCCCGGAGACCGTCCAGGGGCTGATCGCCGCCAGAATCGATCTGCTCGAGCCCGACGAGAAGGCCTGCTCCAGGACGCGGCGGTGATCGGGAAGCGGTTCTGGACCGGCGCGCTGGCTTCATTCGCCGGGATCGACGCCGCCGGGCTGGAGCAGCGCCTCCACGCGCTCGAGCGGCGAGGAGTTCGTGCGCCGCGAGCGAGCGAGCTCCGTCGTCGACGAGAGCGAGTTCGCCTTCCGCCACCTGCTCGTCCGCGACGTCGCCTACGGGCAGATCCCGCGCGCCGAGCGCGCCGAAAAGCACCTCGCGACCGCCGGTTGGATCGAGCAGCTCGGCCGCCGCGAGGACCACGCCGAGATGCTGGCGCACCACTACCTCCAGGCGCTCGAGCTGACGACGGCCACCGGCGGCGCCACCGACGGTGTTCGCGGGCGCCGCGCGGGAAGCCCTCGCCGACGCCGGTGAGCGCGCCTTCGCGCTCCGCGCATACGACGCGGCCGTGCGCTTCTTCCGGGCTGCTGTCGACCTCCTCCCCGAGGACGACCCGGGCGCCCGCGCTGCTGCTCCGCCTCGGTCAGGCGCTCTTCTACGTCGGTGAGCCCGACACGAGCGTCCTCGAGCGAGCCGCGGCCGCGTTTCTCGCCGCGGGGGACCTGGAGGGCGCCGTCGAGGCCGAGACGGTGCTCTCCGAGCATGCGTGGATGACCGGGCGACCGTGACCTCGCCCGTGAGGCCCTCGACAAGGCTCTGAAGCTCGCTACCGGGCTGCCGGTGTCCCCGGCGAAGGCGCATGTGACCTCGCTCGCCTCGCGGATCATGATGCTCGCGGGCGAGCACGAGGAATCGATCCGTGTCGGCGAGGAGGCGCTCGAGATGGCGGCCAAGCTGGGCCTCGACGAGATTCGCGCGGCGACGCTGAACAACGTCGGCTCGTCACGAGGCTGGACGGGCAACCGAGAGAGAGGATTGGACGAGATCGCCGAGGCGATCGACGTCGCACGCGCGGCCAATGCTCACTTCGAGCAGTGCCGGGCGATGGGAAACCTGGCCGCCGTGTACTGGGCGGGCGGCCGTCTCCGTGAGGCCTGGCAGCTCTGGGTCGACGCGGGCGAGGAGGCGGAGCGGTACGGCCAGTCGAATTTCGTTCGCTGGTTCGCGCGGCATCCTCGTCGACAAGGAGTACGAGTTCGGGCGGTGGGACGAGGCGATCGCGCTGGCGGATGCGTTCCTGCGCGAGGTCGAGGCGGGATCGCCGCACTACCTGTCCGGCCACGGTCTATGCCGTCCGGGCGATGCTCCGGCTCGGCCGCGGCGACGCCGACGGGGCGGTCTCGGACGCAGAGCATGCGCTCGAGCTCATCGCGCCGCGCGGGGGATCCGCAGATCGTCCATCAGACGAACGCGTTCGCCGCGCACGTCTTCTGGGAGGTCGGGCAGAGCGATCGCGCTCTGCCGTTGGCGGACGAGTTCCTGGTGGACATCCAGGCGGGGCACGCCAGCGCGGCGACTTCAGCACCGCTTTCTCGCTCGTGCTCGCCTGGACGCTTGCCGCGGCGGGCCGAGGCGAGGAAGCTGCGGCGGTCTTGGAGGCCTGGGCCGGGGTCCCCTGGGCCGTCGCGGGCGCGGCGTACGCCCGCGGCGACTATGTCGCCGCCGCGGAGCAATGCGCTGCGTTGGGGGCAGTCACCCAGGAGGCGTATTCGCGACTCGCGGCCGCGCGGGCCGGCGATCTCGCTCAGCTCGAGCCGGCGCTCGAGTTCTACCGGTCTGTCGGCGCAAAGTGGTATCTGCGCCAGGGCGAGTCGATCATCCCCGCGTCCGCCTAGGAGCCGCAGCGCCGGAACTCGACCGTGTGCCCGCCGCGCTCCTGCCAGTCGCGGATCCCGCCGTTGAGCACCGGCCTCGCGTCCACTCCGGCGGCGGCGAGCACGCTCGCCGCGACGGCTGCTCGCGGGCCGCTCTCGCAGATCGTCACGACGCGCTTTCCGTCGGCTGCAGCCGCGCCGGCCGCCCGCAGCAACCGGTACGGGATGTGCCGGCTGCCGGGAATGAAGCCCGTGTCCCACTCGTCGAGCTCACGCACGTCGATCACCGCCACGCCGGATCCCGAGCAGCCCTCCGAGCTCTGCCACGTCGACCGGCTCGATCGCCTCCGTCGCTTCCGGCTCGTCGAGGTAGCCCTCGAGCTCGAGGAAGCCGACCGCGCGCAGGCGACGGGCGGCGAGCTCGGCTTCGCCGGGCGAGGCGGCATGCAGGACGATCGGCTCGCCGCGACGGAGCAGGAACCCGGCCTTCGTCCCGAACGAGCCGCCGGCGACCGGCACGTTCAGCGCGCCGCGGACGTGGCCCGCGGCGATAGGCGTCGGCGGAGCGCACGTCGAGCACGGTCGCGCCGTTCGGGTCGGAGACCGGCTCCGGCGGCGGCGACGCCCCGAGGAACGGGCCGCGGTTCAGATCGACGATCCGCTCCATGTTCGGCGGCCGCGGCGTGGGAGTGCCCGTCGCCTCGTCGACGAACTCGTAGACGGTCGCGAGCGCGAGCAGCGCGTTGCCGCGGCGCTCGGCGCCGATCGTCGAGGAGGGATCGGCCCGCATCCCGACGCCGCAGAGCGAGCCGGCGACATGGCCGGGGAAGACCTGCACGTCGTCCTGCAGCTCGAGCAGCCGGTGCAGGCTGTGGAAGAGCCCCTCGGCGCCCTCGCGCGCCTCGACGGCGAGGTCCGGCCGCGCGATCGAGCCGCAGAACAGCGAGTCGCCCGTCAACAGGAGCGTTGTCGGCGAGAAAGCAGCAGTGCTCGGGCCGGTGCCCGGGCGTGTGCAGGCAGCGCAGGGTGACCGACCCGACGCTCAGCTCGTCGCCGTCCGCGAGCGGCTCGTGGGGATACTCGGCCTCCGCAGCGGCGTGGATGCGACACCGGGATGCCGTGCTCGAGCGCGAGCCGGCCGTGCCCGGACACGTGGTCGGCGTGCGTGTGGGTCTCCAGCACCCGCGTGATCCGGACGCCGGTCCGCTCGGCCTCCTCGAGGTACTGCTCGATCGCGTACGCGGGGTCGACGAGCAGCGCCTCGCCCGCGTCGGCGTCGCCGACGAGGTACGAGGCGCACCCGAGATCCTCGTCGACGAACTGCCGGAAGAGCATCGCCGGCCAAGCTAGCAGCCGGCCTCGCTGGCTTTCAGATAGTGCTCGGAAATCGGAAAGATAGGCCGATCGGCCCATGCGGGCTGCGGCCGAGCGAGGCGACAATGTCAGCAGGGGAGCGGGTGGTGCGTCCCCCTAAAGGGGTCTGACAAGCGGGGCGGCTTCCAGAGCCGCCCTCGCTGTTTCTGGACTCGACGTCTCGGCTGCCGGCCTAGGACGACAGGGGGAGGCCGAGGTGCCGCGCGATCACCATGCGCTGCACCTCGTTCGTCCCCTCGCCGATCTCGAGGATCTTCTGGTCGCGGTAGAGGCGGGAGATCGCCGACTCCTCCATGAAGCCGTAGCCGCCGTGGATCTGCAGCGCCGCGTTCGACGGCGCGGTTCGAGAGCTCGCCGGTGTAGAGCTTCGCCATCGCCGCCTGCGAGCGCGAAATCGGCCGGCCCTGGTCCTTCAGCCACGCCGCCTTGTAGACGAGCGCGCGCCCGGCCTCGATCTCGGTCGCCATGTCGGCGAGCTGGAACTGGACCGCCTGGAAGGCGGCGATCGGCTTGCCGAACTGCTCCCGCTCGAGCGCGTAGGCATACGCGAGGTCGTAGGCGCCCTGCGCGAGGCCGACGCCCATCGCCGCGACCGAGATCCGGCCTCCGTCGAGGATCTCGAGGAACTGCCTGAAGCCCTGGCCGCGCTCGCCGAGCAGGTTCTCCTCCGGCACGGCGACGCCCTGGAACGAGAGCTCGCGGGTGTCGGACGCGCGCCAGCCGAGCTTGTGCATCGGCGCGGAGATCTCGTAGCCGGGGGTGCCGTTCGGGACGATCGAGGTTCGAGATCTCGTCCTCGCCCGTGCGCGCGGTGATCGTCACGCAGGCGGTGATGTCGGTGCCCGCGTTCGTGATGAAGATCTTCGAGCCGTCGACGACCCACTGGCCGTCGCGAAGCTCGGCCTTCGTGCGGTCGCACCCGCGTCCGAGCCCGCGCCGGGCTCGGTCAGCCCGAAGGCGGCGAGCTTCTTCCCCGATGCGAGCTCGGGCAGCCACTGCTGCTTCTGCTCCTCGGAGCCGAAGAGCAGATCGGCATCGTCCCGAGCGAGGTGTGCGCGGCGACCGTGATCGCGACGGAGGAGTCGATCGCGCGTCAGCTCCTCGACCGCGATCGCGTAGGAGAGCGTGTCGGCGCCGGCGCCGCCGTACTCCTCGGGGATCGGGATCCCCATCAGCCCGAGCTCGGCCAGCCTCGGCGACGAGCTCGTACGGGAAGCGCTGCTCGCGGTCGAGCTCCTCGGCGAGCGGCGCGACGCGTTCCTGCGCGAACTCGCGCACGGTGTCGCGGATCAGCTCGTGCTCCTGGGAGAGGTCGAAGTTCACGCGGTGAGGCGGGAGGCAAGCTCGGCGATCAGCCGGACGCCGTAGCCGGTACCCCCGGCTGGGTCAGGTAGTCCTCCCGCGACCAGCGCAGGAAGGCCGGGCCGGCGATGTCGCAGTGCGCCCACGGGCCGTCGCCCGACGAACTCCTGGAGGAAGCTCGCCGCGAGGCCGGGGATCGCCTGGGCGCGGATCGAGGAGTTCTTCAGGTCGGCGAACTTCGAGTCGAGGAACCGGCGAAAGCGGCGGTGGAGCGGCAACGGCCACGCGTGGTCGCCGCTCGCCTCGCCGGCCGCGACGACTGGTCGCGCCAGCCCTCGTCGTTCGCGAACACGCCCGCGTACAGGTCGCCGAGCGCCAGCTCCATCGCGCCCGTCAGCGTCGCGAAGTCGACGAGGTGGGTCGCGCCCTGCTCGCGCGCGTACCAGAGCACGTCGGCGAGGACCAGCCGGCCCTCCGCGTCGGTGTTCATGATCTCGATCGTCTTGCCGTTCTCGCGGCAGGATGTCGCCCGGGCGGAACGCGCCGCCGCCGATCACGTTCTCGGTCGCGCCGACGACGCCGAGCGCCCGCAGCGGGCAGGCCGAGGTCGGCGATCGCGCCGAGCCCCTCGATCACGGCCGCGCCGCCGGACATGTCGCCCTTCATGTCCTCCATGTGCAGCGGCCGGCTTGAGCGAGACACCGCCCGTGTCGAACGTGACCGCCTTGCCGACGAGGCCGAGGACGAGGTCGTCGCTGCGCGTCCGGCGGGTCGTAGCGGAGGACGATCAGCCGCGGCTCGGGTTGTGGCTCCCCTGCGCGACGGCCGCGAACGAGCCCATGCCCATGGCGCGGATCTCGGTCGAGGTCGAGAGACCTCGGCCGTGAGCGTGTCGGAGCCGGCCGCGACTCCTCGGCGCGTTCCCCCGAGCCGCTCGGGGGTGAGGTCGTTCGGCGGGCGGTTCGAGAGGTCTCTGGCTCGATTGGCCCACTGCGCGACGCGCTCCGCGCGTTGCGCCAGCTCGCGCGCCTCGTCGGTGCCGTCGAGGGGCAGCAGGCGCTCGACCTGCTTCGCCGCGGGCTTGCCCGTCTTCCACTTGCCCTGGTCGTAGCCGCCCAGGACGAGCGCCGTCGACGACGGCGCGGGCCTGCTCCGCGGGGTCGACGGGCAGCGAGTCGTCGAGCCGCCAGGCGAGCGTGGCGCCGAGCCGTAGCCGGGCCACGGCAGCCGCCGCGTCGCGGATCGAGTCGGCGTCGAGCTCGTCCCGCCGGCCGGCCCCCGCCGCGACGAGATGCCCCCGTCGTCGAGATGGAGGACGGACGTCGCGCCGGACGTGCCTTGCAGTTCGCCGGATTCGGCGAGGTGAGCGAGTCGCGGGTCGAGGTCGGGCTGAGCGCCTACGGGGTCTGCGACGGCGAACGCCGTCACGGTCTCCTCCGGGAGCCTCGGCGCTGAGGTCGATCTCCACGGCCGCGCGATGCTATCCGACGCGACGTGGGTAGGCTCCGAACGTGAGGGAGCGGATCGACGTTCCGGCCATGACGGCGCTCTCGGGCGGCCATCTCGCGGTCGACTTCGCAGGGGGCGCGCTCTTCGTGCTGATCCCGTATCTGCACGACGAGTTCGATCTCTCCTACACGCTCGCGGCGGTGCTGGTTCTCTGCTCGACGCGTCTCCGGCTCGCTCCTCCAGCCGTTGTTCGGGCTCTGGTCGGACCGGCGCGGCGCAATCTGGCTGATCCCCGTCGGCGTGGCGGCCGGTGGCATCGGGATTGCGCTTGCCGCCGTCTCGCCCACCTACGGGCTGGTCGTGGTCTTCGTGATCGTCGCCGGGCTGGGCACGGCGGCATTCCATCCCGAGGGGTCGAAGTTCGCCGCCTACGTCAGCGGCCGCAGGCGGGCGAGCGGGATGGCGTTCTTCTCGGTCGGCGGGAACCTCGGGTTCGGCCTCGGCGCCCTCGCCGCCGCCGTGCTCGTCCACTCGCTCGGCCTCCACGGCGGCCTGCTGCTCGCCGTCCCGTGCCTCGTCGCCGCGGCCGTCCTGTTCTCGTTGCGCGGGTACCTGCTCGG
The DNA here is from genome assembly GCA_963779025.1 of uncultured Actinomycetes bacterium. Taxonomy (GTDB): domain Bacteria; phylum Actinomycetota; class Thermoleophilia; order Gaiellales; family Gaiellaceae; genus DATBLE01. The sequence continues at coordinate 380,875 of CAVZWR010000005.1, forward strand.
CTTCGTTCCGGACCGCGAGACCGCACGCCGCGACCGCCGGTGAGGACGACCGGCGGGCGCTCGTCCTGCTCCTGACCGTGATCACGTTCCGCAGCCTCGCCTGGTACGGCGTGCTGACGTTCGTTCCCCTCTGGGCCGAGTCGCAGGGGCATTCGAAGCAGTACGGGACCGGGCTGCTCTGGGGGATGCTGCTCGTCGGCGGGATCGGCACGGTCGCGGCCGGACCGATCGCCGACCGAATCGGGCTGCGCACCGTCCTGCTCGCCGCCAACGTCGCGATCGCCCCGTTGATGCTCGTCTTCATCCTCGTCGGCGGCGCTGCGGGCGCGGTCGCACTCGCGTTCGTCGGGGTGGCCGTGATCGGCACCTTCGGGATCACGATGGTGATGGCGCAGCAATACCTGCCGACCCGCATCGGCACCGCCTCGGGCCTGTCGATCGGGTTCTCGATCGGGCTCGGCGGGATTGCGGCCGTCATCCTCGGCGGGATCGCGGACTCGATCGACCTGCGGACGGCGCTCCTCGTCAGCGCGTCGGGTGCCGTCGTCGCGACCGTGCTGACGACCTTTCTGCCGCGCGAGCGGGTGCGGACCCTGGAGCCCGAAATCGCAGTCCCTTAGGTAAGGTCATGCGCGATGTCAGCCGCGGAGTTCTTCGAGAAGCTGCCGAGCCGGGTCGTCCCCGGGAAGACGGCCGGGATGAACAACTCGTACGTCTTCGCGATCGACGGCGCCGGCACCTGGACGGTCCGGGTCGCCGACGGCGCCGTCACCGTCGACGAGGGCGACACCGGCGGCGACTGCACGATCTCGACCTCGGCCGAGGTGTTCGAGAAGATCGTCGCCGGCCAGCAGAACCCCACCGCCGCCTACATGTCCGGGAAGCTGAAGATCAAAGGCGACATCGGCGCGGCGATGAAGCTCCAGAAGCTCTTCTAGGCCGGGTCGAAGGCGACCATCGCCGACTCGGCTACCCGGACGTAGCCGATCCGCTCGTAGATCGCGTTCGACGTCGGGTTCGCGAGGTCGGTGAAGAGGAAGCAGAAACGCCGGCCCTCGTCGAGCAGTCGCTGCGAGAGCTCGGCTGCGAGCGCGGTCGCATAGCCGCGGCCGCGGAGTTCCGGGGGCGTGTAGACCGGGCCGATCCGGATCCCGTTCGGGGTCGGGCCTCCCCAGCCGGCGGCCGAGACCGGCTCGCCGCCGTCCTCCCAGAGCAGGAAGCCGCCGTCGCGCGCGCCCAGGCGGTGGTCGACCATTGCAACGGCCTCGACCCGGCCCGGGTCGTCCTCCTCGAGGACCTCCTCGCCGAAGGCGCGTGACCACTCGAGGAGGAGCGGCCGGTCGTCCTGGGTCGCGGTGCGGGCCTCGCCCGGCGCGGGCGGCAAGGGCTGCACCGTCTCGAGCGCGTAGACCCCCTGCCGGCGCTGGATGCGCGCCGTGATCTCGTGCCGCTCCGACCAGAGCCGGGCGAACCGGTCGACCTCGGGCCGCCCGCCGACGATGCCCGGTAGCTCCTCGGTGATCCCGGCCGCGAGCGCGGCGAGCGCGTCGTCGTCCCGAGGCTTCGCCAGCACGAGATTGAACGGCGGAGTCCGCATCGCCGCGGCGACCGGATCGTCCCCGTCGGTGACGAGCCAGAACCGCGCCTCCGGGTAGCGGCCCGGGTCGCGAGACGATCGAGCCCGCGATCCCGAAGATCAGATTCTCGCGCGCCTCGTTCGGGAGCAACAGCGGCCCTGCCGCGCGCGAGGAACTCCGCCGCGTCGTCGAGCTCGAGAACCCTCACTCGTCGAGCTCCACCAGCAGCGTCCCGCCCGCGACCTGGTCGCCCTCGCTGACGTGGACGCTGCGCACGACGCCCTCGTAGGGCGAGACGAGCGGCGTCTCCATCTTCATCGCCTCCAGCACGACGAGCGGCTGGCGCGGCTGCACCGAGTCTCCTTCGGCGACGAGCACGCGGATCACGGTGCCGGGCATCGGCGCCGTGACGGCGCTCTGCTCGGCGCCGGGCCCGTGCGCGTGGGCGGCGGAGTCCTCGTCGGGCGGCGAGTGGGGGGCGGGCGGGGGCAGGTTGAGCCGGAACCCGCCGCGCCACGGCCCGCGCGGCGGTTGCCGCGGCGGCGAGAGAGGCGGGTGCTCGAGGAGGAAGGCGGTCGTCGTCTCGCCCGGCCCGCAGCTCCGGGTGGGCGACGAGCCAGCGCAGGAACGGCAGGTTCGTCGACCACGCCCGCGACCTCGGTCTCTGCGAGCGCGGCGGCGAGCCGGTCGAGCGCCTCGTCGCGCGTCTCCCCGTGCGGCGATCAGCTTCGCGATCATCGGGTCGTAGGCGAGACCGACCTCGTCGCCCTCCTCGACGCCCTGGTCGACGCGGATGCCTTCGGGTAGGCGGAGCCGCTCGAGCCGCCCGGTCTGCGGGAGGAACGTGCGCGGGTCCTCGGCGTACAGGCGCACCTCGACCGCGTGGCCCTCGAGCGCGGGCGGCTCGGGGAGCGCGCCGCCCTCGGCGAGCCGAGCTGCTCGGCGACGAGGTCGAGCCCCGTGACGAGCTCGGTGACGGGGTGCTCGACCTGGATGCGGCCGTTCAGCTCGAGGAAGAAGAAGTCGCGGCCGTCGAGCACGAACTCGGCGGTGCCCGGCGCTCCGGTAGCCGATCGCGCGCGCGAACGCGACCGCGGCGTCGCTCATCGCCGCGCGCAGCTCCGGATCGAGGGCGGGGGAGGGCGACTCCTCGAGCACCTTCTGGTGGCGGCGCTGCACCGAGCACTCGCGCTCGCCGAGCGCGACCGCGCCGCCGTGCCCGTCGCCCAGCAGCTGGATCTCGACGTGCCGCGGCCGCTCGAGGTAGCGCTCGCAGAAGACGGTGTCGTCGCCGAACGCGGCCTTCGCCTCGCGCCGCGCGGCCTCGAGCGCCTCGTCGAGCTCGGCGGCCGAGCGGACGACGCGCATTCCGCGCCCGCCGCCGCCGGCGGCGGCCTTGACGAGCAGCGGGAAGCCGAGCTCGGCCGGGTCGCCCTCGTCGAGCACCGGCACGCCCGCCTCGCGCGCGATGCGCTTGGCGGCGAGCTTGTCGCCGCCCGGCGCGCAGTGCCTCCGGCGAGGGGCCGACGAAGACGAGCCCGGCCGCCTCGACCGCCTCGGCGAAGTCGGCGTTCTCGGCGAGGAAGCCGTAGCCGGGGTGGATCGCGTCGGCGCCGACGCGACTTCGCGGCGCGGATGTGCTCCTCGGAGTGGAGGTAGGAGGCGATCGCGACGGTCTCGTCCGCGACGCGCGTGTGCAGCGCGCCCGCGTCGTCGGGCGCGGCGACCGCGACGGTCGCGATCCCGAGCTCGCGGCACGTGCGGAAGATGCGAACGGCGATCTCGCCGCGGTTCGCAGCTACGAGGAGCTTCGCGGATGCCCAGTCCCAGCCGGGCGGCGCTTCTCGAGGAAGGCGCGCAGGCCCTCCTGGCCCTCGTCGCTCGTGCGCCGCTCGGCCGCGCGGGCGAGCAGGTCATCCTCGTCGCCCGGCTCGAGGACGAGCCGCTTCGCCTCGCGCGACGGCGATCGGGCCCGCCGGCGAGGATGTCCGCGACGACGCGCTCGACCGCCGCGTCGAGATCGGCCGCGACCTCGTCGACGAGGCCGATCCGGAGCGCCGTCGCCGCGTCGATCCGCTCGCCGGTGAGGAAGTACCGCCGCGCCGCGGCCGGGCCGATCCGCGCGAGCACGATCGGCGAGATCACGGCCGGGATGATCCCGAGCCGCACCTCCGAGAACCCGAAGACGGCGTCCTCGCCGGCGATCGCGATGTCGGCGCAGGCGGTCAGGCCCGAGCCGCCGCCGAGCGCGTAGCCGTGGATGCGCGCGACGACCGGCGCCGGGCAGCGGAAGATCGCGTTGAGCATCTGGCAGAGCCGGCGGTAGTCCTCGACGTTCTCCTCGTAGGAGAGGTCGATCGACGAGCGCTGCCACTCGACGTCGGCCCCGGCGCAGAAGCTCTGCCCGTCGCCGGCGAGGACGACGGCCCGCGCGTCGCCGACGTCGGCGAACGCCTCCGCGAGCTCGGCGATCAGCCCGGCGTCGAACGCGTTCCGCCGCTCGGGGCGGGCGAGCGTGACGCGGAGGACGTCCCCGTCACGCTCCGTCCTGATCCGCGCTCACTCCGTGGACTTGAGCTTGGCGATCAGCGCCTTGACGTCCCGGAGGACGTCCGCCTCCTCGTGCCCGAAGTCGTCGAGGTAGGCGTGGAGGGCGTTCTGGAGGAGGCGCAGCTCTTCGTTGTTCAGCTCGATCGTGGTCATGCGCGAGATCTAGTTGCGGCTGCCGGAGGACGGGGCCCGCCGCAACGGCCGGGCCCCGATCGGTCGGATCAGCAGAAGACGGCGACGGAGAACGGCTGGTCCGTCGGAGCGCCGGCCGAGTTGTAGTCGAATCCCGACGCCAGCGTTGATCGTTGGCCATGAGCTGGCCGGCGACCATCCCGTAGTTCGCGCCGGTGCCGCAGATCGTCGCCAGGTAGCGCAGCCGCTGACGTCCGGGTTGAACATGACTGTAGCTCAGCCGGTCGACGGGTGCCTCGTCGAGCGGACGCCGCTGCTCTTCTGGAGCAGCGCCGGTCTGTCGACGATCGCCCAGAACCTGGTCGCGAGTCGCCCTTCGGGCCGGCCGGGCCTGCGGGGCCTGCCGGGCCTGCCGGGCCTGCGGGGCCTGCTGGCCCTGGGGCCCTGCCGGGATCTGGCCGGCCCTGAAGTCGGCCCGCAGCAGCGAGCCGTTGAGCACCTTGGCCGAGTTGACCGAGTTCGCTTTCAGCTGGAGCGTCCCGACGCTGTTCGCCGGGAGCACAGTGCGGCGTAGCCGACGCCGCCGAGCGCGACGAGCGAGCGCGAAACAGGCGACGACCATCGCCGGCGAGGGCCTTCTGATCCTTCGAAGCATATGAACCTCCTGGACTGGGTCCCGGGCTCGTAGTACGCTCGCGACCGGAGCCCGTAGGGAGCTCGAACTGCTTTCGCTTACATCCGGAAGACGCCGAAGGTCGTCTCGGGGATCGGCGCGTTCAGCGCTGCGGAGATCCCGAGCGCGAGCACCCGCCGCGTGTCGAGCGGGTCGATGATCCCGTCGTCCCAGAGCCTTGCGGTCGAGTAGTAGGGGTTCCCCTCCTGCTCGTACTTCGCGGTGATCTCGTCCGGGTCGGCGTCGCCGACCATCGTCAGCACCGTCGCCGCCTGCTCGCCGCCCATCACGGAGATCCGCGCGTTCGGCCACATCCAGAGCTGTCGCGGCGAGTAGGCGCGGCCGCACATCCCGTAGTTCCCGGCTCCGAACGACCCGCCGATCACGACGGTGAACTTCGGCACCTCGGCGCACGCGACCGCCGTGACGAGCTTCGCCCCGTCGCGCGCGATCCCGCCCGCCTCGTACTCCTTCCCGACCATGAAGCCGGTGATGTTCTGGAGGAAGACGAGCGGCACGCGGCGCTTGCAGGCGAGCTCGACGAAGTGCGCGCCCTTCTGCGACGACTCGGCGAAGAGGACGCCGTTCGTTGGCGAGGATCCCGACCGGGTAGCCCTCGATCCGGGCGAAGCCGCAGACGAGCGTCTCGCCGTAGAGCGCCTTGAACTCGTGGAAGCGGCTGCCGTCGACGAGCCGGGCGATGACCTCGCGGGCGTCGACCTGCTCGCGGAACGTCTCCGGGATCAGCCCGTAGAGATCGTCCGGGTCGACCGCCGGCGGCTCCGGCGTCGGCGGGCTCCCACGGCGGCTCGGGCCGCGTGCGGCTGCAGGTTGCGCACGATCGAGCGGGCGATCGCGAGCGCGTGCTCGTCGCCGGTCGCGTAGTGGTCGGCGACGCCCGACTGCCGCGTGTGCACGTCGGCCCCGCCGAGCTCCTCGGGCGTGACGTCCTGGCCGGTCGCCGCCTTCACGAGCGGCGGGCCGCCGATGAAGATCGTGCCGGTGCCGCGGACGATCACCGTCTCGTCGCTCATCGCCGGCACGTAGGCGCCGCCCGCCGTGCACGAGCCCATCACGACCGCGATCTGCGCGATCCCCTTCGCGGACATCCGCGCCTGGTTGAAGAAGATCCGGCCGAAGTGGTCGCGGTCGGGGAAGACCTCGGCCTGGAGCGGGAGGAAGGCGCCGCCCGAGTCGACGAGGTAGACGCACGGCAGGCGGTTCTGCTCGGCGATCTCCTGCGCGCGCAGGTGCTTCTTCACCGTCAGCGGGAAGTAGGTGCCGCCCTTCACGGTCGCGTCGTTGGCGACGATCACGCACTCGCGGCCCTCGACGACGCCGATCCCGGTGACGATCCCGGCGGACGGCGCCTGGCCGTCGTAGACGCTCCCAGGCGGCCAGCGCGGACAGCTCGAGGAACGCCGTGTCCGGGTCGACGAGGAGGTCGATCCGCTCGCGGGCGGGCAGCTTGCCGCGGGAGCGGTGGCGCTCGACCGAGGCTTCTCGCCGCCGCCGCGCGGCGACCTGCGCCGTGCGCTCGCGGAGCTCGTCGACGAGCGCGCTCCATGCGCTCGCGCCGGCGCGCGAAGAGCTCGCCGTCTCGCTCGACCTGGGTGGTGAGGACGCACGGCGTCGAGCCTATCGTCACCCTGCAAGTCGCCGTAAGGCGTCCGGCGCCGTGCTGCCGATAGAAAAGCGCCGGTGCGGCCTGCTGGGAGAGGCAGAAAGCAGTGCCGCACCGGCTTGCTACGCCCGCACACCGGCAAGCCGATGCGTCCTCGCGGCCGTAGCGGACTAGGGTAACTCCTCTGGGCTCGGCGGTGTCGCCGCCCGGCTGCGTAGCATCTCGCGTCATGGCCCGCCGCCCGCTCTCGGAGGTCACGCGCGAGCTGAGCGCGGTCTGCATGGGGCGCCGGCCGGCCGACCTCGTCATCCGCAACGGCCGGCTCGTCAACGTCCACACCCGCGAGGTGCTCGACGGGATCGAGGTCGCGGTCGCCGAGGGCCGCGTGGCGATGTTCGGCGACTGCGCGCACACGGTCGGCCCGGAGACCGAGACGATCGACGCCGAGGGCGCGTACCTCGTTCCGGGCCTGATCGACACCCACCTGCACGTCGAGTCGGTGATGGTCACGGTCACGCGCTTCGCCGAGGCCGTCCTGCCGCACGGGACGACCACGGTCTTCATCGACAACCACGAGATGGCGAACGTCTTCGGCCTCGAAGGGATGCGCTGGTTCCTCGAGGAGGGTCGCGGCCTGCCGCTGAAGGTCTTCCTGGCCGTGCCGTCGTGTGTGCCCGCCTTGCCGGGCTTCGAGGACGCCGGCGCCGCGCTCGGGCCGGCGGAGATCCGAGAGGCACTCGGCTGGGAGGGCGTGGCGGGCCTGGGGGAGATGATGAACATGCCCGGCGTGATCGCCGGTGACGAGAACATGCACGCGGAGATCGCCGCGACCCTCGAGCGCCGCCTGCCGGTGACGGGCCACTGGAGCCTCTCCGGGCAGCGCGACCACCGGCTCCAGGCCTACATCGCGGCCGGGGTCGACTCGTGCCATGAGACGACCACGCGCGAGGACGCGCTCGCCAAGCTCCGCGCCGGGATGTGGGTCCAGTTCCGCGAAGGCTCGACGTTCCGCGACGTCGCCGCGCTCGCGCCGGTGCTGACCGAGGACGGAGTCGACCCGCGCCACTGCCTACTCGTCACCGACGACGTGCTCCCCGACACGGTCGTCGCCGACGGGCACATGGACCGGGTCGTCCGGCGGGCAATCGAGGAGGGGATCGACCCGCTCGTCGCGATCCAGATGGCGACGGTGAACGGGGCGGAGTACTTCGGCATGCGGCACGACCTCGGCTCGATCGCGCCGGGCCGGCTCGCGGACATCCTCTTCGTCGAGGACCTCCGCGACTTCCGGCCGCACCGGGTGCTCGTCGACGGCCAGGCGCCGGGGGAGCTTCCGGCTACGAGTACCCGCGCGAGGCCTACGAGTCGATCCGGCTGGCGCGGCCCTTGACCGCGGCCGACCTGAAGATCGAGGCCTCCGGCGAGCGGGTTCGCGTGCGTGCGATCGGCGTCGCCTCGGGAACCGTGACCACCGAGCACGTGGTCCTCGAGGTGCCCGTGGCCGACGGCGAGGTACGGGCGTCTGCGGAGCTCGACCTCGCGAAAGCGGCAAGCATCGAGCGGCACGGCGGCCCCGGCACGATCGGCCTCGGCCTGGTCACAGGGCTCGGCCTCCAGCGGGGCGCGGTCGGGAGCACTGTCGCGCACGACAACCACAACGTGCTCGTCGCCGGCATGAGCGACACAGACATGATCCTCGCCGTCGAGCGCCTGGCGGAGGTGGGCGGCGGGATGATCGCCGTCGCCGACGGCGAGGTGCTGGCGCTGGTCGAGCTGCCGATCGCGGGCCTGATCAGCGACCGGCCGGTCGCCGAGGTCGCCGAGCAGACACTCGCGCTCTCGGGGCCTACCGGCAGCTCGGCTCGCCGATCGAGAGCCCGAGATGATCTTCTCGTTCCTCTCGCTCGGGGTGATCCCGGCGCTGCGGCTGACGAACCGCGGGCTGGTCGACGGCGTGGAGTTCGAGCTGCGTCGACCGCCGTGCCTCGTATGAGTGTAGCTACTTCGCGCGGCGCTTCTGCTGCGGGCTCGGCATGCGGCCCTTCTGCATCCGCTCCATCGCACGGCGCTGGGCACGGTTGACCGGCTGCTGGTCGACCGCGCCCTGCTGCCCGGCGGCTTCCATCCAGGCCTTCCGCTCGTCGGCGCTGAGCGTGCTGAGCGCCTGCTGCGCCCGCATCGGATCCTTGTCGGCCCCGGCCCGCTGGAGCTTCTTCATGGCGCTGCCCAGTTCCGGGTTGTAGCGATCGATCGCCTTCTCGGAGGCCTTCTTGATCAGGCCCTTGAGGATCGGGATCTTCGTCAGGAACTGGAAGACCGGGCGCAGGTACCTCCCGCCCTTGTACCGGCTGAGGATGGCCATGGTCGCCATCACCAGCAGCAGGAAGCCGAGGATGAAGACGGGGATCAGGTAGAGGAGCACCGCGCCATGGTAACTACGATCGCGTCGTGAGCCGTTACGAGGATTTCCAGCGGGACGGCGCTGTGTGCGTCCGCGGCGCGTTCTCGCCCGAGCAGGTCGCGCTCGTCGAGCGGGGCATCGAGCGCAACCTCGCCGAGCCGAGCGAGCGGGCGATGGTCGCGAGCCGGCCGGACGACCCGGGGCGGTTCTTCGAGGACTTCTGCAACTGGCAGCGGATCCCCGAGTTCGAGGAGTTCACCGCGAGTCGCCCGCGGCCGGCGATCGCCGGCGAGCTGATGGGCTCGCAGCAGGTCCGGCTCTTCCACGACCACCTGCTCGTCAAGGAGCCCGGCACGAAGCAGGCGACGCCCTGGCACCAGGACCAGCCCTACTACAACGTCGAGGGCTTCCAGAACTGCTCGATGTGGATGCCGGTCGACCCGGTCGACCGCGAGTCGACGGTCGAGTTCGTGGCCGGGTCGCACCGGGGCCCGTGGCTGATGCCGCGGACGTTCATGGACCAGCAGGCGAAGTGGTTCCCCGAGGGCTCGCTGGCCGAGCTGCCCGACATCGAGGCGAACCGCGACGGGTTCGAGATCCTCGCGTGGGAGCTCGAGCCCGGCGACGCCGTGTTCTTCCACATGCTCACGCTGCACGCGGCGGGCGGCGCGACCCGGCGGCGCCGGGCGTTCTCCTGCGGTTCCTCGGCGACGATGCGACGCATGCGCCGCGCGCGTGGAAGACCTCGCCGGAGTTCCCGGGGCTCGTGGACGAGCTGCAGGCGGGTGCTCCGATGGACCACCCGCTCTTCCCGGTGGTGTGGCCGTGAGCGACGAGGTCGACGCGCTCTACGCGCTGCCGCTGGACGAGTTCACCGCCGCGCGGAACGCCCTGGCGAAGAAGCTGGGTTCCGAGGGGATCCGGAAGCTCGCGAAGCCGTCGGTTCCCGCCTGGGCCGTGAACCAGCTCGCGCGCCGCGAGCGCAAGCAGCTCGGCGAGCTCCTGAAGAGCGGCGAGGCGCTCCAGAAGCAGGTGCTCGGCGGGAAGGCCGGGCCGGCGGCGCTGCGGGAGGCGCAGCAGCACGAGCGGCAGCTGGTGCGCGACCTGGTGCAGCGGGCCGAGGGTCTGCTGAAGGATGCGGGCCGGCCTGCGACGGCGGCCGCCCTGGAGCGCATCTCGGAGACCCTCGCCGCCGGGGCGCAGACGGCCGAGGGGCGGGAAGCGCTTCGCTCGGGCAGGCTGACCGAGGCGCTCGAGCCGGCCGGGTTCGAGGCGCTCACGGGGCTGACTCCGCGGCCGGCGTCACCACGCGACGAGCTGGCAGCCGCGAGGCGTGCGAAGGAGGAGCGCCGCAAGGAGCGTCGCCGCCTCGAGCAGGAGGTGCGAAAGCTCGAGACGCGGGCTGCGGCCGCCGAGCGAGAGGCGGACGAAGCGAGCAAGACGGCCGCGAAGGCCCGGGCCGCGGCGGACAAGGCGGCCCGAAGGCTCGCCGAGCTCGAGTAGCACTCGGGCGAGGAAAGACATCCCACGCCTGCACCGCCCGGAGGCGCTGTCGGCAAATGCATCACGCAGGTGTTGTACGCTCGGGTCGTGGGGGAAAAGCCAGTGCGCGGCCGTCGCGCCAAGTCGATGCGCATTTCGGCGCAGGTGTCCGTCGCCGCGATCCTCGGGCTGCTCGGGCTGCTCGCCTCCGTCGTGCTGGTTGCGCAAGGCGGGAGGGCTGCGAGCCTGAACGCTATCTCGGTAACGCTCACGAGCACCGCTCCGGCCGAGGCAGCCGCGGAAGGCCCTGACGGTCACCCTTCCTGCCGAGACGCTCACGGAGACGGTCCCCGGCGAGACGATCGAGAGGGTGCTCCCAGCCGAGACCGTTACGGTCTCGCAAACCGAGACGACCACGGTGACGCAAACGTCCGCAGTCGCGGTCGTGCGGCCGGGCGCGGCGGCAGCGGCCGGCGCAGCCGCCGCCGCGAGCCAGGAGGAGGCGGACACGAGCAGCACGCAGTGGGGCTGGATCGCTTTCGGGATCCTGGCTTTTGCCTGCATCGTCTTCGGCGTCGTTTGGTTGATCCGGCGCTCGAAGGGGCACAAAGCGGCCACGAGCCCACCGCCCGCCGGAACGTCGCGACCGGCCGGGCCGGCTCGACACCCGTTGGCGACTCAACCACTCGGCCGGTCCGTGCGCGCCGAGTTCCCGCACGCCCAATGGACCCCGTTTGGTCCAGCGGGCGAGGTGAGGGAGGGGCAGGCTGTTTGTGATCCGGCGATCACCATTGATTGCCTGCAAACAAGGGAGTACGAAGTGAAGAAGATTCTTGTTGCGTTGACTGCGGTTGTCGCCCGTTCGTGCCGCTAGGGCTATTTCCGACGGTGCCACCGGCAGAAGTGCCGCTGCCAGTGCAGCTGGCTGCAGGAGCCAGGCGACTCACGACTCAACCGAGGGGAACGATTTGTTGTCGGTAGGCGGCGCGGCTCCGGGGTTGGGCGGCGATGTCCCAGGGGGATCCTGGGCGGCCGTTGTAGTAGGCGAGCAGCTCGACCCGGCGGTGCGTCCCGCACGAAACTGGCCATTCTGGCCACGAAGGTCGGGTCGTCAAAGCCCCAGTTGGCCCACTCGGCGATCGCGTACGGCTGTCGGGTTGGGCGGCATAGAGCCGATCGTTGGCGTCCCAGGCAGCGCTGTGTTCGGATGTTGTAGAGGTCGTTCGCGACGACATCGACGTACGCGTCACCGGGGTAATAGGCGGCGGCACTTGTTACCGGTGACGTCCGGGCTGCCATAGCCCTGAGGGTTCCAGACCACTCGCGTCCGCGACACCGGGTTCGTTGCCAGGTTTCCCGTCCGAGCGGGCGGAAGGCCAAGGCGGCGAAGCTTGTGCATTCACCGCGCTCGAGCTGGCCCGCCATGCACGAGCAGATAGACGCGCGCGAACGCCTTCCTGAAGATTGCGGTCGAGTGGGCCGCGCCACGTGAAGAGCCTCCTGGTTTTGTAGGCGCAGTAATGGTCCGAGTGACCGTTCATCTCGGGGAACGGTCGGACATAGGAGAGCCCCTGATGAGCCTCAACCGCTTCATTGATCTGCACGAGCCAATCGTCGCCGCGACCGAAAGCGACGTCGTGTGGTGTCATCGGGGCTTCAGTTCGCATACCGAGCATCGGGATCTCGCCGAGCGCACCGAGGATGTTCGATACCGGACCCTGGCCCCAGTTGGCGATGACGTGACCGACTCGCGTGTGCTGACCCGTGAGCTGATCGAAACGCTCGCGACCTCCCAGCAGTCCTGGTAACACGGGCCCGCGGGCGAGCCGACTGTCTCCCGTCTCACGAGCGTGCGCAACAGGCGCCACGGCGACAAGCACCGTCGCCACCGCAAGGGCCATCAGAACCTGAATCGCGTTCGCAAGAGTCCGAAACCTATGCCTGCGAAGGCCACAAATCTAGTGGCCGCTTCAGCGCGGACGATCGCGCTCGGCCCGAGACACCCACAACTTGACCGCCACGTACCCCGCGCCGCCGAATGGACCCTGTCTGGTCGCCGGGCTCGCCCCCTCGGCTCAACAGGGTCTACGACCTGTTCTCGAAGGGCTGCGGCGAGCTGTCCACAGCGGCGGCGCTAACCCATCAGAGCCTCGGCAGTCTGAGCATCCCGTTGATTCAAGAGGCGACCCATCACATCGTGACCGCGACCCGCCTACTTCAAGGCAGGCCTCAAGCGCTTGGGTTGAGACCGGACTGCCCGGTAGCCGGTTCGCCCCCAGAAGTCCGAGAAAACAAAAGTGCGCCCGGCGACGTACTGGATCCGCCCAACCCGGGTCGGAAGGGGGAGAAGCGAAATGAGAGCCTCTCGGGCGGACTGCCGCGGCGAGGTCACGTCTCCGGCTACGGGGCCGCTGGCGCTACCGGCTGGTGAAGTCGTTTGGGGGTGACCCTATGGCTTACCCCGATTTCTCGTCACGCCGACTCGGTAGGAACTCGAGCGGCGGCTCCGGTCAACCCCGGCCCCGACGGCACCGGCGGGCGGTCGGAGCCCCGCCGACGCGATAGGTCTCTTCGGCTAGCCCCTCCGCCGGCTCCTGAGCAGATCCGCGCAGACGACACAGTCGCACCTCCCCCAAGTAGGGCCGACCACAACTACATGACCCGCGGCCCTTATTTCCTCGCGGGGTCACGGGCCGGTTAGGCCGCACGGAGGTCACACGAACCGGTCCCGGCCGCGGCCGTCTGTACGATCCGGCCTACGCAGCCCGTCATCCGAGCAGGGGGAAAAGATGATCAAGGTCGAGCACTCGGTTGTCGTCGATCGTCCGGTGGAGGAGGTCTTCGCCTACGCGACGGATGTCTCGAAGGTGCCCGAGTGGCAGACGAGCGCGCTCGAGGCACGCGTCGACGGGCCGATGCAAGCCGGCGCCACGGGTGCGATAGTGCGCAAGTTCCTCGGCCGACGCATGGAGTCGACGGTGAGGTTCGACGAGTACGAGCCGCCGCGGAAGTTCGCGATCGAGTCGACATCCGGTCCGGTGCAGTTCCACGTCCACCAAACCTACGAGCCCGAGGGCGCGGGGGCGCGTATCAACATCGTCATGGAAGGTGAGCCGGGCGGCTTCTTCAAGCTCGCCGAGCCGCTCGTCCAGCGGGCCATCAAGCGTGAGATGGAGGCCAACTTCGCCACTCTGAAAGACATTCTCGAGGCGCGTTCGTCCTAGCTGCGCAGCTCCTCGAAGGATGACAGGCCGCGACTGCGTAAACGGCGCAGCCCACGGGACGCGGGGCGGCGAGTCGAACGCCATGGAGCTGACTGCGACTCGGCTCAGGCCGAGCCTACGACCCATTCTGACGTGCAGCTGTGACCGTCACCGCCCCGCCTCGCCCGCTCGCTCGTGCACGGCCAAGTCGTCGACGCTGAAGTAGAACCCGGCGCAGGCGGCGCATCTACGGGGCTGTCGCGGTCCTGGTACACCCCTACGCGACGGTAATAGCCCGGCAACCGTCTAAGTGGGGTGGACCGTCACTACATAGTCACGGTGGCTCTGTCGCCGCGAGCCTGTCCTGCTCGCTCAGTGGATCGCGAGCGCGGCCGGCGGGGTCAGTAGATGTGGATTGCTGCGCCCCGCGCCCGCGGTCTCGAGCTCCAGGTCGGGGGCGACGACTAGTCGCCGAACTCTCGCTCGGCGCACTCCGGGCAGAAACACCGGCAGGTCGTCGTCGACGTCGCGGTAGGCCCGCCACTCGTCGGCCGGGTTCTCGTCGGCGCGCGGCTGCCGGCCCGCGACCGCTCCGGCCCGGCGGTCCTGGCGCACAACTGGCGCACACGATTAGCCCTGGGCGTGCCGGTCGAGTTGCCGTTGGGTCTGCGACTTCTGCGCCTATGAGCGCGGAACGAAGTTTGGGTTTACGGTAGGGATGGGTAGGCGCTCGTTGACGGGCATCGAGGAGTCGGACGGCCCAGAAAACTGCTTGTCCAAGAGACGCCCGCTTCCTCTTTTCGGTGAAGCCGCCAACCGTTCCTCAACAAGGGAGGCGGGATGGTTGCTCTTGATTCGCGCTCACTGGAGCTTCGCTTCAGCGCTGCGAGTGCGCGTCGCTATTTCGCGAGCGGCTGTGTATGTGGCTCGAGGATGGGGGTGCGGGCGTTCGAGACGTTCCGAAATCGTTCTTGCTTGCAGCGAGGCCTTCGCCAACGCAGTCGAACATCCGTTGATGTCGGTCGCCGGGCGTATCGAGGTTCATGGCAACATCAGCGGCCAGACCGTTTCGGTCATCATCCGCGACTTCGGTCTGTGGCGGGATAACCCGCGACGGGGAGCGCGCGGTCTCGGGTTCGGGATGATGCGCAGTCTGATGGATACGGTCGACGTGGACGCAAGTGCCGAGGGAACCTTAGTCACGCTGCGCAGACGCCTCAAGCAACGAACACCGGTCGCTGTTGAGCGTGACTCGAACACTCAATAGGTGAGAGACGCCGCTCAATTTAGGTCTACGGGGCCGTCCGCTTAGCTTCGAAACGGCCCCGCGCGAGCGCGACCTGTGCTCGGAGCAATGACGGTGGCTACTCGCCGCGCGGATCGTCGTCGATCGCCATCTCGGCTGCTTCGCCTTTCTTTCTCCGCCGCGAGGAAACCCTGATGTTGTTCGACGACGCGGGGCTATCCGCGTGTCCTCATGGCCCGGTAGGACAGCGAAGTGCAGCGGATTCGCGCGGAGAGCTTCGTATTCGGTTCCAGGCCATCGTGATCTGCTCATTGCAGTCGCCGTTGCCGCACTCGCAGACGAAGATCAGTGCGAGGTCGTCGCTCTCGCCGTCTCGATCTTGCGCAAGTTCCTCAACACTTTGTCGCTTCTCCTATGGAAATTGGATGGTCAGTACCTCTGTACGGCCAGTTGCATAGGCAAGTGTGATCGTCACGATGCCCACTCCGGGTTGACCAGTGGCATCGAGCTGCCGTGCCAGGATGCTGTTGGCCCGTTGCCGGTGACGGTGCCGGTTGAAGTACTCCTGTCACACTGGGATCAACACGGTCGGTGGCCGCGATGAAAGACCCAGCGGCCCTCAATCGCCCGTCTGAATCGCGCCCTCGGTGACCCTGCGCTGTCACAGCGCCTCCAGGTGGGGCCGGACGGCGGACTCAGCCCATGCGATCCAGGTGGAAGGTTTCGTCTATCCCCACTTGTTCGAGCGCGTGCCGAATCGCCTCGCGGGCTGTCCGCCCACTCCCGCGGGCGAATCGTTCCCTGCTGTTGCGCGAGAGGACGCAGAACCACAGATCGAGTTCGTGCCGGCGCTCAAGCCGCACATCGATGTCTCGCTCGCGGGCGTAGGTCTCCAACAGATCAAGGACAAGCAGTCGTACTCGTTCAGCCATTGGTCTTCCTTCTCATTCAACGTATGGGCGCCTCCCCGGAGTCACGCCGAAGGGAGCGGGTATCCGGACCCCGGTCGGCGCGCCCAGATTGACTTCTGGATGGAACTGGCGACGATGAGAAGAAAGGGGCGAGCCGCGCACCGGTCGGCAGCGGGAGAGGGTCTCACCACCGACCATGGGCCCGCCCCTCTAGTCTCTTCGGTCGAAAGGCCGTACCCCTTTAGGGGGATTGCCAACGGAAGGACCGTGCCGGTGCTTTCAGCCTCTTGGGGTCGGAGAGCAGTGGTGAGCGGAAGTCAGTGCACGCTCACTCGCAGCGCAAGTTTTCCACGGTGTGCGCGTCTATACAAGTAAGGAGCGGGGGACAGTCTCAGGCCGAGCGACGGGGAGAGGCAACATCGCAAGGCCGCATAATCCGCCCCCCCGCCCTCATTGTCTCACCAGAGCTGAGCGTTTCGCCGCATCCTTGAAAGGCAAGACTTTCAGTCTTCGCTCCTGGCGCCGTGCGGGTTGGGGGACCCGGCGGGCAGGAGACATGAGAGAGAGAGCACGCAAGGTCTGCCTGCGCTTCGCCTCCTCTCTCGATGATGCGTAGAAGATGGCGCGGGGCGCGGCACCGGTGCGTTCCCCGCCAGTGACTGGCCCTCTCCGGCAGAAGCGCAATCTTTCTCCGGCCTGCTGCTCTCTAAACGCGCTCCACACCGGCGAGCCGGAAAGCAAAGGTCAGCCTAAACCGCGCCCGGACAAGCACCCTCGTCCGCCACACCCGGATCGCGCCGACGCGCTCCGCCGTCAGCGTGAGCCATGGGGACACCCCGATCTCGCCGCTTCTCGCGTTGTCAGTCTGAAAAGCGCTCGTCCGGATTAATCCCGTCTCGATGTGTTAAGAGTTTCTCCAAATGCACACCGCGGGGTGGGCGGAGGCTGGCGGTCCAAAAAACGAGCCTGGGGGTGGCGAGTCGTTCAAGGGTCTGAAGCGTCGGAGCTCTCGTGTCGGTTTGACTCCGAGCTTCGCCAGCCGTGCGTCGAGGTCCTTCCGCCCATTTTCTGTGGAGGCCTGGGATCGCCGATCAGTCGGTGCGGTGCGGCTGAGTTCGAGCGCTTCGGTTGCTTCGGCCCTGGTGAACCCCTGGGTTGTGATGGGGCCGAGTGTTCGGGTGTTGTGTGGTTCGCTGCCGTCGACTGCGGGTGGGCAATGACAGTGCTCACGGCCCCTAGTGTATCAATCTAAAGCAACCGCAAAGGGCTAGGAGCGTATTGAATTTCTGCTCTTGAGGGCTTAGCATCCCTGGCGTGTCGCATCTGCCGCTCGACCAGGCTCGGCTCCGGCCTCACCTTCGCGGAGCCGGCCAAGCGGAAGGGCACCGGCCGAGGCGCAGACGGAGGAGGTCGCGACGAGCCCGGGCTGGAAGGTGCCGGCCGGCGGCGATCTCGAACGGCTGCGAGGCTTGCCTGCGATCGGCAGGAACGTGCGCGGCTCGATCCGCGGCACCGACCCGCTATCGGAGACGATCAAGCGGGCCGAACGTCGCAGGCAGTGAGCTCGCGGCTCGTCTAATGACGAGATCGAGCGTGACCGTGCGTTGACACCAGCCCGATCGCAGTGCACATGAGATGTGGGAGGGCGGGACTGCGGCTCCGCCTCTCCCGCCATCAGTAACGGATCTCGTTCGCCAGTCCGTTCGCCAGTTCGGTCGGAAAACGGCGGAAAAGCGCGGACGCCGACACTGGGCGTTGATCGAAGTCCCTTTACTTCGCCGAGTCGTCGGCGACGCTCTCTACTTGCCTTGACTGCCACTAGGTTGCCATCTCCTCGACGGCCCAGCGGATCGTGCCCGGACGACTCCTCGCTGGATTCAGCGGAAGGGGTTGAGTATTCCGAAGTGGGCGCAGTTGCGCGTGCGGGCGCCGCTCGCGCTGCGGATCGAGATCGCCTGGCCGCGTCCGCTCCAGACCAAAAGCAGCTGGGCGCACGGGCTGGTCGTCACCGCCCTGTGGTCGAGGAAGGTGCTGAGCGAGGCCGCGAGCGTGACGTACGCGGGCGCACGGCTGGTGACCGAGCGCCACGCCGCAACATCACGAGTCGGGACCAGCCACGTACCAACGCCACCCGGAAGGAAGTAGCCTCCTTCGAACTTGTGGGGTTGCTCGCCCCCGAGCGTCAGCGTTGCCCGGCGTCGACGTCGACCGGGTCATGCGGGTCGAAGTCGTTCGCTTCGCGAGTGATGACCGCCGCGAGGTCTGCGTAGCGGCCCGAGAACTTGTTGCCGGTGAGTGCACCTGCCCGGGCTCGGAGGGGTTTCGGCAGCGCCCACCACGCGGACACCACCCCGGCTCCCGGCGCCACCGCCCGCGGAAACACGGGCGCTCGGCACCCCGCGTGAGGTTCTCGATCGTCAGGTCGAAGGCGGCAGGATCGCCGATCACGTACTGCGCCCCCGGCGGCCCCGAGAGGCGCGGGATGATCGCCGGCAGCCTGACTTCACCGTGACGCGATAGCGGAAGCCGTGGTCTCCCACGAGCACGCTCGTGTACGTGTGCTTCGACGTGGAGGTTTGGGGCGACGCGTGCTTGGAGCCACCGCAGCCGGTGAGAAGCGCAGCGGCACAGAAGGCGGTCGCGAGGGTGCTGAGGATCGCGGTTCGATGCACCGGCGTGTAGCACGACCCACTGACCGCCGTACGCCGCGCCGTACGCGACGCTGCGACCAACAACATCGCGGGCGAAAAGTCACCGATCACGATCTCTACCGCCGTTAGGCACGTTCATGGCTCGCTGACGCTACTTCAATACGAACGCATGCCCTAAACACGACTCCGGCAGCTTCGGCTTCTTGCGAGCGAACGGGGGCGCGAACTCCTGACACCGACCGGCGGTAAGAACGCGGGCATAGTGCCGCCGCACCGCGCGTGCCCGTGCACATCGAACGGGCTTACGGCAACCCGTTCTGCGAGGAGTGTGGCGACGTGCTCCAGCCGGGCTGGCTGTGTGCGTGGTGGAAGGTGCGCCACGCGGACGACTGGGCGGACGGACGGTGCTCTGCGCCGCCTGTCACCGCGACCGTAGCCTCCCTAACCACCGGAAGGAGAGACGATGGCCGATCGATGCGCACGAGGCGCAGATTTGCGACCTATCTCGGCTTCGAGTCGGCGTCACGCGAGACCTCAAGCTGTCTGCCGCATTGGCAAGCGAGACGACCACATGGCCAGCGCCGACTTTGTCGCTGCCTGACATGCGCTTGTACGCTCGGAGAAGGAGACGATGGCCGACGTACCCTCAACGAATGTAGGTGACGCCGTGGCCCCGGTAGTGGGTGTCACGGTGCCGTCATCGTTTCCGAGCTCGCTTGCCCTTCCGGCCACGGGCCGACAGGTGGCGCAGTTCGTCGCTCTGCGTGCCGCCGCCTGTGTCGGTGCTGATTACTCCGACCTGGCGTTGCTGACGGCCGATGGCAGCTCGCTGCGGCTGTTCCATAGCCCGTTTCTGGACGCTGAGATCTCGACTCGGTACACCGATGTTCCCCTCGAGTGCCGCGTATCCGATCGCGGTCGCCGCTCGTGACTCTCGCGTTGTCCTCCTATCCGATCTTGACTCATACCAGGAGGAGTTCCCCGGGTTGGTTGCCGACACGATCGCAGCCGGGGTCCAGGCGACGGCCTCGCTTCCGCTCTACCGCTTGGACGGAACCCTTCTCGGGGCCATGGGGTTCGCGTGGGCGGAGCCGACGTCGTTCGACCGCAAACTCGAGGCCGCTCTTCGTGCCGTCGCGTATCTCTGCGTGGAGACAGTCGAGCGAGCCGAGCGGTACGACGCTGACCACGACCTCATCGTGGCCTTGCAGAACAGGCTTCTTGGCAACCTTCCGGTGCTGCGGGCACTGACATCTCAGCCCGGTACCTCACCGCGAGCTCCGAAGCGTCCGTTGGGGGCGACTGGTACGAGGGATTGCTTCTCGGCGAAGGGAGGATCGCCCTCATCGTCGGCGATGTAGTCGGCCACGGGATCACCGCCGCCGCCGATATGGCACTGATCCGAGGAATGATCAGCGCTCTGCTTCACGCGGACATCGCGACTTCCCAGATCTTCACCGAAGTAACCGGGGTGCTCAACCAGTGCAATTCGCCTCTCCTGGCGACCGCCGCGGTGGCCGTCATCGACATTCCCGCCAGCACCGTCACCTTCACCACAGCCGGTCACCCGCCGCCATTGCTTCGTCTCCCCGACGGGAGTATCGAGAAGCTCGACACCGCCAACGGCATGATGATCGGAGTCTCATCGGATTCGCTCGGCGAAGTCGACTACGCGCCGTTTCCCCTCGGCTCTCAGCTCGTCATGTACACCGATGGCCTAGTCGAGCGCCGAGACCGGCCACTTCAAGTCGGGATAGACCAAGCGGCCGCGCACCTAGCAGCGATGTCCACACACCTCGCCCCGAGTCAAGTCATCGAGTCACTCCTTGACGTCCTGATCGGCGACAAAGCGACCGACGACGACATCGCCGTCCTGGTCGTCGAACACGTCGCCGAGCCGTCCGCCTAGTCGACTCGAGGGGCCCCGCGCTCGTTCTCTCGCCAGCGGGGGTGGGGGCGTGCTTGAAGAAAGAAGAGAGAGTGCCACGCCAGGAGTGACCCGCGCGCGCTTCCTCGCCCGCGGGGGTGGGGGCGTGGCCCCGGAGGGCGCCGGCTCTTCGTCCCTAGCCTTGCGCTCCGCCAGCGCCGAATTCGCGCGCGGCGCACTCCGGGCAGAACACCGGCAGCCCGTCGTCGACGTCGAGGTAGTCCCGCCACTCGTCAGCCGCGTTCTCGTCGTCGCGCGGCTGGCGGCCGCACTCGGCGCAGACGGGCGGTGCTTCGGCGGGCCGGCTGCGCTCCATCCTGCGGCTAGGAGGCTACTCAGATCGGCTCCGGGAGCGAGCGTGGCACCTTACGAAGGCTAACGGGGCACCCGCCCGCTCCACCAAAAAAACGCGCGTGTTGCCGCCTCACTCCGACTGAGTTACAGTCTTGGCTGGTCGCGACGAGCCAGACCCTCTCGCCGGATGCCGATGCGATGCGAGAAGGGAGACGGACGTGCGACGTTCCACGATTCAAGCGCGAAGCTACGACTCAGCGCAGGCGTTCTCTAGCGCCCTGTCCGAGCTCTATCCCGAAATACACGGAACGACGACGAGGGCTATGTGGTCAGGCCCGGGGTAGGAGCGTGCGTTGCTGTCGCAATCTGCGCACCGTTTTGGTATGGCGTCGCCGTGCTGCTGGAAAGCCTGACCAGCTAAGGCGGGTTTGAACTCCCAAAACTGTGCGGGAGAAGAGGTCGCAGGCGAGGCAGGAAGATCACCATTTCAAGCGGGTGAGAAGGGATGGGCGAAGGTGAGCAGGCTGATTAGACGTCGCCGTTGGCTGGTGGCTTTGGTCGCGGTTGGCGCAGTCGCAGTCCTGATCGGGTTCTGGGCGCTGATGGCGTGGGGGCTGTACGAGCTGTTCGCGTGAGGAGTGGATGCACGCGCCGATACGCTCCTCGCCGGGAAGCCCGTTCCCACCGACAGCCTGCAGCCTGAGCTACCTGCCTAGCTCCCCGGCGAGACCAGTCAACGCGCGCTCCGTCGAGTGACGAACCCGCGCGCCGCCGCTCGCCGCCCTCTGCACACTGTCGAACGCCACACCAGCCCGCCTGGCGATCTCGCGATACGACAGGCCCGCCGCCCGCAAAGCCGCCACCGCACGCGAAGCCTCCTGGCCGTCGACCAACGGGTCAGACGGCCCAGCGCCACAAAGCCGTGCTCGGCAGCCGCGTGCTCCCAGCGGGAATCAGGCGGTGAGTCAGGGCCGAACGTGCGCTCGGCGATCTCCGAATAGAGATACACCTGCCCATCGACAAATCGCGTCGAATTAGACAACGCTCGACTCCTTTTGGCTTGGCGTTTTGTCATTTATCGGTTCCCCGCGCAAATGAAGACCGCGGGGTATCCGAGCGGCGTTTCGCTTGAAAACGGGCATTCCATGCGGTTTGGCGGGCCTAGAGGCTTGATGTGCAACCCCTCGTCCCTGCAACGCGCCGAGCGCCCGCACCGCCGCATACGTCGAGGGCCCAACGTTTCCGCCGGGCCCTCGGGTCTGTCGTGGATATCCGCCGTGGCGGTGGTTACGCGATGGTCGAGTTGCCCAAGACCGTGAGCGCACCAGGCTGGATCTGGTTCGCGCTCGTGTTGCCGCTGTGGTTGAAGTTGCCTTTGACCGTGAGATTGCTGATGTAGAGCGGTGCCGAGTTGCCGGTGTAGCTGAAGTTGCCGTTGACCACGCTTCCGGGGTAGCCGTTGAAGGCGTTCACGCCATAGTAAGCAGTGCCTGCCGAGCCGGTGATCGCCAGGTTGCCCTTGATGGTCAGCGCCTGGACAACCTCGAGCCCGGACGCAGCGAGTCGCCGGCGAGCGGCGAGTCGAGCTATGTAGGCGTCCGGCCGCGGGCCGGATTCACGGCGAGCCACGGGCTCGTCTAGACGTGAGGGTAGCGCGTCGGCGAGAGGACGCGCGGCCGCGAGTTACGCTTTTGTTCGTGAGTCAAACGATCCAGATCGCGCCGCTTCGCCGGCCGCCCGTTCTAGCACCAGCAGAGCGGGCAAGCCTTGAACGTCGAGCGCGCGTCTGCTTGCGTGGGGCGGGATCGCTTGGCACTTCGTCGAGTTCGGCATTGCTCTTGGCGCCGGTATCGCAGCCGGTTCCATCGCGCTGATCGGCTTTGGTGCGGACAGCCTGATCGAGGCGTTCGCCGGGTTCGTGTCGTGTGGCTGTTCACCGGCGCCGCCTCCTCGCCCGCCGCCGAGCGTCGTGCGCAGCAACTGATCGCCGCGAGCTTTCGTCCTCGCCGCCTACGTAGGCGTGGAGCCATCCGTGACCTCGTCGAGGGCCACCATCCCTCGGCAGCTGGGTCGGGGTCGGCCTCGCCGCGTTCACGGCCCGACGATGCCGCTGCTCGCCCGCGCCAAGCGGGAGGTGGTCAGCAAGCTCAACTCCTCCGCCACCGTCAAGGAGGGGCCCAGAACATGCTCTGCGCCTACCTCTCGTCGCGCTCCTCGTCGGCCTGCTCGTCAACGCGCTTGCCGGATGGTGGTGGGCCGACCCTGCGGCCGCGCTCGCATCGCAGCGTCGCGCTCAGGGAAGGCCGTGAGAGCTGGCGAGGCGAAGGTGCTGCGACGCCTGCTGAGAACGGTCGAGCTAGTAGGCACTGCGCGACTAGTGATCCGTGCAGACGGCGAGCCGCAGCGCGGCGTCGAGCTCCACGTCGACGAGGGCGACGAGCTCCAGGTCGACGGCCTGGCGGACGAGGTCGGCGATCATCGGCCTGCGGGCGGCGAGCGGCCTCGGCGATCTTCGCCTCGAGCTCGACGTCGACCAGTGACGCTGCACGGGTCGATTCTGACGTATCTCGTGCGCCAGTCCGTGCGCGCAGTTCCATCGGGAAAAGGCGGATTTACGCGGAGCGAACACGGACGCCGGGACCCTGGCAACACGACGGGCGCAAACCCGTATGGTTGAGCCATAAACCGCGTGGTTTAGCGGCACTTCGACGCGCAGACAGGGGCGGAGGGACTCGAACCCCCGGCCTACGGTTTTGGAGACCGCCGCTCTACCAACTGAGCTACGCCCCTCGGTTCCCGACCAGTGTATCGGCGGTCTCCCGGGGGTCCTGGACCGCACATGCGGCGTACGATCAAGGCGTGGCCGCGCCCTCGCAGCGCCGCGCGCTCGGCGTGCTGTTCCTGCTGCTCACGCTCGCGTTCGCGGGAATCGCCTTCGCGGCGGGCGTCGCAGAGCAGTGGATCATCGTCGGCGCGTCCGCCGCGATCGCGCTCTGGTTGGCGGGCCTGGCCGTTCGCGGGCTGCGGCCGTAAACTCCTGAGCGGCTATCGGGGACGACCCCGATGCCTCCTGCGGGCGCCCGGCGACAATCCAGGTAGTGGACACCATCCGAGTAGTGGTGATCGACGACTTCGGCGTGGTGCGCGTCGGCGTAAAGCTGCTGCTGAACTCGCAACCAGGCATCGAAACGGTGGGCGAAGGCGAAGGGATCGACGACGCGCTTCCGCAGGTGCAGGAGCTGAAGCCCGATGTGGTGCTGCTGGATCTCGTCATGCACGGACGGATCAGCCTGGAGGCGATTCCGGCCCTCCGCCACGTCTCGCCGGACACGTCGGTCGTGGTGCTCTCTACGCTCGACGACGTCCATTACGCCCGCGAGGCCTTCAGCCACGGCGCGAGCGCATACGTCCTCAAAGAGGGCGCGCCGGAGAAGCTGTTCGAGGCTGTACGGGAGGCCGCTGCCGGCGGCCGCTACCTCGACCCCGTAGTCGGCGCGCGCCTGGCGCTCCAGGAGTGCGATGCCGGAAGCGACGGGCCGCTGGGAGATCGCGAGCGCGAGGTCGTTCGCCTTCTCTCGCTCGGCCACACGTGCGTCGAGGTCGCGGCGCAGGTTGGCCGCTCGCCGCGCACGATCGAGGCGTACCGTGCCCGGATCATGGAGAAGCTCGGGCTCGAGACGCGCGCGGATCTCGTCCGCTACGCACTTGCCGAGGGGCTGCTGGAGCCCTCGGCCGAGCCGATAGACGAACCGAGCATCTCCGCCGCTTGAGGGCCTGGCTCCTGGCTGGTCTCGCGGCCGGCGCGACTGTCCTCGCCGCCTCCGTCGGAGCGGCCCCCTCAGGTGACCCCGACCGCGGCGCGCTCGTCTGGGTCTCCAGCGGTTGCGGGAGCTGCCACGGCTTCGCGCGCGCAGGCTCGAGCGGTGCCGGCGGCGGCTCGGCGCCGAACCTCGACCGCTGGCTCGTCCCCGACGCTCGCCGCACAAGCCTCCCGGTCGAGCAGCTCGTGCTCAGGCGCGTGTACTGGGGCGGTCGCGGGATGCCTGCCTACGGCACGTCCTTGCCCCAGGAGCAGCTGGACGACCTGGTCTCGTTCGTCTCCGGAAAGCCGTTCTCTGCTCCGGCCGGAGCTCCCCGACCGCTCGCCCCGCTGCCTGCGCCGCCGCCGCTCGTCACCGCCACGGCGGGCGCCGTCGCGCGCTGGGCAAGCGCCGCGCGCCTCTCGGCCGCCGCGCGGAGAGGCGCGGCCGGCTTTGCGAAGGTCGGCTGCCTGAGCTGCCACACCTACCGCGGCAGCGGCGTTCGACGGCGAGGCGCGCCCGACCTGACCCGGATCGGACGCGGCGGCAAGACGGCACGAGCGTTCGCCGCGTACGTCGCCGCGCCCTACCGGAGCGGCAACAACCTGATGCCGACTTACGCAGACCTCGGCACGGACGCGCTCCGTCGGCTCGGCGCCTTCCTGGCCGCCTCGCGCGGATAGCCGAGGGGAAGGGCCGAGGCCCTTCCCCTCTTCACGGCCCTGCTAGGAGACGACCTTGATCGCCAGCCTGAACGCGGGCAGCTGGTACCCGAGCGCGAGGCCCGGGAAGTCCCGTGCGAACGACAGGAACGGGACTGCCGCGTGCGGCGGATATGCGTAGGCCGGCGAGTACGGATAGAGCAGCGGGTAGATGTCGATCAGGTGCGTGCCGGGGCCGCCCGTGGCGACCAGGTTGAGGACGACATCGCCGTTCGAGTTGAACCCGCAGCCGTAGCCGACGTACCCGTTGTCGTAGGTGACCGCGACGGTGTTGTCGAGCTGTGTCCAGCCGACACCCTTCAGGTGGACCTGGAACGCTTGTCCATCTCTCACGACCTTCGGCATCTCGACGAAGCTCCGCTCGACGAAATAGGCGATCTGCGTCTTCACGTCCGTGCCCTGGAGGACGCGGACGACGTGCCAGCCGCCGAGGCCGTCCGGCACGGTGAAGTTCGCCGTGAGTGTCCCGTCCGCGGCTGCCGTGCCTCCGCCGAGCGGTTGCGTGACGAACGACCAGCAGGTGCCGGTGCAGTTCACGCGGTTGCCGGCGACCGTCGCCCAGTCGAGCGTGACCGGCTGGTTCGGTGCCAGCCCGGTGGCGCGGACGGCGACCCTGGTGTTGACCGCTCCGCGAGTCGTGTCGAGCGTCACGGTCGCCTTCGCGTTCGGCGCGACCGCGAGCGCGGACATCGTCGTCTTCGCCTCGACGGTCGGCTTTACTGCCAGCGGCCTCTCGACGCGCATCTTCGGGACGCCTCCGTCGCGGGTGACGGTGAATGTCTTCATTGCGCCGAGTGCCCACGGGATCGGCGACTGCTGGATATTCAGGTAGTTGAACTGCATACCGGTACCGACGAGCAGGACGTGCTTGCCGACGGGGCCTGCGGCGCGGATGTGCACCGTGGCCTCGCCGCGCGTCCACTTGCCGGTGACGACGCCGGTGTAGCGGCCGTCCCACCACACGCTTGCCGCGCCTCCGTAGAGCGTCGAGCCGAGACCGGCGATCTTGATCGTGATCGGCGTCCCGATCGAGCCCCTGAGCGGCGAGACCTGGAGTGTGCGCTCGATCAGGAACCCGCCCTTCGCCTGCTGGACACCGTCGACCACGGCGTAGACGTCGTGGATGCCGCCGAAGTCACGCGGCACCTTCAGCCGCAGGCTGAATGCGCCGGCGGCGTCGGTCTTCGCAGTGCCGAGCACGACGGAGATGCCCTTGTCCTCGCGCTGGCCGATGTAGTCGACGCTGTCGGGCCGTGCGTCGAGGACCCAGTTCACGTTCGAGGTGACCCAGACGATCGAGACGTCCTTTCCGGCCGGAAGCCTGGAGCCAGAGAGGGTGAACGCCGTGCCGCCGGCGCCCGTGTCGGGCTTCGCCTTCAGGATCCCCATGTCGTCGGCTGGAACAGCCGGCGCCGCCAGCGGGCCTGGAAGCCCCGGGGCCCCAGGAATCGACGGAGCCGGGACGGGTTGCGGGACGGCGCCTGCGGGCGAGGCGGACAGGCCAAGAGCGATGACCGCAACGCCCGCAGCGGCTAGTCGGAGTGATGTGGTGATGGTCATGGCCTGTCTGCCTCCTTTTGCAGGTCGCTACGGGATGACCGTCAGCTGCGCCGACGCGAGCGGCGGCTGCCGGAAGATGCCGAAGCGGTTGTCGAACGTCTTGAACACGACCCGGAACGGGACGACGCCGAGCGGATAGTCCGCCGGGATCGCCCAGGCTGCGCTCCAGAAGTTGACCTTGTTGCCGACGTTGCCGTGGGGCCCGAAGTTGAGCTTCAGGCTCGGCTGGCCGGGGATCGCGACGTACGCGTACTTGATCTCGGCCGGGGTGATCGGCTTCCCGGTTTGCGTGTCGACGGCCCAGGCGCGGAAGACGACCCGGGCCTTGCGCGGGTAGTTGTTCGTCTGCGTGCAGACGAGCGGGAGCTTGACGTCGCCTCTCGAGGAGGAGACCGTGTCCGCGTAGACGCCGACCTCGACCTTGCTGGCGGGATACGGCTGCTGCGCCTGGACAGATGGGACGACGGCGCCCCCGACGACCGCGGCGGCGAGTGCGAACTTGAGCAGTTTCATCTTCATCCTCCTAGGGGCGACCGGCCACGACTGTCAGCTGCGCCGCCGGGACGGGGGCTTGCTGGAAGACGCCGTGATGCCGGTCCTTCGTGTGCACGAGGACGCGGAAGCCCACGGGCCCCAGCGGATAGGTGGTCGGGATCGTCCAGCTGCCTTCCCAGAGAGAGTTCCGGACGCCCTTGCCGAGCGTGACGTACCGCATGCGGACGTTCGGCTGGCCGGGGAGCTTGACGTAGAAGTACTGCGCCGTTGCCGGTGTGACCACGGCCTTCGACTTCAGGTCGACGGCGTATGCGCGAAACATGACCTTGCTGCCCTGGGAGAAGAAGTTCCCCTGCTTGCCGGTGTCGGCGGTGATCGTGTCGGCCCAGATGAACACCTGCGCTGCGCCGCCAGGCGGCCAGGCGGGTGGAGCCGTCTGTCCGCTTGCGGACGCTGCAAACAGGATCCCTGCGGCCCCGAGCGACACAACCGCTGCCGTCAGGACTCTCTTCATCATTGCTCCTTTCGCGAATCGGGCCCGGACGGCCCGGCTTCAGGTGGTAATGCGAAACAGCGTCGTTTCCGGAGGACGGGCGGGCATCGGACTCGACCCGGAACGGACCGCAGGTCAGGCGCGCATCCGGTTGCGCGAAGCCGTCGGCGCATTACGGAGAACCCGCAACGCCGCTTCAGAAGACGCGCGGATGGGCTGCCGAACCGCACCTGTCATCGTTGCGAGAAAGGTCGACGAAGGAGAAGACGTGAACAGGTTCTGGATCTCCGGCGCACTTGGGGCTGCTGCGGCGGCACTTGTGGCCGGCTCAGCTCTCGCAGTCACCGGCTCGGCGAAGGTGGTGGTTCCCTTTCGGGGCACCTACGCCGGGAAGGCCGTCGTCCGTGTGACGGGCGAGACCGCGGATATCACCGCGTCCGCCGCCGGGCCCGCTCGGATCCTCGGCAAGAGCAGGATCTCGGGCACGCTCGGACGGAGCAAGCTTCTCGGCAAGGGTGTCGGCAGCCAGTCGGATCCCTGCCCGCTCTTCGGCGGCGTCGGCTCGATCACGTCCGCGACCGGGAGCAAGCTGAACTTCAGGATCCCGCCCGCTGCCGGGAGCGGCTGCACCGACGAGCAGGCGCAGCTCTTCTCGCTGTCGGGGCGCGCGACCGTGACCGGCGGCACTGGCAAGTACGTCCGGACGAAGGGCGTCCTGCGCTTCTCCGGCAGCTTCGACAAGGGCACGGGCGTCTTCAACGTCGCCTTCATCGGCACGCTGACCGCCTGATCTCCCGGGACGGCGAGGGAGGCGTCTGCGCGCCTCCCTCGTCTCCTCTAGCCGATGCGCAGGAGACGCGCCGCGCGCCGCGGCAGCCACCAGCTGCGGCGCCCGATCAGGGTGATCGCCGATGGAACCAGCAGGGCCCTGACGATCGTCGCGTCGATCAGCACGCCGAGCGCCAACCCGACTCCGAACTCCTGGAGCGCGACGACCCGTCCTGCGGCGAACCCGAGGAACGCGGCGCACATGATCAGCGCCGCGGCGGTGATGATCCGGCCGGTGCGCTCGAGTCCGTGCGCGACCGCGCGCTCGTTGTCGCCGGTCTCGTCCCAGGTCTCGCGCATCCGCGAGACCAGGAAGACCTCGTAGTCCATCGACAGCCCGAACATGACCGCGAACAGGAAGATCGGGATCCAGCCGTCGAGCTCGCTCCGCTGCGGCAGTCCGAACAGGTAGGCGCCGACGCCCCAGCGGAAGATGACGACGAGCAGCCCGTAGACCGCCGCGGTAGAGAGCACGTTCACGACCACCGCCTTCAGCGGCAGGACGATCGACCGGAACGCGCGCATCAGGATCAGCAACGTCAGCGCGAGCACTCCCCCCACGAGCCAGGGGAACACGTCGTACGACTGCGTCAAGAAGTCGACGCCCTGCGCCGGCGCACCTCCCTCGGAGACCCGGATCCCGGCCGGGACCCTCGCCGCCGGGATGATCCGCGAGCGCAGGCGGTCGATGAACCGCCGCGTCGCCGTGTCCCCGTACTCGTGTCGCCCGACGACGATCACCCGCGCGTACTGCCCGGTCGGGTCGACGTACGGGCTCGCCGGCCCGGACGCGATCACGTACGCCTCCGGGTCGAGCGCGAGCTCGTCGCCGAGCCGGTCGACCGCCGCGCTGACCGTGCGCGTGCGAGCACGGCCGGGCGCGCCCGCGTCGAGGACGATGTGGGTCGGCGTCACGACCCCAGGCCCGACGCGGTCGCGCAGCAGGTCGAAGCCGCGAACCGACTCCAGCGAGTGCGGGATTCCCGTGATCGAGCCCGGGGTCACGTGGAGGAACGCCGCCGGCAGCGCCGCGAGCACGAGCAGCGACGTGCTTCCCACCAGCACCGCGACCGGGTGGCGAAGCACAGTTCGCGCCAGGCCCGCCCAGAACCCGGACTCCGCACGCCTGCTCCCGCGCGCCCGTAGCCGCTGCACGCTACGACGACCGAGGATCGAGAGCAGCGCGGGCTGGAGCGTCAGGCACGCGGCGATGGAGACGAGCGGCAGTAGGAAGCCGGCAACGCCCATCGAGCGGATGAACGGAACCGGGACGAAGAGGAGCAGGCCGAGGCCGACCGCGACCGCGAAGCCGGAAAAGACGATCGCCCTTCCGGCAGTCCCCATGGTGCGCACGACCGCCTCCTCGACCGGCCGGCCGGCGTCCATCTCGTCCCGGAACCGGTGCACGACGAGTAGCGAGTAGTCGATCGCTAACCCGAGGCCGATCAACTCGACCAGGTTCGTCACGTAGGTGACCATCGAAAGGGCGTGCGCAAGGGCGTAGACGGCCGCGAGCGTCCCGGTGATCGTGCAGGCCGCGAAGACGAACGGAATGGCCGCCGCCAGGGAGAGCCCGAACACGGCGAGCAGCACGATCAGCGCGATCGGCAAGGCGAAAGCCTCACCGCGCAGGAGATCCGAGCCGAAGATCGAGTCGAGGTCGTGCTGGATTGCGGGCTGGCCCGTGACGAGCGCCGGTGGGCCGGGCTGTCCCTGGAGGCTCGCCCGAATCGCCTTCGTGGACCGCTTCGCGTTTCGCAGGTCGAGGTTCGTGTCCAGGTCGGCCCACAGCACGCCTGTTCCCGGACGTACCACGCCTGCGTGGCCGGTCGGGACGACGCGCGCGGCCTCGGCGAGGCGCTGCTTCGCCCGCAACTCCTCGCGCTTGGAGTCCCCTGCGACGCGGAAGACGACGGTGAAGGTCCCTTCCGGCCGCTCGCCGAAGTTCCGGCTCAGGATCATCCGGGCGCGCTCCGAATCGGTGCCGGGAACGGCGAACGAGTTGGAGAGCAACGGCGAGAGCCGCGTGGCCGACCAGACGCCGACGACGAGGACTACGAGCCAGGCTAGTAGGACGGCGACGCGGAAGCGAAGGACGATGCGAGTCCAGCGCTCCAGCACGTGGCTACCCTACGCCGTTGCGGGGAAGGTCTGTCCTTCGGCGGGGGAATTCGCCGGTTCGCGCCGTATTCTCTACGCGGGATCCCCGTGGCTGAAGACACGAAAGCTCTCTGGCATCAGTTCAGGAAGAGCAAGGATCGCGCGCTGCGCGATCGCTTGATCCTGACCTACGCGCCGCTCGTCAAATTCGTGGCCGGACGGCTCGGCAGCGGCTTGCCGGCGCACGTCGACGAGGGGGACCTCGTCTCGTACGGCCTCCTCGGCCTGATCGGCGCGATCGAGCGCTACGACCCCGACCGCGACGTCAAATTCGAGACCTACGCGATCTCGCGGATCAAGGGCGCGATCATCGACGAGCTGCGCGCGATGGACTGGGTGCCGCGCTCGGTCCGCGCCCGCGCGCGCGACATCGAGCGCGCGATCGGAGCCCTCGAGGCGAAGCTGCACCGCGCGCCGACGGACGAGGAGATCGCGGAGAAGCTCGGGATCACCACCGATGACCTCGACGACAGCCTGACCGACATCTCCCGCTCCTCGATCGCGGCGCTCGACGAGCTCTGGACGGTCTCCTCCGGCTCCGGCGACTCGGTCTCGCTGATCGACACGATCGAGGACGACTCCGGGCCGCAGCCCGCTCAGGCGCTCGACGCGACCGAGCTCCGCGAGGCGCTCGGCGAGGCGATCGCCCGCCTGCCCGAGCGCGAGAAGCTCGTGATCACCCTCTACTACTACGAGGAGCTGACCCTTCGCGAGATCGGCGAGGTGCTCGGCGTCACCGAGTCCCGCGTCTCGCAGCTGCACACGAAGGCGATCCTGCGCCTGAAGGCACGCCTCGCCGGCACCGCCGCCGCCCGCGCGAGCGCCGCCGAGTGACCCCTTTGTAAGACGCATCGCAACGGATTACGCTCTGCACGTGAGCGCCTGCCAGAGTTGCGTGGCTTGCGCGCACCGATGGGCTGCTTCGCGCCGGCCGCGGGCCGGAGCCCGTTCCCGCGGGCTAGGATCGTCCCCACACCCACGCTTCCAGGGAGGAATCTCGCGCGCATGCCTGCTCAGGAGCCCGGAAAGATCCGCAACGTTGCTGTAGTCGGCCACCGAGGGACCGGCAAGACGTCCCTCGTCGAGGCCCTGCTCTTCCAGTCCGGCGCCGTCAACCGGCTCGGCACCGTCGAGGCGGGCACGACCGTCTCCGACCATGACGAGGACGAGCAGCGGCGGCAGATGTCGCTGTCGGCGTCGCTCGCGCATGTCGACTGGCAGGACCGCAAGATCAACCTGATCGATGCCCCGGGCGACGCCGGGTTCCAGGGCGAGGCAATCGCCGCGCTACGCGTGGTCGAGGGCGCACTCGTCGTGATCAGCGCCGTGATGGGCGTCGAGGTCGGCACGGGTCGCGCCTGGCATCGCGCCGAGGACGACTCGCTCGTGCGGGTCGTCGTCGTCAACATGCTCGACCGCGAGCGTGCCGACTTCTTCCGCGCGTTCGAGGGGCTACGCAGCCAGCTCTCGACTCAGTGCGTCGCCGTGCACATCCCGATCGGCGTCGAGCACGAGCTGACGGGGATCGTCGACGTCCTCCACATGTGCGCGTACATGAGCCCCGACGGGCAGCGCGAAGGCGTCCGCACCGAGATCCCGGCCGAGATGGCCGACCAGGCGGCCGAGTACAGGGAGAAGCTGCTCGACGCGGTCGTCGAAACCGACGAGGGCCTGATGGAGCGCTACCTCGACGGCCAGGAGCTCTCGGATGAAGAGGTCGCGCACGCACTCAAGGAAGCCGTCACGCGCGGCGAGGTCTTCCCGGTCGCGGCCGCGGTCGCCACCAAGAACCTCGGCACGACCGCGCTCCTCGACCTGCTCGTCGAGGGCGTGCCGAGCCCCGCGAAGAAGGGCGGCCAGCTCGACCTCGAGGGCGCGAACACCGGCGCCTTCGTCTTCAAGACGATCGCCGACCCCTTCGCCGGGAAGATCAACGTCTTTCGCGTGATCAAGGGCACGATCACGACCGACACCACGCTGACCGACACGCGCACGCACGCAAAGGAGCGGTTCGGGTCGCTGATGGCAATGCAGGGCAAGGAGCACGTCGGGACGGACGCATTCGGCGAGGGCGACATCGGCGCCGTCGCGAAGCTGAAGGACGCGACCACCGGCGACCTGCTGCTCGACAAGGAGACGGCAGTCGAGCCGCCGCGTTTCGACTTCCCCGAGCCCGTGATGAGCTTCGCGATCACGCCGAAGGCCAAGGGGGAGGAGGAGAAGCTTGGCCAGGCGCTGCGGCGGCTGACCGAGGAGGACCGGACGCTGACGATGCGCCGCGACCCGCAGACCGGCGAGCAGCTCCTTGCCGGGCTGTCGCAGATGCACGTCGAGGTCGCGGTCGACCGGCTGAAGCGCCGCTTCGGAGTCGAGGTCGAGCTGCACCAGCCGCGCGTCCCGTACCTGGAGACGATCCGCTCCGAGTCCCGCGCGCAGGGGAAGTACAAGAAGCAGACCGGCGGTCGCGGCCAGTACGGCGACTGCCACATCGTCCTCGAGCCGATGGAGGAGGGCGTCGGCTACGAGTTCGTCGACAAGATCGTCGGCGGGGTGATCCCGCAGAGCTTCCGGCCGGCGGTCGACAAGGGGATTCAGGAGGCGATGGCGCACGGCGAGCTCTCGGGGTCGCCGGTGCAGGGGGTGCGCGTCCTGCTCGTCGACGGCTCGTACCACAACGTCGACTCCTCGGAGATGGCGTTCAAGATCGCCGGCTCGATGGCGTTCAAGGCCGCCTACGAGAAGGCGAGCCCGGTGCTGCTCGAGCCGATCATGGAGGTCGAGGTCACGGTTCCCGACGACACCGTCGGCGCGGTCAACGGCGACCTGAACTCACGGCGCGGCCGCCTCCAGGGCATGGAGCCGCGGGCCGGGATGACGTCGATCAAGGCGGAGGTGCCGATGGCGGAGATCCTCACCTACTCGCAGGCCCTGACCTCGTTGACCGGCGGACGGGGCGACTACCACATGCACTTCCTGCGCTACGACGAGGTGCCGACCCACATCGCGCAGAAGATCATCGACGAGACGAAGAAGGCCCGCGAGGAAGAGAAGGCAGGAGCGCACTAGCTCGACCTGCGCGAAAAGTCCCTGCACTTTTCATATAGTTCCTCCCTCATGAGGACGATGCGGGTCATGGAGGTCAACCGCTGCGCCGTGTGCGAGCGCACGCTCCTGCTCGGCGAACGGTCGTTTCGCTTCGCCCCGGATGGGGTCGGCGAGTTCGTCGAGGTCTGCCAGCTCTGCCAGGAGACGGCGCTGGATCACGGCTGGGTGCGCGAGGGCAGCCCGGTCGGGCCTGCAGTCGGAAGTGCGCGGCGGCGGCGGGCGCTCAGTCTCGCCGGCATCTTCGGCGGGGGCAACAAGCGTCCGGCCGCGCAGGCGTACGTTCCCGAGCCCACGCTGCGGCGCCTCTCCAACGAGGAGCACGCGATGGTCGAAGCCGCCGCAGTCTTCAACAGCAGCGACGGCCTGCGGACGATGGAGGGAATCGGGCGCAGCCTCGGGTCTCCGCAGGTGAGCATCGTCCTCCTCTCCGGGTCGTCTCCGGACGTCGTCCTGACGCTCGTCTGGGACCTCGTCTGGTACCAGTATCGGATCAACCGGGACGCGACCCAGCGCGTGCGCCTGACCGACCGCGGCAACGAGCCCGAGGAGATCGAGGCCGCCTTCACCGTTTGGAATGCCCGTTTCGAGCCCGGGATCGGCGTGATCCCGGAACTTGAAGCCGGGGACTAGACGCCGACCGACCCATTCATACAATGAGATTGTGAGGGTGGGCCGGCAATGATCTATTGCGTAATTCCGCGTGAGCTCGAAGAGGATCTCTTCGAGAAGATGACGTCGTACTATCAGGACAACCCGAACGTGTCGGTCATCGTCGACCGGCGCGCCGGGCCTGACCGCCGCCGCGGCAAGGCGTACGGCGGCTTGCGGGAGATCCGCGACCGCCGCCGGGCACGGGCTGCGGGCACGTTCCCGAAGACCGACGTCGCTTAGAGCCTCTGCGTCGCTAGAGTGGCCGCCGGATGGCGGTCGAGGCGAAGACCTACGAGAACTTCATCGGCGGCGAGTGGGTCGATGCGGCCTCCGGTGAGACGTTCGAGAGCCGCAGCCCCGCCACCGGCGAGCTCATCGGCGTATTCCCGAAGTCCGGGCGCGAGGACGTCGACCGCGCCGTCGCCGCGGCCGGCGAGGCGTACGAGGAGTGGCGTCTCGTCCCGGCGCCTGCGCGCGGCGAGATCCTCTACCGCTTCGGTTCGCTCGTCCGCGAGCACAAGGACGAGCTTTCGCTGCTGATGTCGCGCGAGATGGGGAAGGTGCTCCCGGAGGCGGGCGGAGACGTCCAGGAAGCGATCGACATGAGCTTCTACATGGCGGGCGAGGGCCGTCGGCTGTCCGGGCAGACGACTCCCTCGGAGCTCCGCGACAAGTTCAACATGAGCGTGCGCATGCCGATCGGCGTGATCGGCGTGATCACCCCGTGGAACTTCCCGATCGCGATTCCGTCGTGGAAGATCGCGCCCGCGCTCGTCTGCGGGAACACGGTCGTCTTCAAGCCGGCGACCGACACGCCGGCGCTGGGCGAGCGCTTCGTCGAGCTGCTCGTCGAGGCCGGTGTCCCGGCGGGGGTCGTGAACGTGGTGCACGGGGGCGGGGGAGCGGTCGGCGAACGGCTCGTCCAGCACCCGGACGTTCCAGTGATCACGCTGACCGGCTCGCGCGAGACCGGCGTCGCGGTGATGAAGGCCGCCGCGGACAACCTCAAGCGCGTCCATCTCGAGCTGGGCGGCAAGAACGCGGTGATCGTCCTCGACGACGCCGACCTCGACCTCGCAGCCGAGGGGATCATCTGGTCGGCGTTCGGCACCTCCGGCCAGCGCTGCACTGCCGCCTCGCGGGTCGTCGTGCACGAGCAGGTCTACGGGGAGCTCCAGTCGAAGCTCGTCGCCGCCGCCGAGAAGATGCGCCTCGGCCCGGGCTGGGAGCCGGACACCGACGTCGGGCCGGTGATCAACGAGCGGGCGCTCGAGAAGATCCACTCCTACACGGGCATCGGCCGGGACGAGGGCGCCAAAGTCCTCACCGGCGGCGAGGTCGCGACCGGGAACGGCCTCGAGAACGGCTTCTACTACCGGCCGACGATCTTCGCCGACGTCGAGCCCGGGATGCGCGTGGCGCAGGAGGAGATCTTCGGGCCGACGACGTCGCTGATCCCGGTGAAGAGCTTCGACGAGGCGATCCGGGTCGCGAACGGCGTCCGCTTCGGGCTCTCGTCGTCGATCTTCACCCGCGACGTGAACAGGGCATTCCGCGCGATGCGCGATCTCGACACGGGGATCACCTACGTCAACGCCGGCACGATCGGCGCCGAGGTTCATCTCCCGTTCGGCGGCACGAAGGAGACCGGGAACGGCCACCGTGAGGCGGGACAGGCCGCGCTCGACGTCTTCACGGAGTGGAAGTCGATCTACGTCGACTACTCCGGGAAGCTCCAGAAGGCCCAGATCGACGCCGAATAAAACCGCCCCGCGCTGCGCCACGTATTACGCGGCACGAGTCCGACTACAGCGGAGGGGTGTGAATGAAGCGTTTCATGTTGCTCATGGCGTGCGCTCGCGGCCTTGACGGTTGCGTTGTCGAGCGCGAACGCCCGAACAGACGGAACCGACCAGGCGCGGTCGATCTGCCATCGCACCGGGTCGGCGACGAGGCCGTACGTGAAGCTGAGGGTCACGGCGCGCCAGCTCCGGGCCCATACGAACCACCCGGCGGACATCATCCCGGCGCCGGCCGGTGCGTGTCCGAAGACGCTCCTCGCCGTCAACGGCGGGACCGCCTTCAACATCACGCTCGTCGGCGAGATCGAGATCCCCGCAGCTGACCCGGTGGCGACCGGCACTGCGACGGTCCGCCTGCGGGCCGGCCAGGGCCAGGTCTGCTACAAGATCGCCGCGTCGAACCTGAGCGGTCCGGCGGTGGCGTCGCACATCCACAAGGCAGCTGCGGGCGTCTCGGGGCCGGTGGTCATCCCGCTCGCGACACCGGGCGCCGACGGCAAGTCAGGCGGCTGCGTCGGAGTGGCCAGGCCGCTCGTCGCGCAGATTCTCGCGTCGCCTGCTTCGTTCTACGTGAACGTCCACACCGCCGAGTTCCCGGCGGGCGCGATCCGCGGCCAGCTCACCGGCACGACGGCGGCGATGGCCGGAACGACGATCGCGATCGACCTGAAGGGGTCGAGCGAGCCGAACGCGACGGGCTCCGCGGTGGTCCGTTTCCGCAAGGACGCCGGGCAGGTCTGCTACCGGCTCCACGCGGCGAACGTGACGCTGCCGACTACCGCCGCCCACATCCACAAGGGCGGGGCCGCCGTCAACGGCCCGGTGGTCGTCCCGTTCACCGCTCCGGGCGCCGACGGCAACTCGAGCGGCTGCGCGGTCGCTGCTGCGTCGCTGATCGACGAGATCCTCGCTACCCCGAGCGGGTTCTACGTCAACGTGCACACGAAGGAGCATCCGGCCGGCGCGATCCGCGCCCAGCTGGGCTAGGCATATGGGGACAGGCCTCCGGCCTGCCGGAGGCCTGTCCCGGCTACGCGTACTCGCGGGCCAGCGCGCGGTGCAGCTCGACCTGGTCGACGACGACCAGGGTGACCGCTCCGCCGAGCTTCATCCGCAGCTCGTCGCAGACACCGACGTCGGTCGGGTCGGCGACGCCGACGAGCAGGTGGTCGTCCGCGTTCGCGAGGAAACGGATCGGGATCGCGTTGTAGTGGCGCGCGTCACGCGGCGCCAGCAGCTCGATCGCCTTCGGATCGATCTCGGTCGTGTCGAGATCGACGAACTCCAGCTCGTACTGCTCCGCGAGCGTACGCGAGATCTCCGAGGATTCGACCCAACCCCACTGGACGAGGAGCTCGCCGAGGCGCAGGCCGGTGCCCTGCTGGTCGATCAGCGCGGTCTCGAGCTGCTCGTTCGTGATCAGCCCTTCTCGCACTAGGAGTGCGCCGAGCGGGAGCCACGCGGGTTTCGGCTGCGGGAAGCATGCAATTGCTCTATCGGCCGAAGGACGCTCAGGCTTTAACCCCGTTGTTCGAGGGATGTCGTCCGATGCGTTTCGGACGATGTGAAAGTCATGAGCGTCGCACCTCAGCACCTGGATCCCGTGCGCCTCGACCGGGCGCTCGACCGCCTCGCAGCACACTGTGAAGTGGTCGGCCGGATGACCCGTCACGTCGAGGAGCGGCGGTCTGAGGTACGGGCGCAGCTCGAGCTCGAGCTCGGGCCCGAGCTCACTCAGAAGCTGCTCGCAGGCCTGTCGACCGCCTAGCGCCACGGTGAGAGCGCGCCTGTCGACCGACGGCGGCGCTCGTGGGAACCCCGGGCCGGCCGCCTATGCCTACGTACTCGAGGCCGAGGACGGAACCGTGCTCGACGCCCGGGGACAGGCAATCGGGGTCGCGACGAACAACGTCGCCGAGTATCGCGCGCTCGTGGAGGGGCTCCGTCGGGCCGCGGAGACCGGGATCGACGAGCTCGAGGTCGTCTCCGACTCGGAGCTGCTCGTCAAGCAGATGCGTGGGGAGTACCGGATCAAGAACGAGGCGCTCCGCGCGCTCGCCGCGGAGGCCGACGAGCTCGCCCGCCGCGTCGGCCGCGTCACCTACACCGCGGTGCGACGCGAGCACAACGAGCTCGCCGACCGCCTCGTCAACGAGGCGCTGGACAGGGGCTGACGGCGCTCCGCCTCGCAGCGGAGCGCCGAGCCCGACGTTCTTCTAGACGGTGAGGTCATTGTCGCGCGAACTGGTTCTTGCCGAGCTTGCCCGTCAGCGAGCAGTCGTACAGTTGCGCGTCGACTGGTTCTGGTCGCACACGAAGAATTGGCCGCTCGTGCCGCTGACGTCGGCCGAGTTGGACTTGCTCCCGTCGCCGCCCGCCGTCGACCTTGTACTTGCCGAGGTAGGCGATGTATCGCGCAGTCCGCGGCATCGTAGAGGTACAGGTCGTAGGTGCCCGGATCCGCGCCGTGGACCTTGTGGGTGACCGAGAGGGTGTCGCCGGACCTGTTTGAACGATGTCGGTCCCGATTACCCGCTTGCCCTGCGTGCTCGCCGCAGTCGTCGTTGTGGTACTCGACGTTGACGGTTACCGGGCCGGTGTCGTTTCCGGCGAGCGCATAGGACGCCCAGACCCCCAGCGCGGCGAACGCCACGAGCAGCACGACGTAGGATCCGCGGCGCCGGTGGCGCTTGATTCCGCGTGTCATCTGGCCCCCCTTCGAAGATTGAGCTCGAAGCTTAAAGCACGGGTTCGACGGCGCCTAGCTCAGTCCCACTTGATGTTCGTCAGTGCTCGGGCTCGGCGTCGATCGCGGCCGCCGAGGTCACCCGGTCGTCCAGGCGGCGGGGGCGGCGCTGTGGCCGCCCCCGAACTTCCGTCTAGAACGGTTGAACCGTAATGCAGCTGGTGTTCCATGGGCCGGCGCCGATCGGGTAATAGAGGAGCCCGGCGCCCCCGTAGGCGACCCCGTCGGCGACGCAGTCGTTCAGCCCGGCGCCTGTCCTATAGGCGCTTCCATTTGGCGAGTCGGGGATTGCGTTGCAGGACCACAGGAATTGCTGCGGAAGCTCCCAGATATCCGAGGACGGGTTCGTCGAGAAGGTCCCGCCGACGGTCTCGCAGTCGTGCTGGGGATCCCCCGTGAACATACCCCCGCCGTGCGCCAGGTAGGACACACAGTCGCCCTCGTTCTTAAACGAGCCAGCCCCGGCGGGATGCAAGTTCTGCCAGCCCCCCTTCTGACATGCCTTCGCGTTGCCGGAATTACCGCCACCCGCGGTCGCGGTCGCAACGCCGACCGTCAGAGCGAGCGCCGCACACAGCACCAACACCATTCGTGCTCTCATTGCTCTGTCTCCCTCTCCCCCCACATCGTTCAGAGCCACTATCTGTGGTCGGCCGGATGCTAGGACGCGACAGCCGGGAGACAAATGATCCAGATGGATCAACTTTTCAGGAACCGCGACTGCCTGTGTTAGGACTCGGGCCGAACTCGGTGTGATGTGGGCTGGTAGGCGCACAGCCATAGGCCATTTGCAGCGGGCGGCGGCGGGCTTCAATCCGGGAAGTGACGAACGGAACAGCTGGAGGGTTGGTATGGTTGAGCCGTTCGCGGATGTAGCTCAGTTGGCTAGAGCGTCTGCTTGCCATGCAGAAGGTCGTGGGTTCGAGTCCCATCATCCGCTTCGCATAACCAAGCCGTTCCAAGACACTGAGGGCCTCTTACGAGGCCCGCTTTTCGTTGGGAGACGGCAAGGCCGTCGAGCACTGGGGCGCGATGGACGGGATGGAGATGATGCAGCAGCTCGGCGCCGTTCCGGGAGGCGCCGCCTGAGCAGCCGCCACCCAGGCGTTACCTTGTGCGGCCGCAGCCCCCAGTATGTGGTCGTCGCGATGTGGGCGAACTCGCTAGATGGGGAGGGGCGGTGTCGCTCTCGCGTCCAAGCAGGGGGATGAGCCGATAGGGCACGGCTCCGGGTCAGAAGATGAACGGGCACGAGCATCTTGGTCGAGCGCTTGTACGCCGGGTAGGTGTCAGGGAACTGTTCGGTCAGGTAGCGCTCCTCGACCGTCGCGCTGTAGAGGAAGTAGACGCCGGCCAGGGCCACGGCGATCAGCCACCGCCAGCTCAGCGCCACCGCGGTGCCGACGCCCGCGACCAGGATGCCCGAGTAGATCGGGTGGCGGACCAGGTGGTAGGGGCCGCTGGTCACCAGCTCTGGCTCGTCCTTCTGCGTCATCGGGGTGCCCCAGTTGCGCCCGATGTGCATGCGGGCCCAGATCGCGAACCCCAACCCTAGGGCGAAGAGGACGAGCCCGAGGCCAGCGCGCCACGGATCCGTGTTGAGGCCGTGGCCTCGAAACGCTCCCAAGCGAATCAAGAGGATCACGACGACAACGATCACCGCCCTGATACGCAGCTCGCGGGACCACGGCACGCGGCCCCTCTTCATAGAAAAGGCTGCCACGAGCCAGTACAGCCAGAACGCCGCCCAT
Source organism: uncultured Actinomycetes bacterium (assembly GCA_963779025.1). Taxonomy (GTDB): domain Bacteria; phylum Actinomycetota; class Thermoleophilia; order Gaiellales; family Gaiellaceae; genus DATBLE01. The sequence continues at coordinate 421,659 of CAVZWR010000005.1, forward strand.
CCGACGGCGAAGACGAGCTCGACCGCTCTCATCGCGACTCATACTTCCACGGGCTTCGCGCATTAACTCTGGAGGTGTAATCGCGGGTGGGGGAGCTGCGTGCGATCACGCTCTCCCGTGCCGCTCGGGCTTGGGCCGGCCCCCGGCCGGCCGCGCCCCCACCCCGCCGCGCCGCAATCGCGTGCGGGTCCCTCCAGCCGACTACTTTCCGGTTTTTGCGGCCCGACTTTCCGGAGGTCGCGTTCCCCCACAGAGGCGACGAGCGTTCCGGTGATGGCGGCGGCTCGTCACCGAACCGCCCGCTACACGTTGAAGCCGAATTGCCCTGCCCGTGCGTGGCTGGAGCCCTCCGTCGGGTCAGGCTCACCGCACGGGGTGAGTAACGATCTTGATTCTTGGCTCGGAGCTAGTTGACCACCCCTTTGTCGGCGCAAACGTGCCTACCGGAGGGTTCGCGCATTCGATCGAAAACGCAATCATGTCGCCCGCCGTAGTGGTCGAGCCGAGCGTGAAGAGGATGGTCCAAGCGCCCGCTGACCTGTGCCGAGTGCGGCCGGCAGACGCGCGACGACAGAACGCCCCCGACGAATGGCGCGCCTACGCGGGCGTCGACGACGAGCTCCATGTGTTTGCCCGGAGTGCGCCGAGCGCGAGTTCGGCATCGGCGGGGGCTGACTACCGCTGCCGGCAGGGGTTGACTTCCGTATGCGGGTGGAGAGAGTGAGAAGGGGCGAGCCCCACCGTCAGTCAGGTCGACAGCGGAGAGGGAGTGCTGTCGACCGAGCGGACCCGCCCCTCACAGCTATTCGGTTGGACGTCAGTACCCCTTAGGGGACTTCGCCGTCCTCGGGCACGTTGACGGCCAAGGTCGACGCCCGCCATGAAGTCGCTGGGCGGGGCTAGCCGAAGCCAACCCAGTGTGTTGACTACGGCGTGGTGAGGGACGACTCGACCGGCAGGTAGCCGTAACGTGTTCATCCAGGCGTTGGCGGCCTCCTGGCCCCAGCCGCCGTACGTCTGGATGTTGCTCGCCCAGGGAAGGACAAGCGGGGGCCGCGTCGGCGGCCCCCGCTTACCCCGGTGCTGGCTCGTCGCCGGACCAGCCCGATCCATCGGCGGTCGTGTTACGTCAATCTTCCCCCAAGGGGGGACGTCGAATGAGGGACGGCGCCCGAGCGCGTGTGCAGCTCCATGATCGGCTCCTGCGACCGCGGCGGAGGCCGACCCGTACCTCATCGCGGTGAACAGGTCGTCCGTCTCGGCCAGGCCGGCGAGGAAACCGCCACAGAAGGCGTCACCGCAACCCGTCGTGTCGACGAGATCGGCGTTCGCGACCGGAGCGCGCAGGAGTTCTCCCGCGCGTATCCGACGGCGCCGTCCGCGCCGAGCTTGATGCAGACGGTTGAGGCGCCCATCGCCGCGAGCGAGCGGGCGGCTTCGTCCGGGCCGGGCCAGCCGCCGAGAATGCCCTCAGCCTCCGCACGGCTCGGGAGAAACGCGTCGACGAGCGGCAGGATCCGGCGCCAGTCCTCCTCGATGTGCTGGTAATGCGGGTCGACTGTGAGCAGACGAGCGCGTGGCCGCGCCCAACTCGACCCATGCTCCGAGCTGCTCGAATGGGATCGGTGCGATGTGCACCGCCTCGAGGCTGTTGGCGAGGCCGGGCGGGAGCTCCGCCGGAAGCGGAGTCGCGTCGTCGTACGTCCCGGAGCCTTCCTCGAACGTGAAACGGCCGCCGCCCTCGACGCCCGAGTCGACGCGTAACCGGACAGCCGGACCGTCGGACGGGATCAGGCCTGCGCCGTAACCCGCGTCCTCGAGCGCGTGCCTGAGCTCGGCGGGAAAGTCGCGCCCGAGCCGGACGACGGGCTGCACGTCGTCGGCGAACGCACGGGCTCCGGGCGCGGCGTAGATCGCGTGACCGCGAGCTGTTGCGCAGCTCGCGGCCGTCGGGCATGACGATGTCCTCGACGAGGAGGTTCCCGACTGTCGAGATAGCGGGCGACGTTACCCGCCGAGATCTGCCGAAGTTCAGTTGCCGCCGCCGACTCCTGGTCGAAGCCGAGCATCACGTCGGCCGTTGCGAGAAGGCGAAGTGGTACGCGAGCAGTCGAGCGGTACGAGTACGTCAGCGGCGAGAGCAGCTCGTCGGCCGTGCCGCAACGACCAGGAGGACGGCGGTCGGCCGCGGCGGCGGCGGGAGCATCGGGCGGCAGACGGTGACGGTCGTAGCGCGGTCTCGCGCGCGGCGGCGAGCTGCTCGACGGCGCGGTCGTGTGCGGCGCCCGGCGGTGCGACGATGATCAGCGTCCCGGGGCCTGTGCAGAAAAACTCCTCGTGCGCCCTCTCCTCCACTCGTGCGCGCCTCCGGTCCCGTGCGCGGCCTCGATCATCTTCGCGCGGCGAACCAGGGTGGTGCCGAGACTCGGGCCGCCGCCGACCACGTCGACCTTGGGTCGCCTCCGGTATGTTTCCCGGCCGAGATGCTCCGCGACCGGACTGCGAGTCGAGGTGTCCCGTGCGGTCGCATCGGCCCGCGCCGTGACCGGGTCGAGGCTCGATCGCGGCCGTCAGTTCCGCCGCCCGGACGGCGAGCGCGTACAGCGCCCCCAGCCAGGCGACATACGAGATCATCCCGGCCCGAACCCAGGATCGTCGTAGCGGTACGGCAGAGTCACCCCGGCCGTGTCGGCGAGCCGGCTCGGCGGCGTCGAAGGTGACGCTGATCGCCAGGAGCCTGTGCTCACGCGCCGCAGCCGCGGCCTCGACCGTTCGGACGACCTTGCCGAGTTCGAGACGCAAACGACCGACGAGCCTTCAGGGGCGAACGCGATGTCGTACCGCGAGAGCTCGAGCGCCGGCAGAGCCTGCGTCGGGACGCCGTTCCAGCCCTCGAACGCGCGCCTCGGGGGAGCCCGGCAGGGGAGTCGCCGGAGCCGGTCAGGTAGATCGCGGGCGGGGAGGGCCGGGTCAGGAGCTCGCGTCTCGGCGAGCGATCCTGCGGGCCTGGTCGAGCCACCGGCCCGCTTGCCGGACCCCGTCGAGCATCGTTCTCCCAGCGCAGTCGATGTTCCCGTCGACCCGCATCTAGTCTGTGTCGGCGGCGGCCTTCGCGTTCACATGCTCGAGCGCGGTCACGGGCTCGTAGCGAGGCGTCCCGCAGCCCGGGATGCACTCGATCACCGCTTCCGCCCGCGGGTCGTGGAAGAAGACGATCGTCTGGCGGCGGCTTCCCGCGCGCAGATCCGCGGGCGGAACGGCCACGCGGTGGAGCGTGGCGGCCCACTGATCGTTCGTCCACCGGGCCATCATGTCCCCGAGGTTGACGACGAACGAGCCGGGGACGGCGTGGACGTCCAGCCATTCACCCGCTCGCGTCTGGACCTCGAGCCCGCCGGCCGCGTCCTCGGTGCGGAGGATCGTCATGCAGCCGTAGTCGGTGTGGGCTCCGGCGCGGAGCTGGCCCGGCTCGGGCTCGCCTTCGGGCGCGGGGTAGTTGACGATGCGCATGCTCGAGGAGTGGCCCCGGAACTTGTCCTCGAACCAGTCCTCGGGCAGATCGAGCGCGAGTGCGAAGAGGCGCCGCAGCCGCTCGCCGAGATCCGAGATCGCCTCGTAGTACTGCTCGAGCAGCAGCCGGAGCTCGGGCGGGCGCTCGGGCCAGCCGTAGCCCGGCACGGCCGGGCCCCAGTCGAGCGACTCCTTCAGGTCGGCCGGAGTCGCCTTGCCGAGGCTCGCGGCCAATCGCTCGCTGCGGAGCGGCCGATAGGCGGGCAGGCCGAGCGTCGGCTCGCCCTCGGCGAACATGCGCTTCTCGTCCTCGGGAAGGTCGAAGAACGCGTGTCCGGCCGCGGCGGTCTCGGCGACGAGCGTCTCCGGCACGCCGTGCCCGATCACCGCCAAAAAGCCGATCTCGCGGCACGCGCGGCCGACCTCCTCGACGACGCGCGCCCGGTCGGCGGACAGGTCGATGACGGGGACCGTCACAACGGTCGAGTCTAGGCCGTACGCTTGGGCGGAGTGGCCCGGCTCCGCCGCGATCGGACGGCACTCGTGTTCCTGGCGCTCGCCGTGGCAGGCGTGCTGTTGCTCGCCGGCGTGCTGGTCGCCGTGCTGCTCCCGCGCGGTAACAACGAGGCGGCGCCGACCACCTCGACGGAACAGACGCAGACCACAGACCCGGCCGGAGACGACCTCGACTCCCCCGGCGACGACGGCGCCCGCGCCTGCACCCTCGGGGCCGCTGCGCGTGGTTTCGGTCGGCCCGTTCTCGGCCACCGTCGAGTGGGTCGGGCCCGATGCGCCGACGCACGTCGGCTACGGCCTGCCGGACCTCGGACAGACGCTCTGGGCGCCCCTTCGCGGCGGTCGCGCCGAGCTGACCGGCCTGCGCTTCGGCACGGGCTACCGGGCGTGGGCGGGAGACGCGGCCGTCGATCTCACGACCGCGCCGGCGCCCGACTCTCCCACCGCAGGCGTCGCTGGCGGGGCAGTCCAGCTCGACGGCCAGCCGTTCTTCCCGCTGCTCGTCCTCGCCCAGTGCGGCCAGAACTTCGACAACGGCCTCCAGGCCGGCGTAACCGTGTTCATCGAGAACGGCTGCGGCGGGATCGCCCCACAATCGAGCGCGCTGGCAGGGCGCGCGCTTCTCGCTGACCTCTGCCGAGGAGGCCGGCATCGGCGGCCCCGGGGTGATCGGCTGGTACTACCCCGATGAGCCCGACCTGAAGGGGATCTCCGGCGACGGCCTGCCGCACTTCCCGACGCTGGCGGAAACCGGCCGCCTCCGTGTGCTGACGCTCAGCAACCACTTCTACTCGCGGACGGACGCACTGCCGGCTGGGCGGGGCGTGTATCCGGGGCTGGTAGCGCCGAGCGATCTCGTCGGCTTCGATCTGTACCCGCTCCAGGAGTCGTGCAAGGCCGACTGGCTCCCGGACGTCGCCGCCGCGCAGCGCGAGGTCCGCACCCTCGCCGGCGACCGGCCGACATTCCAGTGGATCGAGACGCGGACGTGGCAATGCCACCAGCCGGACCTGGTCGTCACGCCGGCGACGGTGCGAGCAGAGAGCTGGCTCGCGGTCGCGGGCGGCGCGCGCGGGCTCGGGTTCTTCCCGGAGGACTGGCCGCCTGACGTCGCGCCGGGTGTCGCGGCGGTGTCACGGGAGACCGCTGCGCTCGGGCCGGCGCTGCTCGCGCCGGACGAGCCCGTGTCGGCCACGCCTCCGGTCGTCGCGGGCGCGCGCTCGTTCGGTGACGCGTTCTACGTCTTCGCGGTCAACCCGACGCCAGAGAGCGTCCACGCGACGATCCGCGCGGAAGGGCTCCACGGCGACTCGGCGGTCGTGATCGGCGAGAACCGCTCGGTCGGGGTCTCCGACGGCGCGATCGTGGACGACTTCGGCCCGCTCGCCGTCCACCTGTACGTCGTGCCGCCGGCGTGATCCGGCGCGGCGCCCGCGCGCCGCGCCGGATTCACGTGCCTTTACAGCGAGACGATCGTCGAGTCGTTGTTGTTGGTGCCGTCGTAGGCGTCGACGAAGAAGCTGCTGTACCCGGTGACGTCCACGGTGCCCGTCTTCGAGCCGGACCCGCCGGAGACCTTGAACTTGCCGAGGTACTTGATCTGGGTGCAGGTGTCGGCGTCGTAGAGGTACAGGTAGTACGACCCGTTCGGCGCCCTGGTCATCTTCGCCTTGATGCTCAGGGTGTTCCCGCTGCGATTGAAGGTCGCCTCGCCGATCGACTTCTTGCCGTTGTCGATGCCGCAGTCGTCCGCCCTTCTTCTGGATCGGCGCTTCCGCCCCGTTGCCGGTCGAGAACGCCTGCGCGACTCCGCCGACCGCCAGCGCGAGGAGCGCGAGGCCGAGAGTGAGATAGAGCCGCCGTCTGCCGTTCGAAGTCATGCGATGTGCCTTTCGTAGTTGAGCCCGGGACACTACGGTCGTTTGAAGTTCTTATCAACGCTTAACACGACTTCGGTTTTGACGTGCTGTACTGGTCGGCGTGCGTCGCGCGATCGTCCTCCTCGCCGCCGTTGTCGCCTCGCTGGCCTCCACGGCCGGTACCGCAGCTCCGGCGAGCGCCACGTACGCGTTCGGTGCGCGCGCCGAGACGCCGAAGGTCGCCCTACGCGCCGGCCAGGGTCTGCCCGGCTTCACCGGCGGGCCCGTCACCGCGGCCGACGGCGAGACGGTGACGATCTTCGTCCAGGACGAGCTGCTCGCCGCCGATCCCTCGACGCCAGCAGCGGTTCGCCGACCTGCTCACCTCACTGCTCCACGGTTCCGAGCTCTCGCAGCTGACGCTGAATCTGGCGACGCTCGACCGCGTCCACCAGGTCTGCGGCGCCGGCGCGCTCGGCTGCTACAGCCCACGTGCGATGTCGATCGTCGCGCTCGGCCAGGACCTGCGCACGATCACGGCGCGGTCGATCGTCACCCACGAGTACGGCCATCACCTCGCGAACAGCCGGTCGAACGACCCGTGGCCGGCGGTCGACTGGGGGACGAAGCGCTGGGCGTCCTACGAGAACATCTGCAAGCGCTCGAAGTCGGGCGAGCTCTTCCCCGGCGACGAGAGCGAGCACTACGAGTTCAATCCCGGTGAGGACTTCGCCGAGAACTACCGCGTCCTGAACGAGCGCCGCCTCGGCGTCGAGGAGCTGCCCTGGCAGGTCGTCGACGCGAGCCTCTACCCGGATCAGACGGCTCTCGACCTGCTCGCGCAGGACATCACCAACCCGTGGACGCACGCGACGAGCACGACGCTGCGCGGGACGTTCACTTCGCGCGCGACCGGCCGCGGCTTCCGTGTCCAGACGCCGCTCGACGGGTCGTTCAGCGCGACCCTCCAGGCGCCCGCGGGGTCGCGCTTCACGCTCCGGGCCGTCGATCTCGCGACCGGGGGCCAGCTCGCCTCCTCGGCCGGTACGACGCGCACGCAGGCGGTCTCGTTCCAGCTCTGCGGCCAGCGGACGCTTCAGCTTCAGGTCAAGCGGGTGAAGGGCTCCGGGCGCCTTCACGCTGACCGTCTCGCAGCCGTAGCGCCGAGCCGCCGCCGATACCATCCTCCCGCCGGGCGCCTTGGCCGAGTGGTTAGGCAGAGGCCTGCAAAGCCTCGTACGGCGGTTCGAATCCGCCAGGCGCCTTCGCACGGAAGTCACCCAACCGGGTTCCCAGGAGAGGTCGAGACCGTTCATCTGTCGCTCGCGGTCGAGTCGGCAAAGATAGATCTGGGTCGTCTCAATATTCGAGTGTCCAATCAACCGCTGCATTCGATGTCGCGATCTGGTGGAAGTGCGACAGCGAAACGCCGTCTCATGTAACGATCCGATGGCGCAGGCTCATTCGGCCGAAGGAGGCTGTTCGATGACGATGCCACGCGCGAGGCGTTCGAGAAGGGGACGCAGACCTTCAACGCTCATGACATCGACGGGTTTGCGGAGGTGCTCGCGGACGACGTCGTATTTGAGGCACCCGGGGGGATGCGCGGCGAGGGAAAGGAAGCCTGCGCCGACTTCTTCGGCAGTTGGTTTACCGCGTTCCCGGACGCGCATGTCGAGATCCACGGCCTTCACATCATCGACGACGTCGCCGTCGAGGAGGGCACATTCACCGGGACGCACGACGGTGTACTCCGCAGCCCCATGGGCGACGTCCCGCCGACCGGCCGCTCCGTCAGCGTGGACTACATCCAGGTGCTCCGCTTCCGCGACGGCAAACATTGCTCGTTCAACCTGATGTTCGACCGGCTCCTGATGCTCGAGCAGCTTGGCCTCATCGCCGGCCCGCGGAGGTCGAGGCTCGCCGCGCAGCGTCGCCGCCCGCTCGAGGATGCGGTAGGGGTCGAGCTTCCCCGGCTGCCGGTTGTTCGCGTAGAGCAGCTCGCGCAGCGCCTCGTCGCACCTTCTGGGCGCGGCGCATCGCAACGGGGGTGGGGCGGACGTGCTGCTCCTCGAGCCAGTCGGCGATCCACTCCGCTCGTGCGAGAGGTCGATGCTGTTGAGGAAGAGTGCACGCGGCACCGCGGCTCGGGCGCTGGGATGCGCAGCGTCCTCGTGCGCGCGTCGGGGAGCTGGCCGGCTTCGTCTCCGCGACGGGATCGTCGTCGATCTGCTCACCGGGGCGAACTACTGCAAGGACCGGACGCGCTCCGCTCGCGCTCGGTTGTGCGGAGCGTGAGAACGCCGCCTGGGCCCACGTGTTTGCGCTACTGCGCGGCCGAGGGCCGGCGCGGGGTATGCGCGCGTCTTGGTGGGGTTTCCGCAAAGCTGCATCGAACACCAGCAAGCTGAGCGGTTCTTCGAGTAGTCGTAGAACGCCCAGCGGCGATCGTGGTTCCGGCAGGCCTTCAGTCGCGTGAACGTACCGTCCTATATCGCCACGTAGACAACCGCCAACACGCGCCGCGCCCAAGCACCAGTGTAATCGGTTGCCGGTGGCGCTAGTCCCGGTAGCGGCCAACGTAAATCGTCACGTGTCGACCCGGCCGGTGCGCTGCTGCCGCCGGGCGGCGACTGGCCCACGACCATTCCGTCCTGGCTCGGGTCGGAAGTGTCCTGGTTCTCCTTGTCGACGTGGAAGCCCCCGCCGGCGAGGTCTGCCTTTGCGGTGTCCTTGTCCTCGCCGACGACGTTCGGGACCGTCGCCACGACCGGTGTCTGCGAGACGCCGCCCTTGTCGTGTCCGTCTCCCTGCGAGTTTTCGTCGCCGTTCGGCTGCGGCTTCGGCTGCTCGACGTGGCGTGCCACGTTGAGCAGAACGCCCGCCTGGGCCTCGACGGTGGCGCCGCCGGCAGGGTGCTGGCTGACGACGATGCCGTCCGCCTCGGTGCTCGGCACCTCGCGGACGTCCGGCCGCAGGCCCTGGGCCGCCAGCGTCCTCGCCGCTTCGTCGCCGCTTTGTCCGACCAGGTCGGGCACGACGACCGTCTGCGGCGGCGCAGTCGTCGTCGGGGCCGTGGTCGTCGCAGCCGTGGTCGCGGGCTGGGCGGCCACCGTGGTCTGCACGGTCACGGGCCCTGCGGCGCTGGTCGAGTCCCGCGTCGCGTACCAGGCGGCGGCGAGGCCCGCGATCACGAGGACGAGCAGGACGAGCAGCCAGGGCCAGATCTCCCGGTCGGGCGGCGGCTCCGCGGGCGGCGGCGCAGGCGGACCGATCAGCTCGGTCGGTGCGGAGGAGAGGCCCGGTCGCTCTCGCGTCGCCATCGGAGAGCCCCTTACCCCGGAGGCGCCGAGGTTAGTCTTGCCCCGTGGCCGCGACGATCATGGACGGGAAGGCGCTCGCCGAGCGGATCCGCGCCGAGGTCGCGCGAGGAGGCCAAGGCGTTCGACTCGCTCGGGCTCGCGACCGTCCTCGTCGGCGACGATCCCGCCTCCGAGATCTACATCCGGCGCAAGCACGAGGCCGCGCGCGAGGCCGGAATCACGGCGCACGACCACCACCTGGCCGCGGAGACGACGGAGGACGAGCTGCTCGCGCTGATCGCCGAGCTGAACGCGGACGACTCGGTCGACGGCATCCTCGTCCAGCTGCCGTTGCCCGGCCAGATCGACGAGGAGCGGGCCCTGCGTGCAGTCGACCCGATCAAGGACGTCGACGGCTTTCACCCGGCGAGCGCCGGCCAGCTCTACCTCGACGACCCGACGTTCGTGCCGGCGACGCCGCTCGGGATCATGGCGCTGCTCGAGGAGTACGACGTCCCGCTCGAGGGCGCCCGAGCGGTCGTGATCGGCCGCAGCACGATCGTCGGCAAGCCCGCGGCGCTGCTGCTCCTGCGGGCGAACGCGACCGTGACGATCTGCCACTCGCGGACGCGCGATCTGGCGGCGCACGTGGGCGAGGCCGACGTGGTCGTCGCCGCCGTCGGCAAGGCCGACGTCGTCACCGCCGAGATGGTCAAGCCCGGCTCGGTCGTGATCGACGTCGGCATGAACCGCACGGAGGACGGGCTGCGCGGCGACGTCGACCCCGCCGCCGCGGAGCGCGCCGGGCTGATCACGCCGGTCCCGGGCGGGGTCGGCCCGATGACGATCGCGATGTTGCTACGGAACACGATCAAAGCCGCGAAATTTCGCCGCGGACTGCTTGCGTTCCCGGGGAACCCCCGCTAACGTTCGGCCCGCTTAACCCCGGTCGGCGGCTCGGTGCCCGGGCCGTCGTTGTTTTTTGCAGTGAAGGAGGATGGTTTGGCTGAGGGCACAGTGAAGTGGTTCTCGAACGAGAAGGGCTACGGATTCATCGAGCGGAGTGAGGGCGAGGACGTTTTCGTCCACTTCAGCGCGATTCAGTCCGAGGGCTACAAGACGCTGACCGAGGGTCAGAAGGTCGAGTTCGAAGTCGTGCAGGGCCAGAAGGGCCTGCAGGCGGCGAACGTCGTTCCGCTCTAGAGCTTCCCTTTCGGAACCGTTGTTCAAGGGCCTCCGAAAGGGGGCCCTTTCTTTTGCGAGGATGGACTGCCGATGGAGATCAGTAGAGACCAGGTGCTGCACGTCGCGAAGCTCGCGCGCCTGGCGCTGACCGACGACGAGGTCGAGCGCTTCCGCGGGCAGCTGAGCGCGATCCTCGAGGCGGTCGGCAAGGTCTCCGAGCTCGATCTCGAGGGCGTGCCGCCGACCTCGCATCCGCTCGACCTCGTCAACGTGCTCGCCGAGGACGAGCCCCGGCCGTGCCTTTCGCGCGAGGAGGCGCTCGCCAACGCGCCCGATCCGGAGGGCGGCTTCTTCGGGGTGCCGCCGGTATGACGATCGACACGCTCCGCTTGACCGCCGAGCAGGTGAACGATCTGCTGGAGCGGCGCGAGGTCTCGAGCCAGGAGATCTTCGACGCCTACCGCGCGGCGATCGACGCCCGCGACGGCGAGCTGCACTGCTTCCTGCGCCTCACCGACGGCGAAGGCGAGGGGATCCCGATCGCGCTCAAGGACGTGATCGGGACGAAGGGCGTCGAGACGACCGCGGGCTCGAAGATCCTCGCCGGCTACGTGCCGGTGTACGACTCGACCGTCGCCGAGCGCTGCAAGGGCCGTGGCCTGCGGCTGCTCGGTAAGACGAACACCGACGAGTTCGCGATGGGCTCGTCGACCGAGAACTCGGCGTACGGGCCCTCCTGCAATCCCTGGGATCCCTCGCGCGTGCCCGGCGGCTCGGGCGGCGGCTCTGCGGCGGCCGTTTCCGCGGGCCTCGCGCCGTGGGCGCTCGGCTCCGACACCGGCGGCTCGATCAAGCAGCCCTCCGCGCTCTGCGGGAACGTCGGGCTGCGGCCGACCTACGGCACGGTCTCGCGCTACGGGATCGTCGCGTTCGCGTCATCGCTCGACCAGGTCGGCCCGGTCGCGAAGACGGTGCGCGATTGCGCGTTCCTCTACTCGGTGATCGCCGGCCGCGATCCGGCGGACTCGACGACGGTGGACGCGCCGGCCGTCGAGGTGCCCGCGCCCGGAGTCGTGGACCTGAAGGGCCTGCGGATCGGCCTGCCGGTCGAGATGCGGGATGCGCCGGGGATCGAGCCGGGCGTCGCGGAAGCGATTGCGAAGACGATCGCGCTCGCGGAGGAGCTCGGAGCCGAGGTCGAGGAGTGCTCGCTCCCGCGCTCGGTCGAGTACGGGCTGCCCTGCTACTACCTGATCGCACCCGCAGAGGCGTCCTCGAATCTCGCCCGCTACGACGGCGTCCGCTACGGCTATCGCGCCGCAGGCGAGGACCTGACCGAGGTCTACGAGCGCACGCGCAACGAGGGCTTCGGCGACGAGCCCAAGCGGCGCATCATGCTCGGCACGTATGCGCTCTCGGCGGGCTACTACGATGCGTTCTACGGCAAGGCCCAGCAGGTGCGGACGATGATCATCCGCGAGCACGCGGAGGTCTTCGAGCGGTTCGATTTGATCGTGTCGGCGACCTCGCCGACGGTAGCGTTCCCGATCGGCGAGCGCGCCGACGATCCACTCGCTATGTATGCGTCTGACTTGCTCACGATTCCGTCCTGCGTTGCCGGTTTGCCCGGCCTCTCGATCCCCTGCGGACTCTCAGAGGGGCTGCCGGTCGGCCTCCAGCTGGTCGGGCCGCAGCTCTCCGAGAACCGGCTCTTCCGGGCCGGGCACGCGCTCGAGCAGGCGATCGGGTTCGACTTCGTCCCGGAGCGGCTGAGATGAAGGGCTGCATGGCGTGTGAGCTGATGGACGGCACCCGGGAGGTGCCTGGCGGGATCGTCGCCGAGGACGAGCACTGGGCGGTCGACCACTGCCTGGGGCCGTTCGGTGTCGGCGCCTTCGTGCTGAAGACGAAGGAGCACCGGGACTCGCTCTGGACGATGACCGACGGCGAGGCCGCCTCGGCCGGCCCGTTTCTGCGGCGGCTCTCGCAGGCGATCATCGACGCCCTCGGCGCCGAGCGGGTCTATGTCACGGGGTGGGTCGACGCTCCTCCGCACCACATGCATTTCGTCGTGTGGCCGCGCTACCCGGGCGAGCCGAAGGCGTCCCAGCTCGAGGCGAGGCGGCGGGAGGAAGGCATGCCCGACTGGGATGCGATGGCCGACGCCGCCCGGCGCGTGAGGGAGAGGCTGGAGAGCGGACAGTGAACGGCTGGGAGGCCGTGATCGGCCTCGAGATCCACGTCCATCTGAAGACGCGGACGAAGATGTTCTGCCGCTGCGAGACGGGCTTCGGGGCGCCGGAGAACACTCACACCTGCCCGGTCTGTCTGGCGCACCCGGGCGCGCTGCCGGTCGCGAACCGCACCGCCGTCGAGTGGACGATCAAACTCGGCCTCGCGCTCGGCTCCGAGATCGCCGACCAGGCGGTCTTCTCGCGGAAGAACTACTTCTATCCGGACAACCCGAAGGGCTACCAGATCTCCCAGTACGACAAGCCGCTCTGCGTCGGCGGGCGCCTCAGCGTGCCGGGGGCCGAGAGCTTCGAGATCGGGTTCGTTCGCGCCCACCTCGAGGAAGACGCGGCGAAGACCGTCCACGTCGGCGGCGGCACTGGCCGCAAGATCGGCGCCGAGCGGTCGCTGATCGACTTCAACCGCGGCGGCACCCCGCTGGTCGAGATCGTCACGCAGCCGGACATCCACTCGGCGGAGCAGGCGGAGCGCTTCCTTCAGCTCCTGCGCCAGACGATCGTGTCGCTCGGGATCTCGGAGGCGCGGATGGAGGAGGGGACGCTGCGCGTCGACGCAAACGTGTCCGTCCGTCCGGCCGGGTCCGACGAGCTCCGCACCCGCTGGGAGCTGAAGAACATGAACTCGTTCCGATTCATCGGCCGCGGGATCGAGGCGGCGATCCGGGAGCAGGTGCAGCTGTACGAGTCGGGCGGCGCCGTCGAGCAGCACACCTACGACTACGAGCCGGACACGGACAAGCTGACGCCGCACCGCTCCAAGGAGGAGGCGGAGGACTACCGGTACTTCCCGGAGCCCGACCTCGTCCCGCTCGAGCCCGAGCCCGCGCTGGTCGAGCGGCTGCGCGGCGAGCTGCCCGAGCTGCCGGCAGACCTCATCCGCGAGCGCGCCGAGGAGCTCGGCGTCGACGACGCGTGGGCCCTCGTCACCACCGACCGCGAGCCGGCCTACGCGGGACTCGTCGCTGCGGGCGTCCCGGCGCGCGAGGCGTTCAACTTCGCGATGAACCAGCCGATCCCGGCCGGTGCGAACCTGGCCGAGCTCGCAAAGGTCGCCCAGGCGGCGAAGGAGCTGACGCGCGAGGCGCTCCAGCGCGCCGTCGCCGCGAGCGCGGACGAGGGCTTCAGCGCGGCCGCGTATCTCGAGGAGCGCGCCGTCTCCGACACCTCGGAGCTGGATCCCGTGATCGAGTCGATCCTCGCGGCCAACCCCGGACAGGTCGCCGCCTACCAGGGCGGCAAGGAAGGACTGCTCGGGTTCTTCGTCGGCCAGGTGATGAAGGAGACCGGCGGCAAGGCGAACCCGAAGGTCGTCAACGAGCTCCTGCGTGAGAAGCTGAAGGTGTGATCGAGGAAGCCAACGAGCTGTTGCGCGCCAAGGGCTACGGCGCAGCTCACCTGAACGCGATCGCGGCGCCGCTTCCCGGGAAGGCGCTGCTCAAGGGCACCAAGATCCTCAGCCCGTTCTCCGACTCGCCGGAGACGGTGCTGCGCGTGGTGCGCGACTGCGTCCCGAGCGCCGAGGAGCTCGGGCGGCGGACGCTGACGCCGCACGAGCTTCGCGACTGCCTAGACTCCAGGCCATGACCGAGACGATTTCAGCGGCGCCGGCGCTCGCCCGCGCCGACCTCATGCGCAGCCAGACCTGGATCGACGGCAGCTGGGTCGATTCCGACTCGGGCGAGACGATCCCAGTCACGAACCCGGCCAAGGGCGAGGAAGTCGGGCACGTCCCGAAGATGGGCGCCGCGGAGACGCGCCGGGCGATCGAGGCCGCGGAGCGCGCGCTTCCGGACTGGCGCGGCCGCCCCGCGAAGGAGCGGGCGCTGATCCTGCGCCGCTGGGCAGACCTGATGCGCGAGCACGTCGAGGACCTCGCGCTCCTGCTCACGCTCGAACAGGGGAAGCCGCTCGCCGAGTCACGGACAGAGATCGACTACGCGGCCTCGTTCTACGAGTGGTTCGGCGAAGAGGCGAAGCGCGTCTACGGCGACACGATTCCCGCGCCCGGGACCGACCGGCGCATCGTCGTCCTCAAGCAGCCGGTGGGCGTCACCGTCGGGATCACGCCGTGGAACTTCCCGGCCGCGATGATCACGCGCAAGTCCGCGCCCGCGCTCGCCGCCGGGTGCACGATGGTGCTGAAGCCGGCGTCGCAAACGCCGCTCTCCGCGCTCGCGATCGCGGTGCTCGCCGAGGAGGCGGGCATCCCCGCCGGCGTCTTCTCCGTCGTCACGGGCTCGGCCGCGCCGATCGGCGAGGAGATGACCTCGAACCCGCTCGTTCGCAAGCTCGGCTTCACGGGGTCGACCGGGATCGGGAAGCTGCTGATGGCCCAGTGTGCGCAGAGCGTGAAGAAGGTCTCGCTCGAGCTCGGCGGCAACGCGCCGTTCATCGTCTTCGACGACGCCGATCTCGACCAGGCGGTCGCGGGGGCGATGCTGTGCAAGTTCCGCAACTCCGGCCAGACCTGCATCTCGGCCAACCGGATCTTCGCCCAGGAGGGCATCCACGACGCGTTCGTCGAGCGCCTCGTCGAGGCGGCCGCCGGCCTGAAGATCGGCATCGGCACCGAGCCGGACGTGAAGGTCGGCCCGCTGATCGAGGAGCTGGCGGTCGAGAAGGTCGAGCAGCACGTCGCAGACGCGCTCGACCGCGGCGGCGAGCTGCGCCTCGGCGGGTCGCGCGACGAGCTCGGGCACACGTTCTTCCAGCCGACGGTGATCACGGGGGTGACCGCCGACGCGCAGATGAGCTGCGACGAGACCTTCGGCCCGGTCGCCGGGATCGCGAAGTTCGCGACCGAGGAGGAGGCGATCGCCCTCGCGAACGACACGCCGTACGGCCTCGCGTCCTACTTCTACAGCCAGAACCTCGGCCGCGTCTGGCGCGTCGCCGAGGGGCTCGACTACGGGATGGTCGGGATCAACACCGGGTTCATCTCGACCGAGGTCGCCCCGTTCGGGGGCGTCAAGGAGTCGGGCATCGGCCGCGAGGGCTCGAAGTACGGCATCGACGAGTGGCTCGAGCTGAAGTACCTCGCTGTCGGCGGGATCTAGCCGCGCGGAAAGGGACAACCCTGCGGCCTGTCCCTTTCCGTTCGGGCTAGATCGAGCGCGCGCTACATCTCCGGCGTCGGCGCCGATTCGTCGTTCTGCCAGAGGCCGAAGTCGTTGCCGTGCGGGTCCTGGCACACGGCGAACCAGCCCATGCTCGGCACCGGCATCGGGTCGCCGGCCTCGCCTCCGAGCTCCTTCACGCGGGTCGCGCCCGCGTTGATGTCGTCGACGGAGAAGTACGGGCGAGTGCCCTTCTTGCCGGGCTCCATGTTGGTGATCGCCGCGCCCTGCTCCTCTCCGATCCGCGTCATGTGGTACTCGGACGGGCCGGGAAAGGCCTGGAACTCCCAGCCGAACAGGCCGCCCCAGAACTCCTGGGCCTTCCCCGTGTCGTCGGCGGGAACTTCGAGGTGAACGATCTGGCCGGGCATCTGCTGCTCCTTCCGGTCGGACTTGTCTGATCTTGCCTAGAGACCGGTCTCGCCTGCGGAACTCATCGGTCGCGCCGGCGCCGCTGCGAGCTCGAGCGTCGAGTCGGCCTGCTCGATCACGACTGCGTCGTGCGTGGCGCACACGACTGCGGTGCCGCGCTCGTGGGCGAGCTGCGCGAGCAGCTCGGCGACTGCGCGCGCGTTCGACTGGTCGAGCCGCGCGGTCGGCTCGTCCGCGAGCAGGAGCACGGGCTGGGCGGCGATCGCGCGCGCGATCGCCACCCGCTGGCGCTCGCCGGCGGAGAGCCGGTCGGCGCGATGGTCGAGCCGCGCGCCCAGACCGACTCCGGTCAGCGCCGCCCCGGCGTCGCCGTCGAGGCCCCTCACGAGCAGCCCCAGCTCGACGTTCTCGCGCGCTGAAAGGTGCGGCACGAGCCCCGGCTCCTGCGTGATCAGCGCGACGTGCTCGCGCCGCACTGCCGCCGCATCGGCGCGGTCGAGCCCTTCGATCTCGCGGCCCTGGACGAGGACGTGCCCATCCGTCGGCCGGTCGAGCCCCGCCAGGAGATGGAGCAGCGTCGTTTTCCCGCTTCCCGAGCGCCCGACCACGGCGGTGAGCGTGCCGGCGCGGAACGAGGCCGAAACACCCGGCAGGACGGCCCGGCCGTTGAAGCGCTTGTAGACCTCGCTCAGCTCGGCGATGACCCCGCCCGGCTTCGCGGCGTGCTCGTGGAACATCGCCGGTGCCGGCACCTCGAGGTTGCGGTCGAGCTCGTCGTTCGAGAGCACGAGCTCGCCTTCACGGTGCTCCGCGTGGAGGCGCGTCGGCGAGCCGAGCTCCTCGAGAATCGTGTCGGGCAGCCGCACCCAGCCCGGCGCGGTCACGACCAGAGAGCTCCGCTTGCCCGGGCGGCCCTCCTCGACGACCCGCCCGTCCCGTACGTAGACGAGCCGGTCGGCGATCGATGCCGCGGCATGGTCGTGCGAGACGACGAGCGCGGTCGTGCCCTGCTCGCGGGCGAGCTCGTCGATCAGCCCGTAGACCGTGCGAGCGTTCGCCTCGTCGAGCTCCCCGGCCGGCTCGTCCGCGAGCAGGAGGCGAGGACGATGGGCGAGGGCAGCGCACAGGGCGACGCGCTGCTGCTCGCCGCCGGAGAGCGATCCGGGCCGCGCGTTCAGCCGGTCGCCGAGGCCGACGCGCCCGAGCAGCGCTGCCGCCGCGTCCCGCGCCTCGCCTCGCGGCGTCCCGAGCAGCTCGAGGCCGAGCGCGACGCTGTGCACGCAGGCGAGGTCGGGGGAAAGCGCGCGCGCGTAGTGCTGGTCGAGCAGGCCGAGATTCTCGGCGCGGAATCTGGCCGCCGCGCCCGGGCCGAGCGCGCCGACGTCCGTGCCGAGAACGCGCGCCGTCCCTGCGGAGAGCGTGTCGAAAGCCCCCGACCGTGCGCAGCAGGGTGGTCTTTCCCGAGCCGCTCGGCCCGAGCACGACCACGATCTCGCCCTCCTCGACCTGGAGTGTCAGCCCCTGCAGTGCGACCGAGGTCGCGCCACCGCTCCGGTGGATCCGGAAGGCCTCGCGGACGTCGATCGCCATCCTCATTCGAGGCTCCAGGAGGCGCGTTCCGGCCGGGAGCCGCGGAACGCGGCGAGCGACGCCCCCTCGGCGACGAGCAGGGCGGCCAGCAGCAGCGCAGCGATCCCGAGCCCGCCGATGAGCCAGTCCGGATCGAGCCTCAGCGACGGCTCCGGGACTCCGGTCGTGCCGGACACGCGGATCAGCGAGACGACGAGCCGCGAGAGCAGCACTGCGAGCGCCAGGCCGCCGGCGACGCCGAGCACGAGCAGGATCAGGCCGCGCATCCGCAGCTGTTTCCGCATGTCGGCGGGCGGGAGTCCCTGCGCCTCGAGGTCGAAGAAGTCGCTCTTCTCGTCGTGCAGCTCGCTGACGACCCCGACCCAGAAGCCGAGCACGGCGAGGACGAGCGCGACGAGTCCGGCCGCGCCGAGCGCGACCGCGGTCGCATGCGCGAGCGGGTCCCCGGCCAGCTGCCGCTCCTCGGCGGCGCGGGAGGCGACGACCAGGCTCGCGAACGGCGGCCGCGCCAGCGTCGCGCCGACTCGCCCGTCGTCGCCGGGTGCTGAGATCCAGACCTCGCTCGGGCTGCCCTCGCCGGGCGCGTTCGAGTTGATCGCGGTCGAGAGCCACCCTGCGTCCGCGAGCACGAACGGCCCGGTGTCCACCGGGACCGACGGCATCCGCCGCGCGACCCCGACGACCCTCGCGTTGATCTGCGTGTCCTGGAAGTCGAGCACCGTCGTCCCGCCGACGCCGCCTGCGGCGTGCGCGATATCGGGCGAGACGACGACCGGCATCAGCCGGTCGTCGGTCGGCTGCACCGGGCGGAGGACGAGGTGCAGGCCGGTGTCCGCGAACGAGTACCTGACCTTCGCGCCGGCGGCGCGGTCGAGCACGTCGCCGCCGGTCGAGAGCGTCCAGCCGTGCCAGTCCGTCAGCTCGCGGCCGTCTGCGGCGAGCGGCCCGAGGTCGAGCTCGCCGGAGGGGGCGACGGCGAGCTCGCCCTCCGCGTTCCGGTGCGCCTGCATGAAGGCCTCGTCCGTCGGCAGCGCGAGCTGGATCCCGAGCACGCGGCGCGCGCCGGCAGGCAGCCGCGCCGACAGCATCCCGGTCCGGCGCGATGCGCGGCCGAGCCGCGCGAGCGAGAGCCGGCCGTGATCGTCCTCGAGCACGGCCGACGCGACGACCCCCGCGCCGCGGAGGCGGGCCGTCGTCGTCAGCGTTCGCGCGCCGGCGGGAAGCGCGATCCCCGCCTGGCGCGGCTCGCCCTGCGCCGTCAGCTTGCGCGCGATCGCCGTTGTCGAAAGCGATGAGAAGTCCGAGCGCCAGTGCATGCGCCGGATCGCCTCGCGCGGGAGCCCGAGCACGGTCGGGGAGAGGACGGCGGCCCCCGCCCCCGGCGTGGTCGCGCTCACGCGGACGACCGGGTAGGCGTGCGCGCCGGGGTAGGCCTGCACCGGCGCGGCGTCGAGCGGCATCACCAGCTTCGAGCCCTCGGAGACCGTGTAATCCAGCGGCACCTGGAACGCGGCCTGGTCGGCGGCGCCGCGCGCGAGCGTCGCGCGGTAGGCGCCGGCGAAGAGCGCGAGCCCGAGCGCAACGGCGATGAACGCGCAGCTGACGACGGTGCGCGACGGCGCGCGCGCGAGCGCCAGCACGCCGAGGCGCAACGAGAGCGAGCGGTGGCGGGTCAGCCGCTCGCCCGCGCGCATCGCCGGCCCGAGCAGCCGGGCCAGCACCACCGCGACCACGAAGCACACGAGCGCCGGGAGGATCAAAAGCAGGACGGTGTTTCCGTTCGTCACCGATTCGGGGTCGAGCGCCCCGCGGCTGAGAGCGACGGCGACCGTCACCGCCGCCCCGACGGCGGCGACGTCGACGAGCTGGATCCGGCGGCGGTCGGAGTCGTCGTCGCGCGTCAGAGTCGTCGCGCCGAGGGCGAGAGTCACGCCGGCGACGCCACCGAGGAACGCGGCGATCGTCCAGGGGCCGAGCAGCGCATGGCCGAGAATCGACCCGGCCGGCTGGCCGGCGCCGGCGGCGATCATGGCCACGACCAGCGCTCCGAGGGCCGCTCCGAGGATCGCGCCGATCAGCGTCATCGCGCCGACCTCGCCGCCGAGCGTGAGCAGGGCCTGCCAGCGCCGAGCGCCCCGCGCGAGCAGTCGCCTTCGCTCGGCTCCGAGCCCGCGGCGGAGGCCGATCGCGGCGATGATCGCGAAACCGAGAAGGAGCGCGCTGGTCTCGCCGCCGACGAGGACGAGGCGACGCGAGGCAATCCGGCCACGCCGGTCTGCATTCAGTAGCTCGTCGTCCGGACTGCTGAGCCGGAAGGCGGAGTCGGCGCCGTACAGCCTGTTCTGGCCGCGCGACTCGGCGGCGAGCGTGCGAGCGATGTCCCACGTGTGCAGGCGGTCGGCCTGAAGCGGGGAGAGCCACGAATAGACGCGGTAGTAGGGATGGAGTGCAGGCAGCCGCTCGAGCGCCTCGACGCTCGGCGCCAGGACAAGGAGCGGGGGAGCGGTCGGTCCCTCGGCGGCGGCCGAGATGTAGCCGAACAGGTTCGGGTCGTGGAGCTCGGCGACGCCGACGCGCCGGAGGTGGATGGCGCCCTCGGAGAGCCCGGGCGGCCCGCGGCCGCCGATCTCGACGACCTCGCAGCTCGCGGCGGTGCAGGTGCGCGGCAGCCTGCCGCGGCGAAGGTGGAGGACGTCCGGGAGCCCGTCGACCGCCGCCATCTCGACCAGCTGTCCGCCGATCCGAAGCTGGCGAAAGAAGACGACCCGCTTGACCTCACCGCTCGCGAGTGTCCCGAGCACACGGCGCACGGCGCGGTCCTCGCTCCGGTATGTCTGCTTGCTGAGCGGAAGCCCGAACCGGTCGACCCGGAAACCGCGCGCGCTCGGCGGGAGCTCGCTGAGGCCGCGCTTCAGCGCTTGCTGCCGCGCGACCAGGCTCCCCCCGACCACCGCGACGAGCATCGCGAAGGCGAGCGCCACTCCCGAGACGACGAGCAGCGGCCGCAGCGGCCGCGCCCGCAGCCTCGCCGCCGAGACGCGAAGCGCCGCCCGTGTCGCACCGCCCATCACCGGTGAACAGCTTACACCGGTGTCGTGGCGGGCAAGCATAGAATCGCGCTCGTGATCGTCGAGCAGCGCGACTACCACGTCTACACCGGGAAGCTGCCCGAGGTGCTCCGCATGTACGAGACGGAGGGGATCCCGATCCAGCAGCAGTATCTGGGCGGGTTCATCGGCGCGTTCACGACGGACATCGGAGCGCTCTCGACGTACACCAGCCTCTGGGGCTACGAGAACTACGCGGAACGCGAGCGCCGGCGCGGGGAACTTCAGGCCGACGAGCGATGGAAGGACTTCCTCGCGCGGCTCCAGCCGCTGTTGCACACGCAGCAGAACCGGATCCTGATTCCGACCTCCTTCTCGCCCCTGAAGTGAGGCTCGAGGGGCGCGTCGCGCTCGTCACTGGGGGCGCACAGGGAATCGGAGCGGCGATCGCCGACGGCCTCGCCTCGGAGGGGGCGACCGTCGCGATCGCCGATCTGAATCCGCCCGAAGGCGGGATCAGGGCGGACGTCGCGAACGAGGACGACGTCCGGCGCATGATCGACGAGACGCTCGAGCGCCACGGCCGGCTCGACATCCTGATCAACAACGCGGGCCTCTACGCGTCGCTCGCGATGCGCCCGTTCACGGAGATCCCGCTCGAGGAGTGGCGGCAGGTGATGGACGTGAACGTCGCCTCGATGTTCCTCACCTGCCGTGCCGCCGTCCCGGTGATGCGCGAGCAGGGCGGCGGCAAGATCGTGAACATCTCCTCGGGGACGCCGTTCCGGGGCGTGCCGTTCCTCCTCCACTACGTGACGTCGAAGGGCGCGATCGTCGCCCTCACCCGCGCGCTCGCGAAGGAGCTCGGCAAGGACGACATCCACGTGAACTGCGTGGCGCCCGGGTTCACGATGAGCGCCGGGGTGGAGGCGCACCCGGAGGTCGTCGAGAAGCTGCGCGACGTCTCGGTCGCGGCGCGGACGATCCAGCGCGACCAGGTGCCCGAGGACGTCGTCGGTGCGGTCGTGTTCCTCTGCACGCCGGCAGCGGACTTCATCACCGGGCAGACGATGGTGATCGACGGCGGGCAGTACTTCCATTGAGCGGAGGCTTGACGGAGCTCAACAGAGAGCGGAGGCGCCGGCTTTGCCGGCGCCGGGAGCGGGATTGATCCTCGCGCTGTCTCGGCTCGCGCACGATGCGCAGAACGCCGTCGTCCACGAGCTCGAGGACGGCACGACGCTCGTGTGGGAGCTGCTCGACGAGGCGCCGCACGACGCGCTGCTAGCCGCTTCCGTCGACGTCCAGCCGGGCTGGCTGATGCGGCACGACCGGATCGACTTTCCGCCCGGCGGGATCGCCTACCGGCACACACACCCCGGCCCGGGGATCCGCTACCTGCTCTTCGGGGAGCTGACGATCGAGTCGGCCGGCCAGACGCACACGTACGGCCCCGGCGAGCCGTGGTTCGAGAGCGGGCCGGAGCCCGTCCTCGCGACCGCATCCGACTCGCGAGGAAACCGCCTTCGTGCGCGTGCTGCTGCTCCCGTCCGAATGGGCGGGCAAGCGGACGATCAAGTACGTCGATCCCGCCGACGAGGACCGGCCGAAGCTCCAGCGCCCGACCGTGTACGGCGAGTACCCGATCGCGTTTTGACCCGCACAGCGGCGCAGATCCTCGTCGACCAGCTGCTCGTCCACGGCGTCGACACCGCGTTCTGCGTCCCGGGCGAGAGCTACCTTGGCGTCATCGACGCGATCGGCGAGTCGCCGATCCGCCTGTTCACGACCCGCCACGAGGCCGGCGCGGCGAACATGGCGGACGCCTACGGGAAGCTCACCGGCCGCCCCGGGATCTGCCTCGTCACGCGCGCGCCGGGGGCGACGCACGCATCGGTCGGGATCCACACCGCGTACCAGGACTCGACTCCGCTCGTGCTCCTCGTCGGCCAGGTCCCGCGCGCGCATCTCGGGCGCGAGGCATTCCAGGAGCTCGACTACGCGCGGATGTTCGGGCAGATGGCGAAGTGGGTGACGGTCGCCGACGACGCGGCTGCGCTGCCCGAGCTCGTGTCGCACGCGTTCCACACGGCGACCTCCGGCCGCCCCGGGCCGGTCGTGATCGCGCTCCCGGAGGACGTCCAGGCCGACGAGGCGGATGTCGCGGACGCCGCGCCGTACCAGGCCGCCCAGGCGTCGCCGGCCGAGCGCCGACGTCGCCCGCGCGCTCGAGCTGCTCGCCGCGGCGGAGCGTCCGCTGATCGTCGTCGGCGGGGGTGGGTGGAGCGAGCAGGCCGGCCGTGACGTGCTCGCTTTCGCCGAGGCGTCGAACATCCCGGTCGTCGCGTCGTTCCGCCGCCAGGACTACGTCGACAACGCCTCACCGGCTTACGCCGGGCCGCTGACGATCGGGCTGGACCCGAAGCTCGCGCAGCGCGTCCGCGACGCCGACGTCCTGCTCGCGCTCGGTACGCGGCTCGGAGAGATCGCGACGCAGCAGTACTCGCTCGTCCGGCCGCCGCGCCCGGCCCAGACGCTGATCCACGTCCACGCCGACCCGGACGAGCTCGGCCGGGTCTTCGAGGCGGAGCTGCCGATCGTCTCCGGCTCGCCGCAGTTCGCCGCGGCGCTGCGGCCCGTCGAGGGCGCCGGCCGGGCCGCCTACGTAGAGGAGGCGCGGCGCGACTACCTCGCGAACCTCCAGCACTCGAAGCTTCCGGGCGATCTCGAGCTGGCGGAGGTGATGGCGCACCTGCGCGAGCGGCTGCCCGACGATGCGGTGATCACGAACGGCGCGGGCAACTACACGGTGTGGGCGCACCGCTTCTACGAGTTCCACCGCTACGGCACGCAGCTCGCGCCGTGTGCCGGGGCGATGGGTTACGGGATCCCGGCCGCGATCGCCGCGAAGCTCCTGCACCCGGAGCGCGCGGCCGTGTGCCTCTCCGGCGACGGCGACTTCCTGATGAGCGGGCACGAGCTAGCCACTGCGATGCAGTACGGCGCCGCGATCGTCGTGCTTGTCGTCAACAACGGCATGCTCGGGACGATCCGCATGCACCAGGAGCGCCAGTTCGGCCGCGGTGTGGCGACCGACCTCGTCAACCCGGACTTCGTGGCGTACGGCAAGGCCTTCGGCGCGCATGCGGCGCTGGTCGAGCGAAACGAGGACTTCCCGGCCGCGTTCGAGGAGGCCCTCGCCGCCGGCCGCCCGGCGTTGCTCGAGCTGCGCGTCGACCCTGAGGCGATCACCCCGAGAGCCACGCTCAGCGAGCTACGCGGCCGGTAGCGTCTCGGTCATGCGCGAGCTGCTTCGGGAGACCGCCGACTACGCCGCCGACTTCCTCGAGTCGCTTCCCGAGCGGCCCGTCATGCCGCAGGTCGACCTGGGGGAGCTGAGGGCGCGGATGGGCGGGCCGGTACCGGACGGACCGAGCGATCCGCGCGAGGTCGTGAAGGAGCTGGCCTCCGTCGGTAGTGAGGCTGCGGTCGCCGTCCCCGGCGGGCGTTACTTCGGGTTCGTGATCGGCGGATCGGTGCCCGCTTCGCTCGCCGCCGACTGGCTGACCTCGACATGGGACCAGAACGCCGGGCTGTACGTGGTGGGCGCGGCAGCGGCCGTCGCCGAGGAGACGGCGGGCGCCTGGCTCGCCGACCTGCTCCGCCTCCCGCGCGTGAAGTCGTTCGCCTTCGTGACCGGAACGCAGATGGCGCACGCGACTGCGCTCGCCGCGGCGCGCAACCACGTGCTGCACGAGGTGGGCTGGGACGTCGAGGAGAAGGGCCTGACCGGGGCGCCGCAGATCCGCGTGTTCGCGGGCGAGAAGGCGCACTCCACGTTCCCCCGCGCGCTGCGGTTCGTCGGCCTCGGCACCGGGTCGATGACGAAGGTCGCCGCGGACGACCAGGGCCGGATGCGTGCGGACGCGCTCCGCGAGGCGCTCGCAGGCAACGACGGGCCGGCGATCGTCTGCGCGAAGGCCGGCGAGGTGAACACCGGATCGTTCGACGCGTTCGGCGAGATCGCCGACGCGGCCGAGGCCGCCGGCGCCTGGCTGCACGTCGACGGCGCCTTCGGGCTCTGGGCGGCGGCGAGCCCGCGGTTCGCGCATCTCGTCGACGGCGCCGAGCGGGCGGACAGCTGGGCGACGGACGGCCACAAGTTCCTGAACGTGCCTTACGACTGCGGGGTCATGCTCTGCGCCCGCCCGGAGCCGCACCGCCGCGCGATCTCGGTCTACGCCGACTATCTCGTCCACGAAGAGGAAGGTGGGGCGCGCGACCAGATGGACTGGACGCCCGAGTTCTCGCGCCGCGCGCGGGGGTTCACCGTCTACGCCGCGATCCGCCAGCTGGGCCGCTCCGGGATCGCGGAGCTCGTCGAGCGGTGCTGCGACCACGCCGCCCGGTTCGCGCGCGAGATCCCTCCACCGGCGCCGAGGTGCTGAACGAGGTCGTGCTCAACCAGGTGCTCTTCCGCTACGACTCGGACGAGCGAACCCTCGACGATCCTCCGCCGCGTGCAGGAGAGCGGCGAGGCCTGGATGAGCGGCTCGACCTGGGACGGGCGGCAGGCGATCCGCCTGTCGGTGAGCAACTGGCAGACGAGCGACGACGACATCGACCGCACGCTCGCCGCTTTCGCAGCAGCGGCGGCATGAGCGACCTCGCGATTCGACTCCGCGGCGTCGTCAAGCGCTACGGGGAGATCACGGCCGTCAACGGCCTCGACCTCGACGTTCCCTACGGGACGTGCGTTGGGCTGCTCGGACCGAACGGGGCAGGCAAGTCGACCACGATGCGCCTGCTGACCGCGCAGGCGATCGCCGACGAGGGCGAGCTGCACGTCCTCGGCTTCGACCTGCCCGGCGAGTCGAAGCAGGCACGGGCCCAGTGCGGGGTCACGCCCCAGCTCGACAACCTCGACGTGATGCTGACCGTCGAGCAGAACCTGCGCGTCTTCGCGCACCTCTACCGCGTGAGTCGCCACGACCGGGCCGAGGCGATCGAGCGCGCGCTCGGGATCGCCAACCTGAAGGGCCGGCGTGACACGCGAGTGGACAAGCTCTCCGGCGGAATGCGGCGCCGGCTGCTGATCGCCCGCGCGCTCGTCCACCACCCCCGGCTGATCCTGCTCGACGAGCCGACTGTCGGCCTCGATCCGCAGGTGCGTCAGGAGCTCTGGGCGCTGATCGACGCCCTCCGCGCGGAGGGGACGACGATCCTGATGTCGACGCACTACATCGAGGAGGCGCAGCGACTCGCCGACACGGTGCTGATCATGTCGCACGGACAGGCGGTTGCCGCCGGACCGCCGAACGAGCTCGTCTCCGAGCACGCCGGGCGCGAGGCGGTCGAGGTGTTCGGCCCGCCGGCCCGGTTGGCCGAGGCGGAGGCCGACGCGCGCGCGGCCGGCTTCAGCACGCGACGCACGGGCACGAGCGTCTCGATCCTGCGGATCGACCAGGCAAACGGCGACGTCCCGGCGGGCGAGCGGCGGCCGACGAACCTCGAGGACGTGTTCGTGCTGCTCACCGGAGAGCAGATCGACTGATGGCCGTTCCCGTCCAGCAGCAGCGCCTGCGCCGGTTCGAGCTTCCGTCGATCACCGGCGTCCTCGTCCGCGAGATCATCAACTACTCGTCGTACTGGCGGTCGGCGACGTTCTCGGCGACGGTCGAGCCGACGATCTACCTGGTCGCCTTCGGGTTCGGGTTCGGCTCGATCGTCAGCACGGTCGGCGGCTACGACTACGTCGAGTTCGTCGGCACGGGGACGGTCGCGACCGCGGTGCTGTTTGCGAGCGCGTTCCCGGCGATGTTCGGGACATTCGTCAAGTACCAGTTCCAGCACACCTACGACGCGATCCTCGCCGCGCCCGTCGACACGGAGGAGCTCGTCACCGCGGAGGCGCTCTGGGTCGCGATCCGCGCCGGTGTCTACGGGTGCGTGCCGATGCTCGTCGCGATGCTCTTCGGCCTCGACCCGGCCTGGTCGATGCTGCTCGTCCCGTTCATCGCCTTCCTCGCCGGCCTCGGCTGGGCGTTCTTCGGGATCGCCGTGGCGGGACGCGTGAAGTCGATCGAGAGCTTCAGCTACATCATCGCCGCCGTGCTGACGCCGCTGTTCCTCGTCGCCGGGACGTTCTTCCCGCTCGACAACCTGCCGGGGTGGGCGCAGACACTGGCCGAGGCAAACCCGCTGCACCACACCGTCCAGCTCGTGCGCGGCGCGGCCTTCGGCTGGGCGGGGTGGACCGACCTGCTCCGTGTCGCCTACCTCGTTGGCTTCGCGCTCGTCCTCTGGCGCCTCGCGATCGCCTCGATGCAGCGGAAGCTAATTGACTGAGGGATCGTCCGGCATCATCGCGACCACGCGGTAGATGCCGCCCTTCCCGCGCATGATGCTCGACCAGAGATCGGTCTCCGGCTCGGCGAACAGGTCGGCGCGCTCCGCCTCCACGACGATCCAGGAGGACGCCTCCAGCTCCGACTCGAGCTGGCCCGGGCCCCAGCCGGCGTAGCCCGCGAAGACGCGCGCCCGCCGCGTGCCGCCGGCGATCAGCCCGAAGTCGCCGTCGCCGGGCACGAAGCCGACGTGGTCGAGAACGATGATCGCCGCGTCGTCCGGGTCGTCGAACTCGGCCAGGCAGAGCACCGCCTCCTGCTGCACCGGCCCGCCGACGTAGACGAGCTCCTCGTCCTCGACGAGCGGAGCCAGGTCGGGCACGGCCTCGACGACCGCGGTGTCGGAGCGGCGGTTGAGCACGAGCCCGGCCGCGCCCTCATCAGTGTGCTCGGTGATGAGCACGACCGTTCGCCGGAAGTTCGGGTCGAAGAGCGCCGGGGAGGCGAGCAAGAGCTGGCCCTTCATGGTCTCCACGCCGCCATTCTCTCCACATGCCCAGGGCCGTAGGCAACGGCTGATTCCGGGGCGCCCCCTACTCGTACTGGAGCGCTTCGAGCACGTTCAGGCGTCGCGGCGCGCTGCGCCGGGAAGATCGCGGCGACGATCCCGCGATGATCGCGACGAGCGCGAAGATGAGCAGCGAGGTCACCGGCCACGAGAGCACGAGGAAGTCGACGCGCACGATCAGCAGGACGGCGAGCACGATCCCGAGCGCGATCCCGATCACCGCCCCGATCAGCGCCGTGACGACGCTCTCGTAGCGCGATCATCCTCCGCACCTGCCAGCGCGTCATCCCGACCGCGCGCAGCATCCCGAGCTCGCGCGTCCGCTCGAAGATCGTCAGCACGAGCGTGTTCACGATCCCGAACAGGCTGACGATCACGGACAGCGCGAGCAGGACGTAGAGGATGTTGAGGATGTCTTCAGGAAGCGCGGCCTGGTTGTCCTTGAACTCGTCGCGGTCTGGACCTTCGCGTTCGGGAAGCCGGCGAGCGCTTGCTCGAGCTTCCGCTCGTTCGCCTTCTACGCGCCGCCGTTGATGTTGAAGAAGACGAACTGGTCCTGCGGCGCTGTGTAGAGCTTGTCGAGACCTCCGTCGAGATCGTCAGCGCCGCGAACGGCGAGCCGCCGGCCGGCGGGTCGAAGATCCCCGGATCGGAATGTCGGCCGTTCCCCGCTCGGGGCGAGGATCCTGACCTTCGAGCCGAGCGTCAGGTTGTGCTTCTTCGGCGTAGTCCTTGTCGGTGAACGCGCCGTCGGTCCCGAGCGCTGTCGAGCACCGACTGGTCGGCCTTCGGTCCAGTCCAGATGTGAAGATCTGGCTCGCCGCCGGGGTCGATCCCGGACAGCGTGTGCTTGCCTGCCGAAGACGCGCGCGTCGCCCGACCCGCACCGCGACGACGTTGTGCACGCCCGGCGTCTTCGCGGCTCGCTTCGCCGATCGCGACCGGGATCAGGTCGAAGTTGTTCTCGGCGGTTACCGCGTAGTCGGCGATCCAAGATCTTGTCGACGGCGCCGAAGAACGAAGCGCGGATCGAGGCCGCGAGCATGGTCACGAGGGTGACGAGCGTGATCCCGATCATCAGCGCGCCGTGCGTTCGCGCCGGTCCGCTGCGGGTTGCGGCGTCGCGTTCTCGCGGGCGAGGACGCCGGGGGCGCCGGCGAGCCGGTCGCCCGGCACGCCGAGCACGGCAGCGATCGGCCGGATCAGCTGCGCGGAGAAGAGCGCGACGCCGAAGAAGACCAGCACGGCGCCGAGGCCCATGAAGAGCGAGCACCTTGGTGGTGCCGTGCGCGCCGAAGAGCCCGAAGGCGAGCAGCAGGAACCCGAGCACGGCGAGCAGCGCGGAGCCCGATCGGCCGGTACTTGGCGAAAGCGGCCCGGGCGGGAGTGTCGCGCCCTCGCGGACGGCGGCGATCGGCGGCACCCGCGTCGCGCGGCGCGCCGGCCGCAGGCTGCGCGATCATCGTCACGACGATCCCGACGAGCAGCGAGACGATGACCGTGCGCGGCTTGAGGAGCGAGGCCGGTGTTCGGGAGCGTGAAGCCGGACTGCTCGAAGAGCCAGAAGAGCACCTTGGCCGAGGCCGAGCCCGAGGAAGAGCCCCGTCACGGATGCCAGCGTGCCGATGACGAAGCGACTCGAGCAGCACCGAGCGCGAGGACCTGGCGCCGCGAGGCGCCCGATCGTCCGGAGCGTCGCGAACTCGCGCGTCCGCTGCGCGATCGTGATCGAGAGCGAGTTGGCGATCACGAACGCGCCGACGAAGAGCGCGATGAAGCCGAACGAGAGCAGGAACGTTCTGCAGGAAGCTCGTGAAGCGCGTTGTGTCGCTCGCGTCGGTCTCGCCTGCGTCGCCGCCGCTCCGCACCTGCGTCTGCGGCGGGAGGATCGAGCGGAGTCTGAGGCGAGCAGCTCGGCCTCGCTGACATTCGCCTTCCTCGAGACGCGGATCTGGTCGAGCTTCCCCTCCTTGTCGAACAGGCGCTGCGCCGTCGCGAGGTCGAAGCCGGCGAGCGTCGCGCCGCCGAGGCTCAGGCCGCTCGACCCGAACTTGACGAGACCGGCGACCTTGAACGGCGTCGCGGCGCCCTCCGCCTCGATCCTGATCGTGTCGCCGACCTCGATGTGCTTCTTGCCCGCGGTCGCGCGGTCGATCGACGACCTCCGTTCGCCTTCGGCCAGTTCCCCTCGACGAGCGTCAGGCGAGTTGAACTCGGGCCTGTCTCGGGTCGACCGAGAAGCCGAGGTGCGGCGCGCCGCCGAAGCTGATCACCTTCCCGTTCTTGCCGATCAGGTTCGCGGTCGCCGCCGACTCCGCCGAGCGCCGCCTGGACCGTCCGGCAGCTGCCTTCACCTTCGCGAGCAGCGACTCGTCGAACGGCGGCAGGTCGTGCGTGCGCGTCGACGCTGACGGCCGACTTGCCCGTGATCGACGCGTCGGTGCCGACGTAGATGCTCGAGAAGATCTTGTTGAAGGCGTGCGTGATCGAGTCGGTCAGGACGAACGTGCCGCTGATCGTCGCGATCCCGAGCACGATCGCGAACCCGGTCAGAATCGTGCGGAGCTTGCGGCCCCACAGCCCGCGGAGGGCGATCGTCCTCACGCGCGCGAGATCTCGTCCATCGCCCTGACGACTTCGCTCGGGTCGGAGCGGGGGAGCTCCTTGACGATGCCGCCGTCGGCGAGGAAGAGGATGCGGTCGGCGATCGAGGCCGAGCGCGGGTCGTGCGTGACCATCACCGTCGTCTGGCCCTGGCTCCTGGACAGCGTGACGCGAGCAGCTCGAGGATCTCGCCGCCCGTCTTCGAGTCGAGGTTGCCGGTCGGCTCGTCGGCGAAGACGACCGTCGGCTTCGAGATCAGAGCGCGCGCGATCGCGACGCGCTGCTGCTGGCCGCCGGAGAGCTCGGAGGGCCGGTGCTTGCGGCGGTCCTTCAGCCCGACCGAGGCGATCAGCTGCTCGAGCCAGTCGTCGTCGATCTTCTCCCCGGCGATCGTGAGCGGCAGGGTGATGTTCTCCTCGGCGGTGAGCATCGGCAGCAGGTTGAAGAACTGGAAGATGAACCCGATGTGCTCGCGCCGGAGCTTCGTCAGGTCGGTGTCGCCGAGCGTGGTGATCTCGGTGCCCGCGATCTCGACGCTGCCCTCGGTGGGCTTGTCGAGCCCGGCGAGGATGTGCATGAGGGTCGACTTGCCGGAGCCCGAGGGGCCCATCACGGTCGTGAGCTGGCCTCTGTTGACGTCGAGCGAGATCCCGCGCAGGGCCTCGACGGCCGTGTCGCCCTCGCCGTATCGGCGTGCGACGTCCTTCGCGACCACGACGGCTCCGTTCGCGTTCATCGGCGGGCACCTTATCGTCCCCGGCCGAGCGTGGTCGTGCAGAACCGACACGGGCGCGAGCCGCAGCCGCCGCTAGGCTGACGGCGAGTGGCCGAGAAGCGGTACCTCTTCACCCCGGGGCCAACGCCTGTGCCTCCGGAGGTGCTCGCCGCCCTCGCCGAGCCGGTCGTGCACCACCGCGGGCCCGACTACAAGGTGCTGTTCGGCGAGTGCCTCGGTCGGCTTCGCGAGATCTGCCGCACCGACAACGACGTCCTGCTCTTCACCTGCTCGGGCACCGGCGCGATGGAGTCGGCGGTCGCGAACCTCTGCTCGCCGGGCGACCGGGTCGTCGTCGTGTCCGCGGGCGCATTCGGCGAGCGCTGGCAGAAGCTGGCCGGCGCCTACGGTTGCGACGTTCAGGCTGTGGTCTACGAGTGGGGCGAGACGCCGCGCGCGGAGGATCTGAGCGCGCGGCTCGAGGAGGTCGGCGGCGCCAAGGCCGTCTTCCTGACGCACTCCGAGACCTCGACCGGGGTCGTGTGCGATCTCCAGGCGCTCGCTGCGGCCGCGAAGCCGTCGGGCGCGCTCGTCGTCGTCGATGCCGTTTCGTCGCTCGGCGCCGTGCCGCTCGAGCCGGACGCGTGGGGGCTCGACGTCGTCGCCTCCGGCTCGCAGAAAGCTCTGATGACGCCGCCCGGGCTCGGGCTCGCTTCGGTCTCGCCTGCGGCCTGGGAGCAGCTCGGGACGAGCCCGCGCTTCTACTACGACTGGGAGCGCACGCGTGCCGGGCAGGAGAAGCTGGAGAGCGCGTTCACCCCGGCCGTGTCGCTCGTGCGCGCGCTGAACGTCGCGCTCGGGCTGCTGCTCGAGGAAGGGCTCGAGGCGGTGTTCGACCGCCACGTTCGGCTCGGGCGCGCCTGCCGCGAGGGCGCGAAGGCGATGGGGCTCGAGCTGTTCTCGCCGGACGAGGACCGGTCGGCGGTCGTCACCGGGATCCTGACGCCGGAGGGCGTGGACGCGACCGAAATGCGGCTCGCCCTGCGCGACCGCTACGGCGTAACCGTCGCCGGCGGCCACGGCGACCTGAAGAACCGCCTCTTCCGGATCGGCCACATCGGCTACTACGACGTCTTCGACATCACGACGGCGCTCGCCGCGGTCGAGCTCGCGCTGACCGATGCCGGCGCGGACATCGAGCGCGGCGCAGCCGTGACCGCGGCGCTCGAGGCGTACGCGGCGCCGGCCCGCGTGTGAGCCCGCGTCCGCGCGTCCTCGTCCGGGAGCCGATCGCCGAGGCCGGCGTCGACCTCCTCCGCGAGCACTTCGACGTCGACGTCGACACCGAGTCCGATCTCGCAGAGACGATCGGCAACTACGACGCGATCGTCATCCGGTCAGCGACCAAGCTCACGGCCGATCTGATCGAGCGCGCCGGGAAGCTGAAGATGATCGGCCGCGCCGGAGTGGGGATCGACAACGTCGACCTCAATGCGGCAACGCACCGCGGCATCGTCGTCGCGAATGCGCCCGACTCCACCGTCGTCTCGGCCGCGGAGCAGACGATCGGGCTCCTGGTCGCGCTCGCTCGCAACATCCCGCAGGCGCATGCGGCCCTGAAGCAGGGCAGCTGGGAGCGCTCCCGCTGGGGCGGGATCGAGCTCGAGGGCAAGACGCTCGGCGTGCTCGGCTTCGGCCGGATCGGCCAGCAGGTCGCGCGGCGAGCGATCGGCCTCGGGATGCGGGTCGTCGGGTACGACCCGTTCGTCGGCGACGACCGCTTCCGCGAAGTCGGGGTCGAACGCCTCCCCGGGCTGGACGACGTGCTCGGCGCCGCGGACTTCGTCACGCTGCACCTGCCGCTGACCGACGAGACGACCGGGATCATCGGGACGGACGCGATTGCGAAGATGCGGGACGGGGCGCGCCTCGTCAATGCCGCCCGCGGCGCGCTCGTCGACGAGGACGCGCTCGTCGAGGCGATCCGGTCGGGGAAGCTCGCCGGCGCGGCGCTGGACGTCTTCTCCGCGGAGCCGTACACGGGCCCGCTGCTCGAGCTCGACGAGGTCGTCGTCACGCCGCACCTGGCCGCCTCGACCGATGAGGCGCAGGATCGCGCGGGCCTGATCATCGCCGAGCAGGTCGTCGCCGCCCTGGAGGGTGGGCTCGTCAGGAACGCGGTCAACATCCCGGTCGTCGACGCCGCCGACCTCGAGGTGCTCGGCCCGTTCATTCCACTCGCCGCGAAGCTCGGACGGCTGGCGGTCGAGCTGGAAGGGAGCTGGCCGAAGAAGGTCGCCGTCGCCGCGCACGGGCCGCTGTCCGAGTACGACACGCGGCTGCTGACCGTCGCGGCGCTGAACGGCGTCTTCCAGGGCCGCGTCGACCAGGCGGTCAACTACGTGAACGCGCCGGTAATCGCCGCCGAGCGCGGGATCGAGGTCGC
Organism: uncultured Actinomycetes bacterium; assembly: GCA_963779025.1. Taxonomy (GTDB): domain Bacteria; phylum Actinomycetota; class Thermoleophilia; order Gaiellales; family Gaiellaceae; genus DATBLE01. Next base: position 455,088 of record CAVZWR010000005.1, read on the forward strand.
GGAGGAGCGCTTTCTCGCCTCGCGGGACTACATGAACGTCGTCGAGGTGAGGACGGACGGCGTTGCCGTCAGCGGGACGACGATCGGGCCGGAGCCGCGGCTCTTCCTCGCGCGTGCGCTCGGCTTTGCGATCGACATCGAGTTGGCGCCGAACCTCGTCTTTCTGCTCTACACCGACATGCCGGGCGTGATCGGCCGGGTCGGGACGGTGTTCGGGGAGCACGGCGTGAACATCGCGAACATGGCGGTCTCGCGGACGCACGAGGCCGGCAAGGCGCTGATGGCCTTCGCGATCGACGCGCCCGCGCCGCCGGAGCTCTCGAAGCTCATCAACGCGGAGGGCTTCGACGACGCCTGGTTCATCTCGCTGGGCTAGCCGCCAAAGGGAACAACGCCTTGGCGTCCGCAGGTGGGACGCGGCTACCCTTGGTTCATGGCCTGGCCGGAGCCTGTCGAGCGGGTCAGCGCGGTGCTCCGAGAGGCCGGTGCGGAGGCACGGGTCGAGGAGTTCGCGGAGGGAACGCCCACCGCGGAGGATGCCGCCAACGCCGTCGGCTGTGACCTGAGCCAGATCGTCAAGTCGCTGGTCTTCGACTGCGACGGGCGTGCGGTGCTCGTGATGGTCCCGGGCGACCGACGTGCCGACAAGGCCAAGGTCGCTGCGGCGGTCGGCGCCGAGAAGGCACGCGTGGCGGGCGCGGAACTGGTCGTGGAGGCGACCGGCTATCCGCCCGGCGGGGTTGCACCGTTCGGGCTACGGGCAGTCGAGCGGGTGCTGATCGACAAGCGCCTGCTCGGCGGCGGGACGCTCTGGGTCGGCGCGGGATCGGAGCGGCACATGGCCGGGCTGCCCGCGACGGAGCTCGTGCGCGTCGCCCAGGCCCAGCAGTTCGATGTCACTGTGGACGAGTAAAATCGCCAGGAAGGGAGCGGAATGCAGGAGACCGAGAAGATCTGGATGAACGGGGAGCTCGTGGACTGGGCGGACGCCCGGGTCCACGTCGGCGCCCACGGCCTGCATTACGGCACGGGAGTCTTCGAGGGCATCCGCTGCTACGACACCGAGCGCGGCCCTGCCGTCTTTCGCCTCCAGGAGCACCTCGTGCGGCTCCATACCTCCGCCGAGCCTGATCTACATGGAGCTGCCCTTCTCGGTCGACGAGTTGCGCGCCGCCTGTTTCGAGACGATCGGCGTCAACGGCCTCACCGAGTGCTACCTCCGGCCGATCGCGTTCTACGGGTACGGCGAGCTGGGCGTGCACACGGGGACGAACCCGGTGGACGTCGCGATCATGAGCTGGCCATGGGGCGCCTATCTCGGCGAGGGCAGTCAACAGCACGGCATTCGCGCGATGATCTCGTCCTGGCAGCGCGTCGGGCCGAACACGATTCCGCACGCCTCGAAGGCGACCGGCGTCTACCTGAACTCGATGCTTGCGACGCACGAGGCGCGCCGCTCGGGCTACGACGAGGCGATCATGCTGAGCGACAACGGGTTCATCGCCGACGGGCCGGGCGAGACGATCTTCGCGGTCAAGGACGGGACCGTCTTCACGCCCGATCTCTCCGCTTCGATCCTGCCCGGGATCACGCGCAACACGCTCATCCAGATCGCCCAGGACCTGGGCTACAGCGTGGTCGAGAAGCCGATGATTCGCAGCGACCTCTACACCGCCGACGAGGTGTTCATGGCCGGGACGGCGGTCGAGGTGACCCCGGTGAACTCGGTCGACGACCACGAGATCGGCGTCGGGCCGGTCACGCTCGAGCTCCAGAAGGCCTACGCCGACACGGTCACCGGCATGAGCGAGCGGTGGTCGCAGTGGGTCGAGTACGTGCCGGCCGCTAAGCCCGCGTAGCGAGCAGCGTCTCGACCACGCGGCGTTGGTCGTCCTCGCCGAGCGCGGACCCGCTCGGCAGGCAGAGGCCCTGCTCGAAGAGTCGGGCCGAGACCTCGCCGCCGTAGACGGGCGCGTCCCGGTAGACGGGCTGGAGGTGCATCGGCTTCCAGAGCGGGCGTGACTCGATGTCCTCCTGCTCGAGTGCGAGCCGGACGCGCTCGGGGTCGGGAAGGAGGACGCAGGTCAGCCAGCAGTTGCCCGTCCCGTAGGCGGCCTCGGGCATGAACTCGACGTCGGGCAGCAGTTCGCGGTAGCGGGCGTTGATCCGGCGCCTGGCCGCGACGCGGTCCGGGAGCACTTCGAGCTGGGCCCGGCCGACGGCGGCGAGCAGGTTGCTGAGGCGGTAGTTGAAGCCGATCTCGGTGTGCTCGTAGTGCGGCGCGGGCTCGCGCGCCTGCGTCGAGAGCTTGCGCGCGTGTGCGATCCACTCGCCGTTCCGGGAGACGAGCATCCCGCCGCCGCTCGTCGTGATCACCTTGTTGCCGTTGAAGGAGAAGACCGCGAGGTCACCCTGCGCGCCTGCGGGCTCCTCGCGATACGTCGCGCCGAGCGACTCCGCCGCGTCCTGGACGAGGGCCACGCCGCGCTCGGCGCAGAGCGCGCGGATCACGTCGTAGTCGCAGCACTGCCCGTAGAGGTCGACGGCGACGACGGCCTTGATCTGCGGGCGCTCGTCCAGCGCCCGCCGGAGCAACTCGGGGTCGAGCGTCCAGGTCTCCTCGGTTGCGTCGATGAAGACCGGTGTCGCCCCGACGAAGCGAATCGGGTTCGCGCTCGCGGAGAAGGTCAGCGAGGAACAGGCGACCTCGTCTCCGGCGCCGATCCCGAGGACGACGAGCGCGAGGTGGAGCGCGGCGGTCCCGCTCGAGAGCGCGAGCGCGTGCGGCACGCCGGTCAGCTCCGAGGTCTCCGCCTCGAACGCGTCCACGTGCGGCCCGAGCGGCGCGACCCAGTTCGAGTCGATCGCGTCGCGGAGGTAGTCGAGCTCGCGGCCGGAGAGATGTGGGGGAGAGAGGTAGACGCGCGGCATTCGCGCGAGCCTACAGAGGCTCCATAATCACCTCGTGGCGGACGGCGCGACCAAGATGATCTTCCTCGGCTTCGGGAAGTACGCGCGCTCGGACAAGATCTACGCGCTGGAGCCGCTGGACACGAGCGATCGCGGCAGCGGCCGGCGCACGCGCGTGTGGGTCGAAGGCGTCGCCGAGCCGATCGTCGCGTCGCGTACCGAGCGGACGATTCTCGCCGAGATGGGCCAGGACGCCGGCGCAAGCTCGGCGATCCTCGACGACGCTCTGGCGCTGGCGGAGCGGTTGGCCGAGGCGGCCGACCAGGGCAAGGTCGACCTGGGCGATCTCGGTCGCCGCGCGCACCGCCTGCTCGAGAAGACGTCGAGGCCCACCGAGGCCGAGAAGCTCTTCTAGCCTTCGGGCGCTCTGAGCGACTTCGACCAGGAGCCGATCGGCCTCGAGGAGGCGCCGCCGACAACCGACCGTCCCGGCCGGTTCCGGAGGCTGCGCATGGTCGCGATCGACCTCCGCCCGCTGCGGCACCGCGACTACCGGCTGCTCTGGACCGGGCAGGCGATCTCGGCCTTCGGGAACATGGCGACGTTCGTCGCGGTCCCGTACCAGCTCTACTCGCTGACCGGGTCGGCGCTGCAGGTCGGGCTACTGTCGATCTGCGACGCGGTTCCGCTGCTCGCCTTCGCCGCACTCGGTGGGACGATCGCCGACCGGTTCGACCGGCGGCGGGTGGTGCTCTGGGCGGACATCGGGCTGATGGCGGTCGTTGCGCTGCTGGCCGTCAACGCGTTCGCCGGCTCGCCACAGGTTTGGGCCTTGTACGTGCTCGCGTTCGTCGCGACCTCGTTCTGGTCGCTCGGGGCGCCGGCCCTGCGCGCGATGATGCCGGGGCTCGTCCCGGATGACCAACTCGCGGCGTCGCAGGTGCTCGTGTCGATCTACGCGACGTCCGCCGCGATCGTCGGCCCTGCTCTCGGCGGCGTTCTGATCGCGGCGGTCGGAGTCGGCTGGGCGTACGTGATCGACGCGGTTTCGTTCTCGGCCTCGCTCGTCGCCGTCCTGCTGGTCGCGCCCGCGCCGCCCAAGGTCGAGGTCGCCCGGGAGGCGCTCGAATCGCTGCGCGAGGGCTGGCGGTTCCTCGTCCGGCAGCCGGTGATCCTCGGGACGTTCGTTCTCGACACGAACGCGATGGTCTTCGGGATGCCCCAGGCGCTCTTCCCGGCGATCGCCACGCACCACTTCGACGCGGGCGCCCGCGTCGTCGGCCTGCTCTACGCCGCGCCGTCGGCGGGGGCGCTCCTTGCCGCGCTGACCTCCGGCTGGATCGGCCACGTGCGCCGCCAGGGCGTCGCGGTCTCGCTCGCGATCGTCGTCTGGGGGACTGCGATCGCGATCTTCGGCTTCTCGACCACGCTCTGGCCTGCGCTCGCGATGCTCGCGATCGCCGGCTGCGCGGACGAGATCAGCGCCATCCTCCGCTCGACGATCCTCTTCGCCTCGACTCCGGACCACTTCCGCGGCCGCATGCAGGGCTTCGAGCTCACGCAGGTCGCGAGCACGCCCGCGCTCGGCAACGTCGAGGCCGGCATCGTCGCCTCGCTGACGAGCCTCCGCTTCTCCGTCGTCTCCGGCGGCATCGCGTGCGCCGCCGGCGCCCTCGCGATCCTCGCGCTGCTCCCTGATCTCTTCCGCTACGACAGTTCCAGCCGTGGCCAGGTATCAGATACCGGCACGGGGATGAGTGACGCCCTGTCCACAGCCTTCTTCGCGCGCAGCGTCCATGAGGTCGCGCCGGAGTTGATCGGCGCGTCGTTGCTCGTCGACGGGGTTGGGGGTCTGGTCGTCGAGGTCGAGGCCTACGACCAGCAGGATCCGGCGAGCCACGGGTACCGGGGGCCGACCGCGCGGAACGCCTCGATGTTCGGGCCGCCCGGGCACGCGTACGTGTACCGCTCTTACGGGATCCACTGGTGCCTGAACCTGGTCTGCGGCGACGTGGGCGTCGCTGAGGCGGTGCTCGTCCGCGCGCTCGAGCCGACGCACGGGCTGGAACGGATGGAGGAGCGGCGCCGCACCGCGAACCCACGCCTCCTCTGCTCCGGGCCGGGGCGGCTGTGCGAGGCGCTCGGCGTGACTCGTGAGCAGGACGGCCTTCCGCTCGACCGGCCACCCTTCGATACTCCGCCCGAGGGCTAGCCAGGTCGAGGTTGCCCGCGGCGCCGCGCATCGGGATCACGCGCGCAGCCGAGCTGCCGTGGCGCTACGTCCTGGCCGGATCGCCGTTCGTCAGCCGCGCTTTACCCACAGCGTGACCGGCAGTCCCTGGCCTGCGGCCACCCCGGCCTTCGGCCGCTGGCGCACGATCTTCGACCCGGCCCCGCGCACGTTGATCTTCAGCTTCAGTCGCTCGAGCTGCTTTCGCGCCACGGACAGCTTCATCCCGACCACCTTCGGCACGACGCCGTGGAGCGGCTTCGCAAAGACGATCGTCACGCGGTTGTACGAGGACAGCCGGCCGCGCGCCGGGATCTGCTTGACGACCACGTGCAGCGCCTGCCCCGCGGACGCCGGCTTGTAGACGACGACCGGCGTCAGCGGCTGCGCGTCGAGCCGCGCCTTCGCGACGTCGTACGACGAGCCCACGACGTTCGGCACCTCGACCTCGTTCGGCCTGCAGTTCGCCTTCTTCGCGGGCACGCGCCCGGAGAAGTACTGGACGGAGATCGTGTTGCGGCAGAGTCCGTTGTCGAGCTGGTACGTGCCGTCGCGCAGTACCAGCCGCCTGGTCTCGCTCCCCGGCGTGTTCGGCGCCGGGAAGCTTTGCGGGGACTCGTTCTTGTAGCGGAGGGCGCTCTCCATGAAGCTCTTCCAGATCAGCGCGGGGTACGTTCCGCCCGCGACCGGATCGCCGTGGAACTCGGTCAGCATCGGGCGCAGCGTGTTCGGGTAGCCGACCCAGACGGCGACGACCATCTGCGGCGTGTAGCCGACGAACCACGCGTCGCCGTAGTTCTCGGTCGTGCCGGTCTTGCCGGCGACGGGGCGGTCGGCGAGCGCCGCTCGCTTGCCCGTTCCGTACTGGACGACCTTCTGGAGGATGTCGGTGACGATCTCCGCGTTGGTCTGGCTGATCACCTGCCGCGGCTTCACCTTGTTGCCGTTGCCGTTGACCGAGAGCACGACCCGCGGCCGGTTCTTCAACAGCGACCCGTCGATGCGCTTACCGCCGTCGGCGAACGCTGCGAACGCGCGGGCCATCTCCAGCGGGCTGACCGGGTCGGCGCCGAGCCCGATCGCGAAGTACGGGTTCAGCTTCCGCGTCACGCCGAGCTTGCGCGCAGTCGCGGCAACGTTGCCCGGCTGGACGATGTTCGTCAGCTGCGCGTAGACCGTGTTGTCGGAGTACGCGGTCGCGGAGGTCAGGTCGATCCAGCCGAGGTTCGAGCCCTCGTAGTTGTGGACGTACCAGTTCCGGTCGCCGAGCGCGATCGTCACCGGCCTCGACTCGAGGGTCGTCGCCGGCGAGATTCCCTGCTCGAGCGCGGTCGTCAGCACGAACGGCTTGAAGGACGAGCCGGGCTGGCGCTCGCCCTGCACCGCGAGGTTGAATTGGCTCTGGCGGTAGTTCTGGCCGCCGACCATCGCGAGCACGCGCCCGTCCCGCGGGTCGAGCGCGACGAGTGCCGCGGTCGGCATGTTCGGTCCGTGCAGCCATTTGGAGATGGAGTTCCGTGCGCGCTGCTGAAGCCCGAGGTCGATCGTCGTCTTCACGACCAGCCCACCGCCGAACACCTTGCGCGTCCCGTACCGGTCGACGAGCTGCTGCTTGACGTAGTCGACGAAGTACTGCGCCGGCCCGCGAACCCCCGGCTGGTGAATGTCCTCCGGCTTCGGCAGCGGTGTCCGGTTCGCCTTGCGGAACTCGTTGTAGGTGATGTCCTTCTGGTCGACCATTGCCTGGAGCACGTCTCGCCGGCGCTGGTGAGCGGCCTTCGGGTCGGTGACCGGGTTGAAGCGGCTCGGGTCGGCGGGGATACCGGCGAGCAGCGCGGCCTCGGCGGTGGTCAGCTTCGACGCTCCGTGCCCGAAGTAGACCTGGGCGGCCCGCTCGATCCCGTAGGAACCGTTCCCGAAGTAGATCGTGTTCAGGTAGGCGGTCAGGATCCGGTCCTTCGACCACACCTGGTCGAGCTGCCACGAGAGCGCCGCCTCCTTCAGCTTGCGCGAGAGCGACCGCTTGCTCGTCAGGTACGCGTTCTTGACGAACTGCTGGGTGATCGTCGAGCCGCCCTGCACCACCTTCTTGTTCCGGGCGTCCTGCCAGACGGCGCGCATGATGCCGCGCACGTCGACGCCGCGGTGCTCGAAGAACCGCTTGTCCTCGATCGCGACGATCGCCTGCTTCATCACCGGCGCGATCTCGTCGGAGGGGACGATCTTGCGGCTCTCGGAGCCGACGAGCCGCGCGAGCACGCGGTGGCCGGTCG